>CAVSXR010000022.1:0-267223 GCA_963731885.1 uncultured Acidimicrobiaceae bacterium | reverse complement strand
CGCGACCTTCCCAGTAGGGGTCGCGGAAGCGGCGCTTGAAGAGCTTGCCCGTCGACTCGCGAGGCATCTCGGTGGTGAAGTCGTAGCTCCGCGGCCGTTTGTACGAGGCCAGGTTCTTCTCGGCCCAGGTTCGCAGACCGGCCTCGAAGGCCTCGTCGGCGACGTGGCCCTCGGCCGGCTCGATGACGGCCTTGACCTCCTCGCCCCAGTCGTCGTTGGGGATACCGAAAACCGCGACGTCGCCGACCACGGGGTTGGAGAGGAACGCGCTCTCGATCTCGGACGGGTAGATGTTGACCCCGCCGCTGATGATCATGTCGATCTTGCGATCGCGCAGGAACAGGTAGCCGTCGTCGTCGAGCTCACCGACGTCGCCGACGGTGAAGAACGCGCCGTCTTCGTCGTAGATGCGGTTGGCCTTGGTCTTGGACTCATCGCCCTTGTACTCGAAATCGGCCTGGGTCAGACCCATGTAGATGGTGCCGACCTGATTCGTTCCGAGGCGGTTGCCCTCGTCGTCGTAGATGCGCACGTCGGCACCGGCCCACGCCTTGCCGACCGAGCCCTCCTTCTGCAGCCACTCCTCAGCGGTGATGATGGTGCCCCCACCCTCGGTGGCGGCGTAGTACTCCATGATCGAGTTGCCCCACCACTCGATCATCTGCTTCTTCACCTCGGGTGGGCACGGCGCGGCGGCATGCACCATGCACCGGGTCGAGGAGACGTCGTACTTCGCTCGCACCTCCTCGGGGAGCGCCAGCATGCGATGGAACTGTGTGGGCACCATGTGGCTGGTGGTGACCTTGTAGGTGTCGATGAGGCGCAGGCAGTCCTCGGGAGTCCACTTCTCCATCAGGACCACGGTGTGGCCGAGGTGGAGCGAGTTGGCCGTCCACATCAGGACCGCGGTGTGGTACAGCGGCGAGCCGGTGAGATGGACGTTGTCGTCGAACGGCTGCACCCCGAAGAGCATCATGAACATGGCGTAGAGCGAGCCCAGCTCCGACGGATCCATGTCGGGCATCGAGCGTCGCACGCCCTTGGGGCGACCGGTGGTGCCCGAGGTGTAGTGCATCGCCATCCCCGCGGTACGACCCGGGGGAGCGGTGGTGGGTTGGTCGGCGGTCAGGTCGTCGAGCGCCCGGAAGCCGGCAACGTCGCCGACCGAGAACCAGTGGTCCTTGGACAGCTCGAGCTCGGTGGCGGCGGCTCCGAGGGCCTCGGCGTACTGCTCGTGACCGACGAGGACGGCGGCCTCGCTGTCGTTGACGATGTAGGCGATCTCGGGGCCGACCAGGTGATGGTTGATCGGCGTGAAGATCAGGCCGACCTGGAGCGCGGCGAGGTACAGCTCGATGAACTGCCGGCAGTTGGGGAGCACCGCGGCGACGGTGTCGCCCTTGGTGAGGCCGAGCGCGACGAGCCCGTTGGCGAGCTGGTTGGCCCGTCCCACCAGCTCACCGGCACTGACCGGGGTGCCGTCGGTGTCGATGAGCGCCGTCCACGAGCCGTCGGCCTCGGCCAGGCGCCAGAATCCGGTACCAGTCATGGCCCGCACGGTAGTCGAATCTGACGCGCCGTCAGATTCGGGGCCAGCGGGCGTTCAGCGGCGGAACAGACCCCGCAGCAGGCCGGTGCGGGACGCCCCACCCGGAGGGTTCGAGCCACCCGAGCGGCAGTCGCACCGCTCGTCGGCGGGGACGTGGCCGAGGACCTGCTCGACGTGGGCGCCGCACCCGGCCCAGCTGGGGCGGCCGCACTGCTTGCATGTCGTCTGCCTACACATACCCCGGAGGGTATGCGGCAGGCCCGGTGGGCAGCAACCTCGGAGCTCACTTCGTGGCGATCACCTCGCCGTGGAGCACCGCGAACCATCCGGCCGCCTGCTCGGACCAGTCCCGGAATCCCCGGGCGATGTCGGCCAACTCGTCGGCCGTGGCCACGCCCGACGCGATCGCCTGATCGGCCACCGCGGAGTGCACCATGCGGTCGGCCCACAGCGTCCCCCACCACCGACGATCCTCCGGGGTGGCGAAGCACCACACCGAGGCCGATGGCTCGATGGCGGTGAACCCGGCCGCCTGCGCCCAACCGAGCAGGTGCCGTCCGGCGTCCGGCTCGGCGTCGTTGCCCCGGGCCACCTGGCGGTACACGTCGAGCCAGCGGTCGAGACGTGGGTCGGCCGGTGCCCACGTGAACCCGGCGTAGTCACCGTCGCGGACCGCGACGCGTCCTCCGGGCCGGCACACGCGGCGCATCTCCACCAGCGCGGCGACCGGATCGGACAGGTGTTGGAGGACCTGGTGGGCGTGCACGACGTCGAAGGAGTCGTCGGGGAAGTCGAGCGCGTACACGTCGCCGACATCGAAGCGCAGGTTCGGGGCGCCGGCGGCGGCGGCCGCGGCGTCGACGATGTCGCGGGAGCGGTCGATCCCGATGACCCGCCCCGGCGCCAGCCGCGCCGCGAGGTCGACGGTGATGGTGCCCGGACCGCAGCCGACATCGAGCAGGTCGAGCCCGGCCCGCAGGTGGGGGATCAGGTAGGCCGCCGAGTTCTCCACCGTGCGCCAGCGGTGCGACCGCAGGACCGAGTCGTGATGGCCGTGGGTGTAGGTGTCGTCGGGTCCGCTCACGTGCTCAGCATGCCCGGCCGCACCGCGGCGCGGGGCGAAAACGGGCGGAGCGGCGCGAATCTGATACAACGTCAGATTCGTGAGCGACAAGACTCCACTCCGCGCACCGCTGACCATCGAGTACCCGTTCACCCGCACCGTGGGCCCCGTCCAGTCGGCGTTCCTGACCGGTCTCCGGGAGGGTGTCGTGCTCGGGATCCGCCGCAGCGACGGGACCGTGTTGGTGCCACCGGTCGAGTACGACCCCACCACGGCCGAAGAACTCACCGAGTTGGTCGAGGTGGCCAGCACCGGGACGGTGTCCTCGTGGGCGTGGGAGCCCGACCCCGACCAGCGTCAGCCGCTGGATCGTCCCTTCGCCTGGGCGCTGGTTCGACTCGACGGCGCCGACACCTCGATGCTCCACGTCGTCGATGCCGGCTCCATGGACGCGATCAGCACCGGCGCCCGGGTCCGCATCCGCTGGGCCGACGAGCGGGAGGGCGCCATCACCGACATCGCCTGCTTCGAGCTGGTGCCCACCGAAGGGGACGTCTCCGCGTGACCGACATCGTCCTGCCCGAATCGCTGCGCGACGTCGAGCCCGTCCGCTCCATCCGCACCCCGGCCCGGCTCGACTACACGTTCACCGCCAGCACCGCGGTCACCGAGTTCCTCGAGGGCGTCGAGGAGCAGCGGCTGATCGGCTCCCGGTGCCCCGAGTGCCACAAGGTGTACGTGCCGATCCGCGGCGTGTGCCCCACCGATGCCGTCCCGATGCCGGAACGGGTCGTGGTCCCCGACACGGGCGTGGTCACCACGTTCTGCGTGGTCAACGTCCAGTTCTACGGCCAGGCCATGGAGATCCCCTACGTCTGCGCCACCGTGGTGCTCGACGGCGCCGACATGGGCCTGTTCGGGATGGTGTCCGGCATGCCCGCCAACGACGTGCGCATGGGGATGCGGGTGCGGGCCAAGTGGGCCGACCACCCCACCAAGTCGCTCGAGTCGATCGAGTACTGGGAACCCACCGGCGAGCCCGACGCCGACTACGAGAGCTACAAGCACCACCTGTAGGACGAGGGATCGAGCCATGAGAGGCCCTGCATGAGAGACACCGCCATCGTCGCGTTCGCCCAATCCGATCAGGAACGACGCGTCGAGGACCGCAACGAGGTCGAGCTGCTCAGCCCGGTGATCCAGGAGATCTACGCCACCACCGGCATGACGGCGTCCGACTTCGGCTTCACCTGCTCGGGTTCCACCGACTACCTGGCCGGTCAGGCGTTCAGCTTCGTGATCACCCTCGACTCGGTGGGGCCGTGGCCGCCCATCAGCGAGAGCCACGTCGAGATGGACGGCGCGTGGGCGCTGTACGAGGCGTGGGTGAAGATCCAGACCGGCGCCATCGACACCGCCCTGGTCTACGCCTACGGCAAGTCGTCGCCGGGCGACCTCCGGTCCGTGCTCAGCCGGCAGATGGACCCGTACTACGTGGCGCCGCTGTGGGCCGACTCCGTCGGCCTGGCCGCGCTCCAGGCCCGGGCCGTGCTCGACTCGGGGATGGCCACCGAGCGCGACTGGGCCGAGGTGGCCGCTCGCAACCGCACGGCCGCGGCGTCGAACCCCCACGCCCAGCTCCGCGACTCGCCCGATGCCGACGCGTTGCTCGACGACGAGTTCGTGGTGGCACCGCTGCGCCGTCATGCCTGCCCGCCCATCACCGACGGTGCCGCCGCCATCGTCCTGGCCGCGGGCGACGCCGCGCACCAACTGTCCGACCGACCCGCCTGGATCCGGGGCATCGATCACCGCATCGACGCCCAGAGCCTCGGGGTTCGCGACCTGACCGTCTCGCCATCCACCACCATCGCCGCCGCCAAGGCGGGGGTGGGCGACGGTCACGTCGACTTCGCCGAGATCCATGCGCCGTTCGCCCACCAGGAGCAGATCCTGCGCACGGCCATGGGTCTCGGCGACGACGTCGCCGTGAACCCGTCGGGAGGGGCGCTGGCCGCCAACGCCATGATGACGGCCGGTCTGATCCGCTTCGGGGAGGCGGCGAGTCGCATCACTGCCGGCGAGGCCGATCGGGCCGTGGCCCACGCCACGTCAGGGGCGTGCCTGCAACAGAACATCGTCTGCGTCCTGGAGGGTCAGTGATGGGTACCGCCGGAGCGGTGGCAGCGGTCGTCGGCATCGGCCAGACCAAGCACATGGCCACCAGAGGCGACGTGTCGATGGCCGGCCTGGTCCGCGAAGCGGCCCTCCGGGCGCTGGACGACGCCGGCATGGGCTGGGACGACATCGATGCCGTCGTGGTGGGCAAGGCCCCCGACTTCTTCGAGGGCGTGATGATGCCCGAGCTGTACCTGGCCGACGCCCTGGGCGCGGTGGGCAAGCCGCTGCTGCGGGTCCACACCGCCGGCTCGGTCGGGGGCTCGACCGCGATCGTGGCCAGCAGCCTGGTCAACGCCGGCATCCACGAGCGGGTGCTCACCGTGGCCTTCGAGAAGCAATCCGAGTCCGAGGCGATGTGGGCGCTGTCGCTGCCCATCCCGTTCCAGGCCCCGCTCGTCGCCGGCGCCGGCGGCTACTTCGCCCCCCACATCCGGGCCTACATGCGGCGGTCGAACGCGCCCGACCACATCGGCATCCTCGTCGCCCTCAAGGACCGGCTCAACGCCCTGAAGAACCCGTACGCCCACCTCCACGAGCCCGACATCACCTTCGAGTCCGTGAAGGAGTCGATGATGCTGTGGGACCCGATCCGCTACAGCGAGACCTGCCCCAGCTCCGACGGGGCCTGCGCCATGGTCATCGGGGGAGCCGACACCGCGGCGGCGTGCGACAACCCGGCGTGGATCCACGGCACTGCCATGCGGTCGGAGCCCACCATGTTCGCCGGACGTGATCAGGTGTTACCGCAGGCGGGGCGCGATTGCGCGGCCGATGTCTACGCCCAGGCCGGCATCACCAATCCCCGCGAGCAGATCGACGTGGTCGAGATGTACGTGCCGTTCTCGTGGTACGAGCCGATGTGGTTGGAGAACCTGGGGTTCGCGGGCGAGGGCGAGGGCTGGAAGCTCACCGAGGCCGGCGTCACCGAGATGACCGGCGACCTGCCGGTGAACCCCTCTGGCGGCGTGCTGTCGAGCAACCCGATCGGCGCGTCAGGGATGCTGCGCTTCGCCGAGGCCGCCATGCAGGTGCGGGGCACCGCCGGCGAGCACCAGATCGACGGTGCCACCACCGCCCTCGGCCATGCCTACGGCGGTGGCGCCCAGTTCTACGCCATGTGGGTGGTCAGCGCGAACCCACCCGCCTGACCCACCCCCCCATTTCGTTCTGGCACCACAACCGGTGGTCGGCAACCGACGATCGTGGGACCAGAACGGGGGTCAGGGGGCGCCGTGGCGGACCGATGCCGTGGCCTTGGCCGGCGCCTCGTCGAGGCGATCGGGCCAGAACGGTGGCTCGTAGACCTCGCGGTCGGTGGCCACCTCGTCGGCGTAGAACTGCGCCGCCCACTTGCGGAACTTGACGAACGGCCCGTCCTCGGCGGCCAGCGCGGGCCGCACCAGATGGGCCTTGTGCTCCCAGATCGGCTTGTCCTCGAGGACCTGCTTGTCGACCTCGCGCGACGAACGCGTTCCCGACGTTGCGGGTGGTCTCCTCGTCGCCCATGGTCTTGAACCGGAAGTGGAACCACAGCTCGGTGCGACCGGCGTCGATGGGGGTCTGCGCCGCGAGGTTGTAGGTGTCGATGATCCCGCTGAAGCTGACCAGCGACATGCCGGATCCGTGGCTGTGGGAGTCGATCCGCCCCTCCATGACGCCGCGCGGCGTCGGGAACTTCTGGGTCGACCGCATGTCGGCATCGGGGAACCCGCACTCGTAGTGGTCGAGCACCGGGACCTCGGCGGTGTTGTGCACGTAGCGGAAGTGCGCCGAGTCGACGCCGTTCTCGGCCATCTCCTGCCAGCAGGCGTCGATGACGTGGTTGGTGGTGATCATGGTCGAGTACTCGGTGTCGTCGCCGTCGAAGACCGGGATGCTGGGCACCTCCCACATCGGGTCGACCCCGTGGGGGTGGTACCAGGCCATGATCAGACCGTTGCGCTCGATCGCGGGGTAGGTCCCCAGGCGCGCCTTGCGGTTGGTGCGCTCCGAGTAGGGGATGTTGGTGTTGGTGCCGTCGCCGTCGAACTGCCAACCGTGGAACGGGCAGGTGATGCAGGTCGTCCCGTCATCGCACGTCTCGACGGTGCCCCCGTGACCCAGGTGGGCGCCGAGGTGCGGACAGAAGGCGTCCTGGACGTGGACGCCGTCGTCGCCCCGCCAGATCACGAGGTGGCGGCCGAAGTAGTAGCGGGCGATGGCGTGCCCGTCGACCAGGTCCTCGGGGTGGGCGACGCAGAACCAGCCGAACGGGATCGGGAACGGGTACTCGCGCATCAGCTGTCCTCGATGCCCAGGACCCGGGCCGCGTTGTGACGGAGGAACTTGGGCCACACGTCGTCCTTGAACCCGACGTTGGGCAACTCGGAGAAGATCCGTTCCAGCGACAGCCCCATCGGGAAGTAGCCGGCGTAGATGATCTTGTCGGCGCCGCGGGTGTTGGCGTAGTCGATGATCGCCTGCGGATAGTGCTTCGGGGCGAACGCCGACGTGGAGTAGTACAGGTTGGGCCACTTGAGCATGAGCTTCACGGCCAGGTCCTGCCACGGCTCGCACCCGTGTCGGGTGACGAACTTGAGCTCGGGGAAGTACCAGCACACCTCGTCGATGAGCATCACCTCCTGGCACGCGGCGGGGACCCGGGGCCCGGGGATGCCGGCACAGACGAAGATGGGGATGTCGAGCTCCACGCACTTGGCGTAGAAGGGGAACACCTTCTTGTCGTTGATCGGCACCTGCGGGTTCTTGCCCGCCGGGAAGAACGTGGCCGCCACCACGCCGTACTCGCGGACGGCCCGCTCGAGATCCCGGACACCGTCCATGGCCCGGTTGGGGTCGATCTCGTAGGCGGCGCGGAACCGGTCGGGGTGGGCGGCGATGCCCTCGATCGACTCCTTGCGCCCGAAGGAGATGCCGACGAGACCGATGTCGATGCCGTAGCGGTCCATCTCGGCCAGGACGGTCTGGGTCGGATCGGCGTCGGCCGGGATGTCCTCGGGAACCCCCTTGAACATGTACTCGACCGGGAACTCGAACTCCTCCGTCGACTGCTTGTCGTGCAGCTGCGGGGCCAGGAACTTGTACCAGTCCTTCTTCGAGCCGTGCGGGATGTTGATCATCGTGTCGATGACCCCGACATCAGGGAGAGCCATGGCTCCAGACTAGAACACGTTTCAGTTTTCCACCCACCAAGCCTGTTCCGGTGCCACGAAGCCCGGTCGCCGACCGAACGACCTGGTGCAAGAACGGGTTGTGGGTTGTGGGTTGTGGGTTGTGGGGGGTCAGGACATCAGGGCCCGGGCGGCGGGCTCGATGATCTCCCACGGGCCGCCGAGCAGGAGGGTGTCGACAATCGAGGCCTCCCAACGCTGGGCCCGGTCGTGGATGCGCTCGGGTGAACCGACCAGGGCGACGTCGTCGATCAGCTCGGCGGGCACGGCGGCGGTGGCCTCGTCCTTGCGCCCGTCGAGGTAGAGGTCCTGGATCTTGGCGCAATCGGCCTCGTAGCGGCCGTCGAGCATCCGGGCGAAGACCTCGTAGTGGTAGTTCTCGTCGCGAGCTCCCATGCCGCCGATGTAGAGGGCGTACTGGGGGCGCAGGGCGTCGATGGCCTCGTCGACGTCGTCGTGCACGAACGTGGGCACCACCGCGGCCACCCCGAAGTCGTCGATCGACTTGCCCGGGACCTTGTCGATGCCGGCCTGGATCCGCTCCCGGTACCAGTCGGACTCGTCGGGGCTCATCCAGATCGGCAGCCAGCCGTCGGCCATCTCGCCGGCCAACTCCAGGTTCTTCGGACCCTCGGCGGCCAGGTAGACGGGAATCGGCGTCGGGTGGGGATGGGTGATCGACTTGAGCGACTTGCCCTTGCCCACCGAGCCCGGGCCGTCGGCCGGGTAGGGGAGCGGATAGTGGGGGCCGGCGCTGGTCACCGGCTCGCCGCGGGCCCACACCTGCTTCATGATGTCGATGTACTCGCGGGTCCGGGCGAGGGGCTTGGCGAAGGGCTGGCCGTACCAACCTTCGACCACCTGCGGCCCGCTGACGCCGAGCCCGCAGATCACCCGACCGTCGGAGAGGTGCTGGAGCGTGTTCATGGCCATGGCGGTGGCCGTCGGTGTCCGGGCCGAGATCTGGGTGATGCTCTGGCCCAGCTTCATCGTGGTGGTGTGCGACCCGTACCAGGCCAGGGGAGTGAGGGCATCCGAGCCCCATGCCTCGGCCGTCCACAGCGAGTCGAAGCCCATGGCCTCGGCCTTGCGGACGGTGTCGAGCGTGTTGGGCACGGGGCCGCGGCCCCAGTACCCGAGTTGCAGTCCGAGCTTCATGGCCCGACCCTACGCGTCACCACGCCGCACCGACGCGGGCGCGATCGGCGGCGCGGTCTACCATGGGACATATGGCAACAACCGTTACCAACCGGACAGGTGTCCCGTCGGTGGTCCGGGATTCGATCTCGGGCTTGGGGCTGGCGGCGGCCGGCGCCAACGTCGTGATGCAGCTCTCCCAGCTCCCGGTGGGACACGGCGTCGCTCGGAGCACCGTGCACAGCGGTCGCATCGATCGCCATCCGATCAAGCGCACCCGGACGACGGTGTCCTACCTCGCGGTGGCGCTGCTCGGCACCGACGAGGAGCGCGATGCGATGTGTCGGGAGGTCAACCGTCAGCACCGCCAGGTGCACTCGGCACCCGACGATCCGGTGGCCTACGACGCCTTCGACCCCGAGCTCCAGCTGTGGGTGGCGGCCTGTCTCTACGTCGGACTCGAGGATGTGTACCGGCTGTTGCGCGGCGACCTCGACACCGCGACCACCGAGGTGCTGTACGGCTACGCGTCCCGGTTGGGCACCACGCTGCAGGTGCCCGAGGAGCGGTGGCCGCGGGATCGGGCCGCGTTCCAGCGCTACTGGGACGATGCGGTCGAGCGCATCGAGATGGACGACCTCACCCGTCCCTACCTGCAGGGCGTCGCCCGAGCCGAGTTCCTCGGTCGTCCGTTCACCTGGCTGTTCGGCCCGCTGAGCGAGCTGTTGACCATGGGCTTCCTGCCCGCTCGGTTCCGCGACGAGCTGGGCCTGCCGTGGACCGCCGGTCGTCAGCGGCTCTTCGACGCATTGATCGCGACCTCGGTGGCCGTGAACCGATTGGTGCCCCAGCCGGTGCGGGCCTTCCCCTTCAACGCCTATCTCTGGGACGTGCGCCGGCGCATCCGCACCGGCCGCCCCATCGTCTAAAGGAGCGGCCGCAGTCTCGAGTTGTGGATCAGGACGACTCGAACGACTCGGGCGGCGGGCAGGCGCAGACCAGGTTGCGGTCGCCGGCGGCGCCGTCGATGCGGCTCACGGGCGGCCAGTACTTGTCCCGCCGCAGCGACGCCACCGGGTAGGCGGCCGTCTCCCGGGAGTACGGACGGTCCCAGTCGGCGACGAGGAGGTCCTCGGCGGTGTGCGGGGCATGGGCCAGGGCGGAGTCGTCGTGGGCGATGGCCCCCGATTCGATCTCGGCGATCTCACCGGCGATGGCGATCATGGCGTCGCAGAACCGGTCGAGCTCGGCGAGCGACTCGGATTCGGTGGGCTCGATCATCAGCGTGCCGGCCACGGGGAACGACATGGTCGGGGCATGGAAGCCGTAGTCGATGAGCCGCTTGGCCACGTCGTCGACCGTCACCCCGGTGCGTCGGGTGATGTCGCGCAGGTCGATGATGCACTCGTGGGCGACCCGGCCGTGGGCACCGGTGTAGAGCACCGGGAAGTGGGGGTCGAGCCGGGCGGCCACGTAGTTGGCGTTGAGGATGGCGTAGGCCGTCGCCTCGGTCAGCCCCGCGCTCCCCATCATGCGGACGTACGCCCAGGAGATGGGCAGGATGCCGGCCGACCCGTAGGGCGCGGCGGCCACCGGCCCGGGACCGGTGGCCGGCCCGCACTCGTCGTCCAGCGGGTGGTTGGGGAGGTAGGGCACCAGGTGTGATCGCACGGCCACCGGCCCGACACCGGGGCCGCCGCCGCCGTGGGGGATGCAGAAGGTCTTGTGCAGGTTGAGGTGGCTGACGTCGGCCCCGAAGGCGCCGGGCTTGGCCACGCCGACCAGCGCGTTGAGGTTGGCCCCGTCGAGGTACACCTGGCCGCCGTGGTCGTGGACCAGGTCGCAGATCTCCCCGATCCGAGTCTCGAACACGCCGTGGGTCGACGGGTAGGTGACCATCAGCGCGGCGAGTGTGTCGGCGTGCTCGGTCACCTTGACCCGGAGGTCGTCGACGTCGACGTTGCCGTCGTCGTCGCAGGCCACCACGACCACCCGCATCCCCGCCATGACCGCCGAGGCGGCGTTGGTGCCGTGGGCGGAGCTGGGGATGAGGCACACCCGCCGCTGCGGGTGGCCGTTGGCGTCGTGGAAGGTGCGGATGGCGAGGAGGCCGGCGAACTCGCCCTGCGATCCGGCGTTGGGCTGGAACGACACCGCGGCGTACCCGGTGATCTCGACCAACCACTCCTCGAGCTCGTCGATGAGGCGCAGGTAGCCGGCGGTGCTGTCGCTGGGCGCGAAGGGATGGATGTCGGCGAAGCCGGGCCAGGAGATCGGTTCCATCTCCGCGGTGGCGTTGAGCTTCATGGTGCACGAGCCGAGCGGGATCATCGCCCGATCGAGGGCAACGTCGCGGTCGGCCAGCGTCCGCAGGTAGCGCAGCATCTCCGTCTCGGAGCGATGGGCGTGGAAGGTGGGGTGGGTGAGGAAGTCGGAGGTCCGGGCCAGCGACGGGTGGAGCTCCGCCGTCGGGGTTTCGTCCGCTGCCAGCTGGACCTGGTGGCGCTCGAGTTCGAAGGCGTCGGCCAGCCGCTCGAGGGTGGCGACGGTGCTGGTCTCGTCGAAGGCGATCACCACCCGATCCGGGCTCTCCACCCGCAGGTCGATGCCGGCATCGGCGGCCCGCCCGACGACGTGGGGCGCACGCCCCGGGACCTCGACGGTGAGCGTGTCGAACCATCGCTGGTTGACGACCGACATGCCGCCGTCACGGAGCATCGAGGCGAACCGGTCGGTGAGGGAGTGCACGCGGCGGGCGATGGCGGTGAGGCCCTCGGGCCCGTGGTACACGGCGTACATCGACGCGATGACGGCGAGCAGGACCTGCGCGGTGCAGATGTTGGAGGTGGCCTTCTCCCGGCGGATGTGCTGCTCACGGGTCTGCAGCGCCAGCCGGTTGGCCGGCCGGCCGGCATCGTCCACCGACACCCCCACCAACCGCCCCGGCAGGGTGCGCTTGTAGTCGTCGCGGCACCCCAGGAACCCGGCGTGCGGCCCCCCGAACCCGAGCGGCACGCCGAAGCGTTGCGAGGACCCGACCACGATGTCGGCCCCGAGCTCTCCCGGAGGGGTGAGGACGGTGCAGGCGAGCAGGTCGGTGGCGACCACGACGAGCGCGCCGGCGGCGTGGGCGGCGGCGATGACGGCTGTCGGTTCGGTCAGCTCGCCCGAGCAGGCGGGGTACTGCACGAGCACGCCACAGGCTGTCGACAGATCAGCTCCGGCGGGATCGTCGACGATGTCGACCGCCATCCCGATGGCCCGAGCCCGGGTCTCCACCACGGCGATGGTCTGGGGGAAGGTGTCAGCGGCCACCACGAAGCGGGATCGGTCGCCCTTCACCAACCGGTGGCACATCGCCATCGCCTCGGCGGCGGCAGTCGCCTCGTCGAGCAGCGACGAGTTGGCCAGCTCGGTGCCGGTGAGATCGGTGACGACCGTCTGGAAGTTGAGCAGCGCCTCGAGGCGACCCTGGGAGATCTCGGGCTGGTACGGCGTGTAGGCCGTGTACCAGGCCGGGTTCTCGAGCACGTTGCGCCGGATCACCGCGGGCGTATGGGTGCCGTAGTACCCGAGGCCGATCATCGGAGAGCGCACCACGTTGGCCTCGGCGATGGTCCGCAGCTCGGCCAGCATGGCGTCCTCGCTCAGCGGATCCGGGAGCGCCAGTGGCTCACGGAGACGGATCGACGACGGCACGGCCTGGTCGACGAGCTCGTCGAGCGAATCGACACCGATGGCAGTGAGCATCTCGCCGACCTGCCCGGGCCGAGGCCCGATGTGCCGCGGGGCGAAGCTTCGGGGATCGGATGCGTGGGGGAGGGACATGGAGACTCCGGGGACGGCGCGACGAGACACGGACCCCCTCTGTTCGATGACCTGAGAGATTCACGGTCCGCTCGTGGAGGCCAGGCCGTTTGCTCCTTCGGTGAGGGCCGACCGAGGTCGAGTCCCTGCTCTCCAGAGGTGCCTCGTCCCGACGGTCCGGTGGCCTGAGAGGTTCCGGGGCGGTTGCTCCTTCGGCGCCCATCCCCACTGGCGGTGGGGCGAGGACTCTCCCGTCAGGGGTCGACAGCGGGCCCGATCGTAGTTCAGGCCGCGTGGCGGTACCGGGACTCGGCCAGGGTGAACACGCCGTAGGCGAGGAGTCCGAACGAGACACCCCAGAGCACCCCGCGACCCCAGGACTGGCCGGCGAGCTCCTTGAGGGCTCCGGAGAGGCCCTCGGCCTTGTTCGGCTGGTAGCTGATGGCCGCCTGGACGAAGAAGTAGCCCACCAGCAGGTAGACGAGGGATCGGGCGCCGTAGCCGACGCGGCCGACCGTGGCGATCCAGCTGTTGGAGCCGATCGCCATGCGCCGGAGGAATCGCTGCTCGACCGCGTGGCGCACGAAGGCGTACACGGCATAGGCGACCACGACGACGCCGACCCCGGCCACGATCCAGCGACCGCCGGGCCACTGCAGGACGGTGGCCGTGGCCTTCTGCTGGCCACCGGAACCCGAGCCGCTGGCGGAGCCGCCGGAACCGCTCCAGTGGGCGACGGTGGCGGAGAACGACGCGACGGCAAGGGACAGGTAGATGAGGCCCTTGGTCGCGAACCGGAGCCGGTCGCCGGCCCCGCTTCCCTCGACCGGGTCGCCGAGGGCGGCGTCGAGCAGGCGCCAGGCGGCGAGGGAGAACAGGGCCACGGTCAGGAACACGAGGAGGAACTTGCCCAGGGGCTGGCTGGCGATCCACTCGATCGCACCGGCACTGCTGGTGTCGGCGCCGGCGTCCCCGGCGGCCAACTGCAGGGCGAGGATGCCGACCGCGACGAACAGCAGGCCCTTGCCCACGAGGCCGAGACGGCCCAGCGACTCCTTCCAGTCGCCCCCGCCCGGCGATGTGGCGCGGGCCGCTGAGGTGATCGTGGTCATCGTTCGCTCCGTTCGTCGCTGCCGGTGAGCGATACCCGATCGGTCCCCGGGGGAGACCTCCACGGCCACGCCGGTGCGAACGCGGTCGGGAAACGGAACGAATGCACGTTCTGGTGCAGACGAGGATTTTTCGCCCTTTCGGTCGAAAGATCCTGGGGACTGCTGTCGTTCCTCCGTCCACCAACGGCCCGCACCGAGAAGGAAGCTCCCACGATGAAGATCAGGACCATGCTCACGGCACTCATCGCCACCGTCACCCTGGCCGCCATCGGCCTCTCGGCGCCGGCCTCGGCGGCCCAGGAGTGGGCCCCGGCGGCCTCGGCCCCCATCCATCCCGGCGTGATGACCTTCACCGAGGGTGCCCAGTGCACGGCCAACTTCGTCTTCACCGACGGCACCGAGGTGTACATCGGCCAGGCCGCCCACTGCAGCGGCACCGGCGCGGCCACCGACACCGACGGTTGCGACTCGGCATCGCTGCCGCTCGGGACGGCGGTCGAGGTCGACGGCGCCAGCCAGCCCGGCACGATGGTCTACAACTCGTGGCTGGCCATGCAGGACCAGGGGGAGACCGATCCCGACACCTGTGCCTACAACGACCTCGCCCTCGTCCGCCTCGACCCGGCCGACCGGGCCAAGGTGAACCCGTCCATCCCCGTGTGGGGCGGTCCGGTGGGCATCGCCGGGGCCACCGCGGCCGGTGACCAGGTCCTGTCGTACGGCAACTCCAGCCTGCGACTGGGTGTCTCGGAGCTCTCGCCCAAGGTCGGCATCAGCCTCGGCACCATCCCCAGTGGCTGGTCGCACCCGGTGTACACCATGACCCCGGGGATCCCGGGTGACTCCGGCTCGGCCTTCCTCGACGCCAACGGCGACGCCCTCGGCGTGCTGTCCACGCTGGCGATCGCGCCGCTGGCCGGCTCGAACAACGTCGGCGACATCGGCCACGAGCTCGGTTGGCTCGAGGCTCATCCCAACAGCGGGATCAACGGTGCTGCCCTCCACGTCCAGCTGGTGCCGGGCACCGAGCCGTTCACCGGGACGGGCGGCCTCCTCGGCGGAGGGCTCTGACACCGGCCAGCCGTTAGCGTCTCCAGGCCGTGGAGGCGCATCGGTTCGAGGTCGACGACCTTCCTCGCATCGCGTCCTACTGGGACGCGGCAGTCGACGCCACCCCCGACGTCGACACCTTCTGCTCATCGACCATCTGGTCGTTCTCGGCGGCCACCTCCTTCCCGGAGGTGGCCGCCCCGATCGTGGTCGGCAACGGGCGGGCGTTCTGCGGGCTACGGGCCACGACCACCGCGGAGGGTGCCCGGGTCCTGGTCGGCCTGGACCCCGTGTGGGGCTTCGCGACGCCGCTCGTCGGGCCCCCGATGGAGGCGGCCGTCATGCTGGCCGCCCGGTTGGCCCAGGAGCCGTTCGATCTCGCGGTGATCGCCGCCCAGCGCGAGGACATGGTCCTGACCGGGTGCGTGGCCCGGGTGCTCGACGAGGACTTCGAGCTGCTCCGTGGTCCGGTCGAGCATCGCCTGCGCGTCGACCTCGCCGGCGGAGTCGAGCCGTGGTTCGCGCGCCGGTCACCTCGCTTCCGCCAGCAGCTGCGACGGCTGCGGCGCGACGCGGCCGCACGGGGCGTCGAGATCTGCGACCTCTCGGCGCTGCCGCCCGACGAGGTGTTCGAGCGGATCCTCGGGATCGAGGCTCGCAGCTGGAAGGGCGAGGCCGACACCGGGCTGGCCAGTGAGGACCTGGCGGCGTTCTATCGCCAGATCTGCGTGCGATTGGCCGCCCGGGAGCACCTCCGGGTGCTGGTCGCCCGGGTCGACGATCGCGATGTCGGCTTCATCCTCGGTGGTGTGCGGGGCGACACCTATCGAGGGCTCCAGCTCTCCTACGACCGGAATGCCGCCGACCTTGGCCTCGGCCACCTGCTCCAGTTCGACCAGCTCGAACGGCTCACCACCGAGGGCATAGCGGTGTACGACCTCGGCATGGACATGGACTACAAGCGGCGGTGGGCCGATCGGGTGGACGAGACGATCTCGCTCGTCATCCGCCGCTGATCTGTCATCCACCGAGTTGGTCCTCGAGGTCAGGGCCGCGCCCACGCCTCACGAATCGCACCCCCGGGGTCCTCGGCGACGGTGGAGCCGAGATCGAGCGCCATGGTCGCCCGTCGACCAGGCTCGTAGCGGGGCCACGCCGGCAGCAGATCGGCCGTCGGTGTGCCGTGGCGGGCGAAGGCCACCCACGCGTCGGCCATCGAGGCCGCCAGCTGCCGCATCTCGTCGGTGGGCTCACCGATGAAGAAGGCCGCTCCGGGCGCATCGATGTTGTCGAACGCGAAGGGGATCTCGACGGCGTGGGCGGCACCCAGCCCGCCTCCGAATGCCGTCGACTCGAAGCGGAACTCGTAGGCGTAGGTGTCGGGGTTGTGGACGCCGTGCGCCTCGAGCAACTCGATGGCCGGCAGGCGGAACACCCGGTCGGTCATCGCCGCCTCCATGACCCGCGCCGGGTCGGGACCGACCTCGGCCTCGTAGGCGCGGAACAGCGACTCACCCCGCCCGGGCGCATGCTGCTCGAGCACGCCCACCACCCGATCGCGGCCGGTCGGGCGCAGCCGCGGATCGAGCGCGGTGAACAACCGCATCTCGTGGGCGTTCGATCCGGTGAGGAGCGCCACGCCGGCGCTCATGCCGTCGCGCACCGCATCCAGGGGTGGGCGGGGGAGCACGGAGCCGTCGACCACCGGTTGGAACGGGAGCCCGGCGCCGCGACCGAAGTCGTCGGCCACCGCTGACTGGGCGCCCACGAGCCGGTCGGCCGGCACGGCGCGGAGGGCTTCGAGGTCTTCCACCCCGAGGCTCTCCATCACCTTCTCGGCCACCTGCGTGGCGCGGGAGGCCGTGCTGACGTTGCTGGCCGCGCCCGACTGGGGGATGGCCTTGTGGAACAGGCCCCGGGCCGACGGGGTACCGAGCAGCGTCGCCACGCTCATGCCGCCGGCGGACTCCCCGAAGATGGTCACGTTGCCCGGATCGCCTCCGAACGCCGCGATGTTGTCCTGGACCCAGCGCAGCGCGGCGATCTGATCGAGCAGGCCGGCGTTGCCCGAGCCGGCCAGCGACGAGCCGGCGATCTGCTCGAGGTGGAGGAAGCCGAGGGCGCCGAGCCGGTAGTTGCACGACACGACCACGACATCGCGGCGGGCGAGATTGGTGCCGTCGTACCACGGGACGGTGCCGGCGCCGGTGACGAAGCCGCCGCCGTGGATCCAGAACATGACCGGCCGCCGGCCGTCGTCGGCCGCCGGCGTCCACACGTTGAGGGTCAGGCAGCCGGCCTCGGACTGCTCGGCACCCCCGGCGGCCCCGGCGGCCGCCTGCATGCCGGCCATGGGCTGGGGGACGATCGGGAAGCGCCCGACGGCGGGGAACACCTCGGTCCACGGCTCAGCCGGCGCGGGAGGCGCGAAGCGCAGCTCGCCGACGGGCGGCGCCGCGAACGGAATCCCCTTGTACCGCAGGACACCTCGCTTGTGGTCGCCGCCAACGGGTCCGAGCGTGGTGTCGATGACCGCAGATCCCCCGTGCATGGACCGGCACCGTACCGGCGGTCCGCTTGTGCCGCCACGCGCGGTGTTGGGAGAGTCGCGCCATGCCAGGACGCCCTCGCGCTGCCGTCGACTCGCTGCCCGCGTACCGACCGGGGAAGGGGGCGGCGCAGGCCGAGGCCGAGCACGGGATCACCGGCGCCATCAAGCTGGCATCGAACGAGACGCCGTGGCCACCGTTGCCCGCCATCGTGGACGCCATCGCCCGTGCCGGCGCCGGTGCGAATCGCTACGCCGACCACCGGGCGAGCGCGCTGCGCGCCGCGTTGGCCGCCGCTCGGGGCCTGTCGGTCGAACAGGTGACCGTGGGCTGTGGCTCGGTCGGGCTGCTGCAGCAACTCCTGCTGTCCTACGGGGAGCCGGGCGCCGAGGTCGTGTACCCGTGGCGCTCGTTCGAGGTCTACCCGGTCTACGTGCGTCTCGTCGGGGCCACCGAGGTCACGGTCCCGCTGGTCGGCCACACCACCGACGTCGACGCCCTCCTGGCGGCGGTGACGGAGGCCACCCGTCTGGTCCTGGTCGCCAACCCGAACAACCCCACCGGTACCGCGGTCAGCGTCGCCGAGCTGGAACGGCTGGCCGCAGGCTTGGATGACGACGTGCTCCTGGTCGTCGACGAGGCGTACCACGAGTTCGCCGATCCGGCGCTGGGCGACCCGGTGCGGGCGTTGGTCGGCACCCGCGACAACGTGGTGGTGCTGCGGACGTTCTCGAAGGCCCACGGCCTTGCCGGCATGCGAGTGGGCTACGCCATGGGTCATCCGGCGGTGATCGAGACGATCGACAAGACGCTGTTCCCGTTCGCGGTGAACGCCGCCGCCCAGGCCGCTGCGCTGGCCGCTCTCGGTGCCGAGGAGGAGATCCTGGCGCGCTGCGCGCTGGTGGTGGCCGAGCGCGACCGTGTCCTCGCCACCCTGCGGGCCGACGGCCACGAAGTGCCCGAACCCCAGGCCAACTTCGTGTGGCTGCCGCTCGGCGAGCGCAGCGACCGCGTCTACCTCGACCTCGAGCGGGAGGGTGTGGTCACGCGGCCGTTCACCGGCGAGGGCCTGCGGGTCACGATCGGGACGCCGGAGGAGAACGACCGCTTCCTCGCCACCTACCGGCGCGTCGCTCCCACCGGGTGAGGAGGACGGTCCGAGCCGAAAAAGGTTGACGCCCCGCTGGCTGATCGGGCGTGAGCCCGACCGCCCGGCGGGGCGTCGGTTCGGTCTGAGATCCACCACCATCGAATCGTTCGGGAGTACCGTCCGGACTCGATGTTCATACTCGCCCGTCGGGCTGGGATTTGACTCCCATCCTGGCGGGCGAGTCCGTTTTCGTCCGTCGGCCTCGGGTTTCCCCTCTGCCTCCAGGCGCCACGCCTGATGCGAACCGGGGGTCCTCATCTGACGTGGTTGGCACCGGCAACGACTGCGAACAGCGTCCCCGGGCCACGGCTCCAGGCTGCGTTCGTCGCGACCGGGGTCTCGACTGGGCGGCAGGTGGCCGTGGCATCTCATTCCTCGCCCGCACTCGCGGTGGCCGGCCTGCGTTCCGTGCTCTTCGGCGTTGCCGCCTCCGAGCCTTTCCGGTGGTTCCGACCAGCCGTTCCTGCTGGCGTGGAGCAACTATGACCATGCCCAAAAGCGCAGGTCAAGGGGTATTTTCCAAACGCAGTGGTTATCCACCGAATTTCTTCGGCTGTCCCCAGACCCCAGCGGTTGTCGACATGTTTTCCACCGATTCGTGCACAGGCGGGGGTCCCGACACCGGCCGAAACGGCTCCGTACCATGACCGCGGTGCGCGAGTCCGAACGTCGCTGTCGCTGGTGCGCTCGTCCCTTCCCGGTGACGCCGGGACCGGGCCGGCCCAAGGAGTTCTGCCGCCGGTCGTGCCGTCAGCGGGACTACGAGGCTCGGCAACGGGCCGCGGAGGTGGGCCTGTCCGAACACGAGCTCGTCCTGACCCGCCACGCGATGGATGAGCTGCGCGACCGGTTGTACGTGCTCGAGGCGGCCATCGAGGATGTGGAGCGCGACCTGGTCGGCAACCCGACCAAAGCCGACTACCGCGACGCCCTCGAGTGGCTGCTCACCGCGGCCCGCCCACTGCGATCGATCTGGCACGAGGAGGCCTGACACCCGGTTCTCATCCGTCGCGAGGCAGACTTGGGGGATGGAATCCTTTGCTCCAGCCCGCCCGGTCGCGTCGCTCGACGCCGAGACCCGAGGCGAGTTCGTCATCCGCGTCTACCAGCACCTGCTGCTGGCCGTCCTCGCGTTCGTCGGCTTCGAGACGATCCTGTTCAGCACCGGCATCGCCAAGGGGATCTTCGACCTGGTCTTCGGCAGTGGGGGAGCGAGCTGGCTGCTCATCCTCGGCGGCTTCATGGTGGTGCAGTGGATGGCGACCTCGGCCGCCCACAACCTCGAGAACGCCAACGTGCAGTACGCCGGGCTGTTCGGCATGGCCGCCGGTGAGGCCCTGCTCTTCGCACCGTTCCTGTACCTGGTGTTCAACGACACCGACAACGGCGGGACGACGGTTGCCGCCGCCGCCGTGATCACCGCCCTCGGCTTCGCCGGGCTGTCGATCATCGCGTTCACCACCCGCAAGGACCTCTCGGTGCTGCGGCCCATGCTCATGTGGGGCGGCATCGGCGCGCTGGTGCTCATCGTGGCCGCGGTGCTGTTCGGTCTGAGCCTGGGCATCTGGTTCAGCGTCGCCATGATCGTGCTGGCCGGCGGGTCGATCCTCTACCAGACGCAGGCGATCATGGCCCGCTACCCGAGCCACGCCCATGTCGGGGCCGCCGTCCAGCTGTTCGCCTCGGTCATGCTGCTCTTCTGGTACGTGCTCCGGCTGATGGGTGCGCTGCGCCGCTGACTCGGCGGATCGGAGAGGGTGGCGGGGGATTCCGTCACCGTGACGAAACCGGGCGCCATGCGCGTCCCGTCACGGCCCACCTCCTGGCGAGTAGACAGTGGCGACGCCACGCTGCCGTGGCGCGGCGGGGCGGTTCTCGCATCCACCCACACCACTCACTGCACCAGGGGAGCGAACCAACATGGCGTACGACAAGAAGCTGAAGAAGGCGCTGGAGAAGGCCAACGTGCCCACCGAGGCCAAGGGCACCAAGGAGTTCTTCGTGCCCAGCACCAAGTACCCGCACATCCACTTCTACGACGACGGCTGCGAACTGCGCCACGGGAACTCGGGTGGCATCAAGCTCGTCTTCGCCAGCACCCAGCTCAACGAGGGCAACCTGAAGGAAGCCGAGAGGGAAGGCGGCGACATCGCCACCGCCGCCGGCGTCATCCGCAAGTACTACTGACGTCGAGCGAACGGCTCGATCGGGGGACACCCGTCCAGCCCGCCTCCCGGGCGAACTTTACAGAACGTGGATTCTCGGCGTTTGTGGCTTCAGGTGGTCGGGAGTTCGTCGGGCATGAGCGGCGACCTCGATCGCCGGTACCGGGCCACCAGCTCGGCGTCGCAGTCCATGCACAGGTGTACGACCTCGGTGGCGACGATCGAGAGCTGTGAACCGCGCGACCGCTCGACGATGGCCCGACAGGCGGCGAACAGATCGTCTCCGCCGCAGCGCGTGCACCGAGGCGACGGATCCCGATTCCACTGTCGTCCACATCGCTCGCAGGTCACCTGGATCAACTCGTCGACCCGGATCCCTCGTAGCTCCTCGGTCTCGCCGCATTCCGGGCACTCGATGTCCTTCATGGCCCCGGACGGTACCGAGCGCCGAGTGCGATGACCCATGGCCCGTTTCGTCACAGTGACGGAACGTCCGGCTTCGCACGGTGACCGGGGTCGGTGGCAACGTGACCGGATGATCGATGGGTACGTGCATCCCGCCTTCGGCGCCGTCACCGACCTGCTGGACCGGTACACGTCCAAGCCGGGTCGCTATGGCGGCGCGGTCGCCGTCTTCGTCGACGGCGAGAAGGTCGTCGACGCCTGGGGCGGCACCCGGGACCCGTCCGGCGCGCCGTGGACCGAAGACACGATGTCGATCTCCTGGTCGACCACGAAGGGCATCACGTCGCTCGCCCTGCACATCCTCGCCGACCGGGGCCTGGTCGACTACGACGCCCCGGTGTGCACCTACTGGCCCGAGTTCGCCCAGGCCGGCAAGGAATTCGTCACGGTACGAAACCTCCTGTGCCATCAAGGAGGCTTGCATCGCCTGACCGGAGTGATCGACCACGCCGACGAGATGCTCGACTGGGACCACATGGTCGGCGCGCTCGCCGCCCAGCCCTCCGATCCCCCCGCCGGCACCCGGTCCGGCTACCACGCCCTCACCTACGGCTGGCTGGTGGGCGAGATCGTGCGCCGGGTCTCGGGCGTGAGCCTCGGCACCTTCGTACGGGACGAGATCGCCGGTCCGCTCCACCTCGACGGGCTCGCCATCGGACTGCCGGAATCCGACCGGGGCCGGGTCGCACCGCTGATGCCTCCGTTCAAGGCGCCCAACGCGTGGATCGCCGACAAGCTCACCGAGTGGCTGCTCGCCTGGGGCTTCACCCGGCCCATGGTCGAGAGCTCGGCGGTGCCCGGCGTGATGGAACTGTTCCGGGACACCTCCTTGCGGGTGCTCGACGCCGAGATCGGCGCGGCCAACGGCACCTTCACGGCCCGTTCGCTCGCCGCCATGTATTCGATGATCGCCAACGACGGGGAGCACGACGGCGTCCGCATCCTCTCCCCCGGTCGGGTGGCCACCATCGGCACGCAGCAGTGGGCCGGTCGTGACTACTGCATCCACGTCGACATGAAGTGGCGCCTCGGATACCACCGGGCGTTCGTCACCAGCCGACAGCCCCGCTCGGGGTTCGGTCACTTCGGCCTCGGCGGGTCGGGTGGCTGGGCCGATCCCGAGACCCACCTGTCGGTCGGATTCGTCACCAACGACATGGGTTCGGCATCCACGCCGTTCGGCGATGCCCGCCTGGCCCGGATCGGCGCCGCCGCCCTCCGCGCCGCGCGCCGCCACTGAGGGCGGTCACCCGGGCTGCAACACCGAGACCCTTCGGGTCTGACCCGACTGGGTGCCGGTGAGGGTCACCGTGACGTCGGAGCGCACCACGATGCCCCGGTTCGGGTCGAAGGAGATCGTGCCCTGCTCCCGGGCCTGCTGGGTCACCGTACGCGGGCCGAACGAGGCCTGGATGGTGGTGGTCCGGTCCCGCTCGATCTGCCACACCGTCACCGCGACGCCGGCCACGTCGACCGTGGCTGTGCCCACCACCCGGCCCGTACCGGTCACGGTGAAGGTGGTGTCGATCCCACCCACCGGCGTCTGGCAGGTCGAGTCGAGCGTCCAGCTCGCGCCGGGCGCCAGCGCGCCGAACTCCGGGAACGCCGGCGACCAGGTGCAGTCCTGGCTCGGCCCCGAGGCGTCCTCGATGCGGGTCGAGCGGACGAACGCGCCACCGGGTGACCAGTCGAGGACCGACACCTGGCTCTCGCCGGCCAGGCGGGCCGACAACTGCACCACGGCGTCGGTCTGGTCGCCGGAGAGGATCTCGATGACGCGTTGCTCCTCCTGCACCGACGTGTCCGTCCCCGAGGTGACGGTGACCTCGTACCGGTAGGTGCCCGGGGTCGGCACGACCGACGCACCGAGCGGCGCGGACCCGTCGGCCGGGAGCGGAGCACCGGCGTCGACTCCCCCGTCGGGCGCCGTGGTCGACGACGCGACCACGTCGTCCCCCGGTCCACCGGTGGACCCGCCATCGGCTGACCCGCCGCTCCGGGTGGTGTCGACCTCGGCGGCGGGAGCCTCGTATCGCAGCGCGCTGAGTGAGGCGAGCGACAGTACGACGACGATCACACCGGCCAGGGGGCGCTGCAGTCGCGTGGCGAGGTCGGACATGGCCATGACTGGGCGCGGATCGTACCGGGGCGGAGATGTGCCGGAGCACGAGCGTACGGTCGGTACGATCCTCGCCGTGGCAGCCAACAAGCGAGCCGATCGAGCGCGTCCCAGTCGAGAAGAACGCCGGCAGCAGTTGCTCGATGCTGCGGTCGAGGCGATCCGTACCGTCGGCGCCAGCGCCTCGATGGAGCAGATCGCATCCCAGGGCGGGGTGACCAAGCCCATCCTGTACCGGCACTTCGGCGACCGCGACGGTCTGGTGGCCGCCATCGGCGAGCGGTACGGAACCGCGCTGATCGAACGGCTCGGCACCACGCTGGGGGGCGATGCGCCCGAAGACCTCCTGCAACGCACCGTCGAGGGTTACCTCGCCTTCCTCGAGGACGACCTCGAGCTCTACACGTTCCTGATGCGTCAGACCGGCCGGGCCGACGCCGCCCAGTCGATGGGGGCACTCATCGACGTGATCGGCCGCCAGGTGGCCGTCGTCATCGGCGACCAGCTCCGGGCCAACGGTCTCGACGCCGGGGGCGCCGAACCGATGGCCTTCGGGATCGTCGGGATGGTGCACCACGCCGGCGATTGGTGGATCCGCAACCAGACGATGTCGCGCGCCGCGTTGACCACCTACCTCGCCGATCTGTTGTGGAAGGGCTTCAGCGGTTTGGCGGCCGAAGCCGGCGTCGACGTGGGCTGATCGCCGGCCCGGACAGCGGGGGGCGTGACCCGCTCACTCGGGCGCGCGGACATCCCCACCACTACGCTGGCCGCGTTGCCCATCCGTCGAGGAGCCCACCGATGACCGCGACCGTTCCCCACCCCACCCCGCACACGCTTCCCGAGTTCGATTCGGTCGAGGACGAGCGTCTCCACCGCAAGCAGCGCCTGGCCGCCACCTTCCGCCTCTTCGGTCGCTTCGGCTTCAACGAGGGCGTCGCCGGCCACGTCACCGCCCGCGACCCCGAGCACCCCGAGCTGTTCTGGGTCAACCCGTTCGGTCTCAGCTTCGACCTGATCCGGGTGTCCGATCTCATCTGCGTCGACCACAACGGTGCGGTGGTCGAGGGCGACTGGCCGGTCAACCAGGCCGCCTTCGCCATCCACAGCCAGGTCCACCAGGCCCGCCCCGACGTCGTCGCCGCGGCCCACACCCACTCCAAGTGCGGACGGGCCTGGTCGACGCTGGCCCGCACCCTCGATCCCATCACCCAGGACTCGTGCGCGTTCTACACCGATCACGCCCTGTTCGACGACTACACCGGCGTGGTGCTCGACGTCGAGGAGGGCAAGCGCATCGCCCATGCCCTCGGCGACAACAAGGCGGCCATCCTGCGCAACCACGGCCTGCTCACCGTGGGCCACTCGGTGGACGAAGCCGCGTGGTGGTTCATCACCATGGAGCGCACCTGCGAGGTGCAGCTCATGGCCGAGGCGGCCGGCACGCCGGTGCTCATCGACGAGGAGGACGCCCAGCAGGCCTTCACCCAGGTCGGCTCGAGGTTCGCGGGCTGGTTCAGCTTCCAGCCCCTCTACGACAAGATCGTGCACGACCAGCCCGACCTGCTCGACTGAGGCCTCGGGTCCGTTGGCCGACGTCGTACCGATCAGCGACAAGCTCCGCGAAGCTCGCGAGCAGCTGCTGCGGACCCACCTCGCGGCCCACAACGCCGGCGACATCGAGGGCGTCCTGGCCACGTTCAGCCGGCCGCGCATCGAGCTGATCGCGTCCGGGCGGGTGCTGGAGGGGGCCGACGCCGTGCGGGCCTACCTCGCCGAGCGACGCCGATCCTTCCCCGACCAGCACTTCGAGGTGATCTGCCACCACCACAGCGACGGTGCGGTGGTCTCGGAACACTGGATGACCGGAACCCATCTGGGCGACCTGCACGGGGTGGAACCCTCCGGACGGCGGTTCAAGGCCCGCATGGCGGCGATCTTCGAGTTCGACGGTGACCGGTTGGTCAACCAGCGGCTCTACTACGACGCCGGCACCATCGCCCGCCAGCTGGCCTGACGCCGTCGCCCGGCCGTCACCGTCTCGGGTCGACCAGCGGTCCGATGGTCCGGCGGACGACCACCTCGGCGTCGTCACCCGCCGGATCGAGGCAGGACTCGGGGGCGATCACGAACGAGATCCCCAGACGCACCAGCACCTCGGCGGTGCGCCGGGCCTCGAGCTCACCCAGGCTGGGGTCCCGGCGCCGGGCCAGCTCGGCGAGCTCGTCCCGGGCTGCGGCGATGACCGGTGCGCCGTCGATGGTGAGCAGACGGAGCAGCCGCGGGTCCTCTCGCACCAGGTCGGCCAGCCCGGTGGCCTGGGCCATGCGCAAGCCGGCGCAGAAGGCGGTCACCACCTGCTCGACGACGTCGTCGGCGTCGGCCACCGCATCGGCCAGCACGGCGAGCAGGCGGCGTCCTTCCCGGGCCAGGGTGGCGGTGATGAGGGCGTTGCGGTCCCCGAAGCGGCGGTAGATCGTGCTCCGGCCGATGCCGCTGCGCACTGCCACCTCGTCGACCTCGAGCGCCGTCAGGCCACCGGTCAGCAGCAGCACGGCGGCTGCCCCGAGGATCCGCTCGTCGGTGTCGTCGGCCCGTGCGGGATCGGCGAGCAGGCCGAGGAGCGCGACGGTGTCGACGCGGGTGCTCTCCTTGGGCACGGTCAGGCGGCCGGGCGAGGCGCGGCGATGTGGCGCATGCGCCGAATCGAGCGGAGGTAGGGGCCGCGGGTGAGACGGTGCGGGATGATCGAGCCGGCGTTGCGCACGGTCACCTGGATGCCGCGCCAGGCCAGCTCGTCGGCGCTGGTCCACGGGATGCCGAAGCGCCCGCGAACCACCGGAGGGAGGCCGCCGATGGCGATGGTGCGCATCACCGGCGTCAGGACGGCCTGGGCGGGCTCGGGCATCCCGGGCGGTGACACGCGGTCGTGGAGGGCCATGTCGAGCGCTCGCTCGGCCGTCGGGGTCAGGGCCAGTTCCTCCGTGCAGATCTGCTCGAACCGGGCCTCGAAGGTGGCATGGTTGGCGGGCACGGGCCGGTCGCTCACGCCGTAGCGCCGGTACCAGGTGACCGTCTCCTGGTAGAGCTGCTCGCGATGGGCGCACGACAGCGTGCGGTGGTCCCAGCGGTCGGCGGTCTCGAACATCTCCCAGGTGAAGGTGGCGTGCGCCCACCAGAACGTGTCGGGATCGAGGGCGTGGTAGCGCTGCCCGTGGGCATCGGTGCCCTTGATCTCCTTGTGGTAGTCGCGGATCCGGGTGCCACGGTCGTCGGCGTCGGAGGCGAAGATCGTGGCCCAGATCTGCGGGACCGAGCGGTGGATCCGGTCCCACGGCTCCTCGAAGAAGGCCGAGTGCTCCTCCACTCCCCTGCCGAGGTGCGGGTACATGAGCTGGAGGATGCCGGCGCTGAGCCCGCTCAAGCCCGAGCGCCAGTCGGAGGCGATGCGCCACAGCAACGACTCGGGACCGAGCGGTGCGCCGGCCGGAACGGTCGGGCGAGACGTCAGGACGTGGGACACACGATCAGTGTATGTCCCACGACCCCGGACGGGGGTGATCAGCCGATGCGGCGGAGCACCATGGCCGAGCGAGCGGCCACCTTGGCCATCTCGACCACGACGTCCTCTCCGGCCCGGACCGTCTCGTCGGTGGACAACTCGAGCGCCCAGCGCTCACCCAGGGGACGACCCGGGAGGGTCCACTCGATCGCGTCGGCCGTGGGGTTGAACAACAGGAGGTAGCTGTCGTCGGTGATCGGCTCGCCGCGCCAGTCGACCGACGGCATCGCGTCGCCGTTGAGGAAGATGCCGATGGCGGCGGCGTCCTCCTCGACCCAGTCCTCGTGCGTCATCGGCGACCCGTCGGGCCGGAGCCAGCTGATGTCGAGGGCGTCGGTGCCGTGGATGGACCGCCCCTGGAACCAGCGCCGGCGCCGGAAGACCGGGTGATCGCGCCGCAAGGCGATGAGGCGCCGGGTGAACTGGAGCAGGTCGTCGTCGGCCTCGTCCCAGTGGTACCAGGACACCTCGTTGTCCTGGCAGTAGGCGTTGTTGTTCCCCCGTTGCGTCCGGCCGATCTCGTCCCCGCCCAGCAACATCGGTACCCCCTGGGCGGTGAACAGGGTCACCAGCAGGTTCTTCTGCTGGCGGCGGCGCAACAGCTCGATCTCCGGCGCGTCGGCGGGGCCCTCGACGCCGTGGTTCCACGACCGGTTGTCGTCGGATCCGTCGGTGTTGCCCTCGCCGTTGGCCGAGTTGTGCTTGCGGTCGTAGGAGACCAGGTCTCGGAGCGTGAAGCCGTCGTGGGCGGTGACGAAGTTGACCGAGGCCGACGGCCTGCGGGCCGACGCCTCGTAGAGATCCGACGATCCGGTGAACCGGAACCCGAAGTCACGCAGCGCGGTGGTGTGCTGCTGGAGCCAGTAGTCGCGCACGGTGTCGCGGTACAGCCCGTTCCACTCCGACCACAGGGGCGGGAAGTTCCCGACCTGGTAGCCCCCCTCCCCCACGTCCCAGGGCTCAGCGATGAGCTTGACCTGCGACACGATCGGGTCCTGTTGGATCAGGTCGAAGAAGGCCGACAGGCGGTCGACCTCGTGGAGCTCACGGGCCAGCGTGGCGGCCAGGTCGAAGCGGAACCCGTCGACGTGCATCTCGGTCACCCAGTACCGCAGCGAGTCCATGATCAGCTGCAGGACGTGCGGGTGACGCATGTTCATCGAGTTGCCCGTGCCGGTGTAGTCCCGGTACTTGGTGAGGTCGCTCTCCTCGAGCCGGTAGTAGGCGGCGTTGTCGATCCCTTTGAAGCCCAACGTCGGGCCCCGTTCGTCTCCCTCGGCGGTGTGGTTGTAGACCACGTCGAGGATCACCTCGATGCCGGCGTCGTGGAGGGCCTTGACCAGGTGGCGGAACTCCTGCACCTGCGCCCCGGTGTCGCCCCACGCCGCGTAGGCGTTGTGCGGGGCGAGGAACCCGATCGAGTTGTAGCCCCAGTAGTTGGTCAGGCCCTTGTCGACCAGCCAGTGGTCGTGGACGAACTGGTGGATGGGCAACAGCTCGACCGCGGTGACCCCCAGCTTGTGCAGGTGCCCGATCGATGCGGGATGGGCGAGGCCGGCGTAGGTGCCGCGGATGTCGTCGGGGATTCCGGGGAGCTGCTGGGTGAAGCCCTTGACGTGGACCTCGTAGATGATGGTGTCCTCGAGCGGGACCCCCGGGGCGTGGTCGTTGCCCCAGTCGAAGTACGGGTTGACCACCACCGCCTTGGGGACGTGGGGGGCGCTGTCGCCCTCACTGGGGAGCAGCGGGTCGGTCAGCTGGTGCGAGAAGCACTCGTCGTCCCAGTCGACCGAGCCGGTGACCGCCTTGGCATAGGGGTCGAGCAGCAACTTGTTCGGGTTGCATCGATGACCGGAGGCCGGATCCCAGGGTCCGTGGACCCGCCAGCCGTAGCGCTGCCCGGGAACCACGCCGGGCAGGTAGCCGTGCCAGCTGTGGGCGTCGACTTCACGCAGCTCGTATCGCGTCTCGACATCGGCCGCGTCGAACAGGCACAGCTCGACCCGGTCGGCGATCTCCGAGAACAGGCTGAAGTTGGTGCCGGCGCCGTCGTAGGTTGAGCCGAGCGGATAGGCCCGTCCCGGCCACAGGTCAGCCATCGAACGGCAGGCCGGACATCAGCCGTTGGCGCTGGCGTCGCAGTTGGCGCTCATCCAGGTGTCGACGTCATCGGAGGCGGCCTGGAACTCGGCGGTGTCCAAGCTGGAACCCACCGCTTCGAGCTTCGCCAACGCGTCGGGGTCCATGTTCTGGGGATCGCTGAAGTCGATCGACACGCCCTTCAGCTGGTCGGCGACCTGCTTGAAACCGTCGGCGAGGGTGTGGAACGAATCGGCGATCTCGTCCGGTGCGGCGTCAGCCACCTGGGTGAGCTGGTCGGCGAGGGGGCCGTACACCGCGCCGAAGTCGACCGCGCCCTGACCATTGCCCATCAATGCGGTGGGATCGAAGGCCTGCTCGAAGCCGGTGCCGGCGATCTTGCCGAGGAACGCGCACTTGCCCCCGAGCGCCGCACTGGCCGCGTCCTCGGCCGCCTGCTCGGCGTCGCTCTTGGGGGCGGAGGTGGTCGTGGACGAGGAGTCCGACGCGTTGGTGGTGTCGTCGTCGCCGCACGCGGTCACGGCCAGCGAGAGCAGGGCTGCCGCCGCCACGAACAGGACCCAGATCGGTCGCTTCGTCATCTCGTGTCCACCTCGCAGATCGTGGGCCCGTCGGCCCGATCGATGGGCTGACTCCGCTGTATGCGCCCGCCCGTGTGCCGCGATCCTAGTGGGACCAGAACGGCGGCTTCGTGACCGTGGCCGCGAGCGCGCTGCCCCGCACATCGACCTCGACCTGCGTGTCGTCGTCGACTCCGGGCGGCAGGAACGCCAACGCGATCCCGCACTCGAGCATCGGCGAGAAGTTCCCGCTGGTGACGGTGCCGGCCTCGGCCCCGTCGACCAGCACGGAGTTCCCGGCGCGCGGTGGACGCCGGCCCTCGCACACCAGGCCCCGGAGCAACCGGGCCGGGCCGGCGGCCCGCTCGGCCTCCAGGGCGGCCTTGCCCCGGAACTCGGTGTCCCACCGCACCACCCACCCGAGGCCGGCCTGCAGCGGGGTGATGCCGGGCCCGAGCTCGTGGCCGTGCAGGGGCAGCCCGGTCTCGAGCCGCAAGGTGTCCCGCGCCCCCAGGCCGGCGGGCGTGAACCCGGCTGCCAGCACCGCCCGCCAGAACGACGGTGCCACCTCGGCCGGCACCGCGCACTCGACGCCGTCCTCGCCCGTGTAGCCCGTTCCCGCCACGGTGCAGCGAGTGCCCTCCCAGTCGAAGGCTCCCACCGCGAAGCGGGCGATGTCGGCGGCATCGGGCGCGACGGTGCGCAGACGCGCTCGTGCGTCGGGACCCTGGAGCGCGATCACGGCGCGCGTGCTGGTCACGTCGTCGCCGCCGATGGCGGCGCGGACCCCCTCGGTGTTGGACGCGTTGGGCATGACGTCGAAGTGCTGGTCGGCGACCCACCACACGATGATGTCGTCGAGCACCGAGGCATCGTCGGCATCGAGCAGGTGGGTGTACTGGGCCCGGCCCGGCGCGATCCGTCGCAGGTCGTTGGTGAAGGTGTCCTGGAGCCGGTCGAACGCGTCGGGGCCGGTGACCCGCACCGTGCCGAGGTGGGACACGTCGAAGGCGACGGCGCCGGTGCGGCAGGCTCGATGCTCGGCGACGGTGCCGTCGGCATAGGCCAGCGGCATGTCCCAGCCCCCGAAGGGAACCAGCTTGGCCCCCAGGTCGCGATGCTCGGCCTCGAGTGGAGAGTGCCTCATGGTGCGAGCATGGCAGACCGTGCCATGCCCGGCGTCACGCCTCGACGGCGGACTCCATCGGCGGCGCGACCGCCCCGGGCGAGATCTCGGCCACCGCGGCGTCGAGCTCCTGCAGCACCCCGTCCATGGGCAGCAGATTCAACACACCCTGGCCTTGGTAGCGGTTCACCACGTCGACCAGCTCGCCCTCGCGGACGAGCAGTGCGCTGGTGCCGCTGATGACGAGGTGGGCGGACGCGACGTCCTCGCCGAGGCGCTCCCGCAGGTACTCGAAGGCATCGCGGATCGATTCGAGCTTGATGCCGGCGTCGAGCAGCCGCTTGATGACCTTGAGCTCGAGCAGGTCCTTGTAGCTGTACCGGCGACGGCTGCCGGACCCGGCGGCGTCGGCCACCGACGGACGGATCAGGTCGGTGCGGGCCCAGTAGTCGAGCTGGCGATAGGTGATGCCGACGATCTCCGCCGCCCGTTTGCCCGAGAACCCGTCGATGTCGGTCGAACCCATGTCTGCACTCCTCGTCCGGACGGCCCCCGGTGGTCCGTCGACACGACACGGTCGAAATTACGGCCGTGTCGTGCTCCGCAGCGTACGACCGTCGGTTCGAGCCGTCAACGGGCTCCGGCTCCGGGGTGGCGGCGACGTGTCAGGTGTGGTGGAGGCTGTCGAGGTACGTGAGCACGGCGATGACCCGGCGATGGGCATCGTCGGTCTCGGCGATGTCGAGCTTGAGGAGGATGTGCCGGACGTGGGCTTCGACGGTGCGCTCGCTGACGACGAGCCGACCGGCAATTCCCGAGTTGGTCAGTCCTTCCGCCATGAGTTGGAGCACCCCGCGTTCGCGTTCGGACAGCCGTTCGACGGGGCCGCCGTAGGCGGGCGAGACGAGGCTGGCGACGACCACAGGATCCAGGGCGGAGCCACCGGCCGCGACCCGTTCGCTGGTGGCGAGGAACTCACCGACTTCCAGCACGCGGTCCTTGAGGAGGTAGCCGAAGCCAGGGTGGGCGACGAGCGCGACGGCGTGGGTCGTCTCGACGTGTTGCGACAGGACGAGCACGCCGACGCCGGGTAGCTCGTCCTTGATGGCGAGCGCGGCGCGGGCGCCTTCGTCGGTGAACGTCGGCGGCATGCGGATGTCGAGTACGACGAGGTCCGGCTGCGCCCGGCGTACCGTCTCGAGTACGTCGTCGGCGTCGCCCAGTGTCGCGACGACATCATGGCCGCCGTCGCGGAACAGCCGGGCCAGGCCTTCGCGCAGGAGGGCCTGATCTTCGGCGATCACGACGCGCACGGGAACTCCGCCAGCAGTGTCGTGCCGGTGCTGTTGCTGTGGATGCGGAGGGTCCCGCCGTGGGCGGCGACGCGATCGGAGAGCCCGGTCAACCCCGAGCCGCGGTCGGTGACGGCGCCACCGACGCCGTCGTCGGCGACGGACACGACGAGCGCACCGTTGCATCGTCGAGCACTCAGCACGATCTTGGTGGCACGGGCGTGCTTGACCGCGTTGGTGAGTCCTTCGCACGCACAGAAGTACGCCGCGGTCTCCACGTCGGGCGCGAACCGCCGGCCATCGGCGTCGACCTCGACGGCGAGCGGTGCCCGCCTCGCAAGGTCGCGCAGCGCGGCGCCGAGCCCGGCGTCGAGTGCGGCCGGGCGCAGCCCGCGGGCAAGCTCGCGCAGCTCGTCGATCGTCACCGTGATCTCCCCTACCGCATCGTCCAGTGTCCGGGTGACCTCGGTGTCAGTGGATCCGAGCGCGTGTTGGGCGTGACGGAGCGCCAGACCGATCGACACCAGCCGCTGCTGGGCACCGTCATGGAGATCACGCTCGATTCGGCGACGCTCGTCGTCGGCGGCCGCGACGATCCGGGTCCGTGACGCCTCGACCTCGTCCAGCTGGTGCCGCAGCTCGACCCGGAGCCGGGCGATCTCGACCGCCAGCGAACCGGCTTCCAGCACCTTGGTGACCAGCGAGCGGCGCTCGGCGAGCTCCGCCGGCGTCACGACCGTTCCGAGCAGCGCTCCGCCGTGCCGGATCGGCCAGCTCGTCCGTCCGTCGGTCACCTCGTCGGGCACCGGCGCCCCCGACAGGTCGACGGTCGACCCGCCATGGGGCAGCGACAGTCGGACCTCGAGGTCGTCGACGTCGAGGACCCGACGGAGGGTGGGCTCGACGTCCTCGGGCGCGGCACGCCCAGCGCGAAGGTCGTCGAGGAAGCGGGTCATCTGTTGCATGGCATCGAAGCGGGAGCGGTTGAACCGCCGGTCCACCGCGTCCTGGATGCGGATCCGGAGGGGGCGGAACAAGGCGGCGACGGCCAGCGTGGCCCCGGCGGTGACCCATGCCGAGTGACGCCCGACGGCCGCCCCCAGCGCCACCGTGGCCACCGCGTACGTGCCGGCGAGGAGCACCGTGAGGGTTGCGTAGGCGACGGTGCGGTTGATGACGAGGTCGATGTCGTAGAGCCGGTAGTGCAGGATGGCGATCCCAGCGGCGATCGGTATCGACATCAGTGCCAACGCGGTCAGCGGGCGCACGGCGGGCACCACGCTCCACAGAACGGCCACCGTTGGCAGCACGACCGCCGCACACACCGACGCGAACGCGAACCAGCGCAGCTGGAGCCGTTCGACGCCGCTGGAGCGCCGGAAGCGCTGGACCAGCGGCACGATCGCCACCACCAGCGAGCCCAGGAACAACGGCATGCCGACACCGAGGAGCAGGTCGATCGGAGCGCCTTCGACCGCATAGGGGTTGCGGCCGCCGACGAACTGGTCACCGAGATGGGGGTTCATGGCAAATCCGGGCAACGCGACCGCGGCTCCGATGACGCTGACCCATGCCAGGGCCTGCCAACCACGCCGTGGGAGGTGGCCGTCGGGGAACCACAGGAACAGAAGCACCCCGAGGGGACCGGTGGCGATCCAGCTCCACAGCGCGACCCACTCGCCGAAGGGGCCGCCGGGCCAATCGTGTTCGGCAGCCCGCAGGCCCCAGCCCTGCGCCGCGTCGGCCGCGACTGCGGTGAAGAGGCCGTCGACGATAAACAGCCATCCGATGCGGTGCCCCGGGTGCCGGGACACGATGAGCGCACCAACGGCGACTTGGGTCACTGTGTAGAGCGCGTACAGCGTGATGTCCCAGGCGGGCTCCAACCCCCACGACAGCGCGACGGCGACAACCTCGGTCACCACAGTCGCGACGACCAGCGCCGCCGGCCACGGGCGTAGACCCAGATCCTTCACCGAGCCGATTGTCCCCGCTGGCGCCGACGGCGGCAACCGTGCTGGTGCGCAACCGCATTCAGTGCTGGCGCGTACCGCGAATGCCGCAGCAGCGCCGATGACCTGCGGGCCCCGGGTGCGTACAACAACACCTGTCAACAACGCCCAGGAGGAGACCCAATGATCCCGACCAACGACGTGCATATCCGTCAGACTCGCCACGCGGCCGTCGCGTTCATCGTGGCCGCCGCGGCCACCGCCGTTGCCGGTGCCGTGCTGTTCCTGGGCCTCCAGCCCTCCACCGACATCAGCGACGACATGTGGCGTTACCCGTGGGAGAGCAGCGGCGCGTTCGTCGTGTTCTCGCTCTTCAGCTCGCTGCTGCATGCCCTCGTGATCGTCGGCTTGCGCGCTTTCGGTAGCAGCGGCGTGGCGGGCCGATCCCGCGCCGCGACGCGCGGTGTCGCGCTGGCGGTCATCGGCACCGCGGGACTGCTGGTCGGCGAGCTGGCTTCGATCCCCATCAGGGACGCCGAGACCAGCGATACCAGCGCCACGATCGTCGCCGTCTTCTTCGCCGTCGCCGGGCTCGCGTCGATGATCGGGTTCCTCTTCGCCGGGTGGGCCACGCTGCGGGCCGGCGCGTGGCAGGACTGGCGGCGCTTCACGCCGCTCGCTCCCGGCGTCTGGTTGGCCGTCATGATGTTCCTTCCCGAAACGCTGCTCCACGGGTTGGTCGGCGTATACGGTTTGTGCCTGCTCACCATGGCGATCGCGCTCTACACCCAGCCTGCTCCCGCGGCAGCACTCGGCACCGGTCGGTTCGCCGAGCTCGCCGTCGAGTAGTCGTGGTCGCCATCGAGCTGTGCGGGCTCACGAAGTCGTTCGGGGCGCTTCGAGCGGTCGACGGCGTCACCGCGTCGATCGAGGCCGGGAAGGTGACGGCGTTCCTCGGGCCCAACGGCGCCGGCAAGACGACGACCCTCCGGATGCTGCTCGGGCTCGTCGCACCGACCGCGGGCATCGCCACCTTCGCCGGCAAGCGGTATGACGAGCTGCTCGACCCTGTTCGGCACGTGGGCGCGATGCTCGAGACGTCGGGCTACCACCCTGGCCGCACTGCGCTCGATCACTTGCGGATCCTCGCGACCGCGGCACGGCTCCCCGATGACACGCCCATGCGCGCGCTGACCGATACCGGACTCGGCGACGACGCTCGGCGACGGGTCGGCGAGTTCTCCCTCGGCATGCGCCAGCGACTCGGCCTCGCCGCGGCGATGCTCGGCGACCCGGCGGTGCTCGTGTTGGACGAGCCGACGAACGGTCTCGACCCCCAGGGCATCCGATGGTTGCGCGGCTACGTCCGCACGCTCGCCGACGAGGGCCGCACCGTGCTCGTCTCGAGTCATGCTCTGAGCGAGGTCGAGCAGACCGCCGATCACGTGCTGCTGATCACGAAGGGTCGGTTGATCCGCTCGTCGACACTCGCCGATCTGCGAACCGAGGCCGGCATCGGCTGCCGCGTCCGCACCCCCGAACCGGAACGACTGTCCGCCGTGCTCACCGCCGCCGGCCACCGCGCTCGCCTCGAGGACGGCGAGTTCGAGGTCGACGCCGCCGCCGAGCGGGTCGGGGAGATCGCCGCGACCCACAACATCGTGCTGCACCGCCTGACCCCGACGGCCAGGCTGGAGGAGGCGTTCTTCCGCCTCACCGAGCAGCTCGCGCCGCCAGACCACCGGCATCGAGTGGGAAGCGCCTGACATGACCGCGCTCACCCGAGCCGAGCTCCTGAAGCTGCGCAGCACCCGCATCCTGTGGTGGCTCCTCGCCGGGACACTGACCATGGTGCTCGTCACGATCATCGCCTCCGTCCCCACGACGGGACCGCCGCACGACGTGACGTCCCTCGACGACCCCGCCCTCCTGGCCCGAATGGTCGGTGTCAGCTTCCTCTGGCCCCAACTGACGGTCGCGCTCCTCGGAGTGCTCGCGTACACCCAGGAGGAGCGCTACGGCACCATCAACTCGACCTTCCTGGTCGAGCCGCAACGGCGCCGGGTCCTCGCCGCGAAGGGCGGGGCCCTCGTCCTTCACAGCGCCGAAATCGCCGTCGCGACCCTCGTCGTCTCACTCGTCGCCAGTACCGCGCTCATCCGCGCCCGACACGGCAACACAACCTTCGGGGCCGAGTTCTGGCAGGTCGCCGCGGCGGCGTTCCTCGTCATGGCGCTTTCCGCACTGATCGGTCTCTCCGTCGGCGCCTTGCTCCGCAACCAGATCATCGCCGTGACCCTCGCCCTGGTGTGGCTGACCGCCGGTGAGCACCTACTCATCGAAGTCCTCCCGCAGGTCGCCCGGTGGACACCCGGAGGCGCGACCGACGGGTTGTTGCAGCTCGGCGCCGAGGCCACCACCAGCGGAACGCTGCTGAGCGCACCCATCGGTGGGCTGCTCCTCGCCGGGTACACCGCCACGGCGGTTGCCGCCGCGCTCGTCATCGCCCCGAGAAGGGACGTCCTCTGACGGGGCCCGCAGCGCAGCGGACCATCGGCGCGGTTCCGCGGTCACTCCGTTTGCCCATGCGCGACGGAGTGACCGGAGAATGCTTCACCCTCGCTGCCGAACTCAGCTGGTGCCGACCTCGGCGCGGAGCGAGGCGAGTTGGGTCGCGGTGCCGATGGCGATGAGGATCTCGCCCGCCTGGATCAGGGTGTCGGGCGACGGGTTGGTCAAGAAGACGCCCTCCACGTTGCGCATGGCCAGGACCAGGGCGCCCGTCCGATCACGGAGGTGGGCGTCGCGGAGGCTGAGGCCGGCCAGCGAGGATCGTCCGTCGACCTCGACCTCGGCCAGGCGGAACTCGAGATTGCGGTCGTGCATGACCACATCGAGGAAGTCGGCCACTGATGGCTGCAGGACGAGGGCCGAGATCCGCTCCCCACCGATCTGTTGCGGGTTCACGACCCGGTTCGCGCCGGCCTGGGTGAGCTTGGCCTCGGCGGACTCCACCCGGGCCCGGGCCACGATGAACAGGTCAGGCCGGGCCGAGCGGCCGGTCAGGGTGACGTAGAGGTTGGCGGCATCGGTGTCGATGGCGGCGACCAGTGCCCCGGCCGTCTCGATCGACGCGGCCGAGAGCACGGCGTCATCGGTGGCATCACCGGTGATGAAGGGGAGGTCGATGGTGGCGGCGCGGTCGGGGTCGACGTCGATCACCACCACGTCGCGGCCACTCGCCGCGAGGTCGTGGGCGATCGTGCGACCGACCCTCCCCCATCCGCAGACGATGACGTGGTTGGACATGGCGGCGATGGATCGTTCCATGCGGCGTCTCCACAGTTGGTCGGTGAGCGTGCCCTCGACGAGCGTCTCGAGCAGGACACCCAAGGTGTAGAAGGCGGTGCCCACACCGGCAAGGATCATGAACACGGTGAACAGGCGGTAGGCAGTGTCTCCGTCGTAGCCGACCTCGATGTAGCCCACGGTCGAGATGGTGATCACCGTCTGGTACAACGCGTCGAGCGGGTCCAGCCCCAGCATCGTGTAGCCCACGACGCCGATGCAGGTGATCGACAGCAGGAGCAGGAGTCCTCGCCGCACCCGCCGGGAACCCATGGGGACTGCCGGCCGGCCCCGGGTCGCCGTTCGCAGAGGTCGGATCACGAGCGGCGAGTGAGCCGATCAGGACGCAAAGTCTTCAGGGTTCACCTGGTCGATGAACTCGCGGAACTCCTCGACCACCTCTTCGGCGTCGCGCTCCTCGCCGTCGTCGTCGACCACCTCGACGTAGCCGACCTCGGCCAGCACGGCTTCCTCGGCATAGACCGGCGTACCGACCCGCACGGCGATGGCCAGGGCGTCGCTGGGACGAGCCGACACGACGTGGGTCTCGTCGTCGGACTCGAGCACGATGTCGGCGTAGAAGATGTCGTCCCGCAACGCGGAGATGACGATGCGGTCGATCCGGGCGCCCAACTCGTCGATGAGCATGGTGATCAGGTCGTGGGTCATGGGCCGGCGGGTCTCGACACCGTCGAGGGCGAATGCGATCGCCTGGGCCTCGGGACCACCGATCATGATGGACAGCAGTCGACGATCACCCTCCTGCTCCCGGAGCAGCAGCACCGGGGTGTTGGAGGGCATGTCGACACGCACACCGACGAGCTCCATCTCAACCGTCATCGACGACCACCCTACCGCTGGCCCAGTGGTCCCGTTCGGGCGTCTCGCACCGATCGGTGATCAGGGCAGGGTGTCGCTCAAGGCGTTCCGGAGCAGGGCGGCGTGCAGCGCGCCCCCGCCTCGGCGAGCTCCTTGACCGTGTTGACGGCACGGGCCCGGGCGTCCGGGTTGCGCTGCTTGAGGAGCGGCATCACCAGCTGCTCGAACACCCCCGCCTCGCGCTCGGCGGCGATCTTGTACATGCGCAGGTGCCGGACCTCGACGCCATGGTCGAGGAACTGGCGGCACGCGGTGGCGATGGGAATCGCGGGCGGCTCGAAGTAGGACTCCGACCCGATCTGTTTCGACTCGATCAACGCGTAGCTCTCGAGCTCCTTGATCACCGACGGCGGGACACCGACCTGATCGGCCAGTTCGTCGACCGTCAGCGACTTCGCCGACGGGCCGACCCGGAACTCGGCCGGATCGGGACGGACGGTGGTGGGGGCCGGCTGCGGGGTGATCCGACGTCCGGCGTCCATGGCGGCGGGAGCGGCGGACACCGGCTCGTCGTCAGGCCGGGTCATGACCTCCACCGCGGACGATGCGGCAAGCGAGGCCGCGGCATGTCGAGGGTCGTCAGCGGCACCCGGGGTGTCGGCGGCGGCCTGGTGCTCGGACTCGGGCGCCTGCCCGGTGGCGTCCCACTCGTCGAGGCGGTCTCGGATCACCTTCAGCGGCAGGAAGTTGTCGCGTTGTTGGGTGAGGATCCACTCCAGGCGTTCGATGTCGCCGTCGTAGAACTTCCGGTACCCCGATGGGGTCCGCTCGGGATCCAGCAGTCCCTGGGACTCGAGGAAGCGGATCTTGGAGATGGTGACGTCGGGGAACTCCTCTTGTACGAGGGAGAGGACCTCACCGATCGACAGGTGCGAACGATCCGGCATGGGCCGTCAGCCCCCACCGTGGACGAAGACCAGCTTGAACGAGCCGATCTGGAGCTCGTCGCCATCGCGCAGTGGGGCCTGATCGACGCGCTCGCGGTTCAGGTACGTACCGTTGAGGGAACCGACGTCGGCCACCGAATACTCACGACCGTCGCGGCGGATCTCGACATGGCGGCGCGAGACGGTGACGTCGTCGAGGAAGATGTCGCTCTCCGGATGCCGGCCGGCGGTGGTCAAGTCGGCGTCGAGGACGTAGCGGCTGCCCGCGTTCCGACCCCGGCGTACGACGAGCGCTCCGACCCCTTCGGGCAGTTCGTGGAGATCGACACCGATGTCGTCGTTGCCCTCGAGGGCCGGGTCGGGGTGGAACGAGATGGTGCTGTCCTCGCCCTTGCGGTGCTCGAGACCGGCGCCGCACGACGAGCAGAAGTTGGACCCCAGCGGGTTGCCGTGCCCGCACTGGTTGCAGAAGACGAGATCAGCCACCGGCCTCAGCCGTCGATCAGGGCCCGGTAGGCCGCCGCGTCGAGCAGGGAATCGGCCTCCGCCGACGCCTCGATGATGAACAGCCACCCTTCGCCGTAGGGGTCCTCGTTGAGGCGCTCGGGCGAGTCGGCCAGTTCGGCATTGACCTCGACGATGGTGCCACTCACCGGGGCGTAGATGTCCGACACCGACTTGGTCGACTCGACTTCGGCGACCGACTCGCCGGCCGAGACGGTGGCCCCGACATCGGGCAGATCGACGAAGACGACGTCGCCGAGCGCATCCTGGGCGTAGTCGGTGATACCGACGCGGACGCGTTGACCGTCGGTGCGGATCCACTCGTGGTCGGACGAGTACCGGAGGTCCTCGGGCACGTTCATGGTCGCGGAGGTTATCGGATCACCCGCAGGTCAGTGTCGAGGGTCTCGACGTCGACCTGAGGATGAGGTCCGGGCCATCCAAAGGGTTCTTCAGGCGGACGGGCTCGAGGACGCGGCCCGGTCGGCCCGGCCCTCGGCCAGAGCCGTTCGACCGAGCGGGATGTAGAGGATGGCCGAGTAGTAGGACAGCACCAGCCCGGGGATCGCCACCGACCACGCCAGCACGCCGTACGCATCGGCGGTGGAGGCGTCGCTGTGACTGACGAGGAACGCCGGGAACGCGCCCATCAGCAGGAACGTGGCCGCCTTGCCGAACCAGGTCACGTCGATGCGACGCGCTCCCATGGCGGCCAAGCCGAGCGTGGCGGCCGCGATGGCGATCTCCCGGAAGAGCACCAGGCCGGCGACCCACACCGGTACGGATCCGTCGATGAGGATCGATCCGCCCCCCACGAAGAACAGCAGCCGGTCGGCGACGGGGTCGAGGATCTTGCCCAGGGTGGTCACCTGCCCCAGCCGGCGAGCGAGGTAGCCGTCGACCCAGTCGGTGGCGCCGATGGCCAGCAGCACCCAGCCCGCCGCGAAGCGCTTCTCCGGCCCGAAGAGGAGGTACACGAACACGGGGAGCGCGGCGAGCCGGACCAGGGTGATGACGTTGGGCACCGTGAGGATCCGGGATTCGTCGAACCCGCCGACGTCGTCGGGACCCGATTCTGCGGTCAGGTCCGGCGTGGGGTCGGCGGCGGGGTCGGCCATGGCCCGAGACTACGGCGCCCGGTGGCTCCCGGTGCGAGTGTCACACTGGCGCCATGGCGACCGTGTTCTCGATGATCATCGACGGTGACCTGCCCGGCCGGTTCGTGTGGCAGGACGACCGGTGCGTGGCATTCCTCTCCATCAACCCGCTGCAGCGCGGCCACACCCTCGTGGTGCCGCGTGTCGAGGTCGATCACTGGCTCGACCTCGAACCCGAGCTGAACGCGCATCTGATGACGGTGAGCCAGCACATCGGCCGGGCCCAGCAGACGGCGTTCTCCCCCACCCGGATCGGGCTGATGATCGCCGGGCTGGAGGTGCCCCACGTGCACCTCCACGTCGTTCCCATCGACGGCGTCCACGACCTCGACTTCTCCAACGCGGCGACCGATCCCGACCCGGCCGAGATGGACGCCGCCCAGGTGGCGATCGTCGACGCGCTGCGGGCTGCCGGCCACGACCCCAACATCTGAATCTGTCGTCGGGGCGTCACGTCTGCGCTGACGCGGCGACGAAAAATTCACGGGGACCCGGCGGGGTCAGCCCTCGGCCGGCTCCTCCGCGACCGGCTGGATGAGGTCGGGGCCGTTGTTGCGGACATTGTTCACCTCGGTCGACACCGGCGTGACCGTGATCAGGTCGTCAGCCGCCGGCACGAGCAGCTCCGACAGCGCCGCGATGTCCTCGTTGTCCCGATCGAGCCAGCTCGACCACGCCTCCTCGGGCAGGATCACCGGCATCCGATCGTGGATGTCGGCCATCGTCCCGTTCGGTGTGGTGGTGATGATGGTCACCGATCGCAGCGGCGGCTGATCCTTGTCGGGCCCGCGCCACACCGACCACAGCCCGGCGAACGCGATCGGTGCGCCGTCGGCGCGCCGGATGAACATCGGCTGCTTCTTCGGCTTCTTGCCCGAGCCGAGCTTCTTCCACTCGTAGAACCCGTCGGCCGGCACGAGGCAGCGCCGGCGGGCGAACGACGACTTGTAGGCGTTCTTCTCGGCCAGCGTCTCGGCCCGGGCATTGATCATGCGGGCTCCGATCTTGACGTCCTTCGCCCACGACGGCACCAGTCCCCAGAAGAAGGCGTCGAGGTGTCGCTCGCCCTCGTCCTCGACGACGGCGTAGACGTCCTGGGTGGGCGCGACGTTGTAGTTGGGCTCGAGGGCGGTCTCGGCCACCTGATCGACGCCGAAGTACGCCGCCAGCTCGTCGGGTGGGGAGGATGACACGAAACGACCGCACACGATCCCGACGGTAGCGGCGAGGGCCCGCCGCCTGTCACGCTTCCGCCATGGCAGATCTCGACGTCGTCCTGTTCGGTCCCACGGGTGTCACCGGCCGGGAGGTCGCCCGTCACCTGGCCCGGCGGGCCCCCCAGCTCGGCCTGCGCTGGGGCGTCGCGGGTCGAAGCCGAGAACGCATCGACGCGGTCCTCGATGACCTGCCCGGGCGGCCCGACGCGGTGTTGATCGCCGACGTCGAGGATGCAGCGTCGATCGATGCGATGGTCCGGGCCAGCTCCGTCGTCGCCAACCTCGTCGGCCCCTATGCCCGGTACGGGGAGCCCGTGTACCGGGCATGCATCGACCACGGCGTGGCCGAGATCGACCTCACCGGGGAGACCGACTGGGTCCGGACCATGATCGACACCTACGACGATGCCGCCACCTCCTCCGGGGCGCGGATCGTTCCGACCGCCGGCTTCGAGGCGCTCCCGTTCGATCTCGGCGCACTGCTCGCGGCGCACGCCCTCCACGAGCGCACCGCTGAACGGGTCGTCGCGGTTGACGTCGCCGTCTCGATCTCGTCCACGACGTCGATGTCGGCCATCACCGACGCGGTGTCGGGCGGGACGTTCATCAGCGGCATGGAAGCGCTCCGGCGAGGCCAGGGACCGGGCTTCGCCGACCCGTATTTCCTCGACACGCCAGGATCGAAGGCGACCGGTCGGTACGACCTGCGCCCCCGCAAGCACTCCGCCACCCGCCAGTGGTTGGCGCCGATGTTCCCGTCGCCATTCCTCAACCCGCCCGTGATCCATCGCAGCGCGTCGTTGCTCCGCGATGCGGGCGACGCGGTGTTCAGCGACGACTTCTCCTACCGGGAAGGCACGGTGACCGAGGCGACGGTGCCCAAGCCGGCGGCGTCGGCGGCCGCGGTCACGTTGTCGCTGTTCTCGGTGGGCTTCGGGGCGCTGGGACGTGTCCCCGACCGACTCCGCCGCCCGATGGCCGACTGGATGCTCTCGGTCGGCCCGAAGGCCGGGACGGGACCGAATCCGGAGGACCTCGACGCCTGGACGTACCGGCTCGACATCCGTGCCACCGACACCCGCGGCAGCTACCAGGACGTCGTGGTCGAAGCCGACGGGCACCCCGGGTACAAGTCGACCGCCACCATGATCGGCGAGGCCGCGCTGGCCATGGCCGATCCGGCGGCCGATCTGCCCGACAGCGCCGGCTTCCTCACCCCCGCCACCGCCCTCGGACTCGGTGTCCTCGATCGCATGGGCGAGGCCGGGGTGCGCTTCACGGTGGTGTGATCGATTGCCGGAGATGCCGGCTTCGCCGCTTCACCGCATTTTGGTGACCGATCTTTACCGTTTCCTGACCGACAGGCCCTTCAGTCCCGGCCGCTGATCGCCGATCAATCGCCCATGACGGGCAGCTCGATCCTCCGTGCCCTGGGGGCGGACGACAAGCGCTCGATGCGGACGACGGCCTTGGTCGTGGCGACGATCGGGGCCGCCATCTGGCTCGACCTGAGCGTCCTCGGACCGTCGCTGGTCACTCCGATGCCGCAAGCCATGTCCGCCCCCACGTCCGCCGGTCCGATCGTGGTCGATGTCACCCTCCCTCCGGACGGTGCCGGGGACGCCGCCGCGCCGGGAGTTGCCCCGGCTGCCCCGGCCGGCCCGGCCGCCCGGCAGGCGGAGGCCCTGGCCACCATCCCGATCTCGGCGCAGGCCTCGGCCACGCCGACCGCCGCCGCCACGCCTCCCGCGCCCGTGGCCGCGGCACCGTCGTCGGTGCCGACCACCGCGCCGCCGCCGACCACCCCAGGTGGGTCGACCACGACCGTCGTCACCGCCGCGCCGACGGCATCACCGACCACCTCGGCGCCGGTTCCGTCGTCCACGACCACGACCACGACGAGCACGACCACCGCACCGCCGGCCTCGACCTACCGAACGGTGAGCTTCGACGGAGTCGGTGACGTGGTCATCGCCGACCACGGTGACGGCACCATGGAGTTCTGGTCGTGCACGCCCGACCCGGGCTGGAGCTACCGGATCGAGGAGCAGAGCCCAACCTCGCTGTCGGTCAAGTTCCGCCAGACGTCGGGCGAGGGCGAGGCGAAGCTCGACATCCGCATGCGAGCGGACGGCTCGTTGTCCGTCCAGCGGGAACGATGACGCCATCGGATCCGGAAGCGCGAGCCGAACGGCTCGCCAAGCTGGCGGCCGCCCGGGCTGCCACGGTGGCCGCGTCGCAACCCGCCACCGCCGCCCCTCCCGACGGCACTGGACGTCGACCGGGTCGCCGGCCCCGAGCGGCGGCCGGTGCCCGGGCCGTGGTGAGCGGCGTGAGTGTCGTCGGCCTCGGCGTCATGGTCCACGCCATGGGACCCATCACCGGCACGGTGGCGGCCGCCACCCCGCAGCCGGCCCCGGTGACGCCGACCACCACACCGAACGTCGTCGTCCGCTTCGTCGATCCCAACGCAGCCGATCCCACCACCGGCGCCGCCGGTGACCCGAGCCCGATCGTGGACGACCAACCCGCATCACCGGCGCCGGCAACCGGCGCCACACCACCGGCCGCCGGCCCGACGCCGGCCACTCCCACCAACGCGCCACCGCCCACTGCCGCTGGCCCCCGCGGCTACGCCCGCAGCCGCCCCCGCGGCACCTCCCTCCAACGGTGCACCTCCCGCGCCCACGACCACGGCCGTTGCTTCGTCCACCAGCTCGGCCGCGCCCCCACCCACCACGGCGGCACCGGCTGCCCCACCGCCCACGACCGCGCCACCGCCCACCGACCCGCCACCCACGACCACTCCGCCGACAACCGCTCCTCCCCCACCCCGGACCGGCGCCAGTGGCTGACGTCGCGATGGGAGCAGACACCGAGTCCATCGACGCCGTCGGACGCTGGGCGGTCGAGGAGTTCCGCGCCATGGGCAGCAGGTGTCGCGTCGTGGCACCGGGACCGAGCCTCGCGACACGTGGTCGGCACCGGGTGGAGGAGCTCGACCGTCGCTGGACTCGCTTCCACGCCAGCGAGCTGACCCGCCTCAACGAGAACCAGGGTCACCTGTGCCTGATCTCACCCGATCTCCACCACATCCTCTCCGTGGCCGAGACGGCCCACCGGCTCAGTGGGGGCCTGTTCGACATCCGGTGCCTCGACGCGGTCGTCGAGGCCGGCTACAGCAGCGCCTACGAGCTGCGGTCCGGGCGCCCCGGTCGTGGGGACGTGGTGGATGAAGGGGTCGAGGTGTTCGATGATCCGCCGGGCGCGGTGGTCCCCGCGGGCTGCCGGATCGACCTCGGCGGCATCGGGAAGGGCCTCGCCGCCGACATCGTCGCCGACCTGCTCCGAGGCGCGGGAGCCGAGCACGTCCAAGTCGAACTGGGGGGTGACATCCGCGTCAGCGGAGCGCCATGGGACGGCCGGACGTGGAGGGTCGAGGTCGAGGATCCTCGGGTCCGGACCCGCACCGTCGCCGAGCTCGAGATCGAATCGGGCGCGGTCGCGACCAGCAGCGTCCTCCGCAAGCGTTGGGTGCGAGACGGCCGGACGTCGCATCACCTCATCGACCCGCGCACCATGCGACCGGCCGACACCGATCTCGTCGCGGTGACCGCGGTGGCCGACACGGCCTGGAGGGCCGAGGTGGCGGCCAAGTGCGCCCTGATCGCGGGTCGGGGCCGGGCCGGCGACGTCCTCGCCGGCCTGGACGCCCACGGAATCCTGTTCACGGCCGACGGCGCGATGGTGGAGGTGCTCGGATGAACCCACAGATCTGGTGGTACGTCTCCCGGGCATCGGGCATCCTCGCCTGGGCCCTGCTCTCCCTGTCGGTCTGCTGGGGCTTGTTCATCTCGACCAAGGCGGTCGCCAAGGCCACCGCACCGGCCTGGACGCTCGACCTGCACCGCTTCCTCGGCGGCGTGTCGGTGCTGGCCACTGCCGCCCATCTCGGTGGGCTGGTCGCCGACAACTACGTGCACTTCGGCGTGGCCGAGCTGCTGGTGCCGTTCAAGTCGTCGTGGCGCCCGGTGGCCGTGGCGTCCGGCGTGGTCAGCTTCTACCTGCTCATCGCGGTGGAGATGACGTCGTTGGCGATGAAGCGCATCCCCCGGGCCTGGTGGCGCCGCATCCACCGCACGAGCTTCGTGCTGTGGCTCATGGCGAGCGTGCACATGCTGCAAGCCGGTGCCGATGTGGACAACGCCCTCCTGCGGGTGGCGACGCTCGCCGCCACGAACATCATCGCCTTCCTCACCGTCGTCGTCGTGCTGGCGTCGAGTCGTCGGTCGTCCGCCGAGACCCGAACGAAACCAGTTTCCGACGGCGCAGCCGCGGTGGCGTGACAGGGTTCGGCGGCGGTTCGGACCGGGTGGTCAGCGGAACCGATCGGCCGCCTCGACCTGGGCGCTGAACCCGTCGAGATCGGCCACCGTCGGCGAGTGGTCCCACACCTGCACCTGCGACAGCAGGTCGGCATAGCGCTCCTGCTGCTCGGCGCTGACGACGACCCGGATCGGGAGATCGTCCCGGCTGAGGTCGTGGTACCGCTGGACGATGGCCCGGTGCTGGGGCCGATCGAGATCCAGCTCGAACACGACGCCGTGCGCCTCGTCGAACTTCTCGCAGCCGTGACCACCGAGCAGCGGGCAGACGCTGTGCGCGTCCGGTCCACCGCACTCCACCACGTCGTGGTCGAGTCGTTCGAGGATCGAGCGATCGAAGCTCCCCTCTCCCGGTAGGACGTCGAGGAGCACGAGACTGCGGGAACCTGTCTCCGGCTTGACCATGATCGATCCCCCTTTCCGTTGGATCGATCGTGCTCCGACCGCATGGGGTCCGCACAGGGTCCTTGGTCACACGGCCGAGGGGCGCCTAGAGCCAGCTGGCCCGCACGAAGGCCGCCGACTCGGCCGGTGCCAGCCCGGCGCGGCCCGCCGCCACCTCGCCGAGCATGTGCTCGAGTTGCGCTGTGACCAGCGGTTCGGCCGCGCGGAGCGATGCCACGTCGTCGATGCTCGTCTCCCCGTCGGCGAGGCCGGCATCGACCAGGACCGTGTCGATGGCCCGGAACCGCTCTCCGACCCACGTCACCGGGTCGGCGCTCAGCGCCTCGACGAAGACCCGCGGTCCGGGGTCCCAGCCGTCGAACCGGGGATGGTGATGGGCCCGGTTCAGGCTCCCGGGTTCGGACTCCACCGTCTCGAGGAGATCGATGCGCCAGATCGGCCGGTCGATGCGGATCGGCACCGCCGAGTACACCGACCCCTTGAGCTCGTCGCGCTCGAAGACCCGCAGCTCCAGCCGAACGCCGCGCTCGGCACCGTCCGCCCCCTGGTCGATGGCGGGGTCGACGAAGTACAGGTCGCTCAGCACGACCCCGAGACGATCGAATGCGAGTCTCCACAACATGACGTCACCCTCGCACGATCGGTGCCCGACGTCACCCGTTGCCGTGGCGTGATGGCTCGATGAGCTCTTCGAACAGCGCCTGGGTCTCGGCGCTGGGTGGGATGCCGAGCTCGTCCCGCAGGTCGCACCGAAGGGCTTCGTAGGCACGCAGCGCCTCGGCGCGGTTCCCCTCGGCGCGGAGCGCACGCATCAGCAAGCGATGTCCGCTCTCCCGCATCGGCGCCACCTTCACCAGCGTGCGGCCCGCGTCGCGGGCGGCGGCGAGTTCGGTGGGACCCAACCCGAGGGCTGCCGTGCCGTACGCCTCGAGCGCCCGCACGTGCAGCTGTTCGAGATGGCGCCTGACCTCGTCGATCCACTGGGCGTCTTCTCCGGGCAGGAACCCGCGTCGGGCGGTGAACAGCGAGACCTGCGCGGCGGCCCACGCTCGTTCCCACTGCTGTTGCACCACTGCCGCCTCGGCCCGGTGGATCGCTTCCTCGGCCGATTCGAGGTCGATCGTGGCGTCGGTCAGCGTCAGATGTACCCCGCTCTTGCCCTGTACCCGGTCCGAACCCAGCACGCGGCGCAATCGCGACAGCAGTGCATTGAGCGCCCCGTCGGCGTCTTCTGGCCCTCCGTAGGGCCACAGCGCGTCGATGAGCTCCGGTCTCGGGGTCGGTTGGGCACGATGCACGACCAGATGCGCGAACAGGAGGCGACCCTGCCGGCCGGGGAGCGATCCTTCGAGCCGCTCGCCGGCGTCGTCGATCGCGATCGGCCCGCAGATCTGCACATGCACGCCTCGAGTCTGCAAGGTTTTCCCAACATCGATCCAACATGGTCGACGTATCCCTTCGGGAGAGGAGAACCGGATGGCTCGGTTGATTCGCTGTGAGTGTGGCTACGTCGCTCGGGCAGGCACCGAGGATGAGGTCATCGGCCAGATTCGCGAGCACATGCGTCAAGACCACCCGGCGCTCCTCGAGACCGTTGCAACCGATGAGCTCCGCAGTTGGATCGAGCTCGAATGACAGAAAGGGATCGCCATGAGCGCCTCCGTCCCCACTCCGTCGAGTGATCGAGCCGAAGTGCTGGTCGATGCATCATGGCTGGCTCGGCATCTCGACGATCCGAGCGTCCGTGTCATCGAGGTCGACGTCAACGACCGGGCTCACAACGAGGGCCACATCGAAGGCGCCGTGCTGTGGAACGTCTATACCGACCTCAAGGACGATCAGTACCGCACGCTCGATCGGGACGCCCTCGAGGCGTTGTGCGCACGCTCGGGCATCGATGAGGACACGCTGGTGGTCTTCTACGGGTATGCCCCGGCCCTGGGCTTCTGGTTGCTCGAGCTGGCCGGACACCGCAACAGCACGATCCTGGACACCTCCCGCTCGGAGTGGCAGCAGCTCGGCCTTCCGTGGTGTGCCGCGCCGGCGGAGCCGGATCCCACCGGCTTCGAGGTCCGCGCCCCGGCCCGCCCACTGCAGGCAACCATGGCCGAGATCGAGTCGCACCTCGACGATCCGGCGGTGACCGTGCTCGACGTGCGGACACCCGAGGAATTCCTCGGCGAACGGTTCTGGCCCTCGGGTGGCTCCGAGCCCGGCGGCCGGGCCGGCCACATCCCCGGCGCCACGCTGTTCCCGGCGAACGATCTCCTCGACGAGACCGGTGCATTCGCCGATCGCCATGTCCTCGTAGACAAGTACGCGTCGGTCGATTCGCAGCAGACGATCGTCACCTACTGCACCATCGGCGCCCGCGCTGCAACAACGTGGTTCGTACTCACCCATCTGCTCGGCTGGAACGATGTCCGGGTGTACGACGGATCGTGGGCTGAGTGGGGCCGCAGTCCTGGTGTTCCCGTCGAGTGCTGATGCAGAAGACCCGACCGCCCGCGCAATGGAGCGATCCATGACTACGACAACGGTGCGAGTCGCGGCCATCCAGGCTGCACCGGTGCTGCTCGACACGGAGGCGACCATCGATCGTGTCGACGAGCTCACCGCGAGGGCGTCGGCCGACGGCGCCCGGCTGGTCGTGTTTCCCGAGACCTTCGTGCCGGGCTATCCGGACTGGACGTGGCGCACCCGACCGTGCCACGACCGCGAGTGGTACCGACGGCTCCACCCTCACCGTGATCGACACGCCGTTCGGTCGCGTCGGTGGCCTCATCTGCTGGGAGAACTACATGCCGCTGGCCCGAATGGCCATGTACGCCCAAGGCGTCGACATCTTGCTCTCACCGACCTGGGACAACAGCGACGTCTGGGTCCCCACGCTGCGCCACATCGCGAGGGAGGGCCGCTGCTTCGTGATCGGCTCGACTGCGTGCCAGCGCGCTGACGACGTGCCGGCCGGTCTGCCCGGTCGCGACGAGCTCTACGGTGACGATGACGATTGGCTGAGCAGAGGAAACTCCACCATCGTCGGACCCGACGGCGACCTCCTCGCCGGGCCCCTCATCGGTGAGCCCGGCATCGTGTGCGCCGACCTCGACCTCGGCCGCATCCCTGTCGCCCGCCGCCAGTTCGACCCCGTCGGCCACTACGCCCGCCCCGACGTGTTCCACCTCGACGTGGACACCCGGCCCAAACCGGCCGTCGAGTTCCATCCATGACGAACCGACCTCGGCGACCGAGGACGCCGGGGTTGGGTTCGCCGGTCAACCTTCGATAGCAAGGCCGGGTGACCTCGTCTCGCCCCGGTGCGTCTGCCGCCACGGCGGTGCAACGCGATGCCACCCGGCACACGTCCGGAACCCTGGCGGTGACCGCGGCCATGGTCGTGTTCGGGGTCAACAACGTGATCGTCCGGACCACCGGGCTCTCCGGCACCGTCACCGCCTCATACCGGTTGTTCATCGGTGTCGCGCTCCTCGCCGGCGTGCTCTGGTTGGGTGGCCGGCGCCCCACCCTCGAAGGCCTCCGGCTCGCCGTGCCGGCCGGCATCGCCTATGGCGCGACGATCCTGCTGTTCTTCAGCGCCTTCAAGGCGACCTCGATCGCCAACGCCACCCTCATCGCTGCCCTGCAGTCCGGCGTGAGCCTCACCGTCGTCGGCCGGCTCTTCGGCGAGCGGGTCCGCCTGCCCGAACTGGTCCTCACCGGTGCAGCCACGGGAGGCGTCGCCCTGGTCATCCTCGGCGGGCAGGCCGGCGGTGCCGGCCGGCTCGGCGGTGATCTCCTCGCCATCGGCGGGATGCTGGCCAACACCGTGTACTTCATCCTGGCCAAGCGGACGCGGGAACGCACCGGAGTCCCCCCGGGATCGTTCCAGGTCGGTCTGCTCACCGTGGCAGCCGTGATGACCCTTCCTCTCGTGCTGGCGTCGGGCAGCGTTCCCGTCCCTGACGGCGGTGACTGGGTCCGGCTGCTCGTGCTCGCCATCGGTGGGACCCTGGGCCATCTCGGCCTCAACTGGGCCCACCAGCACGTGACCCTCACCACCGCCTCGCTGCTGACGCTGGCGATCCCGGTGGTGTCGTCCACGGTGGCCTGGGTCGTGCTCGACGAGTACCTCTCCCCGATGCAGTGGGTCGGCGCCGGCATCACGCTGGCCTCACTTGCCGCGGTGGTGCTGCGTGCTGTCCGACCGATCCCGGTGCTGCGCTGACCGGGTCCTGAGGCCAGGATCCCCACCACCACTGCGGGTCCTCTCCAATCCCCCCGACCGACTACGCCTCAGGCCAGGTCGGCGAACAGCGACTTCGCCCGCGGGTAGTCGGCCTTGCCGTTCGGGGCTCGGGGCACCTCGTCCACGAGGAGCAGGCGGCGGGGCAGCTTGTAGGAGGACAGCGAGCCGCGGACGCCGGCGAGGATGTCGTCGGGCGACGAGTCGGGCATGGTGCCGTCCCGGGACGCCACCGCGACCACCCGCTGGCCGAACCGCTCGTCGGGCACGCCGAAGACCAGACAGTCGGCGATGCCCGCCTGGCGCTTGATGGCCTCCTCCACCTCCTCGGGGTACACCTTCTCGCCGCCCGTGTTGATGCACTGGCTGCCCCGGCCGAGGAGCTGGATCGAGCCGTCCTCGTTGACCGTGGCCCAGTCGCCGGGGATGGAGTAGCGCACGCCGTCGATCTCCCGGAACGTGCGGGCGGTCTTCTCGGCGTCCTTGTAGTAGCCGAGCAGCGTGGTGCCACCGATGGCCACGACCCCGGTGCGGGCGGAACCGGGCTCGACCACCGAGTCGTCCTCGGCCAGGACCACCACGTTGGGCGAGGGCCGGAACCGTCCGGTGACGACCGGCGTTGTGGCCGTCGACATCGAGACGCCCATCATCCCCTCGGTGGCGGCGATGTAGTCGATGATGGTCAGCTGCGGGATGTGGCCGAACAGGCCGGTCTTGGTCTCGGCCGAGAACATGGCACCCGACGACAGCATCAGGCGCAGCGACGACAGGTCCCAGCGGTCCGGCTCGGCGTCGAGTGCCGCCAGCATCGGCCGGGCGAAGGCGTCTCCCACCAGGGCGATGCCGTTGACCGCCTCTCGCTCGACGGTGGCCCACAGCTCGGCCGCGTCGAGTCCCCGGTGCTCGAGGAGCACGACCCGACCCCCGAAGGTCAGGGTGGGCAGCGCGCCGATGCCCAGGCCGGTGGCGTGCATGAGCGGGCAGGCGGGCATCGACCCGAACTGCGACCCGGCCGCCACCATCTCGGCCGCCACCGCCGGGATCTGCTCGATGCCCGACAGGGGCGGCCGCCCCAGTGCCGGCGGCACCGACAGGAGCAGACCCTCGACCGCGGGACCGACGACCGACATCACGCCCTTCGGCAACCCGGTGGTGCCACCGGTGTAGGTCATGGTGATGTCCGTCGGGTCCCGGGTGATGCGGGCGGCGGGTTCGTGCGAGGCGAGGAGGTCCTCCATGCCGACGGCACCCGGCACCGTTCCGGTCGCGGTCCCGGGGCCGAGCGCCGAGTCGTCCACCTCCACCAGCAGGGTGAGCCGGTCGAGGCGGTCGACCACGCGAGCCACCCGGTCGGCGAGGCTGGCGTGGAACACCAGCGCCTTGGCCTCGGCGTTGTCGAGCAGGTAGGCGAGCTCGTCGTCCATGTACCGGTAGTTGACGTTCACCGGGATGCACCGGTGCTTGAGCGTGCCGTACCAGGTCTCCAGGTAGGCAGGACTGTTGTAGAGGAACTCCCCGACCTTGTCCTGCGGGCCGAGGCCGTTGGCGGCCAGGGCGCTCGCGAAGCGCGCCGCCCGGTCGTCGAACTGGGTCCACGTGCGCCGCGTCGGCCCCTGCACGAGGGCGGCGGCGTCGCCGACCGTGTCGGCCAACGCTTCGAACACCGTGGCGAAGTGGGGCTCCATGTCGGGGCAGTGTGCCCCATGTCCCGCCGGGGTGCTCGGGCACGGCGGGACCGCGCCTGTGTCACGGCTGCATTCTGCATCCATCGAGGGTTTCTGGCCGGGAAACAGAAGAGGCCCTCTCCGGAGAAAGGGCCTCTGACCTGCGATGTTTGCGTCGGGCTGGGGAGATTCGAACTCCCGACCTCTTGACCCCCAGTCAAGCGCGCTAACCAAGCTGCGCCACAGCCCGTGGGATGGGTCAACTTAGCCGGTCGGCCGGCACCGTCCGGAATCGGACCGCGGCCTCAGAAGACCTTGCCCCAGAGCCACATCAGCAGCTGGACCAACCGCCAGCTCAGGTACACCACAAGGACGATGAGCATGAACTTGAAGTGCCACGGAACCTTGGTGGGTTCCTCGTCCTGGGTGGCCTCGGTCGGGTCGACGACGTGGTGCCCATCAGGGCAGTCGCCGTTCTCGGTGAGGGTGTTCGGGTTGTAGAACCGGTCGCAGTCGGCGCAGAACGGCATGTCAGCCTCCCAGCGTGGCGGTGATGCGGGACGGGACGGGACGGCCGACCAGTTGGGCGACGCGCCCGGCCACGGCCACCATGGCAGTGAGGTCGATACCGGTGTCGACCCCGAGTCCGTCGCAGAGGTGGACGAGATCCTCGGTGGCCAGGTTGCCGCCGGCCCCCTTGGCGAACGGCGAGCCGCCGATGCCCCCCACCGCGGTGTCGAAGGCCCGGACGCCGAGCAGCAAGGCGGCGAAGGCGTTGGTGAGCGCGGTGCCCCGGGTGTCGTGGAGGTGGAGACGCACACCGGGGCCGGTGGCGGTGACCACGTCGGCGATGCGCTCCGGGGTGGCCACACCCGTGGTGTCGGCGAGGGTGACACGATCGCATCCCGCCTCGAGCACCTCGTCGAAGATGGCGGCCACGTCAAAGGGGCCGACCTGCTCGTCGTAGGGAGATCCGAAGGCGCAGGAGATGACGGTGTCGACGGGGCGGTCGCCGGCGGTGGCCACGATGTCGCCGACGGCGGCGACCGACTCGGCCACCGACTGACGGACGTTCGCCTGCGAGTAGGTCTCGGAGGCCGACACCGTCACGGTCAGGGCATCGGCGCCGGCCGCCACGGCCAACTCGGCACCGCGCACGTTGGGCACCAATGCCCAGTAGGTCACGCCCTCGACCCGCTCGATGGTCCCGAAGACCTCGTCGGCACCTGCCATGGCCGGCACGGCCTTGGGCGAGACGAAAGCGCCGGCCTCGATGTCGACGACGCCGGCGGCGACGAGCTCGGCCACGAGATCGACTCGATCGGCCACCGACACGGGCGTCTCCGGCTGGAGGCCGTCGCGCGGGCCGACGTCGCGGATCGAGATCGAGTCCGGGAGATCCCAGCTCATACCGGTGGCACTCCGTGTCGGCGGTGGGAGAACTCGCGGCGGCGGGTGCCGGCGACGGCGAAGCGGCGGACCAATTCGTCGCGCAGGGCGCTCGGTTCGACGACCGCGTCGAGGACCAGCTCGGATGCCAGGTGGAGCAGGTCGACGTCGTCCTCGTAGATGGCGATCTGCTCGGCGATGAACGCCGACCGCTCGTCCTCGTCCTCGATGGCCGCGATCTTGTTGGCGAACACGGCGTTGACCGCGGCATCGGGCCCCATCACCGCGATCTTCGCGGTTGGCAGGGCAATGGTGGCGTCGGGGTCGAAGGCCGGCCCGCACATGGCGTAGAGCCCGGCGCCATAGGCCTTGCGGACCACCACGCAGATCTTGGGCACCGTCGCCTCGGTGATGGCGGTCACCATCTTGGCGCCGTGGCGGATGATGCCCTGACGCTCGACCTGGGTCCCGATCATGAAGCCCGGGACATCGGCGAGGAACAGGAGCGGGATGTTGAAGGCGTCGCACAGCCACACGAACCGGGACGCCTTGTCGGCCGAGTCGACGAACAGCACCCCGCCGAGGTGGGAGGGGTTGTTGGCCACCACGCCGATGGGCTGGCCGTCGAGCCGACCGAGGCCGCAGATCAGCTCCTTGGCGTACAGCGGCTTGTACTCGAAGAAGCTCTCGGCGTCGACGAGACCGTCGACGAAGCGATGCATGTCGAAACTGACGGACTCGGAGGTCGGTACGACGTCGTCGGTCAGGGTCACCGAGGGTGCGGCGGGCTCGTACCGGGGCGGGTCGTCGGTCCAGCGATCAGGGAAGTAGCTGAACCACGCCCGGGCCTGGTCGAGGGCGTCCTCGTCGTCGACCGCCAGGGCGTCGCCGCACCCGGAGACGGTGGCGTGCATGCGGGCCCCGCCCATCTCCTCCAGCGTGGTGTGCTCGCCGATCACCTTCTCGGCCATGCGGGGCGATCCCAGGTACATCGAGGCGTTGCCCTCGACCATGAACACGACGTCGCAGAAGCTCGGGATGTAGGCACCCCCGGCGGCTGACGGCCCGAACAGGCAGCAGATCTGCGGCACCCGACCCGACAGGCGGATCTGGGTGGCGAAGATGCGGCCCGCCCCCCGACGGCCCGGGAACAGCTCGACCTGGTCGGTGATCCGGGCACCCGCGGAGTCGACCAGCCAGAAGATGGGAAGATCGTGAGCGAGGGCGAACTCGGCCATCCGGATCATCTTCTCGACCGTGCGAGCCCCCCACGAACCGGCCTTCACGGTGGGATCGTTGGCCACCACGCACACCGGGCGTCCCTCGATCCGTCCGGTCCCGGTCACCACGCCGTCGGCCGGGAGGTCCTTCCCGCCGTTGTTGGCCAGCAGCGCCTCCTCCACGAAGGAGTCCTCGTCGAGCAGCAGGGCCAGCCGGTCGCGCACGAAGAGCTTTCCCTGCGCCTCGAGCTTGCCGGCGTGAGTCTCCAGGTTGCCGGTCAACGCCCGGCTGGTGGCAGCCGCGACGGCGGCGATCGGATCGGGGGCTGGCACCCCACGATCTTGCCCGGTGTACCCCCCGGGCGCCCAACGCCTAGCTACGGCGGATGGCGAGGATGGCGGTGTCGTCGGTGACCGGCTCGGTGGCGAAGTCCTTGGCCGCTTCGAGCAGCGTCTTGCACAACACGTCGGGCGGCACCCCCGGATCGCGACGCAAGGTGTTGGCGATGCGCTCCTCGCCGAAGAACTGGTCGCCGGCCCGGGCCTCGGCCAGTCCGTCGGTGTAGAGCAGCACCAGGTCGCCGGACTCGAGGTCGATCTCCTTCGAGTGGTAGGTCGACGACGCGTCGAGCATGAGCAGCGGGCCGGTGGCCCGCAGGGGGCGGACCTCCTTGGCGTGCCACAGCCACCCGGCGGGGTGACCGGCCGAGCACACCCGCAACGTGCCCGAATCGGTGTCGAACACGACCACGCACAACGAGATGAACTCCTCGACCCGTTCGAGCGCCGACATCTGCGAGTTGAGCTCCTCGAGCGCCTGGGCCGGATCTCGATACTGGCGGAGGAAGACCCGCAACAGGTACTTGGCCTGGAAGGCGGTGATCGAGGGCTCGATGCCGTGGCCGGTGACATCGCCGATCACGGCCGCGATGCGGTTGGGCGAGACCCGGAAGACGTCGTAGAAGTCACCGGCCATCATGCCGGTGCCCGGCTCGTAGACCCGGCCCAGCTCGAAGCCCTGGAAGTCGGGGAGCTCCTCGGGAGCGAGCCGGGCCGCCCACTTGCGCGGGGCGAGCTCCTCCTGGCTGAGCACCTCCTGGGCCTTGCGTTCCAACTGGGTGCGGTCCTCGGCGATGCGAGCGACCCGGCGGAAGTCCTTGGCGTAGACGATCGAGACCGCCACCGGCACCAGCACGAAGCCGAACAGCACCTGCGACTCCGGCGTCCCCGCCACCGCGACCACGCCACAGGCAACGGCCAGCACGCCGTAGAGCACGGCGGCATGCAGCTCCTTGCGGAACGCGGCCCGGGCCAGGATCGCCTGATCAGAGGCGGGTCCGTACTCGACCTCGATGCGATTCCAGCTCTGTTGGTAGCGAAGCGTGGATCGGCCCCAGACCAGCGCCGCCACCACGCTGGCGAGCGCGACCAGCGCAAGGATGGTTTGCTCCATGGTGGGACCAGGGTAACCGTCGGGGACGACACCACCGAGGAGGATCGATGTCATGACCGTGATGATCCAGCACTTCTCGGTGCATCTCCATGTACATCGGCCCAGTGAGCCGGCCCGGTGAGCCGGCCCGGATCAGCTCCGGCGGCGGATGCGCAGCTTGACCGGCGTGGCGCCGAGATCGAACGCGTCCTGGAGGCAGTGCTCGAGGTAGCGGACGTAGGTCTTGGGCAGTTCGCGGTTGGCGAAGAGCGTGAAGGTCGGCGGGTGGGCGGCCCCCTGCAACGCGTACAGCACGCGAGCCCCGTGGGGCGCCGGCTGGGCCTGCTGGGCCTGCCGGATGACATCGTTGACCTTGCGGGTGGGGATCCGGGTCTCGTAGGCGCGGATGGCCGAGCTCAGGGCGGGATGGAGGCGTTGGACGCCCTTGCCGGTGAGCGCCGAGATCGGCAACACCGGCGATTCGCCGATGAAGTGCAACCGGTCGGCCACCTGCGACATGGCGTCGGCGCGCTGTTCGGAGTCGGCGACGTCCCACTTGTTGAGCAACACGATGACCGGGCACCCGCTGAGGTCGACCCGCTCGGCCAATCGTTGGTCCTGGGCGGTGACGCCCTCGGTGGCGTCGATGACCAGGATGGCGATGTCGGACGAGTCGACGGCCCGCAGGGCGCGGACCACGGAGTAGTACTCGGTGCCGTCGTCGACCTTGGACCGACGCCGCATGCCCGCGGTGTCGACGAAGCGGATCGGCCCGTCGTCGGTCTCGACCACCGTGTCGATCGTGTCGCGCGTGGTGCCGGGCATGTCGTGGACGATCGAGCTCTCCTCCCCCGTGATGCGGTTGAACAACGTCGACTTGCCCACGTTGGGGCGTCCGATGATGGCCACCGCGATCTCGTGGTCGGCGGGCTCGGTCTCGTCGTCGAACTCGGGCTCGGGCTCCTCGGGCAGCATGGTCAGCAACTCGTCGAGCAGGTCGGCCGACCCGTTGCCGTGCAAGGCGCTGAGCGACCGGGGTTCACCCAGCCCCAGCTCCATGAACTCCCAGATGAGGTGCTCACGGCGGGGATCGTCGATCTTGTTCACCACCAGCAGCACCGGCTTCGACTTCCGCCGCAACACCGCCGCGGCCCGGGCGTCGTCCTCGGTCACGCCGGTGGTGCCGTCGACCACGAAGACCACGATGTCGGCGTCGTCCATCGCCTTCTCGGCCTGGCGCGACACCTTCTCGTCGAGGGCCGAGCCGCCGGGGAGCCACCCACCGGTGTCGACCACCTCGAAGCTACGGCCGGTCCACTCCACCGGCACGACCTTGCGGTCGCGCGTCACGCCGGGGCGTTCCTCGACGATGGCGGTGCGCACGCCGGCGAGGCGATTCACCAGGGTCGACTTCCCGACGTTTGGACGACCGACGATGGCGACCCTGGACGTCATTGCTGCTCCGCTCGGCTGGCGCTGCGCTGTGGTGCGAGCGCGGCCCGCAGGGCGACGCCGTCGGTGGCCACGATCTCGACCGGCCGGGGCAGATCGGCAACCGAGAGCCCGTCGAGGAAGCGATCCTCGGAGAGGCAGACGTCGGGGAGCAGGTAGCGGTGACCCTCGGGCTGCCCGGCCAGCGTGCGGGCGATGTCCTCGCCCACCATGAGGCCGGTGACCGCGATGTTCCCCCCGAAGAACTGGTTCTCGACGACGCACAGTCGCACGTCGTCGCGCCCGAGCCCGGCCAGCAACGGATCGAGGATCCGGGCTCCGTACGGTGCGGTGAGCACGCCGATCGGCGCGTCCTTCCGGGGCCGCAGTCGGATGTTGTCCGCCCGATCACCGGGCTGCGAGATGGTGCGCGCCGCCCGGTACCCCTCGGCGGGGGCGCCGTCGACCCAGGAGAAGAAGCCGGCCTTGGGGCCGGTGGGCTGGTGGACCGCGCCGGTGAACTCGGCCTCGAAGGTGCGCGCCATGCCGATGCCGTCCTCGTGCATGGGAAAGTCGCCGTAGATCTCCGGGTCCGGGAACGGCCGGTCGGCGAGGAGGTAGTACTCGTCGGCGGCGTGGACGAGGCGGTGACCGAGGGTGGTGAGGAACACGTCCTGCCAGTCGGTGACGCAGTCGAGCACCGCGGCTGCCTCGTCGGGAGTGTGGAACCGCATCCGGGGCTCGTTCGAGTGGTCGCTGATGCCGAGGGGAACCACGGCGAGCGTGGCCAGGTCGGGATACTCGTCGAGGACGCCGGCAAGGGTGTCGTCCAGGATTCGCCCGTCGTTGACGCCCGGGCAGACCACGATCTGGCCGTGAACGGTCACACCGTGATCGAGCAGGGCCCGCAACCACCGCAGGCTGGTGGCGCCGCGCCGGTTGCGGAGCAGGTCGGCCCGCACCTCGGGATCGGTGGCGTGGATGCTGACGTAGAGCGGGCTGAGCCCCTCGCTGATCACCCGCTCGAGGTCGCTCTCGGTGAAGCGGGTCAGCGTGGTGAAGTTCCCGTACAGGAAGCTCAACCGGTAGTCGTCGTCCTTGAGGTACAGGCTGCGGCGCATCCCCGGCGGCAGCTGGTAGATGAAGCAGAACTCGCAGTGGTTGTCGCAGGTCTGCACCTCGTCGAAGATGGCGGCGTCGACCTCGGCACCCAGCGGAGCGCCGGCCCCCTTGGTCACCGTCACCTGGTGTTCGAGACCGCCCCGGCGTACGTCGAAGGACACCTCCGGCTCGTCGACCAGGAGGCGCCACTCGATCACGTCGCGCGGCATCACCCCGTCGAGCGACACGATCTCGTCTCCGGGGAGGAGACCGGCCGCTTCTGCAGGTGACCCGGGCGCGACGACGGTCACGCGGGGCAGGCTCACGGGGCAGCAGGCTACCGGTGCCACCCCGAAACCCAGCGATCTCGAGCGAGCGACGACCGGGTTGACGGACTAGTCCGAACTCGTCATTTGGGGCGAATCGCCGGAACATTTCGCTTTGGTGACGCCGCAGCGACGCCGCGACGCGCTTGACTCTGCCGTCGCACCCGAGCCACGCCGAACGGCGGCTCGATCGCCTTCCCCCAGTCCGCCCCTCGAGTGGGCCGTTCTCCCGGAGTCGTCCGTGTTCACCAACGTGTCGCGTCGCGTCTTGCGTCGCGTCCTCACCCGCCTCGTCGCGGCCGCCCTCGGCCTGGCGATCCTCGCCGTCCCGTGGACCGCCGTGCCCGCGGGCGCGACCGAGCCGGCGGAGCCGGTTGCCCGCCAGCAGACGCCGATCTCCGCGATCGTCGATGCCACACGCGAGCTCCTCGATGCCGTCCGACCGAACTGCCAGGACGCCGGCGCCGGCGAGGTCCCCGAACTGGTCGGCTCGATCTTCCGCTGCCACCTGCGGCGGGCGGGATTCGCCGAGCCCGACGTCCGGCGGGTGGCCGCGGAGGCGGTGGCGGTCTCGTACTGCGAATCGCACTGGAATCCGGAGGCGGTGGTCTTCGATGGGCGCTACGTGACGGTGCCCAACCCCGCCACGGGCTACCACTACACCGCGGCCGGCGTCTTCCAGTTCATCCAGGTACGAGCCGACCAGTGGATCGACGGTGGATACGCCAGCGTGATGGACGCCCGCCGCAACATCGACGCCGCCGCTCGCCTCTACATCCACAACCGCGGTCGAGGCTACGGCGGATGGGACGACTGGGCCTGCGCCGCCGCCAACGACGGCTTCAAGGTCGGATCCGTCCTGCCGGGCTGGCCCGGGGGACCCGCCGCCCTCCCCGACTGGGCGTGGAGCTACTGACCCGGACCGCGTTCGCCACACCGTCCGGTCAGCAGGTGCTCGGTCGCGGTCTCGGTAGCGTGGCCGACATGCAGGTCGACACCGTGCTCCTCGCCGCGCCCCGCGGGTTCTGTGCCGGCGTGGAGATGGCGATCAAGGCCCTGGCGTGGATGGTCCGGGCGTTCGAACCGCCGGTGTACTGCTACCACGAGATCGTCCACAACCAGCTGGTGGTCGATCGCTTCCGAGCGCTGGGCGTGGTCTTCGTCGACGACATCGCCGACGTCCCGCCGGGCCGGCCGATCATGCTCTCCGCCCACGGCTCGGCCCCCGAGGTGGTGGCCGCGGCCCGAGCGGCCGGCGGGTACGTGGTCGATGCGGTCTGCCCGCTCGTGACCAAGGTGCACCACGAGGTCAAGGTGCGGGCCGGCAAGGGCTACCAGATCGTCTACGTGGGTCACGAGGGTCACGAGGAGGCCATCGGCACCATGGCCGTGGCCCCCGAGGCCATCCACCGGGTGGAGTCCATCGACGAGGTCGATGCCCTCCCCGCCTTCGATCAGCCGGTGGCGCTGCTGGCCCAGACCACGCTCTCGCACCGGGACTGGGAAGGCGTGCTCGACCGCACCCGGGAGCGCTACCCCGACCTGTGGACACCCGGCCGCAGCGACCTGTGCTTCGCCACCACCAACCGGCAGGCGGCCCTCACCGCGCTGGCCGAGCGCTGCGATGCCATCGTGGTCATCGGATCGGCCAACTCGTCCAACACCCGGGCGCTGGAGTCACTGGCTCGCAACATGGGCTGCGATCGCGTCTACCGCGTGAACGGGCCCGAGGAGCTGCCGACCGACCTGAGCGGCATCGTCGGGGTCACGGCGGGGGCCAGCGCGCCCGAGGAGCTGGTCCGCAGCGTGATCGATCGCCTCGATCCCGCCCATGGTGTCGAAGAGATCCGCATCACCGACGAGGAGGAGTACTTCCCGCCGCCCCGCAACCTGCGCGAGCTGCTCGGCGCCCTCGACGTGATCGCCACGCTGGCGGTCGGCGGCACGTTGTCCGACCGCCCGGCCGTGGTCGACCGCCAGGTCCTGGCCAGCGACGCGCTCGACGCCCTGGCCTGAGCGTCGCTACGCCTGCGACGGCGCCGCGCTCGAACTCCCCTACGCCTGCGGACTTCGTCCCACGACTGACCGCCGGGTCAGTTCTCTGGCAGGATGGTGGCCATGGCTTCGACCTTCACCGCCATGGATCACTCGACCAAGGAGCAGTGGGACACCATCATCGGCGAGACGATGGTGAACCAGCCCCGGGTGGCCGAGACCGTGCTGCAGATGCTGCGAGAGCTGGCCGACATCACCGACGGCTTCGCCACCGATCAGCTGACCCACTGCCTGCAGACCGCGACGCGCGCGGAGCGCGACGGCGCCGATGTCGAGGTGGTGGTGGCCAGCCTGTGTCACGACGTCGGCAAGCGGGTCAGCGTCCTGAACCACGCCCAGATCGCGGCCGAGATGCTCAAGCCGTACGTGCGGTCGGACGTGTACCACATGATCCGCACCCACCAGGACTTCCAGGGCAAGCACTACTACGAGCACCTGGGTCTCGATCCGCAGGCCCGTGACCAGTACGAGGGTGAGCCCTGGTACGAGCTGACGGCGAACTTCGCCGACAACTACGACCAGAACAGCTTCGACCCGGACTACGACACCCTCCCGCTCGAGCACTTCGAGGACCGGGTCCGCCTGGTCTTCGACACCCCGGGTCCCACTCCCCTGTCCTGACCACCCTGCCGTTCTGGGACGGGCCGTTCTGGGACGGTCAGGCGCGACCGACGCGGGTCTGGGCGTCGTCGAAGAGTTCCTGGATCGCCGACCGCAGGGTCTCGGTCGTGTCGTGGATCTGGTGGCGACTGGGGCGTTTGCCGCCCTCGCCCACCGGTGCCGGGATCGGCGCGCCGATCACGAGCACGACCTTGACCGGACGGATGGCCTTCGATCCCCGGGGCATGGCCGCCTCCGACCCGCCGATCCCCACCGGCAGGATCGGCACCCCGGCCCTCGCCGCCACGAATGCCGGCCCGTCGAAGAGGTCCTCGACCACCGGACCGTTGCGCCGGGTGCCCTCGGGGAACATCACCAGGGGCTCACCGCCGGAGAGGGCGGCCTCGCAGCGCCGTAACGCCTCGCGGTCGGCCGAGCCCCGGTGGACCGGGAATGCGCCCAGGGCCGACGACAGCCAGCCGAGCGGGCGGTAGTTCCAGATGGTGTGCTTGCCCATGTAGCGCATCCGTCGCCGGGTGACGGCGGCGACCAGGAGGAAGTCGAGGTTCGAGCGGTGCACCGGGCCCAGGACGAACGGCCCGTCCGGCACCTGCTCGCGACCGACGACCTCGACCCGGAACCACAGCCGGGCGAGCGCGACCACGATGGCGCGCACGACGCGGTAGAGCAGCCGCTCGGCGGCCGTGGGGGGACGACCCAGATCTTCGGTGAGCGCACCGTCGGCCTTGCGGTCAGTCACCGAGCTCACCCGCGATCAGCTCCACGATCTCGTCGATGCCCAGGTCGCTGGTGTCGACCTCGACGGCGTCGCCGGCACGGGTCAGCGGCGATGCCTCCCGACCCTGGTCGAGGGCGTCGCGGCGGGCGATGTCGGCCGCGACGGTCTCGTAGTCGAGGTCGGACACCTCCTTCGAGCGACGGGCCGCTCGGACCTCCGGGCGGGCGTCGAGGTAGACCTTGAGCTCGGCGTCGGGGAACACGACCGAGCCGATGTCCCGACCCTCGATCACACCGCCGCCGTGCCGGGTGGCCCACTCCCGCTGGCGGGCCACCAGCTCGGTGCGGACCTCGGGGTTGGCGGCCACCGAGCTCACCGCCCTGGTCACCTCCGGGCCCCGGATCTCGATGGTGGCATCCACCCCGTCGACCCGCACCGCGTCCAGCGTCACCTCGAGATCGACCTTGCGGGCGAGGGCGGCGACCGGATCGGCGTCGGCGGGGTCGATGTTGTGACGCAGCGCCGCGAAGGTCACGGCCCGGTACATCGCACCGGTGTCGAGGTAGCGCAGACCCAGCCGCTCGGCCAGCAGGCGGGCGACGGTCGACTTGCCCGAGCCGGCCGGGCCGTCGATGGCGATGACACGCATGGCCGAGAAGCTAGACGGCGCGCGCCCGCGGCCCGGTCCCGGACCGGAGCTGGTCGAGCAGGTCCCAGTACCCGGGGAACGTCTTGGCCACGCAACCGGGATCGGCGATCTCGATCCCCGGGGCCCGCAGGCCGAGCAGGGCGAACGCCATCGCCATGCGATGGTCGCCGTAGGTCTGCACCACGGCGGCCTGCACCGGCCCGGGCTCGATCACCAGGCCATCGACGGTGCTGCGGGCCTGCACCCCGCACCGGCCCAGCTCGGTGATCGGCGCCGTGATCCGATCGGATTCCTTGTTGCGGACGAAGTCGACGTTGCGGATGGTCGTGGGTCCCTCGGCGAACGCCGCCACCACCGCCAACGTCGGCAGGGTGTCGGAGAGCTGCGAGAGGTCGACGTCGATCCCCCGCAGGGTGGGCCCCGCCGCGACCGTGATGGCATCGTCGTCCCACCGGACGTGCGCCCCCATCCGCTCGAGCACCCCGGCGAACGCCACATCGCCCTGCAAGGCGTCGCGATGGAGCCCGGTCACGGTGACCGATCCCCCGGTGATCACGGCCGCCGCCCACGCGTACGAGGCCGCCGACGCGTCGGGCTCGATCGCGAACTCGACACCGGCGTACCGGGCGGGATCGACGACCCACGTGGTGCCGTCCTCGACCCGGACCGTGGCACCGAAGGCCCGCATCACCGCCACGGTCATCTCGACGTAGGGCCGCGAGACCAGCGAGGTGGAGAGCGTCACCCGCAGCCCGCTCGGCATCTGGGGGGCGGCGAGCAGCAAGCCCGACAGGAACTGGCTCGACACGTCGCCGGCCAGCTCGACCTCGCCACCGCCGAGGGGACCCTCGACCACCGCCGGGAGGAACCCGGGGACGCCTTCCTCGTCGACCCGTGCCCCGAGGGCCCGCAGGGACTCGAACAGCTCACCCATCGGCCGGACGCGGAGCTGCTCGTCACCGTCGATGCGACGTGGGGTGCCGTCGAGGGCCAGCACCGGCAGCAGGAACCGGCTGGTGGTACCGCTCTGGCGGGCATCGATGGAGACCACCGACGGAGCCAGACCACCCGATGCGACGTGCAGGCGGTCGGGGTGGGCCTCGATCTCCACCCCCATCGTGCGGAGCGCCCCGATCATCGCCTGGGTGTCGTCGGCATCGAGCCAGTGGTGCAGGGTCGTGGGTCCGTCGGCGAGGCCGGCGCACACCAGGGCCCGGTTGGTGATGCTCTTGGAGCCGGGCAGGACGACGGTGGCATCCAGAGGCCCGGATGGCTCGATGGGGAACGGGTCGGGGCGCGTCGTCACACGAGCGGCTGGATCGACGGACGGTACCCGCGCGCCACGAGCCCACCGCGGAACGCCTCGGCGGTGGAGGACTCGATCACGAGGATGAGCACGCCGGCCACGCCCTCGGCCGAGTGGGCGATCTCGAGGTCGACGATGTTGACGTCGAGCTCGGTGGCCAGGGTGGTCACGTCGGCCAGGACCCCGGGCCGGTCGGGGACGGGAACGCGGACCTCGGTCAGCTCGGATGGTCGGGTGAAGCGGCCGGGCAGGTTCACCCGTGCCGCCCGGGCACGGGCCAGATCCCGGAGCAGGCCCTCGGCGTCGTGGTCGGCCACCTGCGCTCGGGCGTCGCTCAGGGCGTCGATGAGGCGGTCGAGGCCGGCGACGATGGCCGCCCGGTTCTCCTCGCAGATGTCGGGCCAGATCCCCGGGTGTCCGGACGCGATGCGGGTCATGTCACGGAAGCCACCGGCGGCCAGACGGAGCAGGGCGGCGTGCTCGTCGGCCCGCTCGTCGGCGATGCGCATCAGGCTGGCCGCCGTGAGATGCGGGACGTGGGACACCACGGCGACGAACTCGTCGTGACGCTCGGGCGGGAGGGCGAGCACCTCGGCGCCGAGCACCGACACCACGGCGCGGACGCGAGCGTAGGCGTCGTCGTCGGTGTCCGGTGTGGGCGTCAGCACCCACACCGCTCCCTCGAACAGGTCCGGGTCGGCGCCGTCGACCCCCTCCTGCTCGGACCCGGCCATCGGGTGGCCGCCCACGTACCGGACGTCGTCGAGCGCCGACACGATCGAGGCCTTCACCGACCCGACGTCGGTGACCAGGCCCGATGTCCCGGCGAGCGCCTTGCCGGCGGCCTCGACGATGCTGCGCACCGGTGTGGCCACGAAGGTGATCTCCACGTCGGGGTCGAGACCCTCGGCATCGATGACGCCGCGCTCGAGGGCGCGTTCGACTCGGCCCCGGTCCTGGTCGACGCCGCTGACGTGCCAGCCGGCCCGCCGCAGCGCGAGACCGATCGAGCCCCCGATGAGACCGACACCGACGATGTTCGCCCGGGGGTGGGCAGGACTGGAGCTGGGCACAGCCGGCCAGCCTACGACGTGGCCCCCGGCGGGCGAGATCCGGTGTCACGAGCCACCGCGGCCCGCTCGAGGGCGCGGATCTCGTCCGGCGTGAGGGGTCGCCACTCCCCCGGTGCGAGGTGCTGGTCCCGTATCGGCCCGATGCGCACCCGCACGAGGCGGGCCACCGGATGCCCGATCGCCTCGCACATGCGCCGCACCTGCCGGTTGCGTCCCTCGTGGATCACGAGCCGGATCACGTCGGGCGCCACCGTCGATGCCTTGGCGGGGGCGGTCACGCCGTCGTCGAGCTCGACCCCTTGTCGGAGCCGGCGGATCGCCCCTCGGGAGGGTCGGCCCTCCACGTGGGCGAGGTACTCCTTCTCCACGCCGTAGCTCGGATGGGTCAGACGGTGGGTGGCGTCGCCGTCGTTGGTGAGCAGGAGCAGGCCTTCGGTGTCGGTGTCGAGGCGCCCGACCGGGAAGACCCGCACGTCGTCGGGTACGAGATCGACCACCGTGGTGCGGCCCTGAGGGTCCGATGCCGTGGTGACCACGCCGGCCGGCTTGTTGAGGAGGTACCAGACGGTGTCGGCGTGCAGCCCGATCAGGGCGCCGTCGATCTCGATCTGGTCGACGTCGGCGTCGGCTCGGTTGCCGAGCTCGGCCACCTCGCCGTTGACCGTCACGCGGCCCTGGGCGATCAGGTCCTCGATGACCCGGCGGCTGGCGACCCCGGCCCGGGCGAGGATCTTCTGGAGGCGTTCGGGTTCGGCCACGCGCCAATCGTGGCCCGCGCCGGCCTCAGGCGTCAGATTCGTCGGGTGCTTCGCCGGCGAGCAGGCCCTCGTCCGGACCGATGCCAGTGTCGACGTCTGGGTCGATGCCAGCGTCGATGTCCGGGTCGTTGTCCGGGTCGGCGTCGGGTCGCAGCCCGCGTTCGAGGGCTTCGAAGACGTCGGCACCCGGCACGAACTCGCCGAGCGGAGGCAGTTCGTCGACGGCGTTGAGCCCGAGCTTCTCGAGGAACATCGACGTGGTCCCGTAGAGCACGGCCTGACCGGGGCCGGAATCCCGGCCGACCTCGTCCACGTAGCCGCGGTGGCTCAACGTACGGATCACGCCGTCGACGTTGACGCCCCGGATGGCGGCGATCTGGGCCCGCGAGATCGGTTGCTTGTAGGCCACGATCGCCAGCGTCTCGAGGGCCGCGTGGGACAGCCGACCCGACTGGCCGTCGAGCACGAACCGCTCGACGTAGGGGGCCATGTCGGGATGGCTCTGATAGCGCCAGCCACCGGCCACCTCGACCAGTTGGAAGCCGCGGTCGGTGGCGTCGTACTCGGCCGCCAGTTCCCGACAGATCCGGTCGATCCGTTCGGTGGGGACCTCGAGCAACTGGGCCATCAGCTCGACCGTCAACGGCTCCTCGGTCACCAGCAGGAGCGCCTCCGTGGCCCGGCGCAGCTCCCGGGTGCCGTCGTCCTCACCGAGCGTGGCGTCGGACCGTTCTGGTTCAGGCATCCGCACCGCCTCGGTCGGCTCGCACGCGTCGCCTCCCTGGACTCGAGCGCCGCTGGCGCTCTGCCCGCTCGGGCCTAGCCATCGTAGGCGTCGACGAAGGCGAGATCGTGCTCATCGACATCGGCATCGCCCCGCCAGATCACGGTGAGGCCACCGAGCGCGTGGGGCGCTTCGATGTCGATCCAGCCCTGCTTGAACAGCTCGAGGACGGCCAGGAAGCGCACGATCACCTCGATGCGGTCGACGAGGTCGTGGGTGAGATCGGCGAAGGTGGCCCGGCCCACCCGAGGGAGCTCGTCGAGCAGTTCGGCCACCGCGTCGGTGACCGTGACCCGGATCTGGTGGATGTGGGCCGTCTCCACCCGGGGCACGGGCTTGGGGGCCACCGCCCGCAGGAACGCAGCCCGCAGGTCGTCGGCCGAGGTGTGCTCCAGCAGGTCGGGCAGCAGCCCGAGGAATCGCTCGTCGACCCCGGCGGTGCGCGGGAACGAGCGGCCGGCGTCGCTCGCGATGGCGGCCATGGCGACCGCGGCGTCCTTGAAGGTCTTGCACTCGACCAACCGCGACAGCAGCAGGTCCCGTTCCTCCCAGAGGGCGAGCTCGTCGTCGAGGTCGACATCGCTCTCGTCGGGGAGCAGCCGCTTGGACTTCAGCTCGATGAGGGTGGCGGCGATGAGCACGAACTCGGTGGCGACGTCGAGATCCATGGTCTCGAGGTGCCGGAGGTGTTCGAGATAGACGTCGACGATGTCGGACAGGCGGATCTCGTACAGGTCGACCTGTTCCTGGAGGATCAGGTGGAGGAGGAGATCGAACGGACCCTGGAACACGGGGGTCTCGACAGCTACCGACACAGGCAGCAGCGTAGAGGTCGTCCCCGGGCGAGTGGTGGATCGTCGCGGCCGGCCCGGCCCCTCGGACGCCCGTCGACAACCGGCTCAGAGTTGGGTCGGGCCGGACCCTACGATGCCCGGCCATGACACGAGCGTTCTCGGGCATCCAACCCACCGGCGACCTGCACCTGGGCAACTACCTGGGTGCCGTGCGCCGATGGGTCTCGGACCAGCACGAGCTCGATGCGGTGTTCTGCGTGGTCGATCTTCACGCCCTCACGTTCCCGCAGGACCCGGCCGAGCTGAGCGCCCGCACCGTGGCACTCAGCCAGCTCCTGGTGGCCTGTGGTCTCGATCCGGAGGTCTGCATCCTGTTCGTGCAGAGCCACGTCGCCGAGCACACCGGGCTGGCGTGGTTGATGGAGTGCACGGCCAGCTACGGCGAGCTGTCGCGGATGACGCAGTTCAAGGAGAAGGCCGGCCGGGCCGGGGAGGGATTCATCTCCGCCGGCCTGTTCACCTACCCCGCCCTCCAGGCCGCCGACATCCTCCTCTACGACACCGATGTGGTTCCCGTAGGAGACGACCAGCGTCAGCATGTGGAACTGGCTCGTGACGTCGCCATCCGGTTCAACAGCCGGTGCGGTGCCGAGGTCCTCGTGGTCCCCGAGCACGTCATCCCACCGGTCGGCGCCCGGATCATGGACCTGCAGCAGCCCGAGAACAAGATGTCGAAGTCACTGGAGTCCCCCCAGGGCACGATCCAGGTGCTGGACGATCCGAAGGTGATCGAACGGAAGGTGAAGCGGGCGGTGACCGACACCGACAACGAGGTCCGCTACGACCCGGCCGCCAAGCCGGGCGTCTCGAACCTGCTGTCGATCCTCGGCGCGGCCACCGACCGTGACCCGGCGGCAGTCGCCGACGACTACCAGCTGTACGGACCGTTGAAGGCCGACACCGCGGACGCGGTGATCGAGCTGCTGCGCCCGGTGCAGGAGCGCTTCAGGGAACTGTCGGCCCACCCCGACGAGATGCGCCGGATCCTGCACCTCGGTGCCGGCAAGGCCCGGACCGTGGCCGCGGCCACGCTGGCGCGGGCGTCGGAGGCGATCGGCCTGCTGCCGCCCGGCTGAATCAGTCCGACGGAGGATGCGAGGCGCGGTACCGCACGTAGGTCACGGCCCCCATCCCCACCGCGAGGACGAACCAGCCGAAGGCGAGGGCGCCGTGGCTGGACCCGGCTCCGAGGAGGAAACCGACCGTCAACATGGCCGAGATGACCCAGGACGGGTCGGCGGTGGGTGATTTCGCCATCGAGGCGACGCTAGTCGGCGCCGCGACCCACTCCCGCGTCGATGAAGTGCAGGGCACGGGCGAGGAGCTCGACGCGAACCATCGGTGCCCCCGCTCGCCGCCCGGCCGCCAAGGGTGCGTCGTAGATGGCGCCGAGCTCGAGCGAGCGCCCCGCGTCGTGATCCAGCTTCATGGAGGGTGCGTACGGCGTCATGGCGTCGGTCGTCTCGAGCATCACGTCCCGGAACCCCGGCTCGACCGCGTGACCGGCGGCGTTGGCGGCGGCGATCACCTCGTCCATCAATTCGGTGACCGTCGACCGGGTGCCGGCGTCGGCGAGCAGGTCCTGGGTGCTGGCATCGAGCACGACCGACAACCCGTTGAACGGGATGTTCCAGACCAGCTTCCGCCACCGCGCCACGCCGAGGTCGTCGGCGACGGACGCATCGACGCCGGCCGCGCCGAGGTCGTCGGCGAGCGCCGCGGCGGGCTCGTCCGGCGGTCGTCCATCGAGCTCTCCGATGGTGACCGCGCCGTAGTCGAGGTGATCGGCGCGACCGGGTCCGACCCGATGGGCGCAGACGAAGCACATGACCCCGAGGACCGCGGCCGCCTGCGGGATCGCCGCCCGCGCCTGCTCCTCGACCCCGAGGCCGTTCTGGAACATGGCGACGGTGGCACCGGGGGCCACGGCTGGTCCGACGAGTCGGGCGAGGTCGGCGTTCGCGGTGGTCTTGAGGGCGACGACCACCACGTCGGAGGGCGGCACCCGGGCCGGGTCGGTGTGCACCTCGACGTCGCCGGGGGCGATGGCCAGCAGCCGGCCTTCCGAGCGCACGGAGATCCCCTCCCGCCGGATCCGGTCGGCACCGGAGCGCACCACCCAGCGCACCGGGTGGCCCGCCGCCGCCAACCGGGTCCCGTACAGGAGGCCGACGGCCCCGGCACCGACGACCGTGTAGCTACGCATCACTTCGTCCGAGGCTCGCAATCGTCGACACCCAATGTTCCGGATGGGATGTTGCTCGCCCTGCGAGCAACATCCGGAAGGGAGCGTAGCGACCGGCCTAGTCGTCGTCTGCCTGGGCCAACGCCCCGGCCACCTCGGCGGGAAGTGACCACCGATCGGGCGGCAGGTGGTGCTCGCGCGCCCACGCCACCGTGAGCGGGTCCGACCCAGCATCTCGGAGCAAGTCGGCGCCGATGACGTCGTGGCGCCGGTAACGACCCAACCGCCCGGGCAGCGCCCGCCGCCCGAGGCCAGCATCGAGGACGGTGGCCACCACTCGCCCGGTCGTCCCGAGCCCGGAGTCGATCTTGCCCACGTCGTGGAGGAGCGCGGCAGCGAGCACGGGCCGTTGGGCGCCGCCCAGGATCCGGTCGGTCTCGCGAGCCACGCCGGCGGCGTGCTTGCGGTCGGGCAGGGACATCTGATGCCAAAGGTGTCGCTCGGCCGGGCTCAGGACCGTCGCCACCCACTCGTCGTCGGCCGGGTCCAGCGGACGCCGGGACAACGACCCGAAGAACCGACGTGCGAGGTGCAGCAGCGAGGACACGGTGGTGACGTTACGCGACGAAGCACGGCACGTCGGCGAGCCTGCAAGACCTGGGTCATGGTGTTGCAGCAGTGCAACGTGACAGCCCAAGAGCTCCAGCCGCCCTCATGAGCGGCCCACGATTGCAGGCGAGTTGCGAGGCCCAGCCGAGCAACTCGAACCTGACGAGGCCGCCCTGCGGCCGAGTCAGGCGTGGTCGATGCAGACCCGGGTGGCGGGCATGACCTCGAGTCGGGCCGGGCTGATCTCGGCGCCACACACCTCGCAGACGCCGTAGGTGCCGTCGTCCATGCGGGTCAGGGCCCGGTCGATGTCGTCGAGATCGCGGCGGAGCTGGTCGTACAGCACCCGGTTCTCGCCCATCTCGGCCGCGACCTGGGCCGAGTCGGCGAAGTTGCCGTCGTAGTCGAGATCGTCGCCCTCGGCATCGAGCTCCTGCACCTTTTCGCGGAGGATCTCCCGCTCGTGCTCCAGGGCAGCCCGTACGGAGTCCTGCGCGGTGGACGCGTCGTGTTCCTGAGAAGCCTCGGGCATGGATGCAGCGTAGACGAGCCGGGTCGCCGCGGCGGTCAACCAACTCGACGCGGTGCGGTCGCCCGAGGATGCGCCGACCGCCATGCCGCCACCAGCCGTTCGTTCGAGACCTTGGTGTACACCTGCGTGGTGCCGATGGAGGCGTGTCCGAGCAGTTCCTGCACGGCACGGATGTCCGCTCCGTGGTCGAGCAGGTGCGTGGCACACGAGTGACGCAGCACGTGGGGGGTGAGGCGGTCCCCGAGTCCGACGGCGTCGCCGTGCGCCTTGACCACGAGCCAGGTGCCCTGGCGACCGAGCCGGCCGCCGCGCTGGTTCAACAGCACCGCCTCCTCGTCGTCGCGGCGCCGCCACCGCCGCGGGATCATCGCGCCGCGACCCTCGAGCGTGAGCCAGTCGGCCAGGGCGTCGTGGGCCGCGCCGAGCACCGGGACGACCCGTTCCTTGTCCCCCTTGCCGACCACCCGCATGAACCCGTCGTGGAGGTCGAGATCTCTCAGCGACAGACCCACCAGCTCCGAGATCCGCACCCCGGTCCCGTAGAGGGTCTCGAGGATGGCCCGGTCCCGCCGAGCCACCGGATCGTTGCCCTGGACCGAGGCCAGCAACCGCTCGATCTCGGCCTCGTCGAGCGCCTTCGGGAGCCCACGGGCCACCGAGGGCGGCGTCACGTCGGCGCCGGGGTCGACGGCCACCACCCCCTCCTCGGCGAGGAACCGGTGCAGGTTCCGGGCCGCCACGATCCGGCGCTTGACCGTCGAGCGGGAAAGGTCACTGGCCCCGAGGACGTGCACCCAGGCCACGAGGTCGTCCTCGGTGACGTCGAGCACCGACCGCTCGAGCCCGGCCAGGTGCCGGGACCAGGCGCGCAGGTCGCGGCGGTAGGCCTCGATGGTCGACGGCGCACGACCGCGTTCGAGGCGCAGCCACGTCAGGTACTCGTCGATCTCCGGGGGCAGCGGGGCGTCGTCGTCCCCCACGGTTCAGCGGGTGTCCGACCGGCGGGCGACGGCGAGCACGGCGATGATGGTCTTGGCGTCGGTGAGCTCGCCGGCGTCGATCATCTGGAGCAGGTCGTCGAGGTGGTGGTGTTCGACGGTCATGGCCTGCTCCTCGGGGCCCTGCAGGTCGGTGCCGACGTGGCGGAGGCCGGTGGCGACATAGACCAGCACGGCCTCGTCGGAGCAGCCGGGCGAGTTGTGGAAGGTGCACAGGTGCTCGATGGTGTCGGCGGCGAGCCCCACCTCCTCGGCCAGCTCGCGTGCGGCGGTGACCGACGGGTCCTCGGCGTCGACGTCCCGGATCCCGGCCGGGATCTCGAGCAATTCGACATCGAGCGGGGCTCGGTACTGGCGGACGAGGGTCACGGTGCCGTCGTCGTGCAGCGGCAGGACCCCGACCGCGCCGGGGTGGTGGACGATGTCGCGCGTGAACTCGTCGCCGTCGGGCCCGCGGAAGCGGCCCACCGCGATGTCGACGATGTGCCCGTGGTGGACCAGGTCCTCGCCGAGGGGCTGGAACGCGGAGCCGGTCACTCCGCCGAGACGCGGGTCTCGTTCGGGAGGTGCGTCTCGGACGCGCCGTTGGTGCCGGCCCGGTCGTCGTCGAGCTGGAACAGGTGGGGCTTGCGACCCTCGGCCCGGGCCAGGGCGGCGGCCACGAACGCGTCGAACAGCGGCGCCGGGCGGTTGGGGCGACTCTTGAGCTCGGGATGGGCCTGGGTTCCGACCCAGAACGGATGGCCGCGCAGCTCGATGAACTCGACCAGCCGACCGTCGGGCGATTCGCCGCTGAGCCGCAGGTCGCTCTCCTCGAAGCGCGAGCGGTACTTCGGATTGAACTCGTAGCGGTGACGATGGCGCTCGCTCACCACGGTGGAGCCGTAGGCCTCGGCCACCTGCGAACCCGCCTGCAGCTGGGCCACGTAGGCGCCGAGGCGCATCGTGCCCCCCAGGTCGGTCACGTCGTGCTGGCTCGGCATGATGGTGATCACCGGATCGGGGGTGGACGGCTCCATCTCGGTGGAGTTGGCCTTCGGGAGCCCGAGCACGTTGCGGGCGTAGTCGACCACCATCATCTGCAGCCCGAGACACAGACCGAGACACGGGATCTGGTGCTCGCGGGTGTAGGCCGCCGCCGCGATCTTGCCCTCGGTCCCCCGCTCGCCGAAGCCGCCGGGGATGACGATGCCGTCGAGGTCGCGCAGGCGACCGTCGGCCATCAGACCCTCCACCTCCTCGGCCTGGATCCACTCGAAGTCGATGGCGGCACCGTGCTCGAACCCACCGTGCTTGGTGGCCTCGACCACCGACAGGTAGGCGTCCTGGAGGGCGATGTACTTGCCGATGATGCCGATCCTCACCGGCTTGGTGGCGGCCTCGACCTTGCTGACCAGTGCCTCCCACTCGCGCAGGTCGGGGGCGGGCACGTCGGTGAGCTGCAGCACGTCGCAGACCACGGCGTCGAGGCCCTCCTCGTGGAGCACGAGCGGGATCTCGTAGATGTTGCCGGCATCGGCGGCGTTGACCACCCCATCGGCGTGCACGTCGCACAGCCGGCTGATCTTGTTCTTGAGGTCCTCGGGGATGGGATCGGCCGACCGGACCACGATGGCGTCGGGCTGGATGCCCCGGCTCCGCAGCTCGGTCACCGAGTGCTGGGTGGGCTTGGTCTTCTGCTCGCCCGACGGGCCGATGAAGGGCACCAGGGTGACGTGGACGTAGCAGACGTTGCCCCGGCCGACGTCGAGTCGGAACTGGCGGATGGCCTCGAGGAACGGGAGGATCTCGATGTCGCCCACCGTGCCGCCGACCTCGGTGATGACCACGTCGACGTCCTCGCCGGCGACGTTGGTGATCCGGCGCTTGATCTCGTCGGTGATGTGGGGGATGACCTGGACGGTCTTGCCCAGGTAGTCGCCCCGCCGCTCGGCGGCCAGCACCGCCGAGTAGATCGAGCCGGTGGTGGCGTTGGACTCCTTGGTGAGGCTCTCGTCGATGAACCGCTCGTAGTGGCCGAGATCGAGGTCGGTCTCGCCACCGTCGTCGGTGACGAACACCTCGCCGTGCTCGAACGGGTTCATCGTGCCGGGATCGACGTTGATGTACGGATCCAGCTTCTGGAGCGTGACCCGGAGGCCTCGCGCCTTGAGCAGTCGGCCCAGCGAGGAGGCGGTGAGTCCCTTGCCGAGGGAACTCGTCACCCCACCCGTCACGAAGATGTGTTTCGTCACGGGAGGACAACATACCTCGCGGCGACGACGATGAGACGGACCCGAGACGGACGCCACAGCATCGGCGCCGGCCGGGCGGCCCGGTTCGGTCAGGGCAGGCGCCCGAGGCGGTCGAGGGCGCGCAGCGGCGGCAGGCGTTCGATGATCGCCGAGAAGCTGACCCACTCGCTGAGCAGGTTCAGCGCGGCGACCACGCCGAGCACGATCGAGCGGGTGCTCGGCGCCGCGGTGAGGACGACGGCGAGGCCGAGGGTCGCCCCGACCACGTTGGCCCCGGTGTCGCCCAACATGAGCTCCTCCCGCAGGTCGGGGACGAGCAGGGCGACCAGGGCCGCCAGCACCACGGTGGGACCGGCGAGGCGGGCGTCGATCCCGGCGACCAGGGCGATCGGCACCGCCGCCACCAACCCGGCCTTCGCCACCCGTCCCGGCGCCCGGTCGAGCAGGTTGGCCAGGTTGGCCGACAGGGCGATGAGCGCAGCATCGGCCAGGAGGCGGGCCAGGTGTTGGTCGCTGACCGTGCTCGCCACCAGGACCGCCAGCGCGCCCCCGCCGAACAGCTTGACCGCGCCGGTGGTGAGCGTGCCCGCCCGCAGGGCACGGAGGTGCCCACCGAAGCCGCGCGAGCTGGCATCGCCGGCCAGGTCGTCGAGCAGACCGAGCAGGCCGAAGCCGGTGACGCCGAGCACCGTGGTCAGCAATGGACCGGTGGGCACGTCGAGCAGGTCGGCGGACTCGGCCAGCACGAGCAGGCACGCCCCGGCCAGCAGGACGATCGGCAGGACCACACCGACCGCCACCGGCACCGCCACCCCGCGGACGTTGGTCCGGGCGAACAGTGGCTGGTCGAAGGCGGGGGCCAACATCTTCCAGCCGACGACGCCGCCGCCGAATCCGAGCGCCGCCGACACCGCCAGGACCACGGCCTCGTCCGTCACCCGTTCGGCTCCGGTGGTACCGGGTCTCGGGAGCGGGCGTCGCCGATGCCGGCGACCACGATGACGTAGGCGGCGTGTGGGACCAGCAGCGTCAACATGATGGCCGGGATGGCGATCCCCGAATCGTTGACCAGCCCGCCGACGACGCCGGTGGCGAGCACTCCGATGACGCAGGCCCGCATGCCCGGCACCTGCACGAACAGTTGGCGCAGGAATCGAGGTGGCCGCCAGATCAGGAAGGCCAGGAACGCCAACGCGGCCGGGATGACGAAGGACCACACCGACGAGAACAGGATGCTCAGGTTGGCGTTGACCTTGCGCTGGATCACCGTGCCCAGGCCGGCGATGCCCTCGTCGCCCAGGGTCTGGTCGATCAGTCGTCCGAGGTGGGTCTGGTCCGCCGCGGGCCGCGACACGTCGATGGCGCCGAACACGGCCAGCACCGCGACGGTCACGAACCCCACGCCGAACAACTTGCGGAGATCGAGCCGGACGTCGGCCAGGAGGAGGAACACGATGAGCAAGCCGGACACCACCGACAACGTTCCGCCCACGTTGGCGCCCAGCGTGGGAAACCCGACGGCCAACACGGCCAGAGAGAACACCCCGGCCACGACACCGAGCGCGAACCGACGATCGCGGGTCGTCGGCTCGTCGCCCACCCGCATGCGCCAGCGGCCCCAGAAGGCGGTGACCGAGATGATGAGGGCGGCGACCATCAGCGCCCATGCCAGGTTGCCGTAGCCCGCGAAACGACCGGCCACGATGGCCCCGCCGCCGTAGCCGAACGCGGTGTCGATCTGGAGCGGGCCGCCGACGGCGATGTCGGCCACGAGCAGGACGGCGGTGGCGGCCATGACGGCCAGGGGCGGCACGATGGCGCGCTCGCGGACCGGTCGGGGACGGGCGGTGTCGAGCCGTGCCATCGCGGCGCGGATGAGCCACGCCAACGCGGCGGCGGCGCCGAACACCGCCATCAGAGCGCCTCCGATGCCGAGGTGCCAGTACGGGGTCACGCCGATGAAGAACGAGCAGAACGGCACGGCCATGCCGGCGAGGAGCAGGAACGCAGCTGCCCGGGACCACCCCAGTCGCCCGGTGGTCAAGGCGAAGGCGGCCAGCGCATAGGTCAGCACCTGGCTCACGATGAAGATCACCGTGAGGGGGCCGGCCAGGTGGTTGCGGAACAGGGCGCTGGTGTTGTCGTCGGCCAGCGCACGGAACTCGGCATGGTCCGGTGCACCACCGCCGGAGGATGCGAACGGCGCGCCGTTCATCGCCCCCGGCTTGTCGATGCCCAGGGCGGCGAGGACGGTGGGGCCGACATCGGGCAGCGTGGTGTAGCCGTCGCGGCGGGTGGTGCCACTGCGGGCGAGCCCGGGTCGGATCCCCGGTCCGGCCATGGCGGACACGACGAGCTGGTCCGGACCGCGGGGCGCGACCGGCGACACCAGGATCACGGTGTCGTGGCTCAGATCCACCATGTCGACGAGTCGCCCGACCATGTCGTCGGTGGCGCGCAAGGCCTCGGTGTCGGCGGCGTCGGCAACCGCGGGGGTGACGACCGATTCCGAGTCCTCGGCCCGGAGCAGGTCGCTGAGCTCGACGAGGACGACGTCCGCGTGGTTCCAGGCGTCGGCCGCGGCGGCAACCACCTCACCCTCGTCGAGCGCCACGCCCGACGGGGTGTCGACCCCGGAGGCCAGCAGCCCGGGGTCGACGCGGCCGTACCGGATCTGTCCGACGTCGTCCATCACCGCCAGCGACGACTCCCGGTGGAGGTCCTCGACGGGTGGATCGAGCTCGAGGTCCGCGTTGGCCACCAGGGCGGCGGAACGGCCGGCCTCCCGCAGCGCGGTACCGAGGCTCCCGACCTCGGTGCCGTACAGGAGATCGTCGTTGCGTCGCTGGATGGCGGCCGCCCCGATCTGGAGGATCTGGGCGCCGTCGGGTGACACCCCGTAGCGACGGTGGTAGACGTCGGACACCAGCTCGCCGTCGAACTCCACGTCGGGCGGGAAGGCGAGCGACCCGGCGCCGGGTGGGACCGATGCCCGGTTGCCGGCGCCGATGGTGGCGTACCCCTCGGCCAGGTCGGTGTCGACGCCGATGGTCCGCACGCTGGCCGAGGCCACGGCCGAGCGCCCGAGGAGGGCAGTGATGTTCGGTGGCATGTCGTCGGCCACGCGGTCCCAGGTCAGTGTGGGGATCGACACCACCAGCACACGATCGGCCCTCCCGATCTCCTGGTCGGACGATCTCGGGCCCAATACGAGGACCGCAGCGGTCACCAGCAGGGCGAGCACGGCGACGATGCGCGTCGGCTTCATCGGGGGTTCGACACCTCTCGGTAGACCGACTCCACGGCGGAGGCGAGGGCGGTGGGCTGGAACGGGGCGGTCGATCCTGCCATCTCGACCCCCGGCCTCGGTGGATCGGCGAGCAGCTTGCACACGGCGTCCCCCAGGGCGGCACCGTCGCCCACCGCGACCAGCATCCCTTGGTCCGGCCCGATCACGTCGGGGGCGAGTCCCACCCGGGTGGACACCACCGGCCGACCGAGGGCGAGGGCCTCGAGCACCACCAGCGGCCCGGATTCCCACCGCGACGTCACCGCCACCACGTCGGCCGCGGCCAGTTCGCTGTCGACGTCGGGTCTCGAACCGGCCAGCCGGACGACGCCGCCCAGACCACGCGCCGCGACGAGCTGTTCGAGCTCGCCACGCTGCGGGCCGTCGCCGAAGACGAACCAGCGCGCCTGTGGTCGGCGGGCCGCCACCCGTGCCGCGGCATCGAGCAGGTCGCCGAGCCCCTTCTGCGGGTGGAGACGAGCGGCGGTGACGACCAGCTCCTCACCGGGCTCGAGGCCCAGCTCGGACCGGACCTCGCTCCGATCGCGACGCGGGGCGGGCGGCGGCCCCGCGGGTGGGATGACCCGGATCCGTTCCGCGCCCGGCAGGCCGTCGAAGCGGCGGGCCACCTCGTGGGACACGGCGATCGTGGCATCGGCCCGGCGGACGAGCCGGCCCTCCAGCCACCGCAGCACGGGTGCGGTCCGACCGGCCACCTCGTCGAGCACCAGGTTGTGGACGCTCACGACCAAGGGGGGACGTTCCCGGACGAGCGACGCGATCCAGCCCGCCTTGAGGCCGTGGGCGTGCACGACGTCGAACTCGGACACGTAACCCCGGAGTGCTCGCCGGGCGCGTCGGACCGCGGCGGGATCGGCGCCCGCGGGCACCGGCACGACGCGGTCGAGCCCATCGAGGACCCCTTCCGGGCCGGCGACCGCCACCTGCCACCCGTGCTGGCCGAGCTGATCCGCCAGGTAGGCGACGTGCCGACGGATGCCTCCGGTGGAGGGTCCGAGGAGCTCGAGGACCCGCCCGGTCACGACCTGATCCCGTCGTCGAGATCGGTCGACGACGCGGCGGCCGGCGCGGAAGGTCGCAGGAGCTGGACGAGCATGGTGGGCTTCGGACCGCCGAGCACGACCTGCACGGTCATGTGCACGACGATCCCCACCGCGGCGGCCACCACGAGCTCGAAGACACCGACGAGCCGGCCATGAGCATCGATCAGCGCTGCGGTCGCGGCCATCGCGCCGGCCGCGACGGTTGCGGCCGCGATCTGGCGCGCCAGCACGCCGGCCAGCGCGATCGACACGCCTCGGGAGGCCAGCCGTCCCCGCACGATCACGAGGAGCGTGACGGCGCCGAGGAGGTAGGTGAGCGAGTGCGCCCACGCCAGGGCGGGCACGATCGAGGATCCGTGGAACACCATCGACGAGATCACCATGGCCACGACGCCGACGCCCACCACGGCCATGTGGACCATCGCCGGTGTCTTGGTGTCGTCCATGGCGTAGAGCATCCGGGTCAGGAAGTAGAAGAGCGCGTAGCCGACCAGGCCGGGAGCGAACCCGGTGATCACGTCGCTGGTGAGCGACGTGCCCGCGGCGCCCACGTTGCCGAACAGGGCGACCCTGGACAACGGGCCGGCGAGGGTGCCGAGCGCGGCGGCCGCGGGCAGGACGAAGAGGGCGATGGCGGTGACACCCCGTCGCACGGTGGCGTTCATCGCCTCCCAGTCGCCGGCCTGCACCTGCCGGGCCGCGGTGGGGAACAGCGTGGTGAGCACCGGCAGCGCGAACAAGGCATACGGCAGGAGGAAGAACGTGAAACCGACCTGGTAGGCGACCACACCGCCCTCGGGTCGGTTGGCGAAGACCAGCACGACCGCCAGCAGCACCTGGGTCATGGCGAGGTACAGCCCGGCCCAGCCCCCCTGGCGAGCCAGGCTGCGCAGGGCGGGGTCCCGGCGGTCGAGGTTGGCGCGGAACCGGAATCCGGTCCGCCACGCCCCCACCACCGGGACGGCGCAGAACGCCAGCACGGCGACCGAGGTCCCGCCGGCGAGGACCGCGATCTCGACCGCGCTCAGCTGCAGCGACGGCTCGGCACCGTCGCGGAGCACCCAGAAGGTGAGATAGGCGCCCGACACGACGATGTTGTTGACCGCGGGAGCGACCGCGGGCAGCGCGAACCGTCCCTTGGCGTGCAACACCGCGGTGGCCACGATTCCGAAGTCGTAGACGATGATCTGGGGCAGGAACACCAGCAGGAAGATCGTGCCCAGGTGCACCTGGTCGGCCCGGACGGCCGGATCGGCCACGCCGGAGACGAGCACCCGCATGATCCATGGCGCGGCGATCGCACCCACCACGGCGAGCACCGCCAAGCCGAGGGCGGTGAATCCCAGGACGGATCCGGCGAGCCGCTCGGCCCGCTCGTCGTCGTCCTGGTCGAACCGGGCCACCAGCGCGGGCACGAGCACGGCCTGCAGGGCGCCGGCCGCGAACAGCTCGAACACGATGTTCGGAATCGTGTTGGCCGACTGGTAGGTGTTGCCCAGGAAGGTGGTTCCCAGCACGGCGGCGACGATCACCACGCGGCCGAAGCCGGTGAACCGGGAGAGGGCGGTCAAGATCGTCTGACCCGCCGTCGAGCGCGCCAGGGATCGTCGCTCGTCGACGGCCATGGTCACGGGGCGCGCAGGGCGGGCAGGAGGCGCGACGCGTCCTCGCCGAGTCCGTAGTGGCCCACGACACCCTCATCGACGTCGGCCAGGGCCAGCACCATGGCGGCCCAGCCCTCGAAGTGCTGGAGCTCGTCCACGGAGGGCACCAGCTCGCGGAGCCGATCGTCCTGGCGGATCATCGTCACCAGATCGCTGACACCGCCGTCGTCGGGCAGCGCCGATCCGGCCACGGCGAGCACCGGCGTGTCGGCGTTCCGGCCGAGGCGGGCGACGAGCGGTTCGACCACCAGGTCGTCGGGTACGTCGTTCGAGCCGCCCACGAGGAGCAGGTGCGTCCGATCCGGGAACTGGGGGGCGTCACGGCCGCCCGGCACGGGCTTGAAATCGATGAAGCCGTTGTCGATCAAGGCGGCGAGGAGCCCGAGTTGATCGGCGGGGATGGTCGTGGTGGTCGTCGGAACCTCATCGGTCGCCGCGGTGGTCTCGTCGGGGGGCACGGTGGTGGCGTCACCGGGAACCGTGGTCCCGCTGCCGTCAGGAACGGTGGTCTCGGTGCCGTCCGGGGCCGGTGCGAGCTGGCGGGCCCGGAGCGCGGCTCCGAGGCGTTCGATGGCGGCCCGGCGCAGGCGCGACGGATCGGTCGACTCCTGGCCGAGCAGCGTCGCCAGGTCGCGGACCTCGGAGTCGTCGTCGAGCAACCAACGATTGGTGAGCCACCACACGCCCTGCACGTCGGCCCCGGCGACCACCAACGTCTGCACGGAGGAGCTCACCGCGGCCTCGTCGACCCCGCGGGAGGCGATCACGACCACCGGGACGCCGTCGAGGTGACCGGCGAGCAGGCCGGTGGCCTGTTCGTCGAGCGCGTTCTGGAGCGAGTCGTCCTCCCGGATGGTCTGCTCGAGCTGGTTGATCCGGTCCTCCCGGTCGCTGAGACGCGCGTCGAGGTTGTCGAGTTGGCCGTTGAGGTTGTCGACGGTGGCCCGGTCGAGGAACGTCGAGCCCAGCGTGAGCCCGATCCCGATGGCCAGGAACACGGCCGTCAACGAGACGATGTGGTAGCGGAGGTTGATCATGCGGTGAACGTGGCCCAGTAGGTGCGGATCACGAGCCGGATCGGCTCGCTCACCATGATGATGACCACCATGGTGAAGACGGCGGCGAGGACCATCGCGATCAGGTCGCGTGACCTCACCGTGGACTTGTACAGCCTGCTCACTCCCTTGGCGTCGACCAGCATCGGACCGACCTTCAGCCGGACGAGGAAGGTGCTCGCCATGCCGGCCCGGCCCTTGTCGAGGAACTCGACCATGGAGTTGTGGGTGCCGACCGCGACGATGAGCTCGCAGCCCTTCTCGTAGGCGAGCAGCATGGCGATGTCCTCGCTCGTCCCCTCGGAGCCGTAGACCTCGTAGTCGAGACCGAGCTCCTCCAGCCGCTGGCCCCCCGGCGCGCGGCCATCTCGGTAGCCGTGCACCACCAGGTGCGCCCCGCAGCGCAACGCCTTCTCCGACACGGAGTCGAAGTCACCGATGATCAGGTCGGGCTTCTGGCCGATCTCGAGCAGCGCGTCCGCACCCCCGTCGACCCCGACGAGGATCGGCTTCTGCTCGGCCAGGTAGCCGCTGCGTCGGAGGATGGCGAGATCCTCCTTGTAGTCGATCCCCCGCACGACGATGAGGACGTGGCGGCCCCGGAAGTCGAGACCGCGCACCTCGGGGACCTCGGGCTCGTCGACCAGCAGGTGCCCCTCGGCGCGGATGTAGCTGAGCGTGTTCTCCGCGAATCGCTCCAGCTCGGCTCCCATCGTGGACTTGGCGACGGAGATCCGCTCCTCCAGCGAGTCGGTCGTCTGCCGAGTGCCCGACCCCACCTCGACTCCGCCGACGAGAACCCGGCCACCGTCGATGGTGACGATGGCCCCGTCCTCGATCGTCATCACGTCCGGTCCGGCTCCGTCGACCAGCGGGACACCGGCGACGGTGAGCAGCAACGGCCCGACGTTGGGGTACCGGCCGGACATCGACTCGGCCGCGTTGACGACCGCGACCGGCCGGGCCGCCACCAGGGTCTCGGCGGCCACCCGGTCGAGGTCCTCGTGGTCGATGATGGCGATGTCTCCGGTGGTGAGGCGACTGACGAGCGCTTTGGTGCGTCGACCGACGCGCGCCACCCCGGAGACGACCAGCGACGGCTCGCTCATGACGCATCCTTGACCGCGGCGGCCCGGTGGAGGATCTCGACGGCGTGCTCCCGGCCGACATCGGAGCCGGGCTGACCCGACAGCATGCGGGCCAGCTCCCCGAGCCGCGCCTCGGGGTCGAGGACGTCGACACACGCGTCGGTCGACGACGCCCCGGCCACCTTCGACACACGGAGCTGGGCATCAGCGAACGCCGCCACCTGGGGCAGGTGGGTGACGACGAGGATCTGGTGGCGGCGGGCCAGGGCGCCGAGGGCGGCGCCCACGGCCCAGGCGGCCTCGCCGCCGATGCCGGCGTCGACCTCGTCGAAGACCAGCGACGGCGGCCCGGCGGTGAGCTCGAGCCGCAGGGCCAGCGCGGCGCGCGACAGCTCGCCACCCGAGGCCACCTTCGACACCGGCTGGGGTGTGCTGCCGGGGTTGGCGGCGAGCAGGAAGGTGACCTCGTCGGCCGGATCGGGGCCCTCGACGGCCACCCGGACCTCGGCGTGGGTCATGGCGAGGGCGCGGAGCCGCTCCTGCACCCCCCCGGCCAGGACGGGGGCCGCCGCTCGACGCGCCTTGGCCACCACCGACGCCTCGGTCTTCGCCCGGCGGGCCGCCCCGGCCCGCTGCTCGGCCAGTTCGGCGGCCCGTTCGTCGTGGCGCTCGATGTCTCGCAGCCGCGCCCGGATCCCCTCGCGCTCCTCGATGATCTCGCCGATGGTCTCGCCGTACTTGCGCCGCAGGTCGGCGAGCAGCTGACGTCGCTCCCGGATGGCGGCCAGGCGCTCGGGGTCGTCGGCGATGGCCTCGGCCCCGTCCCGCAGGTCGTGGCCCGCCTCGGCGACTTCCTCGGCCGCCGACCGCAGCCGGGCCTCGAGCTCCGAGAACGGCGCCCGCCCCGCGAGGAGGGCGATGGCGTGACGCAGCCGATCGACGACACCGTCGTCGCCCCCGAGGGCCTCGGCCGCCGCCGATCCCGCCTCCTGATGGGCCACGGCGTCGGCGAGGAGGTCCTCCTCCTCGTCGAGGCGGTCGTCCTCGGCGGGATCGTCGAGACCGGCGGCGTCGAGCTCGGTCAGCTGGTACCGCAGCAGGTCGACCTCGCGGGCCCGGGTCCGCTCGTCGCCGCCCAGAGCCTCGAGCGCCCGGTCGATGGCGGCGATCTCGGCCCGGACCTCACGCAACGGTCCGAGATCGACGCCGGCGAAGCGGTCCAGCGCCCGGCGCTGCGAGTCCGCCCGGAGCAACTGCTGGTGGGCGTGTTGACCGTGGAGCTCGACCAACTCACCCCCGTGCTCGGCGAGCTCGGACACGGTGACCGGCCGACCGTTGACGTACGCCCGGCTCCGGCCGTCGGCCGGGACGACCCGCGACAGCACCACTTCGGTGCCGTCGCGGTCGAAGAACCGGCCATCGATGATGGCCTCGTCGGCGCCGGGCCGGACCACGCCGGCGTCGGCGCGGGCACCGAGGAGCAGCTGGATGGCCCCGACCACCAGTGACTTGCCGGCCCCGGTCTCACCGGTGAGCGCGGTGAGACCCGACCCGAGCACGAGGCGGGCTTCGGCGAACACGCCGAGGTCGCGGACGGCGAGCTCGACGATCACCGATCGGCCAGACCGAACTTCGACTTCAGGATGCCGAGGAAGTCGTTGGCCCCGAAGGTCACGATGCGGGCCGTGCGCGGACTCGCCGTGCACACGATGGCGTCGCCCGGCTGCACAGTGAGCAGATTCCGTCCGTCCGCCGAGATGGTGGCCGGACGGTGGCCGACGACCTCGAGGCGCAGCGCGGTGGACGGATCGAGGACCAGCGTGCGATCGAACAGCATGTGCGGGGAGACGGGTGTGAGCACGATGCAGCGGTGCGTCGGGGCCACGATCGGGCCCCGGGCGGAGAACGAGTACGCGGTGGAGCCGGTGGGAGTGGCCACGATCAGACCGTCGGCGGCATACGTCGTGAAGTACTCCCCGTCGACGATCACGGCCAGCCGCACGGTGTGACCCGATGGGGTCTTCTCGATGACGGCCTCGTTGAGGGCCACCACCTCGCCGTGCTCGGGCCCGTCGAAGCTGACCGAGAGGAGCATGCGCTCCTCGATCTCGTAGGCCCCCGAGAGGAACCGTTTCATGGCCATGCGGGCACCGCCCGGATCGACCTCGGTCAGGTACCCCAGTTGCCCGACGTTGATCCCGATCACCGGGATGCCATCGGCCGCCACGAGGTCGACGGTCCGCAACATGGTGCCGTCCCCGCCGAAGCTGACCGCGACGTCGAGACCGGCGGTGAAGGCGTCGTCGGCGATGCCGAGGTGCGCCAGCCCGGCCCGCTCGGCGTCGGCCGGCGGCAACCGGACCTCGTGGCCGCGCTCGGTGAGCCAGCCGGCGATGTCGGCCGCGACGGCGGCCGCCTCGTCCCGTTCAGCGTGCAGTACGAAGCCGGCGGTGACCATCAGCGCTCACCACTCGCGGCGCGGACCAGGGCGTCGACGTCGACCGGGCGCGACGACTCGGCGCATCCGACGGACGATCGGCGGGCGTGCAGCAGGAACTCGGCATTGCCATCAGCCCCGCGCAGGGGGGAGACCATGGCCTCCATGATGGCCGCTCCGGCGCCCTCGATGACGACCACGGCCTCGTCGAGGACGCGCCGCCACACGGCGGGATCGCGGATCACGCCCCGTCCCTTGGACACTTCTGACCGCCCGGCCTCGAATTGTGGCTTCACCAGCACGACCAGATCACCGCCGGGAGCGAGCAACGCCAGGAGAGGCCCGATCACGGCTCGGATCGAGATGAAGGACAAGTCGGCGACGACGACCTCGACCGGGCCCCCGATCTCGTCGGCGTGCACCGATCGGATGTCGGTCTGCTCACGGGAGTCGACCCGGGCGTCGGCCCGCAGGCGCTCGTGGAGCTGGTTGCGCCCGACATCGACCGCCACGACGGAGCGGGCGCCGGCCTGCAGGAGCGCGTCGGTGAAGCCCCCGGTGGACGCGCCGGCATCGAGGCAGCGGGCGTCGGCGATCCGCAGGTCGAAGTGCTCGAGCGCGGCGGCGAGCTTGTCGCCACCCCGACCCACGAACCGGGGCGGAGGACCGAGGATCTGGATGGGATCTCCCGGGGCCACCAGGCGGGCGGCCTTGTCCGCCGGCGCACCGCCCACCAGTACGCGGCCCTCGGCGATGAGCCCCCGGGCCTGCTGCCGGCTGTCGCTCAGTCCGCGACGGTGGAGCTCGACATCGAGACGACGACGTGGTGCCGTGGTCCGATCCTTCAGCTCGACGACTTCTTGGCCGCCGCCGAACGGGGAGCCGCCTTCTTGGCGGTCCGCTTGGAGCTCGCCTTGGCCCGCTTCGTCGCTGCCTTCTTGGACGAACGCTTCTTCGCCGGGGCCTTGGTGGCGGTCTTCGTCGAGACGCGGGCGATCTTGCGTTCGAGGCGGGCCACGTCGTCCTTGGTGGCCAGGCCGAGGCCGGCGATCTGTGACCGCACCTCCTTGCGCACGACGTCGAGCAACCGGTCGGTGTTCTGGCGCGACCGTTCGACGAGTGAGTTGACCAGCGCCTCGGCCCGCTGCGTCTGCACCTCGCCGGTCTTCACGAGATCCTTCACGATGGCCTCGGCGCGGGCCTGGGTCATCTGGGTGAACGCCATGCCGGCATCGAGGTAGCGCTTGATCAACGGGTTCTGAGCCATTTCCCCAGCGTACGGGCACGTTCTGGTGCTAGCAAAAGTTTGCGCGTCCTGCCGTACGCTCCCGGGAATGCTCCCGATCCGCGACGTGAACCCCACCCGGCGGGTCCCGTTCGTCACGTGGGCCATCATCGTCGCCTGCATCGTCGTCTGGGTGTTCTGGCAGCAGGAGCCCCAGCGAGCGCCGCTCGACGATCTGCGCTTCGACCTCGAGCACGCCGCCATCCCCTGCGAGGTGGTCCAGGGCCGCCCCCTCACCGAGCAGGAGATCACCGCCACCTACGGGATCAACGGGGGTGACACCGAGGCGTGCAACGTCGGCCGGCCCGACGCGGCACCAGGGGTGCCGGGCAAGAACGTGTGGCTCGCCGTGTTGGCGTCGATGTTCTTCCACGGCGGATTCACCCACATCGGGGGGAACCTGCTCTTCCTGTGGATCTTCGGCAACAACATCGAGGACCACCTCGGACACCTGCGCTATCTGGCCTTCTACCTGCTGGGTGGGATCGTGGCCGCGGCCACCCAGATCGCGCTCCAACCGGCGTCGACCGTGCCCGTCATCGGCGCATCCGGGGCCATCGCCGCGGTCATGGGCGCATATCTGGTCTGGTTCCCCCGCGCCCCGGTGCGGACGCTGCTGCTGCTCGGATTGCCCATCCTGGCCACGATCCAGGCCAAGTGGTTGCTCGGCTTCTGGTTCGTGCTCCAGTTCTTCACCAGCCCGAACAGCGGTGTGGCGTGGGCGGCCCACGTGGGCGGGTTCGCCTTCGGTGTGGTCGTGGGGCTGCTCGTGCGGGCGTTCCGTCCGGTGCAGCGCGTCGCCTGGACGTCGGCCTACTCCGCCCAGACGGCCTCGCGCCGGTGGGACAGCACAGGTGGCGCCGGATCGGTTCGACATCGCCGACGTTGGACGCCGCGCCGACGCTGAGACGGCGATGGCGACGACCTCAGTCGCAGACCAGGACCATCACGGCCACGTCGTCCCGGCGTTCGATGGTGGTCACCGGCGCGATGATCCGGTCGATCATGCCGGGCGCGCTGTCGAGGCTCCGCACCTGCTCGGCGAACCGCTCGAGCCCGACGTCGATGCCCTCACCTCGTCGCTCGATGAGCCCGTCGGTGTAGAGCACCAGGACATCGCCGGCCTCGAGCCGGGCCTGCGACTCGACGAAGGTGGCGGCCGGGAACACGGCGAGCGGCGGCGAGCCCCCCTCGTCGAGGTAGATGGTGGCCGCATCCGCCGACCGGATCAACGGGGGCAGGTGACCGGCCCGACTCCACCGGATGCGCCGGGTCGCCGGGTCGTAGAACATGCAGAGCACGGTGGCGAAGCTCGCGTCCGACAGCGAGATGGTGAGGTGGTTCAACTTGGTCAGTGCTTCCGCCGGCCCGAACCCCTCGAGCAGGTAGGCACGCAGCGCGTTGCGGAGCTGCCCCATCTGGGCGGCGGCCGGTACCCCCTTGCCCATCACGTCGCCCATGACCAGCGCCACCTCGCCGCCGGGGAGCGCGACCGCGTCGTACCAGTCACCACCGACCTCGATGCCGTCGACGCCGGGGAGGTAGCGGCCCCGCAGGTCGACGCCCTCGACCTCGGGGAGCTCGGGAATGAGGCTCCGCTGCAGGGTGGCGGCGATGTGGTGCTCGACCTCGAACGAACGCCGCTCCTCCTCGTCGAACTGGGCGTTCACGATCGCCGACGCGAGGTGCTCGGCCAGCTGGCTGAGGAACTCGAGCATCGACGCATCGAGCTGTCGACCTCCGGGGGTTCCGACGACCAGCGCACCCAGCACCGGCCGGCGGCTGCCCCCACCACCGCGGACGATCGGCAGCGAGACCGCGGAGCTCGGCGGCACCGGCCAGTCGCCGGCGGGAAGCGACTCGACGTCTTCCAGCTCCTCGATCACGGCCGGCACCCGCGTCCGACGGACCTCACCCAGACGCCACGGGTCACCACCGTTGCGGTCGAGCCGTACGTCCTCCGGGGCATGAACCGAGCCCGGCGTCAGCGACACCCACGCCGCGAGGTGGGCGTTCCGTGATGACGGGAACAGGTAGATGAGCGCGAACGGCACCGAGGCCGGATCCGATTCGAGCGCGTCGGCGACCGAGGTACACACGTCGACCGCACCGATGGCATTGGCGGTGGCCGCGGCCACCTCGGCCATCAGCCGGTGACGGCGCTCCGACAGCACCCGATCGGTCGTCTCGATCCCGGCGTTGAACACCCCTTCGATGCGCCCGTCCTCGGCGATGATCGGGCTGAGGTTGTAGTCGAAGTAGGCCTCCTCGAGGTACCCGTGGCGGAGCATCGGCAGCAACGAGTCGGCGTTGAACATGCCCTCGCCGGACAGGGCGGCGTCGAACTCGGGCCCCACGATGTGCCAGATCTCGGGCCACACCTCGCGGCCGGAGCGCCCGAGGGCCCAGGGGTGCTTGTCGCCCGGGATGGCGCTCCAGGCCTCGTTGTAGATGAGCGTCAGATCCGAACCCCAGTAGAGCGCGATCGGGTACTTGGCTCCGAGGCAGATGCTGGCGGCCGACCGCAGGCTCTGGGGCCACCGGCTGGGCGCGCCCACGCCGGTCTCGCTCCAGCGCAGCTCGGCGAGCAGCGGCGCCATGGCTCCGGCTCGGACGAACACCCCGGCCATGTCCCCGAAGCGATCGTCGGACGTCCGTCTCGGCGACGATCTCAGATCCAAGGGGGACACGATACTCCGCGATGAGAGTGCCGATGCGCCGCCGGTCCGGCCCTGGCCGTCACCCGAGCGCGGCCAGGACCAGGGTCCGGAGATCCCGCTCGATGCGCCATGGCGCGGGCTCGATCGGGAGATCGGCGTCGGAGGTGACCCCGGACAGGACGAGGCCGAAGCGGTACCCGAGGGCGGTGGCGAACCGTCCGTCGGTGTCGGCCCGGTCACCGACCACGATGCCGTCGTCGCCGAGGCGCTCGCGGAGCAGGTCGACCATGGCACCCTCGGGCTTCCCGCCGATGAGCGGCGCCCGTCCCCCGGCCGCGGAGATGGCGGCACCGATCGCCCCCGCACCGGGTTCGAGCCCGTGCGACGTGGGGTAGGTCGGATCCGGGTTGGTGAGGATCCATCGGGCCCCGGCCCGAACGGCGAGGCCCGCGGTGCGCAACATGTCGTAGGTCAGGTCCCGGGCGAGCCCGCAGATGACCACATCGCACTCGGGCCCGTCGGCCAGCCGGCAGCCCCGGCCGGTCACCGCTTCGCGCAACCCCGGCCCGCCCACGACGAACACCCGGTCGGCGGGATCGAGCAGCCGGACGGAGGCCAGCGCGGACGTGACCACCGCCCCTTCGGCGGGGATGCCCATCGACGCGAGCTTGGCCTCCTGCTCACCCACCGTGGCCGACGAGTTGTTGGTGGCGAAGACGACCTCCTCGCCGGCGGCTCTCAGCGCCCGGACGGCCTCCGGTGCACCGGCGATCACATCGCCACCGAGCCAGATCACGCCGTCGAGGTCGAGCACCCATGCCATCCGGGCAGGTTGGCACCTGGTCCACGGGTGCCGTGACATCGCGACGTTCGGCGCCGATGGTGGCGTCTGCCACGATGGAGCGCCGTGCCCCGCTTCGAAGCATTTCCCGGTCTGCGCTACCGCGACGAAGAGTCGCGGGCCGCGGTCACCGCGCCCCCCTACGACGTGATCGACGAACGTCAGCGAGCCCGCCTCGCGGCCGAGCCCCACAACGCCGTCCGCATCGACCTGCCCGTCGACGAGAACGGCGAGGATCGCTACGCGGTCGCCAACCGCCTGTTGCACGAGTGGCAGGACGAGGGCGTACTGGTGCGCGACGACCTCCCCACCTTCACGGTGTATCGCATGACCTTCACCGACGAGGCCGGGCTCCGGCACCACACCACCGGCGTGATCGGTGCGCTCGAGCTCTGGCCCCCCGGTGCCGGCCAGATCCTCCCCCACGAGCACACCACCAAGAAGGCGAAGTCCGACCGTCTCGACATGTTGCGCTCGTGCCGGGCGAACCTGTCGGCCATCTGGGGCCTGTCGCTGGCCCGGGGCCTCACCGAGATGTTGCCCACCGACACCGAGCCCGACCACGACTGGACCGATCCCGACGGTGTGCAGCACACGGTGTGGACCATCACCGACGCCGACCGCAACGGCCGGATCGCCAGCCTGGTGCTCGACCACCCGATCGTGATCGCCGACGGCCACCATCGCTACGAGACGTCACTGCAGTACCGGGACGAGCGGCGGCTCACCGATGGGCCGGGCACCGAGGCCGAGCTCACCATGTGCTACGTGGTGGAGTTGGTCGCCGACGAGTTGACGGTCCAACCGATCCACCGCCTCCTCGACGGGTTCCCGCCCGGCGCCGATCTGCCAGCGCTGCTCGGCGAGTGGTTCGATGTCACGCCCACGGAGCCGTTCGGACCCGATGCGGTGGCTCGACTGGTCGATGTCGGGGCCCTCGGCCTGGTCACCGCCGCCGGCAGCTACACCCTGACCCCCCGGCCCGGCGCCTTCGACGACGCCGTCGACCTCGACACCGTGCGCCTCGAGGTGGCCCGGGCGGGGTTGCCCTCCCACGAGATCCGCTACCAGCACGGAGTGGCCAACGTCACCGATGCGGTGGCCGACGGCGAGGCCGAGGCGGCGGTCCTGATGCGACCGGCGACGGTGGCCCAGATCGAGGCCATCGCCCACGGCGGCGAACGCATGCCCCCGAAGACGACGTTCTTCGCGCCGAAGCCGGCCACCGGCATCGTCTTCCGTCTGCTGGGCTGACGGCCCCTCGATCGTCTCAGCGGACGGCGGGGAGCACCTCCGAACCGAGCAACGCGATGTGGTCGAGGTCGTCGAGGTCGAGGACCTGGAGATACACCCGCTCCGCCCCGGCATCACGCCATCGTTCGAGGGTGGCGATCGTCTCGGCCGGCGTGCCGCACAGACCGTTCTTCCGGAGCTGGTCGGCGCCCTGGCCGATGGCCGCCGCCCGCCGCTGGACCTCGGCCTCGTCGGCACCGACGCACACGGTGAGCGCGACCGAGTAGGTGAGCTCGTCCGGGTCGCGGTCGATGTCGGTGCAGGCGGCGCGCACGCGCTCCACCTGGGTGGTGAACAGCTCGATCGGGGCGAAGGGCAGGTTGTACTCGGCCGCGTGACGGGCCGCGAGGGCCGGGGTCTTGTGGGGGCCGAACCCGCCGATGATGATCGGTGGACCACCGGCCTGCGCCGGCTTGGGCAGGGCGGGTGATCCGCTGACCTGGTAGTGCTCACCGTCGAAGTCGAACGACTCCCCCACCGGCGTGTTCCACATGCCGGTCAGGATCTCGAGCTGCTCGCTCAGCATGGCGAAGCGCTCCTTCAGCGGAGGGAACGGGATCCCGTACGCGTGGTGCTCGCCGTCGTACCACGCCGTGCCGATGCCGATGTCGATCCGCCCACCCGACATCTGGTCCACCTGGGCCACGCTGATGGCCAGCGGGCCGGGGAGCCGGAACGTGACCGCGGTGACCAAGGTACCGAGGCGGATGCGCTCGGTCTCACGGGCCAGGCCGGCCAGCGTGACCCAGGCGTCGGTGGGCCCGGGCAGGCCGTCGCCCTGGAACGCCAGGTAGTGGTCGGAGCGGAAGAACGCCGAGAACCCGGCGGCCTCGGTGGCACGAGCAGCCGCCAGCAACGTGTCGTACGACGCGCCGTTCTGTGGCTCGGTGAAGATGCGCAGGTCCATCGGCGCCGAACCTACCGGCACCGGATCCCCCCGCCCGAGCCGGTCGCGCCCCGTGCCACCATGTCCCCGTGCAGGTCACCCAACTGTGGCGCTACCCCGTGAAATCACTGCTCGGCGAGCGGCTCACCGAAGCCGAGGTGGCCGAGCTCGGCATCGCCGGCGACCGGCAGTGGGGCCTGGTCGACACCACCACCGGGTTGGTCCTCACCGCCCGCCGGGCGCCGGAGCTGCTCTTCGCCGAACCGGTGTCATCCGGCGACGGGATGCAGATCCGCCTCCCCGACGGCACGGTGACCGGAGACGACGAGGTCCTCTCCGACTGGCTCGGCCGCCCGGTGCAGCTGCGCCGTCCGGCCCCGGACGAGCGGGGCCACTACGAGATCGCCGTCAACGACGATCGTCCTGACGGCGACTGGATCGAGTGGCAGGGGCCCAAGGGCGTGTTCCACGACTCGAAGCGCACGCGCCTGTCGATCGTGGCCGAGGAGGCCCTCGGAGACTGGGACGTCCGGCGGTTCCGGCCCAACGTCGTGGTGCGAGGCGGCGACGAGCGTGATCTGGTCGACTGCGACGTCGTCATCGGTTCCGTCCACGTCCGCGTCGCGAAGGAGATCGACCGGTGCGTCATCGTGACCCGGCCCCAACCGGGTCTCGACCGCGACAAGACGGTCCTGCAGCGCGTGCACGTCGATCGCGGCGGCAACCTCGGAGTCGGCGCCCTGGTTCGTCAGCCCGGAACGATCCGGGTCGGCGACGCCGTCACCGTGCTCACCGCCTGACCCCTGACCGCCTGACCCCCGACCGGCGCGGACCCTCACCGCAGGTCACCCGCCAAACCACCCGTTCTGGCCGGTCATCGCGCCATCCGGCGCGACCGATGACCGGCCAGAACGGGAAGTGGGATGGGTCAGGCAACCTCCCAGGTGGCGCCGGAGCGGAGCAGGGTGGCGAGGTCGCCGGGTCCCTTCTGCTCATGAGCCGCCGCCAGCTGTTGGTTGACGCCGCTGCCGTACTCGGGGCGGTCGACCGAGCGGAACACGCCGACCGGGGTGGGCTCGTGCGGCCCGCGCGCCAGGCGCGAGAGCATGAAGGCGATCGACGGGTCGTCGCGGGTCTCGTCGTGCACGAGGAGGGCATCCTCGCCGACGTCGGCGACCTCGGCGATCCGCAGCCCACCGCGGTCGAGCACCACGCCCCGGTGTCCGTCGGCGCCGAACCGGATCGGTTCGCCGTGTCGCAGCGGGATCAGCATCTCGTCGCGGGCTTCCTTGGCGGTGATCTCACCGAACGCGCCATCGTTGAACACGTTGCAGTTCTGGTAGATCTCGATGATCGAGGTGCCCTGGTGCTCGTGGGCTCGCTTGAACATCTCGATCATGTGGTTGCGGTCCATGTCGTGGGTCCGGGCCACGAAGGTGCCCTCGGCCCCGAGCGCCACCGACACGGGGTTGAAGGGCCGGTCGATGGAGCCGAACGGGGTGGACTTGGTGACCTTGCCGACCTCGGACGTCGGCGAGTACTGCCCCTTGGTCAACCCGTAGATCTGGTTGTTGAACAACAGGATCGTGATGTTGATGTTGCGACGCAGGGCGTGGATCAGGTGGTTCCCGCCGATGGAGAGCGCGTCGCCGTCCCCGGACACCACGAACACGTGGAGATCGGGGCGGGCCATGGCGAGCCCGGTGGCGATGGCCGGTGCCCGACCGTGGATGGAGTGCATCCCGTAGGTGTTCATGTAGTACGGGAACCGGGCCGCGCAGCCGATGCCGGACACGAACACGACCTCTTCGCGCCGCAGCCCCATGTCGGGCAGCGCGAGCTGCACGGCGGCGAGGATCGAGTAGTCGCCGCACCCCGGGCACCAGCGGACCTCCTGGTCCGACATCCAGTCCTTGCGGCTGGTCTCTGGGACGTCGATGCTCACTGGGTCACCTCCGGCTCGCTGACGTTCAGGGCGTCGAGGATGGCGGCTTCGACTTCGCCGGCCGTGAACGGCAGTCCTCGCACCTTGGACACGGACTTGGCGTCGATGAGGAACTCGGCCCGCAGCACCTTGGACAGTTGGCCCAGGTTCATCTCGGGGACGAGGAAGCGACTGAACCCCTCCAGCAGCGCGCCGAGGTTGCGGGGCAGCGGGTTGAGGTGGCGGAGGTGGATGCGGGCCACCTTGTGGCCGCTGTTGCGCACACGGTCGATCCCGCCCGAGATGGCACCCCACGTCGATCCCCAGCCGATGACCACGAGGTCGGCGTCGGCGTCGCCCTCGAGCACGGCATCGGGGATGTCCTTGGCGATGGCGTCGATCTTGGCCTGGCGCAGGTGGGTCATCAGCTCGTGGTTCTCCGGGCTGTAGCTCACGTTGCCGGTTTCGTCGGCCTTCTCGAGCCCGCCGACGCGGTGTTCGAGATCCGGTGTGCCGGGCAGGGCCCAGGCCCGGGCCAGGGTGTCGGGGTCCCGGACGTAGGGGAGGTGGACGGGATCGCCGCCCGGGTTGACACCGTTCGGCTCGGTCTCGAAGGAGGTCGAGATGTCGGGCAGCGTGTCGACGTCGGGCAGCCGCCACGGCTCGGCGCCGTTGGCCAGGTAGCCGTCGGAGAGCAGGAACACCGGCGTGCGGTACTTGAGGGCGATGCGGCACGCCTCGATGGCGTCGTCGAAGCAGCCGGCCGGGGTGGACGCGGCCACGACGGGCATCGGTGATTCCCCGTGGCGACCGTAGAGCGCCATCAACAGGTCGGCGGCCTCGGTCTTGGTCGGCAGTCCGGTGGACGGCCCCCCACGTTGGATGTCGACCACCACGAGCGGGAGCTCGAGGCTCACGGCCAAGCTGATGGTCTCGCTCTTGAGGGCGACGCCCGGCCCGGACGTGGTGGTGACGGCGAGGTGTCCGCCGAAGGATGCGCCGAGGGCAGCGCCGACGCCGGCGATCTCGTCCTCGGCCTGCATCGTGCGCACACCGAAGTTCTTGTGCTTGGACAGCTCGTGGAGGATGTCGGATGCGGGGGTGATGGGATAGCTGCCGAGGAACAACGGCATGTCGGCGAGCTGCGAGGCCGCCACCAGGCCCCAGGCGAGGGCGACGTTGCCGGTGATGTTGGTGTAGGTACCGGGTTCGCGAACCGCGGGCTTGACCTCGTAGGGGTGGTCGAACAGCTCAGCGGTCTCACCGAAGGCGTGGCCGGCCTTGAACGCCGCGGTGTTGGCGTCGGCCACCAACGGTGTCTTGCCGAACTTCTCCTGGATCCACTCCAGGGTGGGCTCGGCGGGGCGGGTGTACATCCACGACAGGACGCCGAGGGCGAAGAAGTTCTTGGACCGCTCGGCGTCACGAGGCTTGACCCCGAGGTGCTCGACCGACTTCTTGGTCAGATCCGTCATCGGGATCTCGTACACCTTGTACCCGTCGAGCGTGCCGTCGTGGAGCGGATCGCTGTCGTAGCCGGCCTTGGCCACGTTGCGCTCGGTGAAGGCGTCGGTGTTGACGATGACCGACCCGGCCGGCTCCAACCGGTGCAGGTCGCTGCGCAGCGCCGCCGGATTCATGGCGACCAGCACGTTGGGTGCGTCACCCGGCGTGGTGATGTCGTGGTCGGAGATCTGGACCTGGAAGGCGGAGACACCAGCGATCGTGCCCGCCGGGGCGCGGATCTCGGCGGGGAAGTCGGGCAGTGTGGCGAGGTCGTTGCCGAAGAGCGCCGATGCGCTGGTGAATCGATCCCCCGTGAGCTGCATCCCGTCTCCCGAGTCACCCGCGAAGCGGATGATCACCCGGTTGATGGACTCGGTGGCGTGGTTGCGGACCGTCTGACTCACGGGCCCTCCTCGAAGACGTCGTTGTCTTCAGGTCAACCTAGCGCCGCGTGACGGCCCCGCAGTTCACGGCATGAGGCGGGCTCAGGTGAGGGAGGCGCGGTAGATGCTGTCGATCGCCTCGGCCAGCGCGGCGTCGAACTCCTCGGGGCTCTGCTGGGCCTGCAGGCTCTCGGTGAGGGCGCGGGAGAAGCTGGCGATGACGCCGTGGTTGCGAGCCAGCCGGGCGTTGGCCTCGTCGCGGCTGTAGCCGCCCGACAGCGCGACCACGGCCACCACGTTCGGGTGCTCGACCAGGTCGTGGTACAGGTCGTCCTGCTCGGGCAGCGTGAGCTTCAACATGACGTGCTCGTCGCCACCGAGGCGACCGAGGCGGTCGAGGATGCCGTCGTGCAACAGGCTCTCGGCTTCCGCCTTCGTCGGGCTGTGGATGTCGATCTCGGGCTCGAGGATCGGGACGAGGCCGGCGGCGACGATCTGGCGCCCGATCTCGAACTGTTGGTCGACGATGGCGTCGATGCCGGTCGGGTCGGCCACCTTGACCACCGAGCGCATCTTGGTTCCGAACACCCCCTTGTCGAGGGCCCGGGCCAGCAGAGCGTCGAGACCGGGGATCGGTTTCATCACCTGGACGCCGTCGGCCTCGTCGGCGAGGCCCTTGTCGACCTTGAGGAACGGCACGACACCCTTGACGGCCCACAGGTAGTCGGCGGTGCCGCGCCCGTCGATCTCGCGGTCCATGGTGTCCTCGAAGAGGATGGCGCCGAGCACCTTGTCGCCGGTGAAGGCCGGGCTGGTGATGATCCTGGTCCGCATCTCGTGGATGCGGTCGAACATCTCCACGTCGTTGCCGTACTCGCCCTCCCCGACGCCGTACGCGGCCAGGGCCTTCGGCGTGCTGCCGCCGCTCTGGTCCAGAGCGGCGATGAAGCCCTGGCGGCCCTTGACCTTGTCGAAGTGCTGCTGGTTCATGAGTCGGTGTCTCCGTGGAGCTCGAGGTGGGGCGGGTGGGGCCCGATCCGAGACCGGGCGTGATGGCCATCTTTGCTGACCGCGACGCGCCGCGTCACGTCTCATCGTCCGCTCATCGCCTCCACCGCCGCGGTCAGTGCGGCTACCGCCCGCCGGTTGCGACCCGGTCGGCACACGGCCTGGGCCACCACCTCGGTGGACGACCGGGTGGCGCCGCCGGCGCGGTAGAACCGCCGGCGGACGCGTCCCACCACCGTGACGCGATCCCCGGCCGCGAGCCGAGGCGGCCGCGACGGGTCGAACCAGACGACGGGCACGGTGTCGGTGCCGTCGACATGGCGGGCGGTCACCTCGTAGCGGTAGAGGACCGATCCCGACGGGAGCGCGGTCGAGACGGGGTCACTGCTGAGCTGGCCCACGATCACCGCGACGTCGATGTCGGGCTGGGCGTTGGGCTGGGGATCTGGCATCGGGGTCTCCTCCCGGGAGCGCCGGGGCGCGAGGCACCGGCGCGGAGCGGGGGAAGCTGCGGTCGACGATACGCACCCGGGGTGACAGCCCCGATGCCACCGCTACAGCTGGCGGAGCCGGTCCTTGACGTCGAAGAACTCGGGGTCGGCGTTGGCCACCGCCTCGAACTGCCGGCGGGCGGCCTGGTGCTCCCCGGCCCGGTCGTAGAGGTCGGCCAGGGCGTAGCGCATCCGCAGGTGGTGGTACTTCAGCTTCTTCGAGCCGAGCGCACCGCTCTCGAGCGTGGCGATGGCCTCGGCCAGGTGGCCCTGGTCGGCCTGCGAGCCGGCGAGGACGATCCGCCCTTCGGCCACCACGCTGGCCTCGGGCGAGGTCTCGCCCAGCTCGGCCCACAGCTCCTCGACCCGGCGATGGTGACCCAGGGCCCGGTGACAGTCGGCCAGTACGGGGTGCTGCTCGACCGAACGGGTCCGGGTGGCGAACGCCTCCAGCTCGGCGGCGGCGAGCCGCCAGCGGCCGAGCCGGTACAAGGTGAGGCCGTAGAGCTCACGGATGGCGGGTTCGTCGGGAATCGCGTCGACGAGTGGCTTCAGGAGCCGGCGGGCGTCCTCGAACCGCTCGTCGGCGAACGCCGTGGCCGCCTCCCCGAGGCGGGCGATGGAGCGGTTCGCCCTCGCCGGACCCAGCAGACGGACGAGGCGCTCGGGATCGATCTCGAGGGCATCCTCGGCCCGCTTGGCGGCGCGCTGGCGCCGGCGCCGGTCGTTGCCCGAGGATCCAGCACCACCCGTGGGGCGCGATCGGCGGCCGCCCGGCGTCGACGCTCGTCGGACCGCGTCGCCGGCGGCACGACGGACGGGCCCTTCGTCGACCCACGCCTCGGGTCCTGCGCTCGCGTCAGTTCCCTGCTCCTGGCGCGCCCGTTCCCGCTCGTTGGGCGCCGACTCGACATCGAACGTCCGTCGCTTGCCCTTGATCGGGGGTCGTGGGCCGCGGGGCTCGTCGCTCCGCCGGGCCCGGTCCGAGCGATCGCGGGGACCCCGCCGGGGCCGGCCGCCGGGCGCGTGGTCATCGTCGTCTCGGGGACCGGGCATTCGGACGATCGTAGTGGCACCGCCGACAGCGCGCCGAAGTCCGAAAACGACGAAGAGCCCCACCAGTGGTGGGGCTCTTCGTGAGAAACCGGCGGCGACCTACTCTCCCAGGGGGTCTCCCCCCAAGTACCATCGGCGCGAACGGGCTTAACTTCCGTGTTCGGAATGGGAACGGGTGTATCTCCGTTGCTATCACCACCGAAATATGGCAATCGGCTTCGCCGATCGCGTGCCGCCTGCTCGCTGGCGCTCCCAACGGCGGCGGCTGCGACGATCGGTTCCACTGATCGCATCGATTTCAAAGAACGAGGAACGAATTCCTCGAGCATTCCATAGCGAGCACGAACATGAATGAATCCAAGCCCTCGGCCGATTAGTACCGGTCTGCTGAACACATTGCTGTGCGTACACATCCGGCCTATCAACGTGGTGGTCTACCACGGGCCTTACCTGGTTGACCCAGTGAGAAGCCTCATCTTGAAACAGGTTTCGCGCTTAGATGCCTTCAGCGCTTATCCTTTCCGCAGGTCGCTAACCAGCCGTGCCCTTGGCAGGACAACTGGCACACGAGAGCTGCGTCCATCCCGGTCCTCTCGTACTAGGGATAGCCTTTCTCAAGCTTCTTCCGGCTGCAGCGGATAGGGACCGAACTGTCTCACGACGTTCTAAACCCAGCTCGCGTACCGCTTTAATGGGCGAACAGCCCAACCCTTGGGACCTGCTTCAGCCCCAGGATGCGATGAGCCGACATCGAGGTGCCAAACCTTCCCGTCGATATGGACTCTTGGGGAAGATGAGCCTGTTATCCCCGGGGTACCTTTTATCCGTTGATCGACGGCGCTTCCACACGCCACCGCCGGGTCACTATGCCCGACTTTCGTCCCTGTTCGACTTGTCAGTCTCACAGTCAAGCTCCCTTGTGCCATTGCACTCGACGACTGATTGCCAACCAGTCTGAGGGAACCTTTGGGCGCCTCCGTTACACTTTGGGAGGCGACCGCCCCAGTCAAACTACCCACCTGACACTGTTCCCCATCCCGGTAAGGGACGTGGGTTAGAGCTCAGACATACGAAGGGTGGTATTTCAACGATGACTCCACACTAGCTGGCGCCAATGCTTCCAAGTCTCCCACCTATCCTACACAACGCAAATCCAAACTCAATATCAGGCTATAGTAAAGGTCCACGGGGTCTTTCCGTCCTGCTGCAGCTAACGAGCATCTTTACTCGTACTTCAATTTCGCCGGGTCTGTGGTTGAGACAGTGGGAAAGTCGTTACGCCATTCGTGCAGGTCGGAACTTACCCGACAAGGAATTTCGCTACCTTAGGACCGTTATAGTTACGGCCGCCGTTTACCGGGGCTTCATTTCAGAGCTTCGTCCGAAGACTAACCCTTCCAATTAACCTTCCGGCACCGGGCAGGCGTCACAGCGTATACAGCGCCTTACGGCTTCGCACGCTGCTGTGTTTTTAGTAAACAGTCGCTTTCCCCTGGTCACTGCGGCCCGATCGAGCTCGGGACGCGAAGTCCTTCACCCTACGGGGGCCCTCCTTCTCCCGAAGTTACGGAGGTAATTTGCCGAGTTCCTTAACCACAGTTCTCCCGATCGCCTTAGTATTCTCTACTTACCCACCTGAGTTGGTTTGGGGTACGGGCACCGTGCCAGCTCACAGCTGAGATTTTCTTGGCAGCATAGGATCGGTGACTTCGCCTGTACGGCTCGGTATCACGTCTCAGGCTCATGACCCCAACTTTCATCGGAGTCGCCCTACACGCTTACCCCAGGTCAACCATCGCCTGGGTTCACTTACCTTCCTGCGTCCCTCATCTGCTACCCGCAGAAGTCGCACTCGACTCGTCCGAAGACAGCCTCGAGATTGACGACGTTGGGCTGGGCGCGGACACGGTGGTACCGGAATATCAACCGGTTGTGCATCGACTACGCCTTGCGGCCTCGCCTTAGCTCCCGACTTACCCTGGGAGGATTAGCCTTGCCCAGGAACCCTTGGGTTTTCGGCGGAGGGGTTTCTCACCCCTCTCTCGCTACTCATACCTGCATTCTCACTCGACCTCGCTCCACGAGAGATTCCTCTCCCGCTTCGCGGCAAGATCGACGCTCCCCTACCCATCCGTGGCGCCCGAGGGCGACACAAATGACGCGGCTTCGGCGGTGTACTTGAGCCCCGTTACATTGTCCGCGCGAGATCACTCGACCAGTGAGCTATTACGCACTCTTTCAAGGGTGGCTGCTTCTAAGCCAACCTCCTGGCTGTCTTTGCAATCTCACATCGTTTTCCACTTAGTACACACTTGGGGGCCTTAGCCGGCGTTCTGGGCTGTTTCCCTCTCGACCATGAAGCTCATCCCCCATGGTCTCACTGCCGTGCTCTGGAGTCATGGCATTCGGAGTTTGGTTGGGTTCGGTAACCTTGTAGGGCCCCTAGCCCATCCAGTGCTCTACCTCCATGACTGAACACACGACGCTGCACCTAAATGCATTTCGGGGAGAACCAGCTATCACCGAGTTTGCTTGGCCTTTCACCCCTATCCACAGGTCATCCCCTCAGTTTTCAACCTAAGTGGGTTCGGTCGTCCACCGGGTCTTACCCCGGCTTCCACCTGCCCATGGATAGATCACTCGGCTTCGGGTCTACAGCATGCGACTATGCGCCCTATTCAGACTCGCTTTCGCTCCGGCTTCCCATCACTGGTTAACCTTGCCACACACCGTAACTCGCAGGCTCATTCTTCAAAAGGCACGCCATCGAGGCCAACACCGAAGTGTTGACGACTCTCTGACTGCTTGTAAACCAACGGTTTCAGGTTCTATTTCACTCCCCTCCCGGGGTACTTTTCACCCTTCCCTCACGGTACTCGTGCGCTATCGGTCACATGGACATACTTAGCCTTACGAGGTGGTCCTCGCAGATTCACGCCGACTTTCACGGTTCCGGCGCTACTCGGGGTGACGATCGGAGGTTGCTCAGGTTTCGTGTACGGGGCTCTTACCCACTACGGCGCGTCGTTCCAGTGCGCTTCCACTACCCGGCAACTTTGTAACTCCGTGCTCCATCTGATGCTGGAGCTATCGGCCCCACAACCCCCAACTGGCAACGCCATCAGGCTTTACCACCAGCTCGGTTTAGGCTCTTCCCAGTTCGCTCGCCGCTACTACGGGAGTCGCTGTTGCTTTCCGTTCCTACCTGGTACTGAGATGTTTCAGTTCCCAGAGTTCCCTCTACCGGTCCTATGTGTTCAGACCGGAGTACCAACCCATGACGGTTGGTGGGTTTCCCCATTCAGACATCCACGGATCAACGCTTTGTAGGCAGCTCCCCGTGGCTTTTCGCAGCCACACACGTCTTTCATCGGTGCCATGTGCCAAGGCATCCACCGTTGGCTCTTTGTAGCTTGGATATTCAAAGATGCTCGTGCTCGCTATGCAATTCTCAAGGAACGAGGGGGTCCGGCTCGAGCCCAGCGGCGGCGGGCCGGCACTCGAGACGAGTGGGCGGGCCGGGGCCGGGCGATGACCGGGACAGAAGTTGGCCCGGCCACCGTGATGGTGGCCGGGCCGAACTCCCTCAGAACAGAAGAGAGGAAGCGCCGAGCAAGCTCGGCGTTGAAGGACGCAAGCGTTCTTCCTGACAAGAGCCCGAAGGCTCCCTGCGAGTGATCAACTAGATGTCCACATCCATTACGGATGGGTGGACTCCTTAGAAAGGAGGTGATCCAGCCGCACCTTCCGGTACGGCTACCTTGTTACGACTTCACCCCAATCGCCGATCCCACCTTCGGCAGCTCCCTCCCAAAGGGTTGGGCCACTGACTTCGGGTGTTACCGACTTTCGTGGTGTGACGGGCGGTGTGTACAAGGCCCGGGAACGTATTCACCCCGGCGTTGCTGATCCGGGATTACTAGCGACTCCGACTTCATGGAGTCGAGTTGCAGACTCCAATCCGAACTGAGACCGGCTTTCAGGGATTCGCTCAACCTCGCGGTCTCGCAGCCCGTTGTACCGGCCATTGTAGCATGTTTGCAGCCCTGGATATAAGGGGCATGATGACTTGACGTCGTCCCCACCTTCCTCCGAGTTGTCCCCGGCAGTCTCCTACGAGTCCCCACCATTACGTGCTGGCAACATAGGACGAGGGTTGCGCTCGTTGCGGGACTTAACCCAACATCTCACGACACGAGCTGACGACAGCCATGCACCACCTGTGTACGGCCCCGAAGGACACCGTATCTCTACGGCTTTTCCGTACATGTCAAACCCAGGTAAGGTTCTTCGCGTTGCCTCGAATTAAGCAACATGCTCCGCCGCTTGTGCGGGCCCCCGTCAATTCCTTTGAGTTTTAGCCTTGCGGCCGTACTCCCCAGGCGGGGCACTTAATGCGTTAGCTGCGGCACGGAGTCCGTTGATAGAACCCCACACCTAGTGCCCAACGTTTACGGCGTGGACTACCAGGGTATCTAATCCTGTTTGCTCCCCACGCTTTCGCTCTTCAGCGTCAGTATCGGCCCAGAGTGCTGCCTTCGCCGTTGGTGTTCCTCCTGATATCTGCGCATTTCACCGCTACACCAGGAATTCCACACTCCTCTACCGAACTCGAGTCACAGCAGTATCGACTGGCGTCCCAAGGTTGAGCCTTGGATTTTCACAGTCGACTTACTGAACCGCCTAGGAGCCCTTTACGCCCAATGATTCCGGACAACGCTCGCCCCCTACGTCTTACCGCGGCTGCTGGCACGTAGTTGGCCGGAGCTTCTTCTGCAGGTACCGTCAATTTCGTCCCTGCTGAAAGCGGTTTACAACCCGAAGGCCGTCTTCCCGCACGCGGCGTCGCTGCGTCAGGCTTTCGCCCATTGCGCAAGATTCCCCACTGCTGCCTCCCGTAGGAGTCTGGGCCGTGTCTCAGTCCCAGTGTGGCTGATCTTCCTCTCAGAACAGCTACCCGTCGTCGCCTTGGTGAGCCGTTACCTCACCAACTAGCTGATAGGCCGCGAGACCCTCCCGAAGCGGGATCCATTTCTTCACATCGCCATTCGACGTCGTGAAGGTATCCGGTATTAGCTCACCTTTCGGTGGGTTATTCCGGTCTTCGGGGCAGGTTCCTCACGTGTTACTCACCCGTTCGCCACTAGGTCTTCACCGGTCTTGCGACTGGATGGACCTCGTTCGACTTGCATGTGTTAAGCGCGCCGCCAGCGTTCGTCCTGAGCCAGGATCAAACTCTCCGTCAAGATCTTGCGATGAACCGTCTCCTTGCGGATCGGGTACATCGACTCGATCAATTGGATGAGCCGGCAGTGTTCTGACTGACCACTGCCTGCTGGCACGTATCACTTTGTCCTTGGTCTTGGGTAGACCAAATTCATAACTCAAAGATGACAGGTGCAAATACTTTCGTGCGACCACACTCACCGAGGTGAGGGCGATCGCCCGCACTCGCACGTCATTCCTCTCTTCTGTTTTCAAGGAGCTCTGTCGGCAGTCGCCCCGAGGGGCGTTGTTGCCGGAGCGGGCAAGCTAGCGATGGGTTGGTCCGGGCTGCAAATCCGCTCCGTCGGCGCGCTCGAATCGAACGCACTTCTGGGGGACGGAGTTGCGGGGGACGGTGCCGACGCTGACTCGACCGTGCCTCGTTCCGACCGTGGCAACGGCCGTGCGGGGCGAAAGACAACGGTAGCGGTGCCCGCCCCAGACGTCAACTCGGCTGTGGTGCTTTCCCGAGATCGAGCACGGCGTAGGCCTTGCGCCCCTTGCGGACCAGGACGAACCGCCCGTGACGGACATCGTCGCCCACGATTCGACCGTCTTCACCGATCCGGCGACCGGTGACGAGCACGGACTGGTCCCGCAGCAACCGGCGCGCCTCGTTGTTCGACTTGGCCAGGCCCGACGACACCAGCACCGGTACCGGGTCGATGCCGCCGGCGAGGTCGGCGTCCGCCGGTGGCGCGACGCAGGGAACCTCGGATGCCACCACCTGCCAGGCATCGAGCCCGGCGGCACCGGGATCGCCGCCGAAGAGCACCGCGGATGCCTCCTCGGCCGCACCAGCCGCCTCGGCCCCGTGCACCAGCGTGGTCAGCTCCCGGGCCAGGCGCCGTTGGGCGGCGCGCTCGTGGGGGTTCTCGTCGTGGGCGGAGACCAGCGCGTTGATCTCCCCGACGGGGAGCAGGGTGAGCTGGAGCAGGAGCTGGCGGACGTCGCGATCGTCCACGTTCATCCAGTACTGGAAGAAGGCATACGGCGAGGTCTGCTCGGCCGACAGCCAGACCGCGCCATCGGCGGTCTTGCCGAACTTGGCCCCGTCGGCCCGGGTCATCAGCGGCCAGGTGAAGGCGTGGACCGTGGCCTGCGACCGTCGCCGGATCATGTCGACCCCGGCCACGATGTTGCCCCACTGGTCGGACCCGCCGATCTGCAGCTCCACGCCTTCATGGGTGAAGAGGTGCCAGTAGTCGTTGGCCTGCAGGAGCATGTAGCTGAACTCGGTGAACGAGATGCCGTGCTCGGACTCGACGCGCGCCTTGATCGATTCCTTGGCCAGCATCTGGTTGACCGTCACGTGCTTGCCGACGTCGCGGAGGAACTCGAGCACCGTGACATCGGCCGTCCACGTCCGGTTGTCGACCACGGCGGCCACCTCACCCACCACCGACTCGACCTGGGCCCGGATCCCGGCCACGTTGGCGGCCAGGGTCTCCTCGTCGAGCAGGTTGCGCTCCTCGGACCGTCCACCGGGATCGCCCACCATGCCGGTGGCTCCGCCGACCAGGGCGACGGGTCGGTGGCCGGCATCGGCGAAGCGGCGCAGGACGAGGAGTCCGATGAGGTTGCCGACGTGCAGGCTCGGGGCGGTGGGATCGCAGCCGTAGTACAGGCGGAGGGGTCCTTCGTCGAGTCGGGCGGCCAGCGCGTCGAGGTCGGTGCTGTCGTGCACCAGGCCACGGGCCCGGAGGTCGTCGAGGAGCTCGCTCATGGTGGCATGTCACTCGCGACGGGGGGGTCGCGTCCAGTCGTCGGTCCCGTCTGGCGTGGAGGGGTGGCCATCGGCGAGCATCGCGCGATGACCCACGCCGTCGAGACCGAATCCGGAGCGGACCGCCCCAAGCGGGTGCGCCGCATCGGCGTCCTCGTGGTGGTGGCCTCGTTCATCGGCATCTGGGGCTACGTCATGTACCTGTCGTTCTTCGTCGGCCGCCAGGAGCTCCGCGACCACCTGGACGAGACCGAGTGGGTGCAGGCGGCCGAAACCGCCTGCGCGCCGACGGCCACCGCGGTGGCCCAGGAGCCCTACGCCAACCAGCTGAGCACCCCGGCGGAGCGCGCCGCGGTGCTCGACGACGCCACCGCCAAGTTGGAGACCATGGTGCAGCACCTCCGGGCCCTGCCTCCGCCGGCCGCGGCCGACGAGGCGCGGGCGGTCAGCCGGTGGCTCGACGACTGGGAGGAGTACAACCGCAACCGTCGGGCCTACGCCGACCGGTTCCGGGCCGGATTCGACGAGCCGTTCCGGGTCACCGACCGCGGCGGCTACCAGATCGACGTCCTGATCGACGACTTCGCCGAGACGGCGAACGACATGCCCAGCTGCGCCACCCCCGAGGACGTGGGCTGAAACCCTCAGTCGCAGAGCGACTTCGGGTTTCCTGGAGTTGCTCGGCAGGGCCTCACAACTCCCCGCACCACATCCTCCACCACAGGCGCAGAGCGACTTCGGGTTTCAGGGGCGCTTCCGGCGGCGCCGCTCGTGATCGGGCAGCATCGCCCACTCGGCCTCGGCGGCCATCGCCCGGTAGGTCTCGAGCCGCTCGGCCGTGAGCGTCCCGTCGGCGACCGCGGCCTGCACGGCACAGCCCGGCTCCTGGTCGTGCACGCAATCGGCGAACCGGCACTGCTCGGCCAGCGACTCGATGTCACGGAAGGCGGCGTCGATGGCCTCGGGATCGGCGAAGAGCCCGATGGCCCGCAGCCCGGGGGTGTCGACGACGATCCCGCCGCCGGGGAGCAGGTGCAGCTCTCGCCGGGTGGTGGTGTGCCGACCCTTGCCGTCGAACTCGCGCACGTCGCCGGTCATGGCGACATCGCCGCCGGCGAGGGCGTTGAGCAGGCTCGACTTGCCGGCGCCCGACTCACCGAGCAGCACGATGGTGCCGCCGGCGATCCGCTCGCGGAGCTCGGCGATGCCCGCACCGGTCCGCGAGGACACCACGAGCACGTCGAGGCCCTGGTGCTCGGCCTCGACCTCGGCCCGCATCGAATCGGCGTCCGGCACCAGGTCGCTCTTGGTCAGCACGGCGATCGGCTCGGCGTCGGCGTCCCACGCCTGGGCCACCGCCCGTTGGACCCGCCCGGACTTCACCGGTCGATCGAGACCGAGCACCACGAGGACGTTGTCGAGGTTGGCGGCGAGGGCCTGCGAGCCTTCCCCCACCGGATCGGCCCGCCGCAGCACGTTGCGCCGGACGAGGACGGTGCCGACCTCGTCGTCGATCAGGGTGACCCAGTCCCCCACCACCGGTGTCCCGACGCGGTCAGCTCTGGTGCGGGCCGCCACCACGTCGTCGGCGGTGGCCACCTGGACCCAACCTCGGTCCTGGCGCACCACCCGGCCCGGGACCCCGCCCGCGGCCTCGGCTGCCTCCCGCCACCCGTCGTCCCACCCGAGCTCGTCGAGGCCCGACACGTCAGCAGCGGGCCCCGCGCAGGACCTCGAGACCGTGACGCACCATGCGCACCGTCCCGACGTCGACTCCGAGGCCGCCGAGATCGGCAGGGCGGACCCAGCGCAGCTCCGTGGACTCGTGGTTGCCGACCAGATCGGCCCCGTCGGGCGCCACCACCAGGAAACGGGCGTCGTGGTGGAGATGGGGTCCCTCGACCGGAGGGTCGACGTGGTGGACATCGAGATCCACCGCGACGGGATGGACCCGGAGACCCTCGATGCCCGTCTCCTCGCGCGCTTCTCTCGAGCGCGACACCGGCCAGGTTGGCGTCGCCGTCGCAGTGACCCCCGGGCTGGAGCCAGCGCTGGAGCTTGCGGTGGTGGAGCATCACCACCTGTTCCCCCCGGTGATCGACCACCAGGGCGGAGCCGGTGAGGTGGCCGGACCGGCAACTGCGGTGCAGGGCGTCCGGGTGGGCGGCGACGAAGTCGAGGATGGCCCGCCGGTGCTCGTCGGCGGCGGGGTCGATGTCGGCCGATTCGATGTGGGCCCGGGCGACGGCGAGGTCGCCGGACGGCCGGAGACGATCGTCAGCGGCAGCCAGGAAGGGATCGACCACGGCCGGGACACTACCGGGGCCGAGCGAATCCGGGCCTGAGCAGTTCAGCGCCGCGAGACGTTCGGGTTGCCCTCGACGTACCACCGCCACGGTTCCTCGGTCGCGACGCTGATGCCGACCCGGGTGGTCTGCACCACCGGCGACGGCGGCGCGCCTTCGTCCACGATCGCGACCTGCTGGCCCGAGACGAGATCGGCTCCATCGTGCTCGCCGCCCAACCCGAGCGCCTGGGTGAGCTTGCCGGGGCCCGAGCACAGATCTCGCTCCCGCCGGGCCGCCCGGCCCCGATCCCGGTACATGGCGTCGAGGCCGTCGACCGGTTCGAGGGCGCGCAGCAGCACGGCCACCCCGTCGCCGGCATCACCGCACACGACGTTGGCGCACCAGTGCACGCCGTAGCTGAAGTACACGTAGAGCAGCCCACCGGGGCCGAACATGGTGGCATTGCGTTCGGTGCGCCCCCGATAGGTGTGGGCGGCCGGGTCCCGGGCCCCGAGATAGGCCTCGACCTCGACGATCCGTCCGGACCGGTCGCCGCCGGGGTGGTGGTGCACGAGGCGTTTGCCGAGCAGGTCCGGTGCCACCTCGAGGGGGTCGCGACGGTAGAAGGCGGCGTCGAGCGGCCTCATACCCCGACGGAGTCGATCAGGGCGCGGACCGCCTCGGCCTCGACGGGGCGCAGGTTGGGATCGGCCAGTCGGCGCTCGCAGGCGGCCCGCAGCCGATCCCGGGCCGCGTAGGCGTCGACGTCACCGAGGAAGGCTCGGAGCAGCCGGCGCCGCAGCACCGCGGCCGCGGCGCGCTCGAGACGCCCGCCGTCGGGCACGCCGGTGGCCAGGAGCACCCAGGTGGTGGCCAGGTCGAACGCCCGGTCGCCCACCAACGCGTTCGACCAGTCGATCACCACCGGGCCCGACTCGGCGAGGATGATGTTGCCGGGGTGGAGGTCGAGGTGGACGATGCCGTCGGCGGGAGGCGAGCCGTCGAGCACGGGCACCGGTCGCGGGTCCGGTGCGGGGATCTCGGCCAGGCGTCGGTGCAGCCCGGCCAGCAGCCGCCCGTGGGCGTGGACGCGCCACGGCCGGCGCTTGAGGTCGTCGAGCTGGACCGGGCCGTCGATGCGCTCCATCACCATGTCGGTGCCGTCGGCGTCATGGATCTCGGGCACCGGGTAGCCGTGCCGGTGCAGGTGGCGCAACAGCTCGGCCTCGGGCACCGAATCGTGATCGGTCCGGTACCGGCGCAGGACCCGGCCCGGCCCCGCCTCGAACACGTCGGCGGCTCGCCCGCGACCGATCAGCCGCCCCGGATCAGCCGGCATCGAGGGCCTCGCGGAACTCGTCGGGGACCCGAAGCGTCTCGGTGGTGCCCGTGCGTACCGCTACGTAGGTGATGGTGGCCTCGAACACGGGATCGCCGTCGCGGGTACCGGTGAACGCGAGGTCGAACGAGGTGTTCCCCCACCGTGACACCGCCATGTCGACCGTGATCTCGTCTCCCAACCTCGATGCCGACGCCCAGGTGATCGTGGCGGTCTTGACCATCAGATCCCACGGGCCGGCCTCGAGGTCGGCGCCGGCCGCTCGGAACCAGCGGTCGGCGCCGTCGTCGCACCAGGCCAGGTAGACCGAGTTGTGCACGACCCGCTGCATGTCGCACTCGTAGTAGCGGACGCGGTAGGTGTCACGCATCGATCATCCGGCGAGTGACGAGACCCGGGTCCGGTCGGTGTCCAGCCGGGCGCGGAACGACTGCATCTGCACCGCCACCGGCGCGGGTCCCGCTCCACCGGGCGTGGTGCGCTGGGTCACCGGCACGCCGGGTTCGAGCAGGGCGGCGGCGTCGGGTCCGAGTGCGGGGTGAGCGGCGACGAGCTCTCGCAGTGACCGGTCGCCGGCCAGCGCGTCCCGGACCAGGCCCCCGACGATGGCGTGGGCCTCGCGGAACGGGGTACCCGCCCGCACCAGGTACTCGGCCAGGTCGGTGGCGGCGGCGCCGGGAGCGTCGGCGGCCTGGGCCATGCGGGCGTCGTCGACCGTGAAGGTGGCGTACATCCCGGCCGTGGCCCGCAGGGCGAGCCTGACCTGGTCGACGGCGTCGAAGAGCGGCTCCTTGTCCTCCTGCAGGTCGCGGTTGTAGGCCAGCGGCAGGCCCTTGAGGGTGGCGAGCAGGCCGGTGAGGTCGCCGATCACCCGACCGGCCTTGCCCCGCGCCAACTCGGCGATGTCGGGGTTCTTCTTCTGGGGGAGCATCGAGGAGCCGGTGGCGTAGCTGTCGTCGAGGCGGACGAATCCGAATTCGTCGCTGCTCCAGAGGACGATCTCCTCCCCCATCCGGGAGAGATGAATGCCGATCATGGTGAGGTCGAACAGTGCCTCGGCCACGAAGTCGCGGTCGCTGACCGCGTCGAGGCTGTTGTCGAACACCGCGGCGAAGCCGAGGTCGGCTGCCACCGATGCCGGATCGAGGGGCAGGGACGAGCCGGCCAGGGCCCCGGCCCCCAACGGCGACACGTCGAGGCGTCGGCGGGCGTCGAGGAGGCGGTCGACGTCGCGGGCCAGCGACCAGCCGTGGGCCAGCAGATGATGGGCCAGCAGGACGGGCTGGGCTCGTTGCAGGTGGGTGTAGCCGGGCAGGTAGGTGGCGCCGGCCAGCTCGGCCCGCTCCAGCAGGACGGCCTGGAGGGCCAGCACGTCCTCGGCCACGGCGACCAACTCGCGCTTGGTCCACAGCCGCAGGTCGGTGGCGACCTGGTCGTTCCGGCTCCGACCGGTGTGCAGCTTGCCGCCCGCCGGCCCGGCCAACTCGGTGACCCGGCGCTCGACCGCGGTGTGGATGTCCTCGTCGGAGGCCACGAACCGGAACGTTCCGTCGGCCAGCTCGGCCTCCACCGCGTCGAGCGCGGCCAGCACGGAGGTGATCTCGTCGTCGGCCAGGATCCCGGCCCGGCCGAGGCCGCGAACGTGGGCGCGGCTGCCGGCGATGTCGTCGAGCGCGAGGCGCTGATCGAACGGCAGGCTGACCGTGTAGGCCAGCAGGTCGTCGGCGGGACCGGATCCGAACCGTCCGTGCCACAGCGTGTGGGCGGTGGTCCCGTGTCCAGGGCCTCCGGCTCCGCCGGAGTCGTGCCGGCTGGTCGCTGGCGCTCCCGACGCCGGCCTTCTCTCAGGTTCGGCGTGAGGATGCGCGTTCATCGCCGGGCACCCGGGCCCTGTCGCTGGGACCAGGTCTCGATGCCCAGACCCCAGAGGCGCACGAACCCGGCCGAGTCCTCGTGGCGGAAGCTGTCCTCGGCGTCGTAGGTGGCCAGGCCGTAGTCGTAGAGGCTCGAGTCCGAGCGGCGGCCCTCGACCTCGCACGAACCGGGCTCGAGGTGGAGACGGACCTCGCCGGTGACGTGCTTCTGCGACTCGGCGATGAAGGCGTCCAACGACTCCCGCAGGGGCGAGAACCAGAGGCCGTCGTAGACCAGCTCGGCGTACCGGGACTCGAGGCGGTACTTCTCCCGCTGGAGGTCACGCTCGAGACAGATCGACTCGAGGTCGACGTGGGCCTTGATCAGCGCCAGCGATGCCGGGCACTCGTAGGTCTCCCGGCTCTTGATGCCGACGCGGCGGTTCTCGACCATGTCGATGCGGCCCCAGCCGTAGGAGCCGACCACCTCGTTGACGTGCCCGATGATCGACGCCGGCGACATCGTCTCGCCGTCCACGCTCACCGGCATGCCCTCCTCGAAGCCGATGACGACGTCGCGCGGTTCGGTGGCCGTCTTCTGGGTGAGCAGCCACACGCCCTTCGGCGGGGTGGCCCACGGGTCCTCCATCTCGCCGCACTCGATGGCCCGGCCCATCAGGTTGTCGTCGATGGAGTACACCTTCTCCTTCGTCGCCTGGATCGGGATGTCGTGGTCGTAGGCGTAGTAGATGGCGTCCTCGCGGGTCATGCCCCACGAGCGGACCGGGGCGATGATGTCGAGGTCGGGGGCCAACGCCCGGGTCGACACCTCGAAGCGGACCTGGTCGTTGCCCTTGCCGGTGCAACCGTGGGCGACGGCGTCGGCGCCGTGGAACCGGGCCGCCTCGACGAGGTGCTTCACGATGACCGGGCGCGACAGCGCCGAGACCAGCGGGTAGCGGTTCTCGTACATGGCGTTGGCCCGCAGCGCCGGCATGCAGAAGTCGCGTGCGAACTCCTCCCGGGCATCGACCACCACCGCTTCGGTGGCCCCGGCGGCGAGCGCCCGGTGCTTGACGACGTCCCAGTCGTCGGAGGCCTGACCGACGTCGACGGCGAGGGCGATGACCTCGACGCCTTCGTTCTCGATCAGCCAGCGGACTGCGACGGAGGTGTCGAGACCGCCGCTGTAGGCGAGGACGACTCGCTTGGCCATGGGATGCTTCTCCTGTATTGCGGTGATCGGGATGCCGGGCGGGCCGGATTTCCGTGTTCTGGTGGGTCAACGGTCGTTCTGGGTGGCGCAATGACCTACCAGAACGGGGTGGAGGGGGGCGAAGAGCCCGCAAGGGCGCGAGGTCGCGGTCGCCACGTCAGAGGCCGGCGAGATCGGAGATGCGGCGGGCGACGGTAGCGCCGTCGGTGGATTCGGCGGCCACCAACAGGAGGGTGTCGTCGCCCGCCACCGTGCCGAGCACCTCGGGGAGGCCGGCGCGGTCGAGGGCGGAGCCGACGACGTGGGCGGACCCGGGGGGCGTGCGGAGCACGACGAGGTTGTGCGAGTGCGACACCTCGACCACCCACTCGGAACACACCCGCCGCAGGTGGTCCTCGGGCGCGACGGCCTCCTTGGGGAGCGCGGGGACGGCGTAGACCGTCTCACCTCCAGGCACCCGTACCTTGATGGCGCCGATGTCCTCGAGGTCGCGTGAGACCGTCGCCTGGGTGGCGATGACGCCGTCGGCGGCGAGCAGGTCGACGAGCTGCTCCTGGGTCGAGATGGCGTTCTCCTCCAGCAGCCGCTGGACACGGTGCTGGCGTTGGGGCTTGGTGAGCCGGGCGCCGCGGGTGGAACTCACAGGGAACCGACCTCGTGGAGCCAGCGGAACAGTCCGATCTTGGCGTGCATGCGGTTGTGGGCCTGGCGGATCATCCGGGACTGGGAACCGTCGGCCACCGACGCCGAGACCTCCTCGCCCCGATGGGCCGGCAGGCAGTGCATGAAGATCGCCGTCTCGGGGGCCGCCGCCATCACGTCGTCGTCGACCTGGAAGCCCTCGAACGCCCGGTGGCGGGTCGCCGCTTCGTCCTCCTGGCCCATGGAGGCCCACACGTCGGTGTGGACCGCATCGGCACCGTCGACCGCTTCGGCGGGCCGGTCGGTGACCACGACCGATCCGTCGGAGGCGTCGATGCCGGCGAGGCGGAGCCGATCGAGATCGGCGTCGCTGGGCCCGTAGCCCGGCGGGCAACCGATGCGGACCTGCATGCCGGACATCGCCGCGCCCAGCGCGAGGCTGCGGGCGACGTTGTTGAAGTCGCCGATCCAGGCCACCGTGCGTCCCGACAGCGTCCCCCACTCCTGCCGCATGGTGAGCAGGTCGGCGAGGGCCTGGCACGGATGCCCGACGTCGGAGAGCAGGTTTACCACCGGGATGGTGGCGACCTCGGCGAGGTCGTCGAGCAGCTGGTGATCGAACACCCGGGCGCCGAGGAGGGCGTGGTACCCGGACAACACGCGAGCGACGTCGGCCGCCGGCTCCCGCGTGCCGATCTGCACCTCGCCGGAGGTGAACGTGACCGGGTGGGCACCGAGCCGCACCGACGCCGCCTCGGCCGAGTGGCGCGTCCGCAGGCTGGGCTTCTCGAAGTAGAACGCCACGGTGCGGCCGCCGAGGATCTCGGGACCATCGGAGGCGCACAGCTCGAGCACCCGAGCCAGCTCGCCGGGCGAGAGGTTGTCGATCTCGAGGAAGTGGCGCAACGTCACGAGGCTGCCCCCGGCGCGGGTTCGGCATCGAGCGCGGCGGCGATCATCGCGACGGCCTCGTCGATCTCGGCGTCGGAGACGATCAGCGGAGGTGCCAGGCGCAGGGCGGTGGGCGTCACCGCGTTGACCACCAGTCCGTCGTCGAGCAGCCGGGCCGCCACCGCCTTGGCGTCCTTGCCGGCCAGTTCGACACCCAGGAGCAGACCGAGACCACGCACCGCGACCACGTCGTCGAGGGCGAGCAGTGCGGCGGTCAGCCGCTGGCCTGCTGCTTCGGCGAGGGCGGGGACGTCGAGTCGACGCATCTCCCCCAGGACGGCTCGGGCCGCGGCGGTGGCGAGGGGCTGGCCCCCGAAGGTGGTGGCGTGGTCGCCGGGCTCGAACGCGGCAGCCACCTCGGTCTTGGCGGCGCACGCGCCGATCGGTACGCCGTTGCCGAGTGCCTTGGCCATGGTGACCACGTCGGGTTGGACGCCGAAGTGCTGGAAACCGAACCATCGGCCCGTCCGTCCGAGACCGGTCTGTACCTCGTCGACCATGAACAGGATCCCGCGCTCGCGGCACAGCCGCTCGACGCCCTGGAAGTACTCGGCGGTCGCCGGGTTCACTCCCCCTTCGCCCTGGACGGGTTCGAGCAGCACCGCCGCCACGGTGGCGTCGAGCGCGCCCTCGAGCTCGTCGAGGTCGGCCCACGGCACGTGGCGGAACCCCTCGGGCAGGGGCTGGAACGCCTCCCACTTCTGCGGCTGCCCGGTGGCGTGCAGGGTGGCCAGGGTCCGGCCGTGGAAGCTGGCGAAGGCCGACACCACGGTGTGGCGACCGCGCCCCCGAACTTCCGGGCCAGTTTGATGGCCGCCTCGTTGGCCTCGGCCCCGGAGTTGCAGAAGAAGGTCTGGTAGGGGCTCGCGTCGGCGTTGCCGTCGCGCAGCAGTTCGTCGAGGGCGACCGCCACCTCCCAACCCGGCTCGGTGCCGAACAGGTTGGAGACGTGCAGCAGCGTGCGGGCCTGCTCGGCCAGCGCGGCGGCCACCACCGGATTGGCGTGCCCGAGCGAGCAGACGGCCAGCCCCGAGAGGAAGTCGAGGTACCGCTGGCCGTCGCCGTCCCACAGCTCGCAGCCTGCGCCGCGCACGAAGCGCACCTGCGGTGGGCCGTAGGTGGGCATGAGGGGGCAGGCGTCGAGGGTGGCCGGCGCGTCCATGGCGGCGCGATGGGCGGTGTCAGTGGTCATGCGGAGCCCCCTGGGGCCGGTTGGTCGGTGGTCGGGTCGCCCGTGATCATGGTGCCCACGCCTTCGTCGGAGAACAGCTCGAGCAGGACGACGTGCTCGATGCGGCCGTCGACGAGGTGGGCCGACGGGACCCCTTGTTCCACGGCCCGGACCGCAGCATCGATCTTGGGGATCATCCCTCCGGTGAGCTCGCCGGCGTCGACCTTGGCCCGCAACTCGGCGGCGGTGGTGTTGCGGATCAGCGAACCGGGATCGGACACGTCGGCCAGCAGACCGGGAACGTCCGTGAGGTAGATCACCTTCTCGGCGCCCAGCGCAACCGCGAGGGCACCGGCCACGGTATCGGCGTTGATGTTGTAGGCCTGCCCCTCGGCCGAGCCGCCGATGGTGGAGACCACCGGGATGAGGTCTTCGGCCAGGAGCCGGTGCAGGATCGCCGGGTTCACCGATTCGACGTCGCCCACGAAGCCGAGCTCGGGGTGGCGGGCCACCGAGGTGATGAGTCCGCCGTCCTCGCCCGACAGCCCCACCGCGAGTGGTCCGTGGGTGTTGATCGATCCGACGATGTCGCGGTTGACCTTGCCGACCAGCACCATCCGGGCGACGTCGAGCGTGTCGGCGTCGGTGACCCGGAGGCCGTCGCGGAACTCCGACTCGATGCCCAAACGGCCGAGCAGCTCGCCGATCTGGGGGCCGCCGCCGTGGACGACCACCGGCCGGAGCCCGACGGCCCGCAGCAGGACCATGTCGTCGGCGAACGACGCCGCCAGCGACGGGTCGACCATGGCGTTGCCGCCGTACTTGACCACCACCGTCTTGTGCCGGAACCGCTGGATGTACGGGAGCGCCTCGAGCAGCACCGTGGTCATGGCGATCGGCGCGCCGGCGCCGGGCGCGCTCATGGCATGAGCCCGACGAGGGGCAGACCGGTGGTCTCGGGCAACCCGGCCAGGAGGTTGGCGCACTGGATGGCCTGACCCGACGTGCCCTTGACCAGGTTGTCGATGGCCGACATGACCAGCACGGTGCCGGTGCGATCGTCGAAGCGAGCGGTCAGGTGAGCGGTGTTGGCGCCCTGGGTGGCCTTGGTGGACGGGATCCGCTCGTCCACGACCACGAACGGCTCGTCGGCGTAGGCGGCCCGGAGGCAGCCGAGCAGCACGTTGGTGTCGCACGGGCCGGTGGGGCGGGCGTAGACGGTGGTGAAGATGCCCCGGTTCATCGGAGCCAGGTGCGGGGTGAACAGGACCTGCGCTCCGGTGGCCTGTTCGATCTCCGGCGTGTGCCGATGGTGCAACAGGCCGTACGCGGTGAAGTTCTCGTCGACCGTGCAGAACGTCGTGTTGTCCTTGGGGGGCCGCCCCGCGCCGCTCACCCCGGTGACCGCGTTGACCACGACGCCCGTCGGCTCGATCACACCGGCCCGGAGGAAGGGCGCGATGGCCAGTGATGCTCCGGTCGGATAGCAGCCGGCCACCGCCACGAGATCGGCGCCGGCGATCTGGTCCCGGAACAGCTCCGGAATGCCGTACGCCGCCTGGGCGAGCAGCTCCGGCGCGGGGTGCTCGCCGCCGTACCACTGGGGATACAGGGCCGGATCCTTCAGCCGGAAGTCGGACGCGGCGTCGACGATCCACTTCACCCGCCCGATCAGATCGGGGACGATCCCCTGACTCACGCCGTGGGGCAGGCCGAGGAACACCAGATCGAGCCCGGCGCACTCGTCCGCCCCCGCCGCCGTGAACCGCAGGTCGGGATACGCCGCGGCCAGCCCCGGATACAGGTCGGCCACCGCAGTGCCGGCCTGGCTGTCGGCCCCGGCGAGGCGCACCTCGAAGTCGGGATGGGTCGCGAGCAGGCGCAGCAACTCCGACCCGGCGAAGCCGGATGCACCGAGGATCCCGACGCTGATCATGGCCACACTCTAGTCATGCGCGTGCATGAGTATGCAATCAATGTGGGGTGAGGATCAGCGGGGGGTGAACCGGACGGGCAGGGTCTCGTAGCCGCTGATGAAGCTGGAGGCCCGGCGGGGCGCCGGCCCGTCGACGACCTCGATGTCGGGCAGGCGGTCGAGGAGGCGATCGAAGAACACGGTGAGCTCGAGCCGGGCGAGGGCGTTGCCCAGGCAGAAGTGGTGGCCGAACCCGAACGCGATGTGGTGGTTGGGATCGCGACGGATGTCGAAACGGAACGGGTCCTCGAAGTAGGCCTCGTCGCGGTTGGCCGACGGGTAGAAGAGCAGCACGTCGTCGCCGGCCCGGACCTGTTGCCCGTGCACCTCGACGTCGTGGCGAACCCGCCGGCTCATCGACTTGATCGGTGAGACCCAGCGCAGCATCTCCTCGACCGCGGTGGGCAGCAGCGAGCGGTCCTCGACGAGGGCGTCGCGCTGGTCGGGATCGGCGCACAGCGCGGCCAGGCCGCCGCTGAGCACGTGACGGGTCGTCTCGTCGCCACCGATGAGGATGAGGAGCGATTCCCAGATGATCGATTCCTCGTCGAGGCGATCGACCGTGCCATCGTCGCCGGGAATCTCGGCGTCGACCAGCACCGACACGAGGTCGTCGCCCCGCTGTCGCCGGCGATCCTCGATGACCGCGGCCTGGTAGGCCATGTAGTCGGTGAAGGCGCCGGTGGCCCGGTCCAGGGCCGCGAGATCTCCTGACGTGCCGGCGAGCAGGATCTCGGACCACTCGAGCAGCTGCATGCGGTCGGCCGGAGCCACGCCGAGCATGTCGCCGATCACGATCAGTGGCAGGTGCCGAGCGACGTCGTTGACGAAGTCGCACTCTCCTCGTTCGGCGACGGAGTCGATCAGCGCGTCGGAGATCGATCGCAGCTCGTCGGCCTTGTCGCGCACCCGCTTCGGGGTGAAGCCCTTCGACACCAGCATGCGCCGCCGCTTGTGCTCGGGGTCGTCGGTCGAGATCATCATCGGGACGCCGAATCCGCCCGGGCGGATGTTCTCGGCGTTCGAGAAGACGTCGGGCCGCTTGGACAGGTCCAACACGTCGTCGTAGGTGGTGATCGCCCAGCAGTCGGACCATGGGTCGTGGTAGACGGGCGCGTGCTCCCGCATCCACGTCCACCCCTCGTGGGGATCGCCGGCGTACCAGCGGCCGTCGAGCAGGTCGATGTCGTCCCGGAGAGGGTGACGACCCCGCGGCTCGTGACGCTCGCCATGGTGGCCGACCTGTTCGAGCATCGCCTCTTGCAGCTTCTTCGTGCGACTCGTCACGGGCCGCAGACTACGGGACCGGGCGGTGACCGATCTGACGGTCCGTCAGATCCAGGTGCGGCGGGTCAGGCCCGCAACTCGGCGGGGTAGGCCGCCTGCACCGCGTCGATGATCTGCTGGCGGATCTCGCCGACCTCGGCATCGGTGAGCGTCCGGTCGGTGGCCTGCAGCCGGACGCGATAGGCCAGCGAACGGGCACCGTCTCGGACGCCCTCGCCGCGGTAGGTGTCGAACAGCCGGACGTATCCGAGCAGGTCGCCGGCGGCCGCTTCGATGGTTGCGGCGATGTCGGTGGCCGAGATGCCCTCGGCGGTCACGAACGCCAGATCGATGTCGGAGGACGGGAACCGGCTGACGGAGGTGTAGGTGGGAGCCCCGTGAGGATGGGCCAGCAGACGGTCGAGATCGACCTCGAGCCAGGCAACCCGACCGGGGATGTCGAAGGCGGCGAGCACGCTGGGATCCACCTCCCCCACCGTCCCCACCGCGTCGCCGGCGACCCGAGCCACCGCGGAGCGCGTCGGGTGCATGGCCGGCATCTCGGCGTTGGCGACGTCGGCTCCGTCGATGGCGAGGCCGTCGCACAGCGACCGCCACGCGACGACCGCCTCGCGTGCGTCGGCGCCGGCGATGATCACCGCGACGCTCTCGCGCTCGTCGGGAAGTTCGGCGTCGGGGTCCGTCGGCCGCTGGAACACGTGACCGACCTCGAACAGGGCGATGTCGTCGTTGCGGTGGTTGACGTTGTGGCGGACCGCCTTGAGCAGCCCGGGCAGCAGCGACGTGCGCAGCACCGACTCCTCGGCCACCAACGGGTTGGTGATGGTGATGCCGTCGCCGGGGAGACCGGCCCGCTCGAGATCGCCGGGCGCGAGGAACGGCATCGGCGTGGCTTCCGAGCATCCGAGGCCGGTGAGGATGGTCCGGATCTTGCGCCGCTCCTGTTGCCTCGTCGTGAGGCCCCCCGAGAGCGTGGAGACCGGCATCGTCTTGCCCAGCCGCTCGTAGCCGTACAGGCGGCCGACCTCCTCGATCACGTCGATCTCGGCGTCGGAATCGAGCCGGTAGGACGGGAGCGCCACCGCCATCGGGTCGTCACCGTCGCCCAGGGTGGTGGTGAAGCCGATCGGATCGAGCAGCGCCTTCATCTCGGCCGGGGAGAGCTCAGACCCGAGCACCGCGTTGACCCTGGCAGGCCGGACGGCGATCGGGCTCCGGTCGGGGAGCTCACCGCGCTCGTCGACCATGCCGTCGGCCACGGTGCCGGCCGCGGCGCCGAGGAGCTCGATGAAGCGGGCGTGGGCCAGCTCGATGACCTCGGGATCACAGCCCCGCTCGAACCGGGCCGACGCCTCGGATCGGAGGCCGAGACGGCGGGCGGTCTTGGCCACCGGCATGCGGTCGAACCACGCCATCTCGACCACGACATCGGTGGTGGTGTCGGAGATCTCGGTGTTGGCGCCGCCCATCACGCCGGCGATGCCGATGGGACGGTCGTCGCCGTCGCAGATCAGCAGGTCGCTGACATCGAGCTCCCGTTCGACGTCGTCGAGCGTGGTGAGCCGTTCGCCCGCGCCGGCCAGCCGGACGCGGAAGCCGTTCCCGGCCAGGGTGCCGAGGTCGTAGGGATGTGACGGTTGGCCGAGCTCGAGCATGACGTAGTTCGACACGTCGACCACGTTGTTGATCGGCCGCATGCCGAGCAGGGTGAGCCGGTTGGCGATCGTGGCCGGCGATGGCCCCACGGAGACGCCCTGGAGCACCCGAGCGGTGAACCGGCCACAACGCTGTGGCGCGTCGATCTCGACCGAGACGAGATCGGCGGCCTTCGTGGAGCCGCAGACGATGGCGGGCGACGGCAGCGCGAACGGCAGCCCGAGGCGGGCGGCGATGTCGCGGGCCACACCGGCGACCGACATGGCATCGGGACGGTTGGGGTTGATCTCGAGGTCGTAGAGGACGTCGGCCTCGATGCCGAGCGCCTCGGCGAGCGGCGTACCCGGGGTCAGGGACTCGGGCAGGATGAGGATCCCGCCGGAATCGCCCGGGAGGTTGAGCTCGGTGGGACTGCAGAGCATGCCGTTGGACCACTCGCCGCGCTTCTTGGCCCGCGTGATCGCCATACCACTGGGCATGACCGTGCCCACCGTGGCCAGGGGCACGAGATCGCCCTCGGCCATGTTGAACGCACCGCAGCAGATCTGGAGCGCCTCGCCGTTGCCGGTGTCGACGTCGACGATCTGCATGCGGTCGGCGTTGGGATGTTCCTTGAGCTCGAGCACCTTCGCCACGATGATGCCGTCGAGGCCTTCGCCGAGACGGTCCATCGACTCGACGGCCATGCCGAGGTCGCTCATGACCAGCCCGAGCTCCTCAGGCGCGACCTCACCCGGGATCGGCGTGAACTCCCGCAGCCACGACAACAAGACCTTCATACGAGAACCTCAGGTCTACGGCGGAATGGAGTGAAGCGAAGCGAACGACATCGATCTAGAACTGCCTCAAGAACCGGACGTCGTTGGTGATCAGCTCGCGGAGATCGTCGACGCCGGCCTTGGTGACGGCGAGGCGCTCGATGCCGAAGCCGAAGGCGAACCCGGTGAACTCTTCGGCGTCGATGCCGCAGTTGCGCAACACGTTGGGATGGACCATGCCGCAGCCACCCAGTTCGAGGAAGGAGCCGTCGGGCCGGATGATGTCGAACTCGGCCGAGGGTTCGGTGAACGGGAAATACGACGGGCGCAGGCGCGCCGAGAACTCACCGCCGAAGTAGGCCTTGGTGAAGCGGTCGATGGTGCCGGCGAGATCGGTGAGCGTGATCCCCCGGTCGATGACCAGGCCCTCGATCTGGTGGAAGACCGGCAGGTGCGTGGCGTCGGCGGTGTCCTGGCGGAAGGTCCGGCCCGGCATCACCGAGTAGATGGGAGGTGGCTGGGTCTGCATGACCCGGACCTGCACCGGTGAGGTGTGGGTGCGCAGCAGGGTCTGGCCCGGCGCACCGAAGTCGACGTAGAGCGTGTCGTACATGTCGCGCGCCGGATGATCGGCGGGGAAGTTGAGCGCTTCGAAGTTGTAGAAGTCGGTCTCGACCTCGGGCCCCTCGGCCACGGTGAAGCCGAGACCGACGAAGACGTCCTCCAACTCCATGATGGCCTGGGTGACCAGGTGGAGATGACCGATCCGGGAACCCTCGGTGACCTCGGTCAGGTCGAGCCGGTCGGCCTCCAGCTGACTGCTTCGCGCCGCCCGCTCCAGGGTGTGGCGGCGCTCGGTGGCGACTGCCTCGAGCTCGGTGATCGCGTCGTTGACGGCCTGGCCGACGGTCTTGCGCTCCGCGGGGTCCAACCGGCCGAGCTGCTTCTTGAACGCCTTCAGGGACCCCTTCTTGCCGAGGGTCTCGCGTTCTGCCTCGGCGAGGTCGTCGAGGGACGCGGCACCGTCGAGGGTGGTGCGGGCGTCGGCCGCGATGCGGTGGAGCTCATCGATCATGCGGTGCAAACCCTGCCCGACAGACCACTGCGGTCGCCAAATGGGTTCCCGACCTCAGCGATGGGCCTTCTCGAAGGCGTCGGTCGGGAGCGTGAAGGTGAACGTCGACCCCGTCCCGAGCTCCGATGCGGCGGTGAGCTGTCCTCCGTGGGCCTCGACCAGGCCACGACTGATCCACAACCCGAGGCCGGTGCCGGTGGGCCGGCCGTGATCGCGACGGAAGAACTTGGTGAACACCTTGGAGAGATCGTCGGCCGGGATGCCCTCCCCGGTGTCGGAGACGGACACGGCCACGTCGTTGCCGATCACCCCGGCTCTGACCACCAACCCCGTGGGACTGGCGTACTTCGCCGCGTTCTCGACCAGGTTGGTGAGCACCTGCTCGACCTTGTCGGGATCGGCGTACACCTCGGGGATGTCGCCGATGTCGAGCCGGCAATCGAGCGCCGGATAGGCCATGGCCACCTTCTCGACCACCGTGGCCGCGAGGGCGCCGAGGTCGATGTTCCGCCGCTGGAGCACGAGGCGGCCGGTCTCGAGCCGGCTGATGTCGAGCAACTCGGTGACCAGCCGGGTCACCCGGTCGGCATCGTGGTGGACCTGTTCGAGCATCTCGCGCTTCTTGTCGTCGGAGATGCGATCCCACCGGTTGAGCATGAGGGACGTGTACCCCTTGACCGACGTGAGCGGTGAGCGGAGCTCGTGCGACACGGTGGACACGATGGCGATGCCCGACTTGTCGGACACCGACCGGGCGCAGATCACGGCGGAGCCGTCGGGCGAACCGGCCGCGGTGACCACGGCGGCCACGTCGTCGCCGTCGGTGCGGCGGAAGGTCAGCTCGACCTCTCGCCCCGGGCCGGCCAGGGTGGCGAGCGCGACTGGCTCGCCCACGGCGTCGCGAACGTCGAGCGCAGTCACCAGGTCGGATCCGACCACGGCGCCGAGATCCCCGAACAGGTGACCGGCCGCGGCGTTGGCGCCGCGGAGCGACCCGTCGGCGTCGACGACCAGTACCGCGTCGGGGAGCAGGTCGGGGTTCAGCTCGATGGGTCCGCCCCCCGAGCCGAGACCCGGCGCTGTCGCGCCGACTCGAACGCCAGCACCGCGCCGGTCATCGCCACGTTGAGCGACTCGACCCGGCCGGCCATCGGCACCGTGACCACGGTGTCCGCCGCCGCAACCACGTCATCGGGCAGACCGTGCGCCTCGGAACCGAGGAGCACGGCGACGTCGCCCCGCAGGTCGATGTCGTCAGGGCTCGCCCCACCTCCGACGGCGCACGCCAGCAACCTCATGCCGGCCGCCCGGAGCGCGTCGGCGCACGCCATGGCATCGGCGGCGTCGACGTGCGGGACGCGGAACGACGACCCGGCCGACGCGCGCACGCACTTCGGGTTCCAGATGTCGACCGCATCGGCGCAGGACACTACCGCCGTGGCTCCGGCCGCCTCGGCGATCCGGAACAGGGTGCCGGCGTTGCCGGGGTCGGTCACGCCCACCAGGACGAGCACCAGCCCGTGGACGTCGCCGACCGGGATCGGCGGGGGGATCGCCGCCAGGGCGGCCACCGGCTGCGGATTGACCGGCGACGTGACCTTGGCCAGCGCGCCCGCCGCCACCCGCCGCACCGCGACGCCGGCCGACTCGGCGAGCGGGCGGAGGTCGGCGGGCGCGTCGGGTTCGACGTAGATCTCGATGACGTCGACCGGCGAGGTCAGCGCCTCGGCGACCAGCGTCGGTCCGTCGATCACGAACTGGCCGTGGTCCGAACGCGCCCTACGGCGCCCCGAGAGGCGCCGTAGGTGCTGGAGTGCTGCAGAACGCGGGCCCGGCAGATCGCCGGGGCCGGGTTCGTCCACGTTCAGGCGGCGCCCGATGCGGACCCGAGGGCCGCGTCGGCGGCGGCGACCAGCGCCGCGAAGGACGCGTCATCGGTGACCGCGAGGTCGGCGAGGTGCTTGCGGTCGACCTCGATGCCCGCTTCCTTCAGCCCGGCGATGAACCGGGAGTAGCTCGTGCCGTGCAGCCGGCACGCCGCGTTGATCCGCTGGATCCACAACTTGCGCATCTCGCCCTTGCGGGCCCGGCGATCCCGGAACGCGTACTGCATCGAGTGCATGACCTGCTCGTTGGCGCTGCGGTAGGTCCGGCTCTTGTTGCCGTAGTACCCCTTGGCGCGCCCGAGGACCTGCTTGCGGCGCTTCTTGGTGTGCACGCCACCCTTGACTCTTGCCATCACTGACTCCTTTTCGTACTTCGACCGTCGTGTCCGTGCCGGTCAGATGCCCAGCATCTTCTTGACGCGCTTGGCGTCGGCGGGGCTCACGAGCTCCTCGCCCTTGAGACGGCGCAGACGCTTCGACGTCAGGCGCTCGTTGCCATGGTGACGGTTGGCCTGGCGGCGGGTGATCTTGCCGCTGCCGGTCACCTTGAAGCGCTTGGCCGAGGTGCGGTGTGTCTTCATCTTGGGCATGACATGGTCCTTGTTGCTTGCGGGTTGCGGGTGGCTTGCGGGTTGCGAACGGCGCTCGGCCGAGGTGCGTCAGGGCTGCTGTTCGGCGGTGTCGGGGGTGTCGGGGGGTCGGCAGCGGCCTGGTGCTTGGCTTCCTCGGCCGCTCGGGCCTTGGCGGCCGCCTGGGCCTTCTTGTCGGGGGCCAGGACCATGGTCATCTGGCGACCCTCCTGGCGAGCGCTGGTCTCGACCCGGCCCACGTCGCTGGTGGCTTCGACGACCCGATCGAGGATCTTGCGCCCGAGCTCGGGATGGGTGGTCTCCCGCCCCCGGAACATCAAGGTGACCTTGACCTTGTGGCCCTCGGCGAGGAAGTGGACGACCTTGCGGGTCTTGGTGTCGAAGTCACCCGGCCCGATCTTGGGTCGGTACTTCATCTCCTTGACCGACGCGGTCGAGCTCTTCTTGCGCGACTCCTTGGCCCGTTGGGCCGCCTCGTACTTGTACTTCCCGTAGTCCATGATCCGGCACACGGGTGGATTGGCCTTGTCGGCCACCTCGACCAGGTCGAGTTCCTGGGCCCGTGCGATGGAAAGCGCCTCGGGAAGGGGCTTGATCCCGATCTGTTCGCCATCGGCACCCACGAGGCGGACCTCGCGGGCTCGGATGCGGTCATTGATACGGGGCTCGTCAGCAGCTATTGCCGATCACTCCTCAGCAAAACGTCCGTTCCTCCTGTGTGGTTCGGATCAGTCGAGGAAAGCGGCGCTGCCGGTGACGCGGAAACGGACGTCCGAAGACGTCCGCCACACCACGACCGGGTCGGCAGCTGCCGGCTCGGAGGAGTGCTTCCACGACCTGGACGCACCCGAAGGTGGCCAGGTGGGGGGCGGGCCCCGCTTTCTCAATGAATTGTGGGCCGTATGGTACCGGTGGAACGACGCCGATTGGCAACTGCGACACCGAGGAGGGCCGAGATGTCGTCGCTGTGGACGCCCGGGGGCGAGGTCCCCATCCAACCCCAACGCCCGACCGAGCCAACCGCAGCACCCGACGCGGACCCGACCGGGACCCAGGAGGGGGTCGCCGATGCCCCGCCGGGAGACGACGAGCAGTACGAACAGATGCGGCGCCAGCTGCTCGAGGTTCCCGCCGCCGACATCGTGGCCCAGCACGCCATGGCGCTCTACGAACTGGCCGCGCTGCACCTGTCGGCACCCGAGCCCCGCCTGCCCGAGGCCCGGCTCGCCATCGACGCGCTCACCGCGCTGATCGAGGGACTGTCGGGGCGGCTGGGATCCGCCGAAGCCCCCCTGGTCAACGCGCTGCCCCAACTCAAGATGGCGTTCGTCGAGGCCACCGACCGGGCCCGTCCACGCGACGGGGCCTGACCGCCGACCGCACGTTCCGAGCGCCAGGTCGCGCAGTACGTGAGCCAGCGTTCACCTGACGACTACATTGCACGGTGGCCATCGCTGCTCGAGGGGAGAGGGCCGTGGACGTCGCAGTCGGTCTCGGACGCCGAGCGCATCTCACGCTCACCGAGCACCTCAATGATCTCGTCGCCGCCTTCGACGACGACGGCCGCATCGTCTTCCTCAACCGCGCCGGGGCTCGCCTGCTGCGGGTCGACGTGGCCGAGGGCCTGCCGCCGTGGCACATCACCGATCTGCCCGCCGCCAGCGATCGCGACCGGCTCGAGACCATCGTCGATTCCGTCACCAGCGGCGACACGTGGTCGGGATCGATCAGCATGGCGTCGCCCATCACCGGAGAGTTCCCGACCAGATCGACGCTGTGCCCGCTGGAGTTCGACGACGGGTCCACCGGCATCGGCTGGATCGCCAAGGACACCACCACCGATCGCGACGTGATCAAGAGCCTCCGCGACCGGGCGTTCTACGACCACCTCACCGGGCTGTCGCACCGGTCGTTGTTCCTCGACCGGCTCGATCTGTTGCTGCGACGGGTGAGCGACGATTCGTCGCCGGTGTGCGTGCTGTTCGTGAGTCCTGATCGGTTCAAGGAGAAGATCAACCGCTTCCCCCACGGCACCGGCGACATCCTGCTCAAGGCCATCGCCACTCGCGTGCCCGAGCGCCTCGCGACCGACCAGAGCATGCACCGATGGGGTGACGAGGACTTCGTCGTCCTGTGCGAACGGGTCGAAACCGAGACCGAGGCCCTCGCCATCGCCGACCGGATCGCGGCCGCCTTCGCCGAGCCGTTCACCGTCGGTCGCCGGGAGGTGTTCCTCACCGCGTCGACCGGAGTCGCCCTCGGACGGCCGGGCGAGATGACCACCGACGAGCTGATCCGTCACGCCGACGTCGCCGGGCAGTTGGCCAAGAGCCGCGGCGGCGGGACGATCCGGCTCTTCGACGAGGACCTCCGGGTTCGTGCCCTACGACGAGCCGAGCTCGAGGACGCCCTGCGCGGCGCCGCCGACCGCAACGAGCTGGTCATGTACTACCAACCCGAGGTCCTGCTGCGCACCAACCAGATCGTGGCCTGCGAGGCCCTCCTGCGCTGGCGCCACCCCGAATGGGGCCTGGTGTCGCCGAACGAGTTCATCCCGGTGGCCGAATCATCGAACCTCATCCTCGAGATCGGCGAGTGGGTGCTCCGCGAGACACTGACGCAGTGCGCGGTGTGGACCCGGGAGTTCGCGGCGCGCGATCCCATCACCGTGGCGGTCAACATCTCGGCCAAGCAGTTCGCCCTCGACGACTTCGACGACCGGGTGAAGGCGATGATCGCCGAGACGGGCGTCGACCCGACCCGCATCTGCCTGGAGATCACCGAGAGCGTCCTGCTCGACGATGCCGAGGAGACCATCGAGAAGCTCAACCGCCTCAAGCAGATCGGCGTCCACCTCGCCATCGACGACTTCGGCACCGGCTACTCGTCGCTGTCGTACCTCCGGCGGTTCCCGGTCGACATCTTGAAGGTCGACCAGGCCTTCGTGAGCGGGCTGGGACACGACCCGGGCGACTCCGCCATCGTCCAGGCCGTGGTGGCCATGGGCAAGGCCCTCCAGATGACGACCCTGGCCGAGGGCGTGGAGACCGCCCATCACGTCATCGAGCTCCGCGAGCTCGACTGCGACATCGCCCAGGGCTTCCACTTCGCCCGCCCGGTGCCAGCCGAGGACTTCGCCCGCATGCTGGCCGCGGGCGTCGACTGGCTCGACGACTCGCTCGGCTGATCAGGGCTGCGGGGTCGGCAGGGTGCGCGCGCCCGGGTCCACCGTCACCCATTCGGTCAGGTCGCGCGACGACCGACCGACCCACAGGGTGTGCTCGCCGTCGACGATCCGCCACTGGGTCACGGTGGGGTCCCAGTGGGCCAGGGCCCGGGCCTCGACCCGCACCACGACCTCGGCCGACTCGCCGGCGTCGAGCTCGACCTTGGCGAACCCCGCCAGCTGACGGGGGCGGGCGACCGGCCCAGCGGGCGCATCCACGTACACCTGGACCACCTCAAATCCGCGGCGGGCACCGACGTTGGTGACCCGGACCGCGACGCTCACGGAGGCGTCGTCGGCGACCGTGGCCTGGACCTCGCCGATCTCGAAGGTGGTGTACGACAGCCCGTGACCGAACGGGAACAGGGGGGCGATGCCACGGGTGTCGTACCAACGGTGTCCGACGAAGACGCCCTCGCCGTAGCGCACCTGCCCGAACTCCCCCGGGTAGTTGGTGAACGCCGGCGTGTCCTCCAACCGCTTCGGGAAGGTGGTCGGGAGTCGGCCACCCGGATCGGCGTCGCCCAGCAGGACGTCGGCCAGCGCGTTCCCGAACTCCTGGCCCGGGTACCAGGTCCAGAGCACCGCCCGCACCGAATCGAGCCAGGGCATGGGGACGGGGCTGCCGGCGTTGACGACGACGACGGTGTTCGGATTGGCCGCGGCCACCCGTGCGACGAGGTCGTCCTGGCGACCCGGGAGCGAGAACGAGGTGCGATCCTCGCCCTCGGTCTCGAAGTCGGAGCTGGTCCCCACGACGACGACCGCGACGTCGGCGGCGGCCGCCGCCGCGATCGCCCGTTCCACCTCGGCCTCCGGATCGGGGGGCGCGGCGCCGAATCGGAGGTGGGGCAGCACGCCGCGGTCGGGCAGGAGGAGCTCGACGGCGAGGTCGACGGTGCGGCCGCCCTCGAGCTCGACCGGCGCGCGCTGCTCGGTCAGCGCTTGGACCCAGATGGCCATCTGCGGGCCGGTGTCGGGGTCCTCCAACACCACCTGCCCGTCGACGAGCACGCGGCATGCTCCCGCCGCGGCGATCGACAGCGTCCAGGTGCCGGACTGGTCGGGGGTGAACCGGGTGGACCAGCGCGCGGAGAACGAGCCGCGACCCAGGTTCGGGATGGACGCCCCGAAGAACGACAGCGCGGCCTCCGGAACGGTCTGGGTGCGGAAGGGCTCTCCGGACAGATCGGCGGTGGTGAACAGCTCCTCCACGTACCCGTCGGTGCCGAGGAGCCCGGGATCGATCGGAGCCTCGAACAGGCCGAGTCCCACACCGCGCTGGTAGACGACGCCATCGAGGCGGTCGCGCAGGCCGTCGAGCGGTGACACCTGGTAGTGGGCGGTGACCTCGCTGGAGCCGCCGCCTTGGATCCGGCCCGGCGTCACGTTGGGGCCGATCACCGCGACCGAGCCCGGGTCGGGCGGGAGCGGGAGGACGCCGTCGTTGGCCAACAGCACGGCAGAGGCCGTGGCGGCCCGCCGGGCCAGCGCCCGCCGCTCGGGGGTGTCGATGGAGGTCTCGGGCTGCTCGTCGGGCGCGTCGAGCTTGCCGGTGCGGGCGTAGAGCCGGAGGATCCGGCGAACCTTGTCCTCGAGCTCGGCCTCGTCCACGTCGCCCGAGCGCACCGCGTCGGCCAGCGCGGGGCCGAACTGCACCGGCGGTCCGGGCATCTGCAGATCGAGGCCACCGGTGCCGGAGCGCACCGTGTCGTGGGTGGCGTACCAGTCGGACACGATGACGCCGGGCCATCCCCACTCGTCCTTGAGGATGTCGACCTGCAGCTGCCGGTGCTCGGTGGCGTGCGTGCCGTTGATCTTGTTGTACGCCGCCATGATCGTCCACGGGTCGGCGACGGCGACCGCGGCCTCGAACGGCCGCAGGTACACCTCGCGCAGCGTCCGCTCGTCGACCTCGCTGCTGATGGAGTGACGCTCGAACTCGGAGTCGTTGCAGACGAAGTGCTTGAGCGACGCGCCCACGCCGCCCGCCTGGAGGGCGCCGATGAAGGCCGCCGCCAGGCGCGCCGTCAGCTCGGGATCCTCCGAGTAGCACTCGAAGTTCCGGCCGGCGAGCGGGTGGCGGTGGATGTTCACGGTGGGCCCGAGCAGGACCTGCGCCCCCTTGGAACGCGCTTCCTCGGCGAGCACGGTGGCGATCTCGGTCACCAGATGGACGTCCCAGGTGGCGCCGATGGCCGAGCCGACCGGGAAGCAGACGGCGCGGGCGCCCGTGGTGAGGTCTCCCCTGGCTCCCGTGGGCCCGTCGGTGACCTTGAGGTCGCCGAGGCCGAGACGGGGCACGCCGGTGATCCGCCATCCGTCCTTGCCCGCGGTGAGGGTGGCGCGTTCGTCGAGGTCGAGTTGGTCGAGCAACTGCTCCACGCGCTGGTCGGGTTCGCTCATCGCTTCGCCACCGCCCCCGCCTCCCACTGGCCGAGCCGGCCGGCGACGACATCGAAGCGCACGCTGGTGCCGACCTCGATGGTCCGGGTGCCGTCGGCGATGCCGGTGCAGTGGAACGGGTAGGTGGTTCCGTCCTCGGCGGTCACCTCACCGAGGCCCCGGTGGTCGTCGAAGCTGGACACGGACCCGGTACGGGGTCCCAGGGATGCGATGGCCATGGCGTGAACGTAGTGGTCTACTGCGAGGAGAGGTCGGGAACGAGCGCCACGATGGACCAGCGGAGACGACGAGCGATCGCACTGCGAGACGGCCTGGTCGACCGGTTGGTCCGCCAGGGCACCGTGCGGTCGGCCGCGGTCGAGGCGGCCCTGCGCGCCGTTCCCCGCGAGCGCTTCGTTCCCGAGCTCGATCTGCTCGAGGTGTACGACGACCGTCCCCAGCTGGTGAAGGCCGGCCGCTGGGGCCCGCTGAGCACCATCTCGCAACCGACGATGGTCGCCATCATGCTGGAGGCCGCCGATCTCGCCGCGGGTGAGCAGGTCCTCGAGATCGGCACCGGGACCGGTTACAACGCGGCGTTGCTCGGAACCATCGTCGGCCCGACCGGCTCGGTGGTCAGCCTCGACATCGAGGACGACCTCGTCCGCTTCGCCGCCAGCGCCCTCGACCACCTCGGGCTGCCCCACGTCGAGGTCCACACTGCCGACGGCCGAGACGGATGGCCCCTTCGAGCCCCCTACGACTGCGTCATGGCCACCGCGAGTGTCGACGCCGTACCCGATCCGTGGCGGCAGCAGGTGGCCGACGGTGGCCGGCTGGTGGTGCCCCTCGACCCCGTGCGGAGCTTGCAGGTCGAGCGTCGACGGGGCGATGTCTGGATCGCGTTGCCGTCCTCGCCGGCAACGTTCATCCCCCTGCGCTGAGCCGGATCAGTGGACGATCTTCGACAGCGGCAGTTCGAGGATGTCGCTGGCTCCGGCGTCGACCAGGGCGGGGATCAACACGTTGATCTGGTTCTTGGGCACCACGGTCTCGACCGCGTAGCCCCCTCCGCCGTAGAGCTCGTTGACGGTGGGGGCCTTCATCGACGGGATGATGTCGATCACCTTGTCGAGGTCGTTGCCCGAGACGTTGAGCTTCACCAGTACCTTGCCCCGAGCCTCGAGCGTCCCGTTGAGCAGGGTGAGGATCTGACCCATGGCGTGGGCCTTGTCAGGATCGGCGTGCGAGGTGGGATTGGCCAGCAGCTCGGTGTGGCTGGTGAGGATGGTGTCGATGATCTTGAGCCCGGCAGCCCGCAGGGCCCGGCCCGTCTCGGTGATGTCGACGACGCAGTCGACGATGTCGGGGACCTTGGCCTCGGTGGCGCCGTACGACAGCCGGATGTCGGCGTCGATCCCCTGGTCGGCGAAGAACCGCCGGGTCAACTCGGGGTACTCGCTCGAGACCCGCACCCCGGCCGGCAGGTCGCGGACCGATTCGACGGGTGAGTCCTGCGGCACGGCCACCACGATGCGAACCGGCTTGCTGGTGGCCTTCGAGTACTGGAGCTGTCCGAGCGACACGACGTCGCTGGAGGTCTCCTCGACCCAGTCGCGACCGGCGATACCGAGGTCGAAGAGCCCCTCGGACACGTACCGCGGGATCTCCTGGGGACGCAGGATGCGGACCTCGTCGATGCGGGGGTCGTCGATGGTGGCCTTGTAGTCGACGCTGCTCGACCGGTTGACCTGGAGGTCGGCCTCGGCGAACAGCTCCATGGTGGCCTTCTCGAGGGATCCCTTGGGCAACACGATCTTCAGCACGGCTCCGAGGCTACGGGCCCCTCCGACGGTCACCGAATCGGTTCTGGCACCACGTTCACCGCTCGGGCAGCGAAGAACGTGGTACCAGAACCTGGTCGGGGTGCAACGGGAGGTTCCCGAGGCACAGTCCGGAGGGAGGCGCCAGCCGACCGGTGGGGGCACCGACGAGCGCAGGCTCCGTGCAACGGGAGGTTCCCGACGCAGGAGGGAACCTCAAGCAAAACGCCGGGCGAGCAGCGCCATCTCGACGGCCACCATGGCCGCCTCCTCGCCCACGTTGTGGCCGCCGGGACCTTCCGAGCGGGCCAGGGCCTGGTCGCGGTTCTCGACGGTGACCAGACCGAAGGCGATGGGGATGCCGGTGGCGAGCTGGACCCGCTGCACGCCGTTGGCCGCCCCCTCGGACACGATCTCGTAGTGGGTCGTCTCGCCCCGGATCACGGCGCCGATGGCGATGATGGCGTCGACCGCGCCCGAGCGGGCCAGGATCGACGCACCCATGGGGATCTCGAAGCTGCCCGGGACGGTCTCGAGCACGATGTCGTCGAAGGGGATGCCGAGGTGGAGCAGTCCGCGCTCGACGCCGGCGCACAGGCGATCGACGATGTCGGAGTTCCACCGGGAGCGGACCACGCCGATGCGCAGCCCGGTGCCGTCGAGGTCCTCCGGTGGCGCCGAGGCGCGTTGGTCAGGACCGGTCATCAGGGCTCAGACCGCCGGCCGCAGGGTCGGCGTCGGGAGCGCCAGCGAGCAGCCGACAGCGAAACGAGGCTCGAGACGCCCGCAAGGGCGTGAGGCCGAGTGAGCCGAGTCACAGGACATCGTCGAGGCCCTCGAGCAGGTGTCCCATGCGCTCGCGCTTGGTGCGCAGGTACTTGATGTTCTCGGGGTTCGGCACCGACTCGAGCGGGACGCGCCCGGTGATCTCGAGCCCGAAGCCGTCGAGGCCGCCGTACTTTGACGGGTTGTTGGTCAGCAGGCGCATGGTGGTGACGCCCAGGTCGACCAGGATCTGGGCGCCGATGCCGTACTCGCGCGAGTCGACCGGGAGGCCGAGCGAGAGGTTGGCCTCCACGGTGTCCTGGCCCTGCTCCTGCAAGGAGTAGGCCCGGATCTTGTGGCCGATCCCGATGCCGCGGCCCTCGTGGCCCCGCAGGTACACGACCACGCCTTCGTCGGCCTCGGCGACCATCTCCATGGCCGCGGCCAACTGGGGCCCGCAGTCGCAGCGCAACGAGCCGAAGACGTCGCCGGTGAGGCACTCGGAGTGGACGCGGACGAGCACGTCGCTGGCGTCGTGCACGTTGCCGCGGACGAAGGCGAGGTGCTCGATGCCGTCGAGGACCGACTGGTAGGCGTAGCAGGTGAAGTCGCCCCACTCGGTGGGGATGCGGGCCTCGGCGATGCGCTTCACCAGCTTCTCGTTCTTGCGCCGGTAGCGGATCATGTCGGCGATCGAGATGAGCAGGAGGTCGTGCTCGGCGGCGAAGCGCTGGAGCTCGGGCACGCGGGCCATGTCCATCTTCTTCTCGTCGACGATCTCGCACAGGACGCCCGCCGGGTACAGACCGGCCATCCGGGCCAGGTCGACCGCGGCCTCGGTGTGTCCGGCACGCTTGAGCACGCCGCCGTCACGGGCGATGAGCGGGTTGACGTGACCCGGTCGGCTGAGGTCGTTGGGGCGGGTGGACGGATCGACGAGCGACTGGATGGTGGCCGCCCGATCGTGGGCGGAGATGCCGGTGGTGGTGCCCTGGCGGACGTCGACCGAGACGGTGAAGGCGGTCCGCATCGACTCGGTGTTCTCGCGCACCATGAGGTCGAGGCCGAGCTCCTGGGCGCGCTGGCCGGTGATCGGCGCGCAGATGTAGCCGGAGGTGTGGTGCAGGAAGAAGGCGATGGCCTCGGGGGTGGCGTACTCGGCCGCCATGATGAGGTCGCCCTCGTTCTCCCGGTCCTCGTCGTCGACCACCACGACGATCTCGCCGCGGCCGATGGCGGCGATGGCGTCCTCGATCTTGGCGAACGGCATCTATGAATCCTTCCAGGTCAGGAGACGCTCCACGTACTTCACGGTGACATCGACCTCGAGATTGACCGGATCACCGGGGCCCTTGCGACCCAGCGTGGTGACCGCGGCCGTGTGGGGGATGACGGCAACGGTGAACCCGTCGTCGAGGAGATCGACCACGGTGAGGCTCACCCCGTCGACGGTGACCGACCCCTTGACCACGACGTACTTGAGCAGGTCGCGCGGCATGCGGATGCGCAGATCGGGTACCGGTTCGACGATTTCGCCCACCGCGTCGACGTGGCCCTGCACGATGTGACCCCCGAGGCGATCCTGGGCTCGGACCGGCCGCTCGAGGTTCACCGCGGCTCCGGGCGAGCTGGCTCCGAGGTTCGTGCGCCGCAGCGTCTCGTGGGAGACATCGGCTTCCCACCAGGCCTCACCGAGGGCGGTGACCGTCAGGCAGCACCCGTTGACGGCGATCGACGCGCCGATCTCGGCGTCCTCCAGCACGGTCTTGGCCGCGATGCGCAACACCGAGCCGTCGAACGAGACGATCTCGCCGAGTTCCTCAACGATGCCGGTGAACATGATCCTCGCCTCCGATGACGGTCAGTGTGGCACAAAACTAGAACACGTTCTAGTTTTCTGTACCGGGCAGGAGGTCGACCCGCAGGTCCGACCCGAGCCGCTCCACCGTGGCGATCCGGCCACGCCAGACGTCGTCGATGGTGGCGGCTCCCGCTCCAGTGAACAGGCCCAGAGCGTCATCCCCACCGAAGAGCGCCGGCGCGAGGTAGATGACCCACCGGTCGACGAGGCCGGCCCGGTGGAACGAAGAGACCACGCCGGCACCGCCCTCGACCAGCACCTGCACCATCCCGTCGGCCCCGAGCTGATCGAGGATGGCGGCCAGATCGCCGGTCAGCTCGCGGCACGGCCGCACCCGCGCCCCGGGCGGAGCGGCGCCGAGCACGATGCGTTCGGGGTCGCGGCCCTCGACGTGGCGGACGGTGAGCTCGGGGTCGTCGGTGCGCACGGTGCCGGCGCCGACGATGACCCCGTCGCTCTCGGCCCGGAGGCGGTGGGCGTCGGCCCGGGCCTCCTCCCCCGTGATCCACCGGCTCGTCCCGTCGGGGGCTGCGGTGCGCCCGTCGAGGCTGGCGGCCAGCTTGGCGACCACGAACGGTCGACCGGTGCGACGGTGGTGGAGATATGGCGCCAGCTGCGCCTCGACCTCGGCGGCCCGCACGCCCACGACGACGTCGATCCCGGCGCTCTCGAGGACCGCCACGCCGCGTCCGGCGACCCGGGGGTCGGGGTCGAGGACGCCGATCACGACCCGGCGTACGCCCGCCGCCACCAGGGCCTCGGCGCACGGCGGTGTGCGCCCGTGGTGGCTGCACGGTTCGAGGGTCACCACCGCCACGGCTCCGTCGGCATCGGGGCCGGCCTCGGCCAGGGCGTGGGCCTCGGCGTGCGGTCCCCCCGGCTCGTGGGTGGCACCGACCACCGTCCGACCGCTGGGCGTGAGGAGCACGCAGCCGACCCAGGGGTTGGGATGCGCCACGGCCCGGGCCGTCGCCGCCGCGTCCAGGGCCCTCCCCATCGCCTCGTCGTCGGTCATCGCGTCCGCCGCAGGGCCCGCATCGGCGATCAGTGTGGCCGTTCGCCCCGGAGCAACTCCAGCGCATGGGGCACGACGTCGAGCACGGCGTCGAGGCACTCGATGGCACCGGTGGTCGACCCGGGGAGGTTGAGCACGAGGCACGTCCCGATGGTGCCGGCTCGCTGGCGGGACAGCCGGCCCAGCGGGTTGACCAGCCGCATGGCCTCGGCCAGGCCCGGCGCCTCGCGTTCCAGGACCGCTCTGGTCCCCTCCGGGGTCAGGTCGCGGGGGCCGAAGCCCGTGCCACCGGTCGTGACCACGAGACCGGCGAAGCCGTCGGCCATGGCACGCAGCGCCCGGGCGACCGCCTCGATGCCATCGGCCACCACCTGATGGTCCGCGATCTCGAACCCGGCGCCGCGCAGGTGCTCGTCGAGGGCGGCGCCGGAACGGTCGTCGCGGGTGCCGGCGACCACGCCGTCGGACACGGTGAGGATCTTGGCCTGTGCCACTGCCGGGACCCTAGAGGCCGCGATCCCACGCCGCGATGAACATCCCGTCGGCGTCGGAATCGGGGGCCAGGGTGCGCTGCGAGGCTGGTGTGAAGCCCGTGGGCAGCCGCACCGCAGTGACCACGTCGCCGGTCTCGGCCCTGGTGAGGGTGCACACGCTGTAGACCAGCCGGCCCCCCGGAGCCACCAGCTCGGCGGCGCGGGCCAGCAGTTCGACCTGCAGCTCGTGCAACCGGGCGGGTGCGTCGGCATCGATGCGCCAGCGGGCGTCGGGTCGCCGGCGCAGCACGCCGAGCCCGCTGCACGGGGCGTCGACCAGGACACGATCGAACCCGCAGGCCGCGAAGGGTGGATGGCGCCCGTCGGCCGCCACCACCGCCACCCGGGCGCCGACGCGAGCCGCGTTGTCGACCACGAGACGGGCCCGGTGGAACCGCTGGTCGGCGGCGACGACCAAGGCGCCCTGCGCCGCCAAGCCCGTGGCCTTGCCGCCGGGCGCGGCGCAGACGTCGAGCACGCGCTGACCTGGCGACGCACCGACCGCCTCGATCACCGCCTGCGACGCGAGATCCTGCACGTAGCCGTCGGCCCGGACGTGGGTGGTGGCCGGTTCGTTCATCGCCGCGAGGGCACGATGGGCCGCGTCGACGCCGAGGCTGGCCTCCAGTTCCTCCACGATCCAGTCCGGGTAGCTGAGCTCGGTGGCGACGTCGGGCCAGTGGACCCCGGCCGCGACGTCGGCGGCAACCCGGCGCAGGACGGCGTTGACCAGCCCCCGGGCCGGCTTCGGCGCCGCGCTGACGGTGGCGTCGACCGCGGCGTGGGGTGCGACATCGGCGAAGGCCAGTTGGTAGGCGCCGAGGCGCAGGGCGGCCCCGACCCTCGGGGTCACGTCGCCCCGGCGGTGGCGGTCGACGAGGTGGTCACAGGCCCGGCGCAGCCGGGTGGTGCCGTAGACGAGGTCGGTGACGAAGTGCCGATCGCGGTCGGCCAGGTCGGAACGGCCGAGCAGGGCGTTGGTCACCAGGTTGGCGTAGGCCCCGTCGACCTCGATCCGCCCGAGCGCGTCGAGCGCGAGCCGGCGGGCCGCTACACCAGGGTCGTCACTGGGCCGGTGGGAGCGGCGGCTCACGTCCCGAGCCGATCGGCGGCCGACCAGTGGGCGCCGTTGGCCCACGCCCCGGCCGGCGTCCGCGGCTTGCCCGCCGGCTGCACCTCGAGCAGCTCGATCTCGCCGTCGCCGGTGGGGTGGACGATGCCCGCACCGGTGGGCGCGAGGCTGGTCCGCCAGATCTTGAAGCGCTCCCCGTCGCGGGTGGTCCACGCCCCGCCGACGCGGACCTGGCGATGGATCTGCACCGCGGGTGCCGTCCAGTCGATCCGGAGGTCGTCGGAGGTGAGCTTGTGGGCGTACACCGGCTCGCCGTGCTGGGGCGTCGGCTCGGGGAGACCGGCGGAGAGGTTGTCGACCAGCAGGCGGGTACCGGCCGCGACCAGCCGATCGCGCAGCTCGTCCGCGGTGTCGTCGGGGCCGATGGCGAGCTCGGTGCGGGCGTAGACGGCCCCGGTGTCGAGCCCTTCCTCGACCACCATGAGATCGACGCCGGTGACCGTGTCGCCGGCGAGGATGGCGCGTTCGACCGGCGCGGCGCCCCGCCAGCGAGGCAGGAGGGAGAAGTGGACGTTGACCATCGGCATCGCGGCCAGCACCGGGGGGCGGATGATCTGACCGAAGGCCACCACGACACCCAGCTCGGCGGAACAGGCGACGACGTCGTCGATGTCGTGGGTGACGGTGAGACCGAGCTCGAGGGCGGCCGCCTTCACCGGGCTCGGGGCCGTCGCTCCCCCGCGGCCACGCCGGCGGTCCGGGTTGGTGACCACCAGCACGATCTCGAAGCCGGCCGCCTGCAGGGCGCGCAGCGGCGGCACCGACATCGCCGGAGTGCCGAGGTAGACGAGCTGACGGGGCACGGAGCAGTCGTCAGCCGAGTCGGAAACCCGCCGCCTTCGAGGTGACGGCCGGCCCGGCGCCGTCGCCGTCGAGGCGATCACGCATGGCCCGGATCTCGCGGAGGGCGATCTTCTTGGTGTCGGGATCCATGCGCTCGGTCATCAGCACCCCGTCGAGGTGGTCGAGCTCGTGTTGGAACAGCCGGGCGGTGAGCTCGTCGGCCTCGAGCGAGACCTCGTTGCCGTCGAGGTCGACCCCGACGATGTGGACCTCCTTGGGGCGGACGATCTCGAACGACAACCCGGGAATCGACAGGCACCCCTCCTCGTAGGTCCACTCGCCGCGCGACTCGACGATGCGAGGGTTGAGGATGACGCCGGGTTGCTCGCGGGTGTCGGGATCGAGGTCGTACACGAAGAGGCGCTTGCCGACACCGACCTGGGGAGCCGCGAGCCCGAGCCCGGGGGCCTCGTACATCGTCTCCAGCATGTCCTGGGAGAGCTTGACCAGCCGACCGTCGATGTCGGTGACCTCGGAGGCCACGGAGCGCAGGACGGGATCGCCGACCACTCGGATGGTGTACGGGGCTGCCACGGATCCGAGGCTACCGTCGGGCCCGTGGGCACCCCACCCAGCGCCGGCGACCACTACTTCAGCGACGCGCCGGCCTCGCCGTCCCGCCCGTCGGTCGTCCGGGTCACGGCGCGAGGGACCACGGTCGAGCTGACCACTGATCGGGGGACGTTCAGCCCCGGTCGCCTCGATCCCGGCACCGCCTTCCTGCTGGCTGCCGCTCCGCCACCGCCGGCCGTCGGGCGGTTCCTCGACCTCGGCTGTGGCTACGGGCCGATCGCCGTCACCCTCGCCCGCCTCGCCCCCGCGGCCGACGTGGTCGCGGTCGACGTGAACGAGCGCAGCCGTGCCCTGACCGCGGCCAACGCCGAGCGTCTCGATCTGACCAACGTCACCGTCGCCGCACCAGCCGACGTCGGCCCGGAGCCGTTCGACCTCATCTGGTCGAACCCCCCGATCCGGATCGGCAAGGCCGCGCTGCACGACCTGCTCCTGCACTGGCTGCGCCAGCTCACGCCCAGCGGGTCGGCCGTGCTCGTCGTGAACCGCCACCTGGGTGCTGACTCGCTCCAACGGTGGCTCGACGAGCAGGGCTTCCCCACCGAGCGGCTGGCGTCGAAGAAGGGTTACCGGCTGCTGCGCTCGACGGCGCCGGCCTGAGAGCCCGGCGCGACGTCAGGGGGCACGTCAGGCGGCGGCCGAGGCGGACAGCAGATCGGCGAGCACAGATCGGACGACGGCTCCCAGCAGCTCACCGTCGTGCACGGCGCCGGGCACGAGCCGGAAGTCGACGGGGACTCCGGCGGCCTGCAGAGCGGCGGCATACCGTTGGGCGGTGGCCGGCACGGCGATGGGGTCGGCGGCTCCGTGCACGATGGTCACGGGCGGCCCGCCGGCGATGACCGCGGCGATCGGCTCCAGGTCGGCCACGTCGCACGATCCGGCCGGGCAGCCGAGCGCGGCCGGCAGCACCGGAGCGAGCAGGGGTGCCGCCTCGACGTCGGGGGCGAAGTCGTAGATGCCCGACACGGACAGCACCGCATCGGGGGCGATCGCCGGGTCGGCCGTGGACGCGGCGAGGGTGACGAGGTGGGCGCCCGCGGAGTGGCCGACGGCCAGCACCCGCGAGCCGAGGCCGAGCGACTGCCCGGGGCCCCGGACCCACTGCAGGGCCGCTCGCACGTCGTCGAGCTGGTCCCGAGCGGTCACGCCGGTGGCCGGGTCGGCCAGCCGGTACCCCACCGACACCAGGGCCCAGCCCGAATCGGTGACGCCATCGATGCCGAACTCGGCAGGGATGTCGGAGGGATCGCCGCCGACCCAACCGCCACCGTGGGCGTAGAGCACCACGGGATGGGGCCCGGGGCCGGCGGGCAGGGTCACCTCGAGCCGGCCACCGCTGGTGAGCGGAACGGTCACGGACCTGGCCTCGGCGGACGGCGCCGTCGATGCCGCCCGGATCGGTGCGCCAGCGGCAGCGAGCAGCACGGGCCCGCCGTCGATCTCGCGGGCCGGTGCCCGCCCCAGCGCCACATCGGTGTGGCGGTTGGCCGACGTCACCCCCGCGGACACCACGCCGGCGCACAGCACGGACACGATCCAGAGCGCGCCGAGGAGCCACTGGTATGAGTGACGCGGCGGTGTGGATGGCATTCCCATGGTTCCCTCGGAGGACCCTTCGGCGTCGGCCGTGCCGCCTCCTGCACCCGTCCCGACCGACCGCGTGGTCCTGCACCCCCGGCAGTAGCGTTCATCTGACGCCGCGATGACCGCCACCGCTCGACCGACGCTCCGGCACGTGCCGGCACTCGATGGCCTCCGCGGGCTCGCGGTGGCGGCTGTCGTCGCGTACCACGCCGGATCCTCGTGGGCCCCGGGCGGCTACCTCGGCGTGTCCGCGTTCTTCACCCTGTCCGGGTTCCTGATCACGTCGCTGCTGCTGGTCGAGTGGGACACCACCGGTCGCATCTCGCTCGGCCGCTTCTGGAACCGCCGGTTCCGCCGGCTGCTGCCGGCCGCGCTCGCCGTGATCGGTGGCGTCGTACTGGTCGCTCCCCTCTTCGCCGACAGCGGCCAACTCGCCGACCTGCGAGGCGATGTCTTCGCCGGGGTGGGATACGTCGCCAACTGGCGCTTCGTGTTCGAACACCGCTCGTACGGCGAACTGTTCACCGGTCCATCGCCGCTGCAGCACCTGTGGTCGCTGGCGATCGAGGAGCAGTTCTACCTGGTGTTCCCCCTGCTCACGGTGGCCCTGTTGCGCGTCGGCGGCGGCCGCCGCCGGGTACTCGGGGCCGTCTTCGGGATCCTCACCCTGGCGTCGGTGGCCTGGACGCTCCACCTCGGTGCCTCACCGTCGGGCGCAGCCCGCTCGTACTACGACACCGGGGCCCGCGCCTCGGAGTTGCTCGTGGGGGTGCTGCTCGCCCTCGTGTTGGCCGGACACGGCGGGCGGCTCGAGCGGGCGCCCCGGGTCGTCAGCGCGGTGGGAGCGGCCGCCCTGGCCGCCCTCGTGGTGGCGTGGATCACCGTGCCCCAGGACTCGGCCCTGGTGTCCGGCGGCGGGCTCGCGGTCCATGCCGTGCTGATGGCCGCGGTCCTCGCCGCCGCCCACGTGGCCGGGCCGGTGCGCAGCCTGGCGTCGACCGCGCCGCTGCGCCTCGCCGGCCGCGTCTCCTACGGCATGTACCTCATCCACTGGCCGGTGTTCGTCTGGGTCGACGCCGAACGCGCCGGAGTGGACGGCGTGGCCCTGTTCCTGGTGCGCATGGCCGTCACCCTGGGGCTCACCGCGGTCTCGTACCACTTCATCGAGCAACCGGTGCGCACCGGACGGCGCCTCGCCGGCGTCCGCGGCCTCGGTACGGCGCTGGCCACCGCGACCTGCGTCCTGGTCGCCGCCCTGGCGGTGTCGGTGTGGGCCGTGCCGCACGACGACCTCCTGGTCACCCTCGACAACCTGCCCGGGGCCGACACCGCCCCGGCCCCGCCCGACGCCACCACCGCGGTCGGCGAGAGCCCCGACGCGGTCGCCCCCACCACCGCGGCCCGGACCGTCGACGACGTGCTCCTCGTGGGTGACTCGGTGATGAGCCAGGCATCCCCCCAGCTGGAGGCGGCGTTCGCCGCCGAGGGGATCACCACCGCGTATGCCGGTGGACCGGGAACGGGGCCCCTCTCCCCCCAGGGTGCCTGGGCCGAACAGATCGACGCCTGGGTGGCGGGCACCGATCCCGACGTCGTGGTGATCGAGGCGTGCTGCAACTACACCACCGAGCCCGACCACCGCTACATCGACCGCGCCGGCGTCGCCGTCGCCCCCGGCTCCGCCGAGGTGCTCCCGGCGTGGGAGACCGAGATCCGGGACCTCATCCGGCGGGCCGGGGCAAGGGGCGCCCGGGTCGCGCTGGTGCGATTCGCGCCGGTCCGGACCAACGGCTTCTACGGCCCGCTCGAAACGCACGTCGCGCTGGTCAACGCCCTCTACGACCGCCTGGCCGACGAACTGCCCGATGTCGAACTGGTCGACTGGGGCCAGGTGCTCGCCCCCGACGGCACGTTCACGTGGGACGTCGTCGACGACGCCGGGCAGCGGGTCCGGGTCCGCCTGCCCGATGGCGTCCACCTGACGACCGCCGGGAGCGAGCTGGTGGCATCCACGACGGTGGCGGCAATCGTCCACGGCGAGGCGGCCTCCGGGTTAGACGCGAAGCGGGTCCACCGCCAGACGTAGCCGGCCGGGTGGCCGATCGGTCGCGGCCAGCGCGTCGCAGAGCACGTCGTGATCCGGTGCCTGAACCCGCCACGCGCCGTCGACCGGACCCAGCACCTGGAGCTCGGGAGGCGCCGAGCGCCGGAGCGCGTCGACGAAGGCGGCGCCGGCCTGGTCACCGATCTCGGCCAGGGCGCAGTAGGGCGGGAACCCGAGCGCGGCGCGCCGGGCCCGTTCGGCCTCGGCGACCAGGTGCGGATCTCCCTCGAGCGCGGCCCGGACGACCTCGTGCTCCGGGGTGCGGGTCTGGAGGAGGAGCCGCCCGCCATCCGATCGGCCGCCCACCAGCCGAGCGGCCCGGACGATGAGCCCGAGGGCCTGTTCCGCGGCCCGGTACCGGGGGGCGAACAGCTCCTGATCGAGATCGAGGAAGGCGACCACGTCGGCCTCGTGGACCCGGTGCAGGACCGCCTCGGTCCCCACGTGGATCCGGGCGGCGCCCAGGTCGGTGGTCTCGCCGGTGACCTCCAGCACCGCTTCGCCGGCGAGCGCCTCGAGGTCGTCGCGGACCCGGCTCACGCCCATCCGGATGGTCTTCAGGTTGGTTCCCCCGCACGACGCGCAGACGATCGGCCGGGTGGTCCCGCAACGGCGGCAGACGAGCACGTCGTCACCGGGACGGTGCACGGCCGCATCGCACCGTTCGCAGCGGGCCACATCGCCACAGGTGGCACAACCGAGCAGGACGGCGCGGCCCTTCTGGTTGAGCACGCACACCACGCGCGCCCCCGAGTGGATCACCTCGGCCAGCGCGGGAGAGAACAGGGCATTGCGTCCTCGGTCCTCGGCCCGGCGGTCGACCACCACCACCCGGGGCCACCCCGACCGCTCCACGGACCGATCCACGGTGACGAGGCGAGCCACCTCCTGCGCCTCCAACGTCGGCATCGGCGAGGTCAGCACGCAGGGGACGCCCGCCCGCCGGGCCCGCTCGATCGCCACCTCCCGGACGTGCCAGGTGGGCGACCGTTCCTCCTGGTGGACCTCGTCGTGCTCGTCGAGCACCACGATGGCAGCCAGCTGGGGCACCGGCGCCCACGCCGCGGCCCGGGTGCCCACGACGGCCGAACCCCCGGCCGCGGCCTGGGCCCAGTCGTCGGGATAGCGCGCCGTCGGGACACCGGCCCGGATCAATCGATCAGCGATGCGCTGGACCTGGTCCTTGTGGGCACACAGCACCAGTGGATCGCCCAGCGCCGTCGCCTGCTGGATCACGGGGATGAGATCGGCGACCGGTGGCAGCCGCAGGACGGTGGGACCGCGCTCGAACGCGTCGAGCACCGCGGGTTCGGTGGCGTCGGGGACCGGGTACTTGCGGGCAGGAGCCGTAGGCAGGCTGGTCACCGCCCGCTCGGGGGACGCGGTGCGCAGGAACGGCACCACGGTCTTCGCTGCCCAGCGCCAGCGGGCCCACTCGGCGAGCTCGAGCAGATCGGGCGGCGGCCCGTACCCCGTGACCTTGGCGATCGGACGGAGCTGGACGCCCTCGGGCGGCTCGGCTCCCACGGCCACGACCCAACCGCCCACCCGCCGGGGGCCGAGGGCGATGCGCACCCGGGTCCCGAGCGGGACCTGCCCGGCCCACGCCTCGGGAACGAGGGCGTGTGGAACGAGGTAGTCGAACGTCTTGGTGATACCGGTCTGGTCGGGAATCACCCGGACGACGTGCGCCCTCGGGGCGCCTTCCACCTAGAGGCCGAGGGCCGAGCGCACGTCGTCCACCCGATCGGTGTTCTCCCACGGGAACTCGCCGGGCTCGCCGGTGCGACCGAAGTGCCCGTACGCCGCCGTCTTCTGGTAGATCGGCCGCCGCAGGTCGAGGTCACGCAGGATGGCACCGGGCCGAAGGTCGAACACCTCGTGCACCGCGGTGGACAGCTTGACCGGGTCCACGTTCTCGGTGCCGAAGGTCTCGACCATGATCGACACCGGGTGGGCGACGCCGATGGCGTAGGCGACCTGGACCTCGCACCGGCTGGCCGCGCCGGCCGCCACCAGGTTCTTGGCCACCCAGCGGGTGGCGTACGCCGCGGACCGGTCGACCTTCGACGGGTCCTTGCCGGAGAACGCCCCACCGCCGTGGCGCGCCCACCCGCCGTAGGTGTCGACGATGATCTTGCGGCCGGTGAGACCGCAGTCGGCGTGCGGGCCACCGAGCTCGAACACGCCGGTGGGGTTGACCATGACCTGGAAGTCGTCGTCGGCGAACTCGTCGGGCAGGGTGGGCCGGATCACCTCCTGGATCAGGTCGGGCTTGATCAGCGACTCGGCGTCGTGGCCGGGCGCGTGCTGGGTGGAGATGAGCACGTTGGTGAGCCGATCGGGCCGGCCGTCGACGTAGTCGATGGTGACCTGGGTCTTCGAGTCGGGGCGCAGGTAGGGCAGGATCCCGGCCCGCCGCACCTCGGCCAGACGCTCGGCGAGCCGGTGGGCGAGGAAGACCGGGGTCGGCATCATGGCGTCGTTCTCGTCGCAGGCGTAGCCGAACATCATCCCCTGGTCGCCGGCGCCCTGGTCGTCGATCTCGTCCACTCGCTGGCCGCTGCGGGTCTCGAACGCCTTGTCGACCCCCTGGGCGATGTCGGGGCTCTGGGGGTCGATCGAGGTCAGCACACCGCAGGTGTTGCCGTCGAAGCCCATCGACTCGCGGTCGTAGCCGATCCGCTTGATCGTGCGTCGCACGATGTCGGGGATCTCGACGTAGGCGGTGGTGGTGATCTCGCCCGACACGATGGCCATGCCGGTGGTGACCATGGTCTCGCACGCGACGCGCGCCATCGGGTCGTCGGTGAGGATGGCATCGAGGATGGCATCGGAGATCTGGTCGGCCATCTTGTCGGGATGGCCCTCCGAGACCGACTCGGAGGTGAAGGTGAACTCGTTCATGTCGTGCTCCTCAGGGATGTGACGGTGTCGAGGACCGCCCGTGCGATGTCGCGCTTGTCGGCTTTGGGGACCTCGACGGCCCCCGTGGTCGACAGGATCACCACTTCGTTGGTGTCGTGTTCGAATCCGGCTCCGGGGGCCGAGACGTCGTTGGCGACGATGAGATCAGCTCCCTTGGCCCGCAGCTTTGCTTCGGCATTCTGGCGCAGCGAATCGGTCTCGGCCGCAAACCCGACCAGGATCTGGCCCTGGGGCTTGGCCGCACCGAGCGCGGCGAGGATGTCGACGGTGGGCTCGAGCGCGACCTCGGAGAGGCCCCCGGACTTCTTGATCTTGCGGGCGGCGGCGGAGGTGGGTCGGAAGTCGGCCACCGCGGCCGCCATGACGACGATGTCGCACTCCGGGGCCCGGGCGACGACCGCGTCGTGCATCTGGGCCGCGGTCTCGACGTGGACCACCTCGATGCCCGCGCTGACGGGACGGTGGACCGTGGCGACGACGGTGACCCGGCCGCCCCGGGCCGCAGCCTCCTCGGCGAGGGCGAAGCCCTGCTTGCCCGACGATCGGTTGCCGATGAACCGCACCGGGTCGATCGGCTCGCGGGTACCGCCCGCGGTGACCAGGATCCGCAACCCATCGAGATCGCGCCGGGGATCGCCGGCGAGGATGCGCTCGGCCGCAGCCACGATGGTGGCGGGCTCGGCCAGACGTCCGGCGCCGATGTCGCCACCGGCCAGGCGGCCTTCCTCCGGGGGCACGATGTGAACGCCCCGGGCCCGCAGGACCTCGAGGTTCTCGGTCACCGAGGGGTGTTCCCACATCTCGGTGTGCATGGCGGGCGCGACCAGCACCGGTGCCCGCGTCGCGAGCAGGGTGGCGGTGAGCAGGTCGTCGGAGAGGCCCATCCGGTAGGCGGCGAGGAACCGGGCCGTGGCCGGCGCCACCACCACCAGGTCGGCGCGCTGGCCCAGCTCGGTGTGCGGGATCGGGCTGGTCTCGTCCCACAGCGAGGTCTGCACCGGCTCGGATGCCAGGGCGGAGAGGGTGACCTCGCCGATGAAACGACCAGCGGACTCGGTCATGACCGGCGATACGTGCGCGCCGGCGTCGACCAGCCGTCGGCAGATCTCGACGGCCTTGTAGGCCGCGATGCCGCCGGTCACCCCGAGCACGATGCGCTTGCCGGCGAGCATGGCGCCAGAGGCCGAGCGGTCTCTACTCCGCGGCGTCGTCGGCGGCGGCGACGCGGGCCGCAGCGGCGTCCGCCTCGGCCTCACGCTTGGCCGCGAGCTCTTCGCCGTACACGGGGATGATCTTGTCGGCCGCGATCTCCTCGAAGGCGATGGACAATGCCTTGCGGGACACCGACGGCACCTGGGGCGGGACCTGCGACCCGAGCCCGCCGCTGCCGACCGCATTGAAGTACGCGTTGATCTGACGGGCCCGCGTGGACGCCAACGTGACCAGCCGGAACTTCGAGTCGGCCCGCTCGAGGAGCTCCTCGATGGGCGGATTCATCATGGTGTCATGGCGGCCGGGCATCGCTACTCCGTGGGGTTGGCGGAGTGTTCCACGCTAGCAGCGACGGCCGAGATCCCGGGAACCCGGGGCACCGCGGGCCGTCACGCGCTCCTGGCTTGCTCGATGAGGCACTCCAGTTCGGCGACGGCCTCGGCCACGGTGTGGTTCACGATGTGGTGCATGCCCAGCGCTCGGGCGGCACTCCGCTCCTCCTCACCCTTGCGCATGCGAGCCTCGATGCGCTCGGGGGCATCGCCTCGCTTGACGAGCCGGGACCGTTGCTCGTCAGGGGTCGGCGAGTCGATGAAGACGAGCAGGGCATCGGGGTCGACAGCGGCGACGGCGCGGGCCCCCTCCACGTCGATCTCGAAGAGCACGTCCTTGCCCGTCGGCGCCGCCGGCATCGGCGTGCCCTGCCGGTAGTCGAGGAAGTCGACCCACTCGAGGAAACCGCCGGCGGCGATGTGATCGTCGAAGGTGGCCCGGTCGGTGAAGACATAGGCATCGTCGGGCTCGCCGGGTCGTTGGGCGCGGGTGGTCCACGACCGGCTCAGCCAGATCTCGGGATGGGTGTCGAGGAGCGCCCCGACGATGGTGCCCTTGCCGACGCCCCCCGGGCCGGACACGACGATGTTCAAGGGCTCAGCCGGACTGTCGCTGCTGGCTCGCTTCGCGTCGCCCGGTCATCCGAGTCGTCTCGGGCAGCTCGCGAGCTCGCTCGCCCTGACGGATGACCGCCGCTGGCGCTGGCTCGCTCCGCGTCGCCCGGTCATCCGAACTCTTCGAGGAGCTTGCGCTTCTGCTGCTCGCCGAGGCCCCGGACCCGGCGGGTCTCGGAGATCTCGAACGCCTCCATGGTGCGGCGGGCCTTGACCTTGCCCACGCCGGGCAGCGACTCGAGGACGGCGAGGACCTTCATCTTGCCGGCCATGTCGTCGTTGGCGGCCTGCTCGAGCAGCTCGGGCAGCGAGAGGGAGCCCATCTTGAGGCGCTCCTTCAACTCGGCCCGGGCTCGGCGGGCCTCAGCGGCCTTGGCGAGCGCGGCCTGGCGCTGCTCGGGGGTGAGAGAGGGTGGCTGCGGCATGCCGCGACCCTAGACCAACGGGCACCAGGACCCGTCGACCCCGCGCCGGTCACGACAGGGCCGAGTCCACCAGTGCCGCCGCGGTGGCGACCGGATCAGCGGCCTCGGTGATGGTGCGGCCCAGGACCAGCAGATCGGCGCCGGCGGCGAAGGCATCGCCGGGCGTGGCCACCCGCCGCTGATCGTGGCTCGAGTCGCCCTCGGCACGGATCCCGGTGGCCGCGATGAACAGCGAGGGCATCTGCGCCCGGGCGGCGGCGACGTCGGCCACCGGACACATCAATCCCGTGCACCCGGCGTCGACCGCGGTCTCGACCCGCTTGGCGAGCACGTGGGCCGGCGCGGTGCCGTCCGAGCTGAGCACGGTGACCGCCAGGGCTCGGGGACGCTCGACACCGGCCGCATCTGCTCCCTCGGCGGCGCCGGTCACGCCGGCCCGCAACATGTCGACCCCGCCGTGGGCGTGGAAGGTGAGGTACCGGATGTCGAGCGAACCCAGCACCCGTGCCGTCCGGTGCACCGTGGTCGGGATGTCGTGGAGCTTGAGGTCGACGAACACGTCGAGGCCCAGTGCCTGCATCGCCACCACGGCCTCCGGCCCGGCCGAGGAGAACAGTTCGAGGCCGATCTTGACCGTTCCGAACCAGGGACCGATGGCCCGGGCCCGGCGGGTGGCCTCGACGAGGTCGTCGGTGTCGAGGGCGAGGCAGAGGCGGTTGCGGACCTCGTCGGGTGCTTCGATGTCGATGGCGGTCATCCGTCAGCCCTCCCCGTGCTCGTCGAGCGACAGCCTGCCACCCACGGGAGGCGACCGGGAGCAGCAGGCATACTGCGACCGTGCTGGTCAGACTGTCCACGCTCTCCGAACGCCTCCGCACCAGCTTGTTCTTCGTCCCGATGGTCTTCGTGTTCGTCGGCTTCGGACTGGCGCTCGCCGGCATCGCGCTCGACACCAGCCTGCTCGACGAAGGGGCTACGCCGTCGTGGATGACGTCCACGGTCGACAGCGCCCGATCGGTGCTGAGCACGGTCGCTGGCGCGACGATCACCGTCGCCGGCATCGCGTTCTCGATCTCGCTCCTCCTCATCCAGCAGGCGTCGAGCCAGTACTCGCCTCGCGTCATCCAGGGCCTGTTCCGTGACCCGTTCAACAAGCGGATCATGGGCGTGGTCGTCGGCACCTTCACCTACTGCCTCGTCGTGCTCCGGGCCGTGCGAGGCCCGCTGGAGGAGGGAGGCTCGCCGGTCGTCCCCAGCGTCTCGGTCGCCTTCGCGGTGGCCTTCGGCGTCATCTCGATCCTGTGCATCGTGGCGTTCATCAGCCACAGCGCCCACTCGATGGACGTCTCCAAGATCCTCCACGAAGTGACCACCACGGCACTGTCCGAGATCCGCGCCACGTGGCGGGCGTTCGACGACGGAACCGAGCCCGATGACCTCCCGTCGATCGTCGTTCCCGAACAGCATCTCGTCATCGATCTCGACCGCCACGGGTGGCTGCAGGCGATCGACGACGACAACCTCGTGGTGGCGGCCGATCCCGGCGGCACCGTGCGCCTCGACACCGCCGTGGGCCGCTACGCCGTCGCCGGTACGCCGCTGTGCACCATCTGGCCGCCACCCGCCGACGAGGCCGCGGCCCGCGAGGGTGCCCTGCGCAGCATCGTGGTGGGCGAGACGAGGACCACCCGCCAGGACGTGGCCTTCGGTCTGCGCCAGCTGGTCGACGTCGCCCTGAAGGCGCTGTCTCCAGGGATCAACGATCCCACGACGGCCCAGGACGCCATGTTCCACCTCGGGAGCGTGCTGCGCGAGCTCCTCGTCCGGAAACCACCAGAGCGGATCCACACCGCGGCGGGGGCTCGCACCCTGATCCGGGCCGAGCAACCGACCCAGAGCGATCTCGTCGAACTCGCGTTCAACGAGGTACGCATGGCCGCCGCCGAACTGCCGACGATGCTGATCTACCTGCTCGAGATCATCCACCTGCTCGATGTCTCGCTCGAGCCGCACCCCCGATCGGCCGGGCAGGAGGCGCTGCGTGAACAGGCCGCCCTCATCGACGAGGCGATCACGGCCGCACCGCTGCTCGACCCCGACATCCATCGGGTCCGGGTCGCCTACGCCGAGCGGTTCGAGCCCTGAGGCCGGCGGTCAGCCGCGCACGACATCGCGCAGCTTGAGCCGCGTTCCCGTTCGCACGATCGCCCGCCGGTAGATGATCCCACCGAGACGGACGGTGACCAGCGCAGTCACGAACAGGATGCCCGCAGACGCCGCGATCTCCCCGGCGGACGCCACCCCGAGGGCGATCCGGGCGGGCTCGACGATGGGCGAGGTGAACGGCACCAGGCCGAGGAGTTGGCCGATTCCGGACTCCAAGTTGGAAGCCGACACGAGGAAGGTCGCCACCAGGACGACGATGATCGGCTGCATCGCGGTACCCACCTCCTCCTGGCGCTCGACCAGCGCCCCGAGAGAGCCGGCGATGGTCGCGTACAGCGCGCCCCCGAGCACGAACCAGACGACAGCGGCGACGACGGCCGGGAAGGCGGAGCCCGGGACCGACCCGCCGAGCGCGGCCTTGATCGCGATCGGCGCGATCAGCGCCGCCACCCCGGTGAGCGAGACCAGTCCGACCCCGATCACCTTGCCGAACAGGAGCGTGCCGGGCCGGACGATGGCGAGCAGGACCTCGCTGATGCGGCTCGCCTTCTCGATCGCAGTCCCGTTGGCGACCTGCATGGTGACCGACAGCAGCGCGAGGTAGAGCACGAGTTGGGCGATCGACGCCACGCCCTTCTGGACGTCGTGGTCGGTGGTCTCGACCGACTCGAAGCGCACCGACGGCTGCGCCGCGATGGTGGCGGCGACCTCGGCGTCGAGCCCGGCACCCTCCAGCCGGTCGGCGAGCGACACGGCGCCGACCGCGCCGGCGAGGAGGGCGACGAGACGTTGGTCGACCGATCCCCGGACGAGCACGGTGGGCGGCGTGCCGGCGACGATGGCGGCGTCGACGTCGCCGTCCTCGACCAGTTGCCGGACGGGGCGATCCCGGGCGTCGAGATCGGCCGGCCCGACGAGGTCGACATCGAAGTCGGCGGCGCCGGCTGCATCCCGGATCGCCGAGGCCATCGCATCATCGTCGGGGGCGGTGACCAGCACATCGAACCGGCTGTGATCGCCGCCACCGATGACGTCGGGCAGGACCACCCCGGCCGTGGAGGCGAGGACGAGCACGGCGAGCACGATCTTGACCGACCGGCGGCGCAGGCTCTCGGTCACCTCCCGACGGGCGACGAGACGGAACTGCTCGAACCGGCTCATGCCGGCGCGACACCGGTGGCGGCGAGGAACAACTCCGACAGCGACGGTGTGGTGACCCCGAAATCGGTCACCGTGCCGAGGGCGCGCACGTCGTCGAGGACCCGCAACGCGTCGACGCCGACCTCGAGTCGCAACCGGGTCCCCGCCGCGTTCCGCTCGGTCACCGTGGCGCCGTCGATGACGGTGTGTTCGGGAACGACGAGATCGACGCGCAGGTAGCGGTCAGGGCTGCGCGCCTTGAGGGCCCGGACCGTGCCGTCGAGGACCACCCGCCCGTGGTTGATCATCGTGATGGACTCGCACAGGTCCTCGACGAGGTCGAGCTGGTGCGACGAGAACAACACGTTGCCCCCGGCGGCCGCGTGGTCGGTGACGACATCGGACAAGAACTCCACCGCGGTGGGATCGAGTCCGGCGAAGGGTTCGTCGAGGACCAGCACGGGTGGGTGGTGGACCATCGCTGCCGCCAGCTGCACCCGTTGGGCAGTGCCGCCCGAGAGGTCCTTGACCTCGTCGTCGGCCCGGTCGGCGATGCCGAGCTGGTGTAGCAACCGGTCCGCCCGTTCGCGCCCCTCGGCGCGCGCCATGCCATGGAGCTGCGCCAGCCAGACGAGGTGATCGCGGACGTGCATGTCGCGGTACAGGCCACGTTCCTGCGGCATGTAGCCCCAGGTCCGGCGGTCGGCATCGGTGGCCGAGCGGTCGCCGTAGGACACCGATCCCGCGTCGGCGGTCAGCACGCCGAAGAGGATCCGCAGGAGCGTGGTCTTCCCCGCGCCGTTGGGGCCGAGCAGACCGACCACCTCGCCGGGCGGCACGACGAGGTCGACACCGTCGAGCACGGTGCGAGGTCCGAAGCGGTGGACGATCCCACGAGCGGTCAGGGCGCCGGTCAGGTCCCCGGTCATGTCACGGCGCCACCTGCCCACGCAGGTCCTCGATGCGCGTGGCGCCGGTCGCCGAGGCGAGCTCGGTGAGTCCCCGCAGGACGTGCACGGTCGCCCGGGGGTCGTCGAAGTTCGCCGTCCCGACCTGCACCGCGCCGGCGCCGGCCCGGATCAGCTCGAGCGCGTCGGCACCGGTGGACACCCCGCCCACACCGACGATCGGGAGGTCCGGCATTGCCTGGTGGACGTCGTGGACGATGCGAACTGCGACGGGGTGGATGGCCGGACCGGACAGTCCCCCGCCCCGGGAACCGGAGCCGAGCCGGTACCGTCCGCTGACCGGGTCGATCGCCATGCCGAGCACCGTGTTGATCAGCGTGACCGCCTCGGCACCGGCCTCGTGGACCGCGGCGGCGACCTCGACGACCCGGTCGGTGTTGGGGCTGAGCTTGGCCCACGTGGGCCGGCCGCAACCGCCCGATGCCGCCACGACCGCCGCCGCCATCTCCGGGTCGTGAGCGATCAATGACCCGCCGGCCTCGGTGTTGGGGCACGACAGGTTGATCTCGACCGCCACGACCTCGGCGGGACAGTCGGCGAGGAGGTCGGCGGCCCGGGCGTAGTCGTCCACGGATCGACCCCAGATCGACGCCACCACCCGCGCTCCCGTGGCGAGCAGCTCCGGCAGCTGATGGCGGGTCCACGCCTCGACACCGGGGCCCTGCAGACCCACGGAGTTGATCATCCCGCCCGCCGTGCCGTGGGTGCGCAGCGGCGGGTTGCCGTCCCAGGCGAAGTGCGCCAGCGACTTGGTGACCACCGCGCCGAGCGAGGCCAGGTCGACGTAGGCGTGCAGCTCGGTGCCGTACCCGGCCGTCCCGGACGCGGTCATGACGGGATTGGGCAGCGAGACCGATCCAATCCGGGTGGTCAGGTCCACGCCACCACTCGTTCTGGTACCACGAAAGGTGGTCGTGCACCGCACGTCGTGGGCCCAGAACCGGACGGAGGAGCCGTACGGACGTCACCGAGCCGAGCGCCAGCGAGGCGCCGGACGGGACCGCAACGGGTCTCCGTCGAACGGGAGCCGGCGACGCAGGAGCCAGCTCAGGAATCACGGTGGTAGTCCTGTAGCGACCGCACGCGGCCGACGTGGGCGCCGCGGTCGAGGATCCCCTCGGCGGCGGCGACGGCGGCGGCGGCCGTGGTGAGCAGCGGGATCTGGTTCGACGCGGCCGCGGACCGGATGTAGTCGCCGTCGGCCCGGGGACCACGGCCCCGAGGGCAGTTGACCACGAGGTCGATCTTGCCCGCGTCGATGAGGTCGACCGCGGTCTGACCGGGCTCCCCCGCACTGAGCTTGGCCACCCGGGTGGCCACCGGGATGCCGGCCGCCTCGAAGTCCGACGCCGTCCCCTCGGTGGCCACGATCTGGAATCCCTGGTCGACGAAGGACCGGGCCGCGATGCGACCTTGGGGCTTGTCTCGATCGGCCAGGCTGAAGAACACGGTCCCGGTGGCGGGGAGCCGCTCGCCCGCCGCCACCTGGCTCTTGGCGAAGGCGAGCCCGAACGTGCGGTCGATGCCCATGACCTCACCGGTGGAGCGCATCTCGGGCCCCAGCACCTGGTCGGCGTCCGGGAAGCGGTTGAACGGCAGGACCGCCTCCTTGACCGCGACGTGGCTCCCCTGTCCGGTGCGGAACGGCAGGATCGACTCGACCAGCAGGCCCTCGTCTCGGAGCTCGGCCAGCGTGGCACCGACCATGACCCGCGACGCGATCTTCACCAGCGACACGCCGGTGGCCTTGGCCACGAAGGGCACCGTGCGGCTGGCCCGCGGGTTGGCCTCGATCACGAACACCAAGCTCGTCCCCGAGCCACCGTCCTTGACCGCGTACTGCACATTGATCAGGCCCCGCACGTCGAGGGCCTCGGCGATCCGCCGGGTGTGGCTCTCGATGACCTCGACGGTGGCGTCGGCCAGCGAGTGCGGGGGGATCGAGCACGCCGAGTCGCCGGAGTGGACCCCGGCCTCCTCGACGTGCTCCATCACACCACCGATGACGATGTCGCCGGTGTGGTCGCGGATGGCGTCGACGTCGACCTCGGTGGCCTCCTCCAGGAAGCGGTCGATGAGCACCGGACGGGTGGCGGACAGGCCACCCTCGCGACCGAGCGAGCCGAACCCGGCCAGCTCCTTCATGGCCCGGACCAGACCGTCGTCGTCGTAGACGATCTCCATGGCTCGGCCGCCGAGCACGTAGCTGGGGCGGAGAAGGGCCGGGTAGCCGATGCGGTCCACGATGGCCCGGGCACCGTCGAGGTCGGTGGCGGTGCCGCCGGCCGGCTGGGGGATCTCGAGCTGGGCGCAGAGCCGGTTCCACTGGTCGCGGTCCTCGGCGAGGTCGATCGAGTGGGGGCTGGTCCCCAGCACCAGCTCCTCGGGGAGGTCGTCGGCCAGCTTGAGCGGGGTCTGCCCACCGAGGCTGACGATGATCCCCTTCAGGTGGCCGGCCGCCCGCTCGGCATCGACGATCGACATGGTGTCCTCGAGGGTGAGCGGCTCGAAGTACAGGCGGTCGGAGGTGTCGTAGTCGGTCGACACCGTCTCGGGGTTGCAGTTGATCATCACGGTCTCGTAGCCGGCGTCGCGCAGGGCGAAGCTGGCGTGGACGCAGCAGTAGTCGAACTCGATGCCCTGGCCGATGCGGTTGGGACCGGAGCCGAGGATGATGACGACGGGCCGGTCGCCGTGGGTGACCTCGTCGTCGTCCTCCCAGGTCGAGTAGTGGTATGGCGTGGCGGCCTCGAACTCGGCCGCGCAGGTGTCGACCGTCTTGTACGTGGGGACCAGTCCCAGTTCGAGCCGGCGGGCCCGCACGCTGGACTCGGGCACCGACCACAGGTAGCCGAGTTGGGCGTCGCTGAATCCGAGCCGCTTCGCCCGGCGCAGCTCGGCGCGACTGACCGCGTCGAACCCGACCTCGGCCAGGTGGGCCCGCTCGTCGACGATGCGCATGAGCTGGTCGAGGAACCAGGGGTCGACCTTGGTCTCCTCGGCCACCCGTTCCAGGCTGACCCCCCGGCGAAGGCGCGGCCTCGAGCTGGAAGGGCCGGTCGGGGGTTCCGATGGAGGCCCGCCGGACGAGCTCGTCGAGATCGAGCTCGTCGAGCGGCCCCTCGCCCGGGTCGCAGTTGAGCCCATAGCGACCCTGCTCGAGCGATCGCAGTGCCTTCTGCATGGACTCGGGGAACGTCCGGCCGATGGCCATCGCCTCTCCGACCGACTGCATCGAGGTGCCGAGGACGTCGCCCTGGCCGGGGAACTTCTCGAACGCCCACCGGGGCACCTTGGTGACGACGTAGTCGATGGTGGGCTCGAAGCTGGCCGGCGTCTTGCGGGTGATGTCGTTGGGGATCTCGTCGAGCGTGTACCCGACGGCCAGCTTGGCCGCCATCTTGGCGATGGGGAAGCCGGTGGCCTTCGACGCCAGCGCGCTGGACCGCGACACCCGGGGATTCATCTCGATGACGACCATGTCGCCGTTGTCGGGGTCGATGGCGAACTGGACGTTGGACCCGCCCGTCTCCACCCCGACTCGCCGGATGCAGGCGAAGGCCGCGTCGCGCATCCGCTGGTACTCGACGTCGGACAGGGTCTGGGCCGGCGCCACGGTGATCGAGTCACCGGTGTGCACACCCATCGGATCGATGTTCTCGATCGAGCAGATGATCACGCAGTTGTCGGCGCGGTCGCGCATGACCTCGAGCTCGTACTCCTTCCACCCCTTGATCGATTCCTCGATGAGGATCTCGGAGATGGGGCTGGACTCGAGCCCGAACCGGGCCATGCGCTCGAACTCGGCCGGCGTGGAGGCGATGCCCGTGCCCTTCCCGCCCAGGATGTAGGCGGGTCGGATGACCACGGGGAGGCCGATGTCGGCGATGACCTGGTGGGCCTCCTCCAGCGAGTGGGCGGTGGCCGACGACGGCACGTCGAGGCCGATGCCGACCATGGCCTCCTTGAACCGCTCCCGGTCCTCGGCGGTGGCGATGGCCTCGGCGTTGGCGCCGATCATCTCGGGCGTGCCCGGCACGCCGATGATGCCGGCCTCGAACAGCTCCATGGCCAGGTTCAGGCCGGTCTGGCCGCCCAGCGTGGACAGGACGGCGTCCGGCCGCTCCTGCTCGATGATGCGGGTGGCGTGCTCGAGGTCGAGCGGCTCCACGTAGGTGGCGTCGGCGAACTCGGGGTCGGTCATGATCGTGGCCGGGTTCGAGTTCTGCAGGATCACCCGGTAGCCCTCTTCCCGGAGGACCTTGCACGCCTGGGTGCCGGAGTAGTCGAACTCGCAGGCCTGCCCGATCACGATGGGGCCCGAGCCCAGCAGCAGGATCGACTCGATGTCGGTCCGTCTCATTGGAGCTTCCTCCCTTCGACAGGGCCTTCGGTCCGGGGAGCTCCCACGTTGCACGGAGCCGACCACGTCGGTGGCATCTGCTCCGGCTGGCGCCTCCGCAGCGTTTGGATCATCGGTTCATCTCGTCTCGGAAGGTGGCGAAGAGGTGGCGGGCGTCGTGGGGGCCGGGGCCGGCCTCCGGGTGGTGCTGGACCGACCACGCCCGGGCGTCGGACAGGCGCATGCCCTCGCACACGCCGTCGTTGAGGTTCACATGGGTGACGGTCCCGATGCCTCCGAGGCTGTCGGGATCGACGGCGAAGTTGTGGTTCTGGCTGGTGATGTCGATCCGTCCGGAGTCGATGTCGCGCACCGGGTGGTTGCCCCCGTGGTGACCGAACGGCAGCTTCACCGTGCGGGCTCCGGCGGCCAGGCCCAGGACCTGGTGGCCGAGGCAGATGCCGAACAGTGGAATCCGACCGTCGCCGACGGGTCCGTCGAGCAGCCGACGGATCTCGGCGATGGGTCCGGTGACCACCTCGGGGTCGCCGGGTCCGTTGGAGAGGAAGATCCCGTTCGGCTCGACGGCGAGGAGATCGTCGGCCGACGCCGAGGCCGGGAAGACGTGCACGGTGGCGAAGGTCGCGAGCTGGGTGAGGATCGACGTCTTGATCCCGAAGTCCCACGCCGCCACGACGAGGCCGGTTTCGCCCCCGCCTCGTCCACGACGTACGACTCCGGGGTCGTGACCTGGGCGACGAGGTCGACACCGGCGGTGCCGGGTTCGTCGGCCGCCGCCTGCTTGAGGGTGGCCTCGTCGGTGCGGTCGAGCGGCCCGAACGCGCCGGGGATGGCGCCGGTGTCGCGGATGATCCGGGTGAGGCGACGGGTGTCGATCCCGCCGATGGCGGGCACGCCCAGTCGAGCGAGGAAGCTGTCGAGGTCCTCCTCACTGCGCCAGTTGCTCCGCCGGCGGGCCAGATCGCGGATGACCACGCCGCGGCAGAACGCCTGGCGGCTCTCGTCGTCGGCGGGTGTCACCCCGTAGTTGCCGATGTGGGGGTAGGTGAAGGTGATGATCTGGCCGGCGTAGGACGGGTCGGTGATGATCTCCTGGTAGCCGGTGAGCGCGGTGTTGAACACCACCTCGCCCGACGCGTACCCGCCCAGCGGATCTCCTCCGGTCCACTCGCCCTCGAAGGTCGAACCGTCGGCGAGCACCAGGGCGGCCTCGCGTATGGGGCTGCGGCTCATCGGGTCGGCTCCGCGTCTCGGACGACCGGTTCGCCCTCGAGCAGCGTGTGGCGGACCCGGCCTCGCACCCGGCGCCCGGCGTAGGGCGTGTTGCGGCTGCGGCTCTGCATGGTGGATGCGTCGATGGTCCACTCCTCCTGGGGATCGAAGACGGTGAGGTTGGCGGGATTCCCCTCGACGATGGGCCGGCCGTGGCGATCGTCGACACCGATGATGGCCGCCGGTTTCCACGACAGCAGCGCCACCACCTCCTCGATCTCGAGGTCGAGCTCGGTCAGCGCCAGGGCGAGCGCGGTCTCGAGCCCGAGCATGCCGGGGGGTGCCTCGTCGAAGGGTTGTTCCTTGGTGTCGGGAGCATGGGGGGCGTGATCGGTGGCGATGCAGTCGACGGTGCCGTCGGCCAGCGCCCGCTTGACCGCGGCCACGTCCTCGTCGGTGCGCAGCGGCGGGTTGACCTTGAAGACCGGGTCGTAGGTGGCGCACTGGGCGTGGGTGAGGGTGAAGTGATGGGTGGTGGCCTCGCAGGTCACGGCGAGGCCGCCGGCCTTGGCCCCGGCGATCATCGCCATCGACCCTGCGGTGGACATGTGCTGGAAGTGCACACGTGCGCCGGTGAGCCGGGCCAGGGCGATGTCCCGCATCACCATCAGCTCCTCGGCCTCGGCCGGCTGGCCGGCCAGACCGAGCCGGGACGACCACTCGCCCTCGTGCATGTGCCCGCCACCGCACAGGGCGGCGTCCTCGCAGTGCTGGGCCAGGGTGACGCCCAGCCCGGACGCGTACTCCATCGCCCGGCGCATCAGCTGGTTGTCCTGCACACCGGTCCCGTCGTCGGTGAAGAACCGGACCCCGAGGGCGGCGAGCTCGGCCATGGGCGCCAGCTGCTCGCCGGCCCGGCCCACCGTGATGGCCCCGGACGTCCGCACGTCGCAGGGCGCATCGCGGCCGAGATCGAGCACCTGGCGGGCGACGGCGGCCGAATCGATCGTCGGGGTGGTGTTCGGCATGGCGAGGATGCAGGTGTACCCGCCGACCGCCGCGCCCCGGGCCCCGGTCTCGATCGTCTCGGCCTCCTCCTGCCCGGGCTCGCGGAGGTGGGAGTGGATGTCGACGAAGCCCGGACTGACCACGCAGCCCCCCGCGTCGAGCACCTGCGGTGCGTCGAGATCGGGACCGACCGCGAGGATGGTGCCGTCGTCACCGACGACCACGTCGCCCGAGCGGACGCCGGTGGCATCGATCAACCTCCCGCCCTTGATCGCGAGCACGGGTCGTGCGCCGGATGCCATCAGACTCCTTCCGGTTCGGGGGCGGCGCCGAGCAGGTCCGAACCCGACCCGAGGAGCAGGAACAGCACGGCCATGCGGACCGACACCCCGTTCCGCACCTGATCGATGATCACGGACTTGGCGTAATCGGCGATGTCGCCGTCGATCTCCACGCCCCGGTTCATCGGACCGGGGTGCATGACGATGGCGTCGTCGCGGAGCAAGCGCGCCCGCCGGGCCGTGAGCCCGTAGGTGGCCGTGTACTCGCGCAGGCTCGGCACGAGGGACTCGGTCATCCGCTCGCGCTGCATCCGCAGCAGGTACACGGCGTCGACGGTGGGCAGCACGGCTTCGAGGTCGTGGCTGACCCGCACCGGGAAGGTGTCCACGGCCGGGGGCAGCAGCGTGGGCGGGGCCACGAGGGTGACGTCGGCACCGAGCTTGGTGAAGGCGGCGATGTCGGACCGCGCCACCCGGCTGTGCTTGATGTCGCCCACGATGGCGATGTGGGCGCCGTCGAGCGAGCCCTTGTGCTGGCGGAGCGTGTAGCAGTCGAGCAGGGCCTGCGTGGGATGCTCGTGCCAGCCGTCGCCGGCGTTGACCACGGCGGCGTCGACCCAACCGGTGAGCTGCCACGGCACGCCGGACGAGCGGTGGCGCACCACGATGCAGTCGATCCCCATGGCCTCGATCGTCAGGGCGGTGTCGCGCAGCGACTCCCCCTTCTTGACCGACGAGGTCGACACCGAGAAGTTCATGGTGTCGGCCGACAGGCGCTTGGCCGCGGTCTCGAAGCTGAGGCGGGTCCGGGTCGAGTCCTCGTAGAAGAGGCTGACCACCGTCTTGCCCCGCAGGGCCGGCACCTTCGGGATGGGCCGGGCGGACACCTCGACGAAGTGGTCGGTGAGGTCGAGAAGGCGCTCGACGTCGACCCGATCCAGATCCGAGATCGACAGCAGATCGGTCACGCAACACCCCGTTCGGTGAGGGCGCCAGCCCGAGCCGTGCGAACGACAGGTGCAATCCGGCTCCGTGCAACGGCGTTCGTCGAGGAGCGGAGCGACGAAGACGGACCAAGCAGCACGTTCATGATTCCAGCTCCCCGAGGTCGACGCCGTCGTCGGTGACGTCGACGATCTCGTCGCGGCGGGTGGGGAGGTTCTTGCCCACGTAGTCGGGCCGGATGGGCAGCTCCCGGTGGCCCCGATCGACCATCACCGCGAGCTGGACGGCACGGGGTCGGCCGAAGGAGGTGAGGGCGTCGAGCGCGGCCCGGATGGTGCGACCGGTGAACAGCACGTCGTCGACGAGCACCACCACCTTGCCGTCGAGCGGGAACGGGACGTCGGTGATCGCTTCGGGCAGGGTGGGACGCAATCCGATGTCGTCGCGGTGGAAGGCGACGTCGAGGCGTCCCATCGGCACCTCGAACGAGTCGTCGTCGGCATGGGCGATCTCGGCGAGGGCGTCGGCCAGCCGCCGGGCCAGGGGCACGCCGCCGGTCTGGAGCCCGATCAGGCACACATCGTCGAGTCCGGCGTTGGCTTCGATGATCTCGTGGGCCATGCGACGGGTGGCCCGACCCATGTCGTCGGCGTCCATCACCCGGCTCCGGGCAACGAAAACGCCCCCGGAGGGGCGCTTGAGCCGTCGTTCACGTTCCGCCATCGGCGTTCCTTCCTGTCCGTACGGGCCTCACAGGACCCGCTTCACGGTCAGGAGTGCAACCTAGCACCGCGGTCTCGGTCCTCCGATTTCAGCTCGACCAGATGACCCGACCGTCGATCTCACCCAGTCGATCCCAGCCCGCCCGGGTGAACAGGGCGTGGGCCCGATCGTTGTCCACCGCGGTGCGACACCACACCTGGGCCAGGCCGAGCACGTCGTGGGCCCAGTCGGTCACGGCCTGCACCGACTGGGTGCCCCGGCCGTGACCCCGCACGCCCGGCGCGACCCAGACGCCGAGCTCGGCCCGATCGGGATCGCTGGTGAAGTTGCGCAGGCCGACCTCGCCGCCGACCTCGCCGGCGACGTCGATCACGAAGTCGAGCGACAGGCCCAGGGACCAGCGCTCGTCGCACCGCATGATCCAGGAGGCGGCGTCGGCCGTCTGCGGTGGTGGGTTCCAGAGCCGGATCGCCGGATCGGCCCACGCGGCCTCCAGCGCGGGCGCGTCGGCGAGGCGCCAGTGGCGCAGTCCGTCAGGCGGCTGCGGGAGCACCGGGCACCGAGAGTCGTCGGAGGACGGCCGCGAGCCGCGCCGCGCCGCGCATCTCGACCGCATGCCAGCCGGCGTCGACGGCCCCGGCCACGTTCTCGGCCCGATCGTCGACGAACAGGATCCGCTCGGGGGCGGAACCGATCATCGTCGTCACCTGCCCGAAGGCCTCGGGGTCGGGCTTGACCAGGCCGAGCCGGGACGAGTTGGCCACGACGTCGAACACCTCGCCCAGTTCCATCTCGACCAGGTCGGATTCGAGCTTGGTCGACGCGTTCGAGAAGACGGCGACCCGGGTGCCGGCGGCTCGTAGCGAGGCCAGCAGCTCGATGATCTCGCGGTCGAGATGCCAGCTCGACTCCAGCCACACCTCGGCCACCGCATCGGGGTCGACCGGCGACTCCGGACCGGCGTCGGCGGCGACGGCGTCGCCGATGCGCGCCGCCCACTCCTCCACGGTGTGGGTGCCGATCATCGCATCGCGGAAGAGGGGCTGGGCGAACGCCGCTTCGGCGATGGCGCCGAGCGACAGGCCCAGTCGGGTCTCCGCTTCTTCGAGGTGCTCGGCTGACCAGTGGCGGATCACGCCGTCCATGTCGAAGACCACGACGTCGATCGGCCGCCACGGCCGCGCCCCGCCACGGACCTCGTCCGCGACCGCGGCGAGGATGCCGTTGACGAACTTCGCGGTCTCGTCGGTGCTGCCGTAGCGCCCGCCGAGCTCGACGGCTTCCGACAGGGCCGCCCCGGTGGGCACGTCCGGCTGGGTGGCCAGCTCGAAGGCGCCGAGGCGCAACACCGTCCGATCGGTCACCGCCATCCGCGCCACCGGCCACCGCCGGGCGTACCGACCCAGGAGCGCGTCCAGCTCGATCTGGTGGTCGATCACGCCGTGGGCCAGCTCGAGCGCGTAGGCGTCGGGCGTCAGCGGCAGCTGCTCGACCACATGGGAGACGTCGACCGACTTGGTCTCGGCCTCGTAGAGCAGCTCGATGGCGCGTTCGCGAGCCTCGCGGCGCGTCGCAGCAGTGACCACGAGCCTCAGGCCCGGGACTGGTATTCGCCGGTGCGGGTGTCGATCTTGAGCTTCTCGCCCGTCTCGATGAACAGCGGCACCTGGACCAGCATCCCGGTCTCGAGGGTGGCGGGCTTGGTCCCGCCGGAGGAACGGTCGCCCTGGAGGCCGGGTTCGGTCTCGGCGACGGTGAGCTCCACCGACGGCGGCATCTCGACCCCGACGATCTCGTCGCCGTACATCATCAACGAGGGCGTGGCGCCCTCGGTGATGTAATTGGTGGCGTCGCCCAACGTCTCGGGCGAGACGTGCATCTGCTCGAACGTCTCCTGGTCCATGAACACGTAGTCGGCGCCGTCCCGGTACAGGTACTGCCACTCGCGGCGATCGATCTTGGCCTGCTCCACCTTCTCGGCCGCTCGGAACGTCTTGTCGACCACCTGGCCCGTCCGCACGTTCTTGAGCGTGGTGCGCACGAAGGCCCCACCCTTGCCCGGCTTGACGTGCTGGAACTCCACCACCTGCATGAGTCCCTCGGGGAGGTCGAGGCACATGCCGTTCTTCAGATCGTTGGTCGACGCCATCCCGACAGGATGAAGGCCGAGCGTCCACTGCGCAAACTTTGCTCAGGGCCTGCGGCTCCGCCGCGGTCGTGTCCCCGCTTGCGGGCCTGCTCGCTGGCGCTCCCGACGCCGACCTGGCTCAGTACTTTTTCCTCCTACTCGTACGGCGCGTTGGTGAGTGGCCAGGAACCGGTGGCGGTGACGACCAGGGAATCCTCGATCCGGACGCCCCCGTGTTCGGGGAGGTACACCCCGGGCTCGACGGTCACGCAGTGGCCGGGGGCGAGCACGTCCTTCGACGAGCTCGACAGTCGCGGCTCCTCGTGGATCACGAGACCGATCCCGTGGCCCGTGCCGTGGACGAAGGCATCGCCCCAGCCGGCGTCGTCGACGACCGCTCGGCAGGCCCGGTCGACATCCGCACCCCGGACGCCGGCCCGCACCGCGGCGACGCCCGCCGCTTGCGAGCGGCGGACGACGTCGAGCATCCGAGCCTGGGTCTCCGACAGCGCACCGACCGCGAGCGTCCTGGTCATGTCCGAGTGGTAGCCGTCGTAGGTGGCACCGAAGTCCACGACCACGAGCTCGCCGCTGTCGCCGGCTCCGATCGCCCGGTCGCTCGGCCGAGCGTGGGGTTTGGCGCCGTTGGGGCCGCTGGCGACGATGGTCTCGAACGAGGGGGCGTCGGCGCCGTGGTCGGCCATGGCGTCCTCGAGCTCGCGGCGGAATTCGGCCTCGGTGACGCCCTCGTGGAGTCGGTGGCGGACGTCGGCGAGGGCGTGATCGGCGATCTGCGAGGCCCGCTCCAGCCGGGCGACCTCGCCGTCGTCCTTCACGGCCCGCATCCGCAGCACGAGCCCTTCGGTGGGCACGAGATGAGCCCAGGAGAACACCTCGGTGGACCATCGGCGATGCTCGGCCCAGGACACGGTGTCGGCCTCGAGGCCGATGCGGGTGATGCCCCGCGCCGCGGTGCGCAGCTCCGGACCGGGATCGTTGCCGATGGCGATGGTGGCCTCCACGCCCGCCCGGGCCAGTTGCTCGGCCGACTGGGTCCGGTACCGGCCATCGGTGACGAACGTGACCGAGTCCGCGGTGACGAGCAGGGCGGCATTCGATCCGGTGAACCCGGTGAGGTAGGCGATGTTGGCCAGTTCGGAGATCACGATGGCGTCGCAGCCCTCGTCGGCCAGACGCCCCCGCAGCCGGGGAATGCGCTGGTCGGTCTCCATGGCGGGCAGGGTCGTGTCAGTCATCGGCGAGCAACCTCGTGACGGCCTCGATGGCCAGCACGTACCCATGCCCGCCGAACCCGCTGATGATGCCGGTGGCCACGGGAGAGACGACCGACGTGTGGCGCCACGCCTCCCGGGCGTCGGGATTGGAGATGTGCAACTCGACGACGGGGCCCTCGAAGGCGGCGAGGGCGTCGTGGATGGCCCAGGCGTAGTGGGTGAAGGCGCCGGCGTTGATGACGATGGCGGCGTGATGGCCCCGGGCGTCACGGATGGCGTCGACCAGCACCCCTTCGTGGTTCGACTGGAGGTGCGTCACCGAGTGACCGGCCGTGGCCGCCGCCTCGGTGGCCGCCGCCACGTGGTCGTCGAGCGTGGCGGTTCCGTAGATCGCTGGTTCTCGGAGGCCGAGCAGGTCCAGGTTGGGCCCGCTCAGCAACAGGATCGAACTCATCGCCACCTCCTCATCGCACGTCCTCCAGCGCGGCCCGCGCCACGTCGGGGTCCACGCCGGCCACCACCTCGACACCATCGGGTCCGTCGAGGGCGAACGTCAACCCGTCGAGCGCCTTCTTGTCGCGGCCCATCAAGGTGAGCAGCTCGTCGGCCGACAGGCCGTCGGGCAACCGGACGGGCAGCTCGTTGCGCTCGAGCACCGCCCGGTGGAGGGCGACCCGCTCGCCGTCGATCCGGTCGAGGCGGCGCGCCACCTCGGCGGCGTACACCAGGCCCACCGCGACCGCCTCCCCGTGGCGCATGTCGTAGGTGCCGGCGGTCTCGATGGCGTGGGCGAGCGTGTGGCCGTAGTTGAGGATGGCCCGCCGACCGCCCTCTCGCTCGTCGGACGCGACCACGTCGGCCTTGATCCGGATGCAGGTCGCCACCTGCTCGTCGAGGGGCAGGCCGTCGAGACCGTCGCCCCCGGGGAGGAACCGGTACTTGACCAGCTCACCGAGGCCGGAACGGAACTCGCGTGGCGGAAGCGTCTCGAGCACGTCGAGGTCGCACAGCACGCCGTGCGGCTGCCAGAACGCCCCGACCAGATTCTTCCCCTCCGGCAGGTTCACGCCGGTCTTGCCGCCGATGGCCGCGTCGATCATGCCGAGGAGCGTGGTGGGCACGTGGACCACGGCCACGCCCCGGTGGTACGCCGACGCCGCGAACCCGGCCGTGTCGGTGACCACGCCCCCGCCCACCGCGACCACCACGTCGCGGCGGGTCAGACCCCACGTGGCCCACGAGCGGCAGAGCATGCCCACGGTGGCCAGGGTCTTGGCCTCCTCACCGGAGGCCATGGTGAAGACGCGGTGGTCGATCCCGGGGTCGACGTGGACGCCGATCTCCCCCTGGGTGACGATGGCGGCCCGGGCCGCCCCGGACGGGAGCAGCCCGGCCAATTCGGTGAGGATGCCGCGGCCGACCAGGGCCTCGTAGGTCCGTCCCGGTACCGGGACCTCGACGCCGATCATCCCCGGTCCCCCGCGCGGATGCCCGCGACGATGATCCGAGCCACTTCGAGAGGCGCCAGCTCGTCGACGTCGACGACCCGATCGGCGACGGATTCGTAGAGCTCGGTCCGATCGGCCGCCATCAGCTCCAGCATGCCCGCGGGGTCCTCGTCGAGCAGGGGACGGTGGGTGTCGCCCGAGGCGCGGATGCGGCGCTCGAGCGTGTCGGGATCGGCCCGCAACCACACCACGTCGACGTCGTCGGCCCCCAGCCGCTCACGGTTCTCGGCACTGAGCACCACGCCGCCGGCCGCGGCCACGACGGACGGCTCCGGAGCATCGAGGGCGGCGGCGAGCGCCTCGGCCTCGAGGACCCGGAAGGCGGCCTCGCCGTCGGTGCGCCATATCTCCCGGACGGTTCGGCCCGTCCGGGCCTCGATCTGGGCGTCGGAGTCGACGAGCCGGCGGCCGAGGTCGCGGGCGACGAGTTCACCGACCGTGGACTTGCCGGTGGCCATGAGACCGACGAGGACGAGATGGCGCGGCTCGCTCGACACGGCCGGCCTACAGCGCCGCGACGTACGCGGCGTGGTTGCGCAGCAGCTCGTCGAGGGAGTCGCCGCCGAACTTGCGGGTGGCCTCGGCGGCCAACGTCAACGCCACCATCGTCTCGGCCACCACCCCCATGGCGGGTACCGCGGTGACGTCGGTGCGTTCCTTGAACGACACCGTCTCCTCCTTGGTGACGGTGTCGACCGTCTTGAGGACGGGCTTGTTGAGCGACGCCAGGGGCTTCATCGCGGCGCGCGCGACCACCAGCTCGCCCGAGGTGATGCCGCCCTCGATCCCGCCGGCCAGGCTCGACTCACGGGTGTAGCCGTGCTCGTCGGACCACGAGATGGGATCGTGGGCCGCGCTCCCCCGCCGGCCGGCCACCTCGAAGCCGTCGCCGATCTCGACGCCCTTGACCGCCTGGATGCTCATCAACGCCTGGGCCAGCATCCCATCGAGCTTGCGGTCCCAGTGCACGTGGCTCCCCAGCCCCACGGGGACCCCGTAGGCGAGGATCTCGACGATGCCGCCGAGCGAGTCGCCGTCCTTGGCCGCCGCCTTGATCTCGTCGACCATCGCGGCGGTTGCCGCCGGATCGAAGCACCGCACCTCGTCGGCGTCGACCGCCTCGAGATCGCCGGGCGCGGGCCGGGCCGTCGAGGTGGTGCGCGCCGAACCGATCTGGATCACGTGGCTGACGATCTGGACCCCGAGGTGGGCGAGCAGGGCCTTGGCCACGGTGCCGGCCGCGACCCGGGCCGCCGTCTCCCGGGCCGAGGCCCGTTCGAGCACGTCGCGGGCGTCGGTGAAGCCGTACTTCTGCATGCCGGCCAGATCGGCGTGTCCGGGCCGGGGCTGGGTCTCGGCGTGGGCGGTCCGGCCCGGTGCGGGCGACATCTCCTCGTGCCACTTGTCGGAGCGCTCCCACTCCGAGTTGGCGATCTCGATCGCCACCGGGGAGCCCAGTGTCCGGCCGTGCCGGACGCCCCCGATCAGGGTCAGCTCGTCCTGCTCGAAGCGCATGCGCGGGCCACGGCCGTAGCCGAGGCGCCGGCGGGCGAGCTCGCCCTGGATCTCCTCCACCGTGATCGGCAGGCCGGCAGGCAGGCCCTCGACCACGACCACGAGGCCCTGGCCGTGCGACTCACCGGCGGTCAGGAAGCGCAGCATCGCACGGAGCGTAGAGCGGTGGCCCGGCGGGGAACGAAGCGTTCTGGGCGCCGGACGGCGGTGCTCAGCGGAACTCGCCGGCCCACAGCACGACGATGAGACAACCCACCGCCAACGACGGGCCGTACGGGAACACGACCTTGGCCGAGCGGCGGATGAGGGCGTAGATCCCGCCGATCACCACCCCGATGATCGAGCCGAACGCTGCGCCCATCAACACGTAGCGGAACGACCACAGGAGCTGCTCGGCGACCGAACCCGAGGCCCAGCCGAACCAGCCGAGGTAGAAGCCCATGAGCCACGCCAGCTTGACGTCGCCCCAGCCCATGCCGCGGGGGTAGACGATGTGGGCCATGAACAGGATCCCGGCGTAGCTCACGCCCCCGAACGCGGCGCCCACGATGGCCTGGGGGACATCCACCCACACCGAGGCCACCACGATGGAGGCGGCGCCCACGGCCATGGCGGGGAAGTTGATGCGGTCCGGGATGCGGTAGACGCGGAAGTCGATGGCGGCCAGGGCCACCAGGGCCGTCACCAACACCAGCACGGACAGCGTGACCACACCGGTGGCGATCTGGTGGGCGGTGAGGGCGAAGAGGCCGGCGGTGACCACTTCGGTGACCGGGAACCAGCGACGCCACCACGTGGTCGGCCGGACCAGGGCCACCACCGGCACGTCCCCGATGTCGGGGGCCGGCTCCAGCTCGTCGAGCAGGGCCGGGTCAGCGCCGTCGGGGAGGTCGCCCGGGTCGGTGATGACGTAGCCGGGCTCGCGGACGATCAGGCGGTTCAGCAGCGACCCGATCGGGACACCGACGAGTCCGGCGGCGACGACCTGGGCTGCATCCACGGACCGTCACCCTATGGGCGGGCCTTCGCCCGTGGGCGGACGCCGACGTCCTGGCCGATGACCGCTAGTTCTTGGCCGACGACAGGAACTTGAGCAGCAGGTTGCGGTTGATCTCCTCGTCGCCGTCACTCTCGACGGGAGCCTCGACGGGAGCCTCGTCGGCCGGAGCCGCCGCGGCCGTCTTCGGGGTCAGGCTCGCCAGCTGGCTGAGGAACTCGCCCGGTGACGCTTCCGGCTCGTCGCTCGCCGCGGTCGCTGCCGCGTCGTCGGTGTCGCCTGCGTCGTCGGTGCCTGCGTCGTCGGTGCCAGCGTCGTCGGTGCCAGCGTCGTCGGTGTCGGTGTGGACGGTGTCGTCCGCGTCGTCGGTCCACTCGGCCCCGAACTCGGCCCGGTCGGTCGCCTGGTCGTCGGCATCCTGGTCGTCGACATCGTGGTCGTCGGTCTCGCCGGCGTCGTCGTCGGAACCCCGAGCCACGAAACCGGCCAGGTTCTGGCCCAGATGGGCGACCTCGTCGTGTGACAGGTCGTTGTCGACCAGCGGACGGTCGTCGTCGTACCAGGTCGGAGACGGGTACGCCTCGTCGGCGGTCTCCGACCGGTCGGGTGCGTCGGCCGGTTCGGGCCGCGCCTCGAGGTCGACCTCGACCAGTCCGGCCTCCACGAGGTCGCGGACGAGGCGGGACACGTCGAACTCGCCCATGTCATGGTGAACGCCGAGCCGCCGGACGGAGGTGCCGCCGCCGAGCGCGGCGAGGGAGCGCCACTGCTCGGCCGTGACCGTCACCGATTCGTCGCTGAGCTCCTCGACCAGTCGGACGGTGATGTCGAGCGACGGTACGACCGATTCGATCTCCCGCCACTCCTCGAGCAGCCGCTCGGCCTCGACCAGCGCCTCTTCGACATCGGCATCCTGGAGGTCGTCATCCTCGGGCTCGGAGTCGGTCTCGAAGACGAACGAGCCGTCCCCGAAGCGCAGCAGATCGAACAGGACGGCTTCGATCTTCTCGCCCTGCTCGTGGTCCGATCGCGCGCCCACGATGCGCCCGTCCAGCAACCACACGTTGCCGGCTCCCCGGTCGCCCTCCAAGGCGAGCAGTCCGGTCTTCCTGGTGCCTGACAGAAGTCGGAGAACTTCCGGCACGCTGAACGTCTCGAGTGTCCCTTGCAGGGCCACAGCCACACCTCCCGGGGCAAGCTTGCATCGCTTGGTTGCGGTATCGGCCACCGAAGCGGGGTTCTGTAGGAAAATCCGGAAGCGGCCGAGGCCGCCGGTGTCGGGCGGCCCGGTCCAGATCAGCCCGGGCCCGTCAACCCACGCTCGTCATCCGGCGCTCGTCAACCCAGGCCGGCCCGGGCCGCCGCGGCCATGACGTCGACCGGCGCGGCGACCCCCGTCCAGCGGGTGAAGGCCCGGGCGGCCTGGTGGACGAGCATGCCGATGCCGCCGACGGTGCGCAGACCCCGGGCATCGGCCTGGCGCAACAGCGGCGTCACCGCGGGGTGGTACACGAGATCGGCCACCACGGCCTCCTGCCGGCAGCGATCCGGATCGAACGCGAGTGCGTCGTCGGCGCCCATGCCCACCGGGGTGGCGTTGACGATCAGATCGGCGGACGCCAGGTGTGCCTCGCTCCCCACCACGCCGATCGAACCGGCCAGCTCCGCGGCGGCGGCTGCGGGCTCCGCCCGGCGGGCATGCACCGCCACCTCCGCGGCGCCCGCGGCCGCCAACGATCGCACCACGGCCCGGGCCGCACCACCAGCCCCCACCACCACGCACCGCATCCCGCTCGGGTCGATCCCGTCGTCGCCCAGCGAATCCACGAAGCCACCCCCGTCGGTGTTGTCGCCCACGATCCGGTCGCCGTCTCGGAACACGCAGTTCACCGCCCCCAACGCCACCGCGTCGGCCGTGAGGTGTTCGAGCGAGGCCGCCACGGCAGCCTTGTGGGGCATCGTCACCGACAGACCCTCGAGCCCGAGGGCATCCATGCCGATCACCGCGGCCCGCGCCGTGCCGGATCGGACGGGGAGGGCGACGTAGATCCAGTCCAGGCCGGTGGCGGCGAAGGCGGCGTTGTGGATGACCGGCGACAGCGAGTGGCGGACCGGCCAGCCGATCACCCCGGCCAGCCGCGTCTGGCCCGAGACCGTGGCCGGGTCCGGGCTCATCCGCAGCCCAGGTTCTGGCGGATGCACTCCTGCTTGGCCTTCTGGAACTCGCGTGCCGTCTCGAGGAACGCGTGGTGGCCCTCGGCGTCCTTGAGCACGTAGTAGATCCACGCCCCTGGCTCGGGGTTGAGCGCGGCCTCGAGCGATGCCCGGCCCGCGGCCGCGATCGGAGTCGGGGGCAACCCGGCGACGCGCCGGGTGTTGTAGGGCGAGTCCGACTCGAAGTCGACGTCGTCGCGGCTTCGGCCCTCGAGCACCGCCTGGTAGCGGGACGTGGCGTCGATGCCCAGCGGGATGCCCTGTTCGAGGCGGTTGTAGATGACCCGGGCGATCTTGGCCCGGTCCTCGGGGACCTTGGCCTCCTCCTCCACCAGCGACGCGATGATCACGATCTGGTACGGGCTGACGCCGAGGGCAGCGGCTCCGGTCTCCACGTCGAGGGCATCGAGATCGGTGTCGAGCTGGGTGACCAGCCGGCGGATGAAGGCCCGCTCGTCGGTCTTGTCGTCGATCTCGTAGGTGTCGGGGAACAGCATCCCCTCCATCGAGGTGACATCGTCGGGCTGGTACCGCGAGCGGATGTCGGGCGAGTCGATGGCGTCCTGGAGCGCGCCGGCGTCCCACCGGTCGACCCCGGTGGTGGGGTCGGCCAGCCGGGTGACGATTTCGGTGACGGTGAGGCCCTCGGGGATGGTGACCCGCTGCAGCTCCGGCGGCTTCGGGCCGGCGTCGAGCACCGCGACCGCTTCCTGGAACGACGAGTGCTCCCGGAAGACGAACACCCCGGCCTCGAACGGACCCTTGTTCTCGAGGCGGGTCCAGTAGTTCCACACCATGGCCGAGGTGATGACGTCGTTGTCCTCGAGCAGGTGCCCGATGTCTTCGGTGGTGGAGCCGCTGGCGACCTCGAGCTCGATCTCCGACCCCGGCGGGCCGGACGGGTCGATCTGGTGCTGGACCCAGAGGAACGCACCGGCAGCGGCGACGACCAGCACCGCGGCCACCACCCCGAGGGCCAGCAAGACCCGCTTGGCCGTGCTCATCGGCGGCCGGGCGTCGATCCAGTCCTCGGCCTCGGCGTAGCGCGAGTCGTAGGGGTCGACGGCGTCGAACGAGTCGTCCGGTGCGTCGAACGAGTCGTCCGGTGCGTCGATCCAGTCGTCGGCGCCCAGGTCCTCGTCGGCCCAGCGGTCGCTGGCCCCCTCGTCGTCGTTCCAGCCGTCGTCGCTCACGCCATCTCCTCGTTCGCATCCAGCCAGGACTGCAGGATGACGGCGGCCGCGACCTTGTCGACCACCCGCCGGCGGGCCGGAGCCTTCAGGTTCTGGGCCAGCAACGACCGCTCCGCGGTCACGGTGGAGAGCCGTTCGTCCCAGGTCTCGACCGGCACGTCGAGCGCGGCCGTCAGCTCGTCGACCTCGTCGAGGGCCCGCCGGGCGGCCGGACCGATCGAACCGTCGAGCGAGAGGGGCAGACCGACGATCACCACCTCGGCGCCGGCTTCGGCCACCAACTCGCCGATGCGGCGATGGTCCCGCGCCCGGTCACCGCTCCGCGGGACCACCTCGTAGGGGGTCGCCAGCGTGCCGGAACTGACGGCGACGCCCACTCGTTTGGTGCCGAGATCGACACCGATCGCACGCATGGGTCCGTCAGGCTCCGAGCGCTGACCGCACGACGTCGAGGGCAGGGCCGACCCCGTCGGCGTTCTTACCGCCGGCCACCACGAGCCGAGGGTCGTTCGAGCCGCCTCCCTGGATCAGCTTCTTGGCGTCGGCCAGCAACTCCCCGGCGTGGATCCCCGACTCCTCGGTGGTGGCGACCACGAGGGCGGCGCCCCCGCCCTCTGGCGCGCCGCCGAGGACCACGACCCGGATGCCCGGCCGGTCCCGCAGCGACGTGGCCATGTCCCGCAGGTCGTTGCGGTCGGTCCCGTCGATCTGGGCGATGACCACCCCGTCGACCGCGGAGGCGGCCAGTTCGGCGGCCCGGCCGGCGGCGACCGCGCGACGCAGACCCTTGATCTCGTCCTGGGCGTCCTTGAGCTGGTCGCGCAGGCGGGCCACGCCGTCGGCGAGGTCGGTGACCGGCACGCCCGCGGTGGCCGCGATCTCGGCCAGCTCGTGCTCGCGCTCGCGCAGACGCTTGACCGGGCCGGTGCCGGCGATGGCGGTGATGCGGCGCAGGTTGGATCCCACCGATTCCTCGGCGACGATCTTCACCGGGCCGATGTCGCCCAGGCGCCGCACATGGGTACCGCCGCAGAGCTCGATCGAGTGATCGCCGGCCTCGAGCACGCGCACGATGTCGCCGTACTTGTCGCCGAAGAAGGCGATGGCGCCCTTCTCCCGCGCCTCGTCCATGGTGGTCTCGTAGTGATGGGCTTCAGCGTTGCCGAGGATCTCGTGGTTGGCGAGGTCCTCGATGGCCGCGAGCTGTTCCGGGGTGACCGCCTCGAAGTGGCTGAAGTCGAAGCGGAGGCGGTCGGGCTCGACCAGGGAGCCCTGCTGCTTGACGTGCTCGCCCAGCACCTCCCGCAGCGCCCAGTGGAGGATGTGGGTGGCGGTGTGGTGGCGGCGGATGGCGTTGCGGCGGTCGGCGTCGATGGTGGCCACCGCTTCGGCGCCGAGATCGATGGTGCCTTCGGTGATGCGGGCGATGTGCCGGTGCAGCCCGGGCAGGCCGTAGATGGTGTCGATCACCTCGGCCCGTCCACCATCGGTGCGGATCTCGCCCGTGTCGCCGATCTGGCCGCCCGACTCGGCGTAGAACGGGGTGTGGCGCAGGAAGATCGAGACCGTGCCGGCCAGCTCGCCGTCGACCGGACCGGGCACCACACCGACGACGGTGGTCGTGGTGGTGTCCATCTCGCGGCCGACGAACTCGGTGGGCCCGGACGTGTTGAGGATCTCGCGGAAGGCGTCGATCTCGTCGCCCAGCGCCACGCTCCCGCCCTTGGCCGCCGCCTTGGCCCGGGCCCGCTGGTCGGCCATGGCCGCGTCGAAGCCGTCGACGTCGAGGTCGACGCCCCGCTCGGCGAGGATCTCCTGGGTGACCTCCAGGGGGAAGCCGTAGGTGTCGTGGAGCTGGAAGGCCACCGTGCCGTCGAGCACCGGTCGTTCACCCTCGGGCGCGTCGAGCCGTTCGAGCTCGGTGTCGAGCATCGCCGAGCCGGTCTTGAGCGTGTGCCGGAAGCGCTCCTCCTCGCGGCTGGCGATGGTGAGGACGGCATCGGCATGGCCGGCCAGCTCGGGATAGGCGTCGCCCATGACCTCGACGCAGGTCTCGATCATCGGCGGCAGGACCAGCGAGTCGACGCCGAGGATGTAGGAGAAGTACACGGCGCGGCGCAGGACCCGGCGCAGGACGTAGCCGCGGTCCTCGTTGGACGGCATCACGCCGTCGGAGATCAGGAACGCCACGGTCCGGGTGTGATCGGCCAGCAGGCGCAGGGCGATGTCGGCGAGGCGCTCGGAACCGAAGGTCCGGCCGGTGACCTGCTGGGCCCGGTCGGTGAGCACCGACAGCGTGTCGGCCGCGTACAGGCTGTGGCTACCGGCGAGGATCCCGAGGATCCGCTCCAGGCCGGCACCGGTGTCGATGCCCTTGCGGGGCATGTCGGTGAGCTCGCCGCTCTCCACCCGGATGTACTGCGGGAACACGAGGTTCCAGAACTCGACGTAGCGCTCCTCGGCCGCAGGGTTGGCGGGACCGCCCTCCGGACCGAGGTCGGGTCCGAAGTCCCAGAACAGTTCGGACGAGGGACCGCACGGGCCGATGTCGCCCATCTCCCAGAAGTTGTCCTTGTCGAGGCGCTGGATCCGTTCCCGCGGGATCCCGACGGCGTCGGCCCAGATCTCCTCGGCTTCGTCGTCGGAGGTGTGGACCGTGACCCACACGCGGTCGCCGTCGAGACCCAGCACCTCGGTCACGAACTCCCATGCCCACGGGATGGCCTCGGCCTTGAAGTAGTCGCCGAAGCTGAAGTTGCCGAGCATCTCGAAGAAGCTGAGGTGCCGCAGCGAGCGGCCGATGGCATCGAGGTCGTTGTGCTTGCCACCCGCCCGCACGCACTTCTGCACCGAGGTGGCCCGGGCCGGTGAGAACGGCACCTCCTCCTCGCCGAGGAAGTACGGCACGAATTGCATCATCCCGGAGTTGGTGAACATCGGAGCCGACGGATGGTGCGGGATCAGACCGGCCGACGAGACCTCCGTGTGGGCGCGCGACACGAAGAAGTCGATCCAGGCGCGACGGAGTTGGTCAGCTCTCACGGCGGGGGATCCTACTGAGCCGCTCTTCGAGCCTGGCAGCGACATCGGCTTCGTATCCGTGGGGCGATGGCTGGTAGTAGGTCCTCCCGGTGGCCTCGAGCGGCAGGTACTGCTGGTCGACCCAACCGCGGGGATCGTCGTGCGGGTACCGGTAGCCCTTCCCGTGACCGAGGTCCTGGGCCCCCTGGTAGTGGGCGTCGCGCAGGTGGGCCGGGACCTCGCCGGCCGGGCGATCGCGCACGTCGGCCTGGGCCGCCCACCACCCCACCGCGGCCCGGTTCGACTTCGGCGCCGTGGCGAGGTGCACCACGGCCTGGGCCAGGTTCAACCCCGCCTCGGGGAAGCCGACGAACTCCACGGCCCGGGCGGCAGCGTCGGCGAGGACGAGGCTCATGGGATCGGCCATGCCGATGTCCTCCGACGCCAGGATCACCAGGCGCCGGGCGATGAACCGGGCGTCCTCGCCCGCCTCGACCATGCGGGCCAGCCAGTAGAGGCCGGCGTCGGGGTCGGAGCCGCGGATCGACTTGATGAACGCCGACACCACGTCGTAGTGGTCGTCGACCCCGTAGCGCAGGGCGTTGGTACCCAGCGCCGCCTCGGCGTCGGCCAGTTCCACCTGCACCTGCGCCGTCGGCGCACCTCCCCCCACCCGTTCTGGCACCACGTTCTCCGCTCCCCCACCGGACGACGTGGGGCCAGAACCGGGTTGGGATCGGTCACGGCCGCGGCCGGCCGCGATGGCGACCGCGACCTCCAGGGCGGTGAGCGCCTGGCGCCCGTCACCGTTGGCCCGTTCGGCGAGGTGGGTGAGGGCGTCGTCGGTGGCCGAGGCCGATTCGGCCTCGAGGCCGCGGCGGAGCAGATCGCGCAGCGCGGGGATGCTCAGCAGCTCGAGGCGGAACAGCGTCGACCGGGAGCGCAGCGGCGCGTTGACCTCGAAGAACGGGTTCTCGGTGGTGGCCCCGATGAGCACGATCAGTCCGTCCTCCACCGCGGGGAGGAGCGCGTCCTGTTGGGCCTTGTTGAAGCGGTGGATCTCGTCGAGGAACAGGATCGTGCCGCGGTTGTGCTCGCCCAGGCGCTGGCGGGCCGCGGCGATGGTCTCCCGTACGTCCTTGACCGTCGCCGTCACCGCGGAGAGCTGGATGAACACCTTCTCGGTGTGGGCGGCGACCGCCCGGGCCAGCGTCGTCTTGCCGGTGCCCGGCGGCCCCCACAGCAGCGCCGACGACAACCGGTCGGCTTCGACCAGCGTCCGCAGCGGCTTGCCCGCACCGAGCAGGTGTTCCTGGCCGACGATGTCGTCGAGCGAGGTGGGCCGCAGTCGGGCGGCGAGTGGTTGCCGCGACTCGAGCCGCTGCGACGCCGCGGCGGCGAACAGGTCGTCGCTCATCGCCGGCTCACGGCGCCAGCGCCGGTCCGTCGGGCCGGTGCTCGGCGGGGATCCAGGTGGTGAGGAAGGTGTCGGCCAGGACCGTGGCGTAGCGGATCGGGTCCATCTTGGCCAGCTTGGCCGCCTCGATGCGTTCGGTGATGAGCCGATCGACGCGACCCAGCACCTCGTCGGGCGAGAGGCCCCGGGGCGCCCGGTAGGCGAGGACCGCCCCCGCGTTGCAGACGAAGTCGGGCAGCGCCACCACCCGGCTCCGGCGCAGCACGTCGAGCCCCGCCACCGTGTAGGGCACGTTGGCCGCCGGCACGATCAGCGGCGCCCGGACCTCGGCCGCCACCGCCGCGGTGTACACGCCGGTCCTCGCCCCGGGGACGAGGACGTCCACGGGCAGCCGGTGCAGCTCCTCGGTGGGACGGGTGTCCAGGCCGAGGCGCCGGACGAACCAGTCACCGTGTTCGGCCCGGGCCTCGAACAGCGCGTCGATGTCGAGCCCGGCCTCGTCGGCGATCGTGCCCTCGATGGTCGACACCGCCACCACCGTGCCGCCCCGTCGCACGACCTCCCGAGCCACCCCGCCGCCGACCGCCCCGAAGCCCTCGATCGCCACCGTGCGCCCGTCGAGACCTCCCAGCCAGGCGGCCGCGGCCGCGCCGACCCCCCGCCCGGTCACGAGCTGCTCGAAGGCCACCCCGTCGACCTCGCTGTCGATCACCCGAGCCCGGGCACCGGGAGGCACCAACGGTGCGAAGTCGGCGGTGGTGGAGCCGAGGTCGGCGCCGGTGAGGAACGTCTGCGCCTCCACCAGGGGGCGGATCTCGTCGCAGTACCGGGCCATGGTCTCGGCGTGGGTGTCGAGCAGCCGGGGCCGGATACCGGCCTTGGCGCCGCCGATGCGCTGCTCGAAGACCGCGAACTTGTACGTCATCGCCCGGGCGAGCAGCGCGACCTCGTCCACCGTCACCCCGTCGGCCACGCGCGTCCCGCCTGCCGTGGTACCGGCGACCTCGGGGTCGAGGTCGAAGACGATCTCCCCGTCGACCGACGTCAGGTGGTGGACGATCACCCGCCAGACACTAGGCGCCCCTCCCAGACCGTTCTGGTGGGTCGTCGCGCCGCTCACAGCGACCGGTGACCGACCAGAACGGGACTCGGGCCGGCGGGCATGCTGGACTGAGGTGACCATGGAGGACCGCACTCGCCCCGGCCGGCTCGACCCCGAGACCGCCAAGGAGGTCATCCGGCGCGCCGTCGAGCTCGATGCCGGCCCGCTCGACGACTCCGCCGGCATCGACCGCAGGGCGTTGGCCGCGGCCGCCGACGAGATCGGCATCTCCCCCGCCTCGGTCCGGCGCGCCCTGGCCGAGCACGACGCCGGGGCCCTGGTCCGTCCCGTCGATCGCAGCATCCTCGGCCCCGCCCACGCCCTGGCGGTGCGGGTGGTGCCGCTGTCGCCGGCGAAGGCCACCGGCCGGATCGAGCGCTTCCTCAAGGCCCAGCTGCTCGAGGTGCACGATCGACGCGACGACGAGGTGGTGTGGTCTCGGCGCCAGGACCTGACGGCGAGGATCCGGCGGAAGGTCGACTTCGGCAAGCGGCTGCGGCTGTCCGGGGTCGACGCCGTCGCCGTGTCGGTGGCCGACGCCGACGACGGCCACAGCCTCGTGCGACTCGAGGCCGATCTCGGCCACACCCGGCGCGGGCTGCTGTCGGGGGTGGCGATCGCCCCCACCGTGGCGGCGCCGATCCTCGGCGGCATCGCCGCGATCGTCGTCCACGAGCCGCTCCTCTTCGTGGGTGGGTTCCCGGTGGGCGCCGCGCTGGGGAGCGCCGGTCTCTACGCCGGCCGGCGCACCCTCGCCCACGAGCGGGAGGAGGCCGGTCGGGTGCTCGCCCTGTTCCTCGACGACCTCGGGCGCACCCGCTGACCCTTCTGGGACGCGGCACGCGACGGTGAGCACGTCCCACGCGGCCCGGAACGGACGCGACGGGGCTACTCCGGCGGGGGCAGGATGCGCAGGCCGAGCTCGTGGAGGATGCGGGGTTCGAGCGGGGTGGGCGCCTCGGTGAGCGGGTCGGCACCCTTCTGGGTCTTGGGGAAGGCGATCACCTCGCGGATGTTCTCCTCCCCGGCCATGAGGGCGACGAGACGATCGGTGCCGAAGGCGAAGCCGGCATGGGGCGGCGGCCCGTACTTGAAGGCGTCGAGCAGGAACCCGAACTTCTCGTTCGCCTCCTCCTCGGCGATCCCGAGGGCGTCGAAGACCCGTTGCTGGACATCGGAGCGATGGATTCGCACGCTGCCCGACCCCAGCTCCCACCCGTTGCAGACCAGGTCGTAGGCGACCGAACGCACGCGGGTGGGGTCGGATTCGATGAGCCCGGCCTCGAGGTCGTCGGCGTTGGGCATCGTGAACGGGTGGTGCATGGCCTGGGGCCGACCGTCGGGGCCGAGCTCGTCGTCGAACAGGGGGAAGTCGGTCACCCAGAGGAAGTGGAGCCCGCCCTCGGTGACCGGGGGCCGGCCCAGCTCGTTGCGGAGCAGGCCGAGGATCCGGCGCACCACCGGGCGCTCGTCGGCCACGAGGAACACCATGTCGCCCGGCTCGGCATCGAGGGCCTCGATGGTGGCCGATGCCTCCGTCGGCGAGAGGAACTTGGCCACACCGGCGTCGAGCGCCGCACCGCCGTCGGCCTCGACCACCCGCATCCACGCCAGCCCCTTGGCCCCCCACTGCTTCGCCAGGTCCACCAGCGCGTCGATCTCCTTGCGGGTCAGCGACGTCCCGCCCGCGAGCCGGATGCCCTTGACGCACGGCGCCTTGAACACGTTGGCCTCGGTGGCGGCGAACAGCGGCGTGAGCTCGACCAGCTCCATGCCGAAGCGGATGTCGGGCTTGTCGGAGCCGTATCGCTCCTGGGCGTCCTCCCACGTCATGCGGGGGATGTCGCCGATGTCGGTGCCGAGGACGTCCTGCACCGCGGCGCGGACCGAGTCGGTGACGAAGGCCAGCACCTCCTCCTGGCCGGCGAAGGAGCACTCCATGTCGAGCTGGGTGAACTCGAACTGGCGATCGGCGCGGAGATCCTCGTCCCGCAGGCACCGGGCGATCTGGAAGTACCGGTCGACGCCGCCCACCATGCACAGCTGCTTGTAGAGCTGCGGCGACTGGGGCAGGGCGTAGAAGGTGCCCGGACGCTGGCGGGAGGGGACGACGAAGTCGCGTGCCCCCTCCGGCGTGGACGCGATCAGCAACGGCGTCTCGACCTCGACGAAGCCGTTGGCGATGAATGCCCGCCGGATGGCGGCGTTGGCCAGGGTCCGGACCTGGAGGTTGCGCTGCAACCGGGGCCGGCGCAGGTCCACGTAGCGGTGGCGGAGCCGGACGGTCTCGTCGACCTCGGTGCGCTCGTCGACGGGGAACGGAGATGGCTGCGACGTGGACAGCACCTCGACGGTGCAGTCGTGGACCTCGACCTCACCGGTGGCGAGGTTGGGGTTGACGGTGCCGTCGATGCGGGGCTGCACCGTCCCGGTGATGCGCAGCACGTACTCGCTGCGGAGGTCGTGGGCGTTGGAGACCACGCACTGCACGATGCCGGTGCGGTCGCGCAGGTCGATGAAGGCGAGGTGCTCGCCGTGCTCGCGGCGGGACTCGACCCACCCGCACACCGACACCTCGGAGCCGACGTCGCTCGACCGGAGGTCGCCGCACCATGCGGTGCGCAGCCCCACGGCGGGGCCATGGGGTACGGGACGGGGTTCGTCGCGATGATCGGGGGTTGTGGTCACGTGGGTGACTCCGTTCCGGGTGCGGTGGCGAGGAGTGCGTCGAGGTGCTCGTCGAGCCCGTCGCGCGAGATCGTGGTCTGTCCCTGGCCCGGCCGCAGGTCGCGCACCGTCGCGGTGCCCGAATCGGCCTCGTCGTGGCCGATGATGACCGCGGCCACGGCGCCCGAACGGTTGGCTGCCTTCATCTGCGCCTTCATCGACCGGCCGTCGTAGGCCCGATCGGCCCGCAGACCACGGGCGCGGAGCGCCTCGGTGATGTCGCGGGCGTAGCGGCCGTCGACGACGTCGACCACGAACACGTCGACCGACGATTCCGGTGCGGGGAAGACCCCCTCGGCGTCGAGGTGGAGCAGGACCCGCTCGATGCCCGACCCGAATCCGATGCCGGGCGTCTCCGGCCCGCCGAGGGCCTCGGAGAGCCCGTTGTAGCGGCCGCCACCCACCAGGGTGGACTGGGCCGAGTCGAGCGCTTGGCTCTGGAACTCGAACAGGGTGTGCGTGTAGTAGTCGAGCCCCCGTACCAGCCGGGGGTCGATGGCGAAGTCGATGCCCAGCGCGCCGAGGCCCTCCTGGACCCGCTCGAAGCGGGCCCGGCTGTCGTCGGAGAGCACGTCGGTGATGCGGGGGGCGTCGGCGGTGGCATCCATCGTCTGGCGGCGCTTGGAGTCGAGGACGCGCAGCGGGTTGCGCTCGACCTTGGCGCGGTCGTCCTCGGCGAGGTCGTCACGCACGGAGAGGAGGAACTCCCGCAGCACGCCGTCGTAGCGGGCCCGGTCGGTGGCATCGCCCATCGCGTTGACGACGAGGAGGTACCGCTCGGCGCCGAGCGCTCGCAGGTACCGATCAGCGAGAGCGATGACCTCGACGTCGACGTCGGGATCGTCGACCCCCAGCACCTCGACCCCCACCTGGTGGTGCTGGCGGTAGCGACCCTTCTGCGGCTTCTCGTAGCGGAACGCCGGCGTGGCGTACCACGCCTTCCACGGCAGCACCGGCCGGTGCTCGACGTAGGCCCGGACCACGCTGGCGGTGCCCTCGGGGCGAAGCGCGATGTGCCGGCCGCCCTTGTCCTCGAAGTCGTACATCTCCTTGGTGACCACGTCGGTGCCCTCGCCGATGCGCAGGAACACGCCGAGATCCTCGAACAGCGGCGTGTGGACCATGCCGTAGCCGTACTGCTCGGCGACGCCCGCGAAGGTGGCGAGCAGGGCGGTCCAGCGCGCCGACTCCGGCGGCAGCACGTCGTGCGTGCCGATCGGGGCCGAGAACGAGGGGGTGGACACGGCGGGCGAGCGTAGTGGCCCAACCGGTGGTTACCGGCAGGAACATCGGTGCCCCAGTGCGAACTTCCAGTGGTGACCATCGTCCCCGAGGAGCCCCTCCTGACGGTAGAGCCGGAGGTGGACGACGACCCGGTCCGGTCGAAGGGGGGCTGGGGTTCCCTCGGCCGCGAGCACAAGTTCCTGCTCTTCATCCTCGGGTTCACCGCGTTCTTCGACGGGTTCGACCGCGGCATCATCCAGGTGGCCCTGCCGCAGATCCGCACCACCTTCGCCCTGTCGCAGAGCCACATGTCGGTGTGGCTCATGGTCGTCTACCTCGGCGCCCTCCCGGCGCTGTTCGTGACCCGAGCCGCGGACCGGGTCGGCCGCAAGCGCCTGCTCGTGGTGTCGATCGTCGGGTACATGGTGGCCACGGCCAGTACCGCCCTGGCCCCGTCGATCCAACTGTTCGTCACCGCCCAGTTCATGGCCCGGCTGTTCCTCAACGCCGAGCACGCCCTGGTGCTCACGCTGGCCGCCGAGGAGCTGCCGGCTCGCAGCCGCGGGTTCGGGTTCGGGTACCTCGCCATGCAACTCGCCCTCGGGTTCGGCACCGGCGCACTGGTCTACGGCGGCATCTTCGAGCCGCACGGGATCGGCTGGCAGTGGATGTACGTCCTCAGCCTCCCACCGCTGCTGGCCATCGGCTGGCTCCGCCGGCGCCTCCCCGAATCCCGCCGCTTCGTCGCCGCCCGGGATGCTGGTCTGCTCGCCGGGCACTGGCGGGAGATCTTCACCGGCGAGACCCGCCGCTGGCTCGTGCTGCTGTGCTCCACCGCCTTCCTCCTCGAACTGGCGACCCAGGCCGGGGTGTTCAGCATCGACTTCCTCCAGGCGGATCGGGGCCTGTCGTCGACCGCGTCGAACCTGATGCTGGTGCTGGCCGGACTCCCGGGCATCCCGGTCATGATCGTCGCCGGGAACCTGTCGGACCGCTACGGCCGCCGCATCGTGGGCTGCTCGTTCGCCACCATCTCGGGGGTGGGAGCCCTCGGCTTCTTCTGGCTCCCGGGCAACGTCGCCGTGCTCTACGCCTGCATGACCGTGATGCTCGCCGGCCAGCTCGGCGCCGGCCCCGTGCTGGCCACCTACGCCACCGAGCTGTTCCCCACCGCGGTGCGGGGGCAGGCCGGGTCATGGGGGCGAGTGGCCGCGGTCGGGGGCCAGGCGGCCTCGTTCGGCATCGGCGGCGTGCTGATCGGGGTCTTCGGCGGGCTCCCCGGTGCCGCGTCGGCGATGATGCTCGGCCCGGTCGCTGCGGTCGTGCTCTTCGCCCTGTTCTTCCCCGACACCCACGGCCGGGAGCTCGAGGACACCAGCGGTAGCTGACTGCCGTCACGCACCGGCCACCGCGGCCCACCGATGCTCCCGACGGTGTGAGCTGCGCCTGGACCACCCGGCATTCAGCCGTGGATGACCAGGTACGCTGCCTGCAGGGGGAACCGAGACACCGGAAGGACAGCCGAGGAATGGGTACACCACAGGAATCTCCTGAGCTCTTCGACCTCCGCATGAGCGAGGACGCACGCCCTCTGCTCAAGCGGGTCACCCAGTTCCTGGAGGAGGTGGTCGCCCCGATGCAGGAGGAGTTCTACGCGCTGGGCGAGAACCCGCAGAACCGGTGGGAGTTCGCCCCCGGCCAGCTCGAGCTGCTCGATGCGGCGAAGGCCAAGGCGAAAGACGCCGGCCTGTGGAACTTCTTCCTGCCCGACTCCGAGGTCGGCGGGCTCACCAACCTCGACTACGCCTACATCGCGGTCGAGCTCGGCAAGTACCCGCTCGGCTCGGAGTGCCTCAACTGCTCGGCCCCCGACACCGGCAACATGGAGGTGCTCGAGCGGGTGGGCACGCCCGAGCAGAAGAAGCAGTGGCTCGAGCCCCTGCTCAACGGTGAGATCCGTTCCGCCTACGCCATGACCGAGCCCGACGTGGCCAGCTCCGACGCCAAGAACGTCGCGACTGTCGGCGGTGCGCGACGGCGACGAGTACGTCCTCAACGGCGAGAAGTACTACATCTCCGGCGCCGGCGATCCGCGCTGCAAGATCATGATCGTCATGTGCAAGACCAACCCGGATGCGGCCGCCGCACCAGCAGCAGTCGCAGATCCTGGTGCCGATGGACACGCCCGGGCGTCGAGATCGTCGGCCCGATGCACGTCTTCGGCCACGACGACGCCCCGCACGGCCACATGCACCTGCGCTTCACCGACGTGCGGGTGCCCGGCCGACCAACATGCTGCTCGGCGAGGGCCGCGGCTTCGAGATCAGCCAGGTCCGCCTCGGCCCCGGCCGCATCCACCACTGCATGCGGGCCATCGGCCAGGGCGAGAAGGCGCTCGAGCTGATGATCCGCCGGGGCAAGTTCCGGGAGGCGTTCGGCAAGCCGATCCTCAGCCTGGGCAAGAACATGGAGCTGGTGTCGCGGGCCCGCATCGAGCTCGACGCCTGCCGGCTCATGGTGCTCAAGGCGGCCAAGGCCATGGACGTGCTCGGCAACGCCGAGGCCCGCGTCTACGTCTCGGGCGGTGAAGGCGATGTGCCGGAGAAGGTCTGCACCGATCATCGACCAGGCCATCCAGATCCACGGCGCCACCGGGGTCTCGCAGTGGACGCCGCTGGCCGGCATGTACACCTCGCAGCGCACCATCCGCCTGGCCGACGGTCCCGACGAGGTCCACCACTTCGTGGTGGCCCGCAACGAGGCCGCCCGCTACAGCGAACCGCTCCCCGGTCGCTCCAACGTCGCCGCCGACGGCATCTTCTCCGGCCCCTGACCCCCAGAACCGGGTTCGACGCGCCGCTCTTCCCCCATGGTGCGAGCTTGGCCGGGAGGACGCATCAGCGCCCTCCCGGCCCCGCTGCCGGGGGAAGGTGACAGCGGAATGCCGGACGAATTGCTGAGGCCCGAGAGTCCATGCACAGGTGCCACGAGGTCCTTGGTGCTCGCGGCTGCGACCTTCGTCCGTCGCCCTTCCCCGGTCGGCGTCACCGACTTCGACCGCCGCGACATCGGTGCCCGGTACGACAACCGGGCAACCCGTGCGGTCACGTCCCGGCCAATGATTCCCGCAACTCTCGCTTCAGGATCTTGCCGCTCACGTTCTTCGGTATCTCATCTGCGAATACCACCCGCCGTGGCTTCTTGAATCCGGCCAGCCGATCGCGGCAGGTTGCGATGATCTCGTCCTCGGTCGCCGTCATCCCATTGCGCAGGACCACGATTGCGGTGACGCTCTCACCCCAGGTGGGATCGGGTAGTCCGACCACCGCCGCCTCGGAAACGGCTGGATGGGCGTAGATCGCCTCCTCGACCTCCCGGGAGTAGACGTTCTCGCCGCCAGTGAGGATCATGTCCTTCATGCGATCGACGATGTAGAAGAAGCCTTCCTCGTCGCGCTTGGCCATGTCGCCGGTGTGGAACCACCCCCCAGCGAAGGCGGCCTCGGTCCCTTCCTCGTTTCGGAAGTAGCCCTTCAACACCTGGTCGCCTCGGACCAGGATCTCGCCCACCTCTCCGGGCGGGCATTCGTCCAGGTTCTCGTTGGCGACGATGACCTCGGCTAGGCACATCGGCTTGCCGCAGGCAGCCAATAGGTATTCGTCGCCCTCCACGGCACGCACGTGAACTTCTTTCGGGTGGGTGAGCACGTTGCCTCCCAACTCGGTCATCCCGAATCCGGAGTACACGATGGGGCCGAATCGGTCGATCGCCGCCTTCAGTACCTCGACGGGCATGGCCGCAGCTCCGTAACCAATCCCCGTGAGACTGTCGAGGTTGTACTCATCGATCTTGGGATGCTGCAACAACATGTTCATCATGGTGGGTGCCATCGTCGTACCGGTGATGCCGTACCGCTCGACGATCTGCATCCAGAGCTCGGGCTCGAATGCCGGCATCATCACCACCATTCCTCCCCGGAGGAGGTTCACGGTCACCGCGTAGCCGGCAACGTGACAGAGCGGAAAGGCAATCAGCGCCCGCTCGTCGGGCACCGGTAGGTATTCGATCACCGATTCCAGGGCTGCGACGACCAGGTTCCGGTGCGTGAGCATGGCGCCCTTGGGGAATCCAGTCGTGCCGCTCGTGTAGATGAGCCACGCCGTGTCGTCCTCGTCGGCCACGACCTCTGGACGGGTCGCAGCACCGCTGCTCACGAAGTCGTTGTAGTCAGTGAAGCCGCCTTCGCCGGCACCGTCGATCACGACCACGTGCTGAACAGTCGGCATGTTGTCCAACTGGGGTCGAATCTGGTCGAGGAACTTGTCCTGGACGATGAGGACCTGCGCCTCCGCGTTGTTGAGGATCCAGGCCCACTCCTTCGGGTTCAGCCGATAGTTCAGGAACGTGAGCGCCATGCCGGCGTCTGGTACGCCGTAGTACGCCTCGACGAATTCTGGGATGTTCTCCGCCAGGATCCCGATGCGATCTCCGGGGCGAGCCAACTCCGAGAGCGCGTTCGCCAAGCGATTCATACGTTCGTTCAGCGTCCCGAAGGTGAGCTGACGCTCTGTCTTCGCGTCGATCACCGCCACACGGTCCGGTGTCTTGGCAGCGTTCAATCGAACGATGTCTCCGAGCAACATGATGTCCCCCCTGTACGAGCCGAGCGCTGTCTCGATGAAGAACTTGACGCTAAAGTCATGTTCTGGTCAAGACTCTCGCCGGTCATCGAACGCTTGTCAAAAGTCGGGGTTGGAGCCAACGGCGAGTGGATCATCGGCCATACAACACACACACACGAGCAAGGGGAACCTCATGGCGCCGAAACGTGACGGACAGCCGGGAGCGACACCGTTCCCGATGAATGACATCGAACGTGACGAGGCCGGCGTGCTGCGGTACACCAAGCTGCCCGAGTCGCTCGTCGAGATGTTCCGTGCGACCGTGGATGAGTTCCCGGATCACGAGGCCCTGGTGGAGGTCGACGGAGACCGGTTGAACTATCGCGAGTTCTGGGATCGATCGACCCGAGTCGCTGGCGGACTGCGGGCTCGAGGCATCGAGCGAGGTGACCGGGTGGCGATCCAGCTTCTCAACGGCAACGACTGGGCCATCGCGTTCTTCGGCATCCAGATGGTCGGCGCTGTCGCCGTACCGGTGAACACTCGCTTCGCCGAGCCCGAAGTCCGATACGTGATCGACGACTCCGGTGCGACCTACTCGTTCACACCTGACGATGCGCTGCCGGACGGTGACCCGTATGTCCTCGAAGGACGGACCGCTGATGAGCTGGCTGCGATCTTCTACACCAGCGGGACGACCGGATTCCCGAAGGGGGCGCTGACCACCCACGAGAACTTCTTGTCCAACTGCGAGACCTGTCGGCGCGTGATCGGCTTCGACGAAGGATTCGACCCCACTTTGCGGAACTTGATCTCGGTACCGATGTTCCACGTCACCGGGTGCAACAGCCAGCTGCTCATCACGATGATGATGGGGGGCACGACCGTGATCATGCGCGCCTTCGAGGTACAGAAGTTCCTCCAGACCTCACAAGACGAGCGGATCGACGTACTCACCTCGGCGCCGGCGATCTTCTGGCAGGCAATGAACCAGGACAACTTCTCCGATTTCGACCTGAGTCACGTGCGCTGGGTCACGTATGGGGGAGCACCAACCTCTCCCGAGATGGTCGCTCAGCTGCTCCGGTCGTTCCCCGGCGCCCGGCTCGGAAACGGATTCGGCCTCACCGAGACCTCGTCGGTCTCGACCTTCCTGCCGCACGAGTACTGCGCCTCCCGACCCGAGACCGTGGGATTCGCGGCCCCTGTCGTGGAGTTGGACCTCTTCGAACGCGACCCGGAGAGTGGGGTCGGCGAGCTGCTGATCCGCGGACAGAACGTGGTGTCGGGGTACTGGAACAAGCCAGAGCAGACCGAGGAGACATTCGTCGATCGCTGGCTGCACACCGGCGACCTGGCCAAGATCGACGACGAGGGCTTCGTCCAGATCGTCGACCGGAAGAAGGACATGGTGAACCGGGGTGGCGAGAACGTGTACTGCGTCGAGGTCGAGAACGCCCTCGCCCAACATCCGGACGTGTTCGAGGTCGCAGTGGTCGGCGTACCCGACCAGATGATGGGAGAGAAGGTCGGCGCCGTGGTGGTACCTCGTCCCGGCACGAACCCGACTGCCGAAGGCATCTTGACCTTCGCTCGCGAGCGCCTGGCCGACTTCAAGGTGCCCCAGTACCTGGTGATCCGCGCCGATCCTCTCGCCCGTAACCCGGGCGGCAAGGTCCTCAAGCCCGATATCCGGAACAACACCGAGTGGGGTAAAGAGCTGCGCCTCCGCTGACGCTCACTCGACGTAGGATGGGCGTCCCTCGCCGGAGTCGGACAACCTCGCCATGTGTGATCCCGAGGCGTAGTAGCGACGGTGCCAGATCCCGGTGCCGTCTTCTCCCTCGACCGGCATACGCCACGTTGACACCCGGCTGGTGTTCATCGGGACCGCGATGAGTGCACGGGGCTGATCGATCGTGTCGTCGACGTATTGATCGGCAGCCTCCCTGGGCACGTAGCGACACGCGATCTCCCGGTAGAGATCCCGCCAGTCGTCATCCTCGCCCGGCTCGTGGACGATACGCGCCTCGCCCCGGATGGTGACCTTCCGGTAAGGCAGCGGGTCCTCGTCGATCGACAGCCCAACGCGTGGATCCCGCCGGATGTTCGCCAAGAACACGGCCGGGGCCCGCGGCGTGAAGATGACGTCCTGGTCGCGCCGGATGAACCACGTCGGCACTACTCGCGGATACCCATCGTCATCCACGGTGCCGATGCGGACCAGATGCCCGGGCTCATCGAGAAACTCCTGCAACTCTGCAGCCGTCAACTTCGGCACGACTCTCTCCCTCTGATCAGTGAATGTTCACACCGGCTTCGTGCCCATCAACTCACGGTGTCGATGAACCGTTCGAGCTCGCGCTTGACGTCGGGCCCGGTTGGCTGGAAGACGATCTCGGTGACGCCCTGCCGGGCAAGTTCGTCGGTCTGCTGTCGCACCTGCTCGGCGGTGCCCGTGATCGTGACCTGCTCGAGCATCTCGTGACCTCCGGCGTCCCAGGCCGCTTGATCAGCGGCGTTCAGTCCGACGCAGTGTTGATCGTGGACCGCGAGGTGGCGCTCCTCCTCAGGCGTCTCCTCCACCATCGCCATCCAGTCGTTCCCACCCAAGAGCTCACGCACGGCTTCGGGACCCCCGAACTCGTAGGCGCCGTGGTACGCCAGCGCCCAGCCAGGACCAGCCGCGGCCCGCACCCGCTCGGAGCTCAACGCCTCGCCCTCGTCCACGATCGTGCCCCACATCAGGAACGAGACCCAGGTGAACCCCTTGGCCTCCGCGGGGACGTTGAGGGTTGCGAAGAGGCCGTCCCCGAGTTCGCTGGCCACCTTCAAGCCCTTGGGACCGATGGCACCGACGATGACCGGCACGTCGACCGGCCGGGGGGCGGCATGCCCGTCCGGGTGCAGCATGCGCATGCGAGCGCCTTCCCACTCGACGACTTCGCCTCGCAGGAGCGCACGAAACGTGCGGATGTAGCGCTCCATGAACGACCAGGTGATGGCCCCGTAGCCCATGGCGCGCCGGCCACTGAAGCCCGTCCCGAACCCCACGGCTACCCGCCCCGGAGCCATGGCGGCAAGTGCAGCGGTCCCCGCCGCGTTGACCATGGGGTGGCGGAGACTCGGGATGAGCACCCCGGGCCCGATGCCGATTCGCTCCGTCCGATCGGCGATCAAGCCCAAGGTCATCCAGACATCTGGGCTCTGCTGGGGTGTGTCGTAGATCCATACCCGCTCGAACCCGAGCTCCTCGGCGATGACCGCGTGGGCAGGCGAGTCAAGCGTGGTCGGGAATGCACAGGAGATCTTCATCGTGTCCTCCGTGAGATCATGGGGTCTGGCACGGCGCGATCTGATGCACCGTTGACTAACCCGGTTGTGAGCGCAGCTCCCGGCGGAGGATCTTGCCGGTGACGGTCTTCGGGAGCTCGTCGACGATCTCGACCACGCGGGGATACTTGTAGGCGGCCATGCGCTCCTTGCAGAAGGCAATGATCTCCACCTCGGTCGCCGACGTACCAGGACGAAGACTCACGAACGCCTTCACCGTCTCACCTCGGTACTCGTCGGCGACGCCGACCACAGCTGCCTCCCGCACCGCCGGGTGCTCGTACAACACGTCCTCGACCTCTCGCGGCCACACCTTGTACCCAGACGCGTTGATCTGGTCCTTCTTACGATCGACAACGAAGAACCAGCCGTTCGCGTCCATGAAGCCGACGTCACCGGTGTAGAGGTCACCCCCGGGGAGTGCATGCTCGGTCTCCTCGGGCTTCTCCCAGTAGCCGGTCACCACCTGCGGCCCGCTCGTGACGAACTCCCCCACCTCGCCGAAGGGAACGTCCTTGCCCTCGTCGTCGACGACACGCACAACGGTGTTGAAGATCGGAATCCCCACTGACAGCGCGCCGGACGTCGGATCCACTGGAGCTCTCGCATGGAAAGGAACGGCATGCGATGGTGACGTGGTCTCGGTCAGGCCGTAGATGTTGTGGATGTACATGCCGAGTTCGGCCTCGAGCCGGTCGGCCACGGCGGGCGGGATCGCCGCCCCTCCGCTGTAGACCTTCGTCAATGACGTGAGATCTCGTTCCCCCGCACTGGGATCGTTGGCCAACGCGATGAACACCGTGATGGCGCCAACGGTGAAGGTTGGCCGGTGACGCTCGATCAGGTCGAGCACCGCCTTGACGTCGAACCGGTAGCCGAGCACGAGCGGTATCGGCACGAGGAACGCGAGTGTGATCCCTGCAATCAGCCCGGTGATGTGGAAGAGCGGTGCAACCCCCAGAATGACGTCCTCGCCCGAGAGGTACATCCAGTCGCGGTAGGCCGTCGAGTTGAACACCACGTTTCGATGGGTGTTCATCGCTCCCTTCGGTGGTCCGGTCGTGCCCGAGGTGTAGGTGAGGAATGCGATGTCGTCCGGACCGAGCGAAGGGGGCTCGAGATGCTCACCGGCGTGGGCGTTGGCGAGCTCCAGGAAGTCGACCGTCCCTTCGATCCGCTGCTTCGTCGAGCCGGCGAAGAGCTCCGGGGGCACCTCGTCGCCCAACAGGTCCAACTCATTCGTCGTCAGTACGGTACGAACCTTCGTGCGGCCGGACTCGACCACCTCGGCCGCAACCTCGGTGTACAGAGACTCGAGCGCAACCAGCACCGTGGCCCCGGAGTCGACCAACAGATACTCGAGCTCGCGCGCCTTGTTCATCGGATTGATCGAGATCATCACGCCACCTGCCTTCCAGGTGGCCAGCATCGACAGCACGAACTGCGGGACGTTCTGGAGGAACACCGCCACTCGTTCGCCCGGCCGGAGCCCCTGAGCCCGAAGACCTACGGCCAGTTCGTCGGTGATTCGATCAGCCTCGGCCATCGTGATGACGCCATCGAAGTAGCGAATGAGGTCCGCGTCGGGATGGCTGGCGGCCGCGGCCTTGAACATGTCAAGAGCGGTATCGAATTCCAGCTCGATGTCGTGAGGCATCCCCTCGTCATAGAGGTCGAGCCACGGTCGGTCGTCGTACTGCATTGAACTCATCTTCACGCTCCTTCTGCCATCACACGATCGCGAAACAGATCGACGTGTCACCCCCCATAACGACTCGTCTCGCTCGACTAGCAACCCCCCCGTGGACGACGTCGAACCCTGTGTTTCGGCACCCTATCGACCCCGCGCATCCTGTCAAGGCGTGGTCGTCCTCGTCGCCCGCCATCCGTGGAGATGCGCTTGACAGTTGCGTGTCGAGCGTCACACGATGCCCTTCGGCCGAGCAATCGTCCGGACCCAGCCTCGAGTTCTGTGGTGATGCAGTCCCGCCCAACGCTCGCGGCCCACGGCAACACGAAGGAGACCGTCCGCCGATGGACATCAACACCGTCCTCGAGAAGTCCGCCGAGTACCGCAACTGGGGTAAGTGGGGGCCCGACGACGAACTGGGATCGATGAACTTCGTGACCCAGGACATGGTCGTCGCGGCCAGCAAGCTCGTTCGCAAGGGCAAGGTGTTCTCGCTCGCGCTCCCGCTCGACTCCGAGGGACCCATGAACGGTTCCTACGGACGGATCAATCCCGTGCACGTGATGCTCCAGGACGGTGGAGACGTCGCCTCCGGAGCGCAAGACCACCTCGCCACTCTGCGCTACACCGACGACGCCGCGTACCTGGTCCTGCAATCTTCCACCCAATGGGACGCGCTGGCGCACATCTACCACGACGGGAAGATGTACAACGGCTACGGCACGGACCAGGTTCACAGCGGCGGAGCGCTCAAGAACAGCATCACCAACATCAAGGACCGTGCCGTGGGACGCGGCGTGCTCCTGGACATCGCCCGATACAAGGGAAAGGACGCGCTGGCGACCAGTGAGCCGATCGAGGCAGCCGATCTCGAGGGTTGTGCAAAGAAGCAGGGCGTCTCTGTCGGCGAAGGCGACTTCGTCCTGGTTCGAACTGGCCAGCTGGAGGAGCGTCGGCAGGCCGGAGAATGGGGTGACTTCGCCGGTGGTCCGGCACCGGGGCTCGCCATCAGCGCGGCCGACTTCTTCTGCCCCCGCCACGTGGCCACCGTGTCCACCGACACCTGGGGCACGGAGGTTCTTCCGAACGAGACCGAGGATGTATTCCAGCCGCTGCACATCATCATGCTGGTGAACGCGGGAATCCACCTCGGCGAGATGTGGGACATGGAAGAGCTGGCCAAGGACTGCGCCGATGACGGCGTCTACGAGTTCATGCTCGTCGCGCCGCCGCTCACCTTCACCGGCTCGGTCGGCTCGCCGGTGAACCCGCAGGCGATCAAGTAGGAGCGCTCGGGTGTCGGGGTTTCACACGGAGACCCCGACACCTCGTCAGAAGGCGTCGGTGGTCGTGCCCGACCCGTCAGTGCTCGACTGGTCCGAGATCACCGTCGGCGACACGCTTGGTCCTTACATCTACGACGTGAGCGCCGAGGTTGTCCGTCAGTTTCGTGATGCCGTGGATGACCACGAGCTGCTCCACGTGAGCGGCGAAGAGGTCGCCCCACCGGCCTTGCTGACGTTTCCGTTCCTGCAGCTGATCGAGACGTGGCGCGCGCCACGCTCCGGGACGGTCCATGCCAGCCAGGAGTTCGAGTTCCTGGCTGCGGTGCGCGTCGGCGCTCGTCTCACGGTCACCGGCGTCCTCGTCGGCATGTACCTACGGCGCAACAGGCGCCTGTTCCAAGTCGACGCGAAGGCGGTGGACGAACGCGGCGTTGAAGTCGCTCGGAGCGTCACGCTCGGTGTCTACCCGGACGTCGACGTTCCGACGAAGCCATGACCACCGATCTGGAGCCGGGGCACGTACTCAACCCGTGCTCGTCGACCATCAGCGCAGGAATGGTTGCCGCATACGCGCTGGTGGCCAAGGACCCGAACCCGATCCACTTCTTCGACGAGGCCGCACGAGCGCTCGGCTTCCCGGGCGCCATCGCACACGGGATGATCAGCGGGGCCATGATGTCCAAGATGTTGACTTCCAACATCGGTGCGCCATGGGTAGAACGCGGTCACCTCAGACTCCGCTTCGTCGCACCTGTGCTCGTGGGCGAGACAGTCACCGCCAGCGGCACCGTGACCGGGACCGGTCCGTTGGTCATCGACGTGCGTGCGACCCGTGCGGATGGAACCGCGGTCATCGTCGGAACCGCGACGGTGCGTAGCCACTGAAGGGCGCGAATTGCCGAAGAGGTCGCCCGCGCGTTTCTCGAAGATGACATAAGCTCCGTTGCCAGTCTGAACCGAGTCGCAAAGGGCTCACTTCGGACTGTCCTCGACAAAGAACACCGCCGATAGACACTCAAAGGGGAATCATGCACGAGCCATTCCTTCACCCCGTGTCGAGCTATGACGAGTTGTGGAGCCAGGTCGACTACCAGACCATGGATATCCCGAAACACTTCAACCTCGGCGTGGCGTGTCTCGATGATCAGGACCCGGAAACGAGGGCGCTGACCATCGTCTCTCCGGATGGTTCGCACCAGTCGTACACCTTCGGGGACGTGAAGGAACGGTCCAACCGGCTCGCCAACGTCCTCTCTGCGCTGGGGGTCGGGAAGGGCGACGTCGTGGGTCTGGTGAAGTCCGCATCGCTCGAGACGGCCGTGGCCTACATGGCCATCTTCCGCATGGGCGCCGTGGCCTTGCCCATGTCCTCACTCTTCGGGCCCGACGCGCTCTCCTTCCGTCTCGAGCATGGTGGCGCCAAGGCGGTTCTGACCTCCGACGAGAACGCATCGAAGGTGCGCGAGGCGATCGGGGGCCGCGACGTCGCCATCGTCGTGATCGGTGGCGAGGCGCTGCCCGGCGAGCACTCCTACGAGGAGGCGCTGGCTGGCGCGAGCGCCGAGTTCGAGCCCGTGACCACCGAAGCCGAGGACCCAGCGTTTCTCATCTACACGTCGGGCACGACAGGAGACCCGAAAGGCGCCCTCCACGCCCACCGCATCGTGTTCGGGCACATCCCCGCCTTCGAGACGATCTACGAGTTCTACCCGAAGCCTGGCGACGTGCTCTGGTCGCCTGCCGACTGGGCCTGGATTGCGGGTCTGATGGACATCTTCGTCCCTGCGTGGTGGTTCGGATTGCCGGTCGTGGTCGATCTCGACGGTGCGTTCGAACCCGAGCGTGCGGTGTGGCTCATGCGGGAGTTCGAGGTGACCCTGACCCTGCTCCCGCCGACTGCGCTCCGCCTCATCCGGGCGTCCGGTGCATCCGGTGGCGGCTTTGCTCTGCGATCGGTGCTGTCGGGAGCCGAGGTCCTCGGAGCGGAGTTGTTGGGGTGGTGCCAGGAGTTCTTCGGCTGCACGGTGAACGAGGGGTACGGCCAGACGGAGATGAACGGCTGCGTCGGCAACTGCGCCAGCGTGTATCCGATCAAGCCAGGATCGCTGGGTCGAGCGTTGCCTGGCACGGTGGTGGCCGTGGTGGATGAGGCGGGAAACCCCGTGGTCGGGCAAGAGGGCGAGATTGCCGTCGACCGGCACCATCCGAACACGCTGCTCGAGTACTGGCGCAATCCCGAGGCAACCAAGGACAAATTCATCGGTGACTGGCTGCTGACCGGCGATCTCGGAGTGCTTGACGAGGACGGCTATGTCTGGTTCGTCTCGCGAAAGGATGACGTCATCAAGTCGGCGGGCTACCGCATCGGTCCGGGAGAGATCGAGGGATGCCTCGGATCCCATGATGCGGTCGCCATGTCAGCGGTGATCGGCGTACCTGACGAGCGACGAGGACAGGTACCCAAGGCATTCGTCGTCGTACGTGACGGCGTCGAGGCCGATGAGAGCCTCGCCGATGAACTCCGTGCCCACGTCCGCAATCGACTCGCACCTCACGAGGTGCCACGGGAGATCGTGTTCCTCGACGATCTCCCCAAGACGACCACGGGCAAGATCATGCGCCGAGCTCTCCGAGATCGCTGATCGTCCGCCGCTCGTTGGCTGATCGGTTACCGGATGACGATTGGATTCACCGGTGCACCAGTCCCATTGACGATCTTCAGTGGGCCGGCGGTGTAGAGGAACGTCCAACGGCCATCGGTGGCGCAGGCATCGGCCAGGTCGTCCAGCCAGGCGATCTCCGTCAGCGCGATCCCCAAGTTGCGCATGAGCGCGCAGTGGAGCGGAAGTGCGACCCCGCTCTCAGGTTCGTAGGTCACCTCGTTTGCGATCGTGTCGGTGACCAGATTCGGGATCTCCATCTGTTGGAACCACTCGACCAGCTCCCGGGAATAGGTCAGTCCGGGTTCGGTGAAGTCTTCGTAGAACTCGTCGTCGCTGACCGTGTAAGACCAGCCGATCCAACCTGTCCGGATCACGAGGATGTCGTGTGGTTCGATGGTGACGCCCTGGGCCTCGGCTGCAGCCTGCAGATCGTTGTGGTCGAAGGTCTCACCCTTCCCCAGAGCAGCCTTGCCGCGGTGACGTGCCATGTCGATGAGCACGCCACGACCAACCACACCCTTCTCGGCAATCGGCAACACCGAGGCCTTCTGCATCGCACCGACGGTGCTCCGCGCGTCGTAGCCATTCCAGACCTTTCCGTCGTACCAGACGTGGCCCAGGGCGTCGTATTGCGTCGAGCCCTGGGTCTGGGTCTCGATGATGTCGTCAGCGTAATGAAGACCGCCGGGGAACTGCGGAGCATCGTCACCATCCCACACGCCTTCGTCAACCACGTTCCAGCGTCTCATCGGCGCCCGGCCGGGCCACAGAGGATCACCCTCGGGGTTCCCCATCTTGATCTGGAGAGTGAAGACCTGGCCGGACTTCACCGCTCCGACACCACGCAGTGCTTCATCGTTGGTGAGGTAGTTGAGACTCCCGAGCTCGTCGTCTGCCCCCCACTTCCCCCAATTCGACGGGGCGTCGGCCCCGAGCAACTCGCTCATTGTCGGTGACTCTGGCATTGGTGCTCTCCTCGTTCTGTCGCCTATGGGCTGGAAGCTCGAATCGACCGGAGCCGCTGCTAGAAGAGATCCCAGAAGTCCTTCCGACGACGCATCTCCTCAGCCGTCTCCTCGAGGATGATCCGACCCCCGCGCATCACATAGGCACGGTCCGCGATGCGCAGGGCCTGCCCGACGTTCTGCTCGAGCAGAAGCACGGTCAATCCCTCCTCGTCGGCGAGGTGTCGGACGTTGTCGAAGATCTCGGCCACCAGGGCCGGCGCGAGCCCCAACGACGGCTCGTCGAGGAGCAGCAGCTTCGGATTCGCCATGAGCGCGAGACCGAGGCTCAGCATTCGTTGCTGACCACCGGACATCGTTCCCGCTCGCTGGGTGGTCCGCTCCAACAGGAGCGGGAACATCTCGTACACCCGTTCCGCCAGGCGGTCACGCTCTTCGCTCGACCGTTCGTGCACCGCCCCGAGACGAAGATTGTCGAGCACGCTCAGATCACTGAAGACGAACCGCTCAGCGGGAATGTAGGACATGCCATTGCGGACGTTGTGTCGGCAACTGGACGACGTGACGTCCTCGCCCACATAGGTGATCGTCCCACCGAGCGCTGGCAACATGCCGAAGATGGTCTTGAGGGTGGTGGTCTTGCCCGCCCCGTTGTGGCCGACGATGGTCACGATCTCGCCCCCGCGCAAGTGCAGGTCGATGTCGAACACGACGTGCTTCTTGCCGTACCCGGCCTGCAGCGCGGAGACGACGAGAAGATCGTCGCCCACGGCGCCGCTCTCCCCGTCGCTGGCGACCGCTGTCGCTTCGTCAGGCCGTGCCAAAGTACGCCTCCGCGAGTCGGGTCTCTCCGGTGAGCTCTTCAAACGAACCCTGGGCCGTGATACGACCCAATTCCATGAAGTAGGTGTGGTCGGCCAGGCGGCCCACGACGTTGAGGTTGTGCTCGACGATGCAAATCGTTCGACCTCGGTCGCGGAGCAACTCGATGAGACCGAGCATGACCTCGACCCACTGTTGGTCGATTCCGGATGCCGGCTCGTCGAGGAGCACCACGTCTGCCTGGGTCGCGAGCACCCGCGCGAGAGCAACCAACTTCTGCTGGCCGAAGGCCAACGCGCTTGCGGGATGCTCGGCGAACGATGCCATGCCCACGAAGGAGAGCCACTCCATCGCCCGGTCTCTCGCAACGCGTTCGCCCTGGGCGGTGGCCCTCGGACGGAGGAACAACGAGGCGGTGTGCTCGCCCGCCTGTCCTTGGATCGCCAGCATGACGTTCTGCAACGCCGACAGCCGCGGGAACACGCGAACATCTTGGAACGACCGAGCCATCCCATGATTCGTGACCTGGTCAGGTCGCAGCCCGCTGATGTCCCTGCCGTCGAGGGTGATCGTGCCGGCATCGGGACGAATTGCACCGGTGAGCAGGTTGAAGACGGTGGTCTTCCCTGCGCCATTTGGACCGACCAGCGCAGTGATCGTGCCGCGACGCAACTCCATGTTCAGGTCTTCGGCCGCGGTGATCCCGCCGAAGTGTTTGGTCAGGCCGACGACCGACAGCACGACCTCTCCCCGGGCGCCAGCGTCGCTTTCGGCGTCGGGAAGATCTCCGTGATGTGCCAATTCGAGGAGTGCGTGCGCACCGGCGTCGTCACCATCGACCCCCGTCTGAGTACCAGGGCCCACGAGGCCAGCCTCCGGGCCAGGCATGGAACTCGCATCAGCCGTCGGGGCCGATGCACGGCCGGTCAGGCGGCGCAGCAACGTACGCGGCGTCGTCCCCTCGGGGAACAAGCCTTGCGGCCGAACGAGCATCACGACAACGAGGACCGCACCGTACGCAATGAGTCGCCACAACGATGCCTTCTCCGGGGTGAAGTCCAGCACGTTCTGGAAGAACGGTGTCAGCAGGACGAGGACGGTCGCGCCGACGATGGAACCCAGCAGGTTGCCGGTTCCACCGAGGATCACCATGGCGATGATCGCCGTGGATTGGTCGAAGCTGAACAGCGTCGGCGAGGCGAGCTGGTTTTGGACGACCAACATGGCCCCCGCGAGTCCGGCCATGGCGGCGGTGATGCTGAAGACGGTCAACTTGTAGGCGAAGACGTTCTTGCCGAGTGAACGGCAGACCTCCTCGTCTTCTCGGATCCCCCTGAGGACACGGCCGTACGGTGACTCCCCGAATCGCCGCACGATGAAGTACACGAGAACTGCCATCGCCAAGAAGAAGGGCATCAGATCGCTCGGTAGCACCAGATCCTGGCCGAAAAGTGTCAGGCCTTGGACGCCCTGCAGTCCGTAGGTACCGCCGAGCGACGAGTTCGTCGTCAACAACGTGAGAATGATCGTCTGCGCCGCGAGCGTCAATAAGATGAGGAACTCGGTCGAGAGTCGTAGCGCGGGAAGTCCGACGACCACTCCGAGGAGCGCCGACAACGCCAGACCGACGATGAGGCCGGGAATCAACGACACGTCGTGCTCGAGGAACAGGTACGCGACGGTGTACCCGCCGACTGCCCCGAACGCGGCGTGCGCCACGCTGACTTGGCCTGCGTACCCGAGCAGGAGGTTGAGCGAGAGCGCAAAGACGGTGAAGATGAGCACCGAGTTGAAATAGCTGATCTGTAGTTCCACGTGTTGGCCCCTTACGCCGCGACCAGACGCAACCGGCGTCGGAAATCGCTCCAATTGACCGGCCGGAGCGCCACGTAGACGAACAGGATGCCGAAGACCACCAGCTCCGTCCACCTCGTCGACAAGAAGAGCGCGCTCCAGTTCTCGACGAGCCCGATCGCCAAACCGACGATTCCCACTCGTATCGGGTGACTGCCGAGACCGGCGAGGAACGCTATGACGAAGGCGTAGAACAGCGGCGTGAATCCCATGTCCGGCTGTGCCGCGGTCTGTGTCGCGTTGATCACCGCACCCACGCCTCCCATGAAGGATCCGATCGCGAACACCGCGAGGTAGACGACTTTCGGATTGATCCCGACGACCAGACTCATCTCTGGATTGACCCGTACGGCGCGGACGACCCGACCGAGGTTGGTGTAGGTGAGTAGCCCGCCGAGAAGAATCACGAGCGCCCACGACACGATCACCTGCAGGATCCCGAGCTTGGTCAGGTCGAGGCCGATCACGTGGTAGCCGACGTTGGTGAAGCCCCTGATCTGCCGGCTCGCCGAGTCGATCCAGATCAGCGAGATGACGTTGCGTCCGATGATCGCAAGACCGAGCGACGCCACGAAGATGACCAGGAGGGTGTAGGCCCCTGACCGAGCGGCCAGGGGTCGGTACACCAGCGCTTCCATCAACACGCCGAACACCGCAGCGACCACGGCTCCGAAGAGGACCGACAGCCAGAACGGCCACCCATAGCTGTCCCCCACCTGCGATGCGGCATACGCCGCGATCGTGTAGGTGAAGGTGAACGCAAAGTGGAAACGTCCCGTCACGCTGAGGATCAGTCCGAAGGACACTCCGAGGAGCGCGTAGGCACTACCGGCGATCAGGCCGGCGGCCGAGAACTGGGCGAACTCGCTGAAGCTAGGCATGGTGCATACCGCAACGAACAGCTCGCCGCTTTGGGGCGTTCACGCCTTGCGGTAGTCGCGCGCTTCGAGATCGAAGTACGCCAACGGGGTGACCTTGCCATCCTTGAAAATGGACATCGTGAGGGGACGCTGTGTCACCGAGTGGTTCTCGAGGCTCAGTGCCTTCCGACCCGCAGTGGTCGCGTCGCCACCGTAGACGCTCGGGAGTTCCGGACTCTCCTGCCACGCCGCATCGAGTTGGGCTCCATCCATGATGTCGCCGCCCTTCTTGAGCACCCGCTGCATGACGTTCCACATGCCGAACGTGTCTTCGTAGTAGTTCGCCGCGTAGTAGTCCGGCTTGTGCCCTTCGGCCTTCTCGAACGCGTCGATGAAGATCTTCGACCAACCGTTGTCCGGCGTGTCCGAGTTGAAGTAGTCGAAGGAGAGGTACATCCCCTCGTAGGCATTTCCGGCCACGTCGGCCGACGACTGCGTGTACTCGGGCGCCACGACCGGAATGTCGATACCGGACGTCACGTATTGCTTCATGAACACGCCGATGTCGTCTCCGAAGATGCTCAGGAACAATACATCGGGCTTGTCCGACTTGATCTTCTGGATCTGGGAAGAGTAGTCGGTCGCGCCGATCGCCGCGAGCTCGTAAAGACCCATTTCCAGACCACCGTCGGTCAGACGTCGCTTGAGGTCATCTTGATTGATCTGGTTGTCAGGCCCGAGATCCCAGGCAACGGAAGAGACCTTCTTGACGTCGGTGAACTCCTCCTTGATGAACTTGATGGTGCCCGGCCAGGTGTCGTTCGGCGTGATGGCTCGGGTGCCCCAGAAGTACGGCTTGTTCTGACCGAACGTGGACGTGCCACCACCACCATCGAACGTGAACATCTTGAACTGCTCGGTTCCGGGAAGCATGGCGCCGAGATCGTCGACATAGGAGGCAAGTTTGGCCGGCACCTTGGCAAGACCGAGTTCTTGAACCGCCGTGACCCCGGCTTGCGGGTCGCCGGACTTGTGGTCCTTCTCGATGAACGAGATTTCGGGCCCGCCGAGCTGCTTGATGTGCTCGGCCGCGAGCTTTGCACCAGCCGACATCGTGCGCCCGAAGAAGGCTCCGGGACCGGTGAACGCCAGAACCAATCCGAGTTGGTACTTGGTTCCCTTGCCGGAGAACTGCTCATCGACCGGATCGATGAAGTCCAGGATCTTCTGCACGTCGTCGGATGACGTGCCACCGCCACCACCCCCGGCCGTCGTACTGCTCGATCCCGACGCAGACGAGTCGTCGTCGCCGCATGCCGCGAGCAATGGACTGGCGACCAGCGTGATGCCCCCGATACCCGCCGCCTTCAGCACCTGCCGGCGAGAGAAGCGATTCTTCGGATCCCCGTCGTCGCGGCGCTTGCTGCTTCTGGTCACTTTGGATTCCCCCCTTAGTTGGTGATCCCCGCCTGCCAATCAGCAGCCGGGCAATGCGTTGTAGCTCTCTTACATGATTCCGCGTTACGTCAACGATTGAGGTGATGCAGCTTGGTGCCGGGTCTCGGCCATTCCATGCTTACCAGCTTTCCCGTGCCGGAGAGTGTGATGTACGCGGTCCTGAGATCATCACCGCCAAACGTGATGTTCGTCGTGAGGAGGTCATCGGTCTCGACGAACTCGACCAGCTCTCCCTGGGGAGACACAACGGTGATGCCACCATTGACCAACGTCGCCACACACACGTTGCCGTCGGAGTCGACTCCGAGGGAATCGAGGAGCTGGAAGCCGGGCAGCCCGTACAGGCACACGGTCGGGTCCACCGCGTCGGTCTCGGCAACCTGGCCTGGGCCGATGATGTCGCGCTGCATGATGCGCCCGTGCCACGTCTCGGCCCAATACAGCTTCTTGCCGTCCGGCGACAAGCCGATGCCGTTGGGTTCGTGCGCCGGGAAGACGATCTCGCTGATCGCAGATCCATCAGCCTTGGCGTAGTAGATGCCCGTGATGCGCGCGATCCGTGCGTCGTCATCTTCCATGCCGTGGTCGGTGAAGTAGAAGCCTCCGTGCTCGTCGAACACGAGATCGTTCGGCGCCCACAGGGGCCGGCCGTCGCACTCGGTGTAGAGGTCCACGACCTCACCCGTGTCCACATCGACGGTCTGGATGCGGCCACCGATGTAATTCTCCTGGGTGCACGCCCCGGGGAACGACAGGTCTCCCATGGCGACCTCGGTGAACCGGGCCCCGTTGTTGCAGAGGAAGATCTTGCCGCCGGGCCCCATCGCGGCGCCGTTGGGTCCACCCGGGATGTCCGCGATGGTCTCCTTCCGCCCGTCGGGATGGACTCTCGTCAACCGAGGGCCGAACATCTCGACGACGATCACCGTCCCGTCGGGCATGGCCACGGGACCTTCGGGGAACTTGAGGCCTGACGTGACCTCGACCAATTCACTCATGTCAATCATCACCTTCACTCATGTCAATCATCGCTTCTTACTCGATGGCTGCTGCGGGCACGTCACCTCGTGGCGCTACCCGGTGCTCGGTCCGATGGGTTGGCCGAGGTCCGACCACTCGTCCCACGGCTGGTCCAGCTGGGCGTACCCGGCCCCGGCGGTGTACCCACCATCGACCGGTAGCACCGCGCCGGTGACGTAGCTGGAGGCATCGGAGGCCAGGAACAGCAAGGGGCCCACCAGTTCCTCCAGCTCTCCAAGGCGCCGCATCGGTGTCCGACTCCGCATCCATTGCGCCATGCCGGAATCCTCGAGCAATGTCCTCGTCATCTCGGACAGGAAGAAGTTCGGCGCGAGCGCGTTGACCCGGAGGTTACGGTCACCCCATTCGCAGGCGAGCAGCTTGGTCAGGTTGTTCACCCCGCCCTTGGCGGCGAAGTAGCCAGCGGTGCGATTCTCGGCGCCAGCCATGCCGAAGATCGACGACAAGTTGATGATGCTGCCCCCTCCAGCGGCCAGCATCACCGGTGCGGCAGCTCGGGTCATGAAGAACAGACCGACGAGATCGGTCATGACCATCTCCTCGAAGACCTCTGGTTCGGCATGTTCGGATCGGACCAACCGGTCGTCGGCCCACCCGGCGTTGTTGACCAGGATGTCGATCCGGCCGAACGCCTCGATGGTTCGGTCGATCACGGTCTGACAGTCTGCGAAGCGACGAACGTCACCGGCCACGACCAGTGACCGACGGCCCTGCGCCTCCACCGCCGCTGCGGTCTCGACCAGCTTGTCCTTCGAGCGAGCCATGAGCACGACATCGGCACCGGCTTCGGCCAGCACCGCCGCGAACAGCGCACCGAGCCCGTAGGAGGCACCGGTGACGACCGCGATCTTCCCGTCGACTCGGAATCGTGGACTGTCTGCCTCGACCAAGTTGCTTCCCCCTCGTGGCGTGATCGAAATGATCGCGCCGTCACCGATCCGAGCGGCTCGGGCCAGCGAGCGCATTCAAGTTCGATTTGACGTGGATGTCAAGTTGCATCTCGCCTCCCGTCGCGCCGACCCTGCGATGGCTCGATCTCCAGACCAATCGCCTGAACCCAAAGCCGCGTGAGCGTGTGGACCGCCGTTTCGAGCTCGAAGTCCTCCCCCAGCACCAACCACACGTACGCGAAGCGGTCCACCATCGCGCCCAACGCATTCGCGGCGTAGTACGGGTCGAGCTCCGGGTCAGCGAGGCCCTCGTCCTGCCACCGCGTGATGGCCCGGGTAGAGCGCTGCACATACGCGTCGCGTGCGTGCCGTCGGATGTCACGCAACTCCGGGTTGAAGGCGGCGACCTGTTCGATGACCGCCATGATGCGGGCGTTGCGCATGTAGGACTCGAGGTAGCCCCGGTTGGCCCGTTCAATCCGCTGGATGGGGCTGAGCAGACGATCACGAAGTGAGCCGCGCTCTGGTGCGTCAGGCCGAATCGCCTCGCTCTGCACCGCCAGCGTGACCTCGCGAAATACGTCCTCCTTGGTCGAGAAGTAGGTGTAGAACGTCCCATGGGCCATACCGGCACGGTCGGCAACATCGGTGATCCGCGCGTCCGTGAACCCGGATTCCTCGAACACTCGTCGCGCCGCAGTGATCGAGCGCGGCGCGCGTCCGCCAGCCCCGCTCCGTCTTCGGCGTCTTCTCCTCGACGTGCGGTTTGCTTCGCCGGGAATCTCCGCCGCTGGTGGCCATCGACCGCGTTCCTCCCCCGTCGTCAGCCGCACACTGCCGCTCGACGAGAAACCCTAGTTGACTCCGATGTCAACATCTCCTCCCCGACCCTCGCCGCGCCGCCGGGCGGCATCAAGATAGTTGACGTTGATGTCATCTTCAGGCTAGAAACCGAGGCCGGGGGCAGGCTTCGCCTCGTACTCGTGGGTCGAAAGGATGTGTCGTTCGATGGACGATTTCCGTGTGATCGGTGAGCGCTGCCGGAACTGGGGGCGATGGGGGGCGGACGATGAACGGGGCACGATCAACCTCATCACTCCTGAACGGGTCGCCGCCGCGAGCACCTTGGTGCGCCGCGGTGCGATCTTCGATCTCGGCATCCCGTTCGGCGCCGACGGTCCCCAGCCCGGTGGTAGCCGCATCAATCCCGTCCGGTTGATGTCGGAGACCGGCGCCAACCAGGACTTCCCCGGTGCCTTCCACTACGCCGACGACTACGTGTTCATGCCACTCCAAGCCGCGTCGCAATGGGACGGATTGGCCCACGTGTACTACGACGACACGCTGTACAACGGTTTCCCCGCAAGCTCGGTCGGGCCACACGGAGCCGAGCACTGCTCGATCGACCGACTCGCCAAGGGCATCGTGGGACGGGGCGTGCTGCTCGACATCGCTCGGCTCAAGGGCGTCGATTGGATGCAGGCCGGCGACGTGATCACGCCCAACGATCTCGATGCTGCCGCCCGACGCCAGGGAGTCGACGTACAGCCAGGCGACATCCTGTTGTTCCGCACCGGCTGGCGAAAGAAGTTCCTGACCGACGGTGACGCCACCGATTTCATGGCTGGCGAACCGGGCTTGGGCCTCGCCTGCTGCGACTGGTTACACGATCACGACGTGGCTGCGGTCGCGTCGGACAACTGGGCCATCGAAGTCCTCCCGGGCGAGGTCGACACGGAGCTCCTGCCGGTACACATGGTCTTGATCCGGGACATGGGAATGACACTCGGGGAGATCCTCGATTTCGAGGAGCTGGCCAGCGACTGCGAAGCGGACGGCGTGTGGGAGTTCCTCCTCACGGCACCACCCATCAAGTTCACCAATGCGGTGGGCTCACCAATCAATCCGCTCGCCATCAAGTAAGGACGACCCCATGGACTTCGACATCCCACCGGATTTGGCCAGCTACCTCGACGAACTCGACGACTTCATCGAGCGTGAGATCAAGCCGCTCGAACGTGCGAACGACAACATCCGGTTCTTCGACCATCGACGGGAGGACGCGCGCACGGACTGGGATCGAGGTGGTCTCCCCAACGCAGAGTGGGAGGATCTCCTGAGTGAGGCCCGACAGCGAGCTGACGACGCCGGGCACTACCGCTACCCATTTCCCGAAGAGTACGGGGGGCGGAACGGAACGAACTTGGGCATGGCGGTGATTCGAGAACACCTTGCGGCCAAGGGACTCGGATTGCACTGCGATCTGCAGAACGAGCACGCCATCGTGGGGAACAACGTTGCGCTGCTACTCATGATCCGCTACGGCACCGACGCGCAGAAGGCCGACTGGATCGATGACCTCGCCAATGGACGCCGGACGTTCGCGTTCGGAATCACCGAGCCCGAGCACGGGTCCGACGCCACGCACATGGAAACGGTTGCGGTGCGGGACGGCGACGAATGGGTCATCAATGGCGAGAAGACCTGGAACACCGGCATCCATGCTGCTGATCACGACCTCATCTTCGCTCGGACCAGCGGCGAACCGGGCGACGGCGACGGAATCACGGCGTTCCTCGTGTCGTCCGAGGCCAGCGGATTCAAGGTGGAGCAATACCTCTGGACCTTCAACATGCCCACGGATCACGCCCACGTCTCGCTCACCGACGTTCGGGTTCCCGACGACGCCATCTTCGGTGGCGAGGGCAAGGGCCTGCAGGTGGTCCAACACTTCTTCAACGAGAATCGGATCCGTCAGGCCGCCTCCAGCCTGGGCGCGGCGCAGTACTGCATCGATGAGTCGGTGGCGTACGCAAAGGCTCGCAAGCCTTTCGGCAAGCCGCTGGCCACCAACCAGGCCATTCAGTTTCCCCTCGTCGAACTACAGACTCAGTGCGAGATGCTGCGAGTGCTCATCCACAAGACCGCGTGGCTGATGGATCGCGACGGGGCCTTCTCCGTCTCCGACAAGGTGTCGATGTGCAACTACTGGTCCAACCGCCTGTGTTGTGAGGCGGCAGATCGCGCCATGCAGGTCCATGGCGGGCTCGGCTATTCACGCCACAAGCCGTTCGAACACATCTACCGCCATCATCGGCGGTACCGGATCACCGAGGGCGCCGAGGAGATCCAGATGCGACGGGTCGCGGGCTACATGTTCGGCTTCATGTCGCAGAAGGCACCCAAGGGTGTCTCCAGCGCCGGCTGACGGAGAACACCGATCGACGCCGAGTGACCCTGACGGCCGTCAGTACGAGCCTTGCTGCTCGAAGATGCGGCGAGGGTTCTCGACCAGCATCTGGTTGATCATCGCATCGGTCACGCCTCGCTCCTTCAGCGCGGGCAGAACGTCGTTGGTGATGTGCAGGAAGTTCCAGCGCGGCGTCATGACGGCCAGGGCGTCCTCATCCAGCCAGTCGTTGTGACACGCAGCATCGTGGGACAACACCATGCGATCCGCATGACCGCGCTCGCACATCGCCACCACAGTGGCAACCCGATCCTCGAACGGCAGGAGCACGTCGATCCCGAACCGGTCCATGCCCAGGAAGCTCCCGGACGCGATGATCTCCTCCAGGTACGCGAGGTCGGTGGTGTCACCGCTGTGACCAATCACGACACGGCTGAGGTCGACTCCCTCATCCGCGAAGATCGCCTGTTGTTCGAGACCACGTCGGGTGCCGGGGTGCGTGTGGGTGGAGATCGGCACGCCGGTCTGGCGATGCGCCTGCGCAACCGCCCGGAGCACGCGCTCGACCCCGGGGGTCACTCCCGGTTCGTCCGTTGCGCACTTGAGCACGGCGGCGCGAACTCCCGTGTCCGCGATTCCCTGCTCGATGTCGCGCACGAACATGTCCACCATGATCTCCGGACCACCGAGAAGCGTGTCCGGTCCACGGAAGTGGAAGAAGTGCGGAACGTCGTTGTACGTGTACACCCCTGTCGCGACAACGATGTTGAGATCCGTTGCCTCCGCGATTCGCTGGATGCGTGGGATGTAACGACCGAGCCCGATCACGGTGAGATCGACGATGGTGTCGATTCCTGCAGCCTTCAGCTCGTTCAGCCGGATGATCGCATCCGCGACGCGTTCATCTTCGTCTCCCCACCCCTCGGGGTAGTTCTCCTCGATCTCGGTACTCAGGACGAAGACGTGTTCGTGCATCAGTGTCGGCCCCAATGCGCCGGTGTCGACGAGCCCTCCTACCGTCTGGATCTCAGCCACGTGCGCTCCTGTCTTGTCGGCCGATCGATGGCGATCAGCAGTTGGCTACGAAAAGGGGAGCTCATCTGCATCGAGCTCACGAGAGAAAGGTGAACTGGGCATTGCTGACTACAACACGATCACCGACCGATGCCTGGAACACGACGGTCCCGGGCTCGGTGTTCCATCCGCGGATCTCGAGGCGGTCGCCCGGGTACACGGGTGAAGAGAATCTCACCTGTATCGTCCCGAAGCGCTCGGGGTCCCCGTTGGCCACGGCACCGAGAAGCAGCTGGGCACAATGCCCAAAGGTGCACAACCCATGCAGGATCGGCCGGTCGAATCCACCGAAGCGAGCAGCATCGGGGTCGATGTGGAGCGGGTTGTAGTCACCCGACAGCCGGTACAGATGCGCTTGGTTGTCGGCGATCTCGGCCGCCGCCACCACATCCGGGTCCCCCCCAGGTGGGTCAAGACGCGTCGAATACGTCACACCCGCGCCCGTGAAGGGCTCGATGTCGCCGAGTTCCTTCACTCCTCGTCGGAACGACCCGCTGATCATCTCGACCAGCACGCGACCGTCCGCGTCGCTCACCTCGGTCTCGTACTCGACCAGCGCGTTGCCGGTGCCCTTCGGGTGCACGCCGACCAGCCGTGAACGCACGGTCACTTCGCCGGCGTCGGGCATCGGTGCGAGCTGTTTCAGATAGCGCTCTGCGTCGATGTTCAAGGGCCCCGGCGACGGCGGAACCCGAGCCTCGTCCACTGTGGCGCCGACTCCGCCCCAGCGGATCGGAAAGGTCGGGAACGGAGCGAAGCCCGGATGGTCTTCGAAGACGAATCGCAGGTCCCGGATACCGATGCCCACCGCGTACAACAGCACGTCACGGCGGTCGTAGCGAATGGCCACCGAATCACCCCACGGCCCTGGCTGGTCGTCAGGCAACGCACCGAGGGCGTCGAACACCACCATCAGGCACCACCGTTCTGCTCGACGGAATTCATCAACGCGCTGAATTTCGCGCTGAATTTCCGCGGGGTCCGGTGAGTGGACCGACTCCGTGCATGCTCCCCCTGACTGGTATCGATGGGCACGATACACCTCGCTACTGTCCCCGAGAGTCGCGACGAGGGTTCGGGGGTTCGGCATGGGTGAGTTCAGCACGATCGAGCGGGACGGACACGTCACCGTGGTCACGATCAACCGGCCGGAGGTGATGAACGCTCTCCACCCCCCCGCGAACCGCGAGTTGGCCGAGATGCTCGATGAGTTCGCGGCCGACACGAACCAGTGGGTTGCGATCATCACCGGTGCCGGAGACCGGGCCTTCTGTGCGGGGAACGACCTGAAATACCAAGCAGGTGGGGGCGACATGTCGATGCAGCCATCGACCGGATTCGGTGGGATCACCGCCCGATTCGACCTCCACAAACCCGTGATCGCCGCGGTCAACGGGGTAGCCATGGGCGGTGGCTTCGAGATCGCGTTGGCTTGTGATCTCATCGTGGCGTCGGAGCACGCTGTGTTCGCTCTGCCCGAGCCACGCGTCGGGCTGGCGGCATTGGCAGGCGGACTGCTCCGGCTCCCGCGGCAGATACCGATGAAGCAGGCCATGGGCATGATCCTCACCGGGCGTCGCGTCGAGGCGGCGGAGGGAAAGCAACTCGGATTCGTCAACGAGGTCGTACCCGACGGCGAGTCGCTCGAGGTCGCCAGGCGATGGGCGGCGCAAATCCTCGAATGCTCGCCGATGTCGATCCGAGCATCGAAGCAGGCGGCATACCAGGGCTTCGACCACGGGGGTGTCGAGACAGCGCTCGCAGCCCGCTACAACGCGGTCCAGGCCATGGTCCGCTCCCACGACTTCATCGAGGGTCCTCTGGCGTTCGCGCAGAAACGGGCACCGGTGTGGAGGGGCGAGTGAACACGGCAACTTCGCGAATCGGGCGATGCCCGGTGTCTCTCGACGCGGCCGTCGGTCGAGCGACCCGTTCCCGGAAGGCGACGGTGCCTACTTCCCGTTGATGGACCAGTGCCAGGGTTCGCTGGGCAGGTTCTGGAAGCCGTACTCGCCGGCGTGCTCGTTCAGCCAGATCCAGGCCGGGTCGTCGTGGGAGTGGATCGCTTCGCCGTTCACGGTGAGGTCGACGGCGAGGCCGAGCTCGTGCATGCTCGTGCCCGGCTTGGCCGTCGGTGGCGAACACGCCCCGGGGGCCACCACGTAGACCGCGGTGGCGTCGTCGACCCCGGGCCCCCCGCAGTGCTGGCGCCGCAACGAGATCTGCGACTCGGTGGTGCGGTAGCCCCACCCCGACAACTCGATGCCCGCGGCCTCGGCCTCGGACAGCAACCCCTCGAGCGCGGGGGCGATGTCGGCGTGGACCTGGATGCCCCGCACGGTCACCAGCGGGATGTCGGTGCCGTGGTCGACGCGAGCGAGCAACGCCGCGGTCTGGCGCTGGACGTCCTCGGCGGCGGCGACCTCGTCGCTGCTGAGCGTGACCAGCTGCGCCGACGTCTGCTCCAGCTGGCCGTGCACCTGCTGGGCGAGCGCGAGCTGCTCGTTCCGCGCCGATTGGAGGTCGTCGAGCGCGCCGGCCGCGTCCTCGGCCGCGGTCTCGGCGCGGCTGGCCTTGGCATCGGCCGCTTCCCGCAGACCGCTCAGTGCCTTCTCCGCCGCCGCCAGGTCCTCGGCCACGTTCTCGTCGCGCTCGGCCTTGGCCCGGAGCATCACGTCGGCCTTCTCTGCCGACGCGAGGTCGTGGGTCACGATGACGTTCATGGCCGCCATCTGGGGCGGGCGCATGTACGCCTCGACCGCCAGCTGCGCCATCAGGTCCTTCAGCGACTGCAGCTCGGCCGCCTTGGCCTGCTCCCGCTGGCGAGCCCGGTTGGCCACCAGCGTGGCGTCCACCAGCTCGGCCTGGGCCTGGGCCACGACCTGCTCCTGGGAGGCCACCCACGCTTCCACGGTCGCCAGCCGCTTCTGCACCTCGACCTGGGTGGCATTGAGGATGTCGATGGCCATGGCGGCCTCGGCCTGGCGGCGCCGGATCTCGGCCAGGCGCTCGTACGGGTTGGTGGGCAGCGGGTCGCCGTCCTGGGCACCGGCCGGCATGGCCGAGCCGATGACGGCGACGAGCAGGAGCGCGGCGATCCGCGTGATGGTGCGTCGAGAGATCATGATGGGCGGTGCCGGGAATGTCAGGTCCAGCGGGCGCCCGTGGCCCTCTGCACGTCTTTGGGTTACGGGTCGATGACGGTACTGCCCCGGCGGGGGTACTGATCGTCACGAGCCGGAAGATTCTTGAACCTTCTGTGACGAAGGTCCCGTCAGCCGCCCTTGCCCGGAATGACCCGGTAGGCGTCGTAGACCGAGTCGATCGACTTGATGGTGGAGATGGCCGAGTCGAGGTGCGACGGATCGGCCAGCTCGAAGTCGAAGCGCATGGTGGACACGCGGTCGCGCCCGGCCCGGGTCGACGAGGCGATGATGTTGACGTGGTGATCGGCGAGAGCCGTGGTCACGTCCCGGAGGAGGCGGGCCCGGTCGAGGGCCTTGATCTCGATCGACGCCACGTACGAGCCGCCCTGGTCACCGTCCCACTCGACGTCGATGAGACGATCGGCCTGGCCGGCCACCAGCGACACGGCGTTGGCGCAGTCGGACCGGTGTACCGACACGCCCCGACCCCGGGTGATGAATCCGACGATCTCGTCGCCGGGGACGGGGGTGCAGCAGCGTGACAGGCGCACCATGACGTCGTCGAGGCCCTCGACGTGCACGCCGGGCTTGGATCGCCGGCCCCGGGCCCCGCTCCCCCGCCGGTCGTGGACCGCCGCGGTGGGGAGCTGCTCCTCGCGCTCGGGGTCGCTGTCGTGGAGCGCCTTCGCCACCCGGCCGGCCACCGACTTGGCCGACACGTGGTGCTCGCCGATGGCGGCGTGCAACGCGTCGAGGTCGGCGTAGTTCATCGACGCCGCGATCTCCTCGAGGACCTTGGTGACGGCCTCGGACTTGATCGGCAGGTTCTCCCGCCGGAGCGACTTGACCAGGTCCTCGCGCCCGGACTCGATGGCGTCCTCGCGGCGCTCGCGCGAGAACCACTGGCGGATCTTGTTGCGCGCCCGTGGGCTGACCACGACGTGGAGCCAGTCGCGGCTGGGGCCGGCCCCCTCGACCTTGGACGTGACGATCTCGACGGTGTCGCCCGAGCTCACCTGGCTGTCGAGGGGGACGAGGCGGCCGTTGACCTTGGCCCCGATGCAGGCGTGCCCCACCTCGGTGTGGACCGTGTAGGCGAAGTCGATGGGGGTGGCGCCGGCCGGCATGGTGATGACCCGCCCCTTGGGCGTGAAGACGAAGACCTCGTCCTCCTCGAGGTCGATCTTCAGGTTCTTCATGAACTCGTCGGGGTCGGAGGTCTCCTCCTGCCAGTCGACGATCCGTGACAGCCACGCGTAGTCCGACCCGGAATCGTGCTCCTTCTCGTCGGCCTTGTACTGCCAGTGGGCGGCCACGCCACGCTCGGCTCGGGCGTGCATCTCGGTGGTGCGGATCTGGACCTCGAGCGGCTTGCCCTGCGGACCCACCACCGTCGTGTGCAACGACTGGTAGAGGTTGAACTTGGGCATGGCGATGTAGTCCTTGAACCGGCCCGGCACCGGCTTCCACGTGGCGTGGATGGAACCGAGGGCGGCGTAGCAGTCCTTGACCGAGTCGACGATGACCCGGATGGCGACCAGGTCGAAGATGTCGTTGAACTCGCGGCCCTTGACCACCATCTTCTCGTAGATGCTCCACAGGTGCTTGGGCCGACCGGTCACCTCGGCCGACAGGCGCAGCTCGTCGAGGCGCTCGTTCACCTGGTCGATCACCTGGTGGAGGTAGAGATCCCGCTCGGGCGTGCGGGTGGAGACCATGTGGTCGATCTCGGCGAAGCGCTTGGGGTGCAGGGCGGCGAACGAGAGGTCCTCGAGCTGCTGGCGCACGTCCTGCATCCCGAGGCGGTGGGCCAGCGGGGCGAAGATGTCGAGGGTCTCGCGGGCCGTGCGTTCCTGCTTGAACCGGGGCATGCCGCCGATGGTCCGCATGTTGTGGAGCCGGTCGGCCAGCTTGATGATCAGGACCCGCAGGTCCTTGCTCATGGCCACGATCATCTTGCGGACGGTGGCGGCCTGCTGCTCCTGCTTGGTGTCGAACGACAGCCGGTCGAGCTTGGTGACGCCGTCGACGATGGCGGCCACGTCGGCGCCGAAGTCGCGCTCGACGTCGGCGAGGGTCATGCCGGTGTCCTCGACCGAGTCGTGGAGCAGGGCGGCGGCGATGGTGACGTCGTCGAGGCCGAGCTCGGCCACGATGCGGGCCACCGCGATGGGGTGGTGGATGTAGGCCTCGCCCGTCTTGCGCATCTGGCCGGTGTGGGCCGAGGCGGCGGTGAGATAGGCCCGCGAGATCATGTCGGTGCGGACTGATCGACCATGGCGGGCGCGGAACGCGGCGAGGAGGGGCGCGACCTCTTCCGCCGGCGGCGGACTGCTCCGGCGCCACGGCAACACCCGATCGACCGTCGACGTCACGTGGGCTCTGCTCCTTCCTCTAGTCGACGCTGAGCAGGCTCATCACCGACTGATCCCTCAGTCTCTCCCGTCCGGAGAGGAACCCCAACTCCAACAGGAACGCGCATCCCACGATCTCGCCGCCGAGGCCCTCGACCAGGTCGCAGGCGGCCCGAGCGGTACCACCGGTGGCGAGGACGTCGTCGACGATCAGCACGCGATCACCGGCTGACACCGCGTCGACGTGGGCCGACAAGGTGTCGGTGCCGTACTCGAGCTCGTAGGTGTGCTCGATGGTCTCGTAGGGCAACTTGCCGGGCTTGCGCAGCGGGGTGCAGCCGGCGCCGAGGCGGTAGGCGATGGGGGCGGCGAAGAGGAAGCCGCGGGCCTCGATGCCGATGACCAGGTCGACGTCGCGGTCGGCGAAGGGCTCGGCCAAGGCGTCGATGGCGAACCGGAAGGCGTCGCCGTCGGCCAGCAGGGGCGTGATGTCCTTGAACAGGACCCCCGGTTCGGGGAAGTCGGGGACGTCGCGGAGGTGCTCGAGCAGGAACGACGGATCGCGTTCCATGCCGTCCGGCTACTTCGAACGGACGACGGCGCTGCCGCCGGCGAAGTTGTCGTGCCAACCCCGGTTGAACGGATCGTTGCTGATGGTGACCGCGATGACGATGACCAGGACGAACTGCGCCAGCCCGCCGAGGATGGGGATGATGCCGAGCAGCATGTAGGCGTTGCGGCGCATCGCCACGTCCTGGGACGGCACCGCACCGTCGGGGCCGATCACCTTGTAGCCGAGCGCCATCTTGCCGATGGTCTGGCCTCGCGTGGACTCCAGGTAGACGAAGTAGCCGTAGGTGAGCAGCGTGGTGATGATGCCGGCGACGATCTCGCGTCCACCCGATGCCCCGAGGGCGCCGGAACGGTTGCCGCCGATCACCGCGGAGATGATGAACACCGGGATGATCAGGACGAGGTAGTCGATGATCTTGGCGCCGAAGCGGGGCCAGGCACCCACCGGTTGGAGGCTGGGCGGCGGACCCCCGGGCGGCGGCGGGGGCGGTGGAGGCGGCGTCGACCCGGGCGGCGGCGGAGGCGGGAAGTCGGACATCTCAGCGACGCTTGCCCTTCTTGCGGGGACGTGGGGGGATGACGCGCCCGGACAGCTCCGGAACCGCCGCGGACGAATCGGACGCCGACGCGCGGGTCGACGATGCCCCGACCGTAGCCGGGGTGCGCCGGGTGCCCTGCCCTTCCAGTCGGATGCGCAGGTTGCGGTAGTAGGGCTCGCGCTCCTTGAGGTAGGCGACCAGCGGAGTGGCGATGAAGATCGACGAGTACGCGCCGGACAGCAGGCCGACGGCCAGGGCGATGGCGAACTCCTGGAGGGTCACCGCGCCGAGCAGGAACGACCCGACGAAGAGCATGGCCAGCACCGGGAGCAGCGAGGTGATGGTGGTGTTCAACGACCGCATGAGCACCTGGTTGAGCGACAGGCTCATCATCTCGGTGTACGGCATCTTCTGGGCGATCGCCGGTTTGTCGGCGTTCTCCTTGACCTTGTCGTACACGACGATCGTGTCGTACAGGGAGTAGCCGAGGATGGTGAGCACCGCGATGACGGTGGCCGGGGTCACCTCGAACTGGAACAGGGCGTAGAACCCGATGGTGAGCAGGATGTCGTGGACCACGGCAGCCAGCGCGCCGGCGGCCATCTTCCACTCCAGTCGCAGCGCGATGTACAGCGAGATGATGATGAAGAAGACGACGAGGGCGCGCTCGGCCTTGGCGGTGATCTGGCTCCCCCAGGTCGGCCCCACGGTGGACACACCCACCTCGGCGCGCGGCACCCCGGCGACCTCGGCCAGGGCGTCGGTGACCTTGTCCTCGGCCGCCTTGTCGGTGGGTTCGGCCTGGACGCGCAGGGTGTCGCCACCGACGATCTGGATCTTGGCCCCCGCGGCGCCGGCCGGGCCGAGGGCCGAGCGCGCCTGGGAGACGGAGACATCGGGGGCCACGACCTCCCACGAGGTACCGCCCTCGAAGTCGATGCCGAGGTTGAGCTGCCGGAAGGCGAGGGCGCCGATGCTCACCAGCACGGCGATGGCCGAGATGGCGATGCCGACCCGCCAGATGCGGGGGAAGTCGATGTCGTTCTCGAAGCTGGCCAGCTTGTTCTTCACGCGGTCACTCCCTCACCCACGACGGGCGGCGTCTCCCTCGGCATGCCGAACCAGCGGGGCCGGTCCTGGAGCACCCGGGACCGAACCATCATGAACGCCAGGGGGCGCATGAAGAAGTACGACGCCACCAGGTCGAGGATGGTCGACAACCCGAGGTAGAGGGCGAACCCCTTCACCGACCCGACCGTCAGCATGTACAGGATGCCGGCACCGATGAGCGAGGCGACGTCGGCCTTCACGATGGTGGAGAACGCCGACTTGAACGAGGTGTCGATGGTGGAACGCAACGTTCGTCCCTTCGACACGTCCTCTTTGAGGTGCTCGTAGAACACCACGTTGGAGTCCACCGCGACACCGATGGACACCACGATGCCCGTCACCCCCGCCAGGGTCAGGGCCAGGCCCTGGTTGGCGCCCAGGTAGGAGATGATCGTCCACAACAGGGTGGCCGAGACCGCCAGGCTGAGGATGGCCACCACACCGAGCAGCCGGTAGTAGACGATCATGTACAGCGCGACGAGGGCGAGACCGATGAGACCGGCGGAGACGCCGGCGTCGAGGGCGTCCTTGCCCAGCGAGGCCGACACCGACTGCGTCTGCTGGGCCTCGAGCTCGACCGGCAGCGAGCCGTACCGCAGCACGAGGGCCAGGTCCTTGGCTTCGCCCTCGGTGAACGAACCGCTGATCGAGATGCGATCGGCCGCGAACGACGGCGCGTTGATCGACGGGGCCGAGACGACCCGGCTGTCGAGCACGATGGCGAGCTGGCCGGACGGGCAGTCGGCCGCCTTGTTGTAGCAATCGCCGGCGATCTTGTTGAACTCGTCGATGCGGTCACCCTTGACGTGCAGGCCGACCACCCACTGGCCCACGCCCTCGAGCTGGGCCTGGGCCGAGGAGATGATGTCGCCCTTCACCGCGGTGGGGCCGAGCTGGTAGCGCAGGACCTCGTTGTTGTCCTTGTCGTACTCGGCCAGCGTCACCGGTTGGTCGGCCACATCCTGGTCGGTCGGGGTGAGGTCGAGGCCCGCGAGCCCCGAACCCGCCTGGGTGGTGCTGGTGGGCGCGGCGGTGGTCGAGGTCGTGGAGTCCGGCGCCGCCGTGGTCGTGGTGGTGGAATCGGTCTGGAACACCGGCGCGGCCGACTCGCCGGGGGCCATGCCGTAGCCGGCCTCGTTGCTCCCGCCCACCGTGGTGGTGGTGGTCGCCTCGGTCGTGGCGGTGGTGGTGGTCGATCCGGCGTCACCCGGCGCCGTGGTCGAGGAGCCGACGTCGGCCAGGCTGGGCGGGAACGAGGTGTACACCGGCCGGAACCGCAGCTCGGCCGTCTGGCCGACCAGTTCGAGCGCCCGCTCGCGATCCTTCACGCCCGGGAGCTGGACGACGATGGCGTCGCCCTGGCGGGAGATCTCCGGTTCGGCCACGCCGAGGCCGTCGACCCGCTGGCGGATGATCTCGATCGCCTGGCCGATGGCCTCCGACGAGCTCTGCTTGGTGGGCTTGAGGACCACCGACACCCCGCCTTGCAGGTCGAGGCCGAGCAGCGGCTTGTTGCCGGAAGCCAGGGTGCCGACGATGCCGGCCCCGGCGAGCAGGACGATGAAGATCAGGGAGAACAAGCCGTTGCGGCGCATGGGTGCTACTCGGGGGAGGTCGTGGGTGAGGCGCTCGTCGCCTGGCACGGGCGACCGACGACTCTAGTGATCCGACGTTGGCGCACCCAGGACAGCCCCATGGTCACGCGTAGACCGCGGTGATCTCGGCCCGCAGGGCGTCGAGCGTGCCGTTGCCGATGGCAGTCCGCGCCCGATCGGTCAGGGCCAGGGTCCAGGCCAGGTTGTGGAGGGTGGCCAGCCGGGCCGCGGTCGGCTCGTTCACGTTGGCCAGATGGCGCAGGTAGGCCCGGGAGTAGCGGGCACAGACCCGGCAGTCGCACGCCGGATCGATGGGCCCGCCGTCATCGGCGAAGCGGCGGTTCTTGATGTTCAACCGCCCCTCGGAGGTCAACAGCGTCCCGTGCCGGCCGAGCCGCGTCGGCAGGACGCAGTCGAACAGGTCGACGCCGAGCGCGATCGACTCGACGATCCCCACCGGGTCGCCGAGCCCCATCAGGTAACGGGGCCGGTCGGACGGCAGGTGGGCGATGGCGGCGGCGAGCGCCGGGAGCATCTCATCCCTGGCCTCGCCCACGGACAGTCCACCGATGCCGTAGCCGTCGAAGCCGACCGCCACGGTCCGCTCGGCGCTCTCGGCCCGCATGGCGGCGTCGACCCCGCCCTGGACGATCCCGAACTGGTTCCGGGCCGGATCCTCCAGCGCCTCGAACGCCCGGCGGGCGCGGACGGCCCAGTCGGCGGTCCGTTCGAGGGCGACCCGGACCACGTCGGGCGGGCTGGGCAGCGGCGGGCACTGGTCCAGGACCATCTGGATGTCGGCGCCGAGGGCGGTCTGCACCCGAACCGCGCCCTCCGGGGTGAGTCGGTGCTCGTCGCCGTCGTAGGTGCTGCGGAACGTCACGCCGTCGTCGTCGACCTTCGGCGACAGGGAGAACACCTGGTAGCCGCCGCTGTCGGTGAGGACGTGGCCGGGCCACGACGCGAACCCGTGGAGGCCGCCCCGGGCCTCGATGATCTCCGGCCCGGGCCGGAACAGGAGGTGGTAGGTGTTGCCCAGCACGACCTGGACCCCGAGCGCCTCGAGATCGGCGCTCTCGACCGCCCGCACCGTGCCCCGGGTCCCCACCGGCATGAAGCACGGCGTCGTGACCGCCCCCCGGGCGGTGGTGATGGTGGTGGCCCGGGCCGCGCCGCTGGTCACCTCGACGTCGACGGTCAGCGTCATGCCGGGATCCCCACGCCGTCGCGGCCCAACAACATGGCGTCACCGAAGGACAGGAACCGGTACCCCGCATCGAGCGCCTCGGCGTAGAGGTCCCGCCAGTGGGGCCCGGCGAACGCCTCGACGAGCACCAGCAGGCTCGAGCGGGGCAGGTGGAAGTTGGTCAGCAGCACATCGACCACCGCGAACTCGCTCCCCGGAGTGAGGTACAGACCGGTGCTGCCCGAGGCACGGCCGAAGGCGGCGGCCGACTCGAGCGCCCGCACGGTGGTGGTGCCGATGGCGATGACGCGGCGGGCGTCCTGGCAGGCCTGCCAGGTCTCGGCGGGCACCGAGAAGCGCTCCTCGTGCATGACGTGATCGGCGATGTCGGCGGTGCTGATCGGCCGGAAGGTACCCAACCCGACGACGAGGTCGACCTGGACCACCGTGGCCCCGGCGTCCCGGATCCCGGCGAGCACGGCGGCGGTGAGGTGCAGGCCGGCGGTCGGCGCTGCCACCGACCCGGGATGGGAGGCATAGACGGTCTGGTAACGCTCGGGATCGTCGAGCGGCTCGTGGATGTACGGCGGGAGGGGGACCTCGCCGTGCCGGTCGAGCGCGGCGAGCAGGTCCTCGGTCTCGACCGCCACGACCCGGCGACCGTCGTCGAGGCGCTCGCCGACCACGACCGTCAGATCGGGCCCGGCGACCAACCGGGTGCCGGGGGGACGCGCCGGCCCGGGCGCACCAGGGCCTCCCAGCTGCCCGGCTGGTCGAGTTCGGCCAGCAACAGCACCTCGACGGCTCCGCCGGTGGCCTTGGCCAGGTGGAGCCGCGCCGGCAGCACGCGCGTGTCGTTGACCACCACCACGTCGCCGGGCCCGACGAAGGTGGCCAGGTCCGACACGTGCCGGTGCTCGGGCCGCCGTCGCGCTCCCCGATCGATCAGCAACCGGGCCCGATCACGGGGTTCGACCGGGTGCTGGGCGATGGCGGCGTCCGGCAGGTCGTAGTCGAAGTCGGCGGTCTCCATCGGGAGTGCCGAAGATACCCACGGCCCCGGGGAGGGAACGAACGAGGCGGTGTCGAAGATCACCGGAACACGGCCCGGATCGCGGGCCGGGATCACGGGTCGACACGGGACGAACAGGGTCGGGAATCCATGGCGCTACGAGCTGACGATGTCGACCTCGGCCGCGACCGGGACCTCGTCGAGCGCTTCCAGAACGGCGATCCCGAGGCGTTCGACGACCTCTACCGCCGCTACTTCGACCGCCTCCACCGCTACTGCCTGCGCCACACCCACGACTCCCACGAGGCCGAGGAGGTCGCCCAGGAAGCCTTCGTGAAGGCCCTGCGCTCGATGCATTCGCTCCGCGGCGAGCGTCGCTTCTACCCATGGATGACGGTGATCGCCAAGCGCATCACCATCGACCGGCATCGCAAGCTGTCCCGGGTCGAGCTCACCGACGAACCCGACCTCGGATCGGTCGATCCCGACGTCGACCACCTCTTCGCCGCGGTCGACGCCGCCCACGTGCGAGAGGCCATGGGCAACATCGGACCCCGCCACCGCGAGGTGCTGCTGCTCCGGGAGACCGAGGGCCTCAGCTACGCCCAGATCGCCGATCGTCTCGAGGTGCCCGTCACCACCGTCGAGGCCCTGCTCCACCGGGCCCGCAAGGCGTTGCGTCGCGAGTACGCCGCGGTCACCGGCGAGTCGCGCGGCCTGCTCGGCCTGCCCCTGCTCGGCTGGCTCGGAGCCCGGGCCAGCGCGCTGCGAGCCCACCTGGGCGATCGGTGGGTGGAGATCGGCGCGGTCGCCGCCCCCATCGCGGTCGGCGCCGCCACCGCCGCCATCGTGCTCGTCCCCGGGGCGGCCCCGGCACCGACCCAGGTGCACACCGTCGCCACCCCGGTCTCGGCGGCGGCGACACCGGACGTCGATCCGACGGCGGTCGCGCCCGACCAGCCGGTGGCCGTCGTCCCCGACCGACCGGCTCCGCCGGCCGCGCCCGCGTCCGATCCAACAGCGCCCTCGCGGGCCGAGCCCACCGTGGCCGCCGGGCCCGCCCACGTCTTCACCGGCCCCACCGGAACCGACCACGCCCAGACCGCGGCGCAGGAGATGCCGCTCGGCGGCACCATCGGCCCGGCCACCGGCGGCGTCGACCCTCCCGTGGCCACCGGCGACACCACCACGTTCCTGCAGGAAACCGTCCAGTTCTTCCTCGGAGGCAAGTCATGACCCGACCCTCGCTCCGCCGGCGGCTCGCCCTCGTCGCCACCGCCCTCGTCACCCTCGGCGGGGCGGCGGTGGCCATGGCCGCCGACGCGTCCGCCGACCCGGCCCCCAGCCAGGTCGAGTACCGGGTGGCCGACGGGTACTGGGCGTGCGTGGCCGTGCAGCGCGTCAACGTCGGCGCCTGCCTCGCCAACCCACTGCCCCACCTGTCCCGCAACTGACCGCGGGCGCTGCGGCGCCAACCAACCCCTACTCGAACAGGGCCGGCGGACCGCCGTCGGGTTCCGCCGAGGCCGGCGGGACCAACCCGAGGTGCTCCCAGGCCCCCAGGGTGCAGACCCGCCCCTTGGGGGTCCGCATGAGCAGCCCCTGCTGGATGAGGAACGGCTCGTAGACGTCCTCGACCGTCTCGGTCTGCTCGCCGACGCTGATGGCCAGCGTGGACAGACCCACCGGGCCGCCGCCGAAGCGCTCGCAGATGGCCGACAGGATGGCGCGGTCGACCTTGTCGAGCCCCCGATCGTCGACGCCGAACACCGCGAGCCCGGCATGGGCGGTGGCCTGATCGATGGTGCCGTCGCCCTTGACCTCGGCGTAGTCGCGCACCCGGCGCAACAAGCGGTTGGCGATGCGCGGTGTGCCCCGGGCTCGCCGGGCGATCTCGGTGGCGCCGTCGGCATGCAGCGGGACCTCGAGGATCCCCGATGCCCGGACCACGATGGCCTCGAGATCCTCGGCGGTGTAGAAGTCGAGCCGCTCGACCAGGCCGAAGCGGTCGCGCAGCGGTCCGGTGATCGCCCCGGTGCGGGTCGTGGCCCCGATCAGGGTGAAGTGGGGCAGGTCGAGACGGATCGACCGGGCGGCGGGACCCTTGCCGATGACGATGTCGAGCTGGAAGTCCTCCATCGCCGGGTACAGCACCTCTTCGACGGCCCGGGGAAGGCGGTGGATCTCGTCCACGAAGAGGACGTCGCCCTCCTCGAGTTGGGTGAGGATGGCGGCGAGGTCGCCGGCGCGCTCGATGGCCGGCCCCGACGTGGGCACGCACCGGACCCCCATCTCGTGGGCGACGATGGTGGCCAGGGTCGTCTTGCCCAACCCCGGGGGGCCGGCGAAGAGCAGGTGATCGGCGGGACGGCCGCGACGCCGGGCCGCCTCGAGCATGATCTCGAGGTGCTCCTTGAGCCGGGGTTGGCCCACGAAATCGGCCAGGGTGGCCGGTCGCAGACCGGCCTCGAGCCCCCCGTCGAGGCCGTCGCCGGCCAGTTCGTCGTCGGTGGGTTGGGGATCGAGCAGTTCCTCGCGCATGCCGGGACCCTCAGCGTGGCACCGACAGCCGCTGCAGGGCGTGCTTGAGCAGCTGGCCGGCATCGTCGTCGTCGGGGAGGTCGACGAGCACCTCGCGGACCTCGTCGAGGTTGTAGCCGAGGTTGGTGAGGGCCTCGCGGACATCGGCGCGTGCCGCCGCCCCGCCGGACACCGAGGCCGCCCGGCTGGCCGGCCCGGCCGGGCCGAGGTCGAGCGGGATGTCGAGCCGGCTCTTGAGCTCGATCAGCAGGCGGGCCGCGGTCTTCTTGCCCACCCCGGGCACCAGGCACAGGGCGGCGACGTCGTCCTCGGCCAGGACCTGGGCCAGGTCGGCGGGGCCGTGCACCGACAAGATGGCGAGGGCGAGCGCCGGCCCCACACCATGGGCACCGAGCAGGGCCGAGAAGCAGCGCTTGGCGTCGGCGGTCACGAAGCCGTACAGGGCCTGGTTGTCCTCGCGGATGTGGTGGTGGATCCAGAGGAAGGTCTCGTCGCCCACGTCGCCGGCCGACACCGCCGTGGTGGGACTCACGGTCACCTGGTAGCCGACCCCGGCCACCTCGACGACGAGGTGATCGCCGCCCCGGTCGAGCAGGGTGCCGCGCAGCGAGCCGATCATGAGGCGCTCCCGGTCATCGGGCGCTGCGGACCCGGGCTCGCAGCGGGCTGTGGGCGAGGTGGCACAGGGCGATGGCGGCGGCGTCGGCCGCATCGACGGGCCGGATCGGGGCGTCGATGCGCAGCAGGCGGCGGACCATGGACTCGACCTGGGTCTTGTCGGCGGCACCGTCGCCGGTCACCGCGAGCTTGATCTCGTTCGGTGAGTACTCGGTGACGTCGGCGCCGGCGGCGATGGCCTCGGTCATCACGACCCCGGCGACCTGGGCCACGCCGATGGCGGTGCGAACGTTCACCGAGAACAGGATGCGCTCCACCGACACCTCGACCGGTGGATACTCGACGGCCAGGTCGCGAACGTCGCGCTGGATGGCGTGGAGCCGATGGGCCACGGGATCGCTGGCCGGCGTCGTGAACACCCCCATCGCCACCGCGCGGGCCGGGCGCGAGCTGGCGTCGAGCACCGCGTAGCCGCAGCGGGACAGGCCGGGGTCGATCCCCCACACGAACATGGGTTCGACCCTACAGTGGCCAGGTCCCGGGACCGCGGACCCGTGGCACCGACGGGAGGTGCTCAACTCTGGACATGGCGACGCCGATGCAGACCTCGTGCTGATGACCGACGCTCCACCGCTCGCGCCCCCGGCGCTGACGCGCACCGGTGCGGTGGTCGCTCTCGACGGGGTGCACCGGCGCTTCGGCGACACGCCGGCGCTCGCCGGGATGTCGCTGAGCGTGCCGTCCGAGTCGATCACCGTGCTGCTCGGCCCCAACGGCGCGGGCAAGACCACCTGCACCCGGGTGATCACCGGCGCGCTCGCCCCCGATGCGGGCACCGTGCGGGTGTTCGGGCTCGATCCGTCGGTCGACGGGGCCGAGGTCCGCCGGCGCTGCGGGGTGGTGTCGGCCAAGCCCGCCCTCTACGACCGCCTGTCGGGGCGCGACAACCTGGCCTACGCGGCCGAGCTCTACGGTCTCGGCCGGGGCCAGCACGCCCTCGACCGCATCGCGGCCGCCGCCGACCGCTTCGGGATCACCGGCGCCCTCGACCAGCAGGTCGGCGGGTACTCCACCGGCATGAAGACCCGCTTGGCGCTGGCCCGGTCGGTGCTCCACCAACCCGAGCTCCTCCTCTACGACGAGCCCACCTCGGGGCTGGATCCGGAGTCGTCCCACGCGGTGCTCGACCTCATCAAGGAGATGACCGGCGACGGCAGCACCGTGGTGATGTGCACCCACCTGCTGGCCGAGGCCGAGGGCCTCGCCGACCAGGTCGTGATGCTCCAGGAGGGTCGCTCGCTGATCGCCGGCACCCCCGACGATCTCGTGCGCCGGTACTGGCCCGCCGACACCGTGGTGGTCGACGCCGAGGACCGCGCCGCCCTGGTCATGCTGGGCAGCCTGCCGGGCGTGCTCGGCGTCGAGAGCAACGGCGCCGGCCCGGTCACGGTGTCGGTCGACCACCTCGACCGCATCCCCGACCTGGTGGCCGCCCTGGCCGCGGCCGAGATCCGCGTCACCCGGGTCGCGGCAGTCCGGCACACCCTCGAGGACCTCTACTTCGCGGTGCGTCGCACCAGCGGCGTCAACCGGATCGGGGAGGTGGCCTCGTGACCACCGCCATCGTCCCCAGTGCGCCCCGGCGCCGCGAGACCGGACCGCTGCGATTGGGCCAGATCGGCACCGTGGCGCGCACCGACCTGAAGCAGCTGATCCAGGCCAAGGACTTCTGGATCCCCATGACCGCGCTCGGGGCCATGTTCTTCCTCGTGATCCCGTTCATCCTCCTGATCGTGATCACCCACGTCGACAACGTGGAGGTCGTCCACCAGATCAGCCAGACCCTCGAGGTCCTGCCCCAGAAGACCCGGGCCAAGATCGAGAGCGGCGGCGGCTCGCCCCAGGGCCAGGCGTCGTACGCGCTGGCCGTCTACCTGTTCGCACCGGTGGCGGTCATCGTGCCCCTGACCATCTCCACCGCGGTGGGTGCGGCCACCATCGTCGGCGAGCGCGAGCGGGGCACCGGCGAGTTCCTCGCCCACTCCCCCGCCGGGATCCGCGAGATCTACCTGGGCAAGCTGATCGCCTCCCTCGTGCCCGGCTACGTGACCACCATCGTCGGCTTCGGCCTCTACTCGCTGCTGGTCAACACGATCGTGGGACCGGAGGTGGGTGGGTGGTTCTTCCCCACCGCGCAGTGGTGGGTGCTGATGCTGTGGGTCATCCCCCCGTTCCTCGCCCTCACCCTGTCGTTGGTGCTGCGGCTCTCGGCCCGGGTGAAGTCCACGGCGGCGGCCCAGCAGGCCTCGGGCCTGGTCAGCCTCCCGCTGATCATCATCGCCTACTCGCAGTCGACCGGCGCGCTCTTCGGGGGCGACTCGGTGTCGTGGGTGATCGGTGGCCTGGCCTGGTTGCTGGCCGTCTTCAGCCTCAGCCGGGGCATGCGGGCGGTGTCGCGGGCCCGGTTGCTGGGCGTCGCCGACGAGCAATGACCCCACCCGCATGACCGCGCAGATCGTCGCCCGCAACCTCTCCTTCGCCCACGGTCCCGACGTGGTCCTCGCCGATGTGACCCTCACCGTCGCGGCCGGGCACCGCATCGGCGTGACCGGACCCAACGGCGTCGGGAAGTCGACCCTGCTCCGTCTGCTGGTCGGCGAGCTGGAACCGGAGTCGGGTTCGGTCGCCCGGGTGCCGGGCAACGCCCGGGTCGGCCATCTCACCCAGGAGCTCGGCATCGAGCCCGACGAGACCGTCGCCGACGTCATCGGCCGACGAACGGGTGCGACCATGGCCCAACGGGAGCTGGACGCCGCCATGCGGGCGCTGGCCGCCGGCGATGCCGATGCCGGTGACCGCTACGCCGATGCGCTCGAGACCTGGACGCGGCTCGGCGTCGCCGACCTCGACGCCGCCATGGCCGCGGTCCTCGACCGGGTGGGTCTCGGGGCCGACCACGCCGATCAACGGGCCGACACCCTCTCCGGCGGCGAACGGGCCCGGGTGAACCTGGCATCGGTGCTGCTGGCCGGGTTCGATCTCCTCGCCCTCGACGAGCCCACCAACGACCTCGACCTCGACGGCCTCGCCCTGCTCGAGGACTTCCTGGTGCACTCCCCGGCCGGCTTCGTGCTGGTGTCGCACGACCGCACATTCCTCGAGCGGGTCGTCACCAGCGTGGTCGAGATCGACGAGCACTCGCGCACCGCCACCCGCTTCGACGGCGGGTGGCAGGCGTACCAGCAGGCCCGGGCCGCGGCACGCCACCACGCCGAGGAGGCCTACCGCGGCTACGTCGACGCGCGGGACGCGTTGCGGGGCCAGGCTCAGCGAACGAGGGAGTGGTCGGCGAAGGGCGCGGCCAAGGTCCGACGATCCGGCGAGACCGACAAGTTCATCCGGCACTTCAACGCGTCCAGTTCCGAGAAGCTCGCCGGCAAGGCCGCCCGGGCGGAGCGGGCGCTCGACCGGCTCGAGGTGGTGGACAAGCCGTGGGAGGCCTGGGATCTCCGCCTCGACTTCGCGTCCACCGGGCGCTCCGGCGATCAGGTCGTCGGGCTGCGCGACGTGGTGATCGACCGCGGCGGATTCGTGCTCGGTCCGGTCTCGGTCGACATCGGCTTCGGCGAACGGGTCGCGCTGGTCGGCCCGAACGGCGCGGGGAAGAGCACGTTGCTCGCCGCCGTGCTGGGAACGGTCGAGCCCACCTCTGGGGTGGCGAGCCTCGGACCATCGGTGGTGGTGGGCACCCTCGACCAGGCCCGTTTGCGCTTCTCGTCGGCCGACTCCCTGGTCGACGCCTTCGTGGCCGAGACCGGGGTCCGGCCCGACGAGGCCCGCGCCCAGCTGGCCAAGCTCGGCCTCGGCGCCGAGCACGTCCGCCGGCCCACCGAGCAGCTCTCCCCCGGCGAACGCACCCGGGCGGTCCTGGCCGCCTTCGCGCTCGTCGGCGTCAACCTGTTGGTCCTCGACGAGCCGTCGAACCACCTCGACCTGCCCGCCATCGAGCAGCTCGAGGCCGCCCTCGCCACCTACGAGGGCACGCTGATCCTGGTCAGCCACGACCGGCGCATGCTCGAAGCGGTGCACCTGACCCGGCGGATCGAACTGGCCGACGGCCAGGTCGTGGCCGACGCCCCCCTCGCACTCTGAATCTGTCGTCAGCCCGTCACACCTGGGTTGACGGGGCGACGAGATTTTCAGGGGTTTTGGGCGGCGGCGACCGCGTCGACCAGCTCGGACGTGGGTCGGAAGGTGAGGCCGGCGATGGCCCGGTGGCTGTAGGCCACCTTTCCGTCGGTGTCGATCACGAACACCGAGCGCCGGTAGAAGCCGATGGGACCGATGATCCCGTAGGCCTCGCCCACCGCCTTGTCGGTGTCGGCCAGCAGCGGGAAACCGAAGCCGCCCTGCCGTTCGGCGAAGCCCTCGTGGCTGGCCACGTCCTGGGGCGAGAGGGCCAGCACCTGGGCGCCGACCTGGTGGAACTCGTCGATCTCGGCCGTGTACGAGTTGAGCTGGCGGGTGCAGACCGGGGTGTTGTCGCCGGGGTAGAAGACCAGCACCACCGGCTTCCCCCGGAACTCCGACAGGGTGTAGTCGCGACGGCCGGCGTCGGTGCCGTCGGTCCCCGGCAGGGTGAAGTCGGGCGCGGGAGCGCCGATGGCGACCATCACCCGGCCACCGACTCGTAGAGGTCGGACGACATGTCGAAGTTGGAGTAGACGTTCTGCACGTCGTCGAGGTCCTCGAGGGCGTCGATGATGCGCAGGATCGACTTGGCCTTGTCCGGCTCGGTGATCGGGATCGTGTTCTGCGGGAGCATGGTCACCTCGGAGCTCTCGACCGCGATCCCGGCGTCGTCGAGGGCCTGGCGCACGTCGGGCAGATCGGTGGCCGCGGTGAGCACCTGCCACACGTCGCCCTCGTCGGTGATGTCCTCGGCCCCCGCCTCGAGGGCGGTCTCCATCAGCGCGTCCTCGGTCACCGACTTGGGGACGATGATCACGCCCTTGCGGTCGAACTGCCAGGACACCGCCCCGGGTTCGGCGGCCGAGCCACCGTTCTTGGTGAGCGCGTTGCGCACGTCGGACGCGGCCCGGTTGCGGTTGTCGGTGAGCACCTCCATCAGCACGGCGACGCCGTTGGGGCCGTAGCCCTCGTAGACGATCTGCTCGTACACCACGCCGTCGAGATCGCCGGTGGCCCGCTTGATGGCCCGCTCGATGGTGTCGAGCGGGATCGAGTTGTCACGCGCCTTCTGGTAGAAGGTCCGCAGCGTGGGGTTGGCGTCGACATCGCCGCCGCCCTCGCGAGCGGCCACCTCGACCTGGCGGATCAGCTTGGCGAACACCTTGGCCCGCTTGGCGTCGGTGTTCGCCTTCTTGTGCTTGATCGTGGCCCACTTGGAATGGCCGGACATCTAGGAGACCTCCTCGAGGAAATGCCGGTGGATGCGCAGGTCGGACGTCCCGTCGGGAGCCGGGAGCTCCGGATGGAACGCGGCGACCATCACCGGACCGGATGTGCAGAGTACGGGTCGATCGTCGACCCGGGCGAGCACGTCGACGTCGGGACCGATCCGCTCGACGACGGGCGCCCGGATGAAGGACGCATCGAAGGGGGCCGACGCGTCCGGGCCGCCCAGGGCGCTGATGTCGATGGCGCGATCGAAGCTGTCGACCTGGCGGCCGTAGCCGTTGCGGCGCACGGAGATGTCGATGGCGCCGAAGCACCGCTGGTCGGGCCGCCCGTCGAGGATCTCGGTCCCGAGCAGGATCATCCCCGCACACGTGCCGAGGGCGGGCATGCCGTCGGCCAGCCGCTTGGCGACGGGGTCGAACAGCTCGGCGCGGTCGAGCAGCATCGACATCGTCCCCGACTCGCCGCCCGGGATCACCAGCCGATCGACCCGATCGAGCTCGTCGGGCCGGCGGATCTCGATCGCGTCAGCGCCGAGCCGGCGAAAGGCGTCGACGTGGCGCGCGAAGGCGCCCTGCAGGGCGAGCACACCGATGGTCGGCACCGCGCCCACCTGGGGGCTCCCCGGGCGATCTCGACGCGATCACCAGCCGCGGGTCTCGAAGGTGGTGCCGTCGTCGGCGGTGCCGTACGAGTCGAGCCCGATGCCGGTCATCGGGGTGCCGAGGCCCCGGGAGACCTTGGCCAGGATGTCGGCGTCGCGGAAATGCGTGGTGGCCTCGACGATGGCCTTGGCCCGGGGGGCCGGATCGGCCGACTTGAAGATGCCGGATCCGACGAACACGGACTCGGCGCCCAGCTGCATGGCGAGGGCGGCGTCGGCCGGGGTGGCGATGCCACCGGCGCAGAACATCGGGACGGGGAGCCAGCCGGTCTCGGCGACCTCCTGGACCAGCGGGAGGGGGGCCTGGAGCTGCTTGGCCCACTCGAAGCGCTCGGCCTCGTCGGCCTGGGTGAGCTTGCGGATGTCGCCGATGATGGAGCGGAGGTGACGCACGGCCTGGATGATGTTGCCGGTGCCGGCCTCGCCCTTGGAGCGGATCATGCAGGCGCCCTCGCTGATGCGGCGCAGGGCCTCGCCCAGGTTGGTGGCACCGCACACGAACGGCACGTCGAAGGCCCACTTGTCGATGTGGTGGGTCTCGTCGGCCGGGGTGAGCACCTCGGACTCGTCGACGTAGTCGACGCCGAGGGCCTGGAGGATCTGGGCCTCGACGAAGTGGCCGATGCGGGCCTTGGCCATGACCGGGATGGTGACGGCGTCCTTGATGGCCTCGATCATCTCCGGGTCGGACATGCGAGCGACGCCGCCGTCGGCCCGGATGTCGGCCGGAACCCGCTCCAGCGCCATGACGGCCACGGCCCCCGCGTCCTCGGCGATCCGGGCGTGCTCGGCGGTGACGACGTCCATGATGACGCCGCCCTTGAGCATCTCGGCCAGCCCCCGCTTGACGCGATAGGTCCCACGCTGGCTGGAGCTGGGCGGGGACGAGGTGGTGTCGGAGTCGTGCGCAGCGGCCATGGGATCGAGTCTACGGGGGTCGTCCGCCCCGACCCCCACTAGATCTCCCGCAGGAGGTCGATCCGGTCCTCGATGGGGGGATGCACCGAGAAGGCGCCCTCGTCGCCGGCGGGAGCGGCGAAGCAGAACGCGCTCAGCCACGGGGGCACGCCGGCGAGGCCGGACGACCCGACTCGCACCTGCTCGAGGGCCGCGACCAGGCCGGGCGGGTAGCTGGTGGCGCGCGCCCCTTCGAGGTCGGCCAGGACCACGTTGCGGTCGTCGACGGTGTGGTGGACGAGGGAGGCCACCGCCTCCTCGAACGGGCCCCGGGCCAGGTGCCCGAACAGCGCGCCGGCGATCCCGACGACGTCGAGCCGGCCGTCACGGGCCACGGTGAGCTGGCGGCCGACGACCGCCTCGAGCTCGATCCGGTCGACCGCGTCGAGCAACCCGGTGGTGAACGCGACCGACACGGGCCCGATCCCGTCGGCCCAGGTCAGGGCATTGCGGGCCGGGCTGTCGACCACGAACAGCTGCGGTACGGGCACCCCGACCGCCATGGCCGCGCCCTCCACGACGTTGTGCAGCCGTGGGCGCTCGTCCGGGCCGAGCCGAACCGCCCCCAGCGAAGCCACCACCCGGCGACCGATGCCCCGCAGGCGCACGGCGGTGACCACGATCGCCACGACGAGCGCCCCGACCACCGCCAGCACGGCCGGCAGGACGAACAACCCCACCACGAGCAGGGGGAGGGCGACGATGGCGGCGTGGGCCGTCACCAGCCAGACCACGCCCGCGGTGGCATCGCGGTCGGCAGCGGTGCGGACATCGGACACGTTGCGGAGTGTAGGCAGCGGCGGGCTGACGGCCGCGCGCCGCCGGGAACTAGTCACTTCGAGGGACGGAATGGCACAGACGGAGGATTCACAATCACACGCAATCCGGACATCCTGACCTGAACGTTCGCCTCGCTGGGAGATCCACATGCGCCTGTCCCGTGTCCTGCCTGCCATCGCGGCCGGAGCCCTCGTCGCCGCCACCATGACGCCCGCATCCGCGGCCACCCCCGGTGTGGGTGCGACGAACGGCACGCTGACGGTGCTGGGCATCGACGCCGGCCAGTTGCTCCAGGTCGATCTCCTCCAGGACCAGGGCGCGGCGCACACCACCGACCCGGCCACCGCCTCGGCGCTGCTGTCGGCCCTGCACGTGGCGTCCGCCACCCTCGGGGTCGACCAGACCGTTCCGCTGCTCCAGGCGTCGAGCACCGACGGTGAGGACACCGCGAGCAAGCCGGCCACCGACATCCCGGCCAACCAGGTCCTGGGCGGCCAGCTGCTGCCCGCCAGCCTGAGCGCCCTGGTCGGCGCCGACGGCGCCACCTCCAACATCGGTGCCGGTCTGGTGAACCTCGACGTGCTCTCGGGTGTCCTCGGCGTCGACAGCACCCAGCTCGACCTGGTGGCCAACGCCCTCAGCGATCAGGCCACCGGCACCCGCTCGGTGAGCATCGACCAGCTGTCGGTGCTCGACCTCAGCACCTTGCTGGCCGGCCTCGGCATCCCCCTCCAGGACCTGCCCCTCGACACCGTCCTGGGCCTGGTCGACGGCCTCGGCCTCCTCCCCCAGCTCGGCCAGGCCATCAACGCCCTCGGTCTCCCCGTTGACCTCGATCTCACCAACCTGTCGACCGACTCCATCGTCGGTCTCGTCGATCAGTTGGCCGCCACGCCCGACGCCGTCACCAGCCTGACCGGTGGCGGCGGATCCGTGGTGTGCGACGCGGTCAGCCCGGTGCTGGGCGGTCTGCTCGGCAGCGACCCCGGGACGCTGTGCACCGACGTGCCGGCCACCATCGACCAGATCACTGCGCAACTCCCTGATGTCCAGTCCACCATCGACGCCTTGATCGGCCAGACGCTCGACACCGTGCTCGGCGTGCTCGACGGGGCCACGCTGCTGTCGCTCGACGGCCTCGACGTGAGCATGGTCACCACCGCCACCGACTCGCTCGACACCTCGGCGGCCGATGTCACCGCCACCCTCGGCGGACTGCAGATCGGCGCCCTCGACCTCGGCGCCCTCGACCTGCAGGGCGCGGTCGCCCAGGTGGCGGCCACGGTCAGCCAGGTCCAGGACACGATCGGCGGCATCCTCGGCCAGATCGATCCCGCCCTGGCCAACCTCGTCACCGTCCACCTCCTCGACCAGGCGACCTCGGTCACCCAGGACGCCGACACCGGCACCATCGTCTCCGACGCCTCCTTCACCGGCCTCGGCATCGATCTCGCCCCGCTCGACCTCAGCGGCCTGATCGCCTCGCTCGGCCAGCAGACGTCCATCGGCGATCAGCTCACCGGCCTCGGCATCGATCCGACCTCGGCCCTCCCCGTGCCGGCCATCTCCGGGTTCAACGACGTGCTCTCCGCCGCATCGGGTGGTGCCGACGTCTTCGCCCTCGCCGACGGGATGTCGGTCCAGGTCGCCTCGCTGAGCCAACAGTCCAGCTACTCACCAGTCGCCGCCCCGGTCAGCCCGACCCCGGCGCCGGCACCCACTCCGAACCTGCCGCGGACCGGCAGCAACGACACGGTGCTGGTGCTCCTCGGGTTCATGGCCGCGGCAGGCGCGCTCGGCCTGCGACGCATGCTCCGGGCCGGGCGCTGACCGACCCGACCGCTCAGCGGATCGCCTCGTAGCGCTCGACGTAGAGCTCGGCGAGGTGCGTCATCGAGAAGTGCGCGGCCCGTTGGCGGCCGGCCGCGACCAGCTCGGCGCGCAGATCGGCGTCGCCCAGGATCCGCCGGAGCGCATCGGCCAGGGCCGCCGGGTCGCCGACGGCGGCCAGCAGGGCATCGGCCCCGTCGGTGGCCACGTTTCGGTAGCCGTCGAGGTCGCTGGCCACCACCGCGGTTCCCGCCGCCATCGCCTCGAGCAGCACCACCCCGAACGACTCGCCCATCAGGGCGGGGGCGCAGAACACGTCGGCACCGCGCAGGCGGGCCATCTTGTCGTCGTCGGAGATCCGGCCCAGCCACTCGATGCGGGGGTCGCCGGCATAGGCCGACTGCAGCCGCTCGGTCTCCGGTCCGTCGGAGGCGATCCACAGCCGGAGGTCCACCGGTAGGTACTGGAGTGATTCGAGCAGTACGGCGAGGCCCTTGCGGGGCTCGTGACGGCCGCAGAAGAACACGGTGGGGGCGTCGGTGTCGGCCACCGGACCCGCTTCGTAGCGTTCGATCTCGATGCCGTTGTGGAGCACCTCGTAGTCGCCGCCCAGGTACCGGTGGGCCAGGGTGGCGGCGTCGGGCGAGACGGCGCACCGGTGGCGCAGCCGGCGCAGGCCCCACCGCAGCACCGGCGCGGCGTACCGGTACGAGCTCGAGTCGCCCGCGGCGTGGAACGTCCCGATCATCGGCACCGCGTTGAGCAACAGCGCGGTCATGTTGGGCCCGGGGGCGAGGGGCTCGTGGAGGTGGAGGACGTCGAAGTCCTCGTCGCGGATGACGCGGATGGTGCGCAGCTGGGCCGAGACGTCGGGCGCCACCGGTGCGACGGAACCGTTGGCCGCGGTCGGCACGCTCACGCCGAGCGGGGTCACGCCGGCATCGGGCGGGACGCCGTCGGCGGGGGCCAGCACCCGGGTGGGGTGGCCCATGGTCCGCAGGGCGCGCGCCAGACCCAGCACCTGACCCTGGACCCCACCCGGGATGGTGACGCTGTACGGGCACATCAGGCCGATTCTCATGGCACGGTCCTCACGACACGGTCCTCATGCCAGGCCGGCCGCGGCCAGGGCCTGGTGGTCGCTGGGCCAGTTCGGCGACATCAGGTGCCACTGCGTCGGGTCGCGGCGGATGAGGATCTCGAGCTCGCCGGCGATGACCTGGGTGATGCGGGCCACGTCCTCGCGCAGGCGGCCCTGCCGTTCGACGGGGATCGGCGGCCGGATGTAGCCGTGGTGGATGCCCCCGGGCCGGTTGTACATCGCGCCCGGCACCAGATCGGCACCGGTGCGCAGGGCGAGGGTGGCCGGACCGGCCGGCAGGGTGGTGCGCTCGCCGAAGAAGGTGACCTCCACGCCGGTGCCCTCGATGTCCCGGTCGCAGAGCAGGGTGACGAGGTCGTTGCGCTTCAACGCGGCGATCACCTCCCGCCCGGCGTCGGGGCCGAGGGGCACCACGTTGATGCCGAGCGACGTGCGGAAGGCGGTGAACCACTCGTAGAGCTCGGGCGGCTCGATCCGTTCGACCACCGCGGTGATCGGCACCCCCACGACCCGGGTGAACCAGAACCCGGTCCACTCCCATCCGCCGAGGTGGGGCAGCACGAGGATGGTGCCGTTCCCCCGGTTCAGCGACTGCTCGAGGTGGCCGTAGCCCTCGTAGGTCATGCCGGCATCGAGCTCGGCCGGCGTGAGGGTCGGCAACCGGAACGCCTCCAGCCAGTAGGCGGCGTAGGACTCGAAGGTGTCGTTCACCGCCCGGCGCAACGCCATGCCCGACAGCGACGGATCGGCCCGCTGCAGGTGGCGGGCCACGAGCAGGCGACGGGTCGGATCGGGCAGGGCCGCGCCGGTGCCGGCCAGCTTGGCCAGCGGGCCGAGCACGGGGCTGGGCAGGTGCCCGACCACCGCCGAGGCAGCCTGGAACGCCGTCAGGAGTCTCGAGGGCACGGCCGGACCGGGTCAGTCAGGGACGGGTACGACGACGCCGGCGAGCGGCCCGCTCCTGCCGATCGGCGCGACGCATCGAACGCCGGCGGCGGTCGCGAGCGGTGATGGGGGCCGGGGCCGGGACCGAGGCGGAGGCCTGGAGCCAGACCTTGTGGAACCGCTGGCCGGCCGTGAACACCGTGAGCACGAGCATGACCCACAGGGCCGGGATCAGCAGGGAGTCGAACAGCAGGGCGAGGCCGAGCACGATGAGCCGCTCGGCCCGCTCCATGAGGCCACCGCGGGCGTCGAAGCCGAGGGCTTCGGCCTTGGCCCGTTCGTAGGAGATGAGCAGCGACGCGCCCAGCACGGCCATGGGGAGCAGCGAGACGTGGCCCGGCTCGGTGCTCTGCAGGTACCACGCCACCCCGCCGAGGAGCAGGGCGTCGGCGATCCGGTCCATGGTGGAGTCGAAGAAGGCACCCCGGGCCGACGCCGTGCCCGACGCCTTGGCCACCGCGCCGTCGAGGACGTCGGGGATGGCGGTGAAGGCGAGGAGCAGCAGACCGCCGCGCAGCGCGCCGTTGGCGATGGCGATGGCGGCCGCACCCGACATGAGGACGCCGAACGCGGTCAGGTGGTCGGCCTTGATCCCCATGCGGCGCAGGTTGGCACCGACCGGTTTCAACCCCTTCTCGAAGCTGGTTCGGAAGCGTCCGTCGAACATCAGTGGGCCAATCGTGGGAGAAGTCGCAAAGGATACCGAAGAGGCATCCGACTACGGGGCCTCACCAGTCTCACACGTGACGGTGCCGTTTCCACGCATCCGTCGGGACCTCGTCGGGGCGCGCGGTCGGTATCGTCGGATCCCCATGACCATCGACCGCCACCTCAGCCCCGCCGACGCCGCGGTCGCGCTCCACTCGTTCCCCCGTCGTTTCCGGGCCGTGCTGGCCCGGCCCGGCGACGACGAACGGGTCGAACCCGACGAGATCGCTCGGCGCATGGGTCCGGACGGAACCTCGGCCGCCGAGCACCTGCTGGCCGCCGACCGGGTGCTGAACCTCCTCGACCGCGCCCTCGCCCAGGCCCGCCGGGGCGACGATGCCGCCCTCCCCGCTCCCTTCGGCGATCTCGCCGCGGCAGGGGCGGACGACGATCATCAGCCGATCCCGGCGCTGCTCGACCACTTCGAGGCCACCGCGACCCGTACCGCGACCCTCGTCGAGTCGATCGAGGCCGATGCCTGGGCCGCGCCGGTGAGCATCGGAGGTCAGGACGGCACCCGCGAGCGGTTGTCGATCCTGCAGGACGCGGTCGGCGTGGTGGCTGATCACCTCCGTGCCACCCAGCGCGTCATCGACGCCGTCGTCTGAGCTCAGGCGGTGTGCGTGCCGTCCATGTCGGACCAGTCCTCGGGATCGACGTAGGTCAGCGCGTCCGTCAGTCAGCCGCCCTCACGACCAGCACCGGGCGCTCGGTGCCGAGCAGCACGTCCTGGGCGGTGCTGCCGAGGATCAGCTTCCCTACGGGGGACCGCTGGCGCAGCCCGATCACGATGAGATCTGCGTGCTCCTTCTCGGCGACTGCCAGAAGATCCTCCGCTGGAGTGTTGCCCTGCACGAGATCGACCACCTTGTAGTCGATCCCTTCGCCTCGCAGTTGCTCCTCGACCTCTTCGAGAGCCTCGCGGTACATGACCATGTCGGCGGACGACTCGTGCGATCCGCCCTTCATCGAGTGGACGACAACGAGCTTCGTATTCCGCAGGCGCGCTTCCTCGATGCCTCTCTGGAGGGCGGCGTCGCCTTCCGGAGAGCGGATGAACCCGACGACCACGGTCATGTGCTGCTCCCTCACCTCACAGCTTCTGGGTGAGTTCGAAGCATACTTTGGTTCGCCACCACTCCCGGGTTGGATGTCGTCAAGGCGCAGCGAGCGCCTCCGGGGCGAGTCCGCTACTGACCGGCTCGAAGCTCACCATTGAGATCGGACCAATCCTCTGGGTTGGCTTCGACGACCTGGTCGACGATGTCGCCGTCGACTCCGTCGACCAGCACGAACCCTCGCTGCGTGGGGGGCTCCTCCGCGGAGTAGAGCAGGATGCGCCATGTCGGCCGGCTCCGCAGGCCCCGCCAACCCATCTGGGCCGACGCGTGCCCCACCGGGAACCCGACCGCCCGTGACGCCGCCACCAGGGCGTCGCGCTCGTCGACGACGAGGTCGTACCCCGACAGCAGGTGGAAGGCACCCACCGCGGCCAGCACCAACCCGGCGGCCAGGAACCCACCGTTGATCAGGACCGCGTCGCTGCCGGCCGTGGCCCACAGCGCGATGCACACCGCGGCCGTGATCAGGTACAGGTAGCCGGGAACGCGGCGCCGGTTGTTGTCGGGGAAGACGTACGGACCGACGTAGCCGGCGGCGTCGAGGTCCTCGGGCAGGGCATCGACGTGATCGTCGGGATGCTGGTCGGAATTCGGGTCCTCGGCCATCGCCGCGACGCTACCGTGCCCCCGGTCTTGGGAACGATCGACGTCACCCGCCTGTCCCACCACCTGCCCGGTGGTCGCCGTCTCTTCGCCGACGTGTCGTTCAAGGTCGGCGACGGTCAGCACGTCGCCCTGGTGGGCGCCAACGGAGTGGGCAAGACCACCTTGCTGTCGCTGGTGGCGGGCCGCGAGCAACCGACCTCGGGCACCATCGCGGTCGACGGCCGGGTGGGGGTCATGGACCAGCTGGTCGGGATGCGCGACCGCGCCGGCACGGTGCGCGACCTGTTCGTCTCACTCGCTCCCCCGCCGGTGGCCGCCGCGGCACGGGAGCTCGACGATGCCACCCGGGCCGCCGGGCGAGCGGCCGAGGGCGGCAAGCCCTCGTTCGTCGAGAAGGCCGGGCTGCGCCTGGCCCACGCCCATGCCGAGTGGGGTGCGGTCGGCGGCTACGACGCCGAGGTCCTGTGGAACGTGTGCGCCACGACCGCCGTCGGACTCGATCTCGATGAGGCCTCGGCCCGACCGCTGGCCACGTTCTCCGGGGGGCAGCAGAAGCGGCTCGCGCTCGAGTTCCTCCTGCGGAGCGACGACGACGTCCTGCTGCTCGACGAGCCGGACAACTTCCTCGACGTGCCGGGCAAGCAGTGGCTCGAGGAGCGCCTGCGGGAATCGCGCAAGACGATCCTGTTCATCAGCCACGACCGCGCGCTGCTGGCCCGGGCGGCCGATCGCATCGTCACCATCGAAGGCGACGGCGCCTGGACCCACGGAGGTTCGTTCACCAACTATCGCGAGGCCCGCCTCGCCCGGCTGGAGAAGCTCGAGGACGACCACCAGCGATGGATGGACGAGCGCAAGCGTCTCGCCGACTACAAGCGGATCATGAAGGAGCGGGCCAAGGTGTCCGACGCCAACGCGTCGCGGGCCCGGGCGGCCGAGACCCGGCTGCGTCACTTCGAGGAGAAGGGCCCGCCCCCGGAGCGACCCAACGAACAGAAGATCACCATGCGCATCGACGGCGGCCGCACCGGCAGGCGAGCGGTCATCATCGAGGACCTCGAGCTGACCGATCTCACCTACCCGTGGTCGACGGAGATCGCGTTCGGCGAACGGGTCGGTGTGCTGGGCGACAACGGCACCGGCAAGTCACATCTGCTCCGCCTGCTCGCCGGCGACCGCTCCGTGGCCCACGACGGCCGCTGCGAGCTCGGCGCCCGGGTCGTCCCCGGCCACTTCAGCCAGACCCACGACCACCCCGAACTGGTCGGCCGGACGCTGCTCGAGATCCTCCACGCCCGCGACCTGGCCCGGGGACCCGCGATGTCCCGCCTCACCCGCTACGAGCTCGCCGGCGCGGCCGAGCAGACGTTCGAGACGCTGTCGGGTGGCCAGCAGGCCCGGTTCCAGATCCTGCTGCTCGAGCTGGGTGGGTGCACCTTGCTGTTGCTCGACGAGCCGACCGACAACCTCGACGTGGCGTCGGCCGAGGCGCTCGAGTCGGCCATCGCCTCGTTCGAGGGCACGGTGATCGCCGTCACCCATGACCGCTGGTTCATGGAGAACCTCGACCGGTTCCTCGTCTTCACCGCCGACGGCGACGTCGTCGAGTCCGACGAGGCGGACTGAGCGATCGGACCGCCATGTCACCCCCAGGCGGTGGTGAGCTTGCGCCAGGTGGCCGACAGGGGTTCGGGCATGACCCGGGCCTCGGCCACCGTGGTCATGAAGTTGGAGTCGGCGTCCCAGCGGGGCAACACGTGGCCGTGGACGTGGGTGGGGACACCGGCGCCGGCGGCGCGACCGAGGTTGAAACCGATGTTCACCCCTTCGGGTCGGTAGGCGGCCTTGATGGCGACGACCGCCTCGTTGAGCAGGCGCCACATGTCCGCCGACTCCTCGGCCGTCAGGGCCTCGAGCTCGCCCACCTCGCGGTACGGCATGACCAGCAGGTGTCCGGTCCCGTACGGGTAGGCGTTCAGGATGGCGAAGACGTGCGGGCCCCGGTGGACCACGTACGCGGTCTCGTCGGTGAGCTCTCCCTCGTCGATGGCCCGCAGGATGCGGGTGAACACCGAGCCACCCTCCGCCGGGAGACCGACCTCGGTCCCGGCCGTGACCTCGTCCATGTAGGCCGTGCGCCAGCCGGCCCAGATCCGGTCGAGCTTGTCGCTCACGTGTGGTCGCGGATCTCGGCGAGGACCCGATCGACGAAGGCGTCGAGCGGGATGTCACGCTCGGGCTTGTCGCCGCCCCGGACGTTGTCGGCCACCGTGCCGTGGGCCACGTCGTCGCCGCCGACCACCAGGATGTGGGGCACCTTGTCGAGCTTCTGCTTGCGGATCCGGGCGCCCAGACCCTCGTTGGCCACCGCCACGTCGGTGCGGATGCCCGCCGCCCGCAGCGTCTCGGCCACGGAGAACGCGTAGTCGTCGTGCTCGTCGGCCACCGGGCACACCACGACCTGGACCGGCGCCAGCCACGTCGGGAAGGCGCCGGCGTAGTGCTCGACGAGCACGCCGAAGAAGCGCTCGATCGAGCCGAACAGGGCCCGGTGGATCATGATCGGCTGGTGGCGCTCGTTGTCGGCGCCCACGTACTCGAGGTCGAAGCGCTGCGGGCCCTGGAAGTCGAGCTGGATGGTCGACATCTGCCAGGTGCGGCCGATGGCGTCGCGGGCCTGGACCGAGATCTTCGGCCCGTAGAACGCGCCGCCGCCCTCGTCCAGCACCAGCTCCAGTCCCTTGGCCTCGCCCACCTGGCGCAGGGTCTCGGTGGCCTCGGCCCAATCCTCGTCGGAGCCGATGGCCTTCTCCTCCGGCTTGGTCGACAGCTCCAGGTAGAAGTCGTCGAGGCCGTAGTCCCGCAGCAGGTCGAGGACGAAGTCGAGCAACGACGCGAGCTCGCCGGCCATCTGCTCGCGGGTGCAGAAGATGTGGGCGTCGTCCTGGGTCATGCCCCGGACCCGGGTGAGGCCGTGGACCACGCCGGACTTCTCGTAGCGGTACACCGACCCGAACTCGAACATCCGGATCGGCAGCTCGCGGTAGCTGCGCTGGCGGGACTCGAAGATGAGGCAGTGGAACGGGCAGTTCATCGGCTTGAGCCAGTAGTTCGTGCCCTCCGGTCCGCCTTCGTCGTCGAAGTGCATGGGCGGGAACATGGCGTCGCGGTAGAAGCCGAGGTGCCCGGACTTCTCGAACAGGTTCTCCTTGCTGATGTGGGGCGAGTACACGAACTCGTACCCGGCCTCCTCGTGGCGCTGCCGCGAGTAGTTCTCCATCTCCCGGCGCACGATGCCGCCCTTGGGGTGGAACACGGCGAGGCCGGAGCCGATCTCGTCGGGGAAGCTGAACAGGTCGAGCTCGGCGCCGAGCTTGCGGTGATCGCGCAGCGCAGCCTGCTCCAGGTGCTCGAGGTGCGCCTCGAGCTCGGCCTTGGTGGCCCACGCCGTGCCGTAGATGCGCTGGAGCTGGGGATTCTTCTCGCTCCCCTTCCAGTAGGCCCCCGCCACCCGGAGGAGCTCGAAGTGGCCGAGGTGGTCTGAGGTGGTGGGCACGTGGGGCCCGCGGCACAGGTCGATGAACCCGTCGTGGCCGTGGAAGGTCTGGTTGGGACGCGGCTCGGGCGGGATGTTCTCGTAGCAACGAACCTCGCCCCGCTCCGACGTGGCCGACATCGGGTCGGTGGACGCGTCGTCGATGATCTCGAGCTTGTAGTGGTGGTCGGCGAAGATCGCCCGGGCCTCGTCGGCCGAGATCTCCGACTTCACGAACGGCTGGGACTCGGCCAGCAGCTCACGCATGCGGGCCTCGATGCGGCCGAGGTCGTCCTCGTGGAACGTGCCGCCATCGGGCAGTTCGAAGTCGTAGTAGAAGCCGTTCTCGACCGGCGGGCCGATGCCGAAGGTGGCGCCGGGGAACAGTTCGAGCACCGCCTGGGCCAGGACGTGGGCCGTCGAGTGCCGGATCACGTAGAGGCCCTGGTCGCTGTCGGCGGTGACGATGGCGACGGTGTCGCCGTCGCCGAGCTCGTGGGACAGGTCCCGCTCGACGCCGTTGACCTCGGCGATCACCGCCTTCTTGGCCAGTCCCCGGGCGATCGACCGAGCGAGGTCGCCGGCCGTCGACCCGGTGGGCAGCTCACGGCTCGATCCATCGGGAAGGGTGACGGCGATCTGGCCTGGCGGCGACGGCGACATGGGTGCGGAGGGTAGCGAGCACCCTTCGCACCCACGAAGGCGGTTGGCGGTCAGGCCTCTCCGGCCACCTCGGCCGGCTCGGGCCGCCAGAACCCGGCCAGCAGACCAGCAGCCCCGCCGACGCCGGCGACCAGCGCGATCCAGAACCCGGTGGCGGCGGGCGGGTCGAAGATGTCGAGAGCATGGTCGAGCGACCACTGGCCGCCACCGACCACGGCGAGCGCGAAACCGGCGGCGATCAGGGTCATCACGTACTCCCAGCCCTCACCGGGCCGGAAGATGAAGAATCCGTTGCCGCGGTGGTTGGTGATGAGTGCCACCAGCATGGTGGCCATCACGGCCGCGCCACCGAAGGGCACGAACAGCCCGAGGATCAACGAGGCGGCGGCGGCGAGCTCGGCCAGGCTGGCCAGCCAGGCGTGGAGGATGCCGGGCTTCATGCCCAGCGAGGCGAACCACCGGGCGGTGCCCTCGATCTTGCCGCCGCGCCAGATGTGGTTCCAGCCGTGGGCGAGCATCACCGCGCCGATGGCGCAGCGGAACACGAGCAGAGCGAGATCGATGCTGTTGCTGTCCATGGGGTGGAGCCTCGCGCGCTCAGGACCACCACTTCGACAACACGTCGGCCGACGACGCCCGCACGTCGATCACGGTGTCTTCGTCCGCCGACGCGGTCGAGCCGTCGCTCAGGACCAGCTCGCGTTCGGGCCGAGCCGGTTCGCTGGCGTGGCCGTTCGACCCGTTCGAGCCGGTCGCCGGGGTGGGCGACGGGGCCTCGGCCGGCGCGTGCTTGGCCTTGCCGGCGTACTCATCGACGTACTCCTGACCCGAGAGCTTGCCGATCTCGAACATCACGTCGTCGATGAGCTGGCGGAGCAGCATGCGGTCGTGCTGACGATCGAGGTAGCGGGTGACGTCGATGGGCGTGCCGATGTTGACCTGGCAGGAGGTGAACGGCCGCGGCGCCTTGGCTCCGGTGGGCTGGACCAGGTCGGTGCCCCGCATGCCCACCGGGATCAGGGGTGCGCCGGTGCGGATGGCGAGCCGCGCCGCGCCGGTGTGGCCCCGATGGAGCAAGCCGTCGCGTGATCGGGTGCCCTCGGGGTAGATGCCGAACAGCTCTCCCCGATCGAGCACCCGCGCCGCGGTGTCCAGCGCCCGGCGACTCGAGGTCCCACCACCCCGCTGGATGGGGATCATGCCCACCGCGGGGAAGATGTACTTGGTCTTCCAGGAGTCCATGTACTCGGCCTTGCCGACGTAGCTGATCCGGCGGGGCAGCACGTAGGGCAGCACGATCGAGTCGAAGAACGAGATGTGGTTCGGGCAGAAGATCGCCGGCCCGGTGTCGGGCACGTTGTGCAGGCCGGTGGCATGGATGCGCCAGAGCAGGTTCGCGACCGGCTTCACGATGGCCTTGGCCACCGGATACGCCTTTCCGTACTCGCGATCGGATCCCACGCTCGGACGCTACCAGCGGTCACATCCGCTGTGTAGGGCGTCACACCTGCGACCGTGTATCCCCTCGTTCTGGTGGGTCATCGGTCGCTCCCAGTGGCGCGATGGCCTACCAGAACGGGATTTTGGATGCGAGTCGGGGGCGATCAGGTGGGAGGGTCGAGCGAGACCCCGAGGAGCATGGCCGCCCGGGTGACGTCGGCGCCTCCGTCGGCCGCGGCGTCGATGGCCGCCACCGCGCCCGGCGTGTCGAGGTCGTGGTCGAGGCGGGCCCGGACCTGGTCGACGATGGCGGCGCCGTCGCCGCCGGCCGCCACCCCGTGGCGCCAACGATCGAGCCGGTCGGCCGCCTCGGGCATGAGGTCGTCGTGCCACTCCCAGCCGTCGCGGTAGTGGTGCTTGACCACCGCGAGGCGGATGGCCATCGACTCCCACTCCTTGCGCAGCTCGGAGACGAAGACGAGGTTGCCCAGCGACTTGGACATCTTCTCGCCGTCCATGCGCACCATGGCCTGGTGCATCCAGTGCCGCACGAAGGGCTCGCCGGTGGCGGCCTCGGACTGGGCCGCCTCGCACTCGTGGTGGGGGAAGATCAGGTCGGCACCGCCGCCGTGGAGGTCGATGGTGGTCCCCAGCTCGCGCAGGGCCAGGGCCGAGCACTCGATGTGCCAGCCCGGGCGGCCCGGCCCCCACAGCGAGTCCCACGCCGGCTCGTCGTCGAGCGACGGCTGCCACAGCACGAAGTCGAGCGGGTGGCGCTTGTGGGGATCGTCGGGGTTCCCGCCCCGCTCGCGGGCGTAGGCGAGCATCGTCTCCTCGTCGTAGCCGGAGACGTGCCCGAAGCGGTCGTAGGTCGAGATGTCGAAGTACACGCCGCCGCCAGCCTGGTAGGCGTGGCCGTTGTCGAGCACCATGCCGATGAACCCGCGGATGTCGGCGATGGCCGACGTGGCGCGGGGCTCGCTCCACGACGGGAGCATGCCGAGGGCGATCATGTCGTCGTCGAACTTGGCCGTCTCGGCCGCGGCCAGGTCGAGGTAGTGCACGCCGATCTCGCGGGCCTTGCCCAGGATCGAGTCGTCGACGTCGGTCACGTTGCGGACGCAGCGGGTGTCGTGGCCCCGATCACGGAGCCGGCGTTGCAGGACGTCGTAGCCGACGTACGCGGCGGCATGGCCCAGATGGGTGGCGTCGTACGGGGTGATCCCGCACGTGTACATGGTCACCATCGGACCCGGCTCGAATGGGACGATCTCCCGACGAGACGTGTCGTAGAGCTGGAGCGCGGTCACTCGTCCAACGGGGCGGGGTCACCGTCGGCGGACGCGACCTCGGCGCGCGGCGGCTTCTTGGGCAGATCGGCCACCGGACCATCGCCATCGGGAATGCCGGTGAACTTCACCGCGACGCGGGTCTTGTAGCGGACGTTGAGCTGCAGCAGCACCGAGGTGAACGACTCCACCGGGGTGGCCTGGCTGAGCTCACCCGCATCGAGCGGACGCATGTTGGGCAGGGCGTGGACCAGCTCGGCGGTCAGCGCGGTGGCCGCCTCGTGGTCGGAGCAGATGAGCACGTCGGACTCGATCGGCTCGTCGAGGTCGCCGAGCTCCTTGGCCGGGACGTGGTGGAAGGCGGCGGCCACCATGCAATCGGGAACCGTGGCCTGCACGCTGGCCGCCACGCTGCCCCGCGGTGGGACCAGCGGCTGGAACTCCTTGCCGATGCGGGTCAGGGCGTTCGCCATGGAGATGACCACCTTGCCCCGCAGGTGCTCGCGCACCGACGCCGCGGTCTGGGTCGCGCCGTCCCACGGCGTGGCGATCACCACGACGTCGGCGCGGGCCGCGTCCTCGTTGCCGCCGGCCTCGATCGAGAGCTGCTTGCCGGGCCAGGCGTCGAGCAGGGTGTCGACCGCTTCCATGGCCCGGTACTTGGACCGCGACCCCACGATCACGTCGTACCCTGCGTCCGCCAACCGGGCGGCGAGCGCCGAACCAGCCGGACCTGTTCCTCCGAGGATGCCGATCTTCACGACTCGGGAGCCTACTGGGGGCAGTTCCGCCCACAGCCAAACGACGTCGTAGGTTCGAGCGCCGTGGACGACACCCGCAACGAGGAGCCGGCACCGCCGCCGACCACGAACCCGCTCCCGTTCGCGATCGCCCTCGTCGCCTTCCTGGTCGTCGCCGTGGCCGCCTTCGTCTTCCTCCGTGACGACCACCCCGGCCGGCTCGCCGCGCCCGACTCGATCCAGGTCGTCGGGCCCGACACCGTGCGGCTCCGCTACGACGGGCCCTTCCCCGACGGCTACGCCGACATCGTCCAGGTCGGCTACGCGGCTGGCGAGAAGGTGGTGTACGTGGAGCTGGTGATCGACGATCACGGTTGCCCCGACGGAACCGACTGCGGCGCGCCCCCCGACTCGCTCACCGCCGACCTGGTGCTGCCCGAACCCATCGCCGGGCGCGACGTCCGCCACGGCACCGGGCGCACGCTGGCCGACTGCGATCGCAGCACCCCGGTCCCGGTCTGCCGGTAACGTCCCCTGCTCCCCGCAGGTCTGGAGACGCAATGGGAATCCTCGACGGCAAACGACTCCTCATCACCGGTGTGCTCACCGATGCCTCACTGGCCTTCGGTGTGGCGAAGCTGGCCCAGGAGGAGGGCGCCGAGATCGTCCTCACCGGCGCGGGGCGGGCCCTGCGCCTCACGGAGCGCACCGCCCGCAAGTTGCCCACCGAGCCCGACGTGCTCGAGTTCGACGTCACCGAGGCCGCCCACGTCGAACAGGTCCGCGACGCGCTCGGCGAGAAGTGGGGCCGGGTCGACGGTGCCCTGCACGCCATCGGCTTCGCACCGGAGTCCTGCCTCGGCGGCGGGTTCCTCGACGCCCCCTGGTCCGACGTCGCGGTCGCCATGCAGATCTCGGCCTACTCGCTCAAGACGGTGGCCGACGCCGTCGTGCCCCTGATGTCCGAGGGCGGCGCCATCGTCGGCCTCGACTTCGACGCCACCATCGCCTGGCCGGCCTACGACTGGATGGGGGTGGCCAAGGCGGCGCTGGAGTCCACCTCCCGCTACCTGGCTCGGGAGCTCGGCCCCCGCGGCGTCCGGGTGAACCTGGTCGCCGCCGGTCCGATCCGGACGATGGCCGCCAAGTCCATCCCGGGGTTCAGCCGGTTCGAGGACGTGTGGGACGACCGGTCACCGCTGGGGTGGGACGTGAACGACTCGTCCGGCGTGGCCCGCACCACGGTGGCCCTGCTGTCGGACTGGTTCCCCCAGACGACGGGCGAGATCGTCCACGTCGACGGCGGGTTCCACGCCATCGGGGCCTAGCCGCTCCGCCCACGGACTTCGTCCGCTCTCAGGTGAAGTAGTCGGGGTTCGCCACCCGGAGCTTGTCGACCACCGCCTCGGCCACCACGGCCAACAGCTCATCGGTCCGGTCGTCGAAGCGACCCGACCGGATGGCGTCGGCGAGGTCGGCATCGCTCCCGACACCGAGACCTCCGAGGCGACGCACCTGGGCCGCAGCCATGGCCGGCCCGAGCTCCAGCTCGCGCTGCACGATGGCCAGGACGTTGGAGGCGACCAGACCGTGGAAGCGCACGCGCCCCTCGGTGGCGGGGCGGACGTCGCCGTCGATGTAGTCACGCACCGCTTCGACCAGCTCGGCCGCGGTCGGTCGACCGTGCATCCCCGCGGTGTCGGTGTCCCCGGACAGGCCGGGGTCGTGGGCACCGGACGCCCCCGGGCTGGCCACCGCGGCGGCCAGCGCCTCCGGCGCGAGCAGCAGGAGCAGGTCGTGCTCGTTCTCGCACACCCGGCGCCCGATGGCGGCCAGCTCGACCGACCGCGACAACCCGTCGAGGTGGGCGCGGGCCTGCAGGATGCACATGATCCCCCACTTGAGCGTGCCGAGGACCTCCCACCAGCGGAACGCGTCGTGGTCCACCGAACGGCCGCTGTGCTCGGAGTAGGCGTCGAAGAGCTCCTCGTAACGGCCCACCCCGGCCACCGGGAGCTGGCCCCCGAAGCGCCAGGCCCGGACGCACATCCAGCTCAGGTCCTCCATCGGGTCGCCGAGGTGGGCCAGCTCCCAGTCGACCACCGCCCGCAGCCCGTCCGGGCCCACCAGCACGTTGCCCAGCCGGAAGTCACCGTGCACCACGGTCTGGCCCGAGCTCGGGGGACGGCGCTCCTCGAGCCACCGGAAGGCGAACTCGAACATGGGCACGGAGTCCCCGAGCCCGTCGAGCACCTCGCGGTACTGCCGGAGCTGGTCGACGGGTTCCAGGTACTGGAGGTCAGTGGGCGGGATGGAGTGGACGGCCGCCAGGGCCTTCCCGCACTGCGCCGCCAACCGGCCGCGGGCGTCGCGGTAGGCGTCGTCGCGGAGGATGCGGCGGGCGATCGACTCGCCGTCGACGAACTGGCTGACCAGGTACCCGGTGCCCAGCGGGGTGTCACCCGCGCCACTGGCGACCACCTCCGCCACCGGCACCCCGGCGGCGGCCGCGGCCTGGAGCAGGAGGGCCTCGTTCTCCATCGAACCGGGTCGGGGCGTGCCGGTGCGTTCCCGTTGCAGGATCAGCCGCCGGTCCCCCGAACGGAACGACCACGTCTCCCGGGAAGCGCCGCCGGTGAGGCGCTGCAGGTCCGACACGGGCGCGTCCAGAACGGTCGCGAGTCGGTCGGCGAGTTCGTCGGGGGTCACACCGGCGATCCTGTCAGACCTCCTAGCCGCACGCCGCCTTGGTGGCCGGGTACGGGTCGACGGCGGCGCCGTGGTTGGGGTGGATCTCGAAGTGGAGGTGCGGGATGCCCTTGGCGTTGCCCGAATCGCCCACGTAGCCGATCACCGTGCCGGCGCTGACGTGCCCGGTGGCGGCGTACCGGGACAGGTGGGCGCCGTAGTAGTAGTTGCCGTCGTCGCCCGAGAGGTGGAACGCCAGGCCGCCCAGGCTGTTGCTGCGATCGGTCACCGTCCCCGTCACCGGCGCCACGACCGGCGTCCCGATGCGCGCCATCATGTCGACGCCCTTGTGGCTCCGGCCGCCCGAGCGGGCCGCGCCCCAGGAATCGATGAAGCTGACCGGACCGGCGACCGGGCACACCATGCCCCCGCCCACGTGCGCGGTGATCGTGGCGGCGGAGCGGGCCGCCTGGCCGGCGGCCGCCCGCCGGGCGGCTTCGGCGGCTCGTCGCTTGGCCTCGAGATCCTGCAGGTGCGCCAGCTGGGCCTGGACCTCGGCCAGCGAACGCTTCATCCGGGCCAGGGTGTCGGCCTGCTCGGCCCGCGCCGCCTCGAGGGCGGCGGACGCGGCATCGAGATCGGCCTTGGCGGCGGCGTAGGCGTCGATGGCATCGGCCTTGTCCCCGGTCACGTAGCGGACGAACGCCTCGGCCTTGACGCCGTCGTTGAGGTCGGCCTCGGTGAGCAGCGGCATGTCGCCGGCCGATGTGTAGCGGGCGATGATGATGTCGCGGATCGAGGCGCTGAGCCCGTCGATGGTGGACCGGGCCCGGGCGGTCCGCGCCTCGAGGGCGGCGATGTCGGAGTCGAGCCCGCCGAGCTCGGTCTGGGCATCGGACACCGCCCGGGCAGCCGCCTCGGCGCGCGCCTTCGCTCGATCGATGTCGGAGGTGCCCGCGCCCGCGGCGGGAACCGCGACCGCGGTGATCACCACCGTGACCGCGGCAACGACCGCGAGGAGCGAGCGACGGGACATCAGCCCGAACAGGGTACGAATCACCCCCGACGGCCGCAATGTCATGCCGACTGCCAGAAGCGAGGGTCAGCTGCGGCGGGTCCCGGCCCGGGGTCCGCCCCCGCGGCGGTCGGACTCGTCGATGATGTCGCCGACCAGCTCCTCGAGCATGTCCTCGAGGCTCACCAGCCCGACGGTGTGGCCACTGACGTCGGCCACCACGGCCAGGTGCACGCGCGCCCGCTGGAGCGCGTAGAGCACGTCGTCGACCACGGCATCGGGGCGCACGATGGGGATGCGCCGGACCCGTCCCAGCGGGAGGGGGCGCTCGCGCAGCGGACCCGGAATGGTGAGCAGGTCCTTGGCGTGGATGAAGCCCAGCACGTCGTCGAGGCCGCCTTCACCCACCACCAGCAGGCGGGAGTGACCGGTGCGGACCACGGCGTCCTCGGCCTCGGACGCGGTGGCGTTGCGCTCGACGAAGCGCACCCGGTCCCGCGGGACCATCAGGTCGCGAACGGGGGCCTCCCCGATGGCCAGGGCGCCCCGGAGCAACTGGTCCTGGATGTCGGCGATGAGACCCTCGTCGCGCGAGGCGGTGATCATCTCGGCCAACTCGTCGGAGGTGTGGCTGTCGGAGACCTCGTCGGCCGGCTCGGCACCCAGCAGCCGCACGACCACGTTGGCCAGCCCGTTGAGCACGACGATCGCGGGCCGGAAGACCCACAGGTAGGCGCGGTTGGGCAGGTCGAGGGCGAGCAGGACCCGCTCGGGCCCGGCGATGGCGATGTTCTTCGGGACCATCTCACCCAGCACCATGTGCAGGAACACGACGATGGCGAGGGCGAGCGAGAACCCGATGGTGGTGACCAGACCCTCCGGCAGGGTGACGACCCCGTCGAGCAGCGACTCGATGCCGTGGGCGACGGCCGGTTCGGCGACGAAACCGAGCAACAGGGAGGCGATGGTGATGCCGAGCTGGGCTCCGGCCAGCTGCGACGACAGGTCGGTGATCGAGCCCAGCGCCCGCCGGGCGCCGGCATGGCCCTGGTCGGCCATCGACTCGAGCTTGGTCCGCCGCGACGCGACCAGGGCGAACTCCACCGCGACGAAGAACGCGTTGGCAGCCAGCAGCACGACGGCGACGAGCAGCGCGCCGGCGCTCACGTCGGCTCCCCCGGCGCCACCAAGCGCACCTCCGCGACCCGCAGGCGATCCATGGTCTCGACGTGGATCCGCCAACCGTCGTGGTCGAAGTGGTCACCCCGGGTGGGAATCCGACCCAGCGTGTCGAGCACGAAGCCGGCCAGGGTCTCGAACGGGCCGTCGGGCAGCTCGAATCCGCACGTGTCGAAGACCTCGTCGGGGTGCATCCCACCGGCGATGACCCACTCGCCCGGGCGTTGCACCCGGGTCAGCGTCGGCGAGGGACGGTCGTGCTCGTCGTCGATCTCGCCGACCACCTCCTCGAGGACGTCCTCGAGGGTGATGATGCCGGCGGTGCCGCCGTACTCGTCGACCACGATGGCGAGGTGCGTGGCCTGGTCCTGCAACCGGGCGAGCAGCGACGACAGGTCGAGGGTCTCGGGGACGACGAGGGCGTCGACCGTCACCGCGGTGACCGGGGTGTCGGCCCGGGCCCGGAACGGGATGGTGAAAGCGTCCTTCACGTGGCCGACGCCGACGATCTCGTCGAGGTCGCCGTCGTGCACCGGGAACCGGGAGAAGCCGGTCTCGACCGCCTTCGCCGTGAGATCGGCCACCGTCTCGTCGGCCCGGAGACCGACCACCTCGGTGCGGGGCACGAGCGCGTCGGCCGCGGTCTTCTCCGAGAAGCGCACGGCGCGGGTCAGCAGGGTCAGGGACTCCTCGTCGATGGTGCCCTCCTCCCCCGACGAGCGGAACAGCAGGTCGAGCTCGTTGAGGCTGCGGACCGAGCGGAGCTCCTCCTGGGGCTCGATGCCGAGCCGGCGGACCGTCCAGTTCGCCGCCCCGTTGAAGGCGGTGACGACCGGGCCGGCCACCGCGCCGAACACCCGCATCGGGGTGGCCAGGGCGAAGGCGGTTCGGGTCGGGTTGGAGATGGCCAACGACTTCGGCACCAGTTCGCCCATGACCATCTGGAGCGTGGTGGCGATGACCAGCGCGAGGACCACCGACACGGCCCGGGAGCGTTGGTCGCCCACCGCGGCGCCCACGACCGGCTCGAGGATGGCGGCGACGACCGGCTCGGCGATGAACCCGAGGACCAGCGAGGTGATGGTGATCCCGAGTTGGGCGCTGGAGAGGTGGTACGAGAGCCGGCGGAGCAACCGCTCGGTGGCGCGCGCGCCGGCGTGACCCTCGGCGGCCTGGCGCGAGATCCTCGAGCGGTCGACGGCGACGAGCGAGAACTCGTGGGCCACGAAGGCGCCGTTCGCCGCGATGAGTGCGAAGACGGCGAGGAGTCCGAGGGCGGTGTCGATGGCCGGGCCTTTGTCGATGTACGGGATGCGGAGACTACAAAGAGCCGATGGCCTCCGTGCACCCCCCGACGGTCGAGCTCGCCGGCGTCGACGTGCGCATCGACGGTGCGCCGATCCTGACGGGGATCGACTGGTCGATCGGCGCCGGGGAGCGGTGGGTCATCGTCGGCCCGAACGGCTCCGGCAAGACGACGCTGCTCCGCCTGCTCTCGGCGTGGCAGCGTCCGTCCGCCGGCACCGCCACCATCCTCGGCGAGGTGCTGGGCCGTACCGACATGCGCCGCCTGCGGCGGGACATCGGCTTCACCAGCCAGTCGCTCACCGACGCGCTGCGCCCCACGATGTCGCCCCACGAGGTGGTGCTGTCCGCGCCCAACGCGGCCCTCGAGACGTGGTGGCACACCTACCGCGACGTCGACCACGCCGATGCGTCCACCCAGCTGCGGGTCTTCGGCATCGACGCCGAGACCGAGTTCCGGCCGATGCGCACCCTGTCGTCGGGCGAACGACAGCGCGTGCTGCTCGCCCGGGCCTTCACCGGTCGCCCCGGGCTGGTGGTGCTCGACGAACCGACCGCCGGCCTCGACGTCGGCGGCCGCGAGGACCTGGTCCGCCGGCTCGACCGCGCCGCCGCCGGCACGCCGGCGCCCCTGGTGCTGGTGACCCACCACCTCGAGGAGATCCCGGTCGCGTTCGACCACGCCGTGCTCCTCGCCGCGGGCCGCATCGTCGACGCCGGCCCGATCGCCCAGATGCTGACCAGCGACCGGCTCAGCGACCTCTACGGGGTCGCACTCGACGTCCGGTGCCGCGACGGGCGGTGGAGCGCGGTCAGCGCGTGACCAGGGCGCGGAGGCGCTGCCGGGACGACTCGATCTCGCCGGTGAGCAGGCGGTCGAGCAACGGAACCCACAGCGAGCCCCCGTAGTGCAGGTCCATGGTCAGCAGGCTCGACGGGGCGTCGTTCGAGCCCTCGTCCGCCGACACCGTCGCCCGCAGGACCCACGGGGCGTGCTGGCGTCCGTCGGTCTCCCGCCGTTCGAACACCGCCAGCTCCGGGGCGCGGTGCTCCGTGCGCACCATCCGCAGGCGCTTCGACCGGGCCAGCGGGCCGAGCCGGCCGCGCAGGGTCACGAACCAGGCCGGGCCGGGATCGCCGGCGGTGGGTGGCGCCGGCTCGGTGCGGGGCACGATGTCGAGCCATTGGTCGTAGGTGTCGAGCGAGCCGACCCATTCGAACAGGGCTTCGGGGCTGCACGAGGCGTCGAGGGTGGCGGTGATGTCCATGTCGCGCTCAGCGTCGGGAGAGGTCGGACACGACCTTCAACAGGCCATAGGGGTTCACGGCGTCGCCGCCGCCGGGGTGGATCTCGAAGTGGCAGTGCGGCGGGCCGCCCTTGGCGTTGCCGGTGTCGCCCACGAAGCCGACCACGTCGCCGGCGTTGACCAGCGCACCCTCGACGATGCCGTCGGCGTAGCCCTGGAGGTGGGCGTAGTAGTAGTACGTCCCGGACTCGCCCTTGAGCCAGAGCTTGGTGCCGCCGAGCACGTCCTCACCCACCCGGGTGATGATGCCCCGTTCGGTGGCGTAGAGCGGGGTGCCGAACGGCGCCATGATGTCGGTGCCCTCGTGGAAGTGCTCGTACTCGGTGCCCACCATGCGGGGGAACCCCCAGCTGTCGACGAAGCTGTAGGGCTCGCCGACGGGGAACACGAACCCCCGGATGACGATCTCCGAACCGGCCGAGAACACCGCCAGCTGGAAGTGCCGCTCGGCGTTGAGGGCGAGCTCGTCCTGCAGGTTCTGGCGCGCCCCGCGCAGCTCCCGGCGGGTGGCCGCCACCGCGTCGATGGCTTCGAGCACGCCGGCATCGACGACCGCCTTGGCGGCCTGGAGCTCGTGCACCGCGGCGGTGTCGGCCTCGGTGACCGAGCGGAGGAACGTCTTGCGGGTCAGGACCTCGTTGGCGTCCTTGGAGCTGATGATGGTGTCGAGCTCGGCCGCGTTGCCCCGGACCACCGCGTTGGCCACCCGCTCCTTGAACCGCTGCTGGGCGGCGTCGAGGCGCGCCACGGCCAGCTGCTGGGCGGCGTCGAGCCGCGCCATCTCCCGCTCGAGGTCGGCGAGCCGGTTCGACAGCTGGTCGACCTGGTCGGCCGCGGCGCGCACGTCGGCCTCGCTCTGGAGCGCCTCGGCCTTGGCCACCTGCAGCTCGCGGTGGATCACCCGTGAGGCGGCCGCCGCGTCCACCGGTTCGCCGGGCGCGGGCGGCACCGTCTCTTCCACCACCGGCACCTCCTCGGTGGGCGCGTCGGCGCCACCGGTGGGGTCCTCGGGTGGTCCGGTGGTGGTCGTCGTGTCAGCCGGGTCCTGCGTGGTCGTGGGCCCGGTCGTCGGCTCGGTGGTGGGCGTGGTCACGTCCGGGAGCGCGACGGTGGTGGTCGTCGACGACGGCGCAGTGGTCGTGGGCGCGGTGGACGTCGTCGTGGAGCCGGGATCGGTGGCCTCCTGGGCCCGGGCCGGTGCCGCCACAGCGACGAGCAGCAGCACCGCGACGATGAGGAACGAACGGCGCATGCGGGGGCGCATCGTACCGGTACGTTTCGGTCGATGGAACGCACGATCTTCGACGACGAGCACGATCTCTTCCGCGACAGCTTCCGCCGCTTCGTCGCCGAGGAGATCACCCCCAACCTCGACACCTGGGAGGCGAACGGCATCGCCGACCGGGCCCTGTTCACCGCGGCGGGCCAGCACGGCTTCCTCGGCATGGCCATCCCCGAGCAGTACGGCGGCGGTGGCGTCGGCGACTTCCGCTACAACCTCGTGGTCATCGAGGAGGTGCAGCGGGCCGGTGCCGGCGGCGCCGGGCTGGGCCTCACCCTCCACAACGACATCTGCCTGCCCTACTTCCTCACCCTCACCACCGACGAGCAGAAGCGCCGGTGGCTGCCGGGCATCGCCTCGGGCGAGCTGATCACCGCCATCGCCATGACCGAACCGGGCATCGGCTCGGACCTGGCGTCCATGTCCACCACCGCGGTCCGCGACGGCGACCACTTCGTGGTCAACGGCTCCAAGACGTTCATCACCAACGGCATCAACAGCGATCTGGTGATCGTGGCGGTCAAGACCGATCCGGCCCAGAAGCACGCCGGCATGTCGTTGCTGGTGGTCGAGCGGGGCATGGCCGGCTTCGAACGGGGTCGCAACCTCGACAAGATCGGCATGCACAGCCAGGACACCGCCGAGCTGTTCTTCACCGACGTCACCGTGCCGGCCACCAACCTGCTGGGCGAGGAAGGGCGCGGCTTCCACCACCTGGTCGACAAGCTGCCCCAGGAACGGCTGTCGATCGCCGCCGCCGGTGTGGCCGCGGCCCGGGCCGCGCTCGACTGGACGGTCGACTACGTGAAGGAGCGCACCGCGTTCGGCCAGCCCATCGGCTCGTTCCAGAACACCCGGTTCGTGCTCGCCGAGGTGGCCACCGAGGTCGAGATCGCCCAGACCTTCATCGATCGCTGCGTCCTCGCCCTCAACGAGGGAACCCTCACCGCCGAGGAAGCCTCCATGGCCAAGTGGTGGTGCACCGAGCTCCAGAAGCGCGCCGTCGACCGGTGCCTGCAGCTCTTCGGCGGCTACGGCTACATGGCCGAGTACCCCATCGCCCGCGCCTACGCCGACGCCCGGGTCACCACCATCTACGGGGGTACCACCGAGATCATGAAGGAGATCATCAGCAAGCGTCACCTGGGGCTTTGAGGGCACGTCTCTGAGACGGAAGTCACCTGGGCATTATTGCGGTTTTGTTGCGATGACCCGGTAGACACTGGACCTCCAGAACCCATATACGGCATGGCACTCCGCGAACACGACGTCGACCGACAACTCGGTCCGTCACCCGTTCGACATGGAGAAGCCACCGCTGACATGGAGGTCAGTCCCCGTGGACACCAACACCAACACCCCCACTCGCGTCCGCGCTCGCCGGCTCGGCCGCGTCGGGCTGCTCGTGATCGCCGTGCTCGCCGGAACGGCCTGCACCCCCCAGTTCGCCATCAACACCATCTTCTGGAACGCCGATCCCGGCGCCGCCACCCGGGTCGCCCAGTGCGAGTCGAAGATGGACCCCAATGCGGTGAGCGCCACCAACGACCACGGTCTGTTCCAGATCAACGCCGTCCACCGCGCCGAGTTCGAATCGGTCACCGGCCAGCCGTGGTCGCAGGTCTACAACCCCTACTGGAACACCGTGTTCGCCAAGTGGATGTTCGACCACCAGGGCTGGGGCCCCTGGACCTGCCGCTACGCGGCCTGAGCCGGTCAGTGGAGCTGGTGGCGCCAGGGCGGATCAGCACCCACCCGTGAGCAGGTGATGCCCGCCGCCTCCACCGCGTAGGTGAGGGCGGTGCGCCACCAGCTCGTATCCAGCTTCACCAGCTGCGCCTTGGTGGTGATGCGGTGGGCGCTCAACGCGGCCAGCATCGCCCCGGAGAAGGTGTCCCCGGCACCCACGGTGTCGACCAGCTGGATCGACTTCCCCGGCACCTCGACCACGCCCGAGGTGGTCACCGCGGCGGCGCCCCGGGCCCCGCGCGTGACCACCACCGCGGTGGGGCGCTCGTCGGGGACGACATCGTCGGGCAGGTGGTCGCCCGCACCGTGCAGCCACTCGGCGGCGAGCTCGAGCGGGTCCTGGCGCGGTTCGATCCACGCCAGGTCGCTCTCGCTCACCTTGATCACGTCGGCCAGGGCCAGCCACCGATCGAGCCGGCGCAGGAACCGCGCCCGATCGATGAGCGAGGGCCGCGGGTTGGGATCGAGGTGGACCACGGCCCGGTGCTGGGCCGCGGCGAGCAAGCTCTCGATCCGCGACGCCGCCGGCTCGACCACGAGGGCGACCGAGCCGCTCACGTGCAACACGCCCGTGTCGTGGGGCAGGTGCAGGTCGTTGACCCGCGCCGAGGTCGTCGTGGTGCCGGCGACGTGGAACGAGTACTCCGGCTCGTCGTCGCCGAAGCCGTGGTCGACGAGGGCGAGCGTGGTGGGTTCGCGCGTCATCGGACAGTGGTGGCTGTCGACGTGGGAGTGGTGGAGCTGCTCGGCCAGCATGCGACCGAAGCGGTCCTCGGAGAGCACCCCGAGGAAGGAGGTCGGCGCGCCCAGCCGGCCCGCCGCGATGGCGGCGTTGAACGGCGATCCGCCCGGCACGGCGCGCCACGTCCGCCCGCCCGGATCGGTACCGAGCAGATCGATCAGTGCTTCGCCACAGCAGACGACGCGAGGAGCGCTCACGCGCTCAGCGTGCCAGATCAGGCGAGCAGGGCGCGGGCGATGTGGGTGATCTGGATCTCGTCGGTGCCGGCGTAGATCTGGAGGACCTTGGCGTCACGGGCGAGCTGCTCGACCTGGTACTCGGACATGTAGCCGTTGCCGCCGAAGATCTGGACCGCCTCGAGGGCGACCTCGGTGGCGGCGCGGGCCGAGTACAGCTTCATGGCCGACGCCTCGGCCAGCGTCATGCCCGCGCCGGAGTCGGAGGCCGCCGTCTCGATGACCCGGAACACGAGGTTCTGCACGTTGAGCCGGGCCACCTCCATGCGGGCCAGCTTCTCCTGGATGAGCTGGAAGTTCCCGATGGGCTCGCCGAACTGGACGCGATCCTTGGCGTAGGCCACCGAGAGCTCGAGGCACTTCTCGATGATGCCGAGCGCCATGGCAGCCACACCGGACCGCTCCATGAGGAAGGTCGCCTTGGCGCCCTCACGGCCGCCCTTGGGCTGGTCCTCGGTCTCCCCGATGAGTCGGTCGATCCCCACCCGGACGTCGGTCAGGAACAGTTCGCCGGTGGGCGACGAGTGCATGCCCATCTTGCGCAGCGGCTTGGTCTGCTCCAGGCCGGGCATGCCGGAATCGAGCACGAACGACAGGACCTTGCGCTCCGCGGGCGGGTTGCCCTCGTCGAGCTTGCAGATGAACACGATGGTGTCGGCGTAGGGACCGTTGGTGATGAACGTCTTCGACCCGTTGAGCACGTACTCGTCGCCGTCCCGGCGGGCGGTGGACCGCATGGATCCGAACGCGTCGGAGCCGGACCCGGGCTCGGTGATGGCCCACGAGCCGATCTTGTCCAGCGTCAGCAGATCGAGCGCCCAGCGCTCCTTCTGACGGATGGTGCCCTTGGAGTTGATGGCGGCCGCGGTGAGGCCGGTGGACACCCCGAGGGCGGTGACCAGGCCCGGGCTGTACCGGCACAGCTCGATGATCGGGATCATGGTGATGGAGCCGTCGCCGCCGCCGCTGCTCTGCTTCTCGGGCGGCGTCTCGCCCTTGGCCTCGGCCTCGGCCACCAGCTTCTCGAACTCGATCTGGCGCTTGAAGCGGTCGGCGGCCATGGTGTCCATGCCGAAGGTCTTGTACAGCTTGCGCAGGACGTCGTAGGGCGGGGTGTCGCCGAACTCGAGCTCGTCGCGGCGAGGGGCAACCTCGCTCTCGACGAACTGGCGGACCGCGTCGCGGACCATCTGCTGCTCTTCGGTCCAATCCAGCATGGTGGGCTCCCAGGGTTGGTATCAGTCGTTGCCAGAAGATGGTGACATGCCCAGCTCGCCGAGCACGGATCGCAGCTCGGCCTCCAGTACGGCCACCCGCTCCTCCAGTTCGGCGATCCGGTCCACCTGTCCTGCCGATCCGACCCCTGCATCCCGGTCCTGATCGAACCAGTCGTCGTCGACCGGACCACCGAGGAGGTGCATCCAGCGGGTCTCCTTCTGCCCGGGCTGGCGGGCGAGGTGCACGACGAGGGGCTCGTCGCGGGCGGCGAGGTCCTCGAGCGTCGCCTCCACCAGTTCGTTGTCGGTGAACGTGTGGGCCCGCTCGGTCCGGGTCCGCAGCTCGTTGAGCGTCTGCGGACCCCGCAGCACCAGCACGGTGAGCAGCGCGAGCTCGGCTGCGTCGACGCGGAGCTTCTCGTCGAGGACGTGGCGGTACTTCGTCGACCGCGCCCCGTGCGACGGGAAGACGAAGCGGACGTACCCGGCGGCCTTGAGGTCGTCGAGCGTGCGCTGGATGGTGAACGTGTCGAGGTCGGTGACCGGTTCGCGGTTGTTCTTCTGGTTGCACGCCGTCTGCAGGCCGTTCAGTGTCATGGGATACGTGTCCGGGACCGTCGCCTCCTTCTCGGCCAGCGATCCGAGGATGCGGAGCTGTTCTGCGGTGAGCACGTCGACCATGTCCGAACGCTATGTGGTGAACTGGTGGTCACGATGGCGGATCCGGGCATCGACCTCGAGCTCGCTCCGGGCGAGGGACACGCCCGTCCAGCCTCGCGATCCGGGCGCCGCCGGCTCGTCGCCGGAGCCGCAGCGCTCATCGGGGTCCTGGCCCTGGTGGCCCTGGCCGTGGCGGTCCGCCCGACCGACCGCATCGACGTCTCGATCGAGGAGACCACCACCACGAGCACGACGTCGGTCCCCGGACCGGACGCACCCGACGTCCAACCCGCGCCGGCGCCGATCGTCTTCGGCGCCGCGGACGACGGCAAGGCCTCGGTCGGGCTTCCGGTCACCGCCGACCCGTCCACCGGCCTCGTGGACGGCCAGACGATCACCGTGACCGGGACCGGCTTCCCTCCGGGTGAGTCGATCGGCGTGGTCATGTGCACGCGCGAGGCCGGTGCCGACTACGGCGGCCGCGGGGTCGAGGCGTGCAACATCGGCCGGTATGCCTCCGGTACCTCCGACACGGACGGCACCGCCGTCGTCTCGTTCGAGGTTCGCCGGCTGGTGGTCCTCGACGGCCAGGAGATCGACTGCGCGTCGGAGGCCGGTCGCTGCATCATCGGGATGGGGATGATCAGCGACTACGACCAGTCCGGTGGGGTGGCCGTCGACTTCGATCCGTCGGTGCCGCTTCCCGACCCGCCCTCGGTCGCTGCTGAAGCGTACGAACGGCCTGGTCGACGGCGAGGCGGTGCCGGCCCGGTTGACCGGACTCGTTCCCGGGACGCCGATCTACGTCAGCGAGTGCGCCACCGCCGGGACCGGTTGTGTGAGCGTCGCGGCGCTGAGCGCCGACGCCGACGGCACGTTCGACGGGTTCATCCGCCTGTGGCGTTCGTTCGGCATCTACGTCGAGCCGTTCAGCGGCTCACCCCCCAACGCCGACTGTGCGGTCACCGACTGTGTCGTCCGCTTCGACGTCCAGGCCCCCGGCGACCGCGCGGTGCCGACTGTCGCCATCGCGTTCGATCCGGCGCAGCCGGGTCGTGAACCGCCGACCGTCGACATCCTCACCCCCGAACCGTTCCACGTCGGCACCACGGTGGAGATCGACGTGGGCGGCGTCGCCACCGACTCGTTCGTCGACGTCACGGTGTGCGACCCCACCGCTCCCGACCAGCCGTGCTACTCGGCCCAGGTCGGCCCGCCGCGCGACGGTGTCGTCCGGGCCGAGTTGCCCGTCGACAGCGGCCTCGGCCGGCTGTGTTCCGGCGACACGTGCGAGCTCCGGATCACGGCGTGGGACAACATGCCCGGCGAGTTCTCCTCCCCCCCGCCACTGTTCCCCGCCACCCGAGGGTTCCGGGTCGTCGGCTGACGTGCCGGTTCCGCAGCGCATCTGGCAGACTGGCCCGTCCCCCATCGGCTGCCGCGGGGATGACGAGGAGAGCCAGTGACGTTCAAGGTCGGTGATCGAGTGGTCTACCCCCACCACGGCGCAGCCGTGGTCGAGGCCACCCAGGTGATGGAGACGTTCGGCGAGGAGAAGGAGTTCCTCGTCCTGCGCATGACCCACGGTGAGCTCACCTTGAAGGTGCCGTCCGACCGGGCCGAGGAGATCGGGATGCGGTACCCGATCTCGGTCGAGGACGTCGAGGACGTGTTCGAGGTCCTGGCCAAGAAGGACGTGCGCGAGCCCACCAACTGGTCCCGGCGGTTCAAGAACCACCAGGAGAAGCTCAAGTCGGGCGACGTGTACCAGGTGGCCGAGGTGGTTCGGAACCTGGCCCTGCGCGAGGCCGACAAGGGACTGTCCGCCGGGGAGAAGTCCATGTTCGTCAAGGCCCGCCAGGTGCTCGTGTCCGAGCTGGCCTTCGCCCTCGACATCTCCGAGGACGCCGCACTGGACCGCCTCGAGAAGACCCTCGCCTGAGGGTCCATGACCGCCGAGGACCGCGCCGCGCGACGACGGCATCGGTCGCGCGCCGAGCAGCTCCGCTCACCGCGCCAGGTCCCCGACGACGAGACGGACGAGACCGACGAGACTGATGCGGCGGGCGAGCGGGCCGCGCCGGACGGGCTCGACGATGTGCCCGAGCCGCCCGCCGGGCCGCTGGGGACCCTCGACGATCCCTCCGGCTCGGACCTGCTGCGACGATGGGCCGAGGAGGAGCACCTCGAGACCCTCAACCCGACGCGCAACTGGTCGCCGATCATCGCCGTGGCGATCGTCGTCGCCTTCGTCGCCCTCGTCGTGTTCGCCTTCCGCGTCGTCCTGCGCGACGACTCGGGCGACGAGGCCAGCTCGTCGGGGAGCAAGGAGACCAAGACCGAGTCGGTGCTCGACGACCCGGCGCCGTCACTGGATGACCTGACCGCCGAGGTCACCGTGCCCCCCGGCCCGGAGACGGGGCTCACCGTGGCCGACAAGGGGGTGACCATCGTGGAGGACCGCTTCGACCCGGCCAAGCGCGAGGGCACCTTCGCCGCCATCATCGACAACCCCAACCCGAACTGGCTCGCCCAGGGGGTACAGGTCGACGTCCAGTTCCTCGACGAGGCCGGCAACGCGGTCGGGAGCGACAACGCGTTCGTCGAGATCGTCCTGCCCGGCCAGCGGGTGGCGGTCGCCTCCCTGTTCTTCGACGCTCCCACCGTTCCGGTCGCCGACCTCTCCGTGTCGATCGACGTGGCCCGGTGGCGGGAGACCACGGCCGGCGAGGGCGAGTTCACCACCAGCGACGTGATCACCGCGCCGGCCGAGTTCAGCGGGGTCAAGACCAGCTTCGTACTGCACTCGACGTTCCCGCGACCGCTCACCGACGTGGGCGTCACCGCGGTGTACCGGGGGATCTACGGGCAGATCGTGGGCGGATACGACACGTTCATCGACCAGGTCGACCCCGACGTCGCCATCCCCGGCGAGATCGCCATGCTGGCCAACATCCCGATCGACCTGATCACCGGGACCGAGCTGTACCCCACCGCCAGCTCCGGCTTCGTCGCCGACCAGGACTCCGGCGGGTGAGGCTCGGGGGCCTCGGTGCGATCTCGCCTTGGTGTATGCTTGGTGTATGACGCGCACCAACATCGACCTCGATGACGAGGCCTGTGAAACGGTGATGCACCGCTACCACATGGCCTCCAAGCGCGACGCGGTGAACTACGCACTCCGGCTCGTCGCCTCCGAGGCCCTCGATCTCGATGAGGCCCGAGCGCTGCGAGGTTCCGGGTGGGACGGTGATCTCGACGACATGCGCGCCGGCCGGACCGCGTGATCCTGATCGACACCTCGGCGTGGGTCGAGTTCCTCCGAGACACCGGGTCGTCCGCGTGTGTCGAGGTGGATCGACTCCTCGCGGCCGACGTGGCGGTGTGTGATCCCGTCCGGATGGAGATCCTGGCCGGCGCGAGGGATGAGAACCATCTCCGTCAGCTTCGTGGTCTCCTCGCCCGGACGACGGTCCTTCCGACCGGACCGGCCGACTACGAGGCCGCCGCTTCGTTCTTCCGCACCTGTCGGCGGCGCGGCGAGACCGTCCGCAAGCTCATCGACTGCCTGATCGCAGCCGTCGCGGTCCGTGAGAACGTCTCGGTCCTGCACGCCGACGCCGACTTCGAGGTGCTCGCCCGCCACACCTCGTTGCGCATCCACGAAACCACGGGCTGAGACTCGGCAAGGTCTGGATGTCACTGGATCGGTGGACAACAGTTGCTGCAGCAGCGGCTCGAGCACCGCGGCTCGACCTCTGACCAGCGGCGCCCGCACGCGAATCCCACGTAGGAGCGCACAGGCGTCGAGATCGACTCGACAACCCGCCCGATAGCCGGCATCCTCGGCGCCTGTGCGACCGCTTCTTCGGAACTTTGTCCCTGGAGGACCGCATGTGAACGTGTAGGGACGAGGTTGCGAACAGCGCCGAGCTGCCGATACATCGCGTGGGCGTCATCCGCAGATCAACCATTCGCGTGCGCTTCCGACCATCGCGGCTGGCCGCCGGCGGAGACGATCAAGGACGCCGTCGCCGAGGCAGTCGAGCGACGCCGGAAGACCCCGACGGCAAGAAGCGAGCCGCGTGGGTCTCGATGCGCATGTTCGTCGCGATCAACGGGTGGTCCTGGGAGCCACGGTGCGCACGGGGAGATGCGAGGCCCGGCCGAACATCTCCAAGCTCGGCGAAGCCGAGCCGTGGGCGTAACAGGACTCGAACCTGTGACCTCACGCGTGTGAAGCGTGCGCTCTAGCCGACTGAGCTATACGCCCCGATTCGGGAGCGTCGAAACCTATCAGGGTCAGCGGTAGTTCCGTAGTTCGACCAGGTTGCCGTCGGGATCACGGAAGTAGATGGATCGGCCGTTGCCGCGGGCGCCGAAACGCTCCCCGGGACCGTCCTCGATCTCGAAGCGACCGGAGGCGGCGATCTCGTCGACGTCATCGTCGACGACGAGGCAGAAGTGGTTCATGTTCTCGCCGCTGGGCGCGGTCGGGAACAGGTCGATGATCGTTCCGGCGTCGATCCGGACGCTGACGAAGAACACCTCGCCGGCCCGCCACTCGTCGAGGCGAACCGGCGTGAGGCCGAGCTCGTCGACGTAGAAGGCGAGCGATCGTTCGACGTCGGCGACGTCGAGGACGATGTGGTCGAGTCCGGTCACGCGCATCGACCCCGATTCTGTCGCGTGGCCGTGCCAGTCGTGCCGTCTCGTCCGGAATCGGTAGAAGATCCGGTGCTGATGTGGCATCGACGGGGTACGGAACGTGACCTCGAACACAGTCCGGAGGGCGGGCGCCCGAGGAGCACATCATGGAACCCACCGTCGTTGCCATCATCGTGGTCGCCGCCGTCATCGCCGTCGCCATCGCCGGGCTGGTGATCGCCCGCCGCCGGAGACGAGCGCACCTGCGGGACCGGTTCGGTCCCGAGTACGACCGCACGCTCGAGCGGTCCGACAGCACCCGCGCCGCGGAGCGCGACCTCGCCGAGCGCGAGGAGTTCCACGACCAGCTCGACCTGCGTGAGCTGAGCGCGGCGGAGCGCGAGCGGTACCGCGAGCAGTGGGACGCCGTGCAGGCCGCGTTCGTCGACCGCCCCGAGGGCGCGGTCCGTGATGCCGACCACCTCGTCGGCGCCGTCATGCGCGACCGCGGCTACCCGGTCGACGACTTCGAGCAGCAGGCCGATCTGATCTCGGTCGACCATCCCGATGTCGTGTCGCACTACCGGACCGCGCACCGGATCGCGGTGCGCGACAACACGAGCGACGTCTCGACCGAGGACCGCCGTGAAGCGTTCATCCACTTCCGGGCCCTGTTCGACCAGTTGCTGGGAGTCGACGCGGAGCAGCACCACCACGTCTGACCTCCCGAGGGTCCAGCGCCGGCTACGCGGTCCGACAATGGGGTCGGGTCAGTAGCCGGCGCTGCTGTCCACCGGGCCGAGCAGGTCCTCGCCGGCGAGGTACCGGCGGACGTTCTCCTTCACCCGGCCGGCGAGGAGCGGCACCGCCATCTCCGGGGTGTTGCCGACGTGCGGGGTGATGATGCAGTTGGGCAGCTCCCAGAGGGGATGGCCGTCCGGGAGGGGCTCGGGGTCGGTCACGTCGAGGCCGGCGCCGCCGATGGTGCCCGCCCGGAGCGCGTCGACCAGGTCGTCGGTGACGATGTGCCCGCCGCGGGCGACGTTGACGACCCAGGCGTGCGACGGGAGCAGGGCCAGGCGGCGAGCGTCGAGGAGACCCTCGGTCTCGGGGGTGAGGGCGAGGGCGGCCACGACGAGGTCGGCGCCGGGGAGCTCGGCATCGAGCTGGTCGAGGGTGACGGTGCGGTCGGCGCCGGCGAAGGGCTGGCCGGTGCGGCGGACGACCACGATCTCGCAGCCGAACCCGTCGAGCAGCCGGACGAACGACTCGGCGATGCCGCCCCCGCCGAGCACCACCACGGTGGCGCCGAGCAGGTTCACCCCCTGGGGACGCTCCCACGTCGCCGCCCGGGCGTAGGTGCCCAGGCCCCGCATGCCGGCCAGGGCCAGCGTCAGCGCGTGCTCGGCGACGGGATCGGCGTACACGCCCTTGCCGCAGGTCCAGCGGCGATCGTCGTCGAGCACGTCGACGAACGGCTCGATGCCGGCCCAGGGCAGCTGCACCCAGTCGATGTCGGGCCGATCGTCGAGCAGCCGGCGCAGCCCGGCGGCGTCACGGGCGTCGGTCCAGACCACGGCATCGGCCGGGCCGTCCGTGACCGGTTCGGCACCGCCGGCGCGGACCGCGGCGGCGAGCCACTCGCGTTCGGGCAGGACCAGGATGCGGGTCACCCGACCATCCTGCCCCGCCATCCGACCACGTCACTCCCCCGGGTCGGGGAGGAGGGGGACCGAGCGACCGTCGTCCCGGCCGAGCAGCGAGGCCCGCACCACCGAGCGCCGTCCGAAGCGGGCGTGCACGTCGTCGAGCACGTGGTCGAGGGCGCGGCGGTCGTGGCCGTCGAGCGGGAGGCTGAGCTGGACGGCGTCGGCCGGGCACAGGTCGGACACCGTGACCCCGAGCAGGGTGCAGCCGGTGGCGCGCAGCTCGGGCCACCGGGCCGTCAGCAGGTCGCGGCCGGCGGCAAGGAAGACGTCGGTGCGGTCAGTGGCCTCCCGGAGCGTGCGTGAACGGGTCTGGCGGGAGAAGTCGTCGGCCCGGAAGCGCAGCGTCAGGGTGCGGCCCACCCGCCGGCCGGCCCGGAGCCGCTCGGTCACCCGTTGCACGAGGCCGAGCAGGATGCGGTCGAGCTCCTCGGCGGATCGGGGCCGCCGGCCGAGGGCGCGTTGGGACCCGATCGAGGATCGACGTCGGCCGGTGACCACCCGGCGCGGATCGTGGTTGCGGGCCAGGGCGTGGAGGTGGCGCCCCGCCGCCGGCCCGAGCAGGGCGATCAGGGCACGCTCGGGGACCTCGGCCACCTGGCCGACGGTGTGCAGCCCCTTGGCGCGCAACTTGTCGGCGGTCACCGGCCCCACGCCCCACAGCCGGCGCACGTCGAGGGGGTGGAGGAAGGCGAGCTCCTCGTCGGGTTCGACCACGAGCAGCCCGTCGGGCTTGCCCACGCCGCTGGCCACCTTGGCCAGGAACTTGGTGCGGGCGACGCCCACGGTGATCGGCAGGCCGACCTCGGCGCGGATCCTCGCCCGGAGCCGGGTGGCGATCTCGGTGGGCGATCCGGCGATGCGGGCCAGGCCGTTGACGTCGAGGAACGCCTCGTCGATCGACAGTCCCTCGACCAGCGGAGTGGTGTCGCGGAACACCTCGAACACCGCCTTGCTCGCCGCCGAGTAGGCCGACATCCGGGGCGTCACCACCACGGCATCGGGGCACAGGGCGCGGGCCTGGCGGCCACCCATGGCGGTGCGCACGCCGCGCCGGCGGGCCTCGTAGCTGGCGGTGAGCACCACTCCCCCGCCGACGATCACCGGCCGGCCCCGCAGCTCGGGCCGGTCGCGCTGTTCGACCGAGGCGTAGAAGGCGTCGAGATCGGCGTGGAGGATCCCGGCTCCGGACGGCGTCATCGAACACATGTTCGTCCACCTTGACCCGCTGGTCAAGACGTTCGTCGGGATGGAAGAATCCTCCCTCGTGGAGACGCGCGCCCCCCATACCCCGGAGCCGGTCGGCAACGGGCGGGCGATGGTCGTGCTCCGCCAGCGCACCTTCCGGCGGGTCTACACCGGCGCGTTCTGCTCCAACATCGGCACGTGGATGCAGAACGTCGTCCTCGGCGCCCTCGCCTACGACCTGACCAAGTCCTCGTCGTTCGTCGGCATCGTGCTCTTCGCCCAGCTCGGCCCGATGCTGTTCTTCTCGATGATCGGCGGCCTGCTCGCCGACAGCTTCGACCGGCGCCGGCTGCTGATCGTGATCTCGGCCACGCAGGCGGTGCTCGCCCTGGCACTGGCCGCGGTGGCCACCTCGCCCGATCCGAGTCGGGTGGGCATCGTCGGCATCGTGTTCCTCATCGGCATGGGCCAGTCGGTGTTCGGCCCCGCCTACGCCGCCGTCCTCCCCGATCTCGCCGGACCCGGGAACCTCGCCGGCGCCATCTCGCTGAACTCGACCCAGATGAACGGCTCGCGGGTCATCGGGCCCGCCATCGGTGGCCTGCTCTTCGCCGCCTACGGCGCGTCCTGGGTCTTCGTCGTCAACGGCCTCACCTACCTGTTCGTGATCGGCGCCCTCGCCTCGGTGCGGCTCCCCGAGGTCGAGGACGACGACGACGGCAACGGCGCCAGCGTGTCCCGGCTGCGCCGGCTCGCCCTCGGCTTCCGCATCGCCCGGGCCCGCCACCCGGTGGGGCGCAGCCTGTCGTTGATGGTGCTGTTCTCGCTGCTGTGCCTGCCGTTCATCGGACAGATGCCGGTGCTGGCCGACCAGAACCTCGGCATCGCGGCCAAGTCCAGCGCCTACGGGTGGCTCTACGCCTCCTTCGGCTTCGGCGCCATGCTCGGCGCGCTCTCGGTGGGCACGATCTTCGCCGACGTCCCCATGGAGCGTCTCGTCCGGCGGGGCCTGGTCGCCTTCGCGATGTCGCTGGCCGTGTTCTCGTGGCTGCGCATGCCGGCGCCCGCCTTCGTCGTCATCGCAGTGGTCGGCTTCTTCTACTTCTCGCTGGTCACCGCCCTGTCCACCGTGCTCCAGATGCACCTCGCCGGCAACGAGCGGGGCCGGGTGATGGCGCTGTGGATGATGGCCTTCGGCGGCACCGTCCCGATCGGCAACCTCATCGCCGGACCGATCATCGATGCCACGTCGGTCACCACCGTGGTGTTCCCGGGCGCGATGATCGCACTGGGCCTGGCCTGGTACGCCGACCTGCTGCCCCGACCGACCGACCGCTACTAGGGGAACCCATGCCGTACATCGAGGACCGCGTCGTCCACGACGCCGACGCCCACATCATGGAGACGCCCACCTGGCTGCGCGATCACGCCGATCCCGCCATCCGCGACCGGATCGAGCCCCTCCAACTCACCCCGGCCAGCAACGAGGTGCGCCAGACCGGCGAGGTCGACTTCGACCGGTTGGCGGCCCGGCACGCATCGGCCGAGTACCGCGCCGACGAGGCGATCGAGATCATGAACCGCAAGAACTTCGCGGCCACCGGCTCGTTCGTGGCCGAGGACCGGGGCCGGGCACTCGATCTCATCGGGGTCCGCTCGCAGCTGGTGTTCAACACCTTCCACAACTCGCGGTTGCACGACTGGGAGCACGGCAACGGCCACGACCCCGATCTCGACCTCGCCTACGGCGCGGCCCGCGCCCACAACCGGGGCATGGCCGAGTTCTGCTCCGTGGACGACCGCCTGCTGCCCACCATGTACGTGCCCCTCGCCGACTTCGATCGCTCGGCAGCCATGGCCGACGAGGCCATCGCCATGGGCGCGTCCGCCCTGCTGGTCCCGTCGGGATGCCCCCGCCACCACTCCCCCAGCCACCTCGGGCTCGATCCCGTCTGGGCCCGGGCCGAGGAGGCCGACCTCCCCGTCGTCTTCCACGTCGGCGGCACCGGCGCGCTCATCGATCCGATGTACTTCCAGAACGGCCTGCCGATCCCGCCCGACTTCCACGGCGGCGACGAGAACTTCCGCTGCGTCGACTACATGGGCATCCCGGTGCCACCGGCCCAGACCCTGGCCACCATGATCTTCGACGGCGTGTTCCAGCGGTTCCCCCGCCTGCGGGTCGGCGTCATCGAACAGGGTGCGATCTGGGTGCCGTCGTGGCTGCGGCAGATGGAGTCGGCCTTCGACGCCTTCGCCCGCCACGAGGATCGGCTCCAGCAGCTCGACCTCCGCCCGAGCGAGTACGTGTCGCGGCAGATGCGCTTCACCCCGTATCCCACCGAGGACGTCGGTTGGATCATCGAGCAGGCCGGCGCCGAGCTGGTGCTGTTCTCCACCGACTTCCCCCACGTCGAAGGGGGGCGCCGGCCGGTCGAGCGGTTCGAGACCTCACTCGACCGGGCGTCGATCTCCGACGAGGACCGCGACCGGTTCTACCGGTCCAACTTCGTCGACCTGATGGGCGCCGGGCTCCCTCCGGTCATCGCCACCGCGGCCTGAGTTCAGGCGAGGAGGCCGGCGGCGACGCGCTCGAGGCCGGCGGTGCGGCTGGCCTTGACCAGCACGGCGTCGCCCGAGCCCAGCCGGCCGATGGCCTCGACCGCGGCCTCGGGCGTGGGGACGTCGGTGCCGACGCCGTAGGCGGGGCAGTCGACGGTGATGACCTCGATGTCGAGGTCCTCGGCCAGTTCCCCCATCTCGGCGTGGCGCTCGTCGCTCTGCGGGCCCAGCTCGGCCATCAGCCCGAGGACGGCGACGCGGCGATCGGCGGGCAGGGCGGCCAGCGAGTGGAGGGCGGCGTCCAGCGCGGTGGGGTTCGAGTTGTAGGCGTCGTTGATGATGGTGGCGCCCGACGGCGGTGCGGCGCAGCTCCATCCGCCACGGTGACAA
>CAVSXR010000021.1:0-205080 GCA_963731885.1 uncultured Acidimicrobiaceae bacterium | reverse complement strand
GCGGGGCGGCGGACCCGGACGACTTCAGATCGGCGCCGGCGCAGAACACGGGACCGGCGTTGGTGAGCACGATGACGCGGACGTCGTCGGCGGCGCCCGCCGCTGTCAGATGGTCACCCAGGCTGTCGACCAGCTCGGTGGACAGCGCGTTCCGGGTCTCGACCCGGTCGAGGGTGATGGTGGCCACCCCGCCTTCGACATCGAGGGTGGTCGCGGTGTCAGCCATGCCCCGCATGGTGGCACCTCCCCGCCCGCGCCGCGGGATGACGGTGAGCGCACGGCCCAGGTTGTGTCCCCCCAGGCAGCAGCCATAGCATGGCCCGTCGGTCATGCGCGCCCCAATGGGCGGTCCGTGACGCCGATCGTATCGAACCATTCGCATCTGCAAGAGGACACACGTGCCCACGATTCAGCAGCTGGTCCGCAAGGGCCGGCAGTCCAAGATGACCAAGGCGAAGACGCCGGCCCTGCGGGGCGCCCCCCAGCGCCGCGGTGTCTGCACGCGTGTGTTCACCGTCACGCCCAAGAAGCCCAACTCGGCGCTGCGCAAGGTCGCCCGTGTCCGGCTCACGTCGGGCGTCGAGGTCACCGCCTACATCCCGGGCGAGGGCCACAACCTGCAGGAGCACTCCATCGTGCTCGTGCGTGGTGGCCGTGTGAAGGACGTCCCCGGCGTCCGCTACAAGATCATCCGCGGCACGCTCGACACCTCGGGCGTCCGTGACCGCAAGCAGGCCCGTAGCCGCTACGGCGCCAAGAAGGACGCCTGAGATGCCTCGTAAGGGACCCGCGCCGCGGCGCGAGATCAAGCCCGACGCCGTCTACGACTCGACGCTCGTCACCCAGCTCACCAACAAGATCCTCCAGTCGGGCAAGCGCTCGACCGCGGAGAAGATCATGAACGACGCCATGGCCACGGTCGAGACCAAGACCGGCGCCGAACCGCTGTCCACGCTGAAGCGGGCCATCGAGAACGTCAAGCCCCAGCTCGAGGTCAAGAGCCGTCGGGTCGGTGGCGCCACCTACCAGGTGCCGGTCGAGGTCCGTCCTCGGCGCGCCAACACGCTCGCCATCCGTTGGATCGTGACCTTCGCCCGCGCCCGTCGTGAGCGGTCGATGGCGGAGCGGCTCGCCAACGAGATCCTCGATGCCTCCAACGGGCTCGGTGCGTCCGTCAAGCGGCGCGAGGACATGCACAAGATGGCCGAGTCCAACAAGGCCTTCGCTCACTACCGCTGGTAGTCCCGCCCGTATTCATCATTACGGGCCGTGGCCCGGAACGACCGGGTCGCCCTCGCCACCGAGGACACGGCCCGGTCGTCTTCATCTGAGAGCCCCCACCAATGTCTGAGAAGCGCAGCAACCCCATCGCCAAGTTCCGCAACATCGGAATCATGGCGCACATCGACGCCGGCAAGACCACCACGACCGAGCGGATCCTCTACTACACCGGCCGCAACTACAAGATCGGTGAGGTCCACGAGGGCGGCGCCACGATGGACTGGATGGAGCAGGAGCAGGAGCGGGGGATCACCATCACCTCCGCGGCCACGACTGCCATGTGGAAGGACCACACCATCAACATCATCGACACCCCCGGCCACGTCGACTTCACGGTCGAGGTCGAGCGTTCGCTGCGGGTGCTCGACGGTGCCGTGGCCGTGTTCGACGGGGTCGCCGGCGTCGAGCCCCAGACCGAGACGGTGTGGGGTCAGGCCAACAAGTACGGCGTCCCCCGCATGTGCTTCGTCAACAAGATGGACCGCCTCGGCGCCAACTTCTACGACGCCCTCGACTCCATCAAGGAGCGGCTCCGGGCCAACACCGCGGTCCTCCAGCTGCCCATCGGCTACGAGGGCGACTTCGCCGGCGTGGTCGATCTCGTCAACATGAAGGCCCTCATCTGGCGGGGCGAGGATCTCGGCGCCAGCTGGGACGAGGAAGAGATCCCCGACGACCTCAAGGACAAGGCCGCCGAGTGGCGGGCCGAGCTCGTCGAGACCGTCGCTTCCGCCGACGAGGACCTGATGATGAAGTTCCTCGACGACGAGGAGATCTCCGTCGAGGAGCTCGAGGCCGGCATCCGCAAGGCGACCATCGCCAACGAGATCGTGCCGGTGCTGCTCGGCTCGGCGTTCAAGAACAAGGGTGTCCAGCCCCTCCTCGACGCGGTGGTCAAGTACCTCCCCAGTCCAGCCGACCTCCCCCCGGTGCGCGGCATGACGGTCAAGGAGGACGAGAAGCTCACCCGCGAGCTCACCGACGAAGCCCCGTTCTCGGCCCTCGCCTTCAAGATCATGACCGACCCGCACGTGGGCAAGCTCACGTTCCTGCGGGTGTACTCCGGCACGCTCGAGAAGGGCGACCAGGTCCTCAACGTCCGCTCCGGCAACAAGGAGCGACTCGGTCGGCTCCTGCAGATGCACGCCAACGCCCGCGAGGACCGCGAGCGGATCTTCTCCGGCGAGATCGTGGCCGGCATCGGCATGAAGAACACCAAGACCGGCGACACGCTCTGCGATCCCAACCACCCCATCGTGCTCGAGTCGCTCGAGTTCCCCGCGCCGGTGATCCACGTGGCCGTCGAGCCCAAGACGAAGGTCGACCAGGAGAAGATGGGCAAGGCGCTCCAGGCCCTGGCCGAGGAGGACCCCACCTTCCAGGTCCGCACCGACGAGGAGACCGGTCAGGTCATCATCGCCGGCATGGGCGAGTTGCACCTCGAGGTCCTCGTCGACCGCATGCTGCGCGAGTTCAAGGTCGACGCCAGCGTCGGCAAGCCCCAGGTCGCCTACCGCGAGACCATCACCCAGACGGTCGAGAAGGTCACCTACACCCACAAGAAGCAGACCGGCGGCTCGGGCCAGTACGCCGAGGTGCAGATCACCCTCGAGCCCACCGGCCCCGGTGGCGGCTACGAGTTCGTCGACAAGATCAGCGGCGGCCGCATCCCCAAGGAGTACATCCCGTCCGTCGACGCCGGCATCCAGGCCAGCCTCGACGCCGGGGTCCTCGCTGGCTACCCCACCGTCGACGTCCGTGCCACCCTCACCGACGGCAAGTACCACGACGTCGACTCCTCGGAGATGGCGTTCAAGATCGCCGGCACCATGGTGTTCAAGGAGGCTGCCCGCAAGGCCAAGCCCGTGATCCTCGAACCGATCATGAAGGTCGAGGTCGTCACCCCCGAGGACTACATGGGCGACGTCATCGGCGACCTCAACTCCCGGCGAGGCCAGGTGGGCGGTATGAACCAGCGCGGCGGCGCCCAGGTCATCGACGCCACCGTGCCCCTGTCGGAGATGTTCGGCTACGTCGGCGACCTCCGGTCCAAGACCCAGGGTCGGGCCCAGTACACGATGCAGTTCGACTCGTACCAGCAGTGCCCCGCCAACGTGCAGGAAGAGATCATCAAGCGGATCCGGGGCGAATAGAACCGTCAGGCCCCTTGGGGCCTGCCGGTTCTCTGAAGAAGGACTTCGTCCTTCTTCTTCCCACCACAACCGAAGTCGTCAGTTCCCAACCAATCTGAAACACCGAAGAAGAAAGAGGCGCCACCATGGCCAAGGAGAAGTTCGATCGGTCCAAGCCCCATGTGAATATTGGGACGATGGGTCATATCGACCATGGGAAGACGACGTTGACGGCGGCGATTTCGCGGGTGTTGTCGGAGCGGGTCGAGGGGAACAATGCGACGACGTTCGACATGATCGACAAGGCGCCGGAGGAGCGTGAGCGGGGGATCACGATCAATGTGGCCCATATCGAGTATGAGACGGCGAATCGGCATTATGCGCATGTTGATATGCCGGGGCATGCCGATTACATCAAGAACATGATCACGGGTGCGGCGCAGGTGGATGGGGCGATTTTGGTGGTGGCGGCCACGGATGGGCCGATGCCGCAGACGCGTGAGCATGTGTTGTTGGCTCGTCAGGTGGGGGTGCCGGCGATTGTGGTGGCGCTCAACAAGGTCGACATGGTCGATGATGAGGAGTTGTTGGAGCTGGTGGAGATGGAGGTGCGGGAGTTGCTGTCGGACCAGGAGTTCGATGGTGACAATGCGCCGGTGATGCCGGTGTCGGCGTTGAAGGCGTTGGAGGGGGATGAGGCGGCTGGTGATCAGGTGATGGCGTTGATGGATGCGGTGGATGAGTATGTGCCGGAGCCGGAGCGTGAGTTGGACAAGCCGTTCTTGATGCCGATCGAGGATGTGTTCTCGATCACGGGTCGGGGGACGGTGGTGACCGGCAAGGTGGAGCAGGGTGTGATCCATGTCGGTGATGACATCGAGATCGTGGGGATCCGGGACACGCAGAAGACGACGTGTACTGGGGTGGAGATGTTCCGGAAGTTGTTGGATGAGGGTCAGGCTGGTGACAACATCGGTGCGTTGATCCGGGGGATCGACAAGGATGGTGTGGAGCGGGGTCAGGTGTTGTGCAAGCCGGGTTCGATCACGCCGCACACGAGCTTCGAGGCGACGGTGTATGTGTTGACCAAGGATGAGGGGGGCCGGCACAAGCCGTTCTTTTCGAATTATCGGCCGCAGTTCTTTTTCCGGACGACGGACATCACGGGCACGATCGAGTTGCCGGAGGGCACGGAGATGTGCATGCCGGGTGACAACACGGACATGACGGTGGAGTTGATTCATCCGATCGCGATGGATGAGGGCCTGCGGTTCGCGATTCGTGAGGGTGGCCGGACGGTGGGTGCGGGCCGGGTCACCAAGATCCTCAAGTAGTCGCGAACCCTTCGGTCGCGGGGCGACCTCGGGTTCGTTGACCAATGCTTCGCATTGGTCTTCACCAGCAGACGTGTGAAGGGCCACCCTGTGGGGTGGTCCTTCCGCGTGGATTAGCGGAAGGCGGCCTTGTCCTCGGTGCGGAGCGTGCCGGACAGGAACCCGGTCGTGCCCTCGTCGAACAGCTCCCGGGCTGCTCGCATCGCGGCGCCGTACGCCACTGATGCGATGGCGCTACCGGTGGAGATCCGGGTCGCGCCGGCCGCGCCGATCTCGGCCACCGTCGCACGGAGGAACACGCCCAGCACGTTGATGGGTGCGCCCACCGCATCGGCCACCGTCCGCACCTGCTCCAGCGTGGCGAGGCCGGGGGCGTAGAGGCAGTCGGCGCCGGCGTCTCGGTACGCCACCAGCCGGGCGATGACCGCATCGAGATCGGTGCCGCCGTGCAAGAGGTCTTCGCACCGGGCGGTGAGCACCAACCGGTCGTCCGGGTCGGCGTGGGCCGCTTCGGCCGCGGCCGCCACCCTCGACACCGCGATCTCCAGTGGATCGATGGCGCCCGTCGCCCCGTTCCAGTCCTCGATCGAACAGCCGGCCGCCCCGGCGGCATGGAGCAGGCGCACCGTCTCGGCCACGCCGGCGAGATCGTCGGCGAAGCAGCGCTCGGCGTCCACGTTGAGCGGCACGTCCACGGCCGAGGCCAGCTGGGCGACGTGATCGACCAGCAGGTCGCGGGTCACGCCGTAGTCGTCACGGCCCTGCGTCCAGGCGAACCCGGCGCTGGTGGTGGCCAGCGCGGGGAATCCCACGTGGGCGAGCAGCTTCGCCGAACCGACGTCCCACGGGTTCGGGAGCACGAAGACGTCGCGGCCGGCGTGGAGCTCGGCGAACCGTTGGCGCTTGGCCTGAGCAGTCATGGCCGGGATCCTCGCGCCGAACCGGCGCGCCGCGCCCGCCAGTTCGGTTGGGCAGGGCACGAGCGACGCGGTAGCGTGTCCCACTCGGCACCCACCGGTGCCCGGCACGTTGACAATCGAGTCCCGAACGAGAAGGCCCCTGGTAGACCGTCATGGCTGACAAGCAGAAGATCCGCATTCGCCTGAAGGCATACGACCACGAGGTCATCGACACCTCGACGAAGAAGATCGTCGAGACCGTCCTGCGCACGCAGGCCGTCGTCCGGGGCCCGATTCCGTTGCCCACCGAGAAGCACCGCTTCACCGTCATCCGCTCGCCGCACAAGGACAAGGACAGCCGCGAGCACTTCGAGATGCGCATCCACAAGCGCCTCATCGACATCCTCGAGCCGACCCCGAAGACGGTCGATTCGCTCCAGCGCATCGAGTTGCCCGCCGGCGTCGACATCGAGATCAAGATCCAGACTGCGTGAACCTCGGCCGCTGTGCGGCCTCGGTTCCCCGAGTTGTTCGCCAGAGGCTCACAACTCGCCACACCGCAGTGGATGCCCGATCAGGGGATGACGACGGCGGTGAGCCAGCCGTTCACCGTGCGGACCTCGCGCACCGTGCCGCCGGCGGCGTCGCGCACTGCTGGCCACTGCTCCTCGAGCATCCCCGAGACGATCAGCGTGCCGCCCGGCGCGGTGCAGCGGACCAGGTCGGGGACCAGCGGGCCCAGCGCGCCGGAGGTCATGTTGGCCACGACGACGTCGAACGAACCGGTGATGTCGACCAGCTGACGAGGCGAGGGCTCGATGGCGACGCCGTTGCGGGCCGCGTTGTCGGCCGTGGTCGCCACGGCCGCCGGATCGAGGTCGATCGCCGTCACCTGTGCTCCGAGCACGGCGGCCGCGATGGACAGGGCTCCGGCCCCGCAGCCCACGTCGAGGACCCGGGTGCCGACGCCCACCACCTGGGGCAGCACGGCGAGACACGTCGCGGTCGTGGGATGGGTTCCGTCACCGAAGACGGTGGCCGGCACCCACAGCTCGATGGTCGTCCCCGCGAACGCCACGGCCGCGGCCCGGCCGGCGAGCTCCACCGACTCGACGTCGGTGACATCCCGGGGGCTGAGGTCGGCGAGGAGGTCGAGGAAGGCGCCGACGCGATCGTCCTCGACACCGACCCGCAACGTGGTGGGGTCGACCTCCCACAGCCCGGACGCGCCGGCCTGCCAGCAGCGGTCGCCGACCAGCTCGGCATCGTGCCCGGTCAGATCGACGGCGACGAGGCGCATCGGACCATCCTGCCGCGGGCCGGCGTCGGCTGCGATGGCCACAGCCGACGCCGGCCGTCCCCCCGGGCAGGAGCGGTCAGGGATCGGTCAGGCGGCGTCGAGCTCGGCGAGGACCCGGAAGGCGTTGTACCGAGCCTCGATGATGGCGGCCTCCATGGCCGTGGCATCGAAGTCGTCCTGCACCGGGTCGGTCGCCCACGCGACGTGATCCACCGCCGCGCCGTCGAGGTACATGTGTCGAGCATCGTCGTGGGGCGGAAGCACGGTCCCCATCACAGCGGGTCCAGATAAAGGACGGGTGTCGGATAGGTGACGAATCGTGTCGAAGCGGTGACGATCAGGGCAGATCGGCCGTAACGTGACGTTGCGGCTCCGGTCGGCGCCGCGCTTTCCCCCGACGCCGGTGCGCATTGGACGTTTCGGTCCGATCCGGCTATCGTTTCTCCTTCGTGCCCCCGGCCCGTCGGGACGGGGAGCCAGTGCTTTCAATCGAGGCCCGCACAGGCCCGGCCCCACTCGATCGGGAACCGTGCGGCACAACCGAACCAGCGCTCCGCTGGGCCCCCGTGCCCTGCGGAGCGTTCGCGTGAAGAGGACACGCCGCTATGGCCACGAAATCGATCGTCGCCACCAAGGTGGGCATGACACAGGTCTGGGACGAGGACGGCACCATCGTCCCCGTCACGGTGCTGCGCGTCCAGCCTTGTCGCGTCGTCCAGATCAAGACGCCCGAGCGAGATGGGTACAGCGCCCTGCAGGTCACCTTCGGCCAGCGCGATGCGCGCAAGCTCACCATGCCCGAGGCGGGCCACTTCAACGCTGCGGGCGTCGATGCGGGGGAGCGGCTCGTCGAGCTGCGCCTCGACGACGTCACCGGCTACGAGGTCGGCCAGTCCATCGCCGCCGACGTCTTCGCCGTCGGTGAGCTCGTCGACATCACCGGTGTCTCGAAGGGCAAGGGATTCGCCGGCACCATGAAGCGCCACGGCTTCGGCGGTGGCCCGGCCAGCCACGGTGCCCACCGCGTCCATCGCAAGCCCGGTGCGATCGGGGCCTGTGCCACGCCGGCCCGCGTGTTCAGGGGCCAGAAGATGTCGGGCCGCATGGGTGGCGAGAAGGTCACCACCTTGAACCTCACCGTGGTCGAGGCCGACCCCGAGCGCGAGATCGTGCTGGTCCGCGGTTCGGTACCCGGCCCGAAGAAGTCCACGGTGCTGATCCGGAATGCCGCCAAGGTCGCGGTCACCGCACAGAAGGGTGCGAGCTGATGCCACAGGTCGACGTGTTGGACGTGTCGGGCACGAAGGTCGGTACCGCCGACCTCGCCGACGACGTCTTCGGCATCGAACCCAACATCCCCGTGATGCACCAGGTCGTCACCGCGCAGCTCGCCGCCAAGCGCGCCGGCACGCAGTCGACCAAGACCCGCGCCGAGGTGCGAGGCGGCGGGGCCAAGCCTTGGAAGCAGAAGGGCACCGGCCGGGCTCGTCAGGGCTCGATCCGGGCACCGCACTGGCGTGGCGGCGGCGTGGCCCTCGGGCCCAAGCCCCGTTCGTACGCCCAGCGCACCCCCAAGAAGATGGTCAAGCTGGCCCTGCGCTCGGCGCTCTCCGACCGCTGCACGTCCGAGCGCATCATCGTGCTCGACTCCTGGGGCCTCGACGCCCCCAGCACCAAGGCCGCTCGCATCGCGCTCGAGACCCTGGGCACCGGCGGTCGTGTGCTCGCCGTGGTCGCCCGCGACGACGTGGTCACCGCCAAGAGCCTGGCCAACCTGCCCGACGTTCACGTCTGCCAGCCGGGCGAGCTCAACACCTACGACGTGCTGGTCAGCGACTGGCTCGTCTTCACCGAAGCGACCGTGCCCGGCGCCTCCCCGGCGAACGGGGATGGGTCGGCGGCGTCCGAGCCGAGCGCCAGCGAGGCGGTCAGCGCGTCGGCTCGCGGAGGCTCCGTGCCAACGGGCGTCTCCGAGGAGCGCAGCGACGAAGGAGGCGCAAGCTAAATGGACGTGCGATCCGTACTCATCGAACCGGTCGTCTCCGAGAAGAGCTACGACCTCATCGAGCGCAACGTCTACACCTTCCGGGTCCACCCCGACGCCAACCGGACCGAGATCCGCAAGGCCGTCGAGGAGATCTTCAACGTCCGAGTCGTCAAGGTGAACACCTTGAACCGCAAGGGCAAGCGGATGCGCAACCGGCGCACCGGCGCCTACTCGGCCCGCCCGACCACCAAGCGAGCCATCGTCACCGTCCACGGCGACGACTCGATCGACCTGTTCGAAGGGGTCTGACCATGCCGGTCCGCAAGCGCAAGCCGTCCAGCCCCGCCCGCCGCTTCCAGACGGCATCGGACTTCTCCGAGGTCACCAAGTCCAAGCCGGAGAAGTCGCTGCTGGCCAAGAAGACGAGCACCGGCGGTCGCAACAGCGACGGCCGCATGACCTCGCGCCATCGCGGTGGCGGCCACAAGCAGCGCTACCGCGTCGTCGACTTCCGTCGGACCAAGGACGGGGTCGAGGCCAAGGTCGTCGCCATCGAGTACGACCCCAACCGCAACTGTCGCATCGCCCTGCTCCACTACGTGGACGGGACGAAGTCGTACATCATCGCGTCGAAGGGCGTGGCCGTCGGCGATCGCCTCATGAGCGGCCAGGGCGCCGAGATCCGCTCCGGCAACGCCCTCGAGCTGCGCTACATCCCGGTCGGTACCGTCGTCCACAACGTCGAGCTCAAGCCCGGTGGTGGCGGCAAGATGGGCCGGGCCGCCGGCACTGCCATCCAGCTCGTCGCCAAGGAAGGCAATTTCGCCACGCTGCGCCTGCCGTCCACCGAGATGCGCCGGGTACCCATCGACTGCCGGGCCACCGTCGGCGAGGTCGGGTTCGCAGAAGCGGACCTGATCAAGATCGGCAAGGCCGGCCGCAACCGCTGGAAGGGCGTTCGCCCCCAGTCCCGCGGCGTGGTCATGAACCCCGTCGACCACCCGCACGGCGGTGGTGAGGGCAAGACCTCCGGTGGCCGCCATCCGGTGTCGCCGTGGGGCAAGCCCGAGGGTCGCACCCGCGACAAGAAGAAGAAGTCCAGCGACATGATCGTCCGACGCCGCCGCACCCGCGGCTCGCGCCGATAGGAGCCGAGGATGCCCCGTTCACTCAAGAAGGGCCCGTTCGTCGACGACCACCTTCTCAAGAAGGTCGACGAGCTCAACGAGAAGGGCGAGAAGAAGGTCATCAAGTCCTGGTCTCGCCGCTCGACCATCATCCCCGACATGGTGGGTCACACCATCGCGGTCCACGACGGCCGCAAGCACGTGCCGGTCTACGTGACCGAGGCCATGGTCGGCCACAAGCTGGGCGAGTTCGCGCCCACCAAGATCTTCAAGTACCACGCCGGTATGGAGAAGTCCGCGAGGGGCCGGCGATGACCGCAGCCAAGACCAACGAGCGTCCGGGCACCCGCGCCCAGGTGAAGAACGTCCGCATGTCGGCCACCAAGGCCCGTGTCGTGCTCGACCTCGTGCGCAACAAGTCCATCGACGAGGCCAGCGCCGTGCTCGCCTACACCGAGCGCCGGGCCGCCGAGGTCGTCGGCAAGTGTCTCGACTCCGCGGTGGCCAACGCCGAACACAACGACCAGATCGACCCCGAGACCCTCTACGTGTCGGCGTGCTACGCCGACGAGGGCCGGACCATGTATCGCTGGCGCCCCCGGGCCCGCGGTCGTGCCACCCGCATCCGCAAGCGCACCTGCCACATCACGGTGATCGTGAGCCCCATGCCGGCGTCGATGCTCGCCGCCGAGCAGGCCAAGCGCGAGTCCATCCCGGGTAGTCGGGCCGCCCGCCGCCGGGGCCAGGACGCCGCGTCCCGCGCCGAGCGCGTCGCCAAGTCCCAGGCCACCGACGCCGAGGGCGACGAGGATCTCGAGGATCTCGAGGCAACGTCCGCCGAGGAGGTCGCCGAGACCGCCGAGGACGAGGGCATCGTCGACACCACCGCCGAGGCAGTGGCCGAAGTCGAAGAGGTCGAAGCCGCCGAGGTCGAAGAGACGACCGACGAAGCGCCAGACGAGACGACCGACGAGACCGAAGAAGCAGCCGACACGACCGACGAGGTCGAGGACAGCACTGGCGAAGCGTCCGAGCGGAGCGCCAGCGGAGCGGAAGAAGCAAGCGCTGACGCCGGCTCCGTGCAACGGGACTCCGAGGACAGCGAAGCCGACGAGGAGTCAAAGTAATGGGACAGAAGATCCACCCCTACGGCTTCCGCCTCGGCATCACCACCGAGTGGAAGAGCCGTTGGTTCGCCGATCGCGAGGAGTACAAGGACTTCGTCATCGAGGACTGGAAGATCCGCGACTACCTCATGACCGAGCTGCCGCACGCCGCGATCAGCCGGGTCGAGATCGAGCGGACCCGGGAGAAGCTGCGCGTCGACGTGCACACCGCCCGTCCTGGCATCGTGATCGGCCGGAAGGGCTCCGAGGCCGACCGGCTGCGCGCCGGTCTCACCAAGATCAGCGGCAACCCCAAGGTCCAGCTCAACGTCATCGAGATCAAGCAGCCCGAGCTCGACGCCGCCCTCATCGCCCAGGGTGTCGCTGACCAGCTCGCCGGCCGCGTCGCCTTCCGGCGGGCCATGAAGCGTGCCGTCCAGTCGGCCCAGAAGGCCGGTGCCCTCGGCATCCGGGTCCAGTGCTCCGGTCGCCTCGGCGGCGCCGAGATGGCCCGCACCGAGTGGTATCGCGAAGGGCGCGTGCCGCTGCACACGCTGCGGGCCGACATCGACTACGGCTTCCGCGAGGCCAAGACCACCGCCGGCCGCATCGGCGTCAAGGTCTGGATCTACAAGGGCGAGATCCTGCCCTACAAGGCCGCCTTCGACGACAAGATCAACCGCGAGGCCGCCATGGCCGTCGGCGAGACCTCGGGTGCGCCGGCCAAGCCGGTCGTGTCCTCTGCTGCCCGCCGCGCCGCGGCCGAGGCCGGCGACCCGTCGGACACCGCGGCCGTCGACGAGGGCGCCGAGACCCGCGAAGCGGAGCCGCTGATCAAGGAGGCCGATCCCGAGCTCGAGCGTCTCCTCGCCGAGGAAGAAGAGATCGAGCGTCAGACCAAGGAACGGCACGAGACGCCGCACTTCCGGGATCAGGACTGAGGAGCACCACCATGCTGATGCCGAAGAAGGTCAAACACCGCAAGACGCACCGCGGTCGTACCCGTGGCCAGTCCAAGGGTGGTACGACGGTGTCGTTCGGCGAGTACGGCATCCAGGCTCTCGAGCCGGGGTGGATCACCGCCCGCCAGATCGAAGCGGCCCGTATCGCCATGACCCGCAAGACCCGCCGTGGCGGCAAGGTCTGGATCAACATCTTCCCGGACAAGCCGGTGACCCAGAAGCCGGCCGAGACCCGCATGGGTTCGGGCAAGGGCAACGTCGAGTCCTGGGTCGCCGTCGTACGTCCCGGTCGGATCATGTTCGAGCTGTCGTACCCCGACGAGGTGCTCGCCCGCGAGGCCATCGACCGAGCCATCCAGAAGCTGCCGATCCGGGCGCGCTTCGTGACCCGTGAGGAGGCGCTCTAGCCATGGCCGACAACCTCGTCCGTGACCTCGACGATGCCAGCCTCGTGGCCCGCCTCGCCGACGCGCGTGAGGAACTGTTCAACCTGCGGTTCCAGAACGCCACCGGTCAGCTCACCAACACCGCCCGGATCGCCCAGGTCAAGCGAGAGATCGCCCGCTGCCTGACCGAGACCCGGACCCGCGAAATCGCCGCGGCCGACGCCCTGGCCGGTGCCAGCTCCGAAGGGGAGAACTGATGTCCGCATCCGAAACCACCACCCCCGAGCGCGCCAGCCGCAAGCAGCGCGACGGCGTGGTCACGTCGACCTCGATGGACAAGACCGTCGTCGTCGCCGTCGAGTCTCGCAAGCCGCACCCGCGGTACGGCAAGACGATGGCGCGCAGCACGAAGTACTACGCCCACGACGAGACCAACGACGCCCGCGAGGGCGACCGCGTCCGCATCATGGAGACCCGACCGCTGTCCAAGTCCAAGCGTTGGCGGCTGGTCGAGATCCTCGAGCGAGCGAAGTAGGAGGCCGGCGATGATCCAGCAGGAATCACGTCTCCGCGTCGCCGACAACAGCGGCGCCAAGGAGGTGCTGTGCATCAAGGTGCTCGGCGGCTCCAAGCGGCGCTACGCCGGCATCGGTGACGTCTTCGTCGCCACCGTCAAGGACGCGCTCCCCGGTGCCGCCGTGAAGAAGGGCGATGTCGTCAAGTGTGTCGTCGTCCGCACGAAGAAGGAACGGCGTCGCCCCGACGGCAGCTACATCCGCTTCGACGAGAACGCCGCCGTACTCATCAACGACCAGCGCCAGCCGCGTGGCACCCGCATCTTCGGCCCGGTGGGCCGCGAGCTGCGCGACGCCAAGTTCATGCGGATCGTGTCGCTGGCCCCCGAGGTGCTCTGATGGCCACAGCCACGAACAAGACCAACCAGATGAAGATCCGCAAGGGCGACCGGGTCGAGGTGCTGACCGGCAAGGACCGCGGCAAGCAGGGCGAGGTCCTCACCGCCCTGCCCCAGGTCCGCAAGGTCATCGTCGATGGCGTCAACGTCGCCAAGAAGCACCAGAAGCCACGGTCGGCCACGATGCAGGGCGGCATCATCGACAAGGACATGCCGCTGCCCGTGGCCAACGTCGCCCTGGTCTGCAGCGAGTGCGGCCCCACCCGCGTCGGCTACCGCTTCGACAGCGATGGCACCAAGGTGCGCGTCTGCAAGAAGTGCCGAAAGGACCTCGACTGATGGCCACCGCAACCGCGACCGCACCCCGCCTCAAGGCTCGCTACAACGAGACCCTTCGCGGTCAGCTCAAGGACTCCCTCGGGCTGCCCAACGTGATGATGGTCCCCAAGCTCGACAAGATCGTCGTCAACATGGGCGTCGGCGAGGCCCTCAACCAGGCCTCACTGCTCGAGGGCGCCCAGAAGGACCTGGCCCAGATCACCGGACAGAAGGCGATCGTGACCCGGGCCAAGAAGTCCATCGCCAACTTCAAGTTGCGCGAGGGCAACGCCATCGGCGCCAAGGTCACCTTGCGGGGCGACCGCATGTACGAGTTCTTCGACCGGCTCATCTCCGTCGCCATCCCCCGTATCCGTGACTTCCGCGGCCTCAACCCCCGCAGCTTCGACGGCAACGGCAACTACACCTTCGGGGTCACCGAACAGCTCATCTTCCCCGAGATCGACTACGACGCGGTCGACTCCATCCGAGGGATGGACATCACGATCGTCACCACCGCCCGGACCGACGCCGAAGGCAAGGCTCTGCTCGATGCCTTCGGCTTCCCCTTCCGAAAGGATCGTTGAGCCAGTGGCCAAGAAAGCGCTGATCAACAAAGCGAACGCCAAGCCCAAGTACAAGGTGCGCGGCTACACCCGGTGCCGGCGGTGCGGGCGACCGCGCGCCGTCTTCCGCAAGTTCGGCCTGTGCCGGATCTGCTTCCGGGACATGGCCCACAACGGGGAGCTCCCCGGCGTGACCAAGGCGAGCTGGTGAGGTGACCCCATGACGATGACCGACCCCATCGCAGACATGCTGACCCGTGTCCGCAACGCCAACATCGCCAAGCACGACGACGTGGTCATGCCGTCCTCGAAGTTGAAGGAGGCCCTCGCCGGTCTGCTCAAGGCCGAGGGCTACATCGACGACTTCAAGACGCTCGATCGGCCCGGCAAGCCCGGCAAGATGCTGGCGATCGACATGAAGTACTCGCCCGAGCGCGAACGCACCATCTCGGGCATCAAGCGGGTCTCCAAGCCCGGCCTGCGGGTGTACAAGAAGTCCGGCGAGATCCCGCGCGTGCTCGGCGGCCTCGGCGTCGCCGTGCTGTCCACGTCGCAGGGTCTCATGACCGACCGAGAGGCTCGTCGGCGCCACGTCGGCGGCGAGATCCTCTGTTACGTCTGGTAGGAGCCCACGATGTCCCGCGTCGGCAAAGCACCGATCACCATTCCCTCGGGGGTCGAGGTCACCACCTCGAGCGACGAGATCACGGTCAAGGGTCCCAAGGGCACCCTCACCCAAGCCGTTCCCGGTGAGATCACCGTCCGCCAGGACGGCGACACCCTCCTCGTCGAGCGCCCCGACGACACCCGCACCAACCGCGCCCTGCACGGCCTCGTGCGGGCCCTGGTCGCCAACATGGTCGAAGGCGTCACCAACGAGTTCTCCAAGTCGCTCGAGATCATCGGCGTCGGCTACCGCGCCACCGCCAACGGCGACGATCGCCTCGAGCTCGCCCTCGGCTACAGCCACCCCATCTCCTATGCCGCGCCGGCCGGGATCCGCTTCGAGGTGCCCTCGCCCACGTCGATCACGGTGCGCGGCATCGACAAGCAACAGGTCGGACAGGTCGCCGCCGAGATCCGCCAGTTCCGCAAGCCCGAGCCGTACAAGGGCAAGGGCGTGCGCTACGTCGGCGAGCACGTGGTCCGGAAAGCCGGAAAGGCTGGCAAGTGATGAGCAGCATGGCCAAGAAGAAGCAGATCGGCCGCGCTCGGCGCCATCGCCGGGTCCGCAAGAAGGTCGAAGGCTCGCCGCAGCGGCCCCGTCTGGCCGTCTTCCGCTCGAGCAAGCACATCGTCGCTCAGGTCATCGACGACATCTCCGGTGTCACGCTGGCGGCGGCGTCGACCCACGAGAAGGACTTCGACGCCTACGGCGGCAACATCGACGCCGCCAAGAAGGTCGGCGCGCTCGCGGCCGAACGGGCCAAGGCCGCCGGCATCTCCAAGGTCGTGTTCGACCGGGGCGGCAACCGCTACCACGGCCGGGTCAAGGCCCTCGCCGACGCTGCACGCGAAGCCGGACTCGACTTCTAGTCGCCCGGAACCAAAGGGACTGATACGCACATGGCAAACGGATCCAACCGCGGACGTCGTGACGAGCCGCAGAGCAACCCCCGACAGTCGGGCGACACCACGCTGCGCGAGTCGCGCGTCATCAACATCAACCGCGTCGCCAAGGTGGTCAAGGGTGGCCGCCGGTTCAGCTTCACCGCGCTGGTGGTGATCGGCGACGGCAACGGGCGCGTCGGGTTGGGCTACGGCAAGGCCAAGGAGGTGCCCCTCGCCATCCAGAAGGGCACCGAGGAGGCTCGCCGCAACCTGTTCGAGGTCCCGCTCGCCGGAGACACCATCGTCCACCCCGTCGTGGGTCAGCTCGGCGCCGGCCGCGTCATGCTCAAGCCGGCCGCCCCCGGTACCGGCGTCATCGCCGGCGGGGCCGCCCGCATCATCCTCGAAGAAGCCGGCGTGCACGACGTGTTGTGCAAGTCGCTCGGCTCGGCCAACCACATCAACGTGGCCCGCGCCACCATCGACGGTCTCCGGTCCCAGCGCCGCCCCGACGAGATCGCCCGTCTGCGGGGCATCCCCGCCGACACCTTCGTGCCCAAGGGCCTGCTCGACGCCTACAACGAGTCCGAGAAGGCCCGCGGCCGCGCCGGCGCGGCACCGTCTGGAGCAGGGTCATGAGCGAATCCGAGCTGATCGTCACCCAGGTCAAGTCGTCGATCGGGTCCAAGCCCAAGCACCGCGGCACGCTGCGGGCGCTCGGCCTCGGCCGGATCGGCCGGTCGAACACGCTGCCCGACCGTCCCGAGATCCGCGGCATGATCGCCCGGGTCCCGCACCTCGTCACGGTCGAAGAGACCGATTCCAACGCTGGCGGAGAGTCCTGATGTACAAGCTCCACGATCTCAAGCCGGCTGCCGGCGCCAACCGCGACCGCAAGCGCGTCGGCCGCGGCGTCGGCGGCAAGGGCGGCAAGACCGCCGGCCGCGGCACCAAGGGCCAGAAGGCCCGCAACACCGTGCGCGTCGGGTTCGAGGGTGGCCAGATGCCGCTCTACATGCGCGTTCCCAAGCGCCGGGGCTTCAACAACCCGTTCCGGGTCGAGTACCAGGCGATCAACCTCGACACCCTGGCCGAGGCCGGGCTCGAGGAGGTCACGCCGGAGGCGCTGCACGCCAAGGGCCTGATCCGCAAGAACGCGCTGGTGAAGATCCTCGGTCGCGGCGAGCTGTCGGTGGCGATGACGGTCAAGGCCCATCGGTTCTCCAAGTCGGCCGAAGCGGCCATCACCGCCGCGGGCGGTACTGTCGAAACGCTTCCCCTCCCCTGGGGTGACCGGCGCCCGCCGGCGAATGGCAACCAGTTCACGAACCGCTGATCGTCACCACGTGGCCGCCGCGAGCGGCGATGTGAGGACGAGGAGGACCCGGTGTTCCAGAGTCTGAAGTCACTGAGCCGCGTCGCGTCGATCCCGGATCTGCGCAACAAGGTGCTGTTCGTCATCTTCATCCTTGCCCTGTACCGGGCGGGTTCGGCGATCCCGGCACCCGGCATCGACCTCGACGCGGTGCAGAACCTGAAGGACCAGGCCCAGCAGGGGGCCGGTGTCCTCGGCTTCCTCACCTTGTTCTCGGGCGGCGCCCTGACCCAGTTCGCCCTGTTCGCGCTGGGGATCATGCCCTACATCACCAGCTCGATCATCATGCAGATCCTGACGGTGGTGATCCCTCGTCTCGAGCAGTGGCAACAGCAGGGTGCGGTCGGTCAACGCAAGATCACGCAGTGGACCCGCTACCTCACGGTGGCCATCGCCCTGCTCCAGTCCACCGGCCTGGCCTTCCTGTTCCACAACGGTGGCGGCGGCTTGCTCGGTGGACGGGGTCCGGATCTGGGCATCGACCTCTTCGGCGGCGACGCCAACTTCAACACCGGCCGGATCCTGATCGTGGTGCTGACCCTGACCGCGGGCACGGCGCTGCTGATGTGGATGGGTGAGCTCATCACCCAGCGCGGCATCGGCAACGGCATGTCGCTGCTGATCTTCGCCTCGGTGGTGTCTCGGTTCCCGGTGGCCGGCGCCCAGATCAACGCCGAGCGTGGTCTCGGACTGCTGGTGCCCCTGCTGATCCTCGCCGTCGGCATCATGGTGGCCATCGTGTTCGTCGAGCTCGGGCAGCGCCGGATCCCGGTGCAGTTCTCCAAGCGGGTGGTCGGCAACCGCATGACGGGTGGGCAGTCCACCTACATCCCGCTCAAGGTGAACCAGTCGGGCGTGATCCCGGTCATCTTCGCCTCGTCGGTGCTCTACCTGCCGCTGCTCGTCACCCAGATCCTGCCGGCCGATCAGAGCTGGTCGGTGAGCGTGCAGGAGTGGGTGAACAACAACCTGGTCCAGCCCGATTCGCTGGTGTACATCCTCGTGTACGGCCTGCTGATCATCGGCTTCGCCTACTTCTACACCGCCATCCAGTTCGACCCCGCCCAGCAGGCCGACACGATCCGCAAGCAGGGGGGCTACATCCCCGGCATCCGGCCCGGCCCCCAGACCGAGCGTTACCTCGGGCGGATCCTGTCCCGCATCACGCTGCCCGGCGCCTTGTTCGTGGCCATCATCGCCCTGCTGCCGTCGATCCTGCTGGCCACCGCCAACATCCACAACTTCCCCTTCGGCGGCATCTCGGTGCTCATCGCGGTCGGCGTCATGCTCGAGATGATGAAACAGATCGACAGCCAGCTGATGATGCGGAATTACGAGGGCTTCCTCACCTGATCGCTCCGCGGTCGGCACCCGGCGCGACCTTTTCGCCGGATTGAAACCCGGCCGATAGTGTTCCCGGACCATGATCCCCGGCGCTCGACTCGTGATGCTCGGCCGGCAGGGAGCCGGAAAGGGCACCCAGTGCACCCGCCTGTCGCGTCACTTCGTCGTGCCTCACATCTCCACCGGCGACATGCTGCGGGCGGCCGTGAAGGAGGGGACGGCGTTCGGTCAGAAGGCCCAGGAGTACATGTCCGCCGGTGAGCTGCTGCCCGACGACGTGATCATCGGCATCGTCGAGGAGCGGTTGCTCAAGGACGACACCCGCAACCGGGGCTACATCCTCGATGGCTTCCCCCGCACCGAGGAGCAGGCCGAGTCGTTGGCCGAGATCACGGGCGAGCAGCCCCTCGACATGGTGATCGATCTCGACGTGCCCACCATGGTGGTGCTCGAACGCCTCGCCAGCCGGCGGGTGTGTGCCGACTGCGGGGCGAACTACTCCACCCATGCACCGCCCAAGCACAGCTGGACCTGCGACCACTGCGGCGGTGAGGTGATCCAGCGCGAGGACGACACCGAGGAAGCCATCCGTCGCCGTCTCGCCCTCTACGAGGAGGAGACCGCGCCGCTCGTCGACTGGTACCGGCGCCGCGATCTGCTGATGGTGGTCGACGGTGACGGCGATGCCGACGCGGTGACGGCCCGGCTCATCCGGGCCATCGAGAAGGCTCGTTCCTGACCCACGATGGGGACCCGTCGGAGCCGTGACGAGATCGCGGTGATGCGTCGCGCCGGTCGGGTGGTGGCCGAGATGCACGACGCCTGCCGGGCGGCGACCCGGCCCGGGGTCACCACCGCGCACCTCGATCGGGTGGCCCGTGCCGTGCTCGAACGCCGGGGCGCCACCTCCAACTTCCTCGGCTACCACGGGTTCCCGGCCGTGATCTGCACCAGTGTCAACGAGGAGGTCGTCCACGGGATCCCCGGGCCCCGGGTGCTCGACGAGGGTGACATCGTCTCGATCGACTGCGGCGCGATCGTCGACGGGTGGCACGGCGACGCCGCGTTCACGACGGGCGTGGGAACGATCAGCCCGGCCGACGAGGCGCTGATCGAGGCCGGTCGTCGTTCGCTCGACGTCGCCATCGAGACGATGGTGGTGGGCAACACGATCGGCGACATCGGGTACGCGGTCGAGTCCACCGTCGCTCCGCAGGGCTACGCCGTGCTCCGCCACTACACGGGACACGGCATCGGCCGGGCGATGCACGAAGCGCCCGATGTGCCCAACCACGGCATACCGGGTCGCGGCAAGCGGCTCCGCGCCGGCATGGTGCTGGCCGTCGAGCCCATGGTGGTGGCCGGCGACCCCGAGGTCGTCGAGTTGGACGACGGCTGGACCGTGGTCACGGTGGACGGAAGCCGGTCGGTGCACTGGGAGCACTCCATCGCCGTCACCGAGGACGGACCCGAGATCCTCACCGTGTGACGGGGTCGGCGGCGGCCGAGCACGAAAATCCACCCACGGCCGGTGGATCTGGGCCATGATGGGCGGGCCGGCCGAGCCCCCGCCGTGGGCCACCAGGTTGGCAGCTGCGTGCGCGCTGACATAAGCTCTCTCTTCGGCCCTGACGCAGGCGCGCCTGTCGTCGGTTGGTCGCCGTTCCCATGTCCACCCTGTCCCAGGGGAGTAGCACGCTGGCAAAGCCCAAGGAAGACGCGATCGTCCTCGAAGGCACCGTCCTCGAAAGCCTCCCGAACGCCATGTTCAAGGTCGAACTCGAGAACGGACACCAGGTCCTCGCCCACATCTCCGGCAAGATGCGCATGCACTACATCCGCATCCTGCCCGGCGATCGGGTGCAGGTCGAGCTCACCCCGTACGACCTCAGCCGCGGCCGGATCACCTTCCGGTACCGCTGAGCACCCGAAACCCACCCCGTCCCCTGGATGAGCAGAGAAACACCATGAAGGTCCGACCCAGTGTCAAGCCCATGTGCGAGAAGTGCCAGGTGATCCGCCGGCACGGTCGCGTCATGGTGCTGTGCACCAATCCCCGACACAAGCAGCGCCAGGGCTAGGAGTCCGTAGCAACCGATGGCACGAATCCAAGGCGTAGACATCCCCCGAGAGAAGCGGCTGGTGATCTCCCTCACCTACCTCTTCGGCATCGGCAAGACCACCGCCGAGCGCATCTGCGCCGCGGTCGACATCGACCCCAGCACCCGGGTCCGCGACCTCACCGACTCCGAGGTGGCCAAGATCCGCGACTGGATCGACGAGCACGTCGAGGTCGAGGGTGACCTGCGCCGCGAGGTGCAGCAGAACATCAAGCGCAAGATCGAGATCGGGTGTTACCAGGGCGTCCGGCACCGCAAGGGCCTGCCCGTCCGTGGTCAGCGCACCCACACCAATGCTCGCACCCGCAAGGGCCCGAAGAAGACCGTCGCCGGCAAGAAGAAGGTCAAGAAGTAATGGCCAAACCAGCTCCGGGCGGTCGTCGCCCGCGTAAGCGTGAACGCAAGAACGTGTCGGTGGGCATCGCCCACATCAAGTCGTCGTTCAACAACACCATCGTCGCCATCACCGATCCGGGCGGCAACGTGTTGTCGTGGGCGTCGGCCGGCAACGTCGGGTTCAAGGGTTCCCGCAAGTCCACGCCGTTCGCGGCCCAGATGGCCGCCGAGAAGGCGGCCCGCGGTGCCATGGAGCACGGGGTGCGCCGGGTCGAGGTGCAGGTCAAGGGCCCGGGTTCGGGCCGCGAGACCGCCATCCGCTCGATCCAGAACGCCGGCATCGAGGTGTCCGGCATCAAGGACGTCACTCCTGTCCCGCACAACGGCTGCCGCCCTCCCAAGCGGCGCCGTACCTGAGGTTCCTGCCATGTCTCGTTACACCGGACCCCGCGCCCGCGTCGCTCGACGCCTCGGCATCAACATCTTCGGCACCGCCGCGGAGACCCGCGCCCTCGATCGCCGGCCGTACCCGCCCGGCGAGCACGGCCGCGGTCGCCGTCGGGGCCAGCCCTCCGAGTACCTCATGCAGCTGCAGGAGAAGCAGAAGGCCCGCTACTCCTACGGCCTCTCCGAGAAGCAGTTCCGCAACCTGTACGAGGAAGCCAACCGCCGCAAGGGCGTCACCGGCGAACTCATGTTGCAGATGCTCGAACGCCGCCTCGACAACGTCGTCTACCGCGCCGGCCTCGCCGCCACCCGGGCCCAGGCCCGCCAGTTCGTGAACCACGGCCACATCCAGGTCAACGGCAAGCGCGTGACGATCCCCAGCTACCGGGTCCGCATCGGTGACACCGTGTCGCTCCGGTCCAAGAGCCGCGACATGGTCACCGTCCAGTGGAACAAGGACGTTCTCGACCGCCAGGCCCCCGGCTGGCTCGAGACCGGCGACGACGGCTTCGCCGCCACCGTTCGGGCCTATCCCGAGCGCGAGCAGATCGACGTGCCCGTCCGAGAGCAGCTCATCGTCGAGCTGTACTCGAAGTGACGCTCGTCGTCTCGCACCCGCTCACCCGCTCTCTCTCACCCGCATCACATCCGACCGACGAGGTACTCCTCTCCATGCTGGTCATCCAACGCCCCACCGTCGAGCCGCTCGGCGACGAAGAGGCCAACCGTCAGCGGTTCGCCATCACTCCCCTCGAGCCCGGCTTCGGCCACACCATCGGCAACTCCCTGCGCCGCGTGCTGCTGTCGTCGATCCCCGGCGCAGCCATCACCCAGGTCCGCTTCGACGAAGCCCTCCACGAGTTCGACACCATCAACGGGGTGGTCGAGGACGTCACCGACATCATCTTGAACCTCAAGGACCTCGTGGTCATCTGCCACAGCGATGAGCCGGTGTCGCTCCGCCTCGACATCAAGGGTCCGGCGAAGGTGACCGCCGCCGACCTCCAGGGCAGCGCCGACGTGGAGATCCTCAACCCCGAGCTCCACCTCGCCACCATGAACGGCGACGGCCGCCTGGCCATCGATGTCACCGTCGAGCAGGGCCGCGGCTACGTGACCGCCGACCGGAACAAGTCCAGCGAGACCATCGGGGTCATCCCGGTCGATTCCATCTTCTCGCCGGTGCGCAAGGCCACCTTCTCGGTGGAGCCCACCCGCGTCGAGCAGGACACCAACTTCGATCGCCTCGTCATCGACATCCAGACCGACGGCTCGATCTCCCCGGCCGACGCGCTGGCCTCGGCCGGCGACACCCTTCGTTCGCTCGTGGGCCTCATCGCCGACATGAGCGAGGAGCCCCAGGGCCTCGAGCTCGGCGAGGTCGCCGCGGTCGGCTCCGGCCCCTCCGACCTCGACCAGCCCATCGAGGATCTCGAGCTCTCCGAGCGCCCCCGCAACTGCCTCAAGCGGGCCCAGGTCAACACCATCGGCGAGCTGCTCAACAAGACCGAAGACGACCTGCTGGCCATCACCAACTTCGGCCAGAAGTCCCTCGACGAGGTCGTCGAGAAGCTGGACGAGCGCGGCCTGTCGCTGCGCGTCCGCGGCTGATCCCCGCACCCGAGAACGAACACGGAGACCCAGATGCCAGCACGACCCCGCAAGGGCAAGCGATTCGGCGGCAGCGCCTCGCACCAGAAGGCCATGTTCGGCAACCTGGTCGCCAGCCTCGTCGCCGCTGAGTCCATCGTGACCACCGAGGCGAAGGCGAAGGCGATCCGTCCCGTGGCCGAGAAGCTCATCACCAAGGCCAAGAAGGGTGGCCTGCACAACCACCGCCAGGTCGTGGCCTTCCTCCGTGACGAGGAGATGGCCCACAAGCTGATGACCGAGGTCGGTCCCCGCTACGCCGACCGGCCGGGTGGGTACACCCGCATCCTCAAGCTCGGTCCTCGCCACGGCGACAACGCGCCGATGGCCCGCATCGAACTGGTCTGAGCCGTTCGTCGGCCCTGGCGGGCCTCCTCACTTCTGGAGTTGCTCGGCTCCGCCTCACAACTCCCGTAGCGTGACCCGGCGGCGCCATGAGAGCACTGACCCTGTTCGACCCCGAGGATCTGGACGCGGCTCCCTACCCGCCGCTGGTTCGGGTCCGGCTGACCGTCGCCTACGACGGATCCGGCTTCCACGGCTTCGCTCCCAATCCCGGGGTGCCCACCGTCGGGGGACGGCTCATCGACGCGCTGGAGCGGGTGCTGCGCCATCGCGTCGAGCTGACCTGCGCCGGCCGCACCGACAAGGGCGTGCACGCCCACGGCCAGGTCATCGACTTCGTCACCAGTGAGGGCGTCGATCTCACCGCGCTGGCCCGGGCCCTGAACGCCCTGTGCGCTCCGTCGGTCGCCGTACGGGACCCGGAGGTGGTGGACGACGGGTTCTCGTCGCGCTTCGACGCCCGCAGCCGCCGCTATCGCTACACGGTCCACAACCACCCGGTGCCCGACCCGTTCTCGATCCACACCGCGTGGCACGTACCGCACCCGCTCGATCTCGATCTGCTCCGGTTGGCCTGCGACCCCTTCATCGGGACCCACGACTTCTCGTCGTTCTGCCGGCGTGCCGTCCGCGCCGACGGCGAGGAGCAGTCGGCCGTGCGCGACGTGCACGACGCCCGATGGGAGCAGGTCGACGGGAAGACGCTGTGGTTCTGGATCGAGGCGTCGTCGTTCTGCCACCAGATGGTGCGCTCGATCGTGGGGACCGTGGTCGATGTCGGCCTGGGCAAGCGCCGGGCGGGAGACATCAGCGGCATCCTCGCCGCCTGCGACCGCGCCGCCGCCGGCCCGGTCGCGCCGCCCCACGGGCTCACCCTCTGGCAGGTCACCTACTGACCTGCTCCGGGTGGTTCAGCGGAGCGTCAGGCGGCCGGTGCCGGCGGCGGTGACCTGACCGATCACCGCCGCGGTGTGCCCGGACGCGGTGAGCACGGCCACGGCCTCGGCCGCCGCGCCGGCGTCGACCGCGCCGAACACCAGACCGCCGCTGGTCTGGGCGTCGGCGAGCAGCAGCGCAGTGGCGTCGTCGTGGCCCCCCGGGTCGAGGCGGGGCCGGATGTGGTCGAGGTTGCGTCGTGACCCGCCCGGAACGAGATCGGCGGCGAGCAGCTCGCGCACGCCGTCGAGCACCGGCACCGAGTCGACCACGACGTCGACGTCGACGCCGGACTCCTCGGCCATGCGTCCGAGGTGCCCGAGCAGTCCGAACCCGGTGACGTCGGTGCACCCCTGGGCGCCGGCAGCGCGTGCCGCGGTGGCCGCGTCGGCGTTGAGGCGGGTCATCGAGGCCACCGCGGCGCGGGCGAGCTCGTCGGGGCAGCGGTCGGCCTTGATCGCGGTGGTGATGATGCCGATCCCGAGCGGCTTGGTGAGCACGAGCACGTCGCCCGGGCGCAGGCCGGCGTTGGTGAGGATGCGGTCGGGGTGGACCTCGCCCACCACCGCCATGCCGTACTTGGGCTCGGGATCGTCGACCGTGTGCCCGCCGGCCACCACGAAACCCGCTCGGGCTGCGATCTCGGACCCGCCCTCGAGCACGTCGCCGAGCAGCTCGGTGGACAGCTCGTCGACGTTCCAGCCCACCAGGTTGAGGGCGAGGAGCGGTGTGCCGCCCATGGCGTACACGTCGGAGACGGCGTTCGCTGCCGCGATGCGTCCCCAGGAACGGGCGTCGTCGACCACCGGGGTGATGAAGTCGGCGGTCAGCACCAGGGCGCGCTCGTCCGAGAGGCGCCAGACGGCGGCATCGTCGCCGGTCAGGGCCCCGACCAGGAGGTTCGGATCACCGTGAGGTGCTACACGACGCACGACGTGCGCCAGCTCGCCGGGGGCGAGCTTGCACGCTCAGCCGGCGCCGTGCGAGAACGCCGTCAGGCGTGGGGGCTTCGACATCGCCTCGAACGCTACCCGGGCGGGGTAGCGTCGCCAGGTTGCAGGTCGGCAGGGCCCGCACGTAGATTTGACGATCGTGCCTGGGGCCGTTCGCGCCCCCGCAAGCCCCGCATCGAAAGTCAGGTCGCACCCGTGCGCACGTATTCACCGAAAGCCAGCGAGATCACCCGCGACTGGTGGGTCATCGACGCCGAGGGCATGGTCCTGGGCCGTCTCGCCACCGAGGTGGCACGCGTGCTGCGGGGCAAGCACAAGCCGACCTTCGCGCCGAACCTCGATTCGGGCGATCACGTCATCGTCGTCAACGCCGACAAGGTCGTGCTCACCTCCGACAAGGCCGACAAGAAGGTCGTCTACCGCCACTCCGGCTTCCCGGGTGGCATCAAGTCGATGAGCTACCGCGAGGCGCTCGATCGCAAGCCGGCCGAGGCCGTTCGCCGCACCATCAAGGGCATGCTGCCCAAGAACCGGCTCGGCGCCCAGATGTTGACCAAGCTGAAGGTGTACGCCGGACCCACCCATCCGCACGCCGCCCAGCAGCCCAAGGAACTCCAGATCGACCCCCGCGCCAAGGCGCGGGTGAGTTAGAGGACGCACACGTGAGCACCAAGCCCCTCATCCAGGCCACCGGACGTCGCAAGCGGGCCGTGGCCCGCGTCCGGCTCCGTCCCGGCACCGGCAAGGTCACCATCAACGGCAAGGACGTCGCGGTCTACTTCCCGACCGAAGCCCAGCGCAGCCTGGCTCTCGCCCCGCTGGTGGTCGCCGAGGCCACCGAGCACTACGACGTCGACGCCGGCATCGAGGGCGGCGGCGTCACCGGTCAGGCCGGTGCGCTCAGCCTCGGTCTCGCCCGTGCCCTCGCCGAGCTCGATCCCGAGCGCCGCGGCGAGCTGAAGCACGAAGGACTGCTCCGCCGCGATCCGCGGAAGAAGGAGTCCAAGAAGTACGGCCTGAAGAAGGCGCGCAAGGCGCCGCAGTACTCCAAGCGCTGATCGCCCGGCCCCACGGTCCGAGGGCGCAGGTCGCATCGTGCTGAAGTTCGGCACCGACGGCGTCCGAGGCGTCGCCAACACGGAACTCACTCCGGAGCTCGCCCTCGCGTTGGGGCGAGCTTCGGCGCGAGTGCTCGCCGGAGGCGAGATCAGCCAGTTCGTCATCGGCTGCGACACCCGTCGATCGGCGTCGCTGCTCGAGGCTGCCCTGGCCGCGGGCCTGGCCTCCGAGGGCGTCGATGCCGTCAGCCTCGGCGTGGTGCCCACGCCGTTGGTGGCCCACGCGTCAGCCCGGCTGGGGATCCCGGGGGCGATGATCTCGGCGTCGCACAACCCGTTCGCCGACAACGGCATCAAGCTGTTCGCCCCCGGGGGACACAAGCTGGCCGACGATGTCGAGACCCGGCTCGAATCGGTGCTGGCCGGACTGCTCGACGGCACGGATGCGAGCGAGCGCCCCACCGGCGCAGGCGTCGGGGTGATCGGCGGACAGGGCGAGGAGGTGGCCGACCTCCGCGCCAGCTACCGGGCGGCGCTCCTCGCCGTCCTGGATGGACGCTCGCTCGACGGTCTCTCGCTGGTGCTGGATTGCGCTCACGGTGCCGGCTCGACGATCGCCCCCGAGGTGCTGGGAGCCACCGGCGCCGAGGTCACCGTCATCCACGCCGAACCCGACGGCGTCAACATCAACCGCGATGCCGGGTCGACGGCCCCAGAGATCCTCGCTCGCGCCGTCCTCGACGCCGGCGCCGACGTCGGCCTGGCGCTCGACGGCGACGCCGACCGGTTGGTGGCGGTCGACGCCGCCGGCACGGTGGTCGACGGCGATCACCTGCTGGCCATCCTCGCCATCGACCGGCGCGAGCGTGGGCGGCTGGCCCACGACACCGTGGTGGCCACCGTGATGTCGAACCTCGGGTTCCGCCAGGGCATGGCTCGCCGGGGCATCTCCGTGGTGGCCACCGACGTGGGCGACCGCTACGTGCTCGAGGCGCTCGCCCGGACGGGCGCGGTCCTCGGTGGCGAGCAGTCGGGCCACATCATCCAGACCGATGTGGCCACCACCGGGGACGGCCTGCTCTCGGCGCTGTCGATCCTCGACGTGATGGTCCGCCGCGATCAGTCGCTGGCGGCCCTGGCGGCGGACGCCATGACGTCATTGCCGCAGGTGCTGGTCAACGTGCGCATCGACGAGCGCCGGCCCGACCTCGTCGACGATCTGGTCGACGACATCGCGGCGGCCGAGCGGCGGCTCGGTGACCGCGGGCGCGTCCTCGTCCGCCTGTCGGGGACCGAACCCCTGGTCCGGATCATGGTCGAGGCGCCCAGCGAGGCAGAGGCCGACACCGAAGCTGCCACCCTGGCCGACGCGGTGCACCGCATCGCCGGATGATCACGCGGTCACTGCGTCCGCAGGTCGCGTTCGCGGAAGCCGAACAGGCCCGACGTCAACAGCACGGCGGCCAGGCCGGCGAGCACGACGAGGGGGAGCAGTCGGAGGGGCTCGGCGGGTAGCCCCGGCAGGTGCTGGAACGGTGACACCTGCCGCGCCCAGACCGGGAGGTTCAGGAGCCCGCCGAACACGTCCACGACAACCGCCGCGGCAACCGTCGTCCAGGCCAGCAGCGCCATGCGGGGGAGGAAACCGAAGAGCGCGCCGGCCACCCCCACCAGCACGAGGATCGCGGGCACGGTGGTGAGCGCGGCGCCCACCATGCGCACGACCTGGCTCGGATCGCCGGACACCACCGCGAACGACAGGCCGGCCCCGAGGCCCGCCGACAGCACGACCACGACGCTGCCGACGACGGCCACCACCAGATGGCTGGTGGCCCACCGCCACCGGCTGGTGCGCGTGGCCAGCACGGGCTCGGCCCGGCCAGCCGCTTCCTCTGCCCGGAGGCGGAGGGCGGACGAGAGCCCGAACCCCGCCGCCAACAGGGCCAGCATCACCATGCTGGTGGCGAAGTAGGAATCGGTGATGGTCGCGCCGTGGGCCTGGGCGAAGAAGTCGGCGTAGGTCGGGTTGTCAGTGACCATCTGCTCGACGTCCTGGCCGATCGAGCCGTAGACGGCTCCGGTGATGAACAAGCCGATCGACCAGCCGACGACCGGCCCACGCTGGAGGCGTACCGCGAGCCCGATCGGCGTGGTGACTGGCCCGGACGCCCCGCTCGGCCCGGGCCGCCCGGGAAGCAGACCGGACCCGAGGTCCCGGCGGGTGGACAGCCAGAAGGCTCCGGCCGTGAGGGTGACCGCGATCCCGAGGCTCAGCAGCACTGGCCACGACCGCTCACCGGCGTAGGCGCGAACGCCCTGGGCCCAGCCGATCGGTGACAACCAGCGGACCGCGTTGTCGCCGATGTCTCCCACGGCCCGCAGGACGAAGGCCACGCCGAGCAGTGCACTGGCCGAGCCGAGTGTGGCCCGGCTCCCACTGGCGACCTGGGCGGTGACCGCGGCGACGGCCGTGAACACGATGCCGCATGCGGCCGCGGACCCGGCCAGCGCAATGGAGCCGACGGTGGCGTACCCGAACGCGATGAAGCCGGCGGCGGACAACGCCGCCACGACCAGGTTGGCACCGGTGACGACCGCGACGGCCGCCGCAGTCGGGGCGTGGCGCCCCACCACGCTGGACCGCAGGACCTCGGTCCGTTCGGCGTCCTCCTCGGCGCGCGTGTGGCGGTTCACCAGGAAGATGCTCATCAGGGCCACGCCGACGCACAGCCACAGCTGGGTCTCGTTGACCAGGATCACGCCGATGTTCGGATGGTCGAACCCGTATCCCGGCCCAGCGAACGCCACCAGCGCCGGGTTGCCGCCGAAGAGCCGGGCGTAGTTGTCGATGGACGCCTGGTCCGGGTACAGCGAACGCTGCGACGCGGCGGAGGCCACGGCGAAGAGGGACAGCGACAGGATCCACAGTGGGAGGCGGACCCGGTCCCGGCGCAGCACGAGGCGCACCATGCGCGGGAGGCCGGTGAACGCGGTCATCGCCCCGGAAGGTCCGCCCCGGACCAGGGATCTGTGCGGCGGTCGACCTCGGCCAGCTCGTCGCTGTAGTGCCGGAGGAACAGCTCCTCGAGCGTCGGTGGGTGACTGGTGAGGGACAGGACCCCGAGTGAGGCCAGCCGGGCCACCACGTCGTCGAGCCGGTTCCCGTCGACGTCGAACCGGATCTGGCCGTCGTCGGTTCGCAGGTCGTGGACGCCGGGAACGCCAGCCAGATCCGTGGCCGGCAACCGAGTGCGGACCGTGATCGCGGTCCGCGTCAGGTGGCGCAACTCGTCGAGCGTGCCGGTCTGCACGGTGCGGCCATGGCGGATGATGGTCACCCGGTCACAGAGCTTCTCGACCTCGGCGAGGACGTGACTCGAGAGCATGACCGTGCGGCCCTCGCCCCTGGCCTCGACGATGCAGTCCTGGAACACCGCCTCCATGAGGGGATCGAGACCCGATGTGGGTTCGTCGAGGACCAGTAGGTCCGCGTCGGAAGCGAGTGCGGCGACGAGGGCGACCTTCTGGCGGTTGCCCTTGGAGTAGGTGCGCGCCTTCTTGGTCGGATCGAGGTCGAAGCGATCGACGAGCTCCGCTCGCCGTGCACTGTCGAGCCCACCTCGCAGCTCGCCGAGGATGTCGATGATCTCGCCGCCGGTGAGGTTCGGCCACAGGTTGGTCTCTCCGGGGACGTAGGCCAACCGGCGGTGGAGGTGCACGGCGTCGTCCCACGGGTCGCCCCCGAAGAGGGTGACCACGCCGCTGTCCGGCCGCAGGAGGCCGAGCACGATCCGGATCGTGACCGTCTTCCCCGCGCCGTTCGGTCCCAGGAACCCGTGCACCTCACCGGTTCCGATCTCGAGGTCGAGGCCGTCGAGCGCCCGAGTGGCGCCGAACGTCTTGACGAGCTTCGAGCACCCCACCGCCGTGGTCATGGCTCGGACGCTACAACCGGTGCCGCCACTGTCGGCCCACGCGACGATTGCGGGCCGGACCCGCCAGACTGGTGCGTCTATGTGCGGAATCATCGCTGTCCTCAGTCGCCCCGTCGATCGGGTCGACCTGCCCGCAGACGCGGTGGTCGAGCGGCTGGACCGCGGAGTTTCGCTCCTGCGGACCGCGTCCCAGACCCCCACCGTCGACGGACTCGTGCGGGCGGCGGTCGAGCTCGAGGCGGTGGCCGACGACCTCCGTGGTCCTCGGGGCGTCCGCTTCCTGCTCACCGACGTGGGTGCGGCCAGCCGCATCCGCGGGCTGGTCACCACGCTCGTGTCCGTGGTCGGCGACGTCGATGCCGCGCTCGAGCAACTGGTGGTCGACAGCGAGACCGAAGCCCGCAACGCGGCCGCCGTGCGCTGCCGGGACGCGGCCTGGGCCATCGACCGCGATCGGTTGGGCATCGCCGACGGCGTCGCGGCCCTGGCGGGGCGCGAAACCGGCTGGGCCGCCATCGAAGGGCTCACCCAGGTCGAGCAGGCGCTCCGCGCCATCGATCGGCTCGAGGTCCGCGGGCGCGACTCCGCCGGGGTGATGTTGCTGGTGCGTGGCCACGGCCTCGATCCGGCCGACGCCGCGGTCGGCGGGCTCCTGGCCGGTCGCACCGACGATCTGCTGCTGCGGTCCGGCACCGTCCGGCTCCTCGGCGACCAGCTCGCCTTCTTCTACAAGGCCGCGGCCGAGATCGGCGAGTTGGGCGACAACACCGCCGCGCTGCGCGCCGCCGTCGCCCGCGACGACCTGCTGCATCTCGCCCTCACCAGCGACACCGCCCACGTGGTGGTCCTGGGCCACACCCGCTGGGCCAGCGTCGGGATCATCTCCGAGGCCAACGCCCACCCGCTCGACTCCTGGGAGATGGGGGTCGATCCCGATGCGGCGCCCGGGCCCTTCGTCGTGGCCGCGCTCAACGGGGATGTCGACAACTTCGCCGATCTGAAGGCGACGTCGGGCTTGGCGATCTGGCCCGAGATCACCACCGACGCCAAGGTGATCCCGACGCTGGTGTCCCGCCGCATCGGCGCCGGCGACGATCCGCTGGAGGCGTTCCGCGCCACGGTGGCCTCCTTCGAGGGTTCGGTGGCCATCGCCAGCAACGTGGCCGAAGCGCCCAACTCGCTCCTCCTCGCCCTGCGAGGGTCGGGCCAGGCCCTCTACGTCGGCCTGGCCGGCGACGCCTTCGTGGTGGCGTCCGAGCCGTACGGCCTCGTCGAGGAGACCTCGCGCTACATCCGCATGGACGGCGACACGCCGGCCGACCCCGACAGCCCCAGCGCCAGCCGCGGCCAGATCCTCCGGCTCGACGGCGACCAGGCCGGAAGCCTCGCCGGCATCGAGCGGATCGCGTACGACGGCACCCCGGTGCCGGTGACCGACGACGACATCGTGACCGCGGCGATCACCACTCGCGACATCGATCGGGGCGACTTCCCGCACTTCCTGCTCAAGGAGATCACCGAGTCGCCGGTGAGCTTCCGCAAGACGTTGCGCGGTCGGTTGGTCGAGCGCAACGGGGGCCAGCTCGAGATCATCCTGCCCGAGTCGTCGCTGCCGTCCGCGGTGCGGGAGCGGCTGGTCGACGGCAGCATCACCCGGATCCTCGCCATCGGGCAGGGCACGGCCCACGTGGCCAGCCGCGGGTTCGCCGCGGTGCTCGACGCGCCCGCCGATCGACGTGGTGTCCAGGTCGAGGCGGTTCCGGCGACCGAGCTGTCGGGGTTCCGGCTCCGCCCCGACATGACCGACACCCTGGTCGTCGCCATCAGCCAGTCCGGGACCACGACCGACACGAACCGCACCGTCGATCTCGTCCGGGCCAGGGGCGCGTCGGTGATCGCCATCGTGAACCGCCGGGGGTCCGACCTGACCGATCGGGCCGACGGCGTGCTCTACACGTCCGACGGGCGCGACGTGGAGATGGCCGTCCCGTCCACCAAGGCGTTCTACGCCCAGATCGCCGCCGGCTACCTGCTCGGCCTGGCCATCGCCGAGGAGTGGGGCGAGGCGCCCGACCAGAGCCTGCTGCGGGCGATGCGGGAGCTTCCCGAAGCCATGACCCGCACGCTGGCCACCCGGCCTGGCATCGCGGCGGCCGCCCATCAGTGGGGCCCGCCCCGGCGGTACTGGGCCATTGTCGGCAACGGGACCAACCGCATCGCGGCCGAGGAGCTGCGGATCAAGCTCTCCGAACTCTGCTACAAGTCGATCGCCTGCGATGCCACCGAGGACAAGAAGCACATCGACCTGTCCTCGGAGCCGCTGATCCTGGTGTGCGCCGCCGGCCTCACCGGGTCCAACGTCGACGACGTGGCCAAGGAGGTGGCCATCTACCGCGCCCACAAGGCGGCCCCGATCGTGATCGCCACCGAGGGTGAGGGCCGATTCGCCAGCGCGCTGTCGGTCCTCCCCGTGCCCGAGACGCATCCGTTGCTGGCCTTCGTGCTGGCCACGATGGTCGGTCACCTCTTCGGCTACGAGGCCGCGCTGGCGATCGACGAGCAGGCCCTCCCGATGCGCGAGGTGCGCGCCGCCATCGAGCACGCGCTCGAAGGCGGCCCACGCGACGGCGAGCACGTGCTGGCCTCGATGCGACGCTCGATCGGCCCGGCCGTCGCCGTGTTCTTCGACGGGCTCCGCGGCGGCCGCTACGACGGCCATCTCGAGGCGTCGACCGCGGTCCGCGTCTCGAACCTGCTCCGCTACGCCACCGGGGCCATCCCGCTCGACGCCTACCAACTCGATCACGGCAAGGTGGGGACGCCGTCCGTGCTGGTCGAGGACCTCACCGCCGCCCTCACCCGGGGGATCGACGAACTGACCCGCCCCATCGATGCGATCAAGCACCAGGCCAAGACGGTGACGGTCGGCATCTCCCGCACCGACGAGTCGCTGCTCGACGTCGAGCTGGTCCGGGCGGTGCTCGACGCCGGAGCGGCGCGCGACCGTCTCACCTACACCACCCTTCGGACGCTGGCCGACATCTCACCGGCCATCGACGCCGTGGTGGGCTACACCCGCTATCGCATCGAGGGCCACGTCGAGGACGGCGCCACCATCACCGTGGTCGACCGCGGCGGCATCGCCCGCGACCTGCCGCTGCGCACCGAGGCCAACCCCGTGCTGCGGGGGACGAAGCACCAGGTGGCGTCGGACCAACTCGTCCTGGTGGGCAAGGGGCGCAGCGATGGACGCACCATCGTCATCGTGCCCGAGGTGAAGGACGGCGACACCACCGGCATCACCCTGCTCCACGTCCGTTTCGTCGACCACCTCTCGGCATCGGCGGCCCGCAGCGTGCTCTCCGGCTATGGGCGGCGCCTCGCGGCACTGCACGACGCGGTCACCGAGACCGAGCCCACGTTCCGCGACGACCTGCTGGCCGAGGTCCCGGTGGGTGAGCTGCTCACCGAGCCGGTCAGCGTCCTGGCCGATCGCTGGCGGTCCTGAGTCTCCGCGGCATGCGAGCGGGAGCGACACGGTGCAGGTGATCGGCGTCGGCGTCGACCTGGTCGACGTCGACCGGTTCCGGGTCTCGTTGAGCCGGACACCGTCGATGATCCCGCGGCTGTTCACCGAGGGCGAGCGGGCCTACGCCGAGACGGCCAACGACCCCACGCTGCGCTACGCGGCCCGCTTCGCGGCCAAGGAGGCGGTGATGAAGGCGCTCGGTGTCGGGCTGGGCGCGTTCGGGTTCCACGATGTCGAGGTGCTGCGGGCCGAGAGCGGCGAACCCCGACTCGGGATCTATGGCCCGGCCGAGCAGTTGGCGGTCGAGCGGGCCGTGACCGCGTGGCAGATCAGCCTCACCCACACCGCGCTGTCGGCCGGCGCGTTCGTGATCGCGATCGGTCGAGCGGACTAGCGCTTCGCCGCCGGAGCGCGCGGCGCGAACTCCGGCCGGAACAAGCCCTGGGCGTTGGATCGGAGATCATCGGGGATGGTCACCGCTCGTCGCTGCACGGTGTCGAAGGCGAGATCGACCACCTCGAAGGCGATGAGCAGGTCTTCTCGGTCGACGTCGTAGACCCACATGATCCGGTGGGTGGCCTTGTCGTGGATCTCGAGCACGGCACCGAAGGCCTCGATCCGATCGCCGCGCCGGGGGAGTCGACGCAGGACCATGCGGTTCTCCATCGCCGCCCAACCGATCCGCTGGCCGTCGGGTCCGTCGTAGAGCGAGGGCCCGGTCGAGCCGTTCACCGGTTCACCGCCCCAGACGAGCATGGGCGCGTTGGTGACCGGGTACGAGCCGTCGGCCTCGCACTCGTCGGCCTCGATGGCGCGTGGCCGGCGCATGGCCAGGCCGAGCTGGCGTGCACCGTCGAGGTCGGGCGCGGTGGCCAGCGGATCGGAGTCGAGCCGGATGCTGCGCGGCCCGCCCCCGTCGGGAATGTCGATCGTGGGTCCGAACGCACCTGCCGCCCGCGCGGCGGAGAGGTCGACGTGGTGGCCGGTTGGCGCCGTGAGGTGGTGCACGAAGCTGGCGGCCCGATCGAGGGTCTCGACGTTGCGGAGCTCGTGGTACAGCCGGAGCTCGTCTCGGCCCCGGTGCAGGACACCGGTGCGCACCTCGAGGGTGGCGCCGAGCAGTTGCTCGCGGAAGAACCGGGTGTAGAGGTCGGTGGGCACCAGGTCGGCGTGGTTGCTGCCGAGGGTGGTCGTCACCGTCTCGGTGGCGGCCCGGGCCGCGACGCCGTAGAAGCGGACGTTCATGTGGCCGAGGTGGTCGATCTGGTCCTCGGTGACGGTGGTCTGGTGGGTGACGGTGAGGTCGCTCATGGCTCCGGGTGGTTCTCGGGGGGCGCAGGCACGCTATCGCCGAGGGTCCGTCGGGCCACCGTCCGCAGCTCGCACCCCACTGGGGCACGCGGTGGCAGGATCGGGGGATGCTCCCCGTCGTCACCGTCGCCGAGATGCAGGCCATCGATGCCGACGCCACCGAGCCCGTCGAGGTGCTGGTCGACCGGGCGGGACGAGCCGTGGCCCGGGCCGCGCTGCGACTGCTGGGGGGGAGCTACGGGCGACGGGTGATCGTGCTGGCCGGCACGGGCAACAACGGCGCCGACGGACGGGTGGCGGCCGAGCAGCTGCGCCGCCGAGGGGTGCGGGTGACGGTCATCGAGGTGGCCGACGCGCCGGTGCACCTCCCGGCGGCCGACCTGGTCATCGACGCCGCCTTCGGCACCGGACTCAGCCGGGACTACGTCGCTCCCGATCCCGGGTCCGCCGCCGTCCTCGCCGTCGACATCCCCTCGGGCATCCACGGCGACACCGGTCGAGCGCTCGGGCGTCCGATGCACGCCGATGCCACGGTCACCTTCGCCGCCCTCAAGCCGGGGCTGTTGCTGGCCGACGGCCCGCAGCACTGCGGGGCGGTGGCGGTCGTCGACATCGGGCTCGATCCCGGGCGAGCCACCATCCACCTCGTCGACGATGCCTCGGCGGCCCTCCTGCTTCCCCGACGGGCGCCGGATGCGCACAAGTGGCGTGCCGCGGTCCGCATCGTCGGGGGGAGTCCGGGCATGCCAGGCGCGCCGTCGATGGCGGCGGCCGCGGCCCAGCGCGCGGGCGCGGGCATGGTGCAGATCGCCGCCCCGGGCGTGGCCGGGGCCATCGGGCCGACCGAGGCGGTGTCGGTGGCGGTCGACGAGACCACGTGGGCCGACGCTCTGCTCGACGACCAGGGCCGCATCCACGCCGCCGTCGTCGGCCCGGGGCTCGGGACCTCGATGGTCGCCCGTCACCAGGTCCGCCGGTACGTGTCCCGGTCGACGGTGCCCGTCGTGATCGATGGCGACGGCCTCACCGCGCTCGGCCGCGACGCGGCCTCCGTGCTGGCCGAGCGGACGACGCCCACCGTCCTCACGCCGCACGACGGCGAGTTCGCCCGGCTGGCGGGGCACCCGCCCGGGGACGAACGGATCGACGCCGTCCGGCGGCTCGCCGCCGAGACCGGCGCCATCGTGCTCGCCAAGGGACCCACCACCGTCGTGGCCGCGCCGGATGGAGCCGTCCGCCTCGTCACCTCCGGGGACGACCGCCTCGCCACGGCCGGCACGGGCGACGTGCTCTCCGGGGTGATCGCCGCCCTCCTCGCCACCGGCATGGACGCCGCCGACGCGGCCGCGCTCGGTGCCCACATCCACGGAACCGCCGGCGCGCTCGGGCCGAGCCCGGGAACGGTCGCCACCGACGTCATCGACGCCATCCCGCAGGCGGTGGCGATGATCCGTGGGGCGCACTGACGTGCCGGCGTCGGTTGCCCGGGTCGACCTCGATGCGGTGGCCCACAACGTGCGGACGTTGCAGGCCGCCGCCGGTAGGGCGGCGCTGTGCGCGGTGGTGAAGGCCGACGGGTACGGCCACGGGTCGGTGGCGGTGGCCCGCGCCGCGTTGGCCGGCGGGGCGACGTGGCTGGCGGTCGCGCAGGTGGCCGAAGCCAAAGAGCTGCGGAGCGCGGGCGTCGACGCCCCGATGCTGGTGCTGAGCGAACCTCGGATCGACGAGATCGACACCGCGCTGGCCCTCGGATTGCGGCTCGTGGTCTACCGGCCCGAGTGCATCGTGGCCATCGGTGACCGGGCGGAGGCCATCGGCACGCCACCGGCCGCGCTCCACCTCAACGTCGACACCGGAATGCGCCGGGTCGGGTGCGAGCCCGACGACGCGGTGACCCTCGCCCGCCACATCGTCGACCGGCCCGGCGTCCGGTTGGAGGGCACGATGACCCACCTGGCGATGGCGGATGAGCCCGGGAATCCCACCACCGACCAGCAGCTCGATCGCTTCGAGGGCGTGCTCGACGATCTGGTTGCCGCCGGGATCGATCCGGGCGTCCGTCATGCGGCCAACTCCGCGGCGACCATCGCCTTCCCGCGTGCTCGGTTCGACCTCGTCCGGACCGGGATCGCGCTCTACGGCATCCCGCCGGCCCCGTCGCTCGACGGGACGGCCGACCTGCGTGCCGCGTTGGCGTGGACCTCGCAGGTCTCCATGGTGAAACCGGTGTCCGCCGGCGACCGGGTCTCCTACGGCCATCGACACACCTTCGAGCGCGACACGGTCGTGGCGACGATCCCGGTCGGCTACGCCGACGGTGTCCGCCGGCGCCTCGGTCTGGGCGGCGGAGAGGTGCTCATCCGTGGCATCCGACGACCGATGGTCGGGGTGGTGACCATGGACCAGTTCGTCGTCGATTGCGGCCCCGGGTCCGACGTCGAGGTCGGCGACGAGGTGGTCCTGATCGGCCAGCAGGGCGACGAGGCGGTGACCGCCGAGGAATGGGCCGGACTCCTCGACACCATCGGCTACGAGATCGTGTGCGGCATCAGCGGCCGGGTTCCCCGGGTGATCCGATGATCACCGATGTGGCCGGCGTCGAGGTCGGCCACTGGACCGAGCCCGAGGCCCTGACCGGCTGCACCGTGGTCCTCTTCCCCGAAGGCACCGTGGCATCGGGCGAGGTGCGGGGTGGCGCGCCGGCGACCCGCGAGTTCGCTCTCCTCGAACCGTCGCGGATGGTGCAGCGGATCGACGCCGTGGTCCTGACCGGAGGTTCCGCGTTCGGCCTCGCGTCGGCCCAGGGCGTGATGGAGTGGCTCGCCGAGCAGGGGCGCGGGTTCGAGACGGTGGGGGGCGTGGTCCCCATCGTCGTGGCCATGGGGCTGTTCGACCTCGGCGTCGGCGACGGCTCGGTCCGTCCCCGCGCCGAGCACGGCCGTGTCGCGGCCGAGCGAGCCGCCTCCGGCCCGTACGGGGTCGGTGCCATCGGTGCCGGGACCGGCGCCACCGTCGCCAAGTGGCGCGGCATCGAGCACCGCCGACCCGGCGGCCTGGTGACTCGGTCCGTCCGTGGTCCGGGTGAGCTGGTGGTGTCCGCGCTCGTCGCCGTCAACGCCTTCGGCGAGCCGGGCGCGACACCCGACGAGGTCGTGGTCGGCTCGACGGGCGACGCCTTCGCCAACACCACCATCGGGGTCGTCGTCACCAACGCCCGCGTCGACAAGCTCGGCTGCCACCTCGCCGCCCAGTCGGCGCACGACGGTCTGGCACGAGCCGTCGCCCCCAGCCACACCACCGTGGACGGCGACGCGTTCGTCGTGGCGGCCACCGGCCGGGTGGACGCCGATCTGGCCATCGTCCGGAACCTGGCCACCGCGGCCGTCGCCGGCGCCATCGGGTCGTTGGCCGGCTGACGGCGGCCACCGGACGCGGCGATAGTCTCCCGGCCGTGATCCTGCGCGCCCGAACCGACGGCGTCGATGCCACCCGCGACCTCGCCCGGGCCGTGTCATCGCTCGTCGCGCCCGGCGACGTGATCCTGCTCGCCGGCGAGCTCGGTGCCGGCAAGACCGCATTCGCTCAGGGCTTCGGCGCCGGACTCGGAGTGGTGGATCCCATCACCAGCCCCACGTTCACCCTCGCCCGCCATTACGAAGGGCGGCTCGCCCTCCACCACGTCGACGTCTACCGGCTCGAACGGTTCTCCGAGCTGGCCGACATCGGCATCTCGGAGCTACTCGACTCGGGCGGCGTGCTGCTGATCGAGTGGGGCGACGCCATCTCGCCGGCCATGCCGAACGACTACCTCGAGGTCCGCCTCACCTATGGCGACCTCGACGACGACCGCGACCTCGAGCTCCGCTGCGTGGGACACCGCTGGACCGCCCGTCACCGATCCCTCGGCGACACCATCGCCCCGTGGAAGGTCGACTGATGCTCATCCTGGGAGTCACCACGTCGACCCAGCAGGTGGGTTGCGCCATCGGCGGGCACGAAGGCGTGCTGGCGTCCGCCCACTCCGCCCGGGGCAAGCGCCACGCCGAGACGCTCGCCCCGTCGATCGACTTCGTCCGCCGCCAGGCGCGGGTCGAGCTGAGCGAGATCTCCGTCGTGGCCGTGGACGTGGGGCCGGGCCTGTTCACCGGTCTGCGGGTCGGCATCGCGGCCGCCAAGGCGATGGCCCACGCCCTCCGGGTGCCGATGATCGGCATCTCGAGCCTGGACCTGCTCGCCTGGCCCGTGCGCCACACCACGCGGGAGATCGTGGCGGTCGTCGACGCTCGCCGGGGTGAGGTCTTCCACGCTCGCTACCGGACCACCCCGGGTGGCGTCCAGCGGATCTCCGGCCCGTCGGTGTCTTCCCCCCAGGAGCTGCAGGCCGATCTCCAGGCCACCGATGTCGAGTTCCTGCTGGTGGGCGACGGTGCGCTGCGCTACGCCGAGGAGTGGGACGCGGTGCGCGTCGAGCTCGCCGAGCAGTTCCTCGCCTATCCCAACGCGGCGTCGCTCGTGCAACTCGCCCACGCCCGGGCCATCCGGGAGGACTTCGTCCAACCCTGGGAGCTCGAGCCGCTCTACCTCCGCCCTCCCGACGCCGAGATCAACTGGGTCACCCGGGACGGACCGGCTTGAGCCATGGACACGGGAGCCCGTCCGCCGTGGTGATGGAGCGCCGCGTCCGGGCCGGCGCGTCCGACTCCGCGGCGGCTGCCCACCCGACCGTCCGCATCGAGACGATGCGCCGGCGCCACCTGCGCGGCGTGCTCCGCATCGAACAGGCGGTCAATCCGCGGCCGTGGTCGCTGGGCTTGTTCATGTCCGAGCTGCGCTACCGGGACTCGCGGGTCTACGTGGTGGCCCGTTCGGGCGTCGACATCGTCGGCTACGCCGGACTGATGCTGGTGGCCGGCGACGGCCACATCACCAACGTCGGCGTCGATGCCGCCCACCGCCGCACCAAGGTCGCGACCCGGATGCTGCTGGTGCTGGCTCGCCGCGCCCTCGCGGAGGGTGCCGTGGCCCTCACCCTCGAGGTTCGCATGTCGAACACCGCGGCGCAGGCGCTCTACCGGCACTTCGGCTTCACCCCGGCGGGCGTCCGGAAGGGCTACTACCCGGTGGAGGCGCGGCCACTGGGTCGGGCCGACGATGGGTCGGAGCCGGGGGGTCGCTCGCCCGGGAACGGACCCGAAGATGCCCTCATCATGTGGGCGAACGACATCGACACCACCGCCTACCGGGCTCGACTGCTCGCCATCGAGCGGTCGTTGCCCTCGCCCACGGTCTGGGAGGACCAATGAACGCTGATCGGCCCGACACCGTCCGGCCAGGAACCGTGCGAACCGTCCTCGGCATCGAGAGCTCGTGCGACGAGACCGCGGTGGCGGTCGTCCGCGACGGGACGAACGTGTTGTCGTCGGTCATCTCGTCCCAGGTCGATCATCACGCCCGGTACGGCGGGGTGGTTCCCGAGATCGCCTCGCGAGCCCATGTCGAGATGCTCAACCCGGTCCTCGCCGAGGCGGTCGTGCAGGCGGGCGTCGCCGACGGCGACATCGACGCGGTCGCGGCCACCTACGGTCCTGGCCTGGTCGGCTCGTTGCTGGTCGGGGTGTCGGCCGCCAAGGCTTTGGCCCTGGTGTGGGACGTGCCGTTCGTCGCGGTCAACCACCTCGAGGCCCACCTCTACGCCGCCATGCTGGAGGACCCGACGTTCGAGCTGCCGGTCGTCGTGCTGTTGGTCTCTGGTGGCCACACGATGCTCGTCCACTGGGAGGACCACGGCCGCTATCACGTCCTCGGCGGCACCATCGACGACGCCGCCGGCGAGGCCTACGACAAGGTGGCTCGCTACCTGGGCCTGGGTTACCCGGGCGGCCCGGTGATCGACCGGATCTCCATGGACGGCGACCCCGAGGCGATCGCCTTCCCCCGGGCGTTGCCCGACCGGCCCTACGACTTCTCCTTCTCCGGCCTGAAGACCTCGGTGGTGAACCACGTCCGCAAGCACCCGGACGCGTCCACCGTCGACGTGGCGGCGTCGTTCCAGGAGGCGGTGGTCGACGTGCTGGTCACCAAGACCCGCCAGGCGGCCATCGACGTCGGCGCCAAGGGCATCTCGATCGGCGGCGGGGTGGCGGCCAACTCGCGGCTCCGTGAGGCAGTGCTCGACGTGTGCGCCGCCGAAGGTTTCGCCGCCTACCTGCCCGACCGGGCGAACTGCACCGACAACGCCGCGATGGTGGCGTCGGCCGGCTGGTTCACGCTGGGCCGCAACGGTCCGTCACCCCTCGACACCGGCGCCGATCCCAACCTCGGGCTGCCCGCCTAGCGCGACTCGGTTCGAGGACCGTTGCTCAGCCGGCTCGCGCCGGCGTGGTCACGACCCGGGCTCGGCCGGGTCGGTGGGGTGATCGGGCTCGTCGGCCGCGGGATCGTCGTCGGCCGGCTCGTCGTCGTGGTTGAGGGCCTTGTCGACCGCGTCCTCGACCTTCTTGAGCGTGTCGCTGTGCTTCCCGCCCGTCTTCTCGTCGATCTTGGCGGTGACCTTCCCGACGGTGTCGGTGATCTTGTCGGCGTTGTCCTCGGCCATCTCCTTGATCTTCCCCGAGTTCTTCGACGCGAGCCGGGTGACGTTTCTGCAACAGTCCCATGTGCGCTCCTCCTCGATGGACGATGGATCCATTCCTACTCCGCCGCGTCTCCGATTGCGCTCGGCGTCGATACCGTCGTGGCCGTGAACGAGGTTTCCCGTCGGCTGCGCATCGACGACGTCGATCTCCCGTCGCTGGTCCTGGCCCGCAACGACAGCCATCCCGACGGTGACTGGTGGTTCGATCCGCGCCGTGGCGCCTCCCTGTACTACGGGCTGGACGACGACCGTGATCTGCCCGCCCTGGTGGCTGGAGTCCACGTGGTCGTGCCGTACGACCCGCAGCCGGAGACCGACATCGACGACTTCTTCGAGCGCGCCGAGGCCCTCGGCGTGGCCGAGGACACGGCCGTCGACCTGTACCGGATCGCTCGTGGGCGCGGGGGTGCCCGCCGGTTCCGTGATCGGGTGGCGGACAGCGATGCGGCGGTGGCCTGGAGCCGGTTCACGTGGGAACGGGAGGCGGTCCGCGCCGTCGAGTGGCTGCGGTCACGCGACCTGGTCGATGTCAGCTCCGCCGAGGACTTCATCGACCGCGTACGGGCCGGTGACGCTACCTTCGACGACATGTCCACGGAGGTGCCGACTCGTGAGTGACGGCGACGGCGACGAGGGCGCGCCCCGCTCCGAGCCCACGGGCGTGGTGCCGATGGTCCCGGTCCGCCTGGCCGACTTCCTCGGCGGCCAACCACCCCTGCCGTGCCTGCTCCTCCTCGTGGTCTCGGGACCGGCCCGGGGTGAGACGCTCGCCGTCGTCGACCTCCCCGCCGTGATCGGGCGTTCGTCGGGGGCCGACCTGGTGATCGACGACGACACGGTGTCACGGCGCCACGCCGAGTTCCGGGGCAACCGCGGCGCGGTCGAGGTCGAGGATCTGGGCTCGTCCAACGGCACCACCCTCAACGGCAACCCGATCACCGGATCGCTCCTGCTGCGCGACGGCGATCTCCTCGGACTCGGTTCGGCCACCTTCCTCGTCAAGCGCGTGGCGTAGCGGACCCTCCGGGTTTGCGCAGACGAATGCGAAGCATTCGTCAACGAACCCGGAGGTCGCCGTGCGACCGGAGGGTTCGCTGGCAGTCGGCGGTTGCGAGTGCCAGCCGAGTTGGCTACGGTTAGCACTCGTCCCTATCGAGTGCTAACCGCGTCACAATGGAGGCGCCAGCGATGAACCTTCAGCCCCTCGAGGATCGCCTCGTCGTCCGCCCGAGCGAATCCGAGGAGACCACTGCCAGCGGCCTGGTCATCCCCGACACCGCCAAGGAGAAGCCCCAGCAGGGCGAAGTCCTGGCCGTCGGACCCGGGAAGCGCTCGGAGCAGACCGGCGAGATCATCCCGGTCGACGTCAACGTCGGCGACACCGTCGTCTACAGCAAGTACGGCGGCACCGAGATCACCTCCGGTGGCGAGGATCTGTTGATCCTCAACGCCCGCGACGTGCTCGCCATCGTCAAGTAAGGATCCAGCACCCATGGCAAAGCAACTCAAGTTCGGCGACGACGCCCGCCGGGCCCTCGAAGCGGGGGTGAACCGTCTGGCCGACTCGGTCAAGGTCACCATCGGACCGAAGGGCCGCAACGTCGTCCTGGAGAAGAAGTTCGGCGCTCCGACCATCACCAACGACGGCGTGTCCATCGCCCGTGAGGTCGAGCTCGACGACGCCTTCGAGAACATGGGCGCCCAGCTCGTGAAGGAGGTGGCCACCAAGACCAACGACATCGCGGGCGACGGCACCACCACCGCCACCGTGCTGGCCCAGTCCCTCGTGCACGAAGGGCTGCGCAACGTGGCCGCCGGCGCCTCCCCCATGTTGCTCAAGCGCGGCATGGAGAAGGCTGTGGCCGCCGTGGTGGCCAACATCGCCGAGCAGTCCAACGAGATCGACGACAAGAACGAGATCGCCCAGGTCGCCGCCATCTCGGCCGCCGACGCCAGCATCGGCGAGGTGCTCGCCGACGCCATCGACAAGGTCGGCAAGGACGGGGTGGTCACCGTCGAGGAGTCGAACACCTTCGGCATGGACCTCGAGTTCACCGAGGGCATGCAGTTCGACAAGGGCTACCTGTCGCCCTACTTCGTGAGCGATCCCGAGCGTCAGGAAGCGGTCCTCGAGGACCCGTACATCCTGCTCTACAGCTCGAAGATCTCCTCGATCCAGGACGTCCTTCCGGTGCTCGAGAAGGTCATGCAGTCGGGCAAGCCGCTCGTCATCATCGCCGAGGACGTCGAGGGCGAGGCCCTCGCCACCCTGGTCGTCAACAAGATCCGGGGCACGTTCACCGCTGCCGCGGTGAAGGCGCCCGGCTTCGGTGAGCGCCGCAAGGCGATGCTGCAGGACATGGCGATCCTCACGGGTGGCCAGGTCATCTCCGACGAGGTGGGCCTCAAGCTCGAGAACACCACCCTCGACCTGCTCGGTACCGCCCGCAAGGTGATCATCACCAAGGACGACACCACGGTGATCGAGGGCGGCGGATCCGAAGGGGACGTCGCTGGTCGCATCGAGCAGATCAAGCGCGAGATCGACGACACCGACTCCGACTGGGATCGCGAGAAGCTCCAGGAGCGTCTGGCCAAGCTCAGCGGCGGCGTTGCCGTCGTCCGAGTGGGCGCGGCCACCGAGGTCGAGCTCAAGGAGAAGAAGCACCGCATCGAGGACGCCCTCTCCGCCACTCGAGCCGCGATCGAGGAAGGCGTGGTCGCCGGCGGCGGCACCGCCCTCATCCGGGCCCGCCCGTCGGTGCAGGCCGTCGTCGACAGTCTCGAAGGCGACGAGGCCACCGGTGCACGCGCCGTGTACACGGCGCTCGCCGCCCCCACCCGCCAGATCGCGTTGAACGCCGGTATGGAGGGTGCGGTCGTCGTCGAGCACGTCGAGCGGGAGACCGGTTCGGTCGGCCTCAACGCCGCCACCGGCGAGTTCGAGGACCTGGTCAAGGCCGGTGTCATCGACCCCGCCAAGGTCACCCGCGCCGCGCTGCAGAACGCAGCGTCGATCGCCGCCATGGTGCTCACCACCGAGTGCCTGGTGGCCGACAAGCCCGAGCCCGAGTCGGCGATGCCCGCCGATCCCACCGGTGGGATGGGTGGCATGGGCGGTATGGGCGGCATGGGCTTCTGAGTTGATGGCGGTCCGCTTCGCGGCGCCGCATGCCGGCTGCTCGCTGGCGCTCCCGACGCCGGCCTAGCCGAACGTCGTCGGGCCGATGCCGGGCTCCCTCGGGAGCCCGGCATCCGCCGTTTTGGCCGCCGGCCGGTACGCTCGGGGGCTGTATGGAAACCCCTCCTCCCGATCCCCACAAGCTGCTCGACCACTGGATGGAGTGGGAGAAGGGCGAGATCTCGCCCGGCGATCTGATGAAGCAGCTCAAGTTGGGCGGGATGCGCCAACTGCTCGAGACCCTCGTCCAGGGCGGCGATCTGGCCACCGGCGAGACGGTCGGCGACCTGCTCGATCAGTGAGCCCCCGGTCGTGACCGCGGGTCCGGCCCCGGGCGCCGAGCCCACCCGGGGTGGTCCCCAGCACATCCCACGCCCGCCCGGCGTCCGGCCCGGCGACCCGGCCCCGTGGTCCCATCTCGCCCCCGAGCACCGTCGGGTCCCGCTGGACGTCATCCGGCGTGCCCTCGCCCTCGGGCAACTGCCGTCCCGGTCACCGGTCGAGTCGCTCACCCACTCGGCCTCCGCGGTCCTGGCGCCGCTCTACGAGCACGACGACGAGGTGTGGGTCGTGCTGACCCGCCGGTCCTGGCACCTACGCGCCCACCGGGGCGAGGTGAGCTTCCCGGGGGGACGGCAGGAACCCGACGAGACCCTGTGGGAGACCGCGGTGCGTGAGGCGTGGGAGGAGGTCGATCTCGACCGCGGGTCGGTGGAGCGGATCGGCGAGCTCGACCACCTGTCGACGGTCACGAGCCGGTCGTTCATCGTCCCCTACGTCGGAGTGCTGCCCGGGAGACCCACGCTCACCAGGAACGAGCACGAGGTCGACGCCATCCTCCACGTGCCCCTCTCCGAGCTGCTCGACCCCGCCATCTACCGCCAGGAGCGCTGGGGGTGGGGCGGCGTCGAGCGTCGCATCCACTTCTTCGAACTGGTGGGCGACACCCTGTGGGGCGCCACCGGATCCATGCTCGTCGATCTCCTGACCCGGATCACCGCCGAGGTGGCCCCCATCCCCTGAGTCTCGGGGCCGATCAGTTGCCGGCTGAGCGCCGGGACGACGATCAGCCGAACTGCACCGGGATGGCCGTGGCCTCCCAGACCGATCCGTCCTTCGCGGTACGGGTGTAGAGCATGACCACCCCGTGACTCCCGCTGGGCTGTTGGTAGTCGATCTGATCGGAGAAGGGTCCCAGGTCGGGGCCGCCGCCGCCCATGACGGTGCTTTCGCCGATCGGTGAGGGGTCTCCGAGGTCGAAGACCGACACGTTGACGACCGCCTCGAACGCCCGGGACTGGCCGCTCAGCGTCACGGGATCGGCGATGGTGGCTCCTGCCTCGGGTTGGTCCAGCTGGATGTTCTCCGTCACGGCCCCCAGTACCCACCAGGAGTCGTCGCTGAGTTGCCGCACGAAGACCAACGTCGCCGGGCCCTGGGCATCGGCCCGGACCTCGATCTCGCCGGAGCGGGAGTCGCCGGCCATGTAATCGCCCACGATGGGGTCGGTGAAGCCGGCCAGGTCGGTGGCGAACCCTTCGGCGGCCGAAGAGGCGTCGGTGTACCGGGTATCCGTGCCCGGGCCGGGCCACACCACGGTGGCCAGCTCGTCGTCGTTCAGCACGGTCGACGGCGACGTGGTCGTGGCGGCCGTCGTGGTCGTGGTCGTGGTCGTCGTCACCTCCGTGGTCGTCGAGTCCTCGGACGTCGTCGTGGTGGTCTCGTCGGCGGTCACGTCGCTGTCGCTGTCGCCGTCGTCTCGCACGAGGACGAGGACCAGGGCACCGGCCAGGATCACGATGGCGGCCACGAGCGCCCCGATGATCCAGCGGGAGCGGTCACCGTCGTGCGGCGGTGGACCTTCGGGGGGCACTGCGATGGGTCGTGTCGGATCGCTCATGGGATCCTCCCTGCTCAGTTGCCGAAATCCCAGCCCGTCTCGCGGTTGCGGTACTGGCCGAGGATGTTCTTGGCGATCAGTATCCGGTGCACCTCGTCGGGCCCGTCGGCGAGGCGCAGGGTCCGGGCGCCGGTGTACATGCCGGCGAGGGGCAGGTCGCCGGTCACCCCGGCGGCGCCCCACACCTGGATCGCCCGGTCGACCACGCGGTGGAACGCGGCCGGGACGAAGACCTTGATGGCGGAGATGTCGGTGCGGGCATCGACGCCGGCGGCCATCTTCTCGGCGCAGTTGATGGTCATCAACCGCGACGCCTGCAGGTCCATGTACGAGTCGGCGATGAAGGCCTGGATCATCTGCTTGGTCTCCAGCAGACCGCCGTGCACCTCGCGCTCCATCGACCGCTCGACCATGAGGTCGAACGCCCGCCACATCATGCCGATCGAGTTCATGCAGTGGTACACGCGGCCGGCGCCGAGACGATCCTGGGCCGCTTGGTGGCCGGAGCCCCGCTCGCCCAGCGCGTTGTCGACCGGTACGCGCACGTCGTCGTAGATGATCTCGCAGTGGTCGCTGTCGCGACCCCACACGTTGATGCCCCGCACGATCTCCACCCCGGGTGTGTCGGCGGGCACGATGATCTGGGTCATCGACGCGTTCCGATCGGCACCGACGCCCGCGGAATCGGCTCCGGAGTCCTCGGTGCGGCACATCACGATGAAGAAGTCGGCCCGGAGACCGTTCGACGTGAACCACTTGTGACCGTTGATGACCCACTCGTCGCCGTCGCGGCGGGCGGTGGTCTTCAACGACCGGGGATCGGAACCGGGCTGATCGGGCTCGGTCATCGAGAACCCCGACTCCATCGTCCCCTCGATCAGCGGCATCAGCCACTTCTGCTTCTGCTCGTCGGTTCCGTACTTGAGCAGGATCTTCTGGTTGCCCGAGTTGGGGGCCACCACGCCGAAGAGCGACGCCGCGCCGGTCGCGTAGGACAGCACCTCGTACATGTACGCGAGCTCGAGGAAGTCGAGGTCGGCGCCGCCGTACTCGGCGGGCAGGTGGGGTGCCCACAGCCCGGCCTGCCTCACCTTGTTCTTGATCTCCGCCCGGGTCTTGCGGGCCAGCTCACGATCGTCGTCGGTCAGCCGCGTGCCGCCTCGGGCCTCGGCCCAGATGAGGTTCTCGTTGGGGAGGATCTCCCGGTTGACGATCTGGGCGGTGAGCGCCCGGACCTCGTTGATGCGGTCGGAGACCGTCGGGATGGGCTGCACGTTCATCTGGAGCATTGGTTCAGGCTCCCATCGTCCGCCCGAGCCCGACAGGGGCGGAAGTCCCGGATCTGCCCGGCAGACGAGGTCTGCGGGCGCAGCGGCGAGCAACTCCAGAAGCGGAGCCGGCAGACGAAGTCTGCGGGCGCAGCGACTCAGTGCCAGCTCGACAGCGTCCGCATGTAGTTGCTGCGCTCGAACGCCTCGGGATCGGCGGCGGCTTCTCGCCGCACGCTGCCGCGAAGTTGGTCGACGGAGACGTAGTCGTGTGCGGTCATCCACTCGACGAGTTGGCGCTCCATGGTCGCGATCCGACCGCGGCCGTGGTGCAGCAGCGCTGACGTGGTCATGGCCACGTCGGCCCCCACCAGCAGGGCCTTGGCCACGTCGAGACCGTCGTGGACGCCCGAGGTGGCAGCCAGCGAGCAGGTCAGCCGTTCGCGGAGCACGGCGATCCACCGCAGCGGCAGGCGCAGCTCCCAGGGCGACGACAGCTCGACCGACGGCACCACGTCGAGGGTCTCGAGGTCGATGTCGGGTTGGTAGAAGCGGTTGAACAGCACGAGACCGGCGATGGGGGTGGACGAGGCGCGCACCGCGAACGACGCGAACGCCGAGTAGTAGGGGCTGAGCTTCACCGCCACCGGGATCTCGACCGCCGAGGCCACCGCGTCCATCAGCTCGACGTCGGCGTTCTCCACCTCGCTCGACGTGCGGCTGGGATCGACGTGCACCTGGTACAGGTTGAGCTCCAGCGCGTCGGCGCCGGCGTCCTGCAGCAGTTCGGCGTAGCGGATCCAGCCGCCGGGCGACGACGCGTTGAGGCTGGCGATCACCGGGATCGACAATCGGGCCCGGGCGCGCTCGACCAGTTCGAGGTAGTGGTCCGGTCCGGTGTTGTAGTCCTGCATCGGCGGGAAGTAGTCGAGCGCCTCGGCGAACAGCTCGGTGCCGGCCTCGAGCGTGGCGTGGAGGAACTCCTCGTCGGCGACGATCTGCTCTTCGAACAGCGACGGCAGCACGACGGCCGCCACGCCTTCGTCCTCGAGGGCAGCCATCGAGTCCACGGTCCGGGTCAGGGGACCGGGCGAGGCGACGATCGGCGAGCGCAGATCCAGGCCGAGGTAGGACGTGGACAGGTCGGGCATCTCAGTCCTCCTCGTCAGCGGTGGGGGTGTCGCCGCTCGGTGGGTCGATCGTCTCGGACACGTGCGGTATCGACCGCTCGACCGCGGCCAGCTGCTCGTAGTAGCGCCAGCGTTCGTCGACGTCGGCCTGGGCCAGGTTCCCGAGCAGCTCGGCCCGCTCCGGGTCGGAACGACGCAGCATCCCGTAGCGGGCCTCGAGGTCGGTGAAGGCCCGCAGGGGGATCTGCGGGGCATGGCTGTCGAGCTGGAAGGGGTGGTGCCCGCTGTCCTCGAGTCCGGGGTGGAAGCGGTAGAGCGGCCAGTACCCGCTCCGCACCGCGTCCTTCATGTGGGTGATGGACTTCGACATGTCGATGCCGTGGGCGATGCAGGTGCTGTAGGCGATCACCAGGCTCGGTCCGGGCCAGGCATCGGCCTCCAGCAGCGTCCGGATCGTCTGCTGCTCGCTGGCACCGAGCGCCACCTGGCCCACGAACACGTTCCCGTAGTGGCGGGCGGTGGCTCCGAGATCCTTCTTCGCCACCCCCTTGCCGGAGGCGGCGAACTTGGCGACGGCGCCGCGTGCGGTGGACTTCGACGCCTGCCCGCCGGTGTTGGAGTACACCTCGGTGTCGAGGACCAACACGTTGACGTCGCGCCCGCTGGCGAGCACGTGGTCGAGGCCGCCGAAACCGATGTCGTAGGCCCACCCGTCGCCGCCCACGATCCAGGTGCTGGTCCGGACCAGCTCGTCGGCCATCTGCAGGAGGCGCTGTCCGGCCGGGTCCGTGGCGCCCTGGAGCCGGTCGCGCAATGCCGCGACCCGGTCCCGTTGGGCCCGGACGTCGCGGTCACTGCGCTGGTCGGCCGTACCGATCGCATCGGCGAGATCCGAGCCGATGCGATCGGCGAGCTGGGCCACCAGGCGTTGCGCCTCTCGCTGGTGGACCTCGTTCCCGAGCCGCAACCCGAGGCCGAACTCCGCGTTGTCCTCGAACAACGAGTTCGACCACGCCGGGCCGCGGCCCTCGGCGTTGACGCTCCACGGAGTGGTGGGCAGGTTGCCGCCGTAGATCGACGAGCAGCCGGTGGCGTTGGCCACGACCATCCGATCGCCGAAGAGCTGGGTGAGCAGGTGGAGGTAGGGCGTCTCGCCGCACCCGGCGCACGCCCCCGAGAACTCGAACAGCGGCTCGAGCACCTGGCTGCCCTTCAGGGTGTCATGAGCGAGCGCGTCGCGATCCAGGTAGGCGATGGTGGAGAAGAACTCGTACCGGGGCCGCTCGTCGTCCCGAACGTCGTCGGCCGGCATCATGTTCAGGGACTTGTGGTTGGCCTGTTCCTTCGACTTGGCCGGGCACACGTCGACGCACACCCCACACCCCGTGCAGTCGTCCGGCGCGACCTGGATGGTGAGCAGGTGGTCGGGGAGGTCCCGCGAACGGAACGGCTTGTGGAGGAAGCCCTCGGGTGCGTCGGTGATCGCGCCCGGCTCGTACACCTTCATCTGGATGGCGGTGTGGGGACACGAGATGGCGCACTTGCCGCAGTCGATGCAGATGTCGGGATCCCACACGGGCAGCTCGGTCGCGATCATCCGGCGTTCCCACCGAGCGGTACCGGTCGGGAAGGTGCCGTCGACCGGTAGGGCGCTGACCGGGAGCAGATCGCCCTCGCCGGCCAGCATCCGCGCCGTGATCCGCTGCACGAAGTCCGGTGCCTCCGGCGGCACCGCGGGGCGGCGGTGGATCTCGCCCCGAGCGGCGTCGGGAACCGTGACCTGCTCGAGGGCGTCGAGCGCGGCGTCGACGGCGGCGTTGTTCTGCTCGACGATGGCCCGACCCCGCTTCCCGTAGCTGCGTTCGATACTGCCCTTGATCGCGGTGATCGCCTCGTCACGGGGCAGGATGCCGCTGAGGACGAAGAAGCACGGCTGCATCACGGTGTTGATGCGGTTGGCCATGCCCGCCTCGTGGGCGACCCGGTTGGCGTCGATGACCCACAGGTCCAGTTCCTTGTCCAGCACCACGTCCTGGATCTCGCGGGGCAGGTGGTCCCACACCTCATCGGCGCCGTACGGGCTGTTGAGCAGGAAGGTCGCACCGGTGCGGGCGGGGCCCAGCACGTCGACGGCCCGGTCGAGGAACGACCACTGGTGGCAGGCCACGAAGTCGGCGCCATCGATCAGGTACGTGGAACGGATGGGGTCGGGGCCGAACCGCAGATGGGAGGTGGTGACCGCGCCGGACTTGCGGGAGTCGTACACGAAGTAGCCCTGGGCCCACCGGTCGGTGTGCTCGCCGATGATCTTGATCGATGCCTTGTTCGCCCCCACGGTGCCGTCGGCACCCAGTCCCCAGAACACCGCCTGCACGGCCCGGGTCGGGACGGTGAACGAGCGGTCGACCTCGAGCGACAGGCCGGTGACGTCGTCGCGGATGCCGACCGTGAACGTGGGGCGGGGGGTGGGGGTCGCCAGCTCGTCGAGCACGGCCTTGGCCATCGCCGGGGTGAACTCCTTGGACGACAGGCCGTATCGACCACCGATCACCACCGGCATCGCGGCGGTACGCCCGGACACCGTGGCGCGCGCGAGGCAGGTGGTGACGTCCTCGCACAGCGGTTCGGCCGGGGCGCCCGGCTCCTTCGTGCGGTCGAGGACCGCGATGCGGCGCGCCGTGTCGGGAAGGGCGGCGAGGAACGCCTCGGTGGGGAACGGCCGGTAGAGGCGGACGACGAGGATGCCGACCTTCTCGCCCACGGCGGCCAGGGCCTCCACCGCCTCGGTGGCGGCGCCGACTCCCGAGCCCATCAGCACCAGCACCCGCTCGGCGTCGGGGGCGCCGACGTAGTCGACGAGGCGGTACCGGCGACCGGTGCGCTCGCCCAGCTCGTCCATCACCTCCTGCACGGTGGCCGGGACGGCGTCGTGGAAGACGTTGGCCGCTTCGCGCGCCTGGAAGAACACGTCGGGGTTCTGGGCGCTGCCTCGCAGGACCGGTCGGTCGGGGCTCAGACCGCGCATGCGGTGGGCCAGGACATCGTCCTCGCGGATCAGGGCGTGGAGGTCGGCATCGTCCAGCACCGAGATCTTGTCGATCTCGTGGCTGGTGCGGAACCCGTCGAAGAAGTGCAGGAACGGCACCCGGCTGCGCAGCGTCGCGGCGTGGGCCACCAGTGCGAAGTCGTGGGCCTCCTGGACCGACGACGCGCACAGCATGGCCCAGCCGGTCTGGCGGGCGGCCATCACATCGCTGTGGTCGCCGAAGATCGAGAGCGCGTGGGTGGCGATGGTCCGCGCCGCCACGTGGATGACCACCGGCGACAGCTCACCGGCCATCTTGTACATGTTCGGGATCATCAGCAGCAGGCCCTGGGACGCGGTGAACGTCGTGGCGAGGGCGCCCTTCTGCGTCGCGCCGTGCAGCGCGCCCGCGGCACCGGCCTCGGACTGCAGTTCGACCACCTCGGGCACCGTGCCCCACAGGTTGGGGCGCCCGGCCGACGACCAGGCGTCGGCCAACTCTCCCATCGGCGACGCCGGAGTGATCGGGTAGATGGCCACCACTTCGCTCAACCGGTGGGCGACCAGCGCGGCGGCTTCGTTCCCATCGACACAGATCTGCTCTGACATGCTCGGACCTCCTGAGCCAGGATCGGGCGCCGGAGGCACTCTGCAACAGGGTCTTTCGCCCCTGTGTCGGTGACAGGCGTCCTGCACGACGGTCACCCATGTGGCTAGACACGATCCTTGGTCGAGGGACACGGGAGGGTGAGTGCGGTGATCGTGAGCGGAGTCCTGGCGCAGGCGGCCGACGCCACGAGCGGGATCCAGGTGACCGAGACCCTGGTGGTCACGCTGATGCTGGTGGCCGCCCTGGTGGCGATCGCGGTGGACCGACTCCGCATCCCCTACACGGTGGCGCTGGTCCTGGTCGGGCTCGCGCTCGGTCTGGCGGGGGCGTTCTCGGAGATCTCGCTGACCAGCGATCTGATCCTGCAGGCGTTCCTCCCTCCGCTGCTGTTCGAGGGCGCCATCAACATGGACCTCGACGACCTCGTCCGCCGGTGGCGCCAGGTCGCGGTGTTGGCCATCGTCGGCACGGCGGTCTCGGCGGTGGCCATCGCGCTCGGTCTGGTGGCCGTGCCCGGAATGGCGCTCGAGCTGGCCGCCGTGCTGGCCGTGATCCTGGCCGCCACCGACCCGGTCAGCGTCCTCGCCGTGTTCAAGGAGCACGGGGTCGGGACCGGCCTGCGCACGCTCATGGAGGGCGAGTCGATCTTCAACGACGCGCTCGCCATCGTGCTGTACCTGATCGCGGTGGAGGTCGCGTTCGGCACCGAGGGGGTCACGGTGCAGCAGGGGCTCACCGATTTCGGCACCGAGGTGGTTCTCGGCGTGGCGGCCGGAGCGCTGGTCGGCTTCGCCGCCCACCAGCTGATGAGCGCACTCGACGATCACCTGGTGGAGATCACCCTGTCGCTGATCACGGCCTACGGCGCCTACCTCCTCGCCGACCGTGTCGGCGGATCGGGCGTGATCGCCACGGTCGTCGGGGGTTTGCTGATCGGCAACTACGGCACCCGCGTCGCCATGTCGGCGTCGTCGCGCCTCGCGCTCCTCGACTTCTGGGAGGTGATCAGCTTCCTGGCCAACTCCGCCCTCTTCCTCGTCATCGGCATCGAGTTCGACATCGGTGACATGCGGGGCGACACCTTGATCGCCACCGGCGTTGCCATTCTCGGCATGCTCGTCGCCCGGGCGCTGATCGCCTTCGGCCTGCTCCGCCTCTTCCGGGGCGACCGGGTGGCGGCCTCCGTTCCGGACCAATGGCGGATGGCGGTCTTCTGGGGCGGCCTCAGGGGATCGGTGCCCATCGCCCTGGTGCTCGGTCTCCCGGAACGGTCGATCGCCGGCGTGGACGCGGTCTCCGTGGTGTTCGGGGTGGTCCTGTTCTCGCTCCTGGTCCAGGGCAGCACGTACAAGCCGGTCCTCGACCGCCTGGGCCTGACCTCGAGGTCCGACGAGCTGACCGCGTACGAGACGGTGCTCGCCGAGGCGATCGGGTTGCGCGCCGCGCGCCGCGAGTTGGACTCGATGCGATCGACCGGTGAGATCGCACCCGTCCTGTACGAGGAGCTGCGTCAGGAGATCGACGATCGGCTGTCCGAGGCCGACGAGGGGCTGTCCGGGCTGTCGCGCGACCTGGACTCGGTGCGCCAGCGCCAGACGCGACTGGCGGCGCGCCGGCTGGCGTCGGCGCAGAAGCGAGCCATCGCCGAGGCGCTGCGAGCCGGTCGGGTGGGTGTCGACGTGGCGCGCGGCTACATGCGGGACCTCGACCTCGCCCGTCGCGAAGGCGAGGTGGGTCGCGCCATCGAGGCCGAGGCCGATCTCGATGTCCGCGGGGCGGAGGTCGACGGCCCCGACCGGACGGACGACGACGTCTGATCCCGGTTACTGCTTCGGACGTGACCGTGGTGCCGAGGCCCGCTTGGCCGGCCGCTTGGTGGCCTTCTTCCGGCTCGCGGCCTGCTTCTTGCCGGTCCGCTTCCGGGCTCCGGTGCGGGGCGCGGCTGCCGTGGTCGCCGCCGCCGGGGTCAGCCCGGCGGCGGTGGCGAGCTGATCGACCTGGTCGATGATCGCGTCCATCAGATCCCAGATGTCGGGGACGAGATCGGCGCAACCCACGAGTCCGAAGTCGAGGCTGTCGAGGTAGCTCTGCACCGTGATGTTGAGGCCCTGGCCCTCGACGATGGTCGAGACCGGCACGTAGTGCAGCAGGCGGGCGCCGGCGGCGTAGAGGGGATGGCGGGAACCGGGCACGTTGGAGATGACCAGGTTCACGGGAGAGCCGAACCGGTTGCCGGTGTGGAACCGCGTCGCCATCCGGCTGGCGCGCGAGAAGACAGCGGGCGGCGGGAAGTCGGCGAACTCGGTGAGCGTCTCGGCCGGAAGGGCGTCGTGGAGGCCCTTGGCCTGCTGCATCGCCCGGTGGACCTTGTGGACCCGCTCGAGCGGATCGGACTCGTCGGTGGGAAGGCTGGCGAAGATGCCCGAGACCCGGTTGGTCCAGCGGTCGGCCTCCTGCCCGGTCCGGATCGAGACCGGCACCATGGCGACCAGCGGCCGATCGGGGAGGACGTCCCGGTCGTCGAGGTAGGTGCGCAGGGCACCGGCGCAGATCGCCATCACCACGTCGTTCACGGTGGCGCCGAGCTCGGACTTGATCGACTTGATCGTCTCCAGCGACACCGACCGGTACGCGAAGGAACGGTGAGGGGTGATGCTGCGGTTGAAGGGGGTGGGGGGCGCCGACGCCGGCAACGGCGCGTCGTCGGGGAGGTGGTCGCGCTCGGCCGGTCGCTGTCGGCCGAGGTTGAGGATGGTGCCGAGCGGCCCCCGCAACTGGTCGCGCAGCTGGTTGCCGGCCGCGGCGAGCACCGGGTTCCGGGTCGCCTGGCCCATCGAGCGGGCGGTGCGCGCCGTGAGCACGAGGAGGCGTCCGGGCTTGCGGGCGAGGTTGGCGCCGGCGGCCGCGAGCATCTGGGCATCGGACGGCAACGGCTCGGGGTGGCGGGCCTCGGTGGGTGCGGGGATCTCGTCACCTTCGGGGTCGGCGTCGAGCATCATCGACAGCAGCTCGGCCCCGAGGGCTCCGTCGACCGCGGCGTGGTGGATCTTGGTCAGGACCGCGAATCGGTTGTCGGACAACCCCTCGATCACGTAGCTCTCCCACAGCGGGCGGGTCCGGTCGAGCGGGCGGGCGATGATGCGGGCGACGAGGTCGGCCACCTCGCGATCGGAGCCGGGGGGAGGGACGGCGGTGCTCCGTACATGGAAGTCGAGCTCGAAGTCCGGGTCCTCGACCCAGTACGGATGGTCGAGATTGAAGGGGACGTTGCGGAGGCGGCGGGTCAGCGGTTCGAGCAGGTGCAGCCGCCGCTCGAGCTGGGTCTTCCAGGCGGTGAACGGCTGGTAGTCGTCGTCGGGCCGTTCGTAGATCGACAGGCCGGACACGTGCCCGAACGACGACTCGGTCTCCATGTAGAGGAAGTTGGCGTCGACTCCACTGAGCTGCTTCATCGGGCCCACCTCTCCGATCGTCGTTGAGACTCCCAGTGTGTCAGGACCGGCCGCCGGGCGTTCGGTGGTTCAATCGACGTAGAGGAACGAGTGGTCGATGTCGACGTGGTCGATGCCGGCGACGGCGTCCGACCAGCCGTCGGTCACGTCGTCGGTCTGCTGCATGCCGTGGTCGGCCACGAGCACGACCGCGGTGTCCTCGAGCACTCCGCGCCGTTCCACCGCGGCGAGCAGCCGGCCGAGGCGTTCGTCGCAGTCTCGGATCGCGGCCCGGGCCTCGGGGGAGTGGGGTCCGGACTCGTGGCCGCTCTCGTCGGTGAGGGCGAAGCTGCAGAAGGCGAAGCGGGGAACCGGGTGCTCGTCGTCCCAGAACCCGAGCGCCGATCGCAGGCCGGTCTCGTCGACCCGGCTCATGAAGCGGTACCGCTCGGATCGTTCCCACCACTCGCCGTCGCGGGGGAACCGATCGTCGGCCCGGGCGAAGGGTAGGGGGTCGCCGTTGGCCATCGACCGGAACGACGAGAAGTCGGCTCCTCGGTCGCAGAACTCGACCGTGGTGCCGGTCCACGCCTGCGGGAAGGTCCGGTGGATGGCTTCGTGGAGCGTCTCGACATCCTCGGCGAGGTGCGTGCACGCGGTGAACATCTGGTCGAGGTCGAGCAGGTTCCGGTGCTCGCCGGTGTGGGCGCAGCGCCATTCGTTGTGGATCACACCGGAGTGGCCGGGCATGGCGCCGGTGCCGATGGTCGTGTGATTGGCCAGCGTGGCCGACGGGTACGACGCCAGGAGGCCGAGCTCGAGCCCCGTGCCACGCGCCACGAGGGAGGCCACATGGGGCGCGTCGCCGGCATCGACCGCGGCCCGCAGCTCGTTGGCGTTCAACCCGTCCCAGAGCACGAGCAACACCTGGCCGGCGACGCCGTCGACGAAGGGGAGGACGTCGCCGTCCTGGCGGCCCAGCAGCACGTCGTCGCGGACCTCGCCGAACCGACCCCGCCCGCGCCGAGGGGCCACGCCGGCGAGCGCCGCGACGGTGGGGGCGATGTCGGCGGTGCGGGCCGTCCCGGCCGTCCAGCCATCGGCCCGAACTCCGGGGCCGGCCGCCACGAGCGGTGCCCGCCGCTGGACGGTGCCGAGCGAGCCGTGCTCGCCCACGTTGCCGTGGTAGCGGTGGGCGGCGGCGTGGACGACGGCGAGATCGGGAGCGTGCGGGCTGTCGAAGAACTGGGCGACCTCGTCGTAGGCGTGGGGGCGGGCCTCGCTGGTGGGATCGGGGATCTCGCCCGCGAGCTCGGCGTCGAGACCGGCGAAGCGCGCCGGGTCGTCGTCGCCCAGCGGGTCCTCGCCCGACGTGTCGACGATGGTGGTGCCGCCGGCGTCGTGCCGGAAGGTCACCGACCCCCGGGCGGCCGACGCCCGGAAGGTGTGCTCATCCATCCGGCGCAGCACGACGTCGACCCGGTCGGTGAGCGCGGCATCGGTCAAGGCCAGCTCGAGCCGATCGATCCGCTCCCCGCTCGTGGTCATGCCCCGATTCTGACTCACCCGTTCGCGCGCCCGCTCGTCAGGTCGAGCGGTAGTTCGGCGCTTCCTTGGTGATGGTGATGTCGTGGGGATGCGACTCGCGCAGACCGGCTCCCGAGATGCGGACGAACTGCGCCTTGGTGCGCAATTCGGCGACGGTGGGCGTGCCGCAGTAGCCCATCGCGGCCCGGAGTCCGCCGGTGAACTGGTGCAGCAGCGGACCGATGGGGCCCTTGTAGGCGACCCGCCCTTCGATGCCCTCGGGTACCAGCTTCTCGACATCGTCGACGTCGCCCTGGAAGTAGCGGTCCTTCGAGAAGCTACGAGCCTTGCGGGCGTCGGGGCCACCGGCTGAGGAGCGGTCGCCCATCGCGCCCATCGAACCCATGCCCCGGTACTCCTTGTACCGCTCGCCCTGGTGCACGATCACCTCGCCCGGCGCCTCGTCGACGCCGGCGAACATCGAGCCGAGCATGACCACACTGGCTCCGGCGGCGAGCGCCTTGGCGATGTCGCCGGTGTGTTGCACACCGCCGTCAGCGATCACCGGGATGCCGAGCTCATCGGCGGCTTCGGCGCAGTCGACGATGGCCGTGATCTGGGGCACGCCGACGCCGGCGACCACTCGGGTGGTGCAGATCGACCCCGGGCCGATCCCAACCTTCACGCCGTCGGCGCCGTTGGCGACCAGGGCACGCACGGCCTCACCGGTGGCGATGTTGCCGGCGATCACGTCGACGTCCCAGCGCGACTTGATCTCCTTGACGGTGTCGAGCACTCCGCGGGAGTGACCGTGGGCGGTGTCGACCACCAACACGTCGACTCCGGCCGCCATCAGTGCGTCGCAGCGGTCCATGACGTCGGGGCCGACGCCGACCGCCGCGCCCACCCGCAACCGTCCCCGTTCGTCTTGGGTGGCATGGGGGAAGTCGTCCCGCTTGGTGATGTCCTTGATGGTGATCAGGCCCCGCAGCACGTTGTCGTCGTCGACGATCGGAAGCTTCTCGATCCGGTTCTGCCACAGGATCTGACGGGCCTCGTCGAGAGTGGTCCCGACCCGGCCGGTGACGAGCGGCGGCTGGCGCATGACCGCGCTGATGGCTTGGTCGTGGTCGTCGACGAAGCGCAGGTCGCGGTTGGTGAGCAGACCGACGAGGTGGCCGGCACCGTCGACGATGGGTACGCCGGAGACCTTGTACTTCGCCATCAGGTCGAGGGCGTCGTAGACGTGGGCGTCGGCGGTGAGGGTGACGGGGTCCTCGATCATCCCGGACTGCGAGCGCTTCACCCGGTCGACCTCGACCGCTTGATCGTCGATCGACAGGTTGCGGTGGACGATGCCCATCCCGCCGGCCCGGGCCAGCGCGATGGCGAGGCGGGCCTCGGTCACCGTGTCCATGGCGGCCGACAGGATCGGCACGGCGAGGCGGATGCGGGCGGTCAGCTGCGTGCTGGTGTCGACCTGGTGGGGGAGGACGTCGGACTCGCCGGGTACCAGGAGGACGTCGTCGAAGGTCAGGCCGAGCTTGGCGAACCGGGGATGGACCGTGTCGGGCGTCTCACCGGGCAGAAAAGGCTCTTCCATGGGGGAATCCTAGGGGACCGGTCGCCCGACGGGTACCACCGGCGCGACCGGAGCCGCCCGTCGTGAGGTCGAATAGGTTCTCCGGCGTGACCGGCGAGCACATGACCCCCGACGAGTTCCGTCGCCTCGGACACCTCTACGTCGACTGGGTGGCCTCGTACTGGGAGCGGGTCCACACGTTGCCGGTCCAGTCCCCGGTCGAGCCCGGCGAGGTCTTCGCCCGACTGCCCGCCGGCCCCCCGGCCACGGGTGGCGACATCGGCGACGTGCTCGCCGACCTCGACGAGTACGTGGTCCCCGGCCTCACCCAGTGGCAGCACCCGTCGTTCTTCGCGTTCTTCCCGGCCAACACGTCCGGACCGGGGGTACTCGCCGACCTCGTCTCGTCCGGGCTCGGCGTCAACGGCATGAACTGGGCGACGAGCCCGGCGTGTACCGAGGTCGAGATGATGATGCTCGACTGGTTCGTCGAGCTGCTCGGCCTCCCCGATCACTTCCGCCACGCGGCCCGATGGCCCCGGGGGTGGTGTGCTGCAGGACTCGGCGTCGTCGTCCACCCTGTGCACCCTGCTCGCCGCCCGGCATCGCGTGACACCGGGGGGCGACCTGTCGGCGTTGCGGGCCTACGCGTCCGAACACGCCCACTCGTCCATCGTCAAGGGCGCGCGGGTCGCCGGGCTCGCCGACGACCAGGTCCGCGCCGTCCCGAGCGATGGCGGCTTCGCCATGCGGGCCGATGCCCTGGCCGAGGCCATCGACGCCGATCGTCGGGCCGGTCTGGTGCCGTTCTGGTGCTGCGCCACGGCCGGGACCACCTCGTCGATGGCGTTCGATCCGGTGGTCGACATCGCCACCATCTGCACCGAGGCCGGCATCTGGTGCCACGTCGACGCCGCCATGGCCGGTTCCGCCGCGGTCTGCCCCGAGCTGCGGTGGGTGACCGACGGGGCCGCGGTCGTCGACTCGTGGTCGTTCAACCCCCACAAGTGGCTGTTCACCACCTTCGACTGCTCGTGCCTGTGGCTGGCCGACTCCACCCCACTGGTCGACGCGCTGCGCATCACGCCGGCCTACCTGCGCAACGAGGCCAGCGACGCCGGCGCCGTGATCGACTTCCGCGACTGGCAGGTGCCGCTCGGGCGTCGTTTCCGGGCGCTGAAGCCGTGGTTGGTGATGCGCCACTACGGCGCCGACGGCCTGGCCGGGCACATCCGCGAGCACGTACGGCTCGGCCGGGTCGTGGCCGATCGGGTGCTCGACGACCCTCGATTCGAGCTCGCGGCCCCGCCGGCGCTCAACCTGGTGTGCCTGCGGTGCACGGGCGACGATGCCGACGCCCGCACCACAGCGCTGACCGAAGCGGTCAACGCATCGGGCCAGGCGCTGGTGACCCCGACGGTGCTCGACGGTCGGCCCGCGATGCGGATCTGCGTCGGCCAGACCTGGACCACCGAGACCGAGGTGGACGCGTTGTGGTCACTGATCGACCGTCTGGTCGACTGACGCCGGTGGGAAGGCGGCTGGCGCGATCCGCCTCAGCAGCTGATCGAGAACGACACCGCCACGTCCTGGAACTGGTCGTCCTGGACGGTGAAGTCCGAGGCCGACACCAGGTTGCCGTCGACGCTGACCGCCCCCGACGGTTCGGAACCGTGGTAGTTGACCGAACTGCCGAGCGGACCCACGTCGATCGACACGTCGTCGCCGGCGAACTGGCTGTCCTCGCTGTAGCGAGAGAAATCGATGCGGACGTCGTCGCCCGCCGCGTTGGTGCCCTGCGCTTGAGCGGTCAGCTCGATGGAGCCACCACCGGCGGCGGCGGGTTGCTCCTGTAGATAGCACCGACCAGGGCCGAGGGCGATCTCCTCACCGTCGAGGGTGATCGAGCCGGCACCACCGCCACCGGACGGCGCCGCGGCCGCATCGTCGGCTCCGTCGTCTGCACCGGTGGTGCTGGTGTTGGCGGCGGCCGTCGTGCCCGACGAGCCGGCGTCGCTGCTCGCGGTCGAATCGTCGTCCCCGCACGAGCCGAGCACCAACAGCGCTCCGACCAGCGCGATTCCCAGTGCCCGCCTCATGACCTGCCCCCGTGTCGCCCGTTTGTCCTGACGGTTGTACCCCGGATCGCCGCCGAAGGGAAGGAACCCCTCTCCCGGTGGCAGCGCGACCGTCACTACACTCGCCTCTTTCCTGCAGTGGGTACGAGAGGCAGAGCGTGGCTGAGATCGAGATCGGACTCGGGAAGATGGCACGCCGGGGCTACGGCCTCCACGAGCTGACCATCGTGCCGAGCCGTCGTACCCGGGATCCCGAGATGGTCGATCTGGCGTGGGAGCTGCAGGGGTTCCGGTTCGAGCTCCCGGTGCTGGCCGCCCCGTGCGATTCGGTGGTCAGCCCCCACAACGCGGCGGCGTTCGACGAGATGGGCGGCGCGGCCGTCCTCGACCTCGAGGGCCTGTGGACCCGCTACGAAGATCCCACCTCGTTGCTCGCCGAGATCGCCAGCCTCCCGGACGAGACGGCCGGTGCCCGCCTCCAGGAGATCTACAAGCAGCCGGTCGACCCCGATCTCATCGTGCGGCGGGTGCGGACCATTCGTGAGTCCGGCGCGGTCGCGGCCGGCGCGGTCACCCCCCACCGCATCGAGCAACTGCTGCCCAAGGTGTTGGAGTCCGAGCTCGACCTGCTGGTCATCCGCTCCACCGTCCTGTCCGCCGAGCACGTGTCGAAGACCGCGGCCGGCGAGGACGAACCCCTCAACCTCAAGACGTTCATCCGTCAACTCGACATCCCGGTGCTGGTCGGCTCGTGCACCAGCTACCAGGCCGCTCTCCACCTCATGCGCACCGGTGCCGCCGGCATCCTCGTCGGCGTCGGTACGGCCGTGGGGGCCACCACGGCCGACACCTTCGGGGTCGGGGTACCGCTCGCCACGGCCATCGCCGATGCGCGCGCGGCGCGCATGCGTCATCTCGACGAGACCGGTGTGTACGTCCACCTCGTCGCCGACGGGGGCATGGACACGGGGGGCGATGTGGCCAGGGCACTGGCCTGCGGTGCCGATGCGGTGATGCTGGGCGCCCCGCTGGCCGCCGCCACCGATGCCCCGGGGAACGGCTGCCACTGGGCCCCGGTCGGCGCCCGGGCCGACGTCCCCCACTCGGCCCGGATCCGGTTGCCGACGCGAGGCACCCAGCGCGAGGTCCTCGTCGGGCCGTCCGACACGGCCGATGGTCGCCTCGACCTCATGGGGGCCCTGCGAGCGGCCATGGCCAGCAGCGGCTACGAGACGCTCAAGGAGTTCCAGAAGGCCGAGCTGATGGTCATCCCCGGCGGCGCACGGTGAGTGTCGCCGACGTCGCTGCCGAGATGGAGCGCGAGTTCGACACGGTGCTCGTCGTCGACTTCGGCGCCCAGTACGCCCAGCTCATCGCCCGGCGCGTCCGCGAGGCCCACGTCCACTCCGAGATCGTTCCCCACGACATCTCGGCCGCCGAGATCGCCCGCCGGCAGCCCAAGGGCGTGATCTTCTCCGGCGGCCCGGCGTCGGTGCACGCCGACGGCGCTCCGAACATCGACACCGCCATCTACGACTCCGGCGTACCCATCCTCGGCATCTGCTACGGCGGCCAGCTCATTGCCCGCGATCTCGGGGGCGAGGTGGCCAAGACCGGCCGGGGCGAGTACGGCCGGGCCGATCTCACCCGCCGCGCCGCCGGTGTGCTGCTCGCCGACGATTCGCCCGAGGACCAGATCGTCTGGATGAGCCACTTCGACACCATCACCCGGGCGCCCGACGGCTTCACCGTGCTCGCCTCGACGCCCGACACCCCGGCCGCGGCCTTCGAGCAGCCCGACGCCGGCATCTACGGCGTGCAGTTCCACCCCGAGGTGGTCCACACGCCGTACGGCCAGGAGCTGCTCAAGCGCTTCCTGTACGACGCCTGCGGCTGCCGGCCCAACTGGACCATGTCGTCGGTGATCGAGACGGAGGTGGCCGCGGTCCGGGCCCAGGTCGGTTCCGGCCGGGCGATCTGCGGGCTCTCGGGGGGAGTCGACTCCGCCGTGGCCGCCGCCCTGGTCCACAAGGCCATCGGACACCAGCTCACCTGCGTGTTCGTCGACACCGGGTTGATGCGCAAGGACGAGGGCGACCAGGTGGTCGAGACGTTCAAACGCAACTTCGGCATCGAGTTGATCCACGTGCGGGCAGCCGACCGGTTCTTCGAGCGGCTGGCCGGCATCACCGAGCCCGAGGAGAAGCGCAAGGCCATCGGCGAGCTGTTCATCCGCATCTTCGAGGACGCCAAGGGCGGCATCACCGACGCCGACTTCCTCGTCCAGGGCACGCTCTACCCCGACATCGTCGAGTCCGGCGGCGGCGCCAAGTCGGCCACCATCAAGTCCCACCACAACGTGGGCGGACTGCCCGACGACATGGACTTCGAGCTGATCGAACCGCTGCGCGACCTGTTCAAGGACGAGGTGCGCCGGGTGGGCGAGGAGCTCGGGTTGCCAGAGGAGATCGTGTGGCGCCAGCCCTTCCCGGGCCCCGGCCTCGGCGTCCGCATCATCGGCGAGGTGACCCCGGACAAGGTCGCCATCCTCCAGGAAGCCGACGCCATCGTCCGGGCCGAGCTCCACAAGGCCGGCCTCGACCGGGAGATCTGGCAGGCGTTCGCCGTGCTGCCCGACATCCGGGCCGTCGGCGTGATGGGGGACGAGCGCACCTACGGCTATCCGTGCATCATCCGGGCCGTCACCTCCGACGACGCCATGACCGCTGATTGGGCCCGGCTGCCGTACGACCTGCTCGAGAAGATGTCCAGCCGCATCATCAACGAGGTTCCGGGTATCAACCGGGTGGCCTATGACATCACCTCGAAGCCGCCGGGCACCATCGAGTGGGAATGACCGGCGCCTGGCAATGACGGACTAGTCAAGAATAGTTGTCATGTACTAGTCTGGTGAGCGTACGGGTTGGGTACGAGGCCTTGGCGGCCGCACCCATTACGGACAATCTGCTGGAGGTACACGAGGCATGGCACGACATCGATCCCGATTTGGCGCGCTCGCGGGGGTGATCGGAGCGGGTCTGTTCCTGTTGGCGCCGGCCACTCCGGCCCACGCCGATCCCGTCTCCGCCGCTTCGGCGAGCTCGTACGGCGCCACCATCGCCGCCGGCGGCCAGGACGTCATTCCGCCGACGCCCACCGCCTCCGTCGACCTGCCCCCCGGCGGCGAGTCGTCGGACACGCTCGTCGACATCCCGGCCGATCCGCTGGCGGTGTCCGGCACGCTCAACGCCGACGCCACGGCCCACGAGGCGTCCGATGTCGACTCCGCCCTCACCGTGGTGTCCCAGGACGTTCAAGGCCCCTACAACGCCTCCGGCGTGGGCCTGGTCGAGGGCCTGGACGTGCTGCTCGACACCCCCACCGACGGGGTGTCGCTGGTCACCGCTGACGCGGTCCGAGCCGAGGCCGTCGGGGTGTGCCAGGGCGGCACCGTGAAGTACTCGGCGAATTCCGAGATCGTGAACCTGAAGATCAACGGCACCGACGTCCCCCTCAACGATCCCGTCCAGCAGCTGCTCGACGGCCTCCATGATGCGCTGGTGCAGAGCGGGCTGAACGCCGTCGTCGACGTCCAGCGCAACGTCGTGACCCCGACCGACAACGGCATCTCCGTCGACGGACTCGTCGTCACCGTGCTGGCCGCAGCCGGCGACACGCCCTTGGCCGAGGCCCACATCGCTCATGCCGAGGTCAACGGCCTCACCTGTGGCGCCGCCGCGCCGAAGACGCAGTGCAACGACGGAGTCGACAACGACAACGACACCAAGATCGACTACCCGGACGATCCGGGCTGTGAGAGCGCGCAGGACGACAGCGAGGCCGACCAGCCCGCGCCCGAGTGCTCCGACGGAGTCGACAACGACAACGACGGCAAGGTCGACTACCCGGCCGATCCGGGCTGCGAGAGCGCGACCGACAACTCCGAGATCGACACCCCCGCCGTCGGTGACCAGACCACCAACCGGAACACCGCGCTGCCCTACACCGGTAGCGAGTCCGGCCCGGCCCTCGCCCTCGCGGGCGGCATGGCGCTGCTGGCCTACGGCGCCCACCGGCTGCGCCGAGCCCGGCTCCAGTAACCGCCGGCATCAGTTGAATCCGCGGGGTTGACCACACCGGGCGGCGCGTTCCAGCGCCGCCCGGTGCGGTCGCGCCCGGACGGGAACCGATCCGCCACGACCAGGCAGACTGTCTCGCCATGGACTCCCTGGACGACTTCGAGGCCACCCCCTTCACCCACGACGGCACCACCCGTACCGTCTACCGGAAGGGCACCGGGCCGGCCGTCATCGTGATCTCCGAGATCCCGGGCATCACCCCGCTCGTCGCCGACTTCGCCCGACGCGTCGCCGACATCGGATGCACGGCGGTCATGCCTCACCTGTTCGGGACCCCGGGCAAGGAGCCCTCGGTCGGCTACGGCCTGCAGAGCATGGTCCACGCCTGCGTCAGCCGCGAGTTCATGACCTGGGCACGAGGGAAGACGTCGCCGGTCACCGACTGGTGCCGCGCCCTCGCCCGCAGCGAGCACGAACGGTGTGGTGGTCCCGGTGTGGGCGCGGTGGGCATGTGCCTCACCGGTGGCTTCGCGCTGGCGATGATGGTCGACGATGCCGTCGTCGCCCCGGTCCTGTCCCAACCGTCGCTGCCGTTCCCCATCGGGAAGGCCAACAAGCGGGATCTCGGGATCTCCGATGTCGACCTGGGCGTCGTCAAGCAGCGGGTCGCCGACGACGGCGTCTGCGTCCTCGGTCTGCGCTTCTCAGGGGACAAGCTCGTGCCCGAGGAGCGGTTCGACCGGCTGCGCGAGGAGCTGGGCGACGGCTTCATCGGGGTGACCATCGATTCGTCGAAGGGCAATCCCTACGGGAACCGGGCGGCCGCCCACTCGGTGCTCACCGAGGACCTCGTCGACGAACCCGGCCATCCCACCCACGATGCGCTCCAGCAAGTGCTCGAGCACTTCCGGAGCCGGCTCCTCACCGACGCATAGTCGTTCCCGTCTGCGACGGGGGTCAGGCCAGGGGCCGCCCGAACGGCAGCTCGTCCTGCCAGGTGCGGAGGAACGCCTCGGCTCGCAGCGCCGCCGCCATCCACAGGCCGGTGCCCTCGCCGGCCAGCTCGGCCACCGAATCGGTCACCCGCTGGACGGGGTCGCCGCCCTCGGGGTCGTGGGCGTGGAGCAGCGGGGCCGCGATGGCACAGAAGTCGGGTACGTGCACCCGACCGGCACGGACCAGCACGGCATGGGCGCGCGCGGTGACGGGCACCGGCGTCAGCGGCACCACCGTGCCGGCCTGCACCGATGCGGCGGTCTCGTGGTCGAGGAGGCCGGACTTGCCGGCGAGGAAGAGCAGGTCGCAGTCGGCATCGATGGCTTTGCCGGCCATGGTGACCCCGGCGGTCTCGAGGAGGCTGGTGGTTGCGTCCACGACCGGTCCGTCGCCCACGATGGCAGCGGTGGCACCGGCGAGGCCCCCCGGTCGGGCGGCTCCGGCGGCGCCGACCGCGCCACGGGCCGTGAGCTGATCGGCCAGACCGTCGATCCACAGGGCGGGCGGGCGGCGGTCCTCGATCCGCAGCGGCGCCAGATCGGCCTCGGTGAGGCCCAGGCCGGGATCGGTGGCCCACCGTCCCGTCGAGACGAGCTCCTTGGCCTCGTCCATGAAGCTGGCGACGGCGGGGTCGACATCATCGCCATCGGCGTTGATGCCGGCCGACGCTCCTCCCATCCGGATCCCGAAGGTGGCGAAGCTGTACGTGGTCGACCGGGCGAGGAGCTCGGCGCCGTCGCGCAGGATCTTGCGGGCGAGCCGAGTGGTGCCGACCGCGGGAGCGTCGTCGAGGTCGAACACGATGAACGCGTCCGTGGACGAGAGCTTGTGGAACTGCACGCCGGCGAGTCTGGCACGCGTCGGTGCGGTCCGGCGGGGGTGTCAGCGGACGCCGGTAGTGTCGTTTCGATGGCCGAACGCCCCGACGAGCCGCCGCGCGCGGAGCTGTTCCCCGACGCGACCGCCGGCGACGCCGGCCCCTTCGGGTCGGTGCTGCTCGACGGGCTGAACCCGGCCCAGGAGGAAGCGGTCACCCACACCGGCGGCCCCCTGCTCGTGCTCGCCGGCGCCGGTTCGGGCAAGACCCGGGTGCTCACCCGGCGCATCGCCTGGCTGATCCGCGAACAGGGCGTGAGTCCGTTCGAGATCCTGGCCATCACCTTCACCAACAAGGCGGCCGACGAGATGAAGACGCGGATCGCCGCGCTCGTGGGTCCCGTGGCTCGCAAGATGTGGGTGTCCACGTTCCACTCCGCCTGCGTGCGGATCCTGCGACGCGACGGACAGGTGTTGGGGTATCCGTCGTCGTTCACGATCTACGACCAGGCCGACGCGGTCCGCCTCACCGGCTACGTGCTCCGCGACCTCAACCTCGACACCAAGAAGCTGCCCCCCCGATCGGTGCACGCCCAGATCTCCGCGGCCAAGAACGACTACGTGCTGGTCGACGACTTCGACGATCGGGCCCGGGGCTTCACCGAGAAGAAGCTGGCCGAGGTCTACCGCGAGTACCAGGCCCGGTTGCTGCGGGCCGGGGCCATGGACTTCGACGACATCCTCCTGCAGGCCGCCGAGCTGTTCCGCACCCAGCCCGAGGTGCTGGCCCACTACCGCCGGCGGTTCTCCCACGTCCTGGTCGACGAGTACCAGGACACCAACAAGGTCCAGAACGAGCTGGTCATCCAGCTCGCCTCCGAGCACCGCAACGTCACCGTGGTCGGCGACAGCGACCAGTCGGTGTACCGGTTCCGGGGCGCCGACATCTCCAACATCCTCGACTTCGAGAAGGCGTTCCCCGACGTCACCACCATCCCGCTGGTACAGAACTACCGGTCGACCCAGACCGTGCTCGACGCGGCCAACGCGGTGATCGCCAACAACCTCGGCCGCAAGCCCAAGGAACTGTGGACCGAAGCCGGCCGGGGCGAGCCGATCGTCCGCTACCACGCCGAGGACGAGCACGACGAGGCCCAGTGGGTGAGCCAGCAGATCGCCCGGTTCCACGATGGCGGCACCCACCGCTGGGCCGACATCGCCGTCTTCTACCGGACCAACGCCCAGGCCCGGGTGCTCGAGGAGTACCTGGCCCGCAGCGGGATCCCCTACCGGGTCATCGGCGGCACCCGGTTCTTCGACCGGCGCGAGGTGAAAGACGCCCTCGCCTACGTGAAGGCGGTCATCAACCCGTCCGACGAGGTCAGCGTCAAGCGGGTCCTCAACGTCCCGAAGCGAGGCGTGGGCGACACCAGCGTGGCCCGCATCGACCAGTGGATCGCGGGACGCGGGCTGAGCTTCGTCGACGGGCTCCGCCACGCCGAGGAGGCCGGCGTGTCGGGTCGCGCCATCGGCGGCATCGGCCGCTTCATCGATCTGCTCGACACGGCAGCCGCCCGGGTCGACGATGGCCCCGGCCCCCTGCTCGAGCACCTGCTCGAGACCAGCGGGTACCTCGACGAGCTGCGCAACGAGCAGCATGCCGGAGGGCAGGCCATCGAGGCCGAGGGCCGGCTCGAGAACCTGGCCGAACTCATCGGCACGGCGGCCGAATACGAGGACGTCGCCGACTTCCTCGAGTCGGTGAGCCTGGTGGCCGACACCGACGACCTCGATCCCGACCAGTCCGAGGTCACGCTGATGACCCTGCACTCGGCCAAGGGGCTCGAGTACCCCATCGTGTTCCTCGTGGGGATGGAGGACGGCATCTTCCCCCACATGCGCACGTTGACCGAGCCCGACGAGCTCGAGGAGGAACGGCGGCTCGCCTACGTGGGGATCACGCGGGCCATGGAGTCGCTCCACCTGACCCATGCCTGGAGTCGCACGCTCTTCGGTGGCACCCAGTACAACCCGCCGAGCCGCTTCCTCGACGAGATCCCGTCCGAGCTCGTCTCCGAGGTGGGCGGCCGCCGGCGGTCGAGCCGGGGTGGGCGGACCTACTCCGCCGGCGGCTCGTACGGCCGGGGCGGGCGTACCCGCGGACGTGACGACACCGAGGGTCGCACCTTCGGGCGAGGCGACCGCTCGGAACGATCGCGGATCGACGATGGTCGCGACCGGATCGTCGAGAACGCGCTCGCGGCACGCGACCGCCGGCCCGCCACCACCGGAGCCGAGTCGGCGGGCCTGCGGGTGGGCGACGACGTCGTCCACGCCACGTTCGGGGAAGGCGTGATCCTCGACATCGAGGGGAGCGGCGACAAGGCCGAGGCGACGATCCGCTTCGCCGACGTCGGCGAGAAACGCCTGCTGCTGTCCTGGTCCCCGCTGCAGAAGGTCTGACCGGGTCGGGCGTCGCCCGGGCCCGGGGTGCCAGAATCAGACCGTGCCCGACGACTGGGGTGGGGAACACCTTCCTGCCGAGCCGCCCGCGCCGCGGGTGTCCGACGCTGACCGCGCCCGGGTCGCGACGCGCCTGCGGGACGCGGCCGGCGAGGGGATCCTCGACCTGAACGAGCTCGAGGAGCGGCTCGAACGGGCCTACGGCGCCAAGACGGTGGCCGACCTGGCGGAGGTGACCCGGGACCTCCCCGAACCGGTTCCGCCGCCACCGCCGCAGCGCGGTCCGCTGGGCCGGGCGCTCCACGACGCCTCGTTCCAGGGCCACCTCACCACCTACACCCTCACCATGGCGATGCTGATCGGGATCTGGGCCCTCACGGGTGGGGGGTTCTTCTGGCCCTTCTTCCCCATCGCGGGCTGGGGCATCGGGCTGGGGAGCCACTTCGTCGCCGCCAGCCAGGGCCGGACCCACCACCAGCGGTCCGCCCAGCGGCACCGTTCCCGCGATCGGCAACCCCCCGGGCGGCCATTGCCCCCCTCTCGGCGGTCGGTGCCGTCCGTCCCACCGTTGCCGTCCGGCGTCCGGAGCGATCCGGCCCGCTCGTTCGTCGCGGCCATGTTCGTCGACGTCGTTGGCTCCACGGAGCTGAACGAGGCCATGGGCGACGAGGCCTGGTCACGGGTGCGTGATCGCTACCGGGAACTGGTCCGCGAGTGCCTCGACTCGTGTGGCGGCTCGGAGGTCAGCGTCGCCGGCGACGGCGTCCTGGCCCGCTTCGACCATCCCGCAGCCGCGGTTCGCTGCGCGATCGCGGTGCAACGGCGGCTGGAGGATCGGCGCGGTGAGGCCGGCTTCGCCCCGACGGTGCGCATCGGCATCCACAGCGGCGACGTGGTCGATGACGGCGACGACGTGATCGGGGCGGTGGTCAACCTCGCCTCGCGGGTGACGTCCGCGGCCGGCCCCAGTGAGATCTTCGTCACGGAACACGTCGCCGACCATCTCGGCGCCTCGCCGGTCACCGAGGACCGCGGCCTGCACACCCTCAAGGGCGTCGCCCAGCCCCGTCATCTGCTCGCCGTGCCCTGGAGCTGACGTCCCGCGCGTTGCCCGCATTCGCACCCGACGGGCCCGCTCGGGTACACCGGAGCAGATGCAGAGCACTTGGGGACGGGTTTCGTTCCTCCTGCGCCGTGATCACACGCTGGGCACCGTCATGGAACGGCTGGCCCGGATCCACGGCAACCGGCACCTCGTCACCGAGGGCGACGGCGGCCTCGAGCTGACCTACCGGCAGGCGGCCAAGCGGGTGGCCCGCTGGGCCGGCGGTGTCGCCGCTCGCACCGAGCCGGGCGATGTGGTGGTGGTGGCCACGCCCAACAGCTACGAACAGCTCCTCCTGTCGCTGGCCGTGTCCCGAGCCGGGGCGATCCCCGCACCGCTCAACGACGCCATGCGCCCGGACGAGATCGACCACGTCGTGGCCGATTCGGGTGCCGCCCTGGTCATCCGGTCGGCCCACGAGGTCGACGGGGCCGAGCCGCTCCGCGACGCGGTGGCGGCCAACGGCCACGACATCGCCGCCCTGTTCTACACGTCGGGCACCACCGGTCGGCCGAAGGGCGTGGCGCTCACCCACGACTCGCTGGTCGGCGGGCTGCGGGCCGCCACCGCCTATCCCAGCGTGCTGCGGCGCGACGAGGCGGTCGTGAGCCTGCCGGTGGCCCACATCATGGGCTTCGCCGTGTTGCTCGGCATGGCCGGCGCCGGCATCGCCACCTTCTTCCTCCGCCGCTTCTCGGCGCCGGCGGTGCTCGACGCCATCGAAGGCCGGCGGGCCACGCTGTTCATCGGCGTCCCGGCGATGTACCGCCTGATGATCGAGGCCGGTGCTGCCGAGCGAGACCTGAAATGCGTCCGCGTGTGGGCCTCGGGTGCCGACGTCATGCCGCCGGAACTGGCTCGCGAGTTCAAGGCCTTCGGTGCCACCGTCCACCTCCCCGGGATCGGCGACGCCGGCGAGGCGATGTTCGCCGAGGGCTACGGGATGGTCGAGACCGGGGGCGGCGTGGCCGCCAAGATCAGCCCGCCCTACCTGCCCATCGGCCTCGGACAGTCGGTCGGCTTCCCGATTCCCGGATACCGGATGCGGGTGGTCGACGACCACGGCGACGACGCCCCGATGGGCGAGACGGGCGAGTTGCTGGTGAAGGGCCCGGGTGTCCTCCGGGGCTACTGGGGCGACGAGGGGGCGACCGCCGCCGTCCTCGATCCCGACGGCTGGCTCCACACCGGCGATCTGGCGAGGAAGGGGCCGCTCAACTCCGTCCTGTTCGCCGGACGCAAGAAGGACGTCATCAAGCGTGGCGGCTTCTCGGTCTACGCGGTCGAGATCGAGGCCGTCCTCGAGAGCCATCCCGACGTGCTGGAGGCGGCGGTGGTGCCGTTCCCCGACGAACGACTCGGCGAGGTCCCGGTGGCCGCGGTCCGGTTGGCGGAGGGTGCGTCCCTCGACGGGGCCGACCTCGACGCCCACGTGCGGGAGCACCTGGCCCACTACAAGGCGCCGGTGCGCTACCTCGAGGTCGACGACCTCCCTCGCACCGGCACCAACAAGGTGCAACGCCGCCAGGTCGCCGCCCTCTTCGCCTGACCGCGCCCGGCTGTCGTTCTGCCTCGGTCTCCCGACTCGCCCCCTGCCCCGTTCTGGTGGGTCATCGGTCGCTCCCAGTGGCTCGATGACCGACCAGAACCGTGGTGTTGGCGTTCTGGAGGGTCGACGGTCGCTCCCAGTGGCTCGATGACCGACCAGAACCGTGGTGTTGGCGTTCTGGAGGGTCAGTTGCCGCCGGCGCCCGGGTCCTGCAGGTCGACCTGGAGCCGACCGTCGACCACCTGGGTGGGGAACTGGCGCAGCCCGGCCCCCGAGCGAGGGAAGGTGAGGGAATCGTCGCAGTCGGCCACGAACCGATCGAGGTCGGGCTGGTACAGGACCGTGCACTTCGGTTGGTCGGGCACGAAGGCACCGAACGCCACCCAGCCGGTGTCGGGGTCGTCGCCGGCGTGGTCGATGTAGATCGAGCGGGTGAAGTTGGCCGGGTCGGGGAACAGGACGGGCTGATCGTCGTCGGCGATGATGCGGGCCAGGTTCTCGGTGCGGCCGGCGTTGAAGCGGGTGTCGCCCAGCTTGACGTCCACGCTGCCCCGGCTGGCCAGGGTGGCCACGCCGAACGCCACTCCCAGGGCCACGGCCACGCCGGCGACGGCCACGAGCACGGCCCGGCTCGTGTGACCGCCTCCCTGGCGGCGGGCCACCGGGCTCATCGGGTGGTCGCCGGCGGGTGCGCTGATTGGCCGTACCCCATCTGCATCCTCCTAGTATCCGGCACCGACCCTGTCCCGACCCAAGGCACACCCCCAATGGATCTTCTCGAGTACCAAGGCAAGCAGTTCTTCGCCCGGTACGGCATCCCTGTCAGCGACGGCGAAGCCTGCACCACTGTCGACGAAGCGGTGGCCATCGCGAACCGCATCGGTTATCCGGTGGTGGTCAAGGCCCAGGTCCACGTGGGCGGCCGGGGCAAGGCCGGGGGCGTCAAGCTCGCCGCCGACGAGGCCGAGGTCCGCGAGCACGCCGGCAACATCCTCGGACTCGACATCAAGGGCCACGTCGTCCGCACGATCTGGATCGAGGTCGCCTCCGACATCGCCGAGGAGTACTACGCCTCGTTCACGCTCGACCGTTCGGCCAAGAAGCATCTCGGCATGCTGTCGGCCGAGGGAGGAGTCGAGATCGAGACCGTCGCCGCCGAGAACCCCGACGCCATCGCCAAGGTGTGGATCGATCCGGTCGACGGCCTGACCGAGGCCGCGGCCCGGGCCTGGGTCGAGGAGGCGAAGCTGAACCCCGATGCCACCGAGGGCGCGGTCGACATCCTGCGCAAGCTCTACACCGCCTACGACGAGGGCGACGCCGACCTCTGCGAGATCAATCCCCTCATCCTCAAGCCCACCGGCGAGGTCCACGCCCTCGACGCCAAGGTGACGCTCGACGGCAACGCCACGTTCCGCCACCCCGACTACGAGGCCTACGACGCCACCCAGGTCCGCGACGAGCGGGAAGAGGACGCCCACTCGAAGGGGCTCCAGTACGTCGGCCTCGACGGGTACGTCGGCGTCATCGCCAACGGCGCCGGCCTGGCCATGTCCACCGTCGACATCGTCAACCAGGTGGGCGGCAAGGCGGCCAACTTCCTCGACATCGGCGGCGGGGCCAACGCCGACGTGATGGCGGGTGCGCTCGAGACCATCAACAACGACCCCAAGGTCCGGGCCATCTTCATCAACATCTTCGGTGGCATCACCAAGGGCGACGAGGTGGCCAACGGCATCGTCGCCGCCCTCGGCCGGGTGCAGATCGACGCACCGATCGTCATCCGCCTCGACGGGACCAACGCCGCGGAGGGTCGGGCCATCCTGGCCGAGCACGAGAGCGACATGCTCCAGAGCAAGCCGACGATGGTGGAGGCCGCCGAGACGGTTGTCGCCCTCGCCAAGCAGGGAGGTGCGGCGTAATGGCGATCTTCGTCGACGAGAACACCAAGGTCATCTACCAGGGGCTCACGGGTTCCCAGGGCAGCTTCTACGGCGGTCGCAACGCGGAGTACGGCACCAAGGTCGTGGCCGGCACCCACCCGAAGAAGGCCGGGACCGACGTCAACGGCGTGCCCATCTATGCCAGCGTCGGCGAGGCCGTCGAGGCCACCGGCGCCACCGCCAGCTGCATCTTCATCCCCGCGCCGGGTGTGAAGGATGCGGTCATCGAGGCCGCCGAGGGCGGTGTGACCTTCATCGTGGTCATCACCGAGGGCGTCCCCGCGCACGACGAGGCGTGGTTCTACAACAAGCTCAAGCGCGACTTCCCGAACGTGCAGCTGCTCGGGCCCAACTGTCCGGGGATCATCAGCCCCGGCAAGTGCAACATCGGCATCACCGCGGGCGAGATCGCCAAGGAGCCGTCGGCCAGCGAGCCCAACGTCGGCATCGTGTCCCGCTCGGGCACGTTGACCTACCAGGCGCTCTACGAGCTCAAGCTCAAGGACATCGGGGTCTCGACCTGCGTGGGAATCGGCGGGGACCCGGTCCCGGGGACCACCTTCATCGATTGCCTCGAGCGCTTCGAGGCCGACGACGAGACCCAGGCCATCATGATGATCGGCGAGATCGGCGGCTCCGCCGAGGAGGAGGCCGCCGAGTTCATCAGGGCCAAGGTGTCCAAGCCGGTCGTCTCCTATGTCGCCGGCGTGACCGCCCCCGCCGGCAAGAAGATGGGCCATGCCGGCGCCATCGTCTCCGGCGGCAAGGGCACCGCGGCGGCCAAGCGCGAGGCCCTCGAGGCCGCCGGGGTCAGGGTCGGCTCGAACCCCACCGAGGCCGGCGAGCTCATGGTCGAGGTCGTCGCCTCCCTCTAGGCACCGCGATCGCATCACCGATGCCCCATCCCTCGCGGGTGGGGCATCGTCGCGCCCGGGCTCGGGTGCCGAGGAATCTGCCGGCGCACGGTCCATGCTGGGAGAACGATGAACCGCTGGCCCCTCCGCTACGGGGTCGTACTGGGATTCGTCGGTGCTCTGGTGGCGTTCCTGGCGTCGTCGGCGGGCGGCACCTTCAGCCTGGATCGATCGCCCGGAACCTCCGACACCTCCGACACGTCGGCCGTCTCGACGACGGTCGCCCCCTCGCCGTTCCCGGCCGTGTCGGGCGACGAGGTCCGGGCCGTGCGTACCGGCAACGGTCTCATCCTCCCGGTGATCGGCGGTGCGCCCGGCGCCTGGATCGTGCACACGCCGTGCGCGGCCGAGGCCACCGTCGACGGCGAGCCGCTCCACGGAGCCAACCTCGTGCTCGACCCCGGGCACGGTGGGAGCGAGACCGGTGCCATCGGTCCGTCCGGGATGACGGAGGCCGCGCTCAACCTCGACGTCGCCCATCGTGCGGCCCAGTTGCTCGAGGCCCAGGGCGCCGAGGTCGTCCTGACCCGCACCAGCGACGTCCGGGTCACGCTGCGAACCCGAGCGGAGATCGCCACCGCGCTGCAGCCGCTGGCCTTCATCTCGATCCACCACAACGCCTCGCCGATGGCCACCTCGACGACTCCGGGCAGCGAGGTGTACCACCAGCTGGCGTCGCCGGAGTCCAAGCGCCTCGCCGGCCTGCTCTGGGAGGAGTACCAGCGCGAACTCGCCCCGTTCGGGTCGCGGTGGGGGGTGAGCGAGGAACCCGGCGCCCTGGCCCGTCGCTCCGCCAAGACCGGCGACGACTACTACGGCGTGCTCCGCATGTCGCACGGTGTGCCCGCCGTGCTGTCCGAGGCCGCCTACCTCTCCGAACCGGCCGAGGACGCGCTGTTGAACACCGAGGCGTTCCGCGCCGCCGAGGCCAAGGCGATCGCCGACGCCTTCGTGCGCTTCGTGACCACCGACGATCCCGGCTCCGGCTTCCGGCCGCCGAAGGTGGTCGACTCCCCGGCCGGCGGCGGGGGCGGTACCGCGGGCTGCGAGGATCCCCCGCTGACCTGACGTGATGCCGCGACCTCCGCCGCTCACCATGGCACCATGGGGACCGGCGGGTGGAGGACACGAGGATCGCGTTCGACATGACCATGCCTTGCACGAGCTGCGGACACCCCCTGGACGACGACGCCTACCGGTGCCCGGATTGTGGTGCGCTCGCCCCGCTGCCCCCGATCGACGACGCCCGGTATCCGCGCACGGTGTTCGATCAACCGCCGGTCGAATCCGCCGACCCCGAGTGGCAGGACACCGAAGCGTTGCCCTGGGCCATCCCCATTCGGGAGCGACCGGCGGCGGTGACCGCCCGTCGGGATCCCCTCCGGCCGGCCATGTACGTGACCCTCGCCGTGGCCCTGCTCGCCGGCGTCGTCGTGGTCGCGGCCCAGCTGCTCTCGGCTGGCGGTGGCGCCGACGCGGCCAGCACCGCCGGCGATCCGTCCGCGGCCGCAACCGCATCCACCTCGTCCACCCTGGCCGGCAGCTCCACCCACCGTGGCGTCGTCCACCACCGCGGCGCCGTCATCCACCACCGAATCGACGACCACCACGACGGCGCCGACCACCACGACGACGGCGACCACCAGCCCGCCATCGGCCGGGTCGGCCCGCCAACTGTCCTCGTCGTTCCGGGGCGGTTGGATCGCTCAGCTCACCTCCGTGCCGACCTCCGCCGGCACCGACGCCGTCGACTCGGCGTGGAGCAAGGCGACCACCTACGCGGCCGACGCCGTCGTCACCCGATCCGACGACTGGTCGTCGTTGGAGCCGGGGTACTGGGTCGTCCTGGACACCGGGCCGTTCGGCTCCGCCGACGACGTGCGGGCCTTCTGCGCGTCCATCGGCCACGCCGACCAATCGGACTGCCTGGCCCGTCAGCTCTCCGGGCGGCGCTGATCGGTCCGATCGGCCCGGCGGAGGGGGGCTGCTAGCTTCGCCAATCGATGCAGATTGCGGTGCTGGCCTCCGGGAGCGGGACGCTCCTCCATGCGATCCTCGCCGACGGCATACCGGTTCGACTCGTGGTCGTCGATCGGCCGTGCGCCGCGACCGATGTCGCGACCCGCCACGGGATCGACTGGATGGTCCATGAACGGACGTCCTTCGGGCCCTCCTTCGACCGCGACGCCTACTCCGCCGACGTCGCCCGTCTGCTGCGCACCGCGGGCATCGATCTCGTGGTCATGGCCGGATGGGGAACGATCTTCAGCCAGCCGATGCACGACGCCTTCCCGAACCGCATCCTCAACACCCACCCCGCGCTGCTCCCGGCGTTCAAGGGCTGGCACGCCGTCGACGACGCCCTCGCCCACGGGGTGAAGGTCACCGGCTGCACCATCCACGTCGCCACGCTCGAGATGGACGCCGGTCCGATCCTCGCCCAGGAGGCGGTGCGGGTCCGTCCCGACGACACGGCCGAGTCCCTGCACGAACGGATCAAGGCCGTCGAACGCCGCATCTACCCGGAGACGATCCGCGCCGTGCTGGCCGATCCCACCGTCCTCGACGGCTCGGTGGCAGGGACGCGATCCGAGCAACCGAAGGAGACCCGATGAGGGCATTCCTGTCCGTGTACGACAAGGCCGGTGTGGTCGATCTCGCCCGGGGTCTGTCCGAGCTGGGCTGGGATCTCGTCTCGAGCGGCGGGACCGCCAAGGCCATCGGCGACGCCGGGATCGCGGTCACCACCACCGAAGCGGTCACCGGCTACCCGGCGATCCTCGGCCACCGCGTCGCCACGCTCCATCCCAAGATCCACGGCGCGATCCTGGCCGATCCCACCGATCCCGAACACCAGGCCGACCTCGAGACCTACGACATCGAGCCCTTCGCGCTGGTCGTGTCGAACCTGTATCCCTTCGGTGACCCGGACGCCTCCGGCGACGCCGGCGGACGCAAGCTCGACGACGGGATCGACCTCATCGACATCGGCGGCCCGGCCATGGTCCGGGCCGCGGCCAAGAACCACGCCCACGTCGGCATCGTGGTCGACCCGGCCGACTACCAGCCGGTCCTGGCCGAGTTGGTCGACGCCGGCTCGCTCAGCGACGACACCCGGCGCCGTCTCGCCCGCAAGGCCTTCGCCCACACCGCGGCCTACGACGCGGCGGTGGTGTCCTGGTTCGACGACACCGATCCCGACGCGCCCGCTCTGCCCGACACCATCCACCTCGCCCTCGAACGCGACGCCCAGGTCCTGCGCTACGGCGAGAACCCCCATCAGCAGGGCGCCCGCTACCGCCAGCGGGGCACCACCAGTGTGTGGGACAGCGTCGAGCAGCACGCGGGTGTCGCCCTCAGCTACCTCAACATCTTCGATGCCGACGCGGCCTGGAACCTGGCCCACGACCTGGCGGCCGAGACGGGCAAGCCCGCGGTGGCCATCATCAAGCACGCCAACCCGTGCGGGGCGGCCGTGGCCGACACCTTGGCCCAGGCCTACGAGCAGGCGTTCGCCTGCGACCCGCGTTCGGCGTTCGGCGGCATCGTGGCCACCTCGCAGCCGATCGATGCCGACACCGTCGAGGAGATGGTGGCGGCCGCCCAGGCCGACGTCGTCATCGCTCCGGGCTACGACGACGGGGTGATCGACGCCCTGGTGGCCAAGCGCAAGAACACCCGGCTGCTCACCCTCCCGGCGCCACGGGCACCCGGGCGGGCCATCCGCCAGCTGAACGACACCTGGCTGGTGCAGGAGGCCCACCACTTCGCGGCGGGGCCGGATCAGTGGAAGGTGGTCACCGAGCGCAAGCCCACCGACGCCGAGCTGGGCGACGCCGCCTTCGCCTGGCGGGTGTGCGGCTGGGTGAAGTCGAACTCCATCGTGCTGGCCAAGGACGGCACGGCCTGGGGGATCGGCGCGGGGCAGCAGAACCGGGTGGAAGCGGGCCAGATCGCGGCCGAGAAGGCCGCGGGTCGGGCCAAGGGCGGCGCCTGCGCGTCCGACGCCTTCTACCCGTTCCCCGACGGCATCGAGGCTGCGGCCGCGGCCGGCGTCGCGGTCATCATCCAGCCGGGTGGATCCGTGCGCGACGAACAGTGCATCGCCACCGCCAACGAGCTCGGTGTGGCGATGGTCTTCACCGGCGAACGACATTTCCTGCACTGACCACCGAGCCATCGGCCAGACTCGGGGCCATGGTGGGGCGTCCGTACCACGAGGAGCGTGACCTCTCCGCGGTGACGCGCATGTGGCGGGAGGTGGGCTGGATCGACGACAGCGACAGCCACGCCGAGGCGCTGCGCGACTTCCTCGGTTGCGGAGCGGCGCTGGTGGCCGATGTGGCCGGCCAGGCCGAATGCCTCGCCCACCGCAGTCCCGGTTCGGTTCGCTACGACGGGACCGACCTCCGACTCTGCGCCATCACCGCGGTCACCACCAGCCACGTCGGCCGGCGCCAGGGTCTGGCCTCGATGCTGATGACCGAGACGCTGACGGCCGCCACTGCCGAAGGTGCGGCGGTCGCCAGCCTCGGCATCTTCGACCAGGGGTTCTACGACCGGTTCGGCTTCGGCACCGGCTCCTACCAGCACCGGATCACGTTCGACCCCTCGAGTCTCGACGTCCCCGTCCCGACCCGACCGCCCGTGCGTCTCGATCGGGGTCACACCGACGAGATCCACGCCTTGCTCGTGCGGCGTCACCGGGGACACGGATCGATCGTCCTCGATCCTCCTCGTCTGGTGGCGACCGAGCTGGCCTGGACCGAGACACCCTGCGCGCTCGGCTACCGGGCCGGCGACGGGCGGCTGACCCACTTCCTGCTCGGTTCGATGAAGGACGAGTACGGACCGCTGGTCGTCGAGATGCTGGCCTTCGAGGAACCCCGGCAGGCCCTCGAGCTGCTCGGGCTGCTGCGGGCCCTCGGCGACCAGTTCGCCCTGGTCACCATCAACGACGAACCCGCGGAGATCCAGCTCCAGGACCTCCTCGGCGAACCCCTGCGGCAGGGTCGGCTGGCTCGGATGACCGGTGGCCACGGCATGCTCCACGGCGCCATGGCCGTGCAGCAGGACCGCATCCTCGACCTCGATGCCTGTGTCGAAGCCGTCCACCTGCGTACGCCCCCGGTCGAGTTCGGTCTCCGGCTGCGTGATCCCCTCGGCGAGCGGGACGGCGACGGCGGGGCGGGCATCGGCGGTGAGTACACGGTACGGCTCGGCCCCACCTCCACGGTCGAGCCCGGGCCGGACCCGTCCCTGCCCGTGCTCGAGGCGACCGTCAACGCCTTCACCCGGCTGTGGCTGGGTGTCCGACCCGCCAGCGGCCTGTCGCTCACCGACGATCTCTCCGGCCCGGCGCAACTGCTGGGCGACCTGGACACCGCCTTCCGGCTCCCCATCCCCCGGGCGGGTTGGAGCTTCTGACCGAACCGGCTCGGGTCGCCTGCACCCGATCCGCGACAATGGCGCCGTGACTGCGCAACTGCTCGCCGGTGGCCCGGTAGCCGAGGCCGTGCTCGAAGACGTGAGGAAGCGGGTCGACGCGCTCGCGGCGCGAGGCAAGACCGTTGGCCTCGGCACCGTGCTGGTCGGCGACGACGAAGCCAGCGCCGGGTACGTGCGCAAGAAGCACGAGACGTGTGCCGAGGTGGGCATCGAGAGCCACAACGTGCACATCGGCGCCGACGAGGACCCCGTCGCGCTGCTCGATGCCGTGGACCGCCTCAACGCCGACGACTCGGTCGACGGCTACCTGATCCAGTACCCGGTGGCCGACGGCTTCGACTTCGACGCCGCGGTCAACCGCATGGATCCGACCAAGGACGCCGACGGGCTCCATCCCACCAACCTCGGTCGGCTCGTGCTCCAGCAGGACGGTCCGGTGCCGTGCACGCCGGCCGGCATCCGAGCGATGTTCGTGCACTACGGCATCGACCTGCGGGGCAAGCACGTGGTGATCGTCGGGCGCGGCCCCACCCTGGGCCGGCCGCTGTCGCTGCTGTTGACGCTCAAGGGTCCGGGCGCCAATGCCGCGGTCACCGTCGTGCACTCCGCGGTCGCCGACATCTCGGCCCACACCCGCCAGGCCGACGTCGTCATCGCCGCCGTCGGATCGCCGTCGATCGTCACTCCCGAGATGGTCCGCCCCGGAGCGATCGTGGTCTCGGGTGGCATCTCGTGGGAGGGGCGCAAGCTGCTGCCCGACGTCGACGAGGCCGTGGGCGAGGTCGCCTCGTGGATCACCCCGCGACTGGGCGGGGTCGGCCCCACCACGGTGGCCATGCTGCTCCGGAACACGGTCGCGCTGGCCGAGGCCCGGGCTGGTGTGGAGCACGGCGCGTGACCCGCATCGCCGACCTGCTCGGCGCCGGACCGGGCGTGTCGCTCGAGTTCTCCCCCCCGAAGGACGACGAGGCCGAGGCGCAGCTCGCCGCGGTGCTCGACGAGTTGTCGGTCGTGCATCCGTCGTTCGCATCAGTGACCTACGGCGCGCTCGGGTCCACCCGCGAGCGCACCCGCGACGTCGTGGTCCGGTTCAACCAGGAGCACGATTTCCCGACCATGGCGCACCTCACCTGCGTCGGTCACTCCAAGCCCGAGATCGTCGACCTGCTCGACCACTACGCCGCCCACGGCGTGGAGAACATCCTCGCCCTCGGCGGTGACCCGCCGATCGACGGCTCGGATCCCGGTGGCGACTTCGCCCACGCCATGGAGCTGGTCGAGTTGGTGCGCGAGCACCCGGCCGACTTCTCGATCGGGGTGGCCGCACACCCCGAGAAGCACCCCCGGTCACCGTCGCTCGAGTCCGACCGACGGTTCGTGGCCGAGAAGCTCTCGGTGGCCGACTTCGCCATCACCCAGTTCTTCTGGTCGGCGGAGCCGTACCAGCGGATGCTCGACGAGCTGGCTGCCCTGGGCTGCGAGAAGCCGGTCATCCCCGGGGTCATGTTGTTCATCAACATCCACTCGATGCGGCGGATGTCGGAGCTGAACGACACCACCATTCCCGATGCCCTGTGGGAGCGCTGCCTCGCCGTCGATGGCGATCCTCGCGCCGTCCGCCTCCTCGGCACCGAGGTCTGCACCGAGCTGAGCCGGGCGCTGCTCGCGGCGGGCGCACCCGACCTGCACCTGTACACGATGAACCGCTCGGTCGCCGCCCTCGACCTGGTCGACCGCCTCGGCCTCGGCCCGACCGAGCGCTGACCACCACCCACCACGCATTCGGGAACGATTCTGTGCAGATTCGTTCCCGACGAATCGTCGGCGAATCGTCGCCCAGTCGTCCCGCACGCCGGGGGATCGGGTTCCTGTCAGAGGTGCCCACGTAGGATTCGTCCATGGATGCCGGTGCCGCCACCCCCGATGAGCCACCGCGCTCGGGGGGTCGGACCTCGACATCGAACTTCGGGGTCGGCAAGCGGGAAGGCCACGACGCCAGCGCGTTCTACGCCCGATTCGTCACCCCCGAGATCTCCACCGACAACCACGTGGCGCTACCCAAGGCGGTCGACCAGATCTGGCTCGGCGACGCCCGTGACATGGACGCGAACGGCGACATCGCCGATGGCTCGGTGGCGCTGGTGGTCACCTCGCCCCCGTACTTCGCGGGGAAGGCCTACGAGGAGGCGCTCGGCCACGACGGCATCCCGTCCGACTACCTCGAGTACCTCGACATGCTCGATGCCGTCTTCACGGAGTGCGTGCGCAAGCTCGAGCCCGGCGGCCGCATCGCGGTCAACGTCGCCAACCTCGGCCGCAAGCCCTACCGCTCACTGTCGTCCGACGTCATCGGGATCCTCGAGCGGCTCGGCCTGCTGCTGCGGGGCGAGATCATCTGGCAGAAGGGCAAGAGCGCCGGCGGATCGTGCGCCTGGGGCAGCTTCCAACGTCCGGGCAACCCCGTCCTGCGCGACATCACCGAGCGGGTCATCGTCGCGTCGAAGGGGCGGTTCGATCGCGCGGTCGACGCCAAGGACCGCGCTCGGGCCGGCCTGCCCAGCGACGGCTCCATGACGGTCGACGACTTCCTCGAGGCCACCCTCGACGTGTGGGAGTTCGCGCCGGAGAGCGCGCGGCGCGTCAACCACCCGGCGCCGTTCCCGGTCGAACTCCCCGCGCGGCTCATCGAGCTGTACACCTACACGGGCGACCTGGTGCTCGATCCGTTCATGGGGGCAGGGTCCACCGCGGTAGCCGCCATCCGCACCGACCGCCACTACGTGGGGTTCGACACCGACGCCGGCTACATCGCCGGTGCCGAGGAACGGATCGCCGCCGAGCGGTCGACCGACCCCGCCCCGGCGGTCGTCGTCCCGCCGGGAAAGCGCCGGGCCCCAGCCGAGACCCTCGCCGAGCTGGTCGCGTCGGGAGCCAAGGCCAGCGAGGTCGCCGAGCACGTGCTGGAGTCGGCCGGATTCACTGACGTCGACGGCCGGGCAAAGGTGCGTGAGCGCGGCGTCGAGTTCGATCTCCGGGCCACCGGCGCCGACGGCTCCTCCTGGTTGGTCGTTTTCCGTGGCCGGTTGGGTCACCGCCGCTCTGGCCGCTCTGGGCGTGTCTCCGTCGCTCCGACGTGCTCTGGCGCACCCTCGGTCACGCCGCGGTCGTGGCCGGCACCGACGATCGGGTCCTGGTGCTCACCACCGAGCTGCCCCCGAAGGGAACGGCCCAATCCCGGGCGCTCCACGCCGTCCTGGGATCCACAGTGGCCGCGGCGCTCGAACTGACCGGGGTCGACACCGTCGAACGGCTCCGTTCGCTCCACACCCCCGGCTGATCCCGGCCAATGGCCGACGACAAGACCACCGTCACCGAGCTGGCGACCGCGCTCGGTTGTCTCGACTTCGGCACCGCGAGCTGGGCCGTCCTGCAACGACCCGCTGAGCTCCGCGTCGACGACTCGGCCTGGGAGCAGCTCGAACGAGGCCTGCACCAGCCCGAGCTCTTGGCCCTGGCCGACACCGCGTTCGCCAACGGTGCCGCGTTCGCGGCGCATCCCGAGGGACTGGCCGGTCGTCGTCCGGTCCGCATCGAGTGGACGGGTGGCCGGCGACCCCCCGGCGACCAGGTGATTCCCGCCGATCTGCGCATCGACCGCGTCTATCTCGTGTCGTGCAAGTACTCCTCCAAGGTGCTCCACAACGCCGCGCCCGCCCGGGTGTTCGACCACCTGCTCCTCACCACCGACAGCCACGATCGTGCCGACTGGTACAGCGTGGTCGCTCCGGTCCAGCATCGGGACCTCGCCCGGAGGGCCGCGGACGCCGTCGGGTGCGCGTTCCCGGTGGGAGACCCGGCGGCGGCGGGCGTCGAGCATCGTCGCCGCCTCCGCGACGCGTTGCGGGCCCACGGACGTCGCTGGCCGGACGCGGCCGAGGAGGCCTACACCACGCTCTGCCGCCAGGTCAGCGCCGCCTCGGCCGAGCGATGGCGGCGGGCCGCGCCGGACCGCAGCGCGCGGGAGCAGCTCCTGTGGCGGCTGTTGCGGCTCGCGTCTGCCCCCTACTTCGTGGTCGGCACCAACCGCGACGACACCATCCGGCTCCGCATCGACACCCCGTGGGACTGGCGCCAGCGCTACGAGCTGCGCGGCTTCGACATCGAGGCCGACGACGCCGGCCAACCGCAGGTGCGCTGGTCAGCGGTGGTCCGCGATCGGGTCGCCGACGTCGAGCGAACCGTCGAGGGCCACGTCGAGATCCGCTGGAGCCACGGTCGCTTCGGGGCGCCGCCGGAGGCCAAGGTCTACCTCGACACGCCCCACACCGAGGTGCCCGGGTACGTCCCGCTCGACTGAGCGAGCTCAGAAGGCCGCGATGATCCCGTTCAGCGTGGCGCTCGGTCGCATGGCGGCATCCGCCAACGCGGCGTTCGGGAAGTAGTACCCACCGATGTCCATCGGCTGGCCCTGGACATCGAGCAGCTCGCCCGCGATGGTGTCCTCGTCCCGGCCGAGCGCCTCGGCCAGGGGGGCGAAGCGCGCCGCCATCTCCGGGTCGCGGTCCTGGGCGGCCAGGGCCTCGGCCCAGTAGAGGGCCAGGTAGAACTGGCTGCCACGGTTGTCGAGCTCGTTGACCTTGCGCGACGGCGACTTGCGGTTGTCGAGCAGCTTCTCGGTGGCGGTGTCGAGTGTGTCGGCCAGCAGCTGCGCCCGGGCGTTCCCGGCCGACTGGGCCAGGTGCTCGAGCGACACGGTCAGGGCCAGGAACTCGCCCAGGGAGTCCCAGCGCAGGTGGTTCTCCTTCTCGAACTGCTGGACGTGCTTCGGGGCCGACCCGCCGGCACCGGTCTCGAACAGGCCGCCGCCCTTCATCAGCGGCACGATCGAGAGCATCTTGGCGCTGGTGCCGAGCTCGAGGATCGGGAACAGATCGGTGAGGTAGTCGCGCAGCACGTTGCCGGTGACCGAGATCGTGTCCTCGCCGGCCTTGGCTCGCCCGAGGGTGAACCGGGTGGCGTCGGCCACGTTCATCATCTCGATGGTGAGTCCGTCGGTGTCGACCGTGGTGAGCTCGTCGCGCACCTTCGCCATGACCTGGGCGTCGTGCGCCCTGGTCTCGTCGAGCCAGAAGATGGCCGGCGCCCCCGTCGCCCGCGCCCGGGTGACGGCGAGCCGGACCCAGTCGCGAACCGGAGCGTCCTTGGTCTGGCACATTCGCCAGATGTCGCCGGTGTCGACGTCGTGGCTGAGCAGCGTCGTGCCCGACTGGTCGACGACGCGGACCACGCCGGGACCGGGGATCTCGAAGGTCTTGTCGTGGGAGCCGTACTCCTCGGCCTGCTGGGCCATCAGCCCGACGTTGGGTGTGGTGCCCATGGTGGCCGGGTCGAAGGCGCCGTGCTCCTGGCAGAACTTGATCGTCTCGTCGTAGAGCGCGGCGTAGCTCGAGTCGGGGATCACGCACTTGGTGTCCTGCTGCTCGCCGTCGGCGTTCCACATCTGGCCCGAGGTGCGGATCATCGCCGGCATCGACGCGTCGACGATCACGTCGGAGGGGACGTGCAGGTTGGTGATGCCCCGGTCGGAGTCGACCATGGCCAGCGCCGGGCCGCGCTCGTAGGTGGCCGCGATTTCGGCCTGGATCGTGGCCTGGGTGTCGGCCGGGAGGGACTGCACCGCGGTGGTGAGGCTGGCCATGCCGTCGTTGGGGCTGATGCCGAGTTCGTCGAAGGTCTCGGCGTTGGCGGCGAAGAGGTCGGCGAAGTACGTGCGCACGACGTGGCCGAAGATGATGGGGTCGGAGACCTTCATCATCGTGGCCTTGAGGTGGACCGAGAAGAGCACGCCCTTGGCGTTGGCGTCGGCGATCTGGGCGGCGATGAAGTCGATCAGCTGAGTGCGCCGCATCACCGAACCGTCGATGATCTCGCCGGCGAGCAGGGGCGTGGACTCCTTGAATACGGTCACCGTGCCGTCGGTGGCCACGTGCTCGATGCGGACGTCGTCGGCGGCGTCGACGGTCACCGAGGTCTCGGTGGTACGGAAGTCGCCGGCCGACATGGTGGCGACGTGGGTCTTCGAGTCGGGGGACCACGCGCCCATCGAGTGGGGGTTCCGGCGGGCGTAGGCCTTCACCGCCGCCGCGGCCCGGCGGTCGGAGTTGCCCTCGCGCAGCACCGGGTTCACCGCGCTGCCCTTGACCTTCTCGAAGCGAGCGAGGATGTCGCGCTCCTCGTCGGTCTCCGGGTCCTCCGGGTAGTCCGGTACGCCGTAGCCCTGCGCCTGCAGCTCGTGCACCGCCGCCTTGATCTGCGGGATCGACGCGCTGATGTTCGGGAGCTTGATGATGTTGGCTTCCGGCTCCTGGGTCAGTGCTCCGAGCTCCGCCAGGGTGTCCGGGACCCGCTGGTCCTCCGAGAGCCACTCCGGGAAGGCAGCGAGGATGCGATGGGCGAGGGAGATGTCCCTCGTCTCCACCGCGACGCCCGCCGCGCCGGTGAAGGCCTGGAGGATCGGCATGAGGGAGCGGGTCGCCAGCGCCGGGGCCTCGTCGGTGAGTGTGTAGATGATCTTCGATGAAGGAGCCATACCGGTCGCCACGCTATCGACCCGCTGTCGAAGCCGGGGCGGTGAGACTCAGGGCAGGCCGGCACCGGCCACGTCGACGTCGACCGCCTCGATGCGACCGGCCATGTGGCGCCGACACGACTCCGGTTCGCTCTCGAGCGCGGTGCAGACGAACAGCGTCCGGCCGTCGGGCCCGCCGAGCATGCACGCGAAGGGTTGGCGCTCGTCGCTGGTGCGGATCTCGGCCAGCACCTCGCCACCCTCGGCGACGCGCAGCACCTGGTTGCTGACCGGCGATGCCATCCACACCGCACCCTCGGCGTCGAGGCAGATGCCGTCGGGCGTGGCGCCTCGGATCCGAGCCCACTCACGGCGGTTCGAGAGCGAGCAATCGGTCTCGACGTCGAATGCGGTGAGGCAGGCGCCGAACGACTCGCCGACGATGAGGGTCCGCCCGTCGGGTGTGATGACGCAGCCGTTGGGGAAGAACAGCCCGTCGGCCACCACGCGGACGTCACCGTCGACGGTCACCAGCACGAGCGTCGTGGTGCGGTGCTCCGCCTCGGGGTCGTGCAGGTTGAAGCCGAAGTTGCCGACGTAGGCGTTCCCGGCGGCATCGACCACCATGTCGTTGCAGTCGTAGGGCGCGACGGCGGTGAGGTCGGCCACCACCCGCGTGCCGCCGTCCTCGACCGCCAGCAGGCGGCGGTCGGTCATCGACACGATCAACAACGTGCCGTCGGGCCGCCATCCGAGGCCGGACGGCCGGGTCGGCACCTCGGCGACGATCTCGGTCTCGCCCGTGGCCACGTCGAGGGCCATGACCCGATGGGCGTGCATGTCCGAGAACCACAGCCGGCCGTCGTGCCAGCGCGGGCCCTCGGCGAATGCGAGGCCGTCGAGCACGGGGACGAGGGTCGTGGACATCGATGCGGAACCTAACCGTCCGTCGCAGCGCCACGCGTCTGGTCCTCGCCGGCCGCCCAGCGACGGACGATCGCCTCGTCGCCGCCGAGGCGGCCGGCCTCGTCGGCCGCGATCCAGGTGGTGCCCGCGGCGGAGATCCGGCCGGCGGCCGTGACCACCCACGCGTCCGGACCGAGGGCCTGCGCCGTGCCGACCGGCGCCCCGAGGATCGCCTCGGCCCGGGCGGTGGCCGCGTCGTCCCACTCCTCGAGTGGTCCATCGACGGGGATGGCCGGCAGGTTCCAGCCGGCGAGACCGTTCGGCCGCGCCAGCACACGGGTGCCGTCCGGTGACGGCACCACCAAGCGGATCACCCCGCGCCCCTTCGTTGCCACGGTCCGACCCTACGAGTCGCCGCGGCGATCTGCCGCAGGGCCCGACAGCGGAGCGATGGGGTCAGGTACCGTCGCGCCATGTCCATCGGCGTGGAGAAAGCGAGCGTGGCAGGCGAGAAGCGGTCAGGTCTCACGTACGAGATCCTGCAGGCGGCGGCGGTCGACGAGGGGCTCCGGTTCCACCGCAACGTCCTCGAACAGGTGGTCGCTGCCATCGACATCGGCAAGCACCTCCTGCTCACCGGCCCGCCGGGCACCGGCAAGACGAGCCTGGCCCACCTGGTGGCCCGGGTGGCTCGGCGAGAGATGGTCGGTGCCGGCTACCTCCCCGTCACCGCGTCGGCCGACTGGACCACCGCCGACACCATCGGCCAGAGCCACCGGGTCCCCGACGGCGACATGTTCGAACCCGGCATCTTCATCGACGCGGTCGAGTCCGGTCGGTGGCTGCTCATCGACGAGATCAACCGCTGCGACATGGACCGCGCCTTCGGTCCGTTGTTCACCGTCCTCTCCGGCCAACCGGTCGAGCTCCCGCACCGGCGCTGGGGCCGACCGCGCCGCATGTCGATCGTGCCGGAGGGTGCCGAGACACCGCCCAACACGGATGCCATCCCGGTCCTGCCCAGCTGGCGGATCATCGCCACCATGAACGAGGGCGATCACAACCTCTTCGAGTTCTCCTACGCGCTGATGCGTCGCTTCGCCTTCATCGAGATCGACACGCCCGACGACGAGGACCTCCGCGTCCTGCTCGGCGCCGACCTCGAGCTGCTCGGTCCACTGGTCCAGCTCAAGGAGCTGCGGGGCATCGGTCCCGCGGTCTTCATGGAGGCCGCCGAGTACGCCCACCGGCGCTCGCACGACGACATCACGCAGTCGCGCCTGATCTACGAGATGGCCTTCGGCTACTTCCTCCCGCAGTTCCGCAACCAGGACCAGGTCGTGGTCGACGCCATGCGTCGTTTCGTGGCCGACTCGCTCGAGGAGCCCGAGCGTTCCCGCTGGGAATACTCCGTCGACCGTTCCCTCGAGCCTGAACGCCATCGTCGCTGATCGGGACCGTGCCCACCGACCGCAGTGGCATCGCGGCTGCTCCGTCGATAGCGTCCGTTATCGAACCTGACCCGATGCCCGAGGGGGACGAACGTGCCTGAAACCGACAAGCTCTACATCGATGGTGCCTGGGTGGCATCCACCGGCTCCGAGACGGCCGAGGTGTTCGACTCCACCGACGGCTCCGTGCTCGCCACGATCCCGCTCGGCACCGTGGAAGACCTCGACAAGGCGGCCAAGGCCGCTCGTGGCGCCTTCGACGGGTGGGCCGCCAAGATGCCCGAGGAGCGGGCCAAGTTCTGCAGCCGCATCGCCGAGGCCTTGGGTGCCCGCATGGACGAGATCGCCACCGTCGTCACCCGCGAGGCGGGTATGCCGAAGTGGTTGAGCCAGATCGTCCAGGCCGGCCTGCCCATCAACTCGTTCAGCACCGCGGCGTCGCTGGCCGAGTCCTACGAGTACGAGACCACGGTGGGCAACAGCCTCGTGGTCAAGGAGCCCGTCGGTGTCGTCGGGTGCATCACGCCGTGGAACTACCCGCTGCACCAGATCGCGGCCAAGGTCGCCTACGCCATGGCCGCCGGTTGCACCGTGGTCCTCAAGCCGAGCGAGATCGCCCCGCTCGACGCGTTCATCCTCGCCGAGGTGGTCCACGACGTCGGCGTCCCGGCCGGTGTGTTCAACCTCGTCACCGGCACCGGCCCGGTGGTGGGTGAGGCCATCTCCAGCCACCCCGACATCGACATGGTCAGCTTCACCGGCTCGACCCGCGCCGGCCAGGCGGTGGCGGCGGCCGCGTCGAAGACCCTCAAGCGCGTCGCGCTCGAGCTCGGCGGCAAGTCGGCCAACATCCTCCTCGACGATCTCGACGACGCCGGCTTCGCGGCGGCGGTCGCCGACGGTGTCGGCAAGTGCTACATCAACTCGGGCCAGACCTGCACCGCCCTGACTCGCATGCTCGTCCCCCGTGCTCGTCTGGCGGACGCCGAGCGGATCGCGGCCGAGACGGTGGAGGGCGTGTACCAGCCGTCGGATCCCTTCGCTGATGGCGCCATGCTCGGCCCGCTCTCCAGCCAGGCCCAGGTCACCCGGGTGACCGACTACATCAACAAGGGGATCGAGGAGGGCGCCAAGCTGGTCACCGGCGGCCCCGAGAAGCCCGAAGGGGTCAACCCGGACGGGTACTTCGTGCGGCCCACCGTGTTCTCCGAGGTCACCAACGACATGACCATCGCCCGAGAGGAGATCTTCGGGCCGGTGCTGTCCATCCTGCCCTACGACACCGAGGACGAGGCCGTGGCCATCGCCAACGACTCGCCCTACGGGCTGTCCGGCGGCGTGCAGGGCGGTGATGTCGAGCGGGCCAAGGCGGTCGCTCGCCGGATCCGTACCGGCCAGATCGAGGTGAACCAGGGTTCGTTCAACCCCAACGCCCCGTTCGGCGGCTACAAGCAGTCCGGGTACGGCCGTGAGTACGGCGTGCACGGCTTCGAGGAGTTCCTCGAGCTCAAGAGCATGCAGCTGCCCAGCTAGCCGCTCACTTCAGGAGTTGCTCGCCGGGCGAGCAGACGTCCCGAGCCGTTCGCTTCGCTCACTTCTGGAGTTGCTCGCTGGGCGAGCAACGTCCCGAGCCGTTCGCTTGGTTCGGGTCGAGCCGAGCGCAGTCGTCTCGAGGGGCGGGCCATGGCCCGCCCCTCGTCGCGTCCCGGACTACGCCCGGAACGCCGAGTCGAGCCTCCCGATGGCGCCGGCGGCGAGGGCGGCGGCGGCCTCGACCGTGGTGCGGAAGGCCTCGACGTCGATGCCGGTGGTGTCGAGCGCCCCGTCCCGATAGCGCCGGTAGACGCCCTGCACGATGCAGGCGGTCTTCCAGTTCGCCCAGGCGACGAAGTAGTCGATCTTCGACACGTCGGCGCCGGTCTGGTCGGCGTAGGTCTGGAGCAACTCGGCCCGCGAGGGGAATCCGGGGGCCATCGACGTGGCCGACGTGCTGGCGATGCGCTCGTCTCCCGGCTCGGGCCAGGTGGCGAGGACGTAGCCGAGGTCGGCCAGCGGATCGCCCAGCGTGGCGATTTCCCAGTCGAGCACGGCCACGATCTCACCCGCCACCGACGTGATGCAGTTGCCGAGGCGGTAGTCGCCGTGGACAACCCGGGCCCGGCCCTGGGCGGGGATGTTGGCCAGCAGCCACTCGTGCACGTCGGCGAGCAACGGGTCGTCGTGGGTTCGTGATGCCTCGTACTGACGCCACCACGTCTTCAGCTGCCGGGCGATGTAGTCCTCTTTCTTCGACAGATCGCCGAGGCCGACATCGTCGGGGTCGACGGCGTGGAGCCGGCCGAGCACATCGATGAACGACTGCCCGATGCCATGGCGAGCTGACTCGGGGAAGGCGTCGATGGCCAGCTCCGCGGAGTGCAGCACGACGCCGTCCACGTGGGCCATCACGTAGAACGGAGCACCGGTCACGGTGTCGTCCTCGCAGTGGGCCAACGCCTCGGGCACGGGGACGCTGGTGGGGCCGAGCGCGGCGATGAGGCGGTACTCCCGGCCCATGTCGTGGGCGGTCGGCAGCAAGTGCCCTTCCGGAGGGCGGCGCAGCACCACGGAACGCCCGTCGCGGTCGTGGACGCGGTACGTCAGGTTCGAGTGGCCGCCGGGGAGTCGTTCGAAACGGAGCGGTCCGACGGTGCCGACGTGGTCACCGAGCCACGCGGTGACCGCCTCGACATCGATGCCTGCGGGATCGGTACGGGTCACGCGCCGAACCTATCCCAGCCACCAGGAGCGACCGCCCGTGCCGCGATGACACCGGGTGCCGGGCTCGCTACCGTCGTTGCCAAACCTCGGCGCCCTCGAGGATCGGTGGTGTGCGTTGACGAACGAGTCATCTGGACGGCGGAGCGATGTCGGGGCCACCCCACGCGTCGGCGGCCAGGCCGTCATCGAGGGCGTGATGATGCGGGCCGGCGACGGCGCCTGCGTCGCCGTGCGCCGGCCCGACGGCTGGATCGAGACCCGTCGCCTGCCGAACCCCGGGTGGGCCGATGCCACCCGCTCGGTGCCACTGGTGCGAGGGATCGCCGGCCTCGCGGAGTCGCTCACGATCGGGGTGCAGGCGCTGCGGTGGTCGGAGCAGCGTGCCGAGCCGGACGACACCCGTCGCCCGGCACCGACCTGGATGCTGCTGCTCGTCGCGGTGACCGCGGTGCTGGTGCTGGTGGTCGTGTTCCCTGCCGCCATCGCCGGGCTGTTCCCCACCGGATCGGTGTGGTTCGGGCTCGCCGAGACCGGGGCGCGCCTCGGCGCGATCGGCGGCTACCTCGCCCTCGTCGCCCGGCGCCGCGACGTGCGGCGGGTGTTCCAGTACCACGGTGCGGAGCACCTGGTGGTGGCCGCCCACGAAGCCGGCCGGGACCTGTCGCCGGCCTCGGTCCGGTCCGGGTCGATCCGCCATCCCCGTTGCGGCACCAGCTTCCTCCTCGTCGTCGCCGGCGTGGCGGCCGTGCTGCACCCGTTCCTCCCCACCGAGCCGGTCATGAGCCGGATGCTGGCCCGGCTGATCGCCGCCCCGGTGGTCGTGGCGATCTCTTACGAGTTGCTCACCCACCTGGGGCGGCTGGCGGCGAGCACGCCGGGGGGCGTCGCCGAGCGGTTGCTGCTCTGGCCGCAGCGCTTCACCACCCGCCAACCCGACGACTCCCAGATCGAGGTGGCCGCAGCCGCGCTCGAGGGTGCCCTGGACGCGGCGCTGCGCCCCGGCATCGGCCGGGGCGCAGCGGTCCAGGAGTTGGAGGATCATTCGCCCTCGAGGACGACAATCCTTCTTGATTCGGCGTGAGATCTAGAAGATCAGGATCAGGAGGATGATGATGAGGATGAGGGTTCCGATGCCGATGTACACGGTGCACGTCCTTTCGTGGGGTTGTTGTCGCTGACTGGCGGACTGTCGTGACCCGTACCCAGGGGTGGGGGTCAGGCAGAACCACCCGATCGGGCCATCTGTGCGGGGCTCACCCCGGATTCCGGCGGCTCGGCCGGAGGGAATAGGGTCCGAGTCATGACTGCATCGTCGCCCGTGAAGGTCGCCGTGACCGGCGCTGCCGGCCAGATCGGCTACTCGCTCCTGTTCCGCATCGCCAGCGGGGCCCTGCTCGGTCCCGACCAGCCCGTGCACCTCAGCCTGCTCGAGATCCCCCCGGCCATGGGCGCGCTCGAGGGGGTCTGCATGGAGCTCGACGACTGCGCCTTTCCGCTCCTCGCCGGCTACTCCACCTCCGACGACGCCGGTACCGCCTTCGACGGCGTCCAGATCGCCCTCCTCGTCGGCTCGATGCCCCGCAAGGCCGGCATGGAGCGAGCCGATCTGCTCGAGGCCAACGGCGGCATCTTCACGGTGCAGGGCAAGGCCCTCAACGACAACGCGGCCGACGACCTCAAGGTGCTGGTGGTCGGCAACCCGGCCAACACCAACTGCCTCATCGCCATGCACTCGGCCCCCGACATCCCCCGCGAGCGGTTCACCGCCATGACCCGCCTCGACCACAACCGCGCCAAGGCGCAGTTGGCCGCCAAGGCGGGAGCCACCGTCAACGACATCACGCGGATGACCATCTGGGGCAACCACTCGGCCTCGCAGTATCCCGATGTCTTCCATGCCCGGGTCGGGAACCAGGTGGCGTTCGACGCCGCCGGTGGCGACCACAACTGGCTCGAGAACGACTTCATCCCCACGGTGCAAAAGCGCGGCGCCGCCGTCATCGAGGCGCGGGGGTCGTCGTCGGCCGCATCGGCAGCCAATGCCGCCATCGCCCATGTCCACGACTGGGTCCTGGGCACGCCCGAGGGCGACTGGGTCTCGATGGCGGTGCCGTCCGACGGCTCCTACGGCATCCCCGAGGGTCTCATCTCGTCCTTCCCCTGCACCACCAGCAACGGCGAGTGGTCCATCGTCCAGGGCCTCGACATCGACGACTTCAGCCGGGCCCGCATCGACGCGTCAGCCCAGGAGCTGGCCGACGAGCGCGACACGGTCCAGGGCCTGGGTCTGATCTGACCTGCCCCGAAGGGGGAAATGTCGTCGCCGGGTCACGACGTCTGTGACGGGCTGACGAGATGTTCGGTCACTTGAGGAACTTGGACGTGGTGTTGTCGGCGAGGACCTTGCCCTCGGTCTGACACGTCGGGCAGTAGTGCACGGTGTATCGGTTGTACGCCACCTCGCGGATGGCATCGCCGCACACCGGGCACGGTTCGCCGGTGCGGTGGTGGACCGCCCCGGGGCGTTCCTTCGACGACGACATGTCGTCGCGGGTTCGTTCGTAGGTGAGGCCCTCGTTCACGCACTCGCCGATCGCCTCGACGAGGGCGCTCGCCGCGTCCCGGTCGAGCTTGCCGGTCATGGCGAACGGCGACAGATTCGCCCGGTGGCAGACCTCGTTGGCCAACCGCCGTCCCAAGCCGGCGATGCGACGTTGATCCCGGAGGAAGCCGTGCACCCTCGTGTTCTCGCCCCGGAGCAGGTCGACCATGGCGTCGACGTCCACCTCGGTGGCGTCCGGCCCGAGGTGGTCGAGCGGGTCCTGGGCGAGGGGATCACCGGCGACCACCCAGACTCCCGCCTTCCGTTCGGTGCCCGCCTCGGTGAGCAACAGGGCTCGGCCGTCGTCGAAGATCCACCGGGCCTGCCCGTTGCGGGGCTTGGCCGCCTGCTTCTCGTCGGGGCGCAACCGGCCGCCCTGCATGAGGTGGACCACGTGCGTGGCCGACGGGAAGTGCATGAGCAAGGCCTTGCCCCGGCGCCCGACCGACTGGAGCGGCTCACCGTGGGTCACGGCGGGGTCGGGATCGAACGTCTTCAGCGCGGTGAATGCCAGAGGCCGGAACCGATCGAGCACCGCACCGGCGAACGCGGCGTCGAGCCGCTCGGCATGGGCCTGGACCTCGGGGAGCTCGGGCACCCTTCGAGGCTACAAAACCCGTTCTGGTCCCACATCGGGCGGTCTCGGTGCGACCATCGTGGTACCAGAACGAGAAGAGGGGGAGGGTGCACCGGGCGATGGGTGACGAGGTCTGGTACATGGCGTACGGGTCGAACCACTCGTCGGCTCGCCTGCGCCGCTACCTGGCGCGGTGCGATCCGGCAACGGACCCGCTGGATCGCCGGTCGATGGTCCTCGACCACCGGTTGTTCTTCGCCCATCACTCGACCCGGTGGGGCGGTGGCTGCGCCTTCGTCGATCCCGAGCCCGCCGATGGCGTCGGGACCCTGGCCACGGCCTGGCTCGTACCGGTCAGCCAGTTCCTGGGGATCTGGGCCGCCGAGAACGGCGCCGCGGAGCTCGGCCTCGAGTTCGATCCGGGCGAGCTGGTGCCGGGCGCGGCGCGGTTGGCCCACCCGTCGGGTCGGTACGGACTGGTGCTCGGCTGCCCGTCGCCGGATGACCGCCCGGCGCTCACCTTCACCACCCCGGAGCGTCCCCTTCCCGATCCCACGCCTCCGTCGGACGACTACGTGGCCACGATCGTCGCCGGTCTGGTCGAGGGCCACGGGTTGAGCGAGGCCGCGGCCCGTGCCTACGTGGCGGCGAGGGTGGCGCGTTAGGTCTCTTCGTCGTCGAACGTGGTGGCGGCGCGCAGATCGGCGAACAGATCCCCCAGGGTCTCCAGCGCTTCCCGGTGCTCGAGCATGATCCGAACATCGCCCCCGATCACCAGGTCACCGGTGATGAACGCATCGAGCGCGGCGCGCCGCCCGGAGGCGATGGCGACGGCGGTGGTCCGGTCGCTGGTCAATCGGACGTCGACGTCACCGTCATCTGCGGCCGGCGTCACCGACAGCGCCCCGTGATCGATGACCAGTCGCCACCGGGGCCCGCCGGACACGATCTGCTCGACGATGACGCTGACGTCGGCGAGGGGGTCGTCGGGTGGGATCTGGCGGGCCCGGGCCGCGGCGTCGAGCGCGTCGATCCACTCGTCGGAGAGGAACTGCACAACGGCATGGTGGCACGGAGCCCGGCACCCGCTCCGACCACGAGCGCCGATGGTGGCTGGACGGGCTCCCGGCCCACGGTCCAGCCTGGACCGGCATGGCCGTCGACCTCGATCTCGATCCCGCACCCAGAGGTCGTCGGGTGGGCGGGCGCCTGGTCGACATCGTCGTCGCCGGCTGGCTGTTGGTCATCGTCGCCATCGAGATCGACGGTCGGCTCCTCGGCGGTGATCTCCTCGCCCGGCAGCCGCTCGCCGCGGTGACGCCCGACCGGACCCGCCTCGCGGTCATCGCCGCGGTGATCGTGTTCGGCACCGAGGTCTTCCCGACGGCGTACTGGGGGCGCACACCGGGCAAGGCGATGCTGGGCCTGCGTTGCGTCGACATCGACACCGGCCGTCCTCCGGGGCTCGTCCGATCCGTGTTCCGCGGGATGCTCCTGCACGCCTGGGTGGCGATCCCTGTGCTCGGTTGGGTGCTGCCCCTGGCCATCACGGTCACCACGGTGGGCGGAAGCCGGGGTCGGGGTGTCCACGATCGATTGGCCGGCACGATGGTGATCGACGCCGTGCCCGAGGACGACCTCCTGCCCGGAGATCCGCGGCTCGACCTGCTCTGACGGTGTCGGACCCGGCCGTGTCAGGCTGGGAGCCCGTGACCTCCGCCCGAGACGAACAACCCCATGGGCCCGGTCCCGAGCTGCGCTGGTGCGAGTCCTGGAGCTTCGACTTCGCGGCGCGGGACGGCTCGCTCGGCGGTTGGGCCTGCCTCACCCTCATCCCCGGGCAAGGACACGCCTGGTACCACGCGTTCCTCACCGGCCCCGACCGCCAACTCGTCGCGGTCATCGACCCCGAGGTGCCGCTGCCCTCCGAGGAGCTGGAGATCCGCACCACCGGCCTGTGGGCGACCCACATCTGCGAGTCGCCCCTCGACCACTGGACGGTCGGCCTCGAGGCGTTCGGCGTGGGGCTCGACGACCCGGCCGAGATCTACGGGCGCCAGTTCGGCGATCAGGTGCCCCTCGGGTTCGACCTCGAGTGGGAGGCCACCGGCCCGGCGGAGGACGAATCCGGCTCGGGTGCCGGCTACCAGCAGCCCTGCCTCGTCACCGGGGAGATCCTCGTCGGCCGGGAGGCGATCGACTTCGTGGGCGACGGTCGGCGCGAACACCGTTGGGGCGTGGCGCACGCGTGGGACACGAGGTGGTTCCGGCTCCACGGCCGGCTCGAGGACGGGACCGGATTCTCGACGGTGATCGTCGGTGGTGACCTGGCGGCGGCGGTTGCCCGCGTCGACGGCCGCGAGGTGGAGGTGCTGCAGATCCGGGAGGCGATGAGCGGCGCCGGCCTGCCCGAGTCGGCCCACGCATGTCTCGCCGGCCTGGAGGTCGCCGCCGAACCGGTCGGCCCCACCCCGCTCGAGCTCACCGACCCCGAGGGCCGGGTCACGAGAGCGCCGCGAGCCCTGTGCCGCCTGACCGCATCGGATGGCCGCACCGGCACCGGCTGGGCCGAGTGGAACGTGCCACGACGCTGACGGGCGATGGTCGACTCCGTGCTCAGGAGCTGGCGGGGGCGAGGGCCTGATCGAAGGCCTCGGCGACCCGGTCGGCCCACACCGCGTAGCCGGCGCCAGAGGGGTGGAAGCGGTCGGCGGCCAGGAAGTTGTGGAGATCCTGGCGCCGGATCCAGTCGGGACGGCGTCGCACCGACGCGTAGTGGACGTTGTCCCGCCGTCGGGCCGCCGACCGCAGGACGCGGTCGAGCCAGCTCGCCCGCCACGACGCGAACGTGCGGAGGGGGTGGGGAAGCCGGATCGCCTGGCTGAGGTGGGGGATCGACACCACGACCACCGGCACGTCCTCCGCGGCGTCGAGGATGCGAGCCACGTTGTGCCGGAACCGGGGCCGTGGGGTCATGGCCGCGATGTCGTTGGCTCCCACGGTGATGCCGATGGCGTCGATCCGCTCGCCGATCTGGGCCAGGCCGTGGCGGAGCTGGTGGAGGGCGGGGAGCTGCGACACGATCACGTCGTGGCTCGTCGCTCCGGGGACGGCGAAGACGTGGAGCCGGGTGCGGCCGTCCCGCCCGGTGGCCACCAGATGGGGCAACGACAGCTCCGCCGAGATGGCGCCGAGACCGGCGGCGAGGCTGTCACCCAGCCAGACGACCCGGCACTCGATCGGATCGTCGCCTCGGCCCACGTCGCCGTCGAGGTGGAGGCCGTCCTGCACGCCGCTGGTCGCCACCATCCGGGCCTGGATGTACGCCAGCGCGGCCGTCACGGTCACGGTGCCGCCCCCTGCGCCCACCGCGAGGAGCGTGTTCCGCAGCCGGTGGGATTGGTTCGGCCCCGGGAGCTGGTGACGGGCGCGGCCGCGCATGCCGACGGCCTACCGCTGGCCGAGGAGCTTCCGGTTCTTCACCTGGGCCTTGACGTAGTCGCGGTTCATGAACGCGATGTAGTCGAGGGGGATCTCCTTCGGGCACGCCTCGGTGCACTCGCCGTGGTTGGTGCACGAGCCGAAGTAGCGCTCCATGGTGCTGACCATGCCGATGACGCGCTGGTGGCGCTCGGCCTGGCCCTGCGGGAGCAGGTTCAGGTGTTCGATCTTGGCCGCGGTGAACAGCTGCGCCGCCGAGTTCGGGCAGGCGGCGACACATGCACCGCACCCGATGCAGGCCGCGGCGTCGAAGGCCGCGTCCGCCGCGTCCTTCGGCACCGGGATGAGGTTGGCGTCCGGCCCGGCACCGGTGGGGGCGGTGATGTAGCCGCCCGACTCGATGATGCGATCGAACGGTGACCGGTCGACGACGAGGTCCTTGATCACCGGGAACGCCGCGGCTCGCCACGGCTCGATGTTGAGTTCGTCGCCGTCGTTGAACTTGCGCATGTGGAGCTGGCACGTCGCGGTGCCCTTCTGCGGGCCGTGGGCCTGACCGTTGATCATCACGCCGCATGTGCCGCAGATGCCCTCGCGGCAGTCGTGGTCGAACTCGATGGGCTCGGAGCCCTCGGCGATGAGCCGTTCGTTGAGCACGTCGAGCATCTCGAGGAACGACATCTCGGGGGACACGTCGTCGAGCTCGTAGGTCTGCATTCCGCCGGTTGCGTCCGGGGCGGCCTGGCGCCAGATGTTGAGCTTCAGCTTCATCGGTACGACAACCTCACTTGTACGAGCGCTGGGTGAGCGCCACGTTCTCGAAGACGAGCGGTTCCTTGTGCAGCTGGGGGTGGGAGGCATCGCCGGTCCACTCCCACGCCGAGACGAAGGAGAACTCGTCGTCCCTGCGCAGCGCCTCGCCCTCCTCGGTCTGACTCTCCTCGCGGAAGTGACCACCGCACGACTCGTTGCGGTCGAGGGCGTCGCGGCACATCAGCTCGCCCAGCTCGAGGAAGTCGGCGATGCGGCCGGCCTTCTCCAGGCTCTGGTTCAGGCTGTCGCCGGTGCCCAGCACACGGAGGTCCTTGTAGAACTCGTCCCGCAGCGCGGGGATCTCCGACAGCGCCTTGGTGAGCCCGGACTCCGTGCGGGCCATGCCGCAGTGCTCCCACAGGATCTTGCCCAGTTCCTTGTGGAAGTGGTCCGGCGACTTGGTGCCACCGATCGAGAGGAACCGGTTCACCCGGTCGGCGACGTCCTGCTCGGCCTCGGCGAAGGCGGGATCGTCGGTGGGAACCGCGGGCTGGCCGAGGATGCCGGCGAGGTAGTTGGCCATCGTGTAGCTGATCACGAAGTAGCCGTCGGCCAGGCCCTGCATCAGGGCCGATGCGCCGAGCCGGTTGGCGCCGTGGTCGGAGAAGTTGGCCTCGCCGAGCACGAACAGGCCGGGCACGTTGGACATGAGGTGGTAGTCCACCCATAGGCCGCCCATCGTGTAGTGGACCGCGGGGTAGATGCGCATCGGTTGCTCGTACGGGTTCTCGTCGGTGATGCGCTGGTACATGTCGAACAGGTTCCCGTACCGCTCCTCGATGGTCTCCTTGCCGAGGCGGTTGATCGAGTCGGCGAAGTCGAGGTACACGCCGTTCTTCAGCGGGCCGACCCCTCGGCCCTCGTCGACGACGGTCTTGGCGTTGCGGGACGCCACGTCGCGTGGGACGAGGTTGCCGAAGCTGGGGTACTTGCGCTCGAGGTAGTAGTCCCGGTCCTCCTCCGGGATCTGGCTCGGAGGTCGCGTCTCGTCCGGGTCCTTGGGCACCCAGACGCGGCCGTCGTTGCGCAGCGACTCCGACATCAGGGTCAGCTTGGACTGGAAGTCCTCGGCCGGCGGGATGCACGTCGGGTGGATCTGCGTGTAACACGGGTTGGCGAACAGGGCGCCACGCCGGTGGGCCCGCCACACCGCGGTGGCGTTGCAGTTCATCGCGTTGGTGGACAGGTAGAAGGCGTTGCCGTAACCGCCGGTGGCCAGCAGCACAGCGTGGGCCGAGTGCCGGTCGATGGCGCCGGTGCGCAGGTTGCGGGTGACCACACCGCACGCGACGCCATCCTTGACGACGAGGTCGAGCACCTCGGTCTTGGTGATCAGCTCGACGGTGCCGGCGGCCACCTCCTTCATCAGCGCCTGGTAGGCGCCGAGCAGGAGTTGCTGGCCGGTCTGGCCCCGGGCGTAGAAGGTGCGAGAGACCTGGGCCCCGCCGAAGGAACGGTTGTCGAGCAGGCCGCCGTACTCGCGGGCGAACGGGACGCCCTGGGCGACGCACTGATCGATGATGTCCACCGAGACCTCGGCCAGGCGGTGCACGTTGGCCTCACGGGAGCGGTAGTCGCCGCCCTTCACCGTGTCGTAGAACAACCGGTAGACGCTGTCGCCGTCGTTCTTGTAGTTCTTGGCCGCATTGATGCCGCCCTGGGCCGCGATGGAGTGCGCCCGTCGGGGGGAGTCGTGGTACGTGATGACCTTGACGTTGTAGCCCTGCTCGCCGAGCGTGGCCGCGGCCGAGGCGCCGGCCAGGCCCGAGCCGACGATGATCACGTCGAACTTGCGCCGGTTGTTGGGCGCCACCAGCTTCATGTCGAACTTGTGCTGGGTCCACTTGTCCCCGATCGGACCCTCGGGGACCGCGCTGTCGAGGTTGCCGATCATCAGCCTGCCTCCTGCTGCGGGTTGAGCTTGTTCTGGGTCTCGTAGGCCTGGATGTACTGGTTGCGATCGTGCTCGGAGAAGTTGTCGAACTGTTCGACGGTGATCTGCCCGTTGCGCAAGGCATTGGCGAACACCGCCTCGCACGTCACCACCCGATCGCCCTGTTCGAAGCAGACGTCGTCGTGGGTGACGCCGGAGACGACCATGATCGGGAAGCTGAGGTTGCCGATGGTGATGAGGGCGGCGAATCCGATGGCGAAGCTGCGGCGCCAGGAGTTGTAGCGGGGGTTGTTGAGCCCGAGGCTCTGGAACATCGACCACGACCCGTGGAACAGGTGCAGGCCGAGGGCGAGGTTGGCGACGATGTAGATGATCGCCGGGATGGCGTTGCCCAGGCTGGCCTGCACGTTGCGGTAGACGTCGCCCCGCACGAAGTCGGGGTTGAGGAAGCCCCACGTCAGGTCGGAGAGGTGGAAGGCGAGGAACAGCAGGATGACCACGCCGGTCCAGCGCATCGATCGGCTGGCGACGTTGGCGGCCTGGTAGTCGCGGGGGGTGGCGTAGCCACCGGCGTTGGCCCGGCGGTTCATCAGCGAGAGGCTGGCGGCCGAGTGGATGTGCAGGACGAACGCGACGATCAGTGTGCTGCGGATCAGCCAGAGCGTGACTGTCCGGGGCAGCAGCGGGTACAGCAGCTCGCGGAGGAACTCCGCGTAGACGTTGATGTCGTGCGCGCCGAGATAGAGCTTGAGGTTGCCGATCATGTGACCGAACACGAAGCCCATCAGGATGATGCCGGTGAGGGCCATGACCCACTTCTTGCCGACCGCGGATCGGTAGAACTCCACGGGCCACGGTGCGGGCCGACGAGACGGATTCACGGGAGCGACGCCGCCGCCCGAGCCCCCGTCCTCCGCTGACTTCTCCATCGTCTGCATGGCTGGCACGGTACCCGCGCTTCTGCAGGTGACCGTAGTTCGGGCCCCCACCCCGTTCTGGTACCACAACGCTCGGTCGGCGACCGATGACCGTGGGGCCAGAACCGCCTTCGGGGGGCGTCAGGTCGCCGGGCGGGTGACCTGGGTGCGGTACTCGTTCCGCACGTCGTCGTCGCCCACCCGGCCGTGGAGGGCCAGGACCAGCTCGCCGGTCGCGTCGGGGACCTCGAACTGGACCGTGCCGACGAGCACGCACGAGTCGGGGCCGATGTCGCCTTCGAAGGACCACTCGTGGCCGTCGGTGTCGCCCGACTCGCGGTCGGTCCACCGCAAGTCGACGCGGACACGGCCCGACAGCTCCGTCCGCCGATCGGACACCACGTGGACGTCGAGGGCGAGAGCGTCCCCGGGCGCGACCGTGGCCGGGGGTCGGTCGGCGACGACGATCACGGGTCGGCACGCCTCGACCAGAGCGGCGTGTCCCAGCTTGGGTCGGCGCTCGTGGTCGAGCACCGCCCAGGTGATCGCCGGGTGCCCGTCAGCGAAGCAGAACTGGGCGAACCCACCGGTGGGTCGGTACTTCAGCCGTCGCAGGGTCTCGATGTGATGGCGGATCACCGTCGCCTGGTACTCCTGCGTCGCCTGCTTCCAGGACTCGTAGGTGTGGCCGTCCCGAGGGACGAACCGGTCGAGGATCGACTGCTGCAGCGAGTGCGTCTCGGCGAGCCGGTCCCAGTCCAGATCAGGCCACCGATCGGCACCGATGAAGTCGTCGGACTCCGGGACGGCCTGAGCGCCGAACTCGGTCGGGAAGCGGACCTGGCTCGGTACTGCCTTGGCGAAGGCGGGGAAGTCGCGCTCGTGGCCGAAGTACCAGCCGAAGTACAGGTGGCTGTCGGTCCCTCTGAGCTGCGGGAGATGCGGCATCACGCCGGAATGGGGGATCACCGGGCGGGTCCCGTCGGCGGCCTCGATCGCCCGCTTCACGGCGCGGTCGAGGACGGTCTTGTTCCAGGTCGGGAGCTGCTGGGAGGCCACGGCCCGGATGCCGAGCTGCGTCGTGCGACGCCGGTCGGTGAACGCATCGGGCTCGATGTCGAGTCGCATGGGTTCGTTGTGGCCGCACCAGATGGCGATCGACGGGTGGTGGCCCAGCAGGGCCACCATCTCGGCGGCCTGGCGGGTGGCCTGCTTGCGGATGCCCCGGTCGTAGCCCCACTGGAGCGGGAAGTCCTGCCAGAGGAGCATCCCGGCCTCGTCGGCGGCCTCGTAGGTCTCCGGGCGGGCGACGTGGGCGTGGAGCCGCAACAGGTCGAGCCCGGCCGATCGGGCCAGTTCGACGTCGCGGCGGCATTCGGCGGGCGTGGCGTCGCCCAGGGCCATGCGGGTGGGTCCCTGGTTGCTCCCCTTGAGGAAGAGGCGCTCGCCGTTCACCTCGGTGATCCAGTTCCGCATGCGGACCGACCGCAGGCCGGTCCGGAACCGGCGCCGGTCGGAGACGGTGCTGCCGGCGGCATCCCGCAGCCGGATCTCGACATCGACGGCCTCGAGGTGGGCATCGCCCAGGGCGTGCGGCCACCACAGGCGGGGGCGGTCGATGCTCACCGTCCACTCCACCGTGTTGGGGCCGGCCGCCAGCGTGTGGTCGATGCCGTGGTCGACCGGGCCCACCGTCGTCCGCACGTGGGCGTCGACCCCCGCGGCAGCGTCGAGGTCGGCCACGAAGGCCAGCGTGGCGCGGGTGGGTGTGGCCTCGGTGCAGCGGGTGACCAGGCGGGTGATGCGGACGGGCCCGGTGTCGACGAGGTGCACCGGCCGCCAGATGCCGCCCGGGTTCCACGCCGGGTCGAAGCAGTCCCAGTGCTGGAACACGCCGGTGATGTTGCGCTTGTTCGACCGGTCGGTCTGGGGTGAGCAGGCCAGTTCGACCGCGAGGGTGTGCTCGGCGCGGGCGCGCAGGGCGTCGGTGATCTCGAACGTGTGGGGCGAGAAGTACCCCTCGGTGTCGCCGAGGTACGCGCCGTCGAGCCAGATGTCGCCCTGGTAGAAGAGCCCGTCGAAGCGCAGCCACCAGCGGCGGTCGGACGGCCCGGGCGGTTGCTCGAACGTCGTCCGGTGCAGGAGCGGGCCGTCGTCGGAGGCGAAGGCGGCCGTGGACCGCCAGTGCCCGGGCACCGTGATCGGTTCCCAGTCACGAACGTCGAGGTCGGGCTCGGCGAACGTGCGGCGGAGCTCGTCGTCGGCTCGGATCGCCATCCAGCGATCGGTCAGTTCCATGGCCGGCGCAACCTAGCCCGCCTCGGCCGGTGGGCGACCGGGTGGGCGACCGGGTGGGCGCCGGACGGGCGGCGCGGAGGGGCCGATAGGTTGCTGGCATGACGCGTGCCACCCCGCCCCCGCCTTCGACCATCGGTGAGCTCAAGGAATTCGGTTGGGAGTCCCGGCCGGTCAAGGAAGAGGTCCGCCGCAACGCCGTCGCCAAGATCCGGGCCGGCGAACCGCTCTTCACCGGCGTGATGGGGTACGAGGAAACCGTGATGCCGCAGCTGGAGAACGCGCTGTTGGCCGGCCACGACGTCATCTTCCTGGGCGAGCGGGGTCAGGCCAAGACCCGCATGATCCGCTCCCTCACCGGCCTGCTCGACGAGTGGATGCCCATCGTCAAGGGATCGGAGATCAACGACGATCCGTACCACCCGGTGTCCGCCTATGCCCGCTCCCTGGTCGACGAGGACGGCGACGACACCGAGATCGACTGGGTGCACCGCGACACCCGCTTCGGCGAGAAGCTGGCCACGCCGGACACCTCGATCGCCGATCTCGTGGGCGAGGTCGACCCGATCAAGGTGGCCGAGGGCCGCTACCTCTCCGACGAGCTCACCCTCCACTACGGCCTGGTGCCCCGCACCAACCGGGGGATCTTCGCCATCAACGAGCTGCCCGACCTGTCGGAACGGATCCAGGTCGGCCTGCTCAACGTGCTCGAGGAGCGCGATGTGCAGATCCGTGGGTACAAGGTCCGGTTGCCGCTCGACGTGATGCTGGTCGCCTCGGCGAACCCCGAGGACTACACCAACCGGGGTCGGATCATCACGCCGCTCAAGGATCGCTTCGGCAGCCAGATCCGCACCCACTACCCGCTCGAGATCGAGACCGAGATGGAGATCGCCGCCCAGGAGTCCTCGCCCCTCGAGGCCGACGGCGTCCAGGTGCGGGTCCCGGCGTACATGAGCCAGATCGTGGCCACGCTGTCGCATCTGGCCCGCGAGTCGCCCCATGTCAACCAACGCTCCGGCGTGTCGGTCCGGCTCACCGTGTCCAACCAGGAGGTCCTGATCGCCAATGCCGCCCGTCGTGCGCTGCGCAACGGCGACGACATGGTGGTCCCGCGGGTCTCCGACCTCGACGCCCTCGCCGCGTCGACCATGGGCAAGATCGAGATCGAATCGCTCGACGACGGTCGCGACGAGGCCATCGCCGGCCACCTGGTGAAATCTGCCGTGCTCACGGTGTTCCGCGAGCGCACCGACCCCGCCGTGCTCCGCGACGTCCTCGAGGCCTTCGAGGGGGGCCGGGTGGTCGATGCCGGCGAGGACGTCAGCGCAGCCGATCTCGCGGCCCTCGTCGACGAGATGCCCGGCCTGAAGGGCCCGGTGGCGTCGTTGACCGAAGGCGACGAGTCGGCGGCCGCCATCGCCAGCGCGGTCGAGTTCCTGCTCGAGGGCCTGCACCTCGGCAAGCGCCTGAACAAGGAGCACGTCGGCGCCCGGGCGAGCTACCGGGCCCGCGGCTGAGGTCACGGCCGCCCCCGCTCCCGCGCCTTCTGACACGAATGATGACAGAAAAACGCGGGTATCCACCCTTCAGCCCGCAAAACGGTTCACCCTGTTGTCACCAGTGGGAACGTCGAAACGGAAGGGGATTCCCATGAACAAGTCCGACTTGGTCGGGGCCATCGCAGAAGCCAGCGGTCAGACGAAGACCGCGGTCGCCGAGATGATGGATGCGTTCGAAGCCACCATCACCGATGCGGTCGCCCGTGGCGACAAGGTGTCGCTGCCCGGCTTCTTGACCTTCGAGCGGGGCCATCGTGCCGCCCGGACGGGCAAGAACCCGCAGACCGGTGCGCCGCTGCAGATCAAGGCGGCCAACGTCGCCAAGGTCAAGGTGGGTTCGAAGTTCAAGGAGAAGGTGGCCGCCACCACCTGAGTCGTACTCAGGGTCTGCGGCTTCGCCGCAGCCGCGCCGGCTGCTCGCTGGCGCTCCCGACGCCGGCTGGGAAGCCGGTCGCCGCCAGGAGCGTCAGCGGTCGGCCGGGCTGATCAGACCGGTTCGTCGTCGTCGAACGCGGCCTGCCGGGCCTCGATGTCCTCGCGCAATGTCGCCAGCGTCCGCCGGAGCAGCCGCGACAGGTACGACTGGGAGACGCCGAGACGATCGGCGATCTCCTGCTGCGAGAGGCGCTCGACGAAGCGCAGTTGGATGATCTCGCGGTCCCGCTCGTCGAGTCCGGCGAGCAGGTCCTCGATGTCCATCTGGAGCTCGACGTCGTCCATCTCGCCGTCCGCGCCGGCGATCATCGCCCCCTTGGTGAGCGATCCGTCACCGATCGGGGCGTCGAGGCTGTCGGCTCGGAACGAGGCGCCGGCGGCCAGCGCCTCCAGCACGCGGTCGGTGGACTCCTCGAGCCACTCGGCCAGATCGGCGACCCGAGGGGTGCGTCCGAGCTGCTGGGTGAGCTGCGGTTCGAGCCGTCGAGCCTGGACCGCGAGCTCCTGAAGGCTGCGCGGCGGTCGGACCGACCAGCCCTTGTCGCGCAGCAGCCGTTTGAGCTCGCCCTCGATGGTCCGGTTGGCGAAGGTCTTGAACGTGACCCCCATGTCCGGGTCGAAGCGCTCGACGGCCTTGATCAAGGCCATGAATGCCTGCTGGCGGACGTCGTCGGATTCGATCTGACCCTTGCCGTAGCGGGTCACGTAGTACTCGACCAGGTCGAGGTGCTGCTCGACCAGGGCGTTGCGGAGCCGCCGGGATCCCTTGGCCCGGTACTCGATGAACTGGTCGAGGACGTCAGCGTCCATTGACGGCAGGCGCGTTGGCGCGGAGGGTGAACACACAGTCGTCGCCGTCGCGCCGTAGCTCGTGCGAGGTGGCGCCCGCCCGGATGAGCTGCTCGGCGATCGGGTCGATCTGGGGATCGGCGCTGACCGGTCCGCACCGGCCGTCGAGCACCAGCCCGCCGCCGCCCGATTCGAGGACCAGGGTGAGGGTTCCGTCGGGGTCGTCGACCTCGCCGATCGCGAGGGCGCAGATCTCGTCGACCGCGATGCGGAGCGCCTCGATCGCCTCCACGTCGAACCCGAGATCATCGGCCACGGTTGCCGCCAGTACCCGGATGTGTCGGAGATACGCGGGGGAGGTGGGTATGGTCAACGCCAGCGAGGACGAGGAGGGCAATTCATGCATGGTGGATCCGTTCTACTGTCATTCGTGGTTGGGTACGTCTCACGAAGTTCGTGATGATCGTGCACCGCTCCTCGACCCGCTTTCCGGCCCGGCCTCTCCGAGCCGTCGCCGACCTCTCAGAGGCGCGCACGGCGTTCATGCGGTGGCTCCGGGCCGCTGACGTCGAGTCCGAGCAGGTCGACGACCTCTCGGTGGTGCTCAGTGAGCTCGGCGCCAACGCCGTCCGGGAGACGCCCGATGGAGCGCCGCCCGCCGAGGTCGAGGCCATCATCAGCGGCGGGACGCTCGAGCTGACGGTCACCAACGAGGTGTCGGATTCGCCGTCGGCCGAGGTCGACACGTGGGACCTCGGTGATCCGCTGCGGACCGGCGGCCGCGGCCTGCTCCTGGTCTCGGCGTTCGTCGACGACATCGATGTCGATGTCGTCGATCGGCGTCTCGTGGTGCGCTGCACCGCGACCGTCTGACCATCGTCGGTCATCGACGGGATCAGGGTGGAGCGCTTCACTCCTCGATCGTCACGTGATCGGCGAGGCCGGTCAGCGTCAGGAGCTTGACCAGGCCGGCGGAGGGCCGTCGCACGGTGAGGCCGCCGCCGGCTTCCTGCAGACGCCGATGGGTGTCGGCGATGACCCGCAACCCAGCGGAGTCCACGAAGCTGACATCGGCGAAGTCGAGGACGACGTGGGACGCATCGGCGGCGACGACGTCGTCGATGTGGGCCTGCAGCATGGGTGAGGTGTGGGGATCGAGCTCGCCCTCCAGCACGAACACCGCCGGTTCGGGCTCGTTCAGGGTGGTGATGCGGAGGCGATCTTCGGGAGCAGGGGAAACGTCGGTCATCAGGTCTCCAAAGGACGTCAGCGGGATGGGTACGCGCGGCGTCGGCGTCGACCACGGCGATCCGTGGTCGACGCCGACGCTACTCGGGTCGAGAAACTGGGAACGTCAGCGGTCCTTGCTGACCGCGTCCTTCACCTTGGAGGCGACATCGTCGACCGCGTCCTTGACGCCGCCGACGGCTCGATCGACCTTGCCTTCGCGCTCGAGATCGTCATCGCCCGTCAGGTCGCCGGCGGCTTCCTTGACTCGCCCCTTGACCTCGTCCTTGTTGGTTCCCATCGCAGTTGCGTCCTTTCGTGGCGGGTGGCGGCCGTGATCGGCCGAGTCGGGGGTCCATGCCCTCGACGGCCCGGTTTCAGACCGCTGGCACCCGAGGCCTGAACCACGTCCGGCCACGGCCACGTCCGGTTCGGGTCGGCATCGCCGGCTTGACATATCGTTCGCTTCGCACCATGTCTGTGGCACCCGCACCGATCCCGAGCGAGCGTCTGCTCCGTTCCCTGCCCGTGGCCATCGTCTTCACCGACCTCCACGGCGTGATCTTCGACGCGACCGATCACGTCGAACCCGTCCTCGGACGGTCGCGCGAGTCACTCCTCGGACGGTCCCTCTACGAGCTGTTCCCGACACCGGCGCAGGCCACGCTTCGATCGACCCTGGAGGCCTGGGCCGGCGCCGGTTCGTCGCCCTTCGACGGTCGGGTGGTCCGATTGCCGGTCCTCACCGCGGAGGGCGAGGTCAGCGATCTCGGCGTCCGTCCCCACCTGACGGACACCGGTTTCGTCGTCGCCCTGCTCGATCCGTGGTCCACCGGCACCGCCCTCCGGTCCGGCCTGCTCGATGTCGTGTCGGCGCCCGCGGTGGGCAACGCCGAGCTGTCCGCGGCCGCGGCCATGGTGGGTGGGGCGTTCGACTGGGATCTCGCCACGATCTGGGTCCTCGACGATCAGACCGCGACGCTGCGATCCGCCACCGTGTGGGAGCGGGAGCCCGACCCCGATCGCCGGTACCGCTCGGCCACGCTCCGCCAGCCGTTCCAGATCGGCGAGGGGCTTCCCGGCGCGGCGTGGGAACGCGACGACGTGGTCGTCGTCGACACCGTGGCCGGCGATTCCCGCTTCGGGCCCGGGTACGGCTCCAACCGCCTACCGCAGTTCGGGGCCATGGTGCCGCTGCGGTCCGGTCGACGCCTGGTCGGTGTGCTCGAGCTCCTGGCGCACCGACGCCTCGACGCCACGTTGTGGCTGGCGTCGGAGGTGGACGTGGTCAGCTCCGGCCTCGGGCAACTCGTCGATCGCTTTCGCGAACGGGTGCAGGTGCGCGAGGTGGAGGGCCGCCTGGCCCTCGCCCTCGACGTCGGCGAGCTCGGCGTCTGGACCCTCGACGTCCGGTCGGGACGAGCCGAGTGGTCCCAGCGCATGGCCGACCTCCACGGCGTGACCGCGGTCGACGGCGGAGCCGACACGTTGTTCGCCGCGGTCGTGGCGGACGATCGGCCGGCCATCGGTGAGGTGCTCGAGCGGGCTCGGGGCATCGACGAGACACAGACGGTCACCTACCGGGTCCGCGACGTCGAGCGGGGCACGAGCTGGATCTCGACCCGGGTGACCCGGGTCAAGGCCAATGGCGGCCCTCCGGTGCTCTCCGCCGTGTCGTCCGACGTCACCGAGCAGAAACGGGCCGAGATCTCGCTGCAGCGCCGGCGGGCGGCGGTCGAGGGCCTGCAATGGGTGAGCCAGGCGATCATCGCCGGCCGTCAACTGACCGACACCGCCATCGCGGTCGCCAACGCCTCCACCGGCGTGCTCGGCGCCGACCTCGGGGTGGTCCTGTACCCCGAACCCAAGGAGGCGGGCTCCGACCTGGCGTGGGCGGTGAGCGGTCTCGCCGGGGACACACCCGTGCCCGACCCGCCCCGGCACCTCGACATCACCGCGTTCGTCGGCATCGCCACCGGGGTCGAGACGATCCGCGACCTGTCCCGCAACCCGCAGGTCCGCGAGTTCCTCGTCTCGCTCGGACTGCCGATCCATGTCGATGCCCTTCGCTCGGTACTTCTGGTCCCGGTCGGCGGGGATCGGGGGCGTCCGCTCGGACTGTTGGTGTTCGCTCACGCCGACCGCGGCTACTTCACCGAGGACGACGCCCGCTTGGCGGCGTCGATCGGCTCGAGCACCGGAGTGGCGATCGAGAATGCCCGCCGCCACGAGGAGCAACGGTTGGCGGCGGTGGTCTTCCAGCGTCAACTGCTGCCCGCCCCTGATCTCTCGGTCCCGGATCTGGAGCTGTGCGTCCGGTACCACCCGGGCCGCGACGGTCTCGACGTCGGCGGCGACTGGTACGACGTCATCGAGCTCGGAGACCATCGGGTCGGCCTCGCGGTCGGCGACGTCTGCGGGCACGGTCTGGTCGCCGCCGCCCACATGGGGCAGTTCCGCTACTCGTTCCGTGCCCTGCTGCAGTCGTCCTCGACTCCGGAGGAGGCGTTCCAGGTCCTCAACCAGGTGGCGCGCCACGAGCTGTCGACCACGGTGACCATCGCCTACGTGGAGCTCGACACCCGGACCGGCTCGTGCGCGGCCTGGTCCTGCGGCCACCTCCCGCCCGTGATCGCATCGCGCCACGGCCACGAGGTCCGCTGGATCGAGGACCTCGATGCCCGCGGCCCGATGCTCGGGTTCCTCGACGAGATCAGCGTCCGTCCGATCCGCACCACCCTGGCCGAGGGTGAGCTCCTGCTCCTGTACACCGACGGCCTGGTCGAGCGTCGGGGTGAGTCCATCGACGACGGACTGGCACGGTTGGCGGCGTCGTTCGAGGGTCGGTCGCCGGCGCTCGACGACGTGTGCGACGAGCTCCACGACCTCCTGACAGTGGCCGGCCCGGATGCCGACGACACCGTCCTGCTCGGCGTCCGTCTGGCCTGAGCCGCTGCGCCTGCAGACTTCGTCCTCCGGCCGGCCGGCTCGTCAACTCCGCCGCATGCAGGCGCGCGGGTTCTGACATCGGCGCGGACGGGACACAGAACGACCGAGCCCAGTCGAACACCGCGGCGATCATTGCCGCAAAAGGAGTGAATCCACCATGGCTACCGGATCTTCGATCTTCCTCATCGCGCTCGGCGCGATCCTGACCTTCGCAGTCGATGCCACCGTCTCCGGCCTCGACATCAACGTGGTCGGCGTCATCTTGATGATCGCCGGTGCACTCGGCGTCTTGGTCTCCCTCCTCTGGATCGACCGTGCCACTGCTCCCCGCGAGCGGCACGTGGTCGAGGAGCACACCACCACCACCCGGTGATTCGCATGCGCCTCGGAGCGGCGCGGCCGTCCCATGCGGGACCCGCGCCGCTACCGTTGCGCCATGACCCGCCCCAACTTCCGGTACTCGCGCTGGGACGGCACGCAGGTCGGCTTCGAGCTCGATGCCGACGCCATCTTCGACGAGATCACCGACGACCTGCTCTACCACGGTGATCTCAACGCCGCCCTGCGGCGGCTGATGCAGCAGGGCTTCGAGGACGACGAGGGGAACTCGGTCCAGGGCATGCGGGAGCTGATGGAGCGCTTGCGCGAAGCCCGTCGGCAGCGGCTCGAGAACTCGAACCTCGGGGGCGTCTACGACGAGATCGCCGATGCCCTCCGCGAGGTGGTCGATCAGGAGCGGGACGCGCTCGACCGCCGGCTCGACGAGGCCCGCCAGTCCGGTGACCCTCGCCAGCAAGAGCTGGCCGAGGCCACCACCGCCGAGAAGCACATGCATCTCGACATGCTCCCGCCCGATCTCGCCGGTCAGGTGCAGAGCCTGTCCAACTACGAGTTCGAGTCCGCCGAGGCCCAGCAGCGCTTCGACGAGCTCATGGACCAGCTCCGCCAGCAGCTGGCCCAGCAGTACTTCGACCAGATGGCCGGGGCGATGTCGAACCCCGACCCGGCGGCGATGCAGCGCACCAAGGACATGATGGCGGCGCTGAACGAACTGCTCGAGAAGCACCAGCGCGGGGAGGACACGCCCGAGGACTTCCAGCAGTTCATGGAGAACTACGGCGACTTCTTCCCCGAGAACCCCGAGAACGTCGAGGAGCTGCTCCGGGCGATGGCCGAGCGGATGGCCCAGATGCAGGCCATGCTCAACTCGATGACCCCCGAGCAGCGGGCCCAGCTGCAAGGGCTGGCCGAGCAGCTGCTCGAGGACATGGATCTCGCGTTCCAGGCCAGCCAGCTGGGCCAGAACCTGCAGCAGATGTTCCCGCAGCTCGACTGGAATCGGTCCTACGACTTCGGGGGCGACAACCCGTTGGGCTTCGCCGAGGCCGCCCAGATGATGGCCGAGCTCGGTGATCTCGACCAGCTCGAGAACCTGCTCCAGTCGGCCACCCAGCCCGGCGCCCTCGCCGAGGCCGACCTCGACCGGGCACGCGAGCTGCTCGGCGAGGACTCCGCCCGTTCGCTCGAGCAACTGTCGAAGCTGGCCAAGCAGCTGGAGGACGCGGGGCTCGTCCAACGCAAGGAGGGTCGACTCGAGCTCACGCCGCGCGGACTGCGCAAGATCGGCAACAACGCCCTCGACGACCTGTTCTCCAAGCTGGCCAAGGACAAGCTCGGCCGGCACGACATGTCCAGTACCGGCATCGGTCACGAGCGCGCCTACGACACCAAGGCCTACGAGTGGGGCGATCCGTTCAACCTCAGCATCGAGCGCACCGTGCGCAATGCGGTACGCCGCGCCGGCGGGGGCACGCCGGTCCACCTCACCCCGGACGACTTCGAGATCGAGCGCACCGAGACGCTGGTGCGATCGGCCACCGTCTTGATGCTCGATCTGTCGCTGTCGATGCCCATGCGCGACAACTTCCTCCCGGCCAAGAAGGTGGCCATGGCGCTGCATGCCCTGATCGCGGGGCAGTTTCCGCAGGACTACCTCGGCCTGGTCGGGTTCTCGAAGGTGGCCCACGTGCTCACCGCCGAGCAGCTGCCCGAGGTGAGCTGGGACTACGACTACGGCACCAACATGCAGCACGGCTTCCAGCTCGCCCGCCAGTTGCTGGCTCGTCAGAGCGGCACGAAGCAGATCATCATGATCACCGACGGTGAGCCCACGGCCCACTACGAGCCGGGCATGGCGGCGCCGTACTTCAACTACCCGCCGGTGCAGGAGACGATCGACGCCACCGTCCGTGAGGTGCTCCGGTGCACCAAGGACGACATCCGCATCAACACGTTCATGCTCGATGCCACCAGCTACCTGAAGAACTTCATCGAGAAGATCACCAAGATGAACGGCGGCCGGGCCTTCTTCACCACCCCCGAGACGCTGGGCGATTACGTCCTGGTCGACTTCGTGGAGCACAAGCGGGCCATGCGCACCGAGTCGGCGGCCGCCGGCGCTGATGCTCGTGCTCAGGGCCGGGGCTCCGCCGCCGTCGTGCCCCCGCTTGCGGGCCTGCTCGCTGGCGCTCCCGACGCCGGCCGTGCTCAGGGCCGGCGGCCGAGCGAGCCGTGCCGTAATTCCAAGTCTCACTTGCGCTTCCGCCGCTGGTGGGGGATGATCACACCGTTGTAATTACACGTCTGGTATGGGCGTGTGGGGGGACCCTGTTCATCGAGGCCTCCAGTGATCACCACCAATGCAAAGGAGGCCTGGCCGATGAGTGTCCCCGTGGGCATCGACAGCCAGCCCGACATCCGTTCGTGGCAAGAGTTCGCCAACTGCCTCGGCGTGGATCCGGATCTGTTCTTCCCTGAGCGGGGTGCGTCCACCAAGGAGGCCAAGGAGGTCTGTCGCGGCTGCGTCGTGCGCGACGACTGCTTGGAGTTCGCCCTGTCGAACGGGGAGAAGTTCGGCATCTGGGGTGGGATGAGCGAGCGTGAGCGTCGCCGCATCCGCCGGGCCCGGGCCATCGCCCGGCGCGCCGCCGAATCGGCCTGAACCACCCGACACCCCGCAGCCCGGGCACTCCCTGACCCGTGCTGCGGGGTGTGTCGCGCCCACGGTCGTCCACGCCGCCGACCGGTACGATCCGCCCGTCATGGCCCGTTCGCCTGAGCCCCCGATGGCGCGCTGGGCGGCAGCACGCGGGAACCGAACGCTCGTGGGCGTCGTTTCCAGGACTGGGATGTCCGCCGGCGTGATCGGCCGATGGTGATCCGTCGTCGTCCGCGCCGGGCCGTTCCCGCCTCCGATCTCGAAGATCGCGTCCCGACCTGGGAGGAGATCGCCAGGGACGAAGGTGACTTCATCTACACGGTGGCCTACCGGCTCACCGGGAACCGAGAGGACGCGCAGGATCTGGTGCAGGAAGTGCTGGTGCGAGTGCAACGAGGGTTGCGGACCTACACCCCCGGGTCGCTGCGGGCGTGGCTGGGGCGCATCACCACGAACGCGTTCCTCGACGACGCCCGGCGACGGACGAGACGACCGCAGGTCGCCCTCCCCGACGATCCCGATCTGGTCCTGCCGGCCTCGCCATCGGCGGCTGACGCGGCGGCCGCGGCCGGTCTTCCGGCCCACCTCCAGGAACTGCTCGCCGAGCTGCCCGAGGACTACCGCGTCGCCGTCGTGCTGTCCGACGTGGCCGGGCTTCCGTACGCCGACATCGCCGAGCAGCTCGACGTGCCGGTGGGGACCGTGCGCAGTCGGATCCACCGGGGCCGCCTCGCGCTGCGCGAGGCCCTCGACCGGACCGAAAAGGGGGAGTCGTGACCGAGGGGATGGCCCACCCACCGGCCGACGGCCACGCCGGTGACCTCGTCTCGGCCCACCTCGACGGCGAGCTCGACGCCGAGACCGAGGCCTGGGTCCGGACCCACCTCGAGGCGTGCGACCGATGTCGTGCCATGGCCCAGGAGGCGGCGACGGCCCGGTCGTGGGTCCGGGCCCTCCCGGTCGTCGACTCCACCCCGGTGGTCGAGGGGCTCCTCGCCCGGCATCGCACGCTGATCCGGGTGGGGGCCGCCTTCGTGGGCTTGGCGGCGGTGGTGCTGGGCTCGCTGGCCCTGACATCGGCCGTCATCCGGCCCGATGTCGTCCCGGAGATCGACGATCTGGTGGCGGCCCACGTCGCCGCCACCAGCGCGGCCGCATCGGATACCACCGCTGGCGCCGATCCGTGGCGGATGGCGAACCTGCACGGCATGGAGCGGGCCCACCGGGTCGACTCGGTCGGGCGTCCGTACTCCGCGCCGCCGGCGATGATCGGCAACCGGGCCCGCCTCAGCCGCCGGGTGGTCTACGACGGTCGCGACCTCACCCTCGTCGTCTACAGCGACGGTGCGACGTCGGTCTCGGTGTTCCAGCAGCCGGGTCGGCTCGACTGGTCGGGGCTACCGTCCGGCACGGTCGAGCAGGTGGGCACGCGGACCGTGTGGGACCGGCCGGGCACGAGCCCGACGGTGATGGTCACCGAGCTCGGGCACCTGGTGGTCACCGTCATCGCGCCCGACCGGAATTCGGCGCTCACCGTCATCGACGGGCTGGCCGAGACGCGTCGCGGCAGCGTGTGGGACCACATCCACGACGCGTGCAGCCGCTTCACCGACGTCTTCGCCATCGACGGCTGAACCCGGCCGCTGACTAGCGTGACCCGAGCCAGCGAGCCGAGGGGGCCTGAGATGCAGATCCGGCGATACGGCGCCGACGTGAGCCCCGCGGCCCTCGCCGAGGCCCTGGCCGCCGACGGCTGCGCCGTGATCGAGGGACTGGTGCCCAGTTCGACCATGGATGCCATCGGGGCCGAGCTGGCACCGTGGATGGCGGCGACGCCCGACGGGCCCGACGACTTCTCCGGCTTGGCGACCAAGCGGACGGGCGCCCTCCTCGCCCGCTCGCCCACGGCGCGCCAGTTGGTCATGCACCCCACCATCCTCGCCACGGTCGGCGAGGTGCTGGCCCATGCCACCTCGTACCAGCTGCACCTGACACAGGTCATCGCGATCGGGCCGGGGGAGACGGGTCAGCCGATTCACCGCGACCAGTGGGCGTTCGACTTCTTCCCGTTCCCCAAGGGCTACGAGGTCCAGTGCAACACCCTGTGGGCGATGACCGACTTCACCGAGGAGAACGGCGCTACCCGTGTCGTCCCCGGGAGCAACCTGGCCGACGACAAGCTGCGCCTCGGGGTCGAGGACACCGTCCCGGCCGAGATGGCGAAGGGGTCGGTCCTCGTCTACACCGGTGCCCTCTACCACGGTGGGGGAGCCAACCGGTCCGACGCGGTCCGCTGCGGCGTGAACATCACCTACAACGTGTCGTGGCTGCGCCAGGAGGAGAACCAGTACCTGTCGGTGCCCCGCGAGGTGGCCCGGACCTTCGACGAGGATCTCCAGCGGCTGATGGGCTATTCGCGCGGCGCCTACGCCCTCGGCTACATCGACGATCTGCGTGACCCGATCGAGGTGGTCCGTCCCGACGCCGGCCGGATCGGCTTCGGCGACGGGCGCGCCGACGACCTCGATCAGTAGAGGAACATCGGCTTGCCCGTGACCTGGCGGACCTTGGGCCGGTACTGGTCGGTGTCGTAGAGGGCCTCGACGTCGACGCGCTTGACCCCCTCGCGGGTCGCGTTGATGGGAACGTCGGTGTAGGTGCCGGCCCGCAGCGCCACCATGCGGCCCCGTGCGCCCTGGACGGCGAGGTCGGCCGCCATCACCGCGAAGTTGATCGCCACCATCAGGTCGAGGGAATCGGGGCTGCCGGAGCGCATCAGGTATCCCAGCGTCTGGGAGATGATCGGCACGCCGGTGATCTCCTTCAGGGCCTCGCCCACGCGCCCGCCGATGCCGCCCAGCTTGCGGTGGCCGTAGGCGTCGGCCTCGCCCGACAGGTGGAGGTCGCCCTCGAGCATGGTGGCGCCCTCGGACACCGTGACCATGGCGTAGTTCGACGGGTTCTGGTCCCGGTCGTCCATGAGGAGCCCGGCCAGCTTCTCGATGTCGAAGGGCACCTCCGAGATCAGGGCCCGGTCGACGGAGGCGAGGTAGGCGGCGATGAGCGACGTCTCTCCCGAGTACCGACCGAACAGCTCCACGACGGCCAACCGCTCGTGCGAGCCGGTCGACGTGCGCAACTGGTGGATGAACTGCACGCTGCGGGTCACGGCGGTCGAGAAGCCGATGCAGTAGTCGGTGCCGTGCACGTCGTTGTCCATCGTCTTCGGGATGGCGATGACCGGCACGCCCTCGTCGTGCAGCCGGAGCCCGTAGGACAACGTGTCGTCGCCACCGATCGGGATGAGCACGTCGATGCCGAGGTGGTCGAGCACCCGGAGCGCGTGCCGGGTCAGGTCGTGGGGTGGCGCCCCTTCGACGGTGTCGGTCAGGAACGCGGGGACCTGCGTGACGTTCGACGGGTTGGTCCGCGACGTGTGCAACATCGTTCCGCCGGTGCGGTCGATGGTCCGGACCTCCCCTGGCCGCAGCGGCTGGACGTAGCCGTCAGCGGTGGCAGGGTCGTCGGGGTCGATGTCGACCAGTGCGGCCCAGCCCCGCCGGAGACCGACGACCTCGTGGCCCTCCTGGCCCGCCCGGTCGACGACGGCCTTGATGCACACGTTCAGCCCGGGGACGTCGCCGCCACCGGTGAGAATCCCGATGCGCACGTGGCTGCTGCTCCTTCACTCGGAACCGTTCGAGTCGCAACGTACCGAGGCGGCCGCGCCGACGCGCCGGCTTCAGGCAGTGGGGGTGGCGACGCGGGTCGTGCGGCGGCGCTTGAGCAGGCGGCGCCGCTCCCGTTCGGACGCACCACCCCACACGCCGTGGTCGATCCGGTTCTCGAGCGCGTACTCGAGACACGCCTCGCGAACCGGGCAACCGGCACAGATCCGCTGGGCCGTGATCACGCCGACGCCGTCGCTGGGGAAGAAGACCTCGGGAGGGTGGTGACGGCAGTTGCCGTCTTGCATCCATGGGGTGTCCATCGTGTGACCTCCGAAGTGTTCTACGACGCTGACGGCGTTCTGGTTCCTTCTTTGCCGAAAAAATGTCGGATCACCCGCCAGTTGGCGGAACGGAGGAAATCCGGGGCTGACGTTCGCAGCGGACGTTCGACCGGCGAGACTGGTGGACATGCCGCCCTCGGACCGCGACACGATGCCAGCCGCGCCCCCGGTGCGGCCGGAGCGCGAGCTCCGGGCTCCTGCCGCGTGGCCCCGACTCGATCCGCCCCCGCACCCCGGCGATCGGGATCGCGCCGTGGGCCGCTCGGCCCTGGTGGGCGGCGGCGTCGGTGCCCTCGTCGCCGCACTCATCCTGGGAATCGTCGCCATGTTGCCCACCGGCGGCGGCAATGCGGCCACCGACTCTGGCGTCCACCCCGGTGACCTCGCCCGGGGGTGCGGCGGCCCGCATCGACATCCTCGCGGTCCTGAACCGGATCGAACCGTCGGTGGTGTCGGTGCTGACCAAGAGCGAGATCGTCGATGGTCAGGCCGGCGCCGGCACCGGCATCGTCCTCACCGCCGACGGCCTCGTGCTCACCAACGCCCACGTGGTGGCCGGTCTGCCGTCGATCAGCGTCGGGCTGTTCGACGGCTCCGAGGCGGCCGCCTCGCTCGTCGGGTCGTTTCCGGACAAGGACGTGGCGCTCATCCAGATCGAGGGTCGCAGCGATCTGGTGCCCGCCGAGCTCGGTTCGTCCGACGCCCTGCAGGTCGGCGAGGAGGTGATCGCCATCGGCAACGCGCTGAACCTCGGCGGGAGCCCCACCGTCACCCAGGGCATCGTGTCGGCGTTGGGCCGGCGTCTCGAAGCGCCGGCGTCGGGCAACCAACCCGCCATCTCGCTCGAGGGGCTCATCCAGACCGACGCGGCCATCAACCCGGGCAATTCGGGCGGCCCGCTGGTCAACGCGGCCGGGCAGGTGGTGGGCATCAACACCGCCATCATCGGGGATGCCCAGAACATCGGGTTCTCGATCCCCATCGACAAGGTCAAGCCGCTCATCGAGGAGATCCGGGCCGGTGGCGGTTCCGTCCGAGGTGATCAGGCCTTCCTCGGCGTCAACACCACCGATGTCGCCACCGAGTCGTCCACCAACCTCGACCAGTTCGGCATCGACGTCTCCGAGGGTGCGTTCATCCAGAGCGTGGTCCCCGGCAGCGGCGCCGACGACGCCGGCGTGCAGGAGGGCGACGTGATCGTGGCGGTGAACGGCACGCCCACCCCCGACTCGGCGTCGGTCGGGGCCGTGATCCGCGGGCTGGAGGTCGACGACGTCGTCACGCTGACCATCGTGCGGGACGGCGAGCAGACCGACATCAAGGCCACCCTGGGGCGTCGCGGCTAGGAACCACTACCGTGGACGAGTCCGCCGCTCCGCCCCGCCTGTTCGTGAATGAGGGATCTGCCATGTCCGACGTCGAGATCGAAGAACGGCCGCCGCCGGTGGCGCATGCCCGCATCGTGTACCTCGGGCCCACCAGCCCGCACTGGGAGATCCAGTCCGACTGGGGCGACGAAGCCCTGATCGAGGCGTTCCGGGCCCGGGTGCGAGCTCGTCTCGTGCTGCTTCCCCCGCACGATCCCCAGTTCCGCCGCAACCGCGAGCGGGTCAACCGCGATGCCGAGCGGGAGAACTTCCTGCTCGAGTGGGACCTGGGCTACCCCGAGGACAACTAGCCCCACCCCGGGACGGAGCGAGCGCCCATGGACGGACCGGTCGTCGGGATCGATCTCGGCGGGACCAAGATCTTCGGGGCACTCGTCGACGGCGCGGCGTCCGACGAACCGACGGTGGTCCGCCACGCCAAGGCGGCCACGCCGACGACCTCGGCCGAGGACATCATCGATGCCGTGGTCGAGATGGTGCGCTCGCTGCACCCCGAGCCGGTGGCCGTGGGCATCGGAACCCCAGGGGTGGTCGAGTCGGGCTCGGGCGTCGTCGCGCGGGCGCCGAACCTGGTGGGCTTCGATCGGCCGGTGCCGTTGGGCTCGCTGCTGACCGAGCGCCTCGGCGTGCCCGTCACGGTGGCCAACGACGTCAACGTCGCCGCGTTCGGCGAGGTCATGGTGGGGGCGGCGCGCGGCCACCGCGACGTCCTCGCGGTCTGGATGGGCACCGGACTCGGGGCGGGGCTCGTGCTCGACGGGCAGCTGCGGATCGGACCTTCGGGGCTCGCCGGCGAGCTCGGGCACGTGGTCGTGGTCCCCAACGGACGCGAATGCGCCTGCGGCGGCCTCGGCCACGTGGAGGCCTACATCGGGCGGCGGGCGATGGAGGAGCGGGCCCGTGAGCTGCACGCCCAGGGTCGGACCACCGCGCTGGTCGAGCTCGCCGGCGACGATCGCATGAAGTCCAAGGTGTTCGTCACCGCCTACGACGCCGGCGACGAGGTGGCCGTGGAGCTGATCGACGAGGGTCTGGCGCTGCTCGGCATCGCGGTGGCCAACGCGGTGGTCACCGTCGACGTGGCCGCCGTCGTCGTCGGCGGGGGTCTGGGCGAACGCCTCGACAAGGTCGCGGTGGAACGGTTGGCGCACTCGTTGCGTGTCCTGCGGTTCTCCGGCACGCCGCCGGTGGTGCTGTCCGCCGCGCTCGGTGACCCCGCCGGCGCCATCGGAGCCGCCGTGCTGGCCGTCCGGTCGCCGGCCTGACCCCCGCGAGCACGCGGTCGCGTCGTCGTCCGGCCGGTGAACATCCGGCGTCTGGCGCGATCCGCCACCCTCGTTGGCGTTACCGTGCGAGTGTGGGCGACGTGGACGACACCCTGGTCCAGGGGCCGGAGCGCTTCTTCAACCGCGAGCTGTCGTGGCTCGACTTCAACGCCCGCGTCCTGGCGCTCGCCGGTGACGACAGCGTTCCCCTGCTCGAGCGGGCGAAGTTCCTCGCCATCGTCACGTCGAACCTCGACGAGTTCTTCCAGGTCCGGGTGGCCGGCCTCAAAGACCAGGTGTACGCCGGTGTGGACACCACCGCGTCCGATGGCCGCACCGCCGCCGAGCAACTGCTCGAGATCCGCGACGTCGTGGTCGAACACGCCCGCATCCAGGCCCGGTACTTCCGCGACGTGATGGGCGCCCTCGAGGCCGAGGGCGTCGCGTTCCGCTCGTGGGACGAGCTCGACGTCGACCAGCAGAAGACCCTGTACGAGATCTTCGAGGAGCACATCTTCCCGGTGCTCACCCCGCTTGGCCGTCGACCCCGGCCATCCGTTCCCCTACATCTCCAACCTCTCGTTGAGCTTGGCGGTGCAGGTGGTCGACCCGGCCTCGGGCGAGCGGCGGTTCGCCCGCGTGAAGGTGCCGTCGAACCTCGATCGCTTCGTCCGGCTCCCCGACTCGATGACCTTCGTGCCCCTCGAGCAGGTGATCGCCACCCATCTCGACGAGCTGTTCCCCGGCATGGAGATCGGGGGGGTCGCCGCCTTCCGCGTCACCCGCAACGCCGACCTGACCGTGGAGGAGAACGAGGCCGAGGATCTGCTCGCCGCGGTCGAGGTCGAGCTGCGGCGCCGGCGGTTCGGCCGCGCGGTCCGACTCGAGATCGATGCATCGATGTCCCCAGACATCCGAGAACTGCTGATCCGCGAGCTCGACGTCATGGAGGAGGACGTCTACGAGATCGACGGCCCCCTCGATCACACCGGCCTCCGGGGCATCCACGACATCGAGCGTCCCGACCTCAAGGACCCGGTCTGGCCGGCCATCACGCCGGCGCGGCTGGTGAACGACGACGAGTCCCCGGCCGACTTCTTCGCCGAGATCCGCCGCAGCGACATCCTCGTGCAGCACCCGTATGCCAGCTTCCGCAACACGGTGGAGGCGTTCCTGCGCCAGGCGGCCAGCGATCGGCGGGTGGTCGCCATCAAGATGACGCTGTACCGCACGTCGGGTGACTCGTCGATCATCCGGTCGCTGATCCGGGCGGCCGAGTCGGGCAAGCAGGTGGCGGTGCTGATCGAGTTGAAGGCCCGGTTCGACGAGGCAGCCAACATCGAGTGGGCCAAGGCGCTCGAGGAGGTCGGCGTCCACGTCGTGTACGGCCTCGTCGGGTTGAAGACCCACACCAAGACGTTGCTGGTGGTGCGGGAGGAACGTGACGGACTCCGGCGGTACTGCCACATCGGCACCGGGAACTACAACCCCCGCACGGCGACGATCTACGAGGATCTCGGCCTGTTCACCACCGATCCCGCCATCGGCACCGATCTGAGTCAGCTGTTCAACTTCCTCACCGGATTCGGTCGGGCGGTCGAGTACGAGAAGCTGATCGTGGCGCCGGGGGAGCTCCGAGCCCGGATGGAGGCCCTCATCGCGGCCGAGGCCGAACAGGGGACCGACGGCCGGATCATCGCCAAGATGAACAGCATCTCCGACCCCGGCATGGTCGACGCCCTCTACGCGGCGTCACGGGCCGGCGTGGAGATCGACCTCATCGTGCGGGGCATCTGCTGCCTCCGCCCCGGGGTTCCCGGCCTGTCGGAGACGATCCGGGTGCGCTCGATCGTGGGTCGGTACCTCGAACACTCGCGGATCTACTACTTCGGCAACGGCGACGGGCCCGGTCGGCCCACCTACCTCATCGGTTCCGCCGATCTCATGTCCCGCAACATCAATCGACGCGTCGAGGCCCTGGTGCCGATCGACACGCCCGAGCTGGAGAGCCGGCTCCGCGAGATCCTCGACGTGGTCCTCGCCGACGATCATCTGGCCTGGGAGCTGGCCGCCGATGGGACATGGACCCGGGCCACCCATGGCGGTGATGTCGACACCCACCTCTACCTGCAGCAGGCCGCCCTCGGCCGAGCCCGCAACCTCGACATCCACGACTGATGGCAGCCGAGATGGTCCGGGCCGCAGGCGGGATCGTGTGGCGGTCGACGCCCGACGGCGACACCGAGCTCCTGCTCGTGCATCGCGACCGCTACGACGACTGGACCTTCCCGAAGGGCAAGCTCGACCCCGGTGAGACGTGGCAGCAGGCTGCCGTGAGGGAGGTGTTCGAAGAGACCGGCATCGTGCCGGTACTCGGGACCGAGCTGGCCTCCACCGACTACCGGGACGGGGCCGGCCGACTCAAGCGGGTGCGCTACTGGTCGATGGCCGTCGCCACCTCCGTGGGGTTCGAGTCCAACGTCGAGATCACGGCCCTGCGGTGGGTGCCCACGGACGAGGTCGCCGAGGTCCTCACCTACGAACGGGATCGACCCGTTCTGGAGTCGTTCACCACGAGATCATCAGAACGCCACCGAGGGCGGGTGACGTCCGACACCCCCGGTGACGAGTTGGGCTGATCGCACCCCGCTGTTCACCCGGGGTTCACCTGGTGTGGGCCGTGGGTCCACGTTGCCTTCCTACGGTCGACAACGTGTCAACCCGACATCGTCTCGTCCCCCTGCACGGAGGAAAACCATTGTTCCGGAACCGTCGATGGGCCGCGCTCGCCGCCCTGTTCCTCGCCTTCTCGCTCGTCGCCGCTGCCTGCGGCGACGACGACAGCTCGTCCGGCACCACGGACACGACCGCAGCCGGAGGTTCCTCGACCACCGCGGCGGGCTCGACCGATGGTTCGACGATCGACTTCTCGGCCTGTGAAGGCTCCATCACCGGCTCCGGCTCGAGCTTCGTCGATGCCTTCCACCAGGCCGCCATCGACGCCCTCAGCGACGTCTCCCCGCTGGAGGTGACCTACAACGCGGTGGGATCCGGCACCGGCAAGGAAGAGTTCGGCAGCGGCCTCACCGACTTCGCCGGCACCGACAGCTTGGTCAAGGAAGGCGACGGTCCGACCGCCGGCGAGTTCGTCTACGTGCCCACGGTGGCGGCGCCGATCACGGTGTCGTACAACCTGTCGGGCGTCGACGGCCTGCAGCTCTCCGCCGACACCCTCGCCGGGATCTTCCAGGGCGACATCAAGACCTGGGACGCCCCGGAGATCGCCGCCGACAACCCCGACGCCGACCTGCCGTCCACCGACATCATCATCGCCCACCGGGCCGACGGATCGGGCACCACCAGCAACTTCACCAAGTACCTCGACGCCGCGTCCGACGTGTGGACCCTCGGCAGCGGTGACACCGTCGAGTGGCCGTCCGACAGCCAGGCCGGCCAGAAGAACACCGGTGTGGCCCAGATCATCCAGGACAACGACGGTGCCATCGGCTACGTCGATCTGTCCGACGCCGACGCGCTGGGGCTGACGTACGCCTCGATCGAGAACAAGGACGGCAACTTCGAGCAGCCCACGCTCGACGGCGCCACCGCCGGTCTGGCCGGCGCCGAGGTCAACGACGACGGCAGCTACAACCCGCTGGACGCCGCCGGTGCCGACGCCTACCCGATCACGTCGCCGACCTTCCTGCTGGTCCGCACCAACTACGACGATCAGGCCACCGCTGACGCCGTGACCTGCTTCGCCACCTACCTGGTCACCGACGCCCAGGCCATCGCCTCCGACGTGCTCTACGCACCCCTGCCCGACAACCTGTTGCAGAAGGCCATGGACCAGATCGACCAGATCGGCGTCAAGTGATCCGCTGAGTCTCCAACAGCACGCAAGCGGAGGGTGGGCGACGAATCGTCGCCTACCCTCCCTTGCGTTCGAGGATGAAGGAGGACCGTGGCGATCGACGCCCAGGCCCTGAGCAAACGAGATCGAGGGACGGCCGCCGACTCGGCGTTCAAGGGGCTGGCGGTGGCCGCCGCTGCCACGGTGCTCGCCGTCCTGGTCCTGATCGCGGTCAGCACGTTCAACGACGCGTGGCCGGCGTTCAAGGAGGCGGGTCGCGAGTTCTTCACTTCCACCCGGTGGGCCCCCAACACCGCCGAGGGCGTGGGGGTGTTCGGGAGCCTCTCGTTCGTGTACGGCACGCTCGTCGTCTCCGCGATCTCGCTGGTCCTGTCGGTACCGGTGAGCATCGGCATCGCGTTGTTCACGACCGAGGTCGTCCACCGCCGGTTGCGGAGTGCGGTGGTCACGTTGGTCGATCTCCTCGCCGCCATCCCCTCGGTCGTGTACGGGTTGTGGGGGATCGCCGTCCTCGCCCCCAACATCACCCCCGTCTACGACGGTGTGGCCAGCGCGGTGTCGCCGATCCCCGGGTTGCGGGTGATCTTCGGCGAGGGGGGAACCGGCCGCAGCTTCATGACCGCCGGCATCATCCTCGCCATCATGGTGACCCCGATCATCACCTCGGTCACCCGGGAGGTGTTCGCCACCGTGCCCAGCGGCGAGAAGTCGGCCGCACTGGCGCTCGGTGCCACCCGCTGGGAGATGATCAAGGGGGCCGTGCTCCCGCACAGCTTCGGCGGCATGGTCGGCGCCATCATGCTCGGTCTGGGCCGGGCCATGGGCGAGACCATCGCCGTGGCCCTGGTCATCGGCTCGTCGCCCCGCATCGTGGGCAACCTGTTCGCGTCCGGGGACGCCATGCCGTCGGTGATCGCCAACCAGTTCGGTGAGGCGTCCGGGCTTCATCGATCGGCGCTGATCGCCCTCGGTGTGGTGCTGTTCGGGATCACCATCGTCGTCAACGTCTCGGCCCGCTGGATCGTCGGCCGCGCCGAGAACCGTCTCCGGGGGGCCTGATGACCGCGACGAACGCCCCGACCGACACCGCCTCGGTGATCTCGCCTCCGGTCGTCGACCTGCGCCGGGCCCGCCTGTCCCGGCGGCGCCGGATCGCCGATGTCGTCGCCACCGGCATGCTCGGCCTCGCGTTCCTCGTCGCGGTGGTCCCCCTCGGCTACGTCGTCTACTACCTCATCTCCCGGGGTGGCTCGATGCTCGGCATCGGCTTCTTCACCGACGACATCCCGCGCCAGTTCCGATCGAACGGCGGGGGCATGGGACCAGCCATCATCGGCACGATCGTGATCACCGGCACGGCCTCGATCATCGCCATCCCCATCGGCGTGCTCGGCGCCGTCTACCTCAACGAGTTCAACCGAACGGGCTGGTTCAGCCGCTTCGTCCGCTTCATGGCCGATGTCATGACCGGGGTGCCGTCGATCGTCATGGGCCTGTTCATCTACACCATCTGGGTGCTGCGCTTCGAGAGCCAGTCCGGCATCGCCGGCGCGCTGGCGCTGGCCAGCCTGATGCTGCCGATCGTCATCCGGACCACCGAGGAGATGCTCAAGCTGGTGCCCGACGAGCTCCGCCACGGCAGCGTCGCGCTCGGTGCCCGCACCTGGAAGACGACCCTCTCGGTCGCCATCCCCAGCGCTCTGCCCGGCATCGTCAGCGGCGCCATGCTCGCCATCGCCCGGGCCGCGGGCGAGACCGCGCCGCTGCTGTTCACCATCGGCGTGCTCTACCACTCGAACTGGAGCCTCGACGGCCCCAACACGGCCTTGTCGACGCAGATCTACAGCAACGCCCAACAGCCATTCGTCGGCGCCCAGGACCGGGCCTGGGGGGCCGCCCTGACCCTGGTGCTGATGGTGTTCATCCTCACCTTCGTGGCGAGGCTCATCGCGTCCCGCTTCGCCATCAAGTCCCAATGACCACCGACGACGCCGCCCCCGCCGATCCAGGAGAGGCCGCCATGACCGACACCACCACCGACATCTCGGCCCCGCCACACGACGGGGCGACCGCGCCGGTCGCGGCGCCGACGCCGGACGGGGTGCGGGAGAACTGTGTCTTCGAGGTGCGCGACCTGCACGTCTTCTACGGGTCCTTCCTCGCCGTACGAGACGTCAACCTCGACATCGAGCGGGGGGAGATCACCGCGTTCATCGGCCCGTCCGGTTGTGGCAAGAGCACGGTGCTGCGCTGCTTCAACCGCATGAACGACCTGATCGAGTCGGCCCGGGTCGAGGGAAGCATCCGCTACCACGGCATCGACCTGTACGACCCGGATGTCCAACCGGTCGAGGTGCGTCGCCGGATCGGGATGGTCTTCCAGAAGCCGAACCCGTTCCCGAAGTCGATCTACGACAACGTCGCCTACGGCCCCCGCATCGGGGGGACGAGGAAGGGTCTCGACGACGTCGTCGAGCAGGCGCTGCGGAGTGCCGCGCTGTGGGACGAGGTCAAGGATCGACTCAAGTCCTCGGCCATGGGCCTCTCCGGCGGACAGCAGCAGCGGCTGTGCATCGCCCGGGCGATCGCCGTCGAGCCCGAGGTGCTGCTGATGGACGAGCCGTGCTCGGCCCTCGATCCCATCGCCACGGCGCGGATCGAGGATCTCATGCAGGAGATCAAAGCCCGCTACACGATCATCATCGTCACCCACAACATGCAGCAGGCGGCCCGGGTCTCGGACAAGACCGCGTTCTTCACCACCGACGTCAACGAGGAGAACGACGTGCGCACCGGCATGCTCGTGGAGCACGCTCCCACCGAGCAGATGTTCTCCAACCCCAGCGACGAGCGGACCGAGAACTACGTCACCGGTCGATTCGGGTGACGCAGTCGATCGAGAGCGGGGAGGCGAGACCGATTCGCACGTCGTTCCGGGACGAGCTCGGCCAGCTCCGCATCCAGGTGGAGCTGATGGGCGTGAAGGTCGACCAGAACCTCGAGCGCATGCGGCGCGTCCTGGCCGACGGCGACCTCGGCGCCGCCGACGCCGCGCTGCACGACGACGACGAGATCGACGCCATGAACGTCTCGCTCACCGGTCGGTGCTACGACCTGTTGGCCCGCGAGAACCCGGTGGCGTCCGACCTCCGGTTCGTGGTCTCCGTGCTGCGCATCCTCTCGGAGCTCGAGCGGATCGGCGACCTCTCACTGCGGGTGGTGAAGCTCAACCCCCAGCGTGACCTGTGGGCCTCGAACGACATCACCTTCGACATCCTCGCCTCGATGGCCGACACCGCGGTCGAGGCCTATCGGGACGCCCTGCGGGCGTGGTCCGCCCAGGACCTCGGCCTGGCCACCGACCTCGCCGAGCGGGTGAACACGATGGATGCCCACTACGAGCGGCTCATGGCCGAGCTGCTCCGGCTGACCGGGACGGATGCGGTCCGGATCGCCACCCATACACTGATCGCGGGGCGCTCGCTCGAGCGGGTGGCCGATCACGCCGCCATCATCGGCGCCCGGCTGCGCTACCTGCTCACCGGTGACCCAAACCACCTTTCCGCTGAGGTTCGATGATCGACATGGTCGAAGCCCGCCGTACCTTCCACTCCCAGCTCCACGAGATCACCCGTGACATCACGCGCCTCGCGGCACTGGTCACCGAGACGATCCCCAAGGGCACCGAAGCGCTGCTCTCGCAGGATCTCCGGGCCGCGCAGGAGATCATCGACAACGACGACGTCATCGACAACCTCGCCATCGAGGTCGAGGAGCGTTGCTACGCGTCGCTGGCGCTGCAGGCACCCGTGGCCAGCGACCTGCGGGCCATCATCGCCGCCATCCGTCTGGTGTCCGAGATCGAGCGGTCCGGCGACCTGATGGTCAACGTGTGCAAAGCCACGCGGCGGATCTACCCCACGGAGCTCCCCCCGGCGGTCCGCGGCCTGCTGCAGCAGATGAGTGAGCAGGCCACCCGCTTGTTCCGCATGTGCATGGACGCCTACGTGGAGGGCGACTCGAGCCTGGCCGCCGCCCTCGACGACATCGACGACCGGCTGGACCAGCTCCATGCCGACTACATCCAGGCGGTGCTCACCTGGGGTGGTGGCGGCGACATCCAGCCCGCCGTGCAGCTCGCGCTCATCGGGCGCTACTACGAGCGCATCGGCGACCACGCCGTCAACATCGGGGAACGGGTGCGCTACATGGTCGACGGCTGGTTGCCCGAGCAGACCGGTGCCGCCCGGGTCGGGGCCCGCAGCCCCGTCTGGAACGACGGCGGCGAGCTGAACGAGGCGGCCGGCGACGAAGGTGGGGAACCCGCCGAGTGAGCCCGGATCCGATGAGGAGTCGACCGTGAGTCGGAACGCCGCTGTGGCCTTGGCGGCGGGGGTACCCAGCGGTGTCTGGGTTCTGACGCTGCTCCTGTGGTGGCGGAGCCGGCGGCGGTTCCGGGCCCAGGCCCACAACGCCGCCGCCCGGTTGGAGGCGACACCGCTGGCCGAGGTCCGTGGTCTCGAGGCCACCATGGGCCAGCTCGAGCGGGCCGTCGACAAGGCAGTGACGAAGGGGGGCGACTCGTCCGCGGCCGAGACCCGCATGGCGCACGCGCTGTCCGCCATCCAGGACGGCATCGTCCTCTTCGGTGACACCGGCCAGATCGTGTTCCGCAACCGCAGCGCCGAGATGTTCCTCGATGCCCGCCACGGTGAGGCCATCGTCGAATCCACCATCGAGGATCTGGCCATGGCCGCGCTCCGGGGCGGCGCCGGGTCCCGGACCCTCGAGCTGTTCGGGCCCCCTCGACGAACCCTGATCCTCAGCGCCGATCCCCTCGACGACGGCTACCGCAGCATCGGCGCCCTGGTGATCATCGAGGACGTCACCGAGCGGCAGCGGGTCGACGCCGTCCGCCGCGACTTCGTGGCCAACATCTCCCACGAGCTCAAGACCCCGGTCGGCGGCATCGGCGTGCTGGCCGAGACGATCGTCGACGAGGACGACCTCGAGGTCATGCGTCGGCTGGCCCAGCGGATGCACCACGAGGCGATGCGGGCCAGCCGCACCATCGACGACCTGCTCGAGTTGAGCCGGATCGAGGCCGGCGAGGCGTCGCTGGGCGATCCGGTGCCGGTCCACCTCGTGCTGGCCGAGGCCGTCGAGCGGGCGTCCACCGCAGCCGAGCAGCGCGGGATCACCCTCGACCTCGCCGAGCCATCACGACGGCTCGAGGTCCGGGGCGACCGCCGCCAGCTGGTGTCGGCGGTGTTCAACCTCCTCGACAACGCCATCAAGTACAGCTCGCCCGGTTCGTCGGTGGCGCTGTCCGCCGGGACCGACGGAGAGCGGGTGCGCATCTCGGTCGCCGATCGAGGCATCGGGATCCCCCGCCGCGACCTCGAACGGGTCTTCGAGCGCTTCTACCGCGTCGATCGGGCCCGCAGCCGCGAGACAGGTGGCACCGGGCTCGGTCTCGCCATCGTCCGCCACGTGGCGTCGAACCACGGCGGCGAGGTCACCGTCGACAGCCGCGAGGGCGAGGGCACCACGTTCACGCTCGTGTTCCCGGCCGGACCCGGCCCGGTGGCCGTCACCGCCCAGGAAGCCGGCTAGCCGTCGGGCTGGCTGCCAACGAGAAGGAGGTCCGCGCTCATGCCCGAGGCAACCATCCTCGTCGTCGAGGACGAAGAGTCGTTCATCGAGGCACTCAGCATCGGGCTCGTCCGTGAGGGCTTCCGCGTCCAGGTCGCCCGCGACGGTGCCGAGGCGCTCGAGACGTTCGACGCCGTGCGCCCCGACCTCGTGCTGCTCGACGTGATGCTGCCCCGCATCTCCGGCATCGACGTCTGCCGCGAGCTCCGGAAGCGGTCGAAGGTGCCGATCATCATGGTCACCGCCAAGGCATCCGAGATCGACACCGTGGTGGGTCTCGAGGTCGGCGCCGACGACTACGTCACCAAGCCGTACCGCGTGCGCGAACTGGTGGCGAGGATGCGAGCGGTGATGCGCCGGTCCGAGCACCGCGAGGACGACCTCACCACCGATGCCTTGGTGGTCGGCGACGTCAGCCTCGACCCCGAGAAGCACGAGGTGCACATCCGCGGCGAGCTCACGTCACTGCCGCTCAAGGAGTTCGAGCTCCTCCACGTGCTGCTGGCCAACGCCGGCCGGGTGCTGACCCGCGAGCAACTCATCGACCGGGTGTGGGGCTCCGACTACGTGGGCGACACCAAGACCCTCGACGTCCACGTCAAGCGACTGCGGGCCAAGATCGAGACCGACCCCTCGAACCCGGAGCGGATCGTCACCATCCGGGGACTGGGCTACAAGTTCGACAAGGTGATGGCCCCGACGTGATCGGACCGGAGCGCGGTCGGCACCCGGCGGCCCAGCTCCTACCCTGCCCGTCATGAGGGGCGAACGATGAAGAACGGCGACGGCTGGCGACCGCTGGCCAAGCCCCGCGCCGGCGCCGAGGCGTTCACCGTCTCGTCGTTCGCCCGGCTGGCGCGAGCCCACGCCGCCGCCGTGGCGGGCGACACGCTGGTCACCATCGCGCTGGCGGGCACGCTGTTCTTCTCCATCGACCCCGGCGAGGCGCGCGGCAAGGTCTTCCTGTACCTGGCGCTGACCATGGCGCCGTTCGCGGTCGTGGCACCGCTGGTGGGCCCGGCCCTCGACCGGGCCGCCGGCGGTCGGCGGTGGGTGGTGATCGGGTCGTCCGTGCTGCGCGCCGCGATGTGCGCGCTGATGATCCGCGACGTCGACTCGCTGCTCCTGTTCCCCGAGGCGTTCGCCCTCCTCGTCCTCTCGAAGAGCTACTTCGTGGCCAAGTCGGCGCTGGTGCCGTCGACCGTCCGCTCCGACGAGGAGCTGGTCGAGGCGAACTCCAAGCTCTCGCTCATCTCCGGCGTGGTCGGGTTCGCCGCCGCCATCCCCGGCGGCATCGCGCTGAAGCTCGGCGGATCGGAGTGGGTGCTCGGGCTCGCCACCATCGTCTTCGTGGGAGCGGTGGTGGTGGGTTGGAGCATCCCCAAGGCCCAGGTCGCCGTGACCCCCGAATCGCAGGAGGCCCGCGAGGAGCTGCGCGGCGTCGGCGTGCGGTTGGCCGCCTCGGCCATGGGGCTGTTCCGGGGCATCGTCGGCTTCCTCACCTTCCTGCTCGCCTTCGCGCTCCGGACCGACGGCTCGCCCACCTGGCACTTCGGGGTGGTGCTGGCCCTCTCGGCCATGGGCGCCCTGGCCGGCGCCGGATTGGCACCCGTGCTGCGCCAGCACGTCCTCGAGGAACGGATCATCGCCGGACTCCTCGCCGTGGTGGCGGGCATGGGGCTGGTGGCGGCCTGGATCGGAGGGTTGGGCGGGTCGGCGCTGGCGGCCGCCTCGGTCGGCGTCGGGGCGTCCGCGGCCAAGCAGGCGTTCGACGCCATCGTCCAGCGCGACGCGCCCGACGCCAACCGCGGTCGCTCCTTCGCCCGGTTCGAGACCCGATTCCAGCTCATCTGGGTCGGTGGCGCCGTCCTGGGCATCGTGCCCATGCCGCTCTGGCTCGGCTTCCTGCTCCTGGCGGGCACCGCGGCGTTCGCGGCCGTCTCCTACACGGCCGGGGCGCGCGGGGCCCGGCAGCTCTCGCTCCGGCGGACGGCCCGTTCGGAGAGCAGCCGGACCCCACGCGAGCTCGGGTTCCAGGCGGCCGACACCAGCGAGCTGCCCCCCACCATCGTGTCGCCCCACGGTCCGGCGCCGCCGCCACCACCGGTCCCACCCCCGCCGTCGCCGAGGATGCCACCGTCGATCGTCACTCCTGACGACCAGCGCGACGCCGACCCCACGGACGTGTTCGGTCCAGGGGTGGATCCCACCGTCGTCGAAGAGCCTCCCCCGCGCCCACCCCGGGAGCACTGACGGCGCCGCTCGGGGTCGCCCATTCGTCCCCCTCCAACCCGTTCTGGTGGTCCGATGCGCCACTGAGCGGTCCCGATGACCGACCAGAACGGGGATGGGGTGGTCAGTCGGCGGCCGGGTCGCCGGCGGGCGGGTCGCCGGCGGACGGGTCGTCGGGGAGATCGATCCGGGCGAGCCACAGGCCGGGCGCGGTGATCTCGGCCGGCGTGGGGAGGAAGCGCTCGGCGGACCACAGCGGCTCGAGCGCGTCCGGGCCGGCTCGTTCCACGACACCGTCGACGAACGCCGCCCCCTTGTCGTAGGTGGCCTGCCCGATCTCGAGCCCGAAGAGGCGGGCGACGAACCGGTCGGACTCGTCGGCCTCGACCCGCCGACGGCGCAGGGCCTCGGTGATCATCGGGTAGCTGGAGATGAGGTTGGTGCCGACAAGGTCCATCACGTGGTCGACGTAGCCGACGACGAGAGCGATCAGCGCCTCGAGGCGGGGGAGCAGGGCGCGCTGGGCATCGGTCTGGATGGCTCCGAGGACGACCTCGGGGTCGCCGAGCAGACCCTGGAGCTGCTGCATCGCCGACGGATCGGTGATGTCGACGCCGCCGAGGCGATCGACGAGGGCGTTGGCGTCGGGCTGGAAGCCCGAGGCGTACTCGCGGATCATCTGCTCGAGCGCGGCGCGGATGTGGGGCACCCCGAGGACCGCGTGGTGGGCGATCTCGTGGAGGCAGATCCACAGCCGCAGGTCCTTGTGGTCGATGGACCAGTCGTCGCCGAAGGCATCGACGTTGGGGAGCACGAGCAGCAACTCGTCCGACGGCGTGCGCGGGACGGGGAGGTCGTACTGACCGAAGCTCCGCTCGGAGAGGTGTCCGATCATGCCGCCGGCGGTGACGCTGAGCATCATCGGCGCCATCGCCCCCATCAGCTGGCCCAACATCGCCGAGAGGGGATCGCCGGACTCGTCCTCCGCTGGCGCCTCGGACGCCCCGGCGGCCAGCGAGGACGCGAGCGACTCGAACAGGGGCCGGAAGGCGTCGAGGCTGCGCTGGACCCACTGGGTCCGCGTCACGGGGAGGACGGTGACGCCCCGCCCGGTGATCGACGTGGCGAGGTTGGTGGCGTTGGAGATGTGGAGATCGGCGACCCGGGCCAACTCCTCGACCTCCATGCGAGCCATGGGTTCGATGTTGGGTTCGGACCCGCCGCTGGCGGCGAGCTGCATCGCCACCTGACGGGCTGTGTCCCACTGGAGTCCACGGCCGCCGGATGGGCCGCCCAGGCCACCGAAGAGCTTGCCGAGATCGCCGAAGAAGGGGAGGCCCTCGAACGGGTTGTCGCCATCGGTTGGACCGGAGCCGCTCACGGGTTGCATCGTAGGGGTCATGTCGCAGGTCGCGGTCACCGGGGCAGCCGGCCCAGTCGGTCGTCGCGTCGTCGCGTCCCTGGCCGCCGACGAGGCCGTCGAACGGATCGTGGCGATCGACCGCGAGGTGATGTCGGGACTGTCCAAGGGCGTCGGAGGCGACCGGGTCGAGACCCATCGGGTCCACCTCAAGGAGGCCGATCTCGTCTCGCTGCTCGACGGCGTCGACGTGGTGTGCCACCTGGCCGGATCGGATCCGCTGGAGGGCACCCCGGCCGACCACGATCTCGTCACCACGGGGCGCATCCTCGAGGCGGCGGCGAAGGTGGGTGTCGATCAGGTCATCGTCCGCAGCTCGGCAACGGTGTACGGCGCGTGGGCCGACAACCCCGTTCCGCTGTCGGAGACGGCGCCCATCCGCCCCAACCCCGAATCGACCTGGGTGCGGACACGCGCCGACGTCGAGCAGTCGGTGCTGGCGTTCGCCGCTGACCACCCCGGCGTGACCGTGGCGATCCTGCGCCCGTGCGTCACCGTCTCCCCGAAGGGCCCCGACGAGCTGGGCCGGGTGCTGGGTGCCGCCCGCCTCGTCACCAGCCCGGAGGGCACGCAGGCCAGCCAGTTCGTCCACGCCGACGACGTCGCCTCGGCCGTCGATCTCGTGCGTCGCACCGGGGCCGAGGGGATCTTCAACGTGGCCCCGGACGGTGCGCTCGGCCCCGACCTGGTCCGGGCCCTGGCCGGTGGGGTGCCGCGCCTGCCGTTCTCGGCGTCGGTGGCCCATCGGCTGACGTCGCTGGGGTGGCGGTACCAGCTCAGCCCGACCCCGCCGGGCTTCGTCCCGTTCGTGAACCATTCCTGGGTGGTGGCGAACGATCGGTTGCGGGGCCTCGGATGGGTGCCGCAGCACACCAACGAGGAAGCGTTCGTGGCGGGACATGCCGCCGCGCCGTGGGCCGCCATCTCACCTCAGCGGCGGCAGGAGCTCGCCCTCGGGGTCACCGCGGTCGGCGTCCTCGCCGGGATCGGGGGAGCGGTGGCGCTGCTCCGCCGGCGCCTGCACCGCTGAGTCGGTCGAGTCAGTGGTCCCGACGATCAGCACGCGCCTGGGCTGATCGTCGCGCGGCTCAGGTCTGGCGCTCGTCGAGGGCCACGGTGATCGGCACCGTGGCCTCGCCACGCCGGACCGAGAGCGTGACCTCGTCACCGGGGTCGTGGATCCGCAGCGCGACGATCAGGTGCGACATCGAGTCGACCGTGGCACCGTCGATGGCCACGATGACGTCGCCGGCCGCGAACCCGGCGGCGGCGGCCGGGCTCCCGTCGATGACCCGGGTGACCGCGGCTCCGCCGGCGATGCCGAGGTCCAGGGCGTCGGCCGACGACACGTCGGTGCCCTCGATGCCGAGCCACACGTGGCGGGCGTGACCGTGCTCGATGATCTGTTCGGCGACATGGACCGCGAGGTCGATGGGCATGGCCACACCGCGGACCACGCGGTCGCTCTCCGCGGCACCGATGTCGCTGGTCACGCCGACCACCGCCCCCCGGGCATCGAGCAGGGCCCCGCCGCTGGCCGCGCCGCCGAGGGCCTGGTCGATGACGATCATGTCGTGGAGCACGGTGTCGTCGGCCGCCCGCAGCCGGCGTCCCAGCCCGCTGACGACGGCGGTGGTGACCTCCGGGGACCACCCGGGGGTGTCGGCGGCTCCGACGGCGACGATCCGGTCGCCCATCGACAGGGTGTCTGCGCTCCCCAGGGCAGCCGGAAGCAGGTCGGCGGCATCGACATGGAGGACCGCCACGTCGGTCAGCGGATCGGTGCCCACCACCGTGGCCCCGATCGACGGCCCGGCCTGCAGGCGCACCTCGATGAGGGTGGCGGCGATCACCAGATGCGCATTGGTCACCAGGTACCCGTCGCTGCGCAGGACCAGGGCACTGCCGGCGGTGGTGTCGCCGTTTCGCGTGACCCGGACGGCGGCGACGGATGGAGCCGTGCGGGCGGCGATGGCCGCGATCGTGTCCTCGTCGGACGCTCTGCTGGTGACGGGTTGGATGGCCACGTTGCGCTGCACGATCGTGGTGTGGCCGGTGAAGCCGCCCAGTGCGGCGACCAGGCCGAGGGAGAGCGTGGCGCCCACCAGGCCCGAGATGGTGGCGAGGCCGAGCACGCGGGGCCGGCGGACCGGGAACCAGCGGCGAGATCGCGGGGCCGCCCGGGGGGATGGGACCGCGGCGCTGGCCGCCACCTCGGAGGGGTGGCGCCAGATCCGGTCGTCGGGAGGCAACGGGGGCCGAAACTCGACCTGGTCGTCGCCCAGGTCGTCGTCGTCCTCCCCGTGCCGATCGCCGGGATCGCCCGATTGCAGCGGTGGCACGTCGCCGACCCTACCGACGGCATCCCGGCCAGGGACGTCGCGGCGGGTACCGTGGGTCCCAGTTCGGTTTCACGCCGCGGGCGCCGGCGGTGCCGTTGACCGACTCGAGGACAACACGTCTGCCATGACCTCACCAGACATCCTGGAGCCCGCAGCGGTGGGCGACGACTGGCTCGGGCTCTCGAGCGCCGCGCTCCCGGTGCAGGCCGCATCGGACTGGGCGATCACGCCCGCCTGCGGGGGCATCGTCACCTTCGTGGGTACGGCGCGCGACCACAGCGAGGGCCGTCCCGGCGTCCACTTGCTCGAGTACGAGGCCTACGAGGGCCAGGTGGTCCCACGACTGCAACGGATCGCCGCCGAGGCCCGGGTGCGGTGGGCCACCGTCGGGCGCGTCGCCATGTTGCATCGCATCGGACCGCTCGAGGTCGGCGACGCCGCCGTCGTGGTGGTGGTCAGCGCGCCGCATCGCGACGAGGCGTTCGCCGCGGCGCGGTTCTGCATCGACACCCTGAAGGCGTCGGTGCCGATCTGGAAGAAGGAGTCGTGGGACGGCGGTTCGAGTTGGGGACTCGAGGCCCAGCACGTCACCGACCCGGAGGCGGTGCGCTGATGGTCGTCACCATCGTCCTCATCGTCATCATCGTGGTGGTGGGCGTGTCGATCCTGGCCTTCCGCAACCGCTCGGCGCGCGGCATCGAATCCGGCATCTCCTCGTTCCGGCGCGAGCTCCGCGCCCTGGCCCCGTCGTCCGACGAGCTCCCGAGAGCGCACGGTCCGTCCGCCGATCCCCCGCGGACCTCCGGCGTGGGCATCCTGCGCCCGAGCGCCGACGAGCCCGACGACGACGGCGAGCCGGACGGGCGACCCGAGACCGAGCGGACCGACGGGCCCACGGGCGAGGCCTCCGGCGACGACGACGCCGAAGAAGGCTGACCGGTGGCCCGCGACCTGGCCATCGACCTGGGCACGGCCAACACGCTGGTCTACGCCAAGGGGCAGGGCATCGTGATGAACGAGCCCACCGTCATCGCGCTCAACAAGCGCAACGGCGACGTGCTCGCCATGGGCGCCGAGGCCTGGCAGATGATCGGCCGCACGCCGAGCTACATCATCGCCGTCCGACCGCTCCGTCAGGGGGCGATCACCGACTTCGACATCACCCAGCGGATGATCCGGCTGATCCTGCAGCGCGCCGGCGTCAACCGGTTCAACCGACCGCGCGTCGTGATCTGCGTGCCGTCCGCCATCACCGAGGTGGAACGGCGGGCGGTCACCGAGGCCGCCCGCCGCGCCGGGGCGGCCGACGCCCAGCTGCTCGAGCAGCCGATGGCCGCGGCCATCGGCGCCGAGCTGCCCATCCACGAGCCGGTGGCCAACATGGTCATCGACGTCGGTGGGGGTACCAGCGAGACCGCCCTCATCAGCCTGGGCGGCATCGTGGCGCTCCAGGCGGTCCGAGTCGGCAGCTTCGACATCGACTCAGCCATCCAGACCTACATCCGTCGTGAGTACGGCATCGCCATCGGCGAGCGCACCGCGGAGGAGATCAAGATCGCCATCGGATCGGCGTGGCCGGTCGACGACGACGTCCGGGCCGAGGTCCGGGGTCGCGACCTGATGAGCGGGCTGCCCAAGACCGTCATCCTCACCACTCCCGAGGTGCGTGAGGCCATCGCCGAGCCGGTCGCCGCCATCATCGACTCGGTGATCGCCTGTCTCGGCAACGCACCGCCCGAGCTGGCGCACGACCTCATCGGCCAGGGCATGTACCTCGTCGGCGGTGGCGGGATGCTCAAGGGTCTCGACGTGCGGATCTCGGTCGAGACCGACATCCCGGTGACCCTGGTCGAGCAACCGCTCGAGGCGGTCGTCTACGGCGCCGGTCGTTGCATCGAGTCCTACGACGACCTCAAGGTCATGTTCATGGGTGGCCGTCTCTGAGCGCTCCGCGCGCACCCGAGCGGGTCGATTGGTGCAACTCGACGCCGGTCGCCCGAATCGACGCGCCGAATTCCGGCGGCGGTGTGTCACTGGTGTGACATCTGTCGACGTGGTCCCGACGAGCGTGTAGCGTCTCGCCCCTAGTGACGGAGCGTCAGTAAGGGGGCCTCCGTATCACCGTCGCCGTCGATCCACGACGCGGCATCGAAGCCGCCAGCCCGGACCGGGCTCGCCCAGGGGGAAGATCCATCACCGAGCTACTGGATGTCAACGCGCTCACCGTTCGCTTCGGTGGCGTCGTCGCGTTGGATGACGTGTCCTTCGGCATTCGCGAGGGCGACATCTGCGCGCTCATCGGGCCCAACGGGGCCGGCAAGACCACGTTCTTCAACGTCATCAGCCGCGTCTACGACCCGACATCGGGTTCCGTCACCTACGACGGCAAGGACCTGCTGGCCCATCACCCGCACGAGATCGCCCGCATCGGCGTGGCCCGCACGTTCCAGAACCTCGCCCTCTGGCACGGGCTGAGCGTGCTGGAGAACGTCATGGTCGGGATGCACACGGTGTCGAAGACGTCGTTCCTCACCGCGTCCTTGCGCATCGGGCTGAGCAAGGAGGAACGTCGCCTGCGCGACACCGCCTACGCCGCGCTCGAGGAACTGGACCTGGCCCAGTACGCCCACCACCCGGCGGCCGGGCTCCCGTTCGGCACCCTGAAGCGAGTGGAGTTGGCCCGAGCCATCGTCTCGGACCCCCGCCTGCTCCTGCTCGACGAGCCGGCCAGCGGGCTCACCCACAGCGAGGTCGACGAACTGGCCGACGTCATCCGCTCGGTGCAGACGAGCCGCAACCTCACCGTCCTGCTCGTCGAGCACCACATGCAGATGGTGATGGGCATCTCCGATCGGGTGGTCGTCCTCGACTTCGGCTCCAAGATCGCCGAGGGCCTGCCGTCGGAGATCCAGCGCAACGAACGGGTCATCGAGGCCTACCTGGGAGCGCCCACCTCATGAGCGACAACGACACCGCGTCGGCCACCACCTCGGCCGCGGCGCCCACCGGCCGGCCGCTGCTGGTACTCGACGGCGTCTCCGCCGCATACGGCCTGGTCCAGGTACTGCACGGGATCTCCCTCGAGGTCGCCCACAGCGAGGTGGTGGTGGTGCTCGGGGCCAACGGCGCCGGCAAGACCACGACGATCCGTGCCATCTGCGGCATGGTCTCCACCACCGGCTCGATCCACCTCGACGGCCACGACATCGCCGGCAAGGCGACGGCCGACATCGCCCGGCTGGGCGTGGCCCACGTCCCGCAGGGCCGGGGGACGTTCGCCGACCTCAGCGTCGAGGACAACCTGCAGCTGGGCGCCTTCGTCCGCAAGGACAAGGACGTCCGGGCCGACATCGACCGCTGGTACGAGGTCTTCCCGGTGTTGGGCGATCGTCGTCAGCAGTCCGCCGGCACCCTGTCGGGCGGCGAGCAGCAGATGCTCGCCATCGCGCGGGCGCTCATGAGCCGCCCCGACCTGCTGCTGCTCGACGAGCCCTCGCTCGGCCTCGCCCCGCTCATCGTCCAGGATCTGTTCCACCGTCTCGGCGACATCAAGGCCGAGCTCGGCACGACGATGTTCGTGGTCGAGCAGAACGCCAGCCTGGCCCTCGCCATCGCCGACCGGGCCTACGTGCTCGAGGCCGGTCAGATCGTCCTCGGCGGTACCGCCGCCGAACTGCAAGAGGACGACGCCGTGCGTCGCGCCTACCTCGGGTACTGAACCGTGCCGCCGTTCGCCCCGCCGATCACACCACAGGAGCGTTGACCACGTGGAGCTGTTCCTCGCCCGCCTCTTCGATGGCATCTCGTCCGGATCGGCCTACGCCGTCATCGCCGTGGCGCTGGTGCTCATCTACAAGGCCACCACGCTGATCAACTTCGCCCAGGGCGAGATGGCGATGTTCGGGTCGTTCCTCGCCTACGTCCTCGCGGTCGAGCACGACGTGCCGATCTACCTCGCCGTGGTGCTGGCCATGGTCCTGTCCGCCGCAGGGGCCGCCATCATCGAGCGGGTGCTGATCCGCCCCTTCGATCCCAGCAACCACCTGCCGTTGGTGATCATCACGCTGGGCTTGTTCCTGCTGATCAACGCCGTCGCCGGCATGATCTGGGGCTTCGACCCCAGGCGCTTCCCCCGGCTGTTCCCCGACGGCGACGCGTGGACGATGGGCATCGCCAAACTCCGCTGGTACACCGTCGGCACGCTGAGCACGGTCATCGTGTTGTTGATCCTGCTGACCCTGCTGCTGAACAAGACCAAGATCGGCCTCGCCTTCCGGGCCGTGTCGTCGAACCTCGAGTCCGCCGGCCTGGTCGGGGTCCGTTCCGGCCCGACCCTGCAGTTCGGCTGGGCGTTGGCCGCCGGCGTCGGCACCCTGGCCGGTTGCCTGTTCGTGGCCGATCCGTTCCGACAACTCGACCCCAACTACGCCCAACGGGTACTGATCTTCGCGGCCGCGGCGGCGGTGCTCGGTGGCCTCGACAGCCTGTGGGGTGCCCTCATCGGCGGCTTGGCGGTGGGGCTGACCGAGAGCTTGGTGGTGGGTTACGTGGACTTCATCCCGTCGCAGTTCGCGCTGGCCACGGCGGTGTTCGTGATCATCATCGTGCTGCTGGCCCGGCCCAACGGCCTGTTCGGCTCGAAGACGGTGGAGCGGGTATGAGCCGCTACACGCTCGCCGAGGGCTCCACCGCCCACCGCACGTACCGCTGGGTCACGTGGGGCGCCTTCGCCGTGCTCGCCTTCGTCATCCCGTTCTGGGCCGTGCAGACGCCGTCCCTGTCGGTCGGGACGAGTTCGTTCACGTTCAGCCTCGGCAACCTCACCCAGGCCGTCTCGTACATGGTCGGCATCCTCGGCCTCGGCCTGCTCGTGGGCTTCAACGGGCAGATCTCGCTCGGCAACAGCTTCTTCATGGGCGTGGGCGCCTACCTCACCACCACCTTGGTGGAGGACAACCACTGGCCGTACCTGCTCACCCTCGTGGTCGTGCTCCCGGTGACCTTCATCGTGGGGATGCTCGTCGGCCTCCCCGCCCTGCGAATCAGGGGTCTGTACCTCGCCCTCACCACGCTCGGCCTCGCGGCCGTCTTCCCCGCACTGGTCCGACTGGAACAGGTGCGCGACCAGACCGGTGGCGCCAACGGCAAGCGCATCTCGTCCGAACTCGCGGCGCCGTCGTGGTTGCACCTCGACTCCATCGGCAAGTTCCTGGCCGGCATCCCGCTGATCGGTGACTGGCTCTTCGGCAGCGGGCGCATCGGCGGCCGGGACGCCGCCGACATCTGGGTCTACTTCCTGCTCGCCATCCTGGCCGCGGCCGCGTTCTGGGTGACGAGGAACCTGATCTACAGCCGGCCGGGCCGCTCGATCATCGCCATCCGCGACAACGAGACCGGCGCGGCGATCAGCGGCGTCAACCTGGCCAAGACCAAGACGCTCACCTTCGGCATGAGCGCGGCCCTCGGTGGCCTGGCCGGGACCATGTACGCCATGGCGGTGCAGTTCGTCGCCCCCGACGTGTTCGGGCTCAACCTGGCCATCTTCCTCATCGTCGGCCTGGTCGTCGGCGGCGTGGGCACGCTCACCGGCCCGCTGATCGGCGGCCTCGTGATCATCTTCGTGCCGCTGTGGACCTCACAGATCCAGTCGGTGCCAGCCGTTCCCGAGCGGTTCCTGCGGGGTCCCACGGGGACGTTCTTCCTCGGGTTCCTGCTCATCGTCCTCACCTTCTTCCTCCCGGGAGGCATCGTGTACGGCGCCCGGAGGATTCGGGCGCGCTTCGTCACCGTGATGCCGTCCCATCCTGCTGGGCACGCGACCGCGGCAACCGATGCCGCGATCGGCGAGCGTGAGGAAGGCGCAGAAGAGGTCCTCGATCGGCACGATCCGGCCGCGACCTCCTCGGCTACCAGCTCCAGGCAATCAACCAACCACCAAGGAGAAACACCGTGACAACCTCTCGATGGTGGCGGATCATCGCCATCCTGTTCGCGCTGAGTCTGTTCGCCGCCTCGTGCGGCGACGACGACAGCGGGAACGCGAGCACATCCACGACCGCTGGCGGTGAAGGCAGCAGCACGACCGCGGGCGACAACACCGGTGAGATCAACATGGATCAGCCGGTCGAGGTCGCCACCGGTACCACGCTCGACCTGCCGAACTGCCCCTCGGACTGGGATCCGGTCGCCGGCATCACCGACGACACCATCAACGTGGCGATGAGCCTGCCCGAATCCGGCCCGGTGGCCGCCCTCGGTGGTCTCGACAACGGCATGAACGCCTGGTTCGACCAGATGGAGCCGATCGACGGCAAGAAGATCCACGTCACGTCGTACGACGACGCTTACGACCCGGCTCGCACGGTGAGCAACGTCCAGGACGCCCTCGACACCAACATGCCGTTCGCGTTCACCTACCTGGTGGGCACGCCCAACAACCTGGCGGTGCGCGACACCATCGACGAGGCCTGCGTCCCGCAGCTGTTCAACTCCACCGGCTTCCCGGCCTGGGGTGATCCGGCCAACTACCCGTGGACCATCGGTGGCCTGCTCGGTTACAACACCGAGGCCCAGCTGTGGTGCAGCTACATCTCCGACAACATGGGACCGGACACCACGGTCGCCGCCCTCTACATGGACAACGACTTCGGTCTGGCCTACGAGGACACGGTGCAGAAGTGCGCCGACGACGGCAAGATCGACCTGGTCAAGACCGTGCGCCACGATCCCGCGGCGCCTGACGTGACCAGCCAGATCACCACGCTGGCGGCATCCAACGCCGACGTGGTCCTGCTCGGTACCACCGGCGCGGCGTGCCCGCAGTCGATGGCCGCGGTGGCGGCGTCCAGCTGGAAGCCGACGACGTTCCTGTCGTACACCTGCCAGGGCATCCCGACCTACTTCAAGCCGATCGATCCGGCCGGTGCCGGAGTGATCGTGGCGACGTCGGCGAAGGAAGCCGGCGAGCTCGACGATCCGGCAGTGAAGGAAGCGCGTGACGTCCTCGAGGCGGCCGGGCTCAACCCGGACGAGGGCTCGTACTACACGGGCGTCATCTTCGGTCACACGGTGGACAACGTCTTCCGTGCGGCTGCCGAGATGCCGGGCGGACTCAACCGGGTCAACCTCATGAGGGCGGTCTGGAACGCCGACACCACGAACCCGCTCGGGCTCGACGGGTCGACCTACAAGACCGACGGCACGAACGACGCCTACCTCGTCGAGGCGGCCCAGTTCGCCAAGTACGTCCCGCCGGGGCCCGGCCAGGACCTCGGTACGTACGAGCCCCTCGGCGACCTGATCAACGTCGAAGGTCAGAGCGGCTCGGTCTCGGGCTGATCGACCCCTTCCACATCATCTGAGACGGCACGGCCCGCTCCTCCGGGGGCGGGTCGTGCCGCGCCCGGCCGCACGATCACCCCCGATTCAGGACAACAGATCCTCGGCGACCTGGCGGACCTGACGATCGCGGTCGTGGAGGGCCCGTTCGAGCGCCGCGTCGACGTCGGGGCCCTCGAATGCGGCCAGTGCCACCACGGCCCGCCGGCGGATGGTGGCCCGCTCCGCGAAGGCCGCCAGCACCGCGGGCAGCCCAACCGGGTCGCCAACGGCTCCGATGGCCGCGATGGCGGCCTCGCGCACGAGGTGCTCGGCGTGGTCGGTGGCGACGGCGGCCAGGGCGGGCCCGGCGGCGGTCTCCGGCGGGGTGCGCTCGCCCACGGCCCAAGCCGCCGTCTCGGCGACCACCGGGTCGGGGTCGGCCAGCAGGGGCACGGTGGCCGGGGGCGCATCACCCGGGCGGGTGGCGGCGATGGCGAGGGCCCGACGTCGCACCGCCGGCGACGGATCGGTGAGGCCGGCCGAGAGCTCGTCGAGGGTGAGGGCACCACACCGTTCGAGGGCACCGAGCGCGGTGGCCCGCACCGCAGGGGCCTCGTCGACCAGGGCGAGGCGAGCGGTGGCGAGGTCGCCGCGGTGTCCGGCGATCGCCACGGCGCGGCGGCGGGAGTTGGGGTCGGTGCTCAACCGATCGTGTTGTTGATCACCTCGGCCGCGGCGCCGACCACCGCGGCGGCGAGACCGGCGATGCCCACACCGGCGGCCAGGGCGATGACCGCGATGCCGACGAGGCTGATGGCTCGGCGCCAGACCGGGGCGTTCGCCACCTCGGCGTACGTGCCCTCGATGGCCGTGAACGCGCGCGGCACGCTGCGGGGATCGGGCCGCGGCGCCGGCGTCGGTGGGGTCACGGCGGCCGGTGCCGGTACCACCACGGGTTCGAGCAACTCGATCGCCGGCGCCACCGGGTGCGGGAGCGGGTCCGGGCCGGCCTCGCGGGACTCGACCGCCTCGGATTCGGCGTCGCCGTCGTCGACCGCGTGATCTTCGGGATCGGATGTCGCAGGGTCGGGGCCGCGCGTGGGCTCGGCGCCTCCCGTGGCAGGCTTTGTCGATTCGGCCAATGACACGGCCATCAGGCCGATGCCACCCCCGAGCACCACGAGCAGGATGAGCGCGAGCACCGAGTCATCGATCGTATCCGCACCACCGTCCGTCGACGGTGACGGCGGTGATGGGGATGGGGGAGGCGACGCTCCCGTTGCCCGCCGACGCCGATGGGGATGGTGGCTGGCCGGGTTCGCATTCGTCCTCCTCGCGGTCGGCCTGCTGGCCGCGTTCACGGTGCGCATCCCGTACTACGAGTTCCGGCCCGGCTCGGCGCGGCCGGTGGCGCCCCTGGTCAGCGTCAAGGACACCACCACCTATCCGCCCGGCAGCGACATCGCGTTCACCACCGTCTCGCTCCGTCAGAGCACGGTGGCTTCCTACGTCTGGGCGTGGTTCGACCACGACATCGAGGTGGTCGACGAGAAGGTGGTGCTGGGCGACCGCACCCCCACCCAGAACCGCCAGTTCAACCTGCAGCTCATGGACACCTCGAAGCAGGACGCCATCCGTGACGCTCTCGTCGCCCTCGGCCACGACGTCCCGGTGTCGATCGACGGCGAGGTGGTGGTCAAGGTCGAGACGGGCTCCCCGGCCGACGGTGCGCTCTCGGTGGGTGACACCATCGTGGCCATCGACGGCGTCCGCCTCGACGACGCCGACACCCTCACGGCCGAGCTGACGGCGAAGGCGCCGGGATCGCCGGTGTCGCTCGAGATCGAGCCACCCGACCGGACCGGCACCCGCACCGTCGACCTCGTCCTGGGCGAGCGCCCCGACGACCCGACCCGCGGGTTCATCGGTGTCAGCCTCCAACCCCGCAATCCCCAGTACCAGTACCCCTTCCCGGTCGACATCGACTCCGGGAACGTGGGCGGTCCCTCCGCCGGCCTGGCGTTCACCCTCGGTGTGATCGACCTGCTCAGCCCGGGTGAGCTCACCGGCGGACACGAGGTGGCCGTCACCGGCACGATCGACCGCGACGGCAACGTGGGCCGGGTCGGCGGCGTCCCCCAGAAGACCGCGGCCGTCGTCCACGGCGGCTACGACGTGTTCCTGGTGCCCTCCGGCGAGGTGGACGAGGCCAGGAAGCGGGCCGGAGACAAGGTCCGCGTCATCGGAGTCGATACGCTGAGTGATGCTCTCGACGCGCTGGCGTCACTGGGAGGGAGCGGTCTCGGGTCTCCGGGCGGCCAGTCCCAGCCGGGCTGAGCACCACGATCATGCACTAGCGGCACACCATGACGACAGAAGCGGCGCAGCTGCAGTTCGCGGCGGAGTTCACCCTCTTCATCGCTGCCGTCGCCGCCCTCACGGGCACCGCGCTCAAGCCCGACCTGCTGTTCCGGCGGGCGGGCTCCCGCCTGCTGTTCCAGGTCGGCGCCGCCGCCCTCGCCGCCGCCGCCTTCCTCCACGGTTCGTTGCTGGTCGACGACCCCACCCAACCCGGCCTGGTGACGGCCCGGGCGGTCGGCATCATCGCCATCGGCGTGTCCATGCTGCGCTGGACCGGACCGCCGAACGCCCGGGCGATGACGTGGCTCGGCCTCGCCGGCCTCGCCGCGGCCGAGGTGGTCACCGCCTCCGGCAGCGAGCGGGTCGGGGACGGCATCCGGGGCGTCGGCGCGTTGGTGATCGCGATCGGTCTCGTGGTGGCGTCTCGCCGCGCCATCGCCGCGCGCGTCGCCACGTCGGCCGCCGCCGTGGTCCTGCTGGTGATCACCGCCCTCGCCATCGCGCTCTCCGTGGTGATCGCCGACAACGTCGAGCAGGAGGTCGCCCGGCGGTACGCCGCCCGGGCCGAGACCGAATCGCAGGTCTTCGCCGACGCCAGCGCCTCGGCCAAGGCGGAGGCGTCGCTGCTCAGCACCTCGCTGCAGTCCAGGGCAGCCGACATCGGCACCGTCAACGCTGATGCCGGATCGCCGGCGGCAGCCGGAGCGCAGCAGGCGGTGGCCGACACGCTGGCGGTCTACCGCGATCGGCTCCTGCGGGTGCCGTTCCCCGGGCCACTGCTCGCCGTCGGGCCGTCGGGGACGCCGATCGCGACCATCGACGCCAACCCGGTCGCCCGGATCGAACTGGTCGGATCGTCGGCCGTCCAGCAGGTCATCGCCACCCGCCAGCCGACGGCGGACGTGGCGGTCGTGGGCGACCAGACCTTCGCCATCGGCGCGGCGCCGATCGTCAACGGCGCCGACTTCCTCGGTGTCGCGATGGTCACGTCCCGCCTCGACGATCAGTTCCTCCAGAGCCGCATCACCGATCCCGCCTCGGTGGAACAGCAGGTCGGGCTGGCGCTCGCCGACCGCAACCGGGTCTACGCCGCCGCCGGTCGACAGCCGGAGCTGTCCACCAACCTCACGCTCGCCGGCGAGGCGCTGCTCGACGGTCAGCGTCACACCGCGGTGGACGGTGATCGATTCGTGGTCACCGTCCCCGTCGTCGACGACCACGGCGCCCCGTTCCTCGCCGTGTCGGTCGCGGTCCCGCAGGCTCGCATCGACGCCACCCGCCAGGATCTGTTCCGCCTGCTGTTCGTCGTCGCCCTCGGTGGGGCGCTGGTGGCCATGGTCCTGGCCGGCTACGCCGGAAACCGGATCGGCACCGGCCTGGCCGTGCTCACCGCGGCCACCGGGGAGCTGCAGCGCGGCCGGTTCAGTGCCCGGGCCGAGCTCGAGACCGACGACGAGCTCGGGGTGCTGGCCACCACGTTCAACCAGATGGCGTACTCGATGGAGACCATGACCGACGATCTGCGATCGGCGGCCGAACAGGAGGCGACCCTGCGCGCCCGGTTGGAGGGCGTGTTCGCCGGCATGGGCGAAGCCCTCGTTGCGGTCGACGACCGTGGCCGGATCACCGACTTCAATGCGGCCGCCGAGGAGCTGATCGGGGTCCCCGCCCGCGAGACCCTGGGCCGGCCGCTCGACGCGATCTGCACCATCACCGGCGACGACGACGTCGACCTGACGCCGCGGTTCGTCCGCCCTGTGGTCGAGTCGTGGACCGGCCCGGCCGACCTGGTGGCCGCCGACGGCTCGGTGGTTCCGGTGGCGGTCTCGGCTGGCCCCCTGCGAGGCGCGGCCGGGGTGCTCACCGGCGCTGTCTTCGTGCTCCGCGACGTGCGCCGCGAGCGCGAGATCGACCAGATGAAGAACGACTTCATCTCCAACGTGAGCCACGAGCTGCGCACCCCGCTCACCCCGGTGAAGGGCTACTCCGACATCCTCGCCAACCGCGATCTGCCCCCGGAACGGGTGCGTGAGTTCGCCCGCGCCATCCTCGAAGGCGCCGCCCAGCTCGAGCGGGTGACCGACCAGCTCGTCCAGTTCGCCACCCTCGCCGGCGGCCGTCTCCAGCTGCAGACCGAGTCGGTACGAGCCCGTGATCTGCTCGACCGGCTCGTCGACCGCTGGAACGGCCGGATCTCCGGAACCCACACCATCACCCGCCGCATCGCCCGGGGCACGCCGTCGGCGATGCTCGATCGCCGCTACGTCGAGGTCGCATTGGACGAGCTGATCGACAACGCGGTCAAGTACTCGCCCGACGGCGGCCGCATCCGCGTGTCGGCCTCGGTGCACGAGAACGGACACGGCCCGCATCTGGTGCTCTCGGTCGAGGATCGCGGCATCGGGATCGACCCCGATCGCCGCGAGGCCATCTTCGACGACTTCTCCCAGGCCGATGGGTCGGCCACCCGCCGCTTCGGTGGACTCGGCCTCGGGCTGGCCCTGGTGAACCGCATCGTGCGGGCCCACGGGGGCGAGTTGTCCTGCACCAGCGATCCCGGCAAGGGCACCGAGGTCCGGATGCTGTTCCCGCTCGAGGGGGCGTCGTGACCCGCCGCATCCGGCGCTGGGCTGGCGGGATGGCGGTGGTGGCGCTGGCCGGCGCGGTCCTGGCGATCGCCGGGTGCAGCCACGGCGGCCCGGCTCGCGATCAGGCCCGGCTCGAGGTCGACGGATCGGCCACCGTCACCCTGCCCGAGGGCGGCTCGAAGGTCGTCATCGGATCGGCCACGCTCGACTTCGGCTCGGTGGTCGACATCGACGAGGGCACGGCCACGCTGGAGCTGGCCGCCGGCCAGGTCTACGAGCTGCGCTCGGGGTTCACCCGCTCCGACGGCACCACCACCGAGAACTCGTCGGTGCTCCTCGACGCGCCTCCCGTGCTGCTGGCCGGCGACGCCCTGGTCACCGGAGGCTTCCCGGCCGAGATCCGCTACGGGACCACCACCGAGTCGGCACTCGGCGCGGTCAAGATCAGTGCCGGCGTCCCGCTGGCCGCGGCCTACACCGGACGCACCTCGATCAGCGGCGCGGGCCCCCTGTCCGAGGTCCGGGGCCTGCGACAGGTCGTGTTGACCGCATCGGCCACCCCGGAACCGTTCGCCTACGACGGGGCCGACCCGTGGGATCGCCGCTACCTCGGCGAGGCCATCGCGTTCGGGAACCGGCTCGAGGCCCTGGCCCGGGGCTACACCAGCGACCTGCGGCCCGGGAACCGGTCGGCGAGCTTCTTCCAGGCGGTGCTCCCCGCGCTGGCCGACGAGGGCGAGTTCAGTGGCGACCTGCTCGACGACCGGCCCGCCGGCGAGACCCTGGTGGGTGCCGCCATCGCCATCGAAGGCCGCAGTGGCACCTTCCGCGATCGGTGGAGCTCGGTGTTCGCCTTCCGTGACCAGGGAGCGGCCTGGGGCCTGGTGGCCGCCGACCAGGGGGTGAGCTCGGCCCCGGTGCTCGACACCATCGAAGTGGCCATCGGGCAGTCACCCCTCGGCGGTGGGCCGCCGTCGCCGCCCACCACCCGCCCGACGGCCTCCACGTCCACGACCACCACCACGGCGCCGCCCACGTCGGGCCCCACCACCACGACGCCACCCACCACTCCGCCGCCGCCTCCGCCCGACAACGGCATCCTCACGCCGGTGATCACCCCCACCGAGCAGATCCTCGACGACGTCCTGGGGGCCATCGGCGTCCGTTGAGTCGGCCGGATCCGGTCGGGCCGCGCCCGCTCCGGGGGTCGCCGGATCGACGAGGGGCACCGCGTAGGGTTGGGGCGATGATCGAAGATGATCCGCGCATCGATCCCGCGGAGCTGCGGCGGGTCAGGTTCCCCGGTTCGATGCGGAAGTTCGATGCCAAGGCGGTCCAGGACTTCCTCGCATCGGTGGCCGAGCGGGTGGAAGCCACCAACGCCCTGGTCGATCGCCTCGAAGCCGATCTGGAGGCGGCCCGGTCCCAGCCGACAGAACGCGAACCGGCGCCCTCGCCCTTCGACACCGTCGATCTCGCCTCGATCTCCGAGGACGATCTCGTGCGCTTGGTGGGCGAGGAGACGGTGCACGTGTTGTCGACGGCGCGCAAGGCGGCGACCGACATCCGGACCAAGGCCGAGGAGTCGGCGGCCCGCGTCATCCGCGAGTCCACGGCCGAGGCCGCCGATCTCATCGCCACCGCCGAGACGGATGCGGCCCTGCTGTCGGCCGAGGCGGCCGGGGCGCGCGACGTTGCGGTCGCGGAAGCCGAGGCCCAGGCCGCCCGCATCACGGAGAACGCGGCCGAGGAAGCCGAGCGGGTGATCGCCGAGGCCCGGGAGGACGCCGAGGCGCTCACCGCCGCCGCCGCCGATCTCCGTCGCGAGGCCGCCGAGGAGAAGGAACGCATCATCGAGGAGGCCAAGGACGAGGGTCGGGCCATGCTCGCCGAGGCCAAGGACGTCCGCACCCGCATCCTCGAGGACCTCCAGCGTCGTCGTGACCTGGGTCGGTCCCAGGTCGAGCGCTTGGCGGCCGGGCGGGATCAGCTCCTCGACGCCTACGCCGCGGTGCGAGCGAACATCGACGAGATCACCGCCAAGCTCGAGGTCGGCCTGCTCGAGACGGCGTCGTCGGGCCACGATCCGCTGCTCGACGACGGCTTCGCCGGCATCGTCATCTCCGGCATCGATGACCACGACGACGCCGAGGACGAGCACGACGGCGACGCCAGCGAGGCCGGCGACGACGTCGCCGCCGGAGATGACGAGAGCGCCCCGGCCGACGAGTCCGACGAGTCCGCCCCCGCCGACGAGTCCGAGCCTGACGACGAGTTGGAGCCCGGCGACTCCGAGCCGGCCACCGACGACGAGCACCCCGACGTCGATGCCCTCTTCGCCAAGATCCGCGCCGACCGCGCCGACTCGGTGGCGCGGGCCCAGCAGGTGCTGGCCGGCGCCGACGCCGACGATGCCGGCGAGCCCGAGGCAGACGCGGCCACGGACGACACGGACGACACCGACGAGTCCGAGACGGCCGAGGCCGCGTCGGAGGACACCGGAGATGCGGCCGGGTTCGACCACGTGCCGGCCGAGCTGCTGGCCGACGAGGAGTCCCGGAAGGCGCGTGCCGCGGTGCTCAATCGACTCGACAAGGCCCTGACCCGCGCCCTCAAGCGTCACCTCGCCGATGAGCAGAACGTCGTCCTCGATGCGTTGCGGCGCTCGGAGTCCACCGATCTCGCCGACCTGCTCCCGCCGGCCGACGCCCACGTCGCCGGCTATGCCGCCGTGGCCGCGGTCGAGCTGGCCGCCGCCGCGGCGGCGGGTGCCGCGCTGGTCGACGACAGCGTGGAGGTCGACGTCTCCGCCTTGGCCGAGGAGTTGGGCACCGCGTTGGTCGAACCCTTCCGCCGCCGGATCGAGCGCAGCGCCACCGAGGTCGACGGCGACGCCGACGCGCTCGACGAGCGGCTCCGTGCTCTCTACCGCGAGTGGAAGGTCGAGCACATCGGCGCCCTCGCCTCCGACTCGCTCCTGTCGGCGTACGCCCGCGGCCAGCACCAGGCTGCGCCCGAGGGGTCCAGGCTGCGCTGGACCATCGACCCCGAGCAGGGCCCCTGTCCCGATGCCGAGGACAACGCTCTCGCCGGCGCGGTCACCAAGGGCGAGCCGTTCCCCACCGGCGACGAGTGCCCCCAGGCGCATCCGGGTTGCCGCTGCCTGCTCGTCGTCGAGGCCGAGCCGGGGGCGTGACCGACACCACCGCCGCCGGGGTCGCGATGGCCAGCTGAGCCCGCCTCTGTAGGCTCAGCGCCTCATGCGCCCTCCGTCTGACATGCCGAAGCCGCGGCCGGCCGCTCGCCGGCCCCGCGGCTCCAACCGGGGTCGCACGATCCTGATCGTCGCGGCCATCGCCCTGTTCATCCTGATCACGTCGTTGCGGGGGATCGCGGGCTTCTACACCGACTTCCTGTGGTTCGACTCGCTCGGCTTCCAGGGCGTGTGGTCCGGCGTGCTCGGCGCCAAGATTTCGCTCGCCGCCATCTTCGTCGCCATCTTCTTCGTGGCCGTCTGGCTGAACCTCTACATCGCCGACCGCCTGGCGCCGAAGTTCCCGCCTCCCGGGCCCGAACAAGAGGTGTTCGACCGATTCCGCGAGGCCATCGGCAACCGAACCGGACTGTTCCGCGTCGGGCTGTCGTTCGTGCTCGCGCTGGTGGCCGGCGTCGGCATGAGCGGCGAGTGGCGCTCGTGGCTGCTGTTCGTGAACGGTGGCCACTGGGGCAAGACCGACGCCCAGTTCGGTACCGACATCGGGTTCTACGTCTTCAAGCTCCCGTTCCTGTCCTCGGTGGCCGACTGGGCATTCGCCTCGGTGCTCATCGTGCTGGTCGTCACCGTGGCCGCCCACTTCGCCAACGGCGGCATCCGCGTCCAGCCCACCGGTTCGGGCACGGTCGGGCCCCGCGTCTCCTCCCAGGTGAAGGCGCACGTCTCGGTGCTGCTCGGTCTGCTCGCCCTCGTCCGGGCCGCGGGGTACTACCTCGACCGCTTCCAGCTCACCACGTCGACCCGTGGCTTCGTCGACGGTGCCTCGTACACCGACGTCAAGGCCCAGCTGCCGGTGTTGAACCTGCTGATCCTCATCTCGGTCGCCTCGTTCGCCCTGTTCATCGTCAACATCTGGCGGCGGGGCTGGGTGCTGCCCATCCTCGGTGTCGGGCTGTGGGGCCTGGTCGCGGTGGTGGCCGGCGGCATCTACCCCCAGGTCATCCAGCGCTTCCAGGTCGACCCCAACCAGCTGTCCAAGGAGAGCGCCTACATCGACCGGAACATCGCCGCCACTCGCGACGCCATCGGCCTGGGTGAGGTGGCCACCAGCGACTACGACCTCAATCGCGACGAGGCCAACGTCGATCTCACCGACAACGCCGAGACGGTCAGCAACATCCGGCTCTGGGATCCCTCGCCGACCGTCCTCGGCCAGACGTTCCCGCGCCTCGAGCAGCTCCTGCCCTACTACCGGCTCAACGACGTCGACGTCGACCGCTACACCATCGACGGCAAGCTCACCCAGGTCGTGCTGTCGGCCCGCGACCTGCGCACCTCCGGCATCGAGAACGCGTCGTGGGAAGCCAAGCACGTCATCTACACCCACGGCTACGGCATCATCCTGGCGTCGGGCACCACCAAGACCCCGCAGGGCCGTCCCGTGTTCGCCCTCCAGCAGGTCCCGGTGCGGGAGAACACTGATCTCGCCCTGAAGCGACCGCAGATCTACTTCGGCGAGAACCTCGGCGGCTACGTCATCACCGGTGCCGACCGCGAGGAGCTCGACTACCAGGAGGGCAACGTCACCAAGAACACCGCCTACGACGGCTCCGACGGCGTCGGGGTGGGGTCGTTGTTCCGCAAGGTCGCGTTCTCCCTCCGGTTCGGCGACTACAACCCGCTGATCTCCAGCCTGATCAAGGGCGGCTCGAAGATCCACTACATCCGCGACGTGAAGGAGCGGGTCAAGACCCTGGCGCCGTTCCTCGAGTTCGACGCCGACCCGTATCCGGTCATCAACGACAAGGGCGACGTCTACTGGATCGCCGACGCCTACACCACCACCGACCGGTATCCCTACGCGCAGCGGGCCGACAACTCCGGGCTTCCGGGTGGGAGCGGGCTCAACGGCCGGTTCAACTACGCCCGCAACTCGGTGAAGGCCGTGGTCGACGCCTACAACGGCACGGTCACGTTCTACGTGATCGACTCCCAGGACCCGATCATCAAGGCGTGGCGCAAGGCTTTCCCCGATCTGTTCACCGACTTCACCGCCATGCCCAAGGACCTCGTGTCCCACCTGCGCTACCCCGAGGACCTCTACCGGGTCCAGACCACCATGTGGGCGCGCTACCACGTCGACGACGCGTCGACGTTCTACAACAACAACGACGCCTGGAACGTGGCCCTCGACCCCGGAACGTCCGGCGCGGGCCCGGCGACCCAGACCACCAACGCGGCCGGCCAGACCATCTCGACGCGGGGCGCGCGGATCGACCCGTACTACCTGCTGACCCAGCTCCCCGGGGAGAAGGAGGCCGAGTTCGTACTCCTGCGCAGCTTCGTGCCCTTCGGTGCCGACGACCAGAACCAGCAGCTCACCGCGTTCATGGTCGCCCGCATGGATCCCGGTCACTACGGCGAGCTCGTCACGTACGTGATGCCGCGACAGAACCGACCCGACGGCCCCGCCATCGTCGCCGACGCCATGCAGTCGGACACCACGGTCTCCCAGCAGCAGACGCTGCTGAGCGGAGCGGGCTCGACCGTGAAGTTCGGCAACCTCATCCTCGTGCCGGTCGACAACTCGCTGATCTACGTGCGACCGATGTACGTCGAGTCGCAGCAGGTCGAGATCCCCGAGCTGAAGAAGGTCATCGCCTTCTTCGAGTCCAACGTGGCGGTCGGTGACAGCCTGGCCGAGGCGCTGACGTCGCTGGTCGGCGCGGTGCCCTCGATCGAGGAGGTGGTCACCGAGCCCGGCGGCTCGACCACGACCACCACCGTTCCCGGCAACCCCCCGGACGAGACGGGCACGGTCAACGAGCGGGCCGCCCGGTTGCTCGAGGAGGCGGTGAAGCTGGCTGACGAGGCGGATGCTGCGCTGAAGGCCGGCGACCTCGGCACCTACCAGGACAAGACCAAGGCCTCACAGGCCAAGGTCGACGAAGCGCTGAAGCTGCTGGCGACGTCCACGACCACCACCAGTGCTCCGGCCGGCAGCCCGACCACCACCGCGCCGGGCTCGACCACCACCACGACCTCGCCCGAGGAGGCGTAGCGGTCGAGGCGTCAGCCGGCGCGCAACGACCAGCCGGTGTCCGACGGGTTCAGGTCTCGCAGGTCGAGCTGGACGCGCGGCTCGCCCCGGAGGGTCCGGATGTCGTCGCGGACGCCTTCGAGCCGGGCCGCCATGTTGACCTCCAAGCGGGCCAGCTCACCCGCGACCCGGGCCGTGTGGAGCCGGGCGGCCACGACGTCGTCGTAGGACGGGCGTTCGAGCTGGTCGACCAGCGAGTCGGCCAGGGCGTCGACCCGGTGCTCGAGGTGGACCAGGCTGGCATGGAGCTGCGACGACTGCGCGGCGAGCATCTGCAGGGCCCGTTCGGTGCGGGCCAGCGCCGGCGCGGTGGCCACCGGCACCGGCAGCCACCGCTCGTCGGTGGGCTCGCCTTCGGCAGCGGTGGCGGCGTGGCGTCTGCGGCGGAACCAACCCATGACCATCACCGTAGGAGCGGGCCGGGGCGGCAGTGGTGGATCTCCGCGGCACGATCTGGAGCACGAGGCGTACCTTCGGGGTCGTGGGGGGGTACAGAGGAGCGGTGATGATGCGTCTCCGCGCCTTCGCGCGCCGCCACCGTCGCCGGCTCGGCGTCCTGGTCCTCCTGGTCGCGCTGGGCGCGGCCGCCGGCGCGGCATCGTTCGCCCTCCAGCCGCCGGTCTCCGGCACCGTCGGTCCGGGCCAGCTCACCATCGATCCATCGCTCCGGGCCGGGGACACTGCGATCGACCTCCCGCCCCTCGGCATGCTCCGGGTCGACAGCCACCGTGGCCCGCTCGGTTTCGACGCCCGGGTGAACCGCATCGACTTCGACCAGGCCGGCGCGGTGGTCCGCCAGAAGGACCCGGTGGGCGCGCTCCGCGTCGAGGTCGAACACGATCTCCGGCCCCTGCTCTGGCGGTTGGCCCGCCACACGCTGGTGGCCGCGGTGCTCGCCGGGATCCTGGTCGGACTGGTCCTGCCCCGACGGCGGTTGCGGTTCGTCGCGGTGACCGTCACCGCGTCCGTCGGATTCGTGGCCGTCGCCGGAGCGGTCACGGCCGTCACCTTCGATCCCGACTCCTTCGACCAGCCCCAGTTCGAGGGCGCCCTCGCCGCCGCGCCCGACGTCATCGCGACGGTCCAGCACCACATCGACGACGTGAGCGTGGTCGAGGGCCGCCTCCAGGCGCTGTCCGACCGCGTCGTCGATCTCTACCGTTCGGTCGAGGGCGACAGCAGCCCGACGGCCTCGGCCGACACGGTGATCCTCCACGTGTCCGATCTGCACTCCAACCCGGTCGGCATCCAACTGGTCGAGGACACCGCGACCCAGTTCGGGGTCGACGCCATCCTCGACACCGGCGATGTCACCAGCTTCGGCGCGTCCATCGAGGGCGTGATCGTCGACCGCATCGCCAAGATCCATGTGCCGTACTACGTCGTTCCCGGCAACCACGACTCCCGCCACATGCGCGAGGCGTTGGCGGCTGCGGGGATCGAGGTGCTCGATCCCGGCGTGGTGACCATCGGTGGGGTGAAGATCCTCGGTCTCGGCGACCCGACGTTCACCGCCGACAACAACGTGTCGACCCAGCGCTACCGGGACAACCTGGCCGCGGCCGGCGAACGCCTGCGCAAGCTCATCCGGGTGCAGCACCCCGATGTCGTGGCCGTGCACAATCCGGAGCAGCTCGACGCCTCACTGGGCCAGTTCGAGGTCGGCTTGGCCGGCCACATCCACCATCCCGAGATCCGCTACGAGGACGGATCGGTCGTGGTGGTGGCGGGCAGCGCCGGCGCCACCGGCATGGGGGCCCTGCTCACCGAGGCGGACCTGCCCTACCAGATGCAGCTCCTGCAGTTCCGCAACGGTCGCCTCATCGCGGTGGACCGGATCGCGTTCCAGGGCACCGACGGCGCGTTCCAGCTGGAGCGCATGCTGATCGACCCGGACCGGGTTGTCGGCTATCCCGACACGACCAAGGCCGAGAGCCTCTTCGCCCCGCTGCGCCCCCGGGTGCCGGCCGGCTGACCGGCCGCTCGTATCACGGCGCGGGGGTGACGACTCCGTCGACGAGGCGGGTCGCCGGCGTGGAGGCCACCGCACCGTCGTCGATGATCTCGCGCACCGCCGGGACCGGATCGGGGTCGCTGAACCAGTCGGTGTCGGTGTAGTCGACGCCACCTGCCGCGCTGTCGAGGGGCAGGGTCCAGTAGCTGGCCTCGAGGGCGATGCCGGTGGGGTCGGTGAAGTAGATCGAGCGGATGAAGCCATGGTCGACCACGTCGGTGACCTCGCAGTCGTGCTCCTTGAGGCGGCGTTGCAGGTCCTCGAGCGCGGCTTCGTCGGGGAGGTCGAGCGACAGGTGGTCGAACTGGCTGGCGCCGGGTGGGTACGGGATGCCCGCCGGCTTGGAGAACGTCTCGAGCTGCTGGCCCGCGTACTCGAAGAAGGCCACGGTCTGCCGGGTGCCGATCCGGAAGAAGTAGTGCCGGAAGTACGGGTTGCCGATGGTGGCGACGATCTCGGCCCCGAGCACGCCGTGCCAGAAGCGAACGGTGGCGTCCATGTCCTCGGTGACGAGGGCGAGGTGGTTGATCCCGTGCCAGGCCGGGGTGGCGGGGGACGGGTTTGCAGAGGATGGTGTCGCAGCCATGCGTCCACCATACGACGGACGTCAACCGGTTGCACCTGCAACTACTTCTCGGCCCCGCCGCTCGTCTCGGGCCAGGACGCCGCGGGGATGCCGAGGTCGTCGAGGGTGTCGGTCAGACGCTGGGCCAGCGGCGTCGGGAGGTGGTGACCGGCGTGGTCGCGCAGCATCCCGAGGGGTGGGCAGCGGCTGAGCAGGAACCGGGCGAAGGCGCCGTCGTCGAACCACATGGCGTCGGACGGGATCAGCTCGGGGACGGGGAGGCGGTCGTCGCCCACCAGCGCCCGCAACCGACTCCACGAGAACACGCTGGTGAAGGCGTCCACGACGGCGGTCCATTCGACCCCGGCGAACGCGGGCTCGCTCGCCCCGGCCGGGTCGTGGTGCGAGCGGGCGAGAGACATCGCGGGGTGGCGGTCGGTGACGTCGGTCCAGTCGACGAGGTCCTCGACCTCGGTGTCGAGCACGGCGCTGAGCCACTCGATGGTCCAGAACACATCGGTGCCGCACGGGGGTGGGGGCGTCGGCAGACCGAGCGCCAGGCGGAGCAGGTCGATCTGCTCGCCGACGGTGTCGTCCGGCGCGTCGCCGAGGGCGGTGGCCATGTCGGCGTCGTCCTGGACGTGGGTGCGCTGCGCCAGTTCTCCGGTGCGGGAGACGAGGGTCACCACCAGCACTCGTGCCCGGTGACGGGTGGGCGAGCCCCGGTCGGCGAGGCGGTAGGCCCAGCCCCGGGTGGCCATGCCCAAGGCGTGCCAGTCGGACGGCGCGGTGAAGCCGACGAGCCATTCGCTGGGGTGGCGACCGTCGAGCGGCTTCACGCCGATCTCGAAGCGGTCGCATCCGTCGTCGGTCACGTGGACGAGGCTGGGGTCGAGGGTGTCGGCGCGGAGATCGGCGATCAACTGATCGGCGACCAGGTGGACGAACGCGTCGGCCGCGACGGTGTCGCGGTGGAACGTGCGGGACATGGGATGACCTTCCGGGAACGTGGGGCGGCCGTCGGCTCGGCGACGGCGAGCGGCCCAGAGGGCCGGAAGGCGGGTCTCCCGCGAGTGGGGTCGAGGTTCGCAGGTGAGCCGGCGACCGTCAAGGGCCCCGACGGTGCCGGGCCGGTCTCGGCACGTGGCCCGGTCCGCCCGTAGCCTCGGAGGATGGTCGGAACCAACGGACGCTCCCCGAGACGACGCCGGCCGCTGCGCCCAGTGCCCCAGGTCTGGCCCGACGACGAACCCGGCCTGCCTCCCCTCGGGGGGATCGTCCCGGCCTTGGAGAGCTTCGTGGACATCGGTGACGCGTCGCCGCTCGACATCGAGCTCCGGGTGTCGCAGTTCCTGGCCGAGCTGGGCGCCGGTGGGCTCGGAGCCCCCGACCCCGACGAGCCCGATCACGAGGAGCTGCTCAACGGGCTGGTCGAGGTCTGCCTCCACCACCTCGAGGCGCAACCGCCGCGGGTGCTGATCGACTTCTGCTGGGTGATCGACGCCTTCGGCCTCGGCTATCTGCAGTGGCCGCTGCACGAGCGCCTGGCGGCGAGCACGCTCCCGTCGAGCCCGGCCTGGGCGTGGTCGGTGGGCCAGGCCGACATCACCGGTACCCATCTGGTGACCCACGATCTCGGCGACGGCTACGACGTGGTGATCACCGCCCGGCATCCGGGCGTCGAGAAGGATCACGTCCTCGCGGTCTACGTGGACGGCAACCTCGACGGCATGGCCAAGGACCTGCTGGTCCACGACGACGCCGAGGCGTTCCTGCGGATGTCGGCCGACGAGCCGGGCATGACCGTCACGTCGATCGATGCCGCGACGGCGGCGGCCACCATCGACGAGGCGATCGACAAGGTGTTCGAGGTGGGGGAGCTGGCGCCGGTGGCCGACCAGTTCGCCGCCCTGTTCACCATCGTCGAGCACTACGTGGCCAAGTTGCCCCCGGGCGGTTCGGCGTTCGAACCGCCCGCGCCCGCCACCGAGGCCGAGCAGGCCGACGTGGTCGACCGCTTCCTCGCCAGCCCCGCCGGTGCGGCCCACGGCGGCCACCGTGAGGTCCTGCTCGACGCGGTGGAGTTCGTGACCGACACCCTCGGGGGTGATCCGTTGCGGTGGTCGCCGGTGGTCACCCACCTGGTGGTCGCCGGCTGGCTCCCGCTGTCGCTCCACGGGCCGGACGAGATCGTCGCCTTCCCCGACGTGCTGCGTGACTTCATCCCCTGGGCGCACGCCGAGCAGGGCTGGGGCGACCGGTACCTGGCCGATGCCATCACGGTGCTCGATGCGACGCCCGCCGATGGTGGTTCCGGCGAAGGCGGACGAGTCGCCATCCTCGACCAGGCCGTCGCCGCCGGCATCGACCTCGACGACGAGGCCGCCCTCGACGCCTTCCTGGACGACTACCTCGACGAGTGAGCCGGCGAGGTTGTCAGTCCCGCGGGGCCGGCGGTACATTCATCAATCCGCCGCGGGGTGGAGCAGTCTGGTAGCTCGTCGGGCTCATAACCCGAAGGTCGGAGGTTCAAATCCTCCCCCCGCCACCAACTTGTGAGTGAAGGCCCAGGTCAGCGACCTGGGCCTTCGTCGTTCACAGGGCGCTCCCCCGGTTCAGGCGCTCTTCCTCCGAGGCTTCCCCCGGCGTTCCCCCGAGGCGGATTCGGTCGGGGGAACGGGCTTGGCGAGCCGTTCGGCCGACGCGGCTGCGTCTTCCTGCATGCCTGGAAGCAGGTGCTGGTAGGTCTGCATGGTGAAGGCGATGTTGGCGTGGCCGAGGCGTTCGCTGACCACCTTCACGTGGATCCCGTCCTGGATCAGCAAGCTCCCATGCGTGTGCCGCAAGTCATGGAACCTGATGGTGGGGACGCCGGCGTTCGCAACGATCCGCCGAAACGCTTCGTAGACGGCGTGTGGGTGGACGGGTCCGCCGTCGCCTGTGGTGAAGACCCACTGCTCGGGATTCTCGATGCCGACTGCAGCGAACTCGCCGGCCTGGTGAGCACGCCATCCATCGAGCAGGGTGAGCGTGGTGTCGTCGAGATCGATCGACCGACGTGCGGTCTTGGTCTTGCCACGGGTCTCATGGACCTCGTAGCCGACCGCGACGAGCCCTCGGTTGAGGTGGAGCCTCCGCTTCTTGACGTCGATGTCGGGCCACTTGAGGCCGATCACCTCGTTGCGGCGCATCCCGGTCATCGCGGTGAGCCAGAACAGCGGGAACAGTCGATGCCCAGCGGCCGTGCGCAGGAGCTGGCGTAGCTCTTCATCGGTCAATGAGGCGCCTTCGATCTTCTGGAGGTGCCGTTGCTTGGGAGCCCGAGCCAGCACTGCAACGTTGCGGGTGACCAGACCGCGCCGGCAGGCGTCGGCGAGTGCACCCCTGATGATGAGGTGGATCTCGTACACGGTCTTGGGTGATAGCCCTCGTCCTGTCTTGGGGTGGAGGAGGGCGTCGTAGAGCGATTCGATCTGCTGGTAGCGCACCCGCCGGATCGGCACCTGTCCGAGGGTCGGCAGGACGTGGAGCTGCGTGTTGCGTTCGTAGCCCCGGTACGTGCTGGTCGCGAGGTGCAGCTTCTTGGCTGGTAGCCACTGGCTGGTCAGGTACGCGCCGAAGGTCAGTGACCGCACCGCACCGACCTTGGTTGCTTCGGCGGCAGAGAGCTTCGCGACGAGACGTTCGGCCTCGGCCAGGTCGGTGCCGGCGGGATGCCAGCGTCGGATCTCCTTACCGGTGACGGGGTCGAGTCCTTCGTAGATGACGGCGTAGTAGCGGTCGCCGCGACGACGTAGGTATCCCATGTTGTTCCTCCTCCGAGTTCGGGTCCCGACGTTCGGAACCCGGGGGAACAATCGGTAGACGACTCCTTACGCGGCTGCCTGCTCGGATGCAGAGACGCGAAAGCCCAGGTTGGAGCGGGCGCTCGCAGCGACACGGACTCGGGGGAAGCTCGCGTCCATCGGCAGCGATGCCACATCGCGAGCGTCTCGCCGTGGCCGCCCCGTTCGGGTCGGGGGCGGGGCCGTGGTTCTGGTCGGCCGGGACGTTCTCCTACGGTGGGGATGTGCTTCCCGAGATCGATGTCGCGAGGGCTCGCCGCTGGGTGGGGACCCGCAACGACTCGCTGCCAGAACGAGCGCGGGATCAGGTTCGGTACGAGCTGGACGTCGCAGATCGGCGTCTCACGGTGATGGAGTGTCGGGTGCCATGGCGGGCCGGCCCCGACGGCGAGTGGGCCCGGTTCCCGATCGTGCGGTTCCACTACGTGAAGGCACGGCGGGAGTGGTCGACGTACTGGCGAGACCGGAACCTGAAGTTCCCTCGCTACGACCCGTTCCCACCAACCTCCGCCGTGGACGACCTGCTGGCCGCGGTCGACGCAGACCGGTCGGGGATCTTCTGGGGGTGAATCGGTGACGTCGTGGATCGATCCGAACGACGGGTTGCGCGAGCTGCTGGACCTGGGGTCGGCGCCCACCGCGGACGCACTGCATCGGGTGCTCGTGCTCTCGCGCCCGGTCCGGCGCAGCACCGACACGATGGAGCCCCTGTGGCTGCTGCGCCGGATCGCCGAGAACGAACCCGACGAGGTGTTCACGACAGCGTTCTTGTTGCTGACCGATCCACGGTGGCGCAACGGCCTGTCTCAGCTGGTCCGACGCATCGAAGACTCTGGCTGCGTCGACGCGGAGGATCTGGACGAGCTGGCAGAAGCGTTCCTCGCTGCTGACCGGGTCCTGTACTGGGTGGTCCCCGAGGACTGGTTCGGCGATGAGGAGGCCCTCATCGCGATCGATGACGATGCGTTCGACGGCGGCGATGACGATGAGCCGAATGACGGCGAGGGTGCATGCGTGGCGCGACAGGTGCATCCTCCGCTTCGGCGATGGGCGGCGGCCCGACTCGTTGCAGACGACCCGGCGCAGGTCGGTGCGCTGTTCGAGCGCACCGGCGACGTCGATGCTCGGTCAGCGGCCGCGATCATGGCCGGGCTCCTCGATGTCATCGATGGCGTCGACATGGCGACTCGGAATCGCCTGATCGACGCGGCCGTCGAGTGGCGTGACCACGGTGTTCGGCGCGCCGGGATCGAACTCGTCGCTGCTCGAGACGGTGAGACTGTTGCGCACGAACTGGCGGCCCGTGACCCGAACGCCCGCATCCGCAACTGGGCGCCAACACTTCTGACCAATTCAGCTCCGACCGATCCGAGCCAGACAGCGGCAGGGCATCAACAGGGTTTCGGTCATCGGGATGACCAGCAGCCCCTGTTCTGACCCGAAACGGTCGTCGAATGCTCAGTGGGTGGCAGGTGGGTGCGCCCCTTCAGGGTCGCCGAGGGTCACACCGGTGAGCTGGTGGCATCAGGCCCGGAGGTGGTCGCGGTGGTGGCCGGGTTGGTCGGCGGCCCGGAACACGTCGACGGCGGCTCGATACTCCGCTTCGAGGGTGAGGAGGATGGTCTCGACGAGGTCGGCTTGTCCGGCCGGGACGCGCCGGAACGGCAGGGTGTCGTCTTCGTAGGTGAGGGCGTGGGTCTCGCAGACCAGGAGTTCGCACAGGTCCCGCCAGTAGTCGGCCGGCTCCATGCCGGCCGTGGCCCAGTCGATGGCCAGGTAGGTCTTGAACGCCTCGAGGCGCAGCTCGCCGATGACCCCGTAGGAGTCGTCGCCCCGGTGGGCGAGCTCGAGGCCCACGGTGTGGAACGCCCGGTACAGAGCGAGACGGTCGGGCAGCGTGCGGCGGGGGCCGTCGAGCTAGTCGAGTCGGTCCCGTAGACGGCGAGTCATGTCGAACGAACGGCCCTTGGGGTCGAAGGTGTCGTTCCGTCGGCCGGTGAGGCGTTCGTAGAAGCGGTCGGGGTTGGTCGGGAACTTCTCCCAGTACCCGTACCGGGCTCGTTGTTCGAGACGGTGGGCTGGGGTGTTGCGCATGGCCTCGGTCATCGCCCGACCCTCGAGCGCTTGTTCGAGGACCTTGCGACGCGCCTTGCTCAACACCCGCTTGTCCGGCTCCTCGACCTCGGCCAGATCCTCGAAGTCCAGCCCCACCGCGTCGAGACGGGCGCGAAGGTCGGCAAGGTGGCTCAACTTGGCCCGCGTGTCGTCGCGTCGGTGCAATGACGAACGGAGTGTGGTCTCGAGCTGGGTGCGGAGCGCGTCGGGATCGCCGTCGAAGTCGGTCGTGATCACGAGCGCGAACCAGCAGTCGAAGTGAGACCACTCGACCCCCGCGGCCGTCGTCCACGGCTCGGCCCCGAAGATCGGCGACCGCCGGGCATTGTTGGTCATCAGCGGCTCCACCGGTTCCGGTGGCGGACCTGTTCGAGACACGCGAGCGATCCGCTCGACCCAGGGTCGAGCCATATACGGGCGACGAACGCGGCGTCGGCCTCATCCCAGGCGCGCTGGCGCCATGCGCACAGTCCGAGACCGTGGAGACAGCGCAGGAAGGGACGGTTGTCGATCCATCCCCACCCCAGCACGCCCCCGAAGCCATCGGGCAGCGACGCCTCGGCGACCGCGATCCCGCTCTCGTAGAAACCGCGGGCCGGGCCCGGACCCCGGGCGTCGAACGCGATCAGCCCGAGATGCCCCCAAGCATCGACACAGCGTGGATCCTGTGCGAGCAGACCCTCGAGCAGGTCGCGAGCCCGGCGATGCTCACCGGCCCGATGCAACTCGGCGGCATCGACGATCGGGTCGCTGTCCCAGTCGTCGGCGGCGACGCCGGGGATGATCTGGTCCATTTCGAAGGCTGGTCGTGGGCCGGCGTCGATCACCTCCTGCCACAGCGGATGCAGCTCGTCACCCGGTTCGCCCCAGTACTCCTCGGCCGGGTCCCATACGCCTCGCTCGTGCAGGTCCAGCGGCTCGGGCACCTCGATGTCCACCGACGACAGGCTTCGGTACCGCCACCCGCTGCCGGCACTCCGTCGCGGGCCGGGCAGTGGGGCGACGCCCGACCATCGTCGGTAGGCATCCACCAGCTGTCGCGTCAACACCGGCATCGGGCCGGTCGGGACGACGTCGACCAACGACACGAGATGATCTTCGCCGTCTCTCCGGCAGTTGGCGACCAGACCGCGGCGCTCGTCGCCGGGGAAGTCCACGCCCATGACCTCCACCTCGGCACCGACCACGGTCGCAGTGAACGGGAACCGGGCCTCGTCTCCGAACCACTGCCAGAACGCGGACAGCTGTTCGTAGTCGCCATACGCGTCGACCGTCACTCGCTCGACCAACTCGTCGATCGCATCAGCCACGGCGACTGACTCTAGCGGACATGAGTCTTGACTCATCATGAGCAATAGCCTCATACTGGGCTGGTGTGGCAGGTCGAGGTCACCGATCAGTTCGCGGAGTGGTGGCAGAACCTTTCCGCCGATCAGCAGGAATCTGTGACCGATCGCGTCGACCTGCTCGCCGATCGGGGACCGGATCTCGGTCGGCCCGTGGTCGATCGGATACAGGCCTCACGTCACCACAACATGAAGGAACTGCGGGCCGCGAAGGAAGGCGCGTTGCGGGTGCTGTTCATGTTCGACCCTCGCCGACAGGTGATCCTGCTGCTCGGTGGCGACAAGAGCGGAGCGTGGAACGACTGGTACCTCTGGGCGGTTCCTCTCGCCGACGACCTCTACGACGACTACCTCGAGGAACTGAAGGATGAAGGACTGATCTGATGGGACGAACCAGGTTCTCCGAACTCCGCAAGGACGTCGACGCCCGCCCCGGAGCGGCCGAGCGACTGGCCACCAAGCGGGCCGAGACCCTCGAGGAGATCCGACTGTGGGAGCTCCGCCACGCCGAGGCCGTGAGCCAGGCCGAACTCGCAGGACGGTTGGAGGTCACCCAGGGTGCGATCTCGAAGCTCGAGCACTCCGAGGACGTCCGTGTCTCGACACTGCGCCAGTACCTCGAAGCGCTCGGTGCCCGTCTCGAACTCGTCGCCGTATTCGAGGACGAAGGACGAAGCGTGCCCATCCACCTCGGCAAGGACACCGCGGCCTGAACGAGACCGAAGAAGGAATGGGCAGCGCACCGTTGCCGTTGGGCGGGCCAAAGCCGACAGTTGGTGCCGCCGAGATGGGCGGCTCCCAGATACCAGACGCGCCGCATGATCCCCGAGCGGTGGCGGCGCGCCGGCCGCGGGTGGGCCGGCGGACGCGGTAAGCCCCAGAGCTCAGTGACGCTTCCTTCGCTGGGCAGCCCGACGCTCGGCTCGGTTCATGTGACGCTGCTCGGGGATCTCGGCTCGCTCGCGTTCCCACGACTCCGGCAGAGCTTTGAGAGCAGCTCGGGTCTTGTCGAGATCATGCGGTCGAGCCTCGACGAGCGCCGCGTACACGCCGGCGCTGGCCACGGACGCGAGCATGTGCAGGATCTCGTGTCGGTCATAGCCGGCACCGATCAACCGCCGCGCGGTTTCCCATACCTCAGGTGGATCCTCATCCCAGAGCTGATTCGCGACGATCTCGTGCATCGAGATGTGCATCGCCGGGCTCATCGTCTGGCCGTCGATGTGGATCTCTGAACGCCCGGCGTCGATAGCTGCTGCGAGATCGGGGTGTTCGGCGAGGATGAGGATCCGCCGTTCGTCTGGGTCCGCCGGGTCGAGAGACGCACGGTCGATGCCGTTGGACTCTCCGCTCGACCGTGGTGCCACGAAGTCACGTCGTTCCTGTTCGCTCACCTCCGCCACGTTAGGTGGACGGCGTCGACCTCTGACCCGTGGTGGAGCGGACGGCCACGGTCGCAACCGACACCCACCCCGCTGCAGGCGCCCGCAAATCGTTGTCATGCGGGCGATCCGCGTAACGACGCCAAGGATCTGGCTCTCTGGCGTCCAGCTTCCGTCCGCATGTGTCGTCTGACGAGCCGTACGTCCGGCTGCCGGAACGGATAGAGCTGACGCTCGCCGAGGCCGACGACCGTCGTCCGCGGCTCCGAGAGGTACTGGACTGACACGGGAGAGGACGTGGCCGACAGCAGACCGCGTCGGCTGAGTTGATGCCGGCGTGGATGGCGAGGGTCGTGGCGGCGATGTTGCGTCCGGCGTCGAGATCGCTGGTCGCGGCCACGGCGAACTCCTCGGCCTTGGCTGCGTACGCCCGGACCTGCGCAGCGGACACCGGCTTGGTGCGACCGGGCCTAGGCACTGGGCACTCCCCGGAGCTCATCGAGGCCGAGCCCGTACACCACACGACCGTCACGGCGGATGTCGGCCCACACCGGGGAGCGGCTTCTGAGCTTCCCCGCTGCCTCATCGGCGCCCACCTCGAGCACCTCGACCGGATTGCCGGTGAGCCGCTGTGTGTCGCGGCGCCAGACTTCGAGCGACGCAGACCACTCGTCCTCGTCGACGCCTGCGGGTCGGACAACCATGACGTCGATGTCGCTGTCGGCGCCCGCCTCCCGGCGGGCGAACGATCCGAAGACGATTGCGCTCACCGGCGGGTGGAGGAGCGCGCCTGCCAGGCGGCCCATCTCGTGGAGCACGGTGTCGGTCGAGCGGGCAAGGGCGAGCAGTACCCGGGAAGCAATGTGCTCGGGCACGAGCCGGAACAGCGATGCCGGTGGTACCTCACGCCGCTCGACAACGCCGAGTGTCACGAGCTCGGGCAGCAAACGGGATGCTTGGGCCTGACTGATCCCGGCGAGCTGGGCGACGGTCCGCAGGTTCAGGTCGGCGGTGGTCTCGGCCAGGACGGCCAGGACCCGGCCCTGGGCGCCTGGCACGATGGCCTCGATCGGTCGGACGAAGTCCACGTCGTCAAGCTACTGGATCAGCAAGCAAATATGGAAGGATCCTTCCATTTATGTTTGAACTGGCAGTCTTTCGCCGCTCGCTTTCGACGTCGTCGCGGTCACGGTCGAGCTGGATTATCCTTCGACGACCTCGCAAATCGCAGGTCCTTCCCGCTCGCCGAGAGCGGCTCGCTGCTTCCCCCAATGATTCGGGCTTCCGGCCCGTGTTGGTGACGGACCGCTGGGTTCGATGCCACAGATCGAAGGGGAAGGTCATGGCTGTGTGCCGTTGGTGTGAGCGAGAGATGACCATCGCGTCGTCGTGCTGCGTGGATGCGATGCACCGCGACGGGGTGAGCATCCCGATGATTCCGTGGGGGAAGGAGTTCCCACGTTGGAGCTCATCCCGTGAGCGTTGCGGCGATTGTGGAGTCGCTCCTGGCGGATTCCACCACCTCGGGTGCGATGTTCAGCGCTGTGCCACGTGCGGTGGGCAGATGCTGTCATGTGGCTGCGAGTTCGACGAGGACGAGACTCTCGACGACGTCTTCATCGACGCTGATGGTGACCTGGGCGAGGTCCGGCGTGTTGGTGACCAAGAGGTGATCGTCCACTACAAGGACATTCCCGAGAAGGACACGACGGTCGTGGACGGCATCCCGTGTACGACAGCGCTGCGCACGGTGATCGACATCGCAGTGGACACCGAGAAGGAGGAGCTGGCGAGGATCGTGCGCCAGTGCCTCGACCGTCGACTCTTTGACGTGTCTGAGGCGCGGGAGCGCATCGAGGAGGACGATATGCGAGACCGCCAGGGCGCCAAGATCTTGGGCCAGACCCTTGACGCGATCGGGACGGCAGATCCTTCGTGTCACGGTCCTGGTGTGGTCGCCGATTCTTCTAACGGATCTTCTAACGGATCGGTTGCCACAGGGGGTGACGCCGGGGTACAAGAAGGTACGTCGGATCCGCGAAACCCCAGCTCAGAGGTACTGGACGACACGGAAGAGGACGGGCCGACAGACCGGCCGTCGAACTCATAACCCGAAGGTCGGAGGTTCAAATCCTCCCCCCGCCACCAACTTGTGAGTGAAGGCCCAGGTCAGCGACCTGGGCCTTCGTCGTTGCTGAGGTGTTCCTCCGGGGTCAGGCGGTGTTCCTCCGGTTGTTCCCACGGTGTTCCTCCGAGTCGGAATCGTCCGTGGGAACGGACCCGGTGAGGCGTTCGAAGCGTGAGGCGGCGTCCGCTCCCATGCCGGGCAGGAGGTGCTGGTAGGTCTGGATGGTGTGGGCGAATGTGGGCGTGGCCGAGCCGCTCTGACACGACCTTGACCGGCACGCCGTCCTTGATGAGCAGGCTCCCGTGGGTGTGCCGCAGGTCCCGGAACCGGAGCGTCGGCACGTCGGCGTTGGCGACGATCCGCTTGAAGGTCTGGTACAGCGCGTGGGGGTGGATGGGGTTGCCGTCGCCGTGGGTGAACATCCACTCCTCGTCGTTGTCGATGCCGACGGCGGCGAACTCGGCGGCTTGGAGCGCCCGCCATCCTTCGAGGACGGTGAGGGTGGTGTCGTCGAGGTCGATGCAGCGCCGGGCCGTCTTGGTCTTGCCTCGTGTCTCGTGGACTTCGTAGCCGACGGCGACCAGCCCACGGTTGAGATGCAGCTGCTTCTTCCGGAAGTCGACGTCGGGCCACTTCAGCCCGAGCACCTCGTTGCGGGCGCATCCCGGTCATGGCCGTCGGCCAGTACAGCGGGAACAATCGGTGTCCGGCCGTAGTCCGCATCAGCTGGCGCAACTCGTCCTCGGTGAGCGAGATGCTTTCGGTCTTCTGGAGGTGCCGCTGCTTCGAGCCCTCGGGCCGTGTTCGGTCGAGCGGCGCGCCACATCGACGTGCCTCGCCGATCACAGAGGACGTGCCGTGTCACGGACTGGACGGGATTCGGTCTGGTCGGCGCCCCGGTGATCGGGCGCCTGCGCGACGATGGTCGACGTGATTGCGACAATGGCGACCGGGGGCACGCAGGGCGAACGTGATGCGGGCGATCGGAGGTCCGGCCTCGCGCTGGCGTTCGTGACCGCGTGCGTGTCCGGCGTCGCCGTGTACGTCAACGGGCTCGGCGTCGCCCGGTTCCCGGACGCGACCACCTACACGACGGCGAAGAACCTGGTCGCCGCGGTGCTGCTGCTCGCGACCGCTGCTGTCGCCGGCGCTCGGTCTTCTTCTTCGGGGGCGTCGGCGGCACTGACGCCTCGACGGTGGTTGGCGCTCGCCTTGGTCGCCGTGGTGGGGGGCAGCGTGCCCTTCGTCCTGTTCTTCGAGGGCCTGGCGAGGGCGGGGTCCACCGATGCTGCGTTCGTGCACAAGACCCTCGTCGTCTGGGTCGCGATCCTCGCGGCCGTGTTCCTCCGCGAGCGGATCGGCCCGCTCCAGGCCGTCGCCGTCGGACTCCTCGTCGGCGGCCAGGCGTTCCTCGCGGGCGGTGCGGGCTCGATCGCGCCCGGGGTCGGCGAGGCCATGGTGCTGGTCGCGACCCTGCTGTGGTCGGTCGAGGTGACGGTCGCCAAGCGCCTCCTCGCCACCGTGTCCCCCATCACTGTCGGGACGGCGCGCATGGTGGGCGGCGTCGCCGTGCTCGTCGGCTGGGCCGTCGTGCGCGGCGAGTTCGACACCCTCGTCCGTCTCGACGCGGGAGCGTGGGCGTGGGCCGCGCTCGTCGGAGGGCTGCTCTTCGGGTACGTGACGACGTGGTACGCCGCACTCGCTCGGGCACCGGCGGTCGACGTGACTGCGATGCTCGTGCTCGGAGCGATCGTCACCGCCGTGCTGAACCGGTCGTTCGCCGGTGCCTCGATGCCCGATCCCGCCGGTGTGGTCCTGGTCCTGACCGGCGTCGGCACCCTCGTGGTCGTCGGCCGGCCGCCGCGGCGCGTCGCGGTTGGGGCATGACCGACCTCACCGGCGCCGGGGGCGTGGCGTTCGCTCGATTCGCGTACCCGCCCAACGAGCTCGGGTACTGCGGGCCGGGCGCGCACCGGGAACTGCTCGAGCGCGCCGTCGCCGGCGGCCCCGACGACGGCGGCCTGCGCGCCCTGGCCCGAGGATTCGAGGGGGCGTGGCCGTACCTGGAGGTGATCGCCGGCGCAAACGGGATCGCCGACCCGCTCGACGCCCGGGTGGTCGAGGCCTACTGGATCGGGAGCCCGCTGCTCGCCAGCGTCGGTCCGCGCCAACTCGGCGACTCGCTCGACGAGCGCTTCCGGCCCCGCACCGGCACGCGGTGGTCGGGCCTGGCCGGTGTCGTCGAGGCCGCGCCGCGTCCCCACCACAACTTCCACGTGTTCAGCGTCTACCCATGGGTCGGCCTCCTGCGGAGCCGGTCGACCGCGGTCGCCCTCGACGTCCTCGACCGGTGTCGCGTCCGCTGGGGACGCGTCGTCGACGTGGCCGTGACCGGCGCCGTCGTCGAGAGCCGCCGCCTGACCTGGGACGGGCGGCGACTCGGTCTCGGACCGCCGCTGTCGGAGACCGTGACGACGGCGACCGACGGCTACTCCCTGGTCGCTGGGCTCGAGCCCGGCGACCTGGTGGCCTGCCACTGGGGCTGGGCGTGTCAACGCCTGTCCCTGACGCAGGCCCGTCGGCTCCGGAGCGAGACCGACGCCCAGCTCGCCCTCGCCAACCGGAGCCTGGCCGCCGACGGCCGACCGGCCGAGCGACGCACACCGCTCGCCGACCAGCTCGAACCCGGGGTCGCGCAGGGAGGCGCATCGTGACCACCGTCGATCGGGCCCTCATCGACCCCGTCTCGATCGACGCGCTGATCGCGTCACTGACGTCGCGCGGCTATGTCGTCGTGGGCCCCACCATCCGTGACGGTGCGATCGTTCTCGACGAGATCGCCGGCCGCCGCGACCTGCCCATCGGCTGGACCGACATCCAGGAGGCGGGCGAGTACCGGCTCGAACGACGCGATGACGATGCGCTGTTCGGCTACGCCGTCGGGCCTGACTCGGCCCGTGGCTTCCTCACGCCCCGCCGCGAGACGCTGGTCACGATCACTCGAGCGACACGCGACGACACCGCGATGACGGTCACGCCCAGCGAACCCGAGGGCCTCCGCCGCGCCTTCATCGGTCTCCGGGGATGCGACCTGGCCGCCATCGCCGTTCAGGACCGCGTGCTACGCGACGGCACGGTGCCCGACCCCGGCTACAAGGCACGACGCCAGGACAACTTCGTCGTCGCCGTCAACTGCTCCGATCCTGCGGCGACCTGCTTCTGCTCCTCGATGGGCACCGGCCCCGATGTCGGCGCCCATGCCGGGGCCGGGTTCGACCTCGCGATCACGGAACTGCTCGACGAGGAACGCCATCGGCTCCTCCTCGAGGTGGGCACGCCGCTCGGTGCCGAGGTGCTCGCCGAGCTCCCCATCGAACCGGCCCGGGATGGCGACATCGCCGCAGCCCGCGCGGTGACCGAACGAGCTCGGGGCCGCATGACCCGCATGCTCGATCCCGTGGCGGCGCGCCACGTTCTCGCCGCCAACCTCGACCACCCCCAGTGGGACGACGTGGCCACCCGGTGCCTGTCGTGTTCGAACTGCACCTTGGTGTGCCCGACGTGCTTCTGCTCGGCCGTCGAGGACCACACGTCGCTCGACGGTACACAGGCCGAGCGGGCCCGACGATGGGATTCGTGCTTCTCTCAGGACCACTCGTGGCTGCACGGGGTCGGCCCGGTTCGGGCCGATACGAGGTCCCGCTACCGCCAGTGGCTCACCCACAAGCTCTCGACGTGGTGGGATCAGTTCGACATGTCGGGCTGTGTGGGCTGCGGGCGCTGCGTGACCTGGTGCCCGGCCCGCATCGACCTCACCGCCGAGGTACGCGCCATCGCCGGGACGGAGCCGACCTGATGCGACTCAAGCCGATCCGCGAGCTGCTGGAAGCCCACGACGTGTTCTCCACGCTCGACGCCACGGATCTCGACCTCATGTCCGGATGCGGCCACAACCAGGTCGTGCGGCCGGGCGAGGTGCTGGCCCGCGAAGGCGACGCCGCCGACCGGTTCTTCCTGGTCCGCCACGGCCTGCTCGCCATCGAACTGCACTCGGCCGGCCAGTCGCTGGTCGTCGACACCGTCGGTCCCGGCGGCGCGGTCGGCTGGGCGTGGATCTTCCCGCCGTACCGCTGGACCAGCGACGTGCGTGCGGTCGGGCGCTCCCGGTTGCTGACCATCGAGACCGGCTGCTTTCGTGACAAGGCCGACGCCGATCCGGCGTTCGGCTACCGGATCATGCAGCGCGTGGCGTCGGTACTGGTCGCCGAGATCGACGCCACCCACCTCCGACTGCTCGACCTCTACGGCCGTGGCTGAACCCGACGTGGCGAGCCCGCCCGCGACGCACCCGATGGCGCCGGTGAGCCATCGCGTCGTGCGCGTCGAGCGGGAGACCGACGATGTCGTCACGATCGACGTCGAGCCCGTCGGCGCGGTGGCCTCGATCGAACCCGGCCAGTTCACGATGCTGTACGCCTTCGGGGTCGGCGAGGCGCCGATCTCGGTCAGCGGCTGCCCGTCCGACGACGGCGTCCTGCGACACACGATCAGCGGTGTCGGTGCCGTCACGCGAGAGCTCTGCCGTCTCGATGTCGGTGATCAGGTCGGCGTCCGAGGGCCGTTCGGCACGGGCTGGCCGATCGAGGAGCCCGAGGATCTCCTGGTGGTCGCCGGAGGTATCGGGCTCGCACCCCTCCGCCCCGTCGTCCGTCGGGCCTTGGCACCCGCACGAACGGCCCGACGATTGTCGGTCGTCATCGGCGCCCGCCGGCCCGACGGCCTGCTGTACCGCGACGAGATCGACGACTGGACCGACGCCGGTGCCACCGTCGCCGTCACCGTGGACGCGCCGAGCCACGACTGGCGTGGCGAGGTCGGTACGGTCACCGCGCCGACGGTTCGCCTGGTCGACGATCCCGCCAGCACGAGGGCGCTGTTGTGCGGGCCCGAGGTGATGATGCGCGTCGTCGCCCGGGCCCTGATCGACCGAGGCGTTGCGCCTCAACACGTGACGGTGTCGCTCGAGCGCAACATGCACTGCGCCATCGGCCACTGCGGGCGCTGCCAGCTCGGACCGATGTTCGTGTGCACCGATGGACCGGTGCTCCCCTGGCCGGTCGCCGAGCCGCTGTTGGAGGTGCGCCGGTGGTGACCGACCGTCGCCCGCCCCGGCTCGCGGTGTGGAAGTTCGCGTCGTGCGACGGCTGCCAGCTCACGTTGCTCGACTGCGAGGACGATCTGCTCGCCATCGCCGGCCAGGTCGAGGTCGCGTACTTCCTCGAGGCCACGAGTGCGAGCCTCGACGGGCCCTACGACCTGTCGCTGGTCGAGGGGTCGATCACGACACCCGAGGATGCCGAGCGCATCCAGCGCGTCCGGGCATCGTCCCGGTCGCTGGTGACCATCGGCGCGTGCGCCACGGCCGGGGGCATCCAGGCCCTCCGCAACGCCGCCGACATCGACGAGTACCTCAGCATCGTCTACGCCCACCCGGAGTACATCTCGACCCTCGCCGATTCCACGGCGATCGCCGCCCACGTGCCCGTCGATTTCGAGCTCCGCGGCTGTCCCATCGACAAGGGCCAACTCGTCGAGGTGATCAGCGCGTTCCTGGCCCGCCGACGGCCCGAGGTGCCGGCCCACTCCGTCTGCGTCGACTGCAAGCTCGCCGGCAACGTGTGTGTCATGGTCGCTCACGGCACGCCCTGTCTCGGGCCGGCCACCCACGCCGGCTGCGGCGCCCTGTGCCCGAGCTACAACCGTGGGTGCTACGGGTGTTTCGGGCCCGCCGAGGACCCCAACCCGGCTTCTCTCACCGTCGAACTCGGCCGGCTCGGAGCGGACGACGCCGGTATCGTGCGTCTCCTGCGGACCTTCAACGCCGCCGCACCCGCCTTCGCCGAGGAGAGCGCACCGGCTCGACGACGCGAGGGAGCGCCGGCGATGACCCACAAGGCCACGGGATCGCGCACCCTCGCGGTCGGCGCCTTGGCCCGCGTCGAGGGGGAGGGGGCGCTGCACGTCGACATCCGCGACGGCGAACTGCACGACGTCCAACTCCGCATCTACGAGCCGCCCCGTTTCTTCGAGGCCTTCCTCCGCGGCCGGTCCTACGTCGAACCGCCCGACATCACCGCCCGGATCTGCGGCATCTGTCCGGTGGCGTACCAGATGAGCGCGTGTGCGGCGATCGAGGCTGCGTGTGGTGTCACCGTCGACGGCCCGCTGGCCGATCTGCGCAGGCTGCTGTACTTCGGTGAGTGGATCGAGAGCCACTCGCTGCACGTGCACCTCCTCCACGCCCCCGACTTCCTTGGCTACGAGAGCGCCATCGCCATGGCCGAGCATCACCGACCTGCGGTCGAACGGGGCCTCGCGCTGAAGAAGACCGGCAATGCGCTCGTCGAGCTCGTCGGCGGGCGAGCCATCCATCCCGTCAACATCCGCGTCGGCGGGTTCCATCGCGCCCCGAAGGCTCGTGAGTTGGGAGCTTTCGTACCCGAGCTCGAAGCCGCACGCGATCGGGCCGAGGCCGTCGTCGACTGGGTGGCCGGGTTCGACTTCCCCGACCTCGATGGCGACTGGGAACTGGCCGCCCTCCGACATCCCGGTGCGTACGCCATCACCCGTGGCCGACTGGTCACGTCGGGCGGCCTCGACCTCGACGAGTCCGACTTCGCCGACGTACTCGTCGAGGACCACGTCGAACGTTCGACGGCGCTCCGCGGCGGCCTGCGCGGACGCGGCCATCACCTGACCGGTCCGCTGGCCCGATTCGCGCTCAATGCCGGCGAGCTGTCCCGAGGAGCCCGGTCCGCCGCCGTCCGTGTCGGCCTCGACGACTCGAACCGCAACCCGTACCGCAGCATCGTCGTCCGTGCGGTCGAGGTACTGCACGCGTGTGAGGAGGCGCTCGCCGTCATCGCGCGCTACGAGGAGCCCGACGCGCCCGCGGTGCCGGTCGAGCCGGTCGCTGGGGTCGGATGCGGGTGGACGGAAGCGCCCCGCGGCACGTTGTGGCACCGCTACGAACTCGACGCCGACGGGACGATCCTCGATGCCCGGATCGTTCCACCGACGTCCCAGAACCAGGCCGCCATCGAGGACGACCTCACCCGATTCGTCGCCGACCACCTCGATCTCGACGACCACGACCTCGCCCACGGTGCCGAGTCGATCATCCGCAACCACGACCCCTGTATCTCTTGTGCCACGCACTTCCTCGACCTCACCGTGGACCGGCGATGACAACACGACGCAACGCCGGGCGAACCGACCCGGCCGCGGCGTCCACGGTTCGCGTCGTCATCGGGGTCGGCAACTCGTTCCGACGTGACGACGGCGTCGGGTGGGTCGTCGCCCGCGCCGTCGAGGCGGCGACGGGCTCGTCGGAGAATGCACCGCACGTGATCCTGCTCGACGGCGAGCCCGCCCGCCTGCTCGATGCGTGGGGCCGCGCCGACCACGTCGTCGTCGTCGACGCCGTCCGCACCGGCGCACGCCCGGGAACAGTGCGCGTGATCGATCCGGGCGCGGCCACAGCCGGGACCGGCGCGAGCCACGCCATGGGAATCGCCGACGCCATCGCGCTCGGCGGGCGCCTGGGACGGCTCCCGGACACGCTCACGGTCGTCGGCGTCGAGGGCGTCGACTTCGGTGCCGGTCCGGGGCTCACCCCGGCGGTGGAGGCCGCAGTCGCCGACGCGGTCGTGCTGGTGATCGGTCTGTTCGAGGGGTCTTCTCCGTGTGCTTGAGCGATGCCGGCCGAGTCGTCGCCGTCGATGGCGACGACGCGATCGTCGACCTGACCGACGGCCGCCGGCGCGTGTCCTTGGCTCCCATCGTCCTCGACGGGGGCCGGGTCCGCGAAGGCGACTGGGTCCTGGTCCACACCGGATTCGCCGTGGCCGGCGTGGAGGAGGTGGAGGGCAGCGCCATCCAAGCGCTCAATCGATCGGTGCGCGAGGCCGACGGATGATGCAATGTCGACGTGTGGGCGAGCAGCTCGGGAGTCGGGCGGTGGCCGCAGACGCGACCCGAGACGACGTTGTGCGTCTGGCTGTCCGCGATCCTCCTCGTCGGTCTTGGCCTCAACGCGCTGTTCGGCTGGTGGTGGGCCGACCCGCGGTACGTCGAACTCATCACCCGAAGGTCGGAGGTTCAAATCCTTCCCCCGCCACCTTGGGGGTGCAGGCGCACACCCCGCACGCCGCAAGTCCTCGTGTCGACGTGGTTCGGGTCAGCGGATTAGATCGTTCTACGATATATCCGTGCTGCGCCAGCTATCCGTATTCCGGCCGCTCACCGGCCGCGTCATTGCCGTGGGTGTCGCCGGTGGTGCGGTCGGCGCCGCCTACGTGGCCGCGCTACGAACGCTCGGACGGGTGATCGGACCCGACGGCCACAGCAGTCGGATCGTGATCGCCACCCTCGTGGCCACCGGATTCGCGATCGCTTGGCTCATCCGAATGCTCGGTGATCCCGGCGACGTCGAACTGTTGGTCGACAACATCCACGTCAGCGGCGGACACAGCGACGTGCGCGCGTTGCGGTCGCTCATCCCCGTGTCGCTGCTCGGCATCGCAGCGGGTGGCGCGCTCGGTCCGGAAGCGCCGTTGGTCCAGACCGCGGGCACCATCGGCACGGCCATCGGGAACCGGACCGACCCGCACGACGCTCACCAGCTACGCATCCTCACCATCACCGGCATGGCGGCCGCGTTCACCGTCCTGTTCGGCGCGCCCCTCGGGTCCGCGATCTTCGCGCTCGAGATCCTTCACCGGCGGGGCTTGGAGTACTACGAGGCGCTGATGCCCGCCCTCGCCGGGTCGTTGATCGGCTTCGTCGTGTACCTCGGTCTCGACGGCGCCGGGTTCGGACCGGTCTTCGACCTCCCTGACGCCACGGTCGGATCAGCAACCGATCTCGGCTGGGCCGCGCTCGCGGCCGTCGCCGGCGCAGCCATCGCGATCGCCTTCACCGTCCTCGTCCGCACCACCCGGCGGGCCGCCGTCCATCTCCCCACGCTGCTCCGACCCGCGGTCGGCGGCCTCGTCGTCGGCCTGCTCAGCCTGTGGTCGGTCGCGGCACTCACCTTCGGCGAGGGCCAGATCACTGACCTCGTCGCGCCCGGGGTCACCGTTGCCGCGCTGGTCGCCGCGGTGGTCTGCAAGCTGGTCGCCAGCTCGGTCTGCGTGTCCACCGGCTGGCGCGGTGGATTCATCATCCCGCTCTTCTTCGCCGGTGCCGCAGGCGGGCTCCTCCTCCACCACGCGCTCCCCGGCGTCGATGCCACCATGCTCATGGCCGCCTGCATGGTCGCCGCCAACACCGGCGTCACCAAGACCCCCCTCGGCAGCACGCTCGTCGTGACCGAGATGGCCGGCCTCCACCTGCTCCCGACCACGACCCTCGCCGCCGTCGTCGCCGTCGTCCTCACCAGCGATATCCACCTCATCTCCAGCCAACGAGCACGGACCCACACCCCATGACCGACCCGAACGACAGACCCCTCGCCGATCGGGACTACCAGGCCCTCGCCCGCTTCCGCACCCGCCTCCGGCACTTCCTCCGCTTCTCCGAACAAGCTGCACGCGCGGAGGGACTCACCCCCGCCCAACACCAACTCCTCCTCGCCATCCGCGGGCACCGGCCCACCGGAGCCCCACCCTCGATCTCCGACCTCGCCGAAGTCCTGCTCCGCCGCACCCACTCCACCGTCGAGCTCGTCGACCGCGCCGAAGCCCACGGCCTCGTCAGCAGCCACGCCGATCCCGCCGACGCACGACGCCGTCTCGTCACCCTCACCCCCAAGGGGGACGGCGTCCTCGAACGACTCTCCGAACTCCACCGCCGCGAACTCCGCGGCTTCGAACACGAACTCGCCGAAGTCCTCGGTGACCTCGAGTGACCACTTGGTCCCCAGAGGCCAAGCCGCTCAACCGCCATCGGACGGACCCGACAGACCCGGTGATCAGCCCGGGCGGAGAACGCCACCACCGGCGCCGAGGGTGAGACACATCCCTCCGCCGATCGCCGCTCCGTTGATCGCACAGATGACCGGCTGAGGCATGCGCTCCGGGCGGTTCAGCGTGATCACCGTCGCGTGCGGACGGGGCTTGTCGATCAGGAGCGGCGGTCGGATGGAGCGGGCTGAACTGGAGTGAGCCAGCCGGCGGGAGCGGGCCGTGCGGCGGTGTGGATGTCGGTCAGCGCTCGGCGTAGCCGCCGAGTGTGTGGTCCCATCTGGCCGGTCCCCACCTGGACTTCGTCGCCGTGATGGACCAGTCGGCCCACTGGTGCAAGACCCGCGGCGGTGCCGGAGAGCGCGGCCTCGCCGTCCGTGCGGCTCGCCCAGGCCAGGACCTCGTCCACGGTGACAGGGCGTTCTTCGACTCGGTAGCCGAGATCTCGGCCTATGCGCAGGATCGAGTCACGGGTGACGCCGTGGAGGAACGCGTCGGTGAGCTCTGGAGTGACGATCCGGATGCCGTCGAGCAGGAAGAAGTTGGATGCGCCGGTCTCTTCGACGTGTCCACCTGGTGCGAAGAGGACTTGGTCGGCACCGAAGTCCCGTGCGGCTCGGTGGGTGGCTCCGAGGGCCATGGCGTAGTTGGCGCCGGTCTTGACGCTGCCGAACTGTGGCGTGGTGCGGGGTTGTTCGGTCTCGATGGCCAGCGTGAGGGGGCCAAGGCCGCCGGCGAAGTAGTCGCCGACCGGGCTGGCGAGCACGAACAGCGTCGCTTCGCCGGTCGGGTGAGCAGCGGCACCGATGTTCGCCTCGGTACCAATGAGGGTCGGTCGCAGGTACAGGGCCCCCGGTGGGGCCGGCACTGCTGCCACGCTGGCCTGCACGACATCGACAATCATGCCCGTCAGCAACTCGGTGCTGGGCGCCGGGAGCATCAGCGCATCGGCGGAGGCCTGCATCCGCTCCACGTGGCGGGACAAGCGGAAGATGCGCACGATTCCGTCGACCCCGCGGTGAGCCTTGAGTCCCTCGAAACAGGCACTGCCGTAGTGCAGCACGTGCGCGCCCGGGTGAAGCGACAGTGGCCCGACCGGCGTGAGCTCAGGTGACCCCCACTCACCGTTTGACCACCACGCGGTGCTCATCTGGTCGGCGAAGGCCGTTCCGAACGGCCGCGGTGGGGTTCCCTGGCCGGGGGCCACTGCACTGTTCGTGCTTGTCGTCATGGAGGCAGGCTCGCGAAACTGGCTCATGCCGAACAGGGCCACTTCGCCTCGTAGTGGCACCGTCATGGATCTCGCTGCTGTGCTGGGTCTGTGGTCGCAAGGACCAGGACCGCTGTTCCGGAACCTGGCGCGGGCGATCGCGAACGCGATCGAGCGAGGCGCACTCCGTGACGGTGACCGGCTGCCATCGGAGCGGACGGCCGCGACGCTGCTGGCCATCGGCCGAGGCACTGCCGTGGCTGGCTACGACCTACTCGTCTCGGATGGACTGATCGAGCGGCGCCCGGGGAGTGGCACCTACGTGCGAGTCAGCGACCAGCCGCCACTGCCACCGGGCCGGGAAGGCTCTGCGCTGGTCCACCGCCTCGTCGAACACGACGACACCGACTCGGCGGTCGTGGACCTCTCGATCTCGGTGCTGCCTGACTCTCACGCACTGTCCACGATCGGAGTGTCGACCGATGACCTACTGACGGTCGTGCCCGGAACCGGGTATGCGCCCCGGGGCCTGGCCTCCCTGCGTCGTGCCGTGGCCGACCACATCAGTTCCTGGGGACTGCCGACGAACGAGGACCAGGTGGTCATCACCACCGGCGCCCAGCAAGCGATCAGCGCCACAGCAGCCTGCTGGGTCCGCCCTGGCGACACCGTCGTCGTCGACGACCCGACCTACCCCGGCGCCCTGGCGACGTTCACCCAGGCCGGCGCCCGGATTCTCGGCGCCCCCGTCGACGAACACGGCGTCAAGGTGGACGCATTGGCGTCCTTGCTGGACCACCGCCCGGCGCTGGTCTACCTGCAGTCGACGCTTCACAGCCCCACCGGGACGGTCCTGACAGCCGAGCGCCGCCACCAGATTGCCGCCATGCTCACCGAGGCGCACATCCCGCTGGTCGAGGACCTCGCCTTGGCCGACCTCGCCTGGGTTGACACTCCTCCGCCGATCGCATCACAGGCACCCGATGCCTCGATCGCGGTTGTCGGCTCACTCTCCAAGCTGTTCTGGGGCGGTCTACGGCTCGGGTTCGTCCGAGCCCCGGATCCCCTTGCCCTCCGTTTCGCACGGATCAAGGCGACACAGGATCTGGGCACCTCCGCCATCAGCCAGGTCGTGGGTGAGCGACTCCTCCGCGCACCACTACCCGAGACGTTGCGACAGGAGCGGGCCGACGAACTCCGGTCTCGCTATGACCTGCTCGCCGACGCCCTCCACCGGCACCTGCCCGACTGGCAGTGGACCCCACCCCACGGCGGCCTGTCGATCTGGGTCGACACGGGGGAGCCCAGCGAGCCCTTCGCCCAGCACTCCCTGCGACACGGTGTCGCGGTGGCCACTCCGTCCGCGCTCTCGGCATCAGGCGACCACGACACGTTCCTGCGCCTCTCGTTCGCCAGCCAACCGGACACCGTCCGTGAAGGCGTCGCCCGACTCGCACAGGCATGGAAGACTCGGCCCCAGCTTCGCTGACCCGCCACCGAACTGCCCCGGTCGCGGCCTCGAGAAGCGCCGATCGCGGGCGCGGTTCGAGGAGTCGCAGACGCAAATCGGGGTCAGTTGATGTGTCGCGGTCGAATCAGCCTTGACATGGACATAAATCGGCGCGACATATATATGTGATGAGTATCACGATGAACTGGCACGGCCACGAGAAGACCATCGACATCGACGACCTCGTCGCTCGAGTCGACGAACGCGTCGGCGGTGGGGCAGTCGCCGTTGCGCTCACCGACCTCGACCGCTTCGGCGAGCTGAACGAGTCCAAGGGCCGCGATGCCGGCGATCGGGTGCTCGAGGTCTGGATCGAGACCCTCACACAATCGCTCCCGAGTGACGCGATCGTCGGCCGTCTCGGGGGCGACGAGTTCGCCGTCGCGCTACCGAACGCCTCGGCAGAGAACGCACTGATTCTCCTCGAAGAGGTCCGCTCCCACCTCGCCGAGCACCCGGTCGACGACTGGACGATCAGCGCGACCTTCGGTGTCGCAGCCAGGCCACCGCACGCGACCGAGACCGCGGAGCTGTTCCGCTGCGCCAACGAGGCGCTTGCACGCGGGAAGCGGGAGGGAGGGGGCCGCGTCGCCATCTACGTCGAGGAGAAGATGGTCCTCAAGAGCAACTACTACTCACGCGCCGCGCTCGACCGACTCTCCAAGATGGCAGGGCGCCTCAATCGAACCGAGGCGTCGCTCCTGCGAGAAGCACTCGACGACCTCTTCCAGAAGCTCCGCTGACACTCCTTGTCATGCTGGCCACGCTCGAGACGTCTCCAACGTCTTCGAGCATGCGTCGCTATGCGCCGTTCTCCGGTGATTCCAAGACGGTGGCGGGCGTGATTATCCGTCGTCTGATCGGTGCGGGCCGGTGGAGGGGGTCTGTGGGTCGGTGCCCGTGAGTGTCGGGGTCAGGTAGTCGACAACGTCCCACAGCGAGTCAGGTCTGATGGAAGGGTCGAACAGTTCTTGGAGCGCGAACCCGTCATCGAGCGCCACGAGCGCCGACGCAATGGTCCGAGAGAGAAGAGGGAGCTCCAACCCGGAAGCGTCGGCGAGTGCATCGACCTGGCTGGTGGCGGCGGCCCTGAGCTGCTCCTTCGCGGTGGTCACTTGGCTTGTTCAGCGTTGACGGCCCGTGGTTCGAGATGGTGGAGCGTGGACTCGAGGCGACAGGCGGGTCCGACGGGCCCCGGGGCCGGTCAACCCCTCGCGTACGCGCCGATCGGTGCGCCTGGTGTCACGGTAAATGTTGAGAATCGGGTCGCCCCATAGGGGCTCAGCGGGGGCGGTAGACATCGCTGCGGTGGTCGATGGCGACGATGGCCACGACGTGCCGTTCGCCGTCGATCTCGTAGATGACGCGGAAGTCGCCGCGCCGCGCACTGTGCTTGCCTTCGAGGTCGAACCGGAGTGCTCGCCCGACTCGGTGCGGGTTCTCAGCGAGTCCGCCATACACGAACTCGACGCAGGCGGTCGCGATCTTCTCCGGGAGTCGGTTGAGTGACCGAAGCGCACTGGCGGCCCAGTCGATCTCGAAGGGCTCGCTCGTCACTTCGTCGAGATGCGAGCGAGCGCCTCGTCCTTCGTGAGACGCTCCGTCCGACCTTCGGCGACGTCGACTTCACCTTCTCGGATCGCCTCGCGCAACGTCGGGTCGCTCAGGATCGCCAGCGTCTCCTCGAGAGATTCAAGATCATCGACGTTGAGCATCACGGCGGCAGGCTGTCCATGCTTCGTCACCACGACCCGGCCGTGCTCACGTTCGAGCTTGTCGACCACCTCCGAGAGGCGGTTCTTCACGTCTGCCAGGGACAGATGCTCACTCAGCGCCATGGCTAGAAGTATGGCTAGAACCCCGAGCGACGTCAACTCATCGACCCGCACATGCCGACGCCTACTTCGGTCGATTTCGGGCACCACCAACGTTAGATGTCGCTCCGACGTGGCGGATCGAACCTAACAACGCCCGAGTCGTTCGAATCCCGACATGATCGAGTCCAGCGATCTGGCGTTCCACGCTGCGCAATGGACGACACGAGGACGGGCCGGTCAGGCAGAACAACCATTCGTGCGGGAGGGGATTTGGGGTGCCTGCCGTCGGGCAAGCACTCTGAGCGTCATGGCAACAGTTGTTGAGACGCCGGTCTCGACTCAGCTCTCGCTCGCCGGCCGCGTCCGTCCGGGCGATCGGCTCCTGTGCGACGGGCGAGTCGTCGAGATCGCTCGCGTGAAGCGGGCGCAGGGTCGGAAGCCGAAGACCGGAGAGAACCACCACCTCGTCGCGGACGGTGAGGTGGTGAAGGTCAACAGCCTCGCTCCGGTGCGGATCGAAGCTCGTCGACCCTGATCCCGAGTTCGCCTGTCGCGCCTCGTCTTCGAAGCCGATGGTGGATGTGCCGACGGAGACGGTGGCAGAGCGCGAGCGGAGAGCGGGGTGAGCTCAGTGACCGCGCTCGGCGGAGCGACGAGCGAGCACCGCCCGTGCCGGCTACGGCTCAGTGACGGTCACTCCTTGGCTGCCGCCGGGCGGGGTGCCCGTGAGGTAGCTGTCGTACCGGGCGTCGCCGGCGAGGTAGCGCTCGGTCCCCGAGGCCCCCGGCCCACCCCCGTCGCTCGACGAGCAGGCCATGAGCACGGCGAGCACCACCATGCCCGCCGGCTCGGGTGAACCTGGTCAGGTGGCGGGCGGGTACAGGGCGGTGAGCGCGTCGAAGAGCCTCGGAAAGAGGGGAGTGAAGCGGCCTTGGCCCCACGGCTGGGCGGGGTCGTTGGCCATGGCTTGACCGAGGAGGCCGCTGATGAGGATCGAGACGAAGAACATCGCCTCGTCGCTGTCCGCGCCCGGTCCGAGCTGGCCCAGGGCGACGGCGTCGGTGAGTGCTCGGCGTTGGAGGCCGACCATCTCGCGGCTCGGCGCCATCGATTCGGGGCTGGGTTCGAAACTGGGTACCGGGCGCCAGAACAGCAACTGGGCGATCGCGGGATGTTCGAGCAGCCATCGACAGCTGGCCTCGAGCCCGGAGATGAGTGCAGGGAGGCCGGGGTCGGCGTCGGCCATGGCCGCTCGCAGGATGGCGAGGTTGGTGACCTGGCCTCGACCGAAGACGGCGTCGTAGATGTCGAGGAGCGAGTCGAAGTACTTGTACAGCGATGGCGGTTTGACGCCGAGCCGTCGGGCGACCTCGGACAGGCTCAGGCCGTTCACGCTCTCTTCGGCCATCACCTGCTCGGCGATGTCGATGATCTCCTCGATGGTCTCCTGGCGCCGTCGAGCGCGGCGATCGAGATGGTCGGGGGATCGGTCCACGGCGGCCTCGCTCATGCTCGTGAACACTAGCATATGTTTCGGTTGACAGGTAGAGCTAATGGATTTAGCTTCATTCATCAGCCGAGTGAACGGAGAACCGAGATGGCCCCGAAGAACCAACGGTGGTGGTTGACCGAGGATGCGGTGGGTCTCGAGATCCACGCCCCCGCCGAGCTGCTCTACGACCTGGTGTCGGACCTGCCCCGGGTCGGGGAGTGGAGCCCCGAGTGCGAGGGGGTCGACTGGGAGGGCGACGTGACCGCCCCCGTGGCCGGGACGACCTTCGTGGGTCACAACGCCGTCGGTCCGGGGCGGCGCATCCGCTACTCGCGTCACGGGAGTGTCCTCGTGGCCGACCGCGGGAGGCACTTCGAATTCATCACCGACGAGGGCGGCAGGCCCTCCACGGTCTGGCGTTACCAGTTCGAGTCACGCGGCGACAGCACGTATGTGACCGAGGGTTACGAGGTCCGCTGGATTCCGGTCTGGGCCCGCATCCTCGACGTCCCGACCAACCGCCACAAGGAACTGGTCGCCAACATGCGCACCACCCTCCAGAACCTGAAGACCGCCGCCGAGACGCTGCACGCCGAGTCCGAGGAGACCCAGCCATGACCGCCTGCTCCACCGTCACACCCGGCGTCGACGTCATCTCGACGACCGCAGAGTTTCCGGGCCTGGGTTGCCTGGCCGTCAACGCGTTCGTGCTCCACGGCGCCGAGCCGATCCTGGTCGCGGATCGATGGCGCTGCTGCTCGAGGAGAACCCTCAGCTCCGGGTGATCACGTCGTTCCTCGGGGTCGGGATCATGGGCCTGTCGTCCACCCCGCTGGCGATGGACCGCGTCCACCTGGTCAACCCCGGCCAGACGATCACGCTGGCCGATCGGACACTGCGCGCGGTCAAGCCACCGATCTTCGAGAATCCGATCACCACCGGCTTCCATGACGACCGCACCGGGATCCTGTTCAGCTCGGACTGCCTCGGGGCCCTGCTCCCTGCGGTTCCCGAGCGCGCCGACGACCTCGACACCGACGTCCTGCGCGCGGGACAGGTCCGCTGGGCGACGATCGACTCGCCCTGGATCCACAGCGTGGACCGTGGCGTGTTCACCGGCACCGTGGACGAGATCCGGTCGGGGGAGGTCGACTACTGGCCCTGGACCAGGCACGCCGACCTTGCCGACCACCAGGTGTGATAGGCCGCACCGGGAGGTGCCGACCATGTCCGCATTCGATGCCGACTACGAACCCAGTCCCTGGGAACCGATCGCCCAGGAGGTCGAACGCTACGAGCGCACGGACGGCGCCGAACCGAGCGAGATCGTCGGCGACCAGTGGATCATCCTCTGGACGGTGGGAGCCAGGTCCGGGAAGGTCCGCAAGACGCCCCTGGTCCGCGTCGCCGACGACGAGGGCCGCTACGCCGTGATCGGCTCCCAAGGCGGCGCGCCGACGCACCCGCAGTGGGTCCACAACGTCCGCGCCAACCCGATCGCCCGCCTTCAGGACGGCAGTGCCCTCCGCGACTGCTCGGTCCACGAGGCCACCGGTGACGAGAAGGCGACATGGTGGAAGCGGGCCACGGCCGTCTGGCCCGCCTACGACAGCTACCAGGCCGCGACCGACCGGCAGATCCCATTGTTCGTCCTCGAGCCCATCGACGGGTGACAGCGGCTGCACCGGCACGACGACGAGAGGTTCTCGACGATGCGCCTCTCGGGAGACACGGACCCGAAGGAGATCAAGTGACGGATGCCGACGAGTACAGGCCGCAGGCGGCTCCGCGGGAGTACGAGATGGTGCTCGTCGACGAGCCCGCGCCGCGCATCCGCCGGATCACGCTCAACCGTCCCGAGAAGCGAAACGCGCTCAACCACACGCTGCGGGGCGAGCTCATGGACGCACTGCAGGCTGCCGACGCCGACCGAGACGTCCGGGTGTCGATCATCCGGGGGGCCGGGCCGAGCTTCTCCGCGGGCTACGACCTCGGTGGCGGCAATGAAGGCCTCGAGTTGCCCCACTTCACCGCCGGTGGCGAGGGCCAGTGGCCTCGCCACGTCACCGAGACGTGGATGAGCATCTGGGATCTGGCCAAGCCGGTCATCGCCCAGGTCCACGGCTACTGCCTGGCCGGCGGCAGCGAGCTCGCCACCGGGTGCGATCTGGTGTACGTGGCCGAGGACGCCAAGATGGGCTACCCCGCCGTCCGCTTCGGCGTACCGGACATGCAGTTCCACGCGTGGTTCCTCGGACCCCGGGCCGCGATGGAGATGATGGTCACCGGCGACCCGCTCATCGGCACCGAAGCCGTTCGGCTCGGCTGGGCCAACCGCGCCTTCCCGGCCGACCGGCTCGACGAGGAGGTGCTGGCCATCGCCCAGCGGATCGCGTTGATCCCCTCCGACGTGGTGCAGCTCAACAAGCGAACGGTGCATCGGGCGATGGACGTGATGGGCCTCCGGGCGTCGATCCGTTCCGGCACCGAGCTGTGCGCGCTCGGCACCAAGCAGGAGGGCTTTCACCAGTTCATCGACGGCATGCGGGAGAAGGGTCTCACCGAGGCGCTCTCCGAGCGCGACGGTCCCTTCGGCGACTACCGCACCAGTCACTCGTAGCCGCCCCGGCCGCGTCACCCATCGTCGGTTACGAGGGCGGAGCGATGCGTTCCAATCTGGTCCAACCGGTCCAGCCGCGCTCCTCGAGCACGGTCCTGGGTGGCACCGCGGCTGGGTTGATGCCCTCGAGCAGGTGGTAGGCGACCGGTTCGTTGTCTCCCTGTTGTCAGGCGGTGAGCGCTTCGACGGCGTGGACGATGTCTTGGCCTGATGGTGTGCTGTCCGGGTCGAGTAGGTGTTGAATCGCGAGCCCGTCGATGATGGCGAGCACGAGCGAGCCGACTGCGTCCCGATTGGCGATGTCACCCAGGTCGAGGGCTTCGTTGACGAATGCTCCGACCGTGATCTTGGTGTCTCGGTAGTAGTCGGCCAGCTGTGCGCGGAGATCGCCATCACGTTGGGCGTGGGAAACGGCTTCGAAAAAGGCGGCAAGCAGGGGGGTGCCGCCACCAACGACCCTGCACCCACCACCACGCAGGTGCCTACAGACCACGCTCGTCCGAACGCACCGAACGCCTCGTCGAAGGCCCTGACAACAACGGTGGTTCCGCAGGTCCTGGCGCCCACCACCGTCCCAGCCGCAGTCGCACCTCCCGCGCCGGCCGAGGCCGAACTTCCTGAACTCGGCGTGTACCGCTACGCGACCTCGGGGCACGAGTCGGTGAGCGTCCCCGGAAGTGGACGCGACTTTCCTGAGGAGACCGCGATCACCATCACCGACTCGGACTGCGGTGTGCTCGAGACGTGGCAACCTTTCGAGGAGCACGAGGAACACAACCTGGTCTGTCCGGACGGACCCAACACACGGCTCGCCGCCTTCGAAAGCGACATCGTCTTCTACGGCCAAACCGACCGCGAAGAGTTCACCTGCGACCCCGCAGCGAGTTTCGGATCCGCGGACCTGCAGAGCGGCCAACGGTGGAGCTTCACCTGCTCGGCCGAAACGACCACCGCCGAGTCGCACGCGACCCTGGTCGGCCACGAACAACTGACCGTCGCCGACACGGTCGTCGACTCCGTACACGTCCGGGTCGACACGACACTCACGGGCCACGAACAAGGCAACTCGACCAACGACTACTGGTTCAGAACCAGCGACACCCTGCTCATCAAGAACACCGGCACCATCCACAGCCGCAGCTCGGGAAGCTTCGGCTCCACCGACTACACCGAGACGTACGACCTGCTGCTCACGTCCCTCACCCCAGCTCGATAACTACAGACCGCCGACGGCTGGCGTTGGACGAGCCCTCGGGGACCGGCCGGGGTCGCGCCCTGTGACACCTGTACGTCGACCGTTCGCGGTGCTCGTCGTGGTCGTGGCCGCGCTCACGGTGTACGTGGCCCGCGGCTAAACGGGTGGGCCCGGTCGGCGGCGACGTGCCCAGACGGCGCCACCGAGTCCGACCAACGCGGTCAGGAGTCCTGCTCCGAGCAGCGCCACGGCCCCGAAGCTGCCATGGCTCGTCGATCCTCCCGCTTCCGCCAGATCCTCGGAGTCGGATGTGGAGGTCGTGGAATCCAGGACTGTGCCTCGGGTGCTCGCGGCTTCCGTTGTGGAGGACGCGGGGACAGCGCTGCTCGGCGGTGCGGTCTCGACCCTCGTCGTGCCTCGAACCGAACCGTACGGGTCGTACGCGGTACCCACGGTCGTGGTAGTGGTGGTCGGCGGCGGCACCGCGCTCGTCGGGAGCGTCGTTGTCGTTGTCGTTGTCCTTGGTGTTGTTGTCGTCGTCGGTGGGGGTGCCGTCGTCGTCGTGACCGGGTCGCTGGCTGTGATGGTGACGGTGGCGTCCGGGCCGAGGACGAAGTTCGGGTTGATCGCGCACCCGCCCGGATCGGACAGGTGGAGCCGGAAGGACTCGGCTGCCTCCGGCTCGGAGTCGTCGGTGATCGCGAGCATGAAGCTCTGCTCGGTCTCTGTGGTGAACGAAATGGTCCGCCGCACCGTTTCGAAGTCCTGGCCCCCGGTGGCCGTGCCGTCGACGGACGATACGTCCACCCGGGACGGGTTGACCGCCCCGTCGCGGGTGACCGTGACCGTGATCGAGCCGCCCTCGTCGACCTCCGAGGGGGATGCCCTCACCATGAAGGCATGACAGGCAGCGGAGACGGCCGGGGCGCCGGCAACCATGACGAGACTGGCGACGAACATGGTGGTCGCGAACACCACGACTGCCGGACCGCGGCGCGCCAGCAGCGACCGTGCCGGTCGAGCACGCCGTGATCGACGGCTGTGCATACACCCGCCACCGTCGGTGTCGAGCTGGCCCCTGCTGGTCATCCGATCTCCCCTGGTCCGGTTGCCCTGGTAACTACGGCCCGCGGTCAGGAGGAGATTGGTCGAGACGTCGGCGGCGGACACCTCGACGATGTACGCCCTGCGGTCGCGGCGCTCGGTCGGCCACAGCGGATACGGTCGACGGGACGACGAGGAGGTGGTCAGCCATGCCGACCGTGAGCATCCGGTACATCGTCGACGATGTCGGGGAGTCGATCCGTTTCTACGTCGACCGTCTCGGCTTCACCGAGGTGATGCATCCGGCGGAGTCATTCGCGATGCTCGCCCGTGGCGACCTGCGACTGGTGTTGACCAAGCCGGGCGGTGGACCCGGCGGAGGAGCCGCGCTCCGGGACGGGACCCTGCCCACGCCCGGTGGCTGGAATCGGTTCGCGCTCGAGGTCGACGATGTCGAGCGGACCCTCGAGCAGCTGGTCGACGCCGGAGTCCACGCACGCAGCGCGTTGATCGACGGCGTCGGGGGTCGTCAGGTCATCATCGACGATCCGTCCGGCAACCCGGTCGAGTTGTTCCAGCCCACCATCGCCGAAGCCCAACTCGACCGATAGCAGGGCGTCCACCAGTTCATCGACGGCATGCGGGAGAAGGGTCTCACCAACGCGCTCGCCGAGCGCGACGGTCCCTTCGGCGACTACCGCACCAGTCACTCGTAGCCGCCCCGGTCGCGTCACCGTCGCGACCCGGCTTTCGTCGGGTGATACTCGTCGAACGCAGTCGGTGAAGGGGAGGACGTGATGGACCAGATCAACGGCCGAGTCGCCGTGGTCACCGGAGCCGCCAGCGGCATCGGGCGGGCGATCGCCGATCGTCTCGCGGCCGACGGCGCTGACGTCGTGGTCGCCGACCTCGACGGCGATGGTGCGACTGCCGCCGCGGACGCGGTCCGACGACACGGCACTCGTGTCCACGCAATGCAGGTCGACGTCCGGGATCCGGCCGCGGTCGACGAGGTCGCCGAGCAGACCGTCGAGCGGTTCGGGGCGCTGCACATCGCGGTCAACAACGCCGGGATCGTCAACCGAGGACGCAGTTGGGAGCTCTCGATCGAAGAGTGGCACCGCATCATCGACGTGAACCTCTGGGGCGTCATCCACGGCGTCCGCGCCTTCGTTCCTCGCATCCTCGACAGCGGTGGGGGAGGCCACGTCGTCAACGTTGCCTCGATGGCGGCGCTCCATCCGCTCCCGAAGCTCGGGCCCTACACCGTCGCCAAGCACGGCGTCCTCGGGCTGTCCGACGTCCTTCGAGCCGAACTGGCCAAGGAGATACCCGCGGTCGGCGTCAGCGTGGTCTTCCCCGGGGCCATTCGAACCGGGATGAACCCGGTCGGGACGATCGAGCCGGCCACGGTCGCCGCCAACATCCACGACGCGATCCTCCGCCGACGGCCCTACGTCTTCACCGATGACCACTCGGCAGCCGAGGTCGAGGCACGGCTGACGGCGATCATGACCGCACGCGGCGACGTCCTGCCTTGAGCGCCCGGCCGGCGTCCGAGGTTTTTCCACACCCCGTTCTTCGTGCCCAACGACGACCGGGTGACGTACCTGCACGCGCGGACTGATCCCTGGTGGTCATTGCTTCGTAGGTGGTGAGGAAGTACCAGACGAAGACCGGGGCGAGGAAGAGACGTTGGGCGAGTCCGCGTCGGTCTGATCGGAGCCGCACCGCGCTCGAGTTGAACGCGAACGCGGCCCACGTCAATGCGGCCAGGATTGCGCTTGCTCGCCGGTAGCTCGGGCGTCCCGAGCGCACCGCCGCCAGGGTGGGCATGGCCGTCCACGCGCTGAAGGTGGCCATGCTCGTGACGGCGTGCGCCACGTCGGAGGTCGTCACGTGCTCGTCGAACATCGGCATCGGGCAGTCGACCGACGAACAGCGGGCCACCCCCGCTCCGATGCTGGAGATCCCGGCGGCGCGGACGAGACGCTGGATGACGGCGTCCGGGACCGGCATGAGGATCCCGGACAGACCGAGCGCCAGGAAACCGGGAACCATGATCGACGCGGACGGCATGCCTTGCGCCGCGAGTCCGCTGATGTGGTTGCGCTGGTGTGAGTAGCCGGGGACCCGGCGAGCGGACACCACCGCGGCCGCGCTGAATGCGATCGGTCCCCAGACACCTGCAAAGCGTCGTGTTCTCCTCACGGCGTCAGTGTCGCGCCGCGTGCTCGCTGACTTCGAAGCCCCTCGGCTGACGGGTGCGGTCAGGGCAGGGCCGTCATCGCCGCGTCAGAGCTGTGCTCACCTACCTGCGATCGCAGTCCGCTTCCTGATCGACCGTTGTCCTTGACCCTGACCACGACGCGGACTCGGCCAGGTGGGCGCTCCCGAGTACACCACGCGACCGCGCCTCGAGCACGGCGAGCGCCAGCCTGGCGGGCGCGGCAGACTGCCCGTCGCCATCGACGCGGTCGCGTGGCATGTCGAGGGGAGCGAGCAGCTGTGACCGGGCCCGCGCACATCGCCACCGATGCCGAGGCCACTCAGGTCGGTCGCGTCCTTGCCGCCGGGTTCAGCGACGATCCCGTACTCACGTGGGTCTTCCGCGGACCCGATCAGGACGCGAAGCTCGGAGCGTTCTTCGACTTCCTCGCTCGAGAGGCGCTGGTGCCGCTCGGCGCCACGTACTGCCTGGACGACAGTTGCGCGGCCTGGACGCCGCCCGATCCCGATCCGTGGCCGCCGGAGCGGGGCGAACGGTTCATGGCGGTGCTGGGTGAGGTGTGCACCGACGACGACCTGACCCGACTCGGCGTCCTCGACGAGGTCACCGCCGAGCATCACCCCCACGACTCACACTGGTACCTGGGCGTGATCGGCACTGTTCCCGCCTCCCGGGGGAAGGGACTCGGCGGCCGGGTCCTCGAACAGAGCCTTGTCGACGTCGATCAGACCGGGCTGCCGGCGTACCTGGAATCGACGAACCCTCGAAACGTCTCCCTGTACGAGCGCCACGGTTTCGTGGTCCGCGAGCACATCGAGCTCCCGGACGGCCCGGCCCTCACCGCGATGTGGCGACCGTCGCAGCGCAGCTGAACGGGGCGCGGACCAGATCGAGATCGGGGTGACCGGGCGGCCGCGGCGTCAGGTCGACAGGATGGTGGCGGCCGCGACGCCGGGGGCGCCATAGACCTGAGCGAAGCCGACCTTGGGGTTGCCCGGGACCTGGCGGGCGCCGGCCTGGCCGCGGAGCTGCCTGGTGAGCTCGTAGGCCTGGCGGAGTCCGGACGCACCGATGGGTTCGCCGTTGGCGATGAGTCCGCCGTCGGTGTTGACCGGCATCGGTCCGTCGATCTCGGTGGCCCCGTCGGCGAGCAGCTTCTCCTGGTCGCCGTCGGCGCAGAAGCCGGTCTCGGCCATGTGGATGATCTCGGCGCCGGCGTCGGTGTCCTGGAGCTGGATGACGTCGACGTCGGAGCGTTCCATACCGGCCACCTCGAACGCGGCGTTGGCCGCGTGCACCGTGGGGGCGACGTCCTCCTCGACCGGGGCGTCGGTGGCGTGGACCTCGTAGGCGCCGTACTTGCGGCTGCGGATCTCGGTGGCCCGCACGTACACCGGCTGGTTGGTGGTGAGCTGCTCGGCCAGCTCCGCCTTACACATCACGATGGCGGCCGCGCCCTCGTCGGGCGAGCAGAACATGTACTGGGTCAGTGGGTAGTTGAGCATCATCGAGCCGAGGATCTCCTCCTCGGACAGCGGATTGCGCCGGAAGGCGTTCTCGTTCTTGGAGCCGTTCCGGTAGTTCTTGGCCGCCACCTTGGCCAGCGTCTGGTGCGAGATGCCGTAGGTCTCGCAGTACCGGTTGATCTTCATGCCGAAGAACTTGGTGGTGAGGAACTGACCGTTCTCGCCGTACCAGTCGGGCAGACCCACCATCGACGGCGGCGCGGTGAACGCACCCCGGGGGTGCTTGTCGAAGCCGATCGCGATCCCGATGTCGTAGGTGCCCAGGCGGATGGTGTCGGCCACCGACTTCATGGCGCTGGCCGCGGTGGCACAGGCGTTGAACACCGACAGCATCGGGATGCCGGTCAGCCCCATGTAGCGAGTGACCGAGTCGGGGCACTCGACCTCGTTGCTGCCCGCGGCGCCGAACTGGATCTGGTTCCAGTCGAGGCCGGCATCCTCGAGGGCGGCATCGATGGCCTCCGCACCCATCTCCATGGCCGGCTTGTCGCCGAAGCGCCCGAAGGGGTGCAGGCCGACTCCGATGATCGCGACATCAGTCATGGTTGCGTTCTCCTTCTCGTTCAGACGGGCTGGAAGGCGAAGGTCAGGACCTCTTCGCCGTCGTCGTCGGTGTAGAAGGGCACGAAGGTGAGCTCGACCTCCATGCCGGTGTGCAGCTTCTCGGGATCGGACTCGGTGAGGCGCCCCTCGACCTTGATCACGTCACCGAGCTGGACCAACCCCATGCCGATGGGCTTCCACGCCTTCGGGTCCTCGGTTCCCTTGTAGCCGAACCCGGGATGGAACCCCTGGGTGGTCCACGCCGCGATCGTGCCCCGCCGCGGCAACAGCTCGGCGGTGATCGCCTTGCTGCTGCAGTGCGGACAGCGCACCTGCTGGGGAAACGCGATGGCGTTGCAGTCCCCGCAGCGCCCGCCGATCAGCTGCGGCTCGTCCGCCGGGAAGTTCGAGATGTCCGGCGCGATGGCCCTCACCATGTGCGTGCTCCTGTTCGCTCTCGTCTCGTGCCCTCGGGCAGTCGAACAGTAGGGGGCCGCCGTTGGTTCGTGCGAGGTCTCGCCGGGCAGGAGTTCTTGCCGTCCTCGGCGAAGTCGTGCCACTGTCTGACACAAGCGTCAGGTAGCCGAGGGGGACCCATGACCGACACCACCGAGTCCGGTACCGAGCCGACGGTGGATCCCTTCCTGCGCCTGTTCGGACCTGATGTCGCCAACGACCCGCGCTCGACCTACGCCTGGTTGCGCACCGAGTGTCCGGTGGGTCGGACCGACCTCTTCGGCCACCGGGTCGCGCTCATCAGTCGGTACGACGACGTGGCCTCGGCCCTGCGCCATCCCGACACCTTCACCTCGGCGGCCGGAAACCTCGGGCTGGGCGAGCAGCCACTGCTGCCGCTCGAGGTCGACCCCCCGCTCCACACCAAGTACCGCCGGGTGCTCAACCCTCGGTTCACGCCCAAGGCGATCGCCACCCTGGAACCGGCGGTGCGGGCCCTCACGGCTGAGCTGATCGACGGCTTCGCCGGTCGGGGATCGTGCGACTTCCATGCGGAGTTCGCCACGCCGCTCCCATCCGGCATGTTCCTCGCCCTCATGGGCCTCCCGCCCGCCGACCTCCCGCAGTTCCTCCAGTGGCGCGACAACACCATCCGCCCCGATGTCGACCCCGCCGACACCGGAGGCGCCGAGCGCATCCGGGCCGAGACCGCCCACGCCATCAGCGAGTACTTCCGAACCGCCATCGCCGAGCGGCGAGCCGCCCCCGACGACTCCCTCCTCTCCGAGATCGTGCACGCCGAGATGGAGGGCCGCCCCCTCACCGAGACCGAGCTGCTCGGCATCTTCCACCTGCTGCTCCTCGGCGGCCTCGACACGGTGACGGCGACGTTGGACTGCATGGTCGCCCACCTCGTCGAGCACCCCGAGCAGCGACAGCAGTTGGTCGACGACCCTGCCACCATCCCGGCCGCCATCGAGGAGCTCCTCCGCCACCTGAGTCCGGTGATGGTGGTGCCCCGCACCGCCGCCACCGACATCAGCCTGCACGGTGTCGACATCGCGGCCGGCGACTCGGTCACCCTGGTGCTGGGGGCGGCCAACGGCGACGACGTGTTCGGCGACGGGACGGTCGACCTCGCCCGCGACCCCAACAAGCACGTGGCCTTCGGATCCGGTCACCACCTCTGCCTCGGCGCCCACCTCGCCCGGCTCGAGCTGCGGGTCGCGCTCGAGGAGCTGCACGCCCGCATCCCCGATTACCGGTATCCCGCCGGGTTCCGCCCGCAGTTCTCGACCGGCATCCGCCAGGCCGAGTCCCTCCTCCTGGAGTTCACGCCGTCATGACCTGGACCACCGACCTGCCCGCCGCCCCCGAGGTCCGCTACCGGGTCGTTTCCGTAGACGACCACCTCATCGAGCCGCCGGACATGTTCGAGGGCCGCATGCCGACGGCGCTGGTCGACCGGGCGCCGCGGGTCGTGACCGACGACGCCGGCAAGCAGGTCTGGGACTTCGAGGGCCGGCGCTATCCCAACATCGGGTTGAACGCCGTCGTGGGCCGGCCCCGCGACGAGTGGACGATCGACGCCGCCAACTTCGACCAGATGCGCAAGGGGTGCTGGGACATCGACGCCCGGATCCTCGACATGGACCTGGCCGGCATCGAGGCGTCGGTCTGCTTCCCGTCCCTCATCGCCGGCTTCGCCGGCTCCAACTTCGCCCGGGCCAAGGACCCCGAGCTGGGGCTGGCGTGCACCCGGGCGTGGAACGACTGGCTCCTCGACGTGTGGGCGGGCACCCATCCGGGGCGGATCATCCCCATGCAGATCGCGTGGCTGAAGGACCCGCAGATCGCCGCCGACGACATCCGGGCCAACGCCGGGCGGGGGTTCCGGGCCGTCAGCTTCGCCGAGATGCCCACCCGACTCGGGCTGCCGTCGCTCCACACCGGCCACTGGGATCCGCTCCTGGCGGCGTGCGCCGAGACCGGCACGGTCCTGTGCCTGCACACGGGATCGTCCTCGTGGATCCCGGTGCCGTGCGACGATCCGCCCTTCGAGCTGTTCCCCACGCTGTTCTCGGTGGCGTCGTGCGTGGCCGCGGCCGATTGGCTGTGGTCGGGCATCTGCACCCGGTACCCCGACCTGAAGATCGCCATGTCCGAGGGCGGGATCGGCTGGGTCAACATGCTCGCCGACCGGGTCGACTACGTCCTCGACCACTCGGCATCCGGTGTCGAGGCCACGTCGTGGAAGGACGAGCGCCGCCCCAGCGAGGTCCTGGCCGAGCAGTTCTGGTTCTGCTCGATCGACGACCCCAGCACGCTCGACGGAGTCCTCGACCGCTTCGGCCCCGACCACATCATGCTCGAGGTCGACTACCCCCACGCCGACTCGACGTGGCCCGACACGCAGGCGATGGTGCACGACCGGCTCGGGCACCTCCCCGACGACGTGATCGCCAAGCTCACCCACCGCAACGCTGAGGAGCTCTTCCGATGGCCAGCACCCTGATCCGCGGCGGCCTCGTCGTCGACGGCACCGGCGCACCCGGCGAGGTGCGCGACGTCGGCATCCGCGACGGCCGCATCGTCCCCGCCGACGAGGTCGGCACCGGGCCGGAGGAGATCGACGCCACCGGCCTCGTGGTCGCGCCCGGCTTCGTCGATCTCCACACCCACTACGACGCCCAGCTGTCCTGGGACCCCACCGCCAGCCCGTCGCCCCTGCACGGCGTCACCACCGTGCTCGGCGGCAACTGCGGGTTCACCCTGGCGCCGGCCGGTGAGGAGCACGCCCCCTACCTCATGCGGATGATGGCCCGGGTCGAGGGCATGCCGCTCGAGGCCCTCGAGGCCGGCCTGGCGTGGGACTGGGACTCCTACGGCGACTGGTTCTCCCGGCTCGACGGCGGCATCGGGGTGAACGCCGGCTTCCTGGTCGGCCACTCCGCGGTGCGCCGGGTGGTGCTCGGCGACGGGTGCCACGAGCCGGCGACCGAGGCCCAGATCGAGGCCATGGCCGCGCTGGTGTCCGAGGCCTGCGCGGCGGGCGCGCTCGGCTTCTCGACGTCGACCGCGCCGACCCACAACGACGCCGATGGTGAGCCCGTGCCGTCCCGCGCCGCCACACCCGACGAGCTCGTCGCCCTCGCCACCGCGGTCCGCGACCACCCGGGCACGACGCTGGAGGCCATCCTGGCCGGCTGCATCAACGGCTTCGACGACGCCGACCGCGATCTGCTGGCCCGCATGTCGGCCGGCGCCGGCCGCCCCATCAACTGGAACGTGCTCGGCGTGTCGACCATGAACCCCACCGGCCACCTGTCGCAGCTGGCCGCGGCCGACTTCGTGGCCGACCGGGGCGGACGCGTCGTGGCGCTGACGCTGCCGCACTCGATGCGCATGCGGCTGTCGTTCCTGACCGGGTTCGTCCTCGACGGCCTCCCCGGCTGGCGGGCCGTCTTGTCACTGCCCGTGGACGAGCGGCTCGTGGCCCTGCGCGATCCCGAGGTCCGGGCCCGGCTCGCCGCCGGCGCGTCCTCGGAGGAGGCCGGCATGCTGCGCGGTCTCGCCAACTGGAAGCGCTACGAGATCCTCGAGGGCTTCACCCCCGAGACGCGCGCCCTCGAAGGACGGACCGTGGGCGACATCGCCGCCGAGCGCGGGGTCGACGACCCGTTCGACGTGCTGCTCGACATCGTGGTCGCCGACGAGCTGCGCACCGGGTTGCGTCCGTTCCGGCTGGACGAGACCGAGGCGGAGTGGAAGCTGCGGGCCGAGGTCTGGCGGGACGGACGGACCGTGGTCGGTGGGTCCGACGCCGGCGCCCACCTCGACATGATGTGCGGGGCGATCTACTCCACCGCCCTGCTGAGCCACGGGGTGCGCGAGTTCGGCGTGGTTCCCCTGGAGGAGGCGGTCCAGCTGCTCACCGACGTCCCTGCTCGTCTCTACGGCCTGCGCGATCGAGGCCGGATCGCCACCGGCAACGCCGCGGACCTCGTGCTGTTCGATCCGGAGACCATCGGCTACGGCCCCGAGCGCACCCGTACCGATCTGCCCGGGGGCGCGTGGCGTCTCTACGCCGAGGCCACGGGCATCGACCGCGTGCTGGTCAACGGCGTGTCCCTCGTCGAGCGAGGCGAGTTCACCGGGAGCACGCCCGGCACGCTGTTGCGCTCCGGTCGCGATACGACGACCGTCGAGCCGTGACCGACGCGCTCGTCGTGCGGGTCGACCGCGAGCGATGCATGGGCTCGGGCAACTGCCTGTACTGGGCCGACGGCGTCTTCGACCTGGGCGACGACGGCCTGGCCCAGGTCGTGGGCGATCCGGCATCGGCCGCCGATCGGGTCCGGCTCGCCGTCGAGCACTGCCCGACGCAGGCGATCAGCGTCGTGACGTGATCATCTGACCCGGAACGGGGTCGGCGCGAAGACCGAGGAACGTCCACACCTCGGCCTTGCCCAGGCGCCGCCGGCGCTCAGCTCGTGCACCGAATGGGTACGTGCTTGGCGCCGCCGACGAAGTGGGACTTGGTCCATTCGGTCGGACCCGTGGCCTCGATCGAGGTGAACTCGCGTCGCAGGCCGTCGAGGACGGCGGCGACCTCCATGTGCGCCAACCGTGAGCCCAAGCAGAAGTGCGGTCCGTGGCCCCAGCCGACCTGCCGGCTGGCGTTCGAGCGGGCGACGTCGAGTTGGTGGGGGTCATCGAACAGCGCCGGGTCGCGGTTGGCGCCCGGGTACGACAGGAGGATGCGATCGCCGGGCGCGAAGGCATGGCCGGCGACCTCGGCCTCGGTCTGGGCGTGCCGGACGAAGTGGCGAACGGGCGACGTGAGGCGCACGACCTCGTACGCCGCGTTCTCTGCCAGCGCGGGCTCGGCACGGAGGCGGGCGAACTCGTCCGGGAACCGCGCCAACGCGTCGACCCCACCGGCCATCGCGAACGACGTCGTGTCGTGGCCCGCGGTCGCGATGATCACGTAGAGGCCGATGGCCGTCATCGTCTCGAGCGGCGTGCCGTCGACCACCCCGTTGGCGATCGCCGACGACAGGTCGTCGGTCGGGTTGGCCTGCCGGTCCTGCATCAGCTCGGTGAAGTAGCCGGCGACCTCCATCATCGCCGCGAACGGATCACCCTGACCCAGCTCGTCGTCCTCGGCGCTGAACATCTCCTGGGTCAGCTTCAACAGGACCGGCTCGTCCTCACGGGGCACGCCCAGCATCGACATGATCACCCGCAACGGCAACGGCAACGCCACCTCGGTCGAGAAGTCGCACTCACCACCGAGCTCGCGCAGCCGGACCATCGACTCGGCGACCAGCTCGTCGACGGCCGGCTTCAGGACCCGCAGGGTCGAGTTCTTGAACCACTCGACGACGAGCTTGCGGTGCATCAGGTGGTCGGGCCCGTCCTGGTTGATGAGCATCTTCAGCTGGGTGCCGATGTCGTTGATGTCGGGAAGGTCACCGCTCAGCTTGGGCGGGAGCAGGGGAGCGGTCGTGTTGGCGAACTCCTCGGCGCGTCGGGACACCTCGAGGAGGACCTCGAGGTCGACGGTGGCCCAGATCGTCCCGTGGACATCGTCGTCGAATCGGATGAAGGGACCGCGTTCCCGGAGCTCGTCGACCGAGTGGTGCCACTGCTCGAGATCGAGGAACGTGGCCCCGTCGGTGAAGAGCGCGCCGGGCTCGAGGTGGGTCGTGGTGTCGTCGATGGTGCTCATGAGAGACTCCTGGATGGCTGGGTGGCCCAGCAGTTGGGGTTCCGTGATAAACTGTACGAATGTCCAATAAATCGGCGGGGAAACGGATCGGTCGACCGCCGGGGGCGGACGCCGACAGGACGAAGGCGGTACTTCTGGATGCCGCGCTCCGTGCCTTCGCGGAGCGCGGCTTCGAAGGCGCGTCGATACGAGAGATCACCGGGTCGGTGGGCCTCGGCCACAACCTGGTGCGTCACTACTTCGGCACCAAGGAGGATCTGTGGCGTGCTGCGGTGCGGCACGGGCTGGAGCCGGCCGCGGCGCGCATCGTCGAGATGTTCGACGTCGGCGAGGCTCGACCGCTCCGTCCGACGCTTCGTGCCGGACTCGAGCTGCTCATGGTCGAGGCGGCCGCGAATCCGGACGCGTTCCGGTTGTTCCTGGCCGAGGCGCTCCGAGGGGGACCGCGGTTCGACCAGATCTACGACGACGTTCTCGAGCCCATCTCGCAAGCGATCTTCGAGTACGCCGAGGTGACGCGCGAGATACCGGCCGCCGTCGACCTTCGCGTGCTCGGCGTCTTCGTGTTCGGCGCCGCGTTCAGCCCGTTCACCTTCGAGGGACTCGCGTCGCGCCTCGGGTTCGCCCCGCCACGCCGAGGAGAACCGCTCGACGATCACGTCGAGCAACTGATCGACATGATCGTTGCCGGCATGACCCGCATCGCGGACTGATGCACACGCGCCCCGACTCATACGGTGGCGTCGAGCTGCTCGAGTAGGCGCCGCTTCAGGAGTTTGCCGCTCTCGAGGCGGGGGAGCTCGTCGACGAACACGAGGTCGCGCGGACACTTGTAGTGGGCGATCTCGCCGCGGCAGTACTCGATCAGGTCGGCAGCGAGACCCTCCGGATCGTCGGGTGGGTGCGCCGCGACGACGAACGCCTTCACCCGCTCGCCCATCTCGGGGTCGGGGACGCCGAGCACGGCGACGTCGTGGACCGCAGGGTGGACGGTCAGGACGTTCTCGGCCTCCTGGGGGTAGATGTTCACCCCACCGGAGATGATCATGTTCGAGGCCCGGTCGGTGAGGTAGAGGTAGCCGTCCTCGTCGACGTGGCCGACGTCGCCGTACGTCGCCCAACCGCGGGGATCCGTGGCCTCCCGGGTCTTGTCGGGGTCGTTGTGGTACTCGAACCGGCCCGCCGCCGAGAACCAGACCTGCCCGGTCTCCTCCGGGCCGAGCTCGGTGCCGTCGTCGTCGACGATGTGGACCTCGTTGAACACGGATCGCCCGACGGAACCGGGATGCGCCAGCCACTCGGCAGCTCCGATGGCGCACAGCCCGAACCCCTCCGAGCCGCCGTAGTACTCGTCGACGATCGGGCCAACCCAGTCGATCATCTGGTGCTTGATCGGGACCGGGCACGGCGCGGCGGCGTGGATCACCCGTCGCAACGACGACAGGTCGGCACCGGCACGTACCTCGTCGGGAAGGCGGAGCATCCGGACGAAGTGGGTGGGGACGAACTGGGCGTGGGTGACCCGGTGGCGCTCGATCGCATCGAGCGTGCCCTGGGCGTCGAAGCGCTCCATCACGACGACGGTCGCGCCGAGGCGGTGACCAGCCAGCGTCCAGCCCAACGGCGCTGCGTGGTACAGCGGCGCCGGGCTGAGGTACACCGAGGACTCGTCGACGTCGTAGAACTGCTTGGCGATGGCAGCGATGCCGCCTCGCGCCGCCCCGAAGGCGGATGTCGACAGCGGCGGCACGATGCCCTTCGGGCGTCCCGTGGTGCCCGACGAGTAGAGCATCAGCATGCCCTCGCGCTCGTTCTGCCGTGGCGTGCCAGCCGTCGTGGCGAGCACCTCGTCGAAGTCGTCGTAGCCGTCGATGCCGCCGCCGACCGACAGGCGGATCTCGAGCCGCTTCGCCTGCGCTCCCAGTTCGGCGACGACGTCGGCCATCTGCGATGAGGTGACCAGCGCCCGCGCGCCGCAGTCCTCGACGATGTAGCCGGTCTCGTCGGGTCCGAGGTGCCAGTTGATGGGGGTGAGGTAGAGACCCGACCGCAACGCGGCCCAGGCGACATCGAAGTACTCGAGTTGGTTGGTCAGCAGTACCGCGACGTGGTCGCCGGGAACGAGGCCGGCATCGTCGAAGACGCGGGCGAGTCGGGTCGAGCGGTCGTCGAGCGATGCGTAGGACCGCGTCGCGCCGGAGCCCGCCATGACGACGGCGGGTGCGTCACCGCGTCGCCGCAACATGTCGCCGCTCGGTGAGTCGGTCATCGCCACCGTCCGCTCAGATGCTGGCCAGATGGCTCACGCCAGTGAGCTCGGCCGCGTTCTCGTAGACGATCCGGCGCTGGTCGGCCTCGGAGAGATGGCCGATCTCGTCGAAGATCTGGGCCGGGTACTCGAGGCCCTCCATGTGGGGGAAGTCCGAGCCGAACAGGACGCGGTCGGCGCCCATGAACTCGACGACGTCGTCGATGTCGTCCTCCCAGAACGGGTTGATCCAGACGTGTCGCTTGAACACCTCGACCGGGTCGTCCTGGAACCAGTTCTTGTACTTCTCGCGGACCGCTGCCAGCTGGCGGAAGACGTCATGGAGATACACGGCCCCGTTCTCGACCGATGCCACCCGAACGCCCGGGAACCGTTCGAAGACCCGGTCGAAGACGAGCGCGGACAGCCAGTCGCAGATGGCGCGTTCCATCTTCCACACGGCGTTGGTGGGCTTGCGTCCCCCGCCGAGCGTCGCCTCGGCGCCACCGGGCGCGGGGTAGCCGTTCGCTCCGTAACCGGAGTTTCCGACGTGGGCCACGACGACGATCCCTGCGTCGCTCACCCGCTGCCAGAATCCGTCGAACACCTCGTCGCCCGGTGAGCGGGCGCCGTCCGCGGTGGTGATCGGCGCTGGCCGCATCACGACGATGCGCGCGCCGTGGTCGGAGACGTAGTCGATCTCGGCGCACGCCTCGTCGGGGTCGGCGAGCGTGATGTACGGAGCGCCGAAGATCCGGTTCTGGTTCGCGAATCCCCAGTCGTCCTGCAGCCAGCGGTTGAAGGCCCGATGGACCGCGACGTTGGCGGCGACATCGGTCTTGAGCACTTCCTCGTAGTGGACGCCGGTCGTCGGGAAGATCCAGCAGGCATCGACCCCCTGCTCGTCCATGACGCCGAGCCGAGCGGCGCTGTCCTGGTAGGCGGCGGGGAGCGGTTCGAGGTTCGACCGGATCAGTTCGGCGAAGGTCTTGTTGTTCGGATTTCCCTTGTAGTACTCCCGCAGCACGCCGGGCTTGGAGATCGGGTCGTAGGTCGGGTTGGGGACCTGCCAGTCGACCTTGCCTCGGATCATCTGGCGCTGGTGGCCGTTCTCGAGGGTGACCCACACCGGGCCGCGGTTCTTGAACTCGCGTGGCAGGTGGCGGGTGAACGCGTCCTTGGCCTCGTAGTAGTGGTTGTCGGCATCGAACATCGGCAGTGGCGGCGTGGTCATCGGGCGCTCCGATCGCGGGGAGATCTGGGACTTCCATCGAACATAGCACGAGAATTGGACAGTTGTACTGTTGTCATTCGGGGTCAGCCTCGTCGTGGTAGCGGTTGCCGAACGTCTCCTCGCGCCACGCCATGGCCGCCTTCAGGCCGTCGCGTTCGGATCGCTTCATGAACTCGTCGCCGGCCTCGCCCGTCTTCTCGTCGCGCTTGGCGTAGAGGCCCTGCTCACGGAAGCTGGCCACGGCGAGCAGGTCGATGCTGGCGGCGATGCCGGTCCGGAACCCCATGATCTCGAACTGCCGGTTGATGCTGCGCTTGGTCAGCATGATGAGGTCGGTGGGGGTGAGGGCGATCTGTCGGGCCAGTTCCTCGGTCCGGGCCTCGAGCTCTTCGGGCGGGACCGACTCCGAGGCCCACTGGCACTCGGCGGCCTCCTTCCCGCTCATCGGCTCGCAGGTGAACATGTAGTACTTGGCCTTGGTCATGCCCACGAGCCACGGGATGTACTGCAGGTTCCCCGGCGACCAGTTGCGACCCACGGGCCAGCCGATCTTGGCGTCGTCGGCGACGATGCGCAGGTCGCAGAACCCGGCCAGCTCGCTGCCGCCGGCCAGGCAGTGGCCGTGGATCTGGGCGATGACCGGCTTCTGCAGGTCGAAGAGCGTGAAGTAGACGCGAGCGTGCTCGAGGTCGTAGGACTGCCAGAGCCGGTCTCGCTCCGGGGCGATGTAACCGCCGCCCGGCATGTTGCGCTGCCGCTCGCCCTTCTTGGTCGGCGTCATGTCGTAGCCGGCCGAGAACGAGGGCCCGTCGCCCTTGATGATGATCACGCGGATGTCCTCGTCGAGTTCGAGGAGCTTGGCCGCCATCTCGATCTGCATCAGGCGCTCGTAGCCGAGCGGGTTCCGCTTCTCCGGGCTGTTGAGCACGATGCGGCCGATGGGTCCGTCGCGCTCGATGTCGACGAGGTCGAAGTCGGGGAGCTCGACGTTCTCCTTGCGGTACGGGGGCGACCACTTCACCATGC
>CAVSXR010000020.1:0-43148 GCA_963731885.1 uncultured Acidimicrobiaceae bacterium | reverse complement strand
CGTCTGCCCGTTCCACCATCGCCTGCACCACCGAGGGTTGATCACCATCCGCGGTCCGGGAGACCGGGTGACGGTGACCGACGCCGCCGGCCGAGTGCTCGACGGGTCCTCCGTGGCGCGAGCGCCGAGCCATCCCCCGCCGTCGGCGCCGCCGTATGCCGGGCCCCTCGGCGAGCGCGCCGACTGGCGCTGGTACATGCCGTTCGAACCCCGACCGGCCGATACCCGCGACAACTGACGATCGGACGCGGGCGCGCGGCCGATCTCGTCAGCCGATCGGCTGAGGTCCTCGCATCCAGACGTCTCGGCCGGCGATGCGGTCGAGCGAGACGACGGTCTTGCCGAACGGGACCAGCGCCAGCAGCGCCAGCTTGAGGTTGGCGACGCCGAGCGGGATGCCGATGATCGTCAGGCACAGGACGATGCCGGTGAAGAGGTGGCCGAGCGCCAGCCACCAGCCGGCGAGGACCAGCCACAGGACGTTGCCGACGCAGCCAAGCGCGGCGCTGGCGTCGGGGTCGTAGACGACGACCCGGCCGAAGGGCCACAACGCGTAGCCGGCCAGCTTGAACGACTGGATGCCGAACGGGATCCCCACGACCGTGACGCACAGGACGAGCCCGGCGACGGCGTAGCCGACCGCCATCCAGAAGCCGGCCAGCACCAACCAGAGCAAGTTCCCGATCGTGCGCATTGGCGCCGACGGTATCGCCGTGCCACGGGTGAGCCGGTCTCCGGTTCTGTGTGGCGAGCGCGGCACAGCGTCGCCCGTCAGGTCGTCAGCACCCCGCGGTCATCGGGGAGCGGGTCATCGGCCAGCGGGACGTTGGGAGGCGTCCTGACGGAGGGCCGTCCTGAATATGTGGTTGCACATATATATGAGATAGCGTATGTTGACGGGGTGCCCCGCGACCTCGCCGTCCTCGATGTGATCGCCGAACCCACTCGCCGGCGGATCCTCGACGCCGTGCGGGACGGGGAGCGTTCGGTGACCGAGCTCGTCGATGCCGTCGGCATGCACCAGCCCGGCGTGTCCCGGCACCTCAAGGTGCTGCGCGACGCCGGCCTGGTCGAGGTCCGCCGCGACGCCCAGCGCCGGCTCTACCGCCTGCGCGCCGAGCCCCTCCGGGAGCTCGACGAGTGGCTCGAGCCCTACCGGGCCGAGCTGGCCGGCCGCCTCGACTCCCTCGAGCGTCACCTCGAGCGCACCGCCCAACCGATTCCCCCGAAGGAGCGAAACCAGTGACCGACGACCTCACCACCCGCTACGACGGCGTGCTCGAACGCACCGCCGACGGCGGCGAGATCCGCTTCGAACGGCACCTCGCCTACGACGTCGCCGACGTGTGGGACGCCATCACCACCCCGGAACGGCTGGCCGACTGGTGGCTCCCCTTCGACGCCGACATCACCGTGGACCTCCGCGAGGGCGGGGAGATGGTCTTCGCCGGCACGGCCGACGACGAGCCGGTCACGATGACCTGCACGATCCTGCGCCTGGAACCTCCGGTGCTCCTCGAGCACACCCACCCCGCGCCCGGATCGCGGATGCGCTGGGAGCTCGAGCCGGCCGACACGGGCTGCATCCTCCGGTTGACCCACACCGTTCCCGACGTCGCCGACGCGATCGGCAACTGCTACCTCGTCGGGCTCCAGGCCTCCCTCGCCCGGCTCGAACCCGCCCTCGCCGGCCGACCCGAGCCGTGGGACTGGGACGCGTTCGCCGTCGCCCAGGCCCACTACGCCGAGCCGCGGGCTCGCCGCCCCGGTGGAGGCGTCGTGAGCGCCTCGACCGAGCAGCTCCTGCGGGTCCAGCAATTCATGCTCTCGACCGACGGGTACGGCACCGGCGAGGGCCAGAGCTTCGAGCGGCCCTTCGGCCACGCCGACCCCGTGGCGCTGTCCTCGTGGGCGGTAGCGACGGCGCACTGGCCCAACCGCACCGACCCGGGTGGCACCCGCGGCCTCGACGACTACTTCACCCGCGACTTCACCAACAACATCGGTGCCGAGATCATGGGACGGGGCAAGTTCGGCCCCCAGAAGGGACTGTGGGAAGACCTCGAGTGGCAGGGGTGGTGGGGCGACGACCCGCCGTTCCACACGCCGGTCTTCGTGCTGACCCACCACCCCCGACCCAGCGTCTCGCTGTCGGACACGACCTTCCACTTCATCGACGCCGGGCCGGCCGACGCCCTGCGCCAGGCCAAGGCCGCTGCCGACGGCAAGGACGTGCGGCTCGGCGGTGGCGTCTCGACCCTGCGAGCGTTCCTCGACGCCGACCTCGTCGACACCATGCACGTCGCCGTCGTCCCGGTCGAGCTCGGCCGCGGCGGCAAGCTCTGGGACTCGCCCGACGAGCTGGCCGACCGCTTCCACCACGAGCGGATCCCGAGCCCGAGCGGCGTCACCCACCACCTGTTCTGGCGCCGCTGATCCGTCGTCATGGTCGGAGGAGCTCCATCTCGCAGCGCGTGCCTGCCGCGCGCGCGAGGCGACGGTCTCCGGTGAGCAATGTCGCCTCCAGGGCTTCGGCGAGGGCGACGTACGCGGCGTCGTAGACGGTGAGGTTGTCGCGAAGCTCCCAACACCGTGGGAGCAGCGGCGTGTGGGACACGCGCTCCAATCGCAGCGCCCGAAGATCATCGAGCGCGAGCTGCGCACGCCGCTCGTCGAGGTCGCCCGCGGCGGCGAGCCGGCGCCACGCTGACGTGACCTCGAGGTCGATCAGGTGCGGGGCGACGAGGCGTTCCCCTCGCAACCGATCCCGCACTCGATCTCCATCGTCGCCGTCATCCGCCAGCGCAGTGACGATGACGCTGGCGTCGACGACGATCAACGAGCGTCGCGATCGGCACGAACTGCCTTCGCCGCCCCGGCGAGCGGCGCACGGCCACCGGCGCGGCCGCCGGCGCGATCGAGGACCTCGTCCAGGGTCGGCTGGTGGGCGTCCTCGACCAGTCGACCGAGCAGGTACTCCTGCAGCGACATGCCCGCGGCCGCGGCCCTCCGGCGCAGCGTGGCGTGGACATCGTCGGGCACGTCCTTGACCTGGATGCTCGGCACGCCGTGAGCCTAGCGCCAGTGGCGCCACTATGGCGCCACTACATCTGAATCAGCGCCATCGTCGAGCATGTGCCGCCAGGCCGGTCAGCCGAAGGGCGGCGGGCGCTTCGACGGCTCGTCCGACGCGGCCTCGCGGATCATGGCGGCGAATCGGCCACCCGTCATGTACGTGGTGTGTTCGACGCGGCTGGCGAACCTCCAGCGGTCGCCGTCCCGTTTGTACGTGTCCTCGTACACCGCGCCGACGTCGACGATCTCGCTCGCTCCCTCCCAGTGCACACCGTTGCGGTTGAACACGTGCACGCGTCCCCTCGCGGTGTCCGGGCCCGTGAACCTGATCTCGTGGGTGGAGGTCGAGTGGAGGCAGAACTCGAAGACGGACAGGGCCTCGGGCATCCAGGCGGCCAGCTCGGCGGGGCTGCCGGCGATGCCCCCCGCCGACGTGTAGTCGATGTGGGCGTCGGGGAGGAACAGCGCCTGCCATCGCGGCCAGTCCCGGTCGTCGACGGCGTAGGCATACGAGGTGACGAGGTCCTGGATGGCCAGGACATCGGCCACGCGGTCGGCGTCGTGCACGGTGCCGTCTCGGTCAGCCACGGGCGCCGAGCTCCTCGATGGCGGCGAACGTCTCGAGGTCGTCGACCGCGGCGACCGTGCGCGAGATGTTGGCGGCGGTGATCTCCGGGCCGTAGTTCTCGGGCGGGCAGATCAGCCACCCGATGACCAGACCCCACAGGGCCGCCGCCCGGTACTGCTCGAACGCGTCGGCCGCCGAGGGGACATCGCCGACCCCGGCTCCGGCCAGCCGGCCGAGGTACTCACCGAGGAGGTCGCGCTGGTGGGTCCGGCGGGTCTCGGGGTCGAGCGAGGTGACGAGCAGGTAGGTCACGTCGTGGGCCCAGCTGCCGCGCATCATCAGCTGCCAGTCCAGCAGGCCGCCGCGTGCGCCGGGGAGGAGATAGGTGTTGCCGATGTGCGGATCACCGTGCAGCAGCGTGGTGGGGGCCTCGGTGTGCCGCGCCTGCACCGTCCACAGCGGGTCCCACATGTCGGCGACGGTCCGACCGAGCGGCGCGATGAGCTCCTGTTTGAACGGGTTCCGGGCGACCTGGTCCTCGATCAGTTCGAGCCCGATCTGGTCGAAGACCTCGAACATGCCGCCGCTGGTCGGTGTGGCCACCCACGCCAGGTCGCCGCCGAAGCGGGGACTGTCCCAGAACCGGGCGTGCAGGGTGGCGAGGTGGCCGAGGATCGATCGCACCTCGTCGAGGCTGACCGGATCGAGCGCGGAGGGGAACCGGGCGTCGCGGGCTTCGAGATCCTCGAGCAGGAGCCCGAACCGGCCCGTGGCCGGGTCGAAGCTGCTGGCGAAGGCCGTGGGGGTCTCGATGTCGAGGCCGGCGCGGAGCTCGCGGTAGAAGCGCACCTCGTTCTCGTACATCGCCTCGGGGGCGTGGGGTGAGGCGAGCATGGTCTTGAGGATCAACCGGCGGGGCAGGCCGGCGCCGGTTCCGGGGGCGTAGGACAGATCGAGCACGACGCGATCGGCGGTGGAGGCGATGCCGTCACCGCACCGCTTGGCGGCGACGATGTCGACGCGATCGACCGCGACACCGGGTCGCCACTCGGACAGCGCGGCGGTGAGGATCGCCGGAGTCAGCTCCTCGAGATCCGAGGGGAAGACGGTGCCCGGGGTGGGCGGGGTCATGCGTCGGTACCTCCGCCCGGATGCGGCGCGCGGGGGCCGGTCCGGTCCGTCGGTGTGAGCTGGTGTCGGAGCGCGTCGACGGTGCCGGCGAAGGTCGTCGGGTCGGCCAGGGCGCTGAGTTGTGCGAGCCCGAGGGCGAAGGCGATCCACACCCACATCGAGCCCTCGGCGTCATCGGCCGACGCGCCCGGCACGGACTGCGCCGCGAACCGGCGGAGCAGGTCGACGATCGGGAACGGCTCCCCGCCCTGGAACAGCTCGCGGAGCTCCGGATGTCTGCGGACCTCGACGTACATCGAGGCGAGGAACTCGACGTAGCTCGGATCCGCGGCGCGCAGCGTCTCGACGGCGTCGAGCAACGCTCGCGGGATGGCCGGCTCGGTCGGCACGGCGCGGGCCGATCGTTCCAGCGCCTCGATGAGCGTGTCCTGCACGTCCACGAACACGGCGAGGAAGAGGCGGGCCTTGGAGCCGAAGTGGTTGTAGATCGCGGTGTGGGCGAGGCCGGCGTCGGCGGCGACCGTGCGGTTGGTCGTGGCGGCGTACCCGCGGGCGGCGAACTGCCGACGGGCCGCGACCAGCACCGCCGCCATCGTGTCGTCGGTCGATGCGTTGGAGGGCCGGCCCGGTCCGCGCCGCGGTGACCGACCCGTTCCGTGTGTGCCGGGGGCGGCGGATGTTCGCGGGCGGACGGTCATTGGTTCCGGAACGCGGTCTCGACCTGGTGGGCCAGGTCGGCGAACGTCGCGCCGCCGTCGGCGGCCACCTCCAGCCGGTCCAGCGTCCCGCTGAACGCGACGGTCGGGTCGTAGCCGTCGTACACCGGCAACGGCCGCCCGACGCCGGCCAGCAGCGAGGCGGACGAGTTCGGGGTCCACAGGCCGGGCCACTCGTGCGGAAGCTGGGCGCGGCCCACCACCGTCCCGTCGGCGACGCAGACCAGGTCCATGTGTCCCTCGACCGGTCGCCCGGTCACCTGCAACGTGGTGGCGCCGGTCGGCACGTCGACGGTCAGCGCGGTGAGGTGCTCGCTCACGAAGCTGCAGGCGAACGTCAGCTGGCCGCCGGCCAGGTGCCACACCCACCCGCCGTTGTGGTCGCCCTGTTCGGCGAGCACGCCTCGGGCGTCGGCCTCCAGCGGTGACCCCAGGTGCGCGGTGATCGTGAACCCGTTGCTCAACGTCGGGGTGTTGTCCTCGAACACTCGCTCGCCCGGGCGCAGCTCGACCCGTGACGCCCCCGTCGGCCAGGGCAGGAACAGGTGCTGGAGCCGATCCACGACCCCGTCGCTCAGCGGAAGGACACCGTTGCGTTCGGCCTCCTCGTACCAGCGGGCCACGAGCCGGTCCCGGATCTCGGGGTGCTGGTCGCCGACATCGTGGTTCTCGGCCATGTCGGCGCGCGTGTCGAAGAGGTGCCAGTGGTCCGACTCGAAGTCGTCGCTGCCCGCGATGAGGTCGCGTTCGGCATGGGTGAGCTGGTTGACGTGGTTGGTGACGACCTTCCAGCCGTCCTCGTACATCGCCCGGCTGCCCCAGCACTCGTAGTACTGGCTCGTCCGGGGATCGGGGGCGTCGGCGCGGTCGAGCATCGCTCGCAGGGTGACGCCGTCCAGGCTCATCTGGGGCACGCCGTCGATCGCGGCGGGCGGCTCGACGTCGATCGAGGTCGAGCACGCGTGGGCAACAGGTCGATGGCGTGGCAGTACTGGTGGCGGATCTCGCCGGCGGCGGCCAGTCCCGCCGGCCAGGAGATGACGAGCGGATCTCGGACCCCGCCCTCGAACGTGTACCGCTTGAACCGACGGACCGGCGTGTTGCCGGCCTCGGCCCAGCCCCACGGGTAGTGGTTGTACGTGCGCGGCCCGCCCAGCTCGTCGATCAGGCGCAGGTTCAGGTCGACGTCCTCGTCCCGGCCCTGGGCGAAGCGGAACTCGCTCACCGATCCGTGGGGCCCGGCCTCGCCCGAGGCACCGTTGTCCGACACCACGACGACGATCGTGTTGTCGCGTTCGCCGAGCTCGTCGAGCGCAGCGAGCACCCGCCCGATCTGCGCGTCGGCGTGGGTGAGGAACCCGGCGTAGATCTCCATCATCCGGGCGTAGAGCCGCTGGTGGTCGGGGGCGAGGCCCTCCCAGTCCGGCACGTGCTCCGACCGGGCGGGCAGCGCGGTGCCCTCGTCGACGATGCCGAGGTCGATCTGGCGGTCCAGGACCTCCCGGCGCCAGACCTCCCAGCCGGCGTCGAACCGGCCCCGGTAGGGCTCGCACCACTCGGGCGCCACGTGGTGGGGCGCATGGGTGGCGCCGAGGGCCAGCCAGACGAGGAACGGCCGGTCCGGCTGGTTGCGTCGGAGCTCGCGGACCCGGGCGATGGTCTCGTCGGCCAGGTCCTCGCTGAGGTGGTAGCCCTCCTCGGGGGTGCGAGGCGGATCGACGTAGGTGTTGCCCCGCACCAACTCGGGTGCCCAGTGGTTGGCGTCGCCCCCGAGGAACCCGTAGTAGTGCTCGAAGCCCTTGCCGAGCGGCCAGTTCTCGAACGGACCCGAGGGCGAGCGCTGGTCGCGGGGCGTGAGGTGCCACTTGCCCACCGCGAAGGTCGCGTAGCCCTCGGCGCGGAGGATCTCGGCGAGGGTGCCCGCTTCCGGCGGGATGCGAGCGGTGTAGCCGGGGAAGTTCATCGGGAGATCGGGCAACATGCCCACCCCGACCCGGTGGTGGTTCCGCCCGGTCAGCAGGCAGGCGCGGGTCGGCGAGCACACCGCCGTGGTGTGGAAGTTCGTGAGGCGCACGCCGCGTCCCGCCAGGCCGTCGATCGCCGGCGTCGCGATGTCGGAGCCGTAGCAGCCCAGCTGAGCGAACCCGGTGTCGTCGAGCACGACGACCACGACGTTGGGCGCTCCCACCCGAAACGGGGCGGGAGCGGGCGCCGACGTGGAACCGGCGGTGGTGAGCGCGACCGTGACGTCGCCATCGGCATCGGGGACGGAATGGGTGACCACCGGATCAGCGCTCCATGTGTAGCCGCAGCGAAAGTATCGGTCGGTACTTTAGGCGATCGCTCCGACACGAGGAAGTCGATCGGTCGCCCAGAGCGTCGTCGCTCCGAATCTCGGCACGTGGTGTTGCGCTGGCGCAACTTTCTGCGCCCAGAGGGTCGTGGTCGCTGTTCGCCGCGGTCGCCCACCGCGCCACATCGCTGAGCGTCGACGCCCTGGCAGTATCACTTTGATACCATTGGGAGATGGCCATGACGCTCCGCCTCACCGACGACGAACAGGAACAGCTCCGGCGACGAGCGGCCGCCGACGGCATCTCCATGCAGGAGGCCGCCCGACGCGCGGTTCGCAACTACGTCGGTCTCGCCGATCACCGCGAGAGCGTCGTGGCGTCCGCCACCCGCATCATGGCTGCGCACGCTGACGCCATCGAGCGACTCGGCCGGTGAGCGAATCGGAGATCGAGTATCTCGACCTCGACGATCTCGTCCTCCTGGCCACGGCACTCCTGGGCGATCCGCCCCCGATTCGTGACTTGGGTCTCCTCGGCGCCGCGGCAGCACGACCACGAACCTCGGCATTCGGCACCGACGCGTACGTGGATCCAGTCACCAAGGCGGCCGCACTGCTCCACTCCGTCGTGAAGAACCATGCCCTCGTCGACGGGAACAAACGCCTCGGTTGGCTCGCCTGCGCGGTCTTCCTCGACATCAACGGCGTCGATCCGACCGCGGCGAGCAACGACGACGTGTACGAGCTCGTCATGCACGTCGCCGCCGAGCCGATCGAGATCGACGAACTCGCCGGAAGACTCCACCGCATCCTCGGCGCCTGATCTCACACCACGCTGCGCACGGCCGTCGAGCCAACCGGCCCCCGGGGCACGGCTGTCAGCCCGTCGGCGCTGCTCGCCACGCGGGGTCTCGGCCGAGCACGGCTGCCAACCGGTCGACGGGTGCGGCGTCGTCGGCCACCTCCACGGGACGTCCGAACGCCACATCGCTGCCCACGGGTCGATCCTCGCCGGGTTGGGGACCCATCGTCTCGATGCAGACGGCGACGTCGGAGTCGTCGGCGTGGAAGGTCTGGCCCGTCGCCCGGGCGAGATCCCAGCCGTGGGCGATCACCTCGTTCAACGCGACGATTCCCGCGATCTGACCCGGCATCTCGATCCCGCCCGCGGCGGTCATCCCGTCCCATGCCGCTGGGTCCGTCCACGCACGAGCGAGGTCTGCCAGGCGATCGGGGATCCGCTGCTGCCAGCCCGGCGCGAGCCTGCTGGCGTCACCCGACGGACCGGTCGGCGCACCGGTCGGTGGGGTCTTGGTCGCGGCGTCCGTGAACGCCAGGGCCAGGCCCTCGACGTGGTCGAGCTCACCTACCACACCCGCTACTACCGGCAGTCCCCGGACTCCCAGCTGCCACTGGAGATGCTCGCCGCGGTGCGCAGCGAGTTGGAGGGCCTGCTGCTGCTCGGCTTCGCCGGTGACCACGGCAGCTTCGCCATCACCGTGGGCACCCCACCCTGGGACGACGACCTCAAGGTCCTGCGCCACAACTGGGCCTTCGACGCGCTCGTGAACGCGATCCCCGCCAGCGGGGCGTGGGTGGCGCCCGAGAACGCCACCCCCCTCAACGACGTCGAGACGATGGCCGGCCACAGCGACGTGCGGCGCCACTACCTGATCGACGGGGAGCCGGTCGTCACCGGGCTGCTCGCCGTCGGCGACTCCATGTGCACCACCAACCCGGCCTTCGGCTGGGGCGCATCGATGGCCCTCACCTACGCCTTCGCCGCCGTCGACGCCCTGACCCAGCACGAGGACCCCGTCGACGCGGCCTGCGCCTACGACTCGGCCGTATGCCGGGAAGCTGACGAGGTGTTTCGCGAAGCCTCGGCGATGGACCGGCCCGACCGCGAACAGCTCCTCGCGATCCTCGACGCGGCCGCGCCCACCTGACAGCACCCGGCCACGACGCCGGCAGACCCATCTGCCCCGCCCAGGCTGACGACGGCATCGAGGTCCTAGGATCGACCTCCTTCCCCTCCTGGTTGCTCTCCCGGAGGTTGTCCGTCACCATGGCTCTCGACGCCCGCACACGATCGTCGATCTACGACTCACTCGTCCCCCTCATCGGCGAGATGAACGCCAACGCTCTCATGTCCGAGTTTCCCTCCATCGAAGCTGACGAGCTGGTCACCAAGCAGTTTCTTCGCGCGGAGTTGGCCGGCCTTCGCTTGGAGCTGGCCGAATTGGAGAACCGGTTGACGCTGCGGCTCGGCGCCGGCCTGGGCGTTGCCACCGCCGTCCTCGCCACGCTGATCACGTTGCACTGAGTCGCTGCGGCCGGCGACTTCGTCCGCCGGCTACGTCGCCCGCTCTCGGATGCGGTCGAGGATGACGCCGGCGTCGGCGGGGTCGAAGGGGCCGGGCGTGTCGGCGAACCAGAGGAGGGCCACGGCGCGGTCGACGCGGAGGCAGACGACGTCGAGCTGGACGGGTCGCACGCCGGCCTCGGTGCCGCCGGTGAAGCGGACCCGCTGGCCGCGGTCGGTGGGCTCGACGTCGACGGCGAGCAGCTCGGCGGCGGCATCGGAGGCGGTCAGGTCCGCGGCAACCGAGCGGCCGAGGCACTCGGCGAAGGCCCGGCCGGTGAGCACGAGCTCGGCACGGTCGGCGGCGTCGTCGGTGGCGGCGAGAAGGGCGAAGCTGTGGACGAGGCGGCCCGGGGGGCGGAGGTAGTGGGGCGATCCGGCGGTGTCGAGCACCTCGTCGCCGGAGGGGAAGTCGGGACCGACACAGTCGTGGGCCTCGGCTATGCCGGTACCGCCGGCGACGGCCTCGAACCCCTCGTCGATCGCCAGCCAGCCGGTGCCGGGCAGATCGGCATCGGTGGGCAGGACGTCGGCGGCGCGCAGGACGGGCACGGGTCCGAGGCTACGGAGCGACGCGGTGCCCGTTCACCGAACGGACGCCCGCCGTCGCTCGGCGAGGTGCTCGCGTACCCGCTCGAGGTTGTGGTCGACGCTGTCGGTCGCGTCGACCACGACCTTCGGTTCGGGGAGCGGTTCGTAGTGCTGGCGTCCCCGCTCGACGTGGTCCCAGTCGAGCTCGTACCAGCCCGGGATGCCCCGCCGGCGGCCGTCGACCCGGCTGCGGTGGACGTCGATGTCGGAGCAGGTGCACTCGACGACGGCGAAGGTCGCGCCGTGATCCGTCGCGAGCTGGCGCCACTCGCGGAGCGGCTCCTCCCGGGCCACGAGATCCAGGACGCACGAGGACCCGCGTCGCAGCTGCTGCTCGGCGATCCGGGCGAGGAGGTTCCAGCCGACGCGGCGTTGCCGCTCCACGGGGAGCTCGACGTGGGCCCACAGCTCGGGCAGGGCGCGGAGCCCGGACATGACCCAGTCGAAGCTGGCGACCGTCGCACCGAGCTCGGCGCCGAGCCGGTCGGCGATGGTCGACTTCCCCGCACCGGTCCAGCCGGAGACGACGACCAGCCACGGCGACGCCGTCAGATCGTCGGGCACGGCGTGGCGCTCCAGTTCGCGGGTAGCCGGGCGTCGCTCCACTCGTCGGGTGGCGTCCAGTGCGCCCACGACGGGTCCCACCACTGGCGCCCGGCGTCGAGCTCCCCGGTCAGCTCGGCGCCGAGGTCCCGGATCCAGGTGACGAGGTCGGCACTGAACCGGCCTTCGGCCACCCTGTCGTCGAGGACCTCGACGTCCTTGAGAACGTAGGAGCCGTCCGGTGCGACGACGATGTCGAGCTCGAAGTCCTGGGTGTCGTAGCCGATGGCGGTCCGGACGAAGTCGGCCTGGAGGTTGACGTACCAGCAGGCGAAGTCACGGTCCGGGCCGATCCAGAAGTGCCAGACGGCGTAGGGGTCGCCGGGTCGCTGGACCATGAGGCAGCCGTGACCATCCCAGTGGGTCTTGCCGTGCCACGGGTGCCGGCCGTCGGGCGTGGGCCAATCGCCGTCGACGAAGCCGATCTCGGCGCGCTCGGGCAGGTAGGTGACGAGCTCGTCGGCGGTGTCCTGGACGACGTGGACGGGGACGGCTTCCCATGCGAGGCCGTGCCATGGCGCGGTCGGGTCGGTGTGGGCGCGCGGGCCGAGTCCCAGTACCTCTCGCCGGACAATCAGCTCCCCGGCGTTCCATCGTCCCACCACGGGACGAGCCTGCCAGAGGTGAGCGTGCGCCGGCGGGTGCCTCGGACTTCTTGTCAATGGGGTCGTGGGAGGATTCGGACATGGCCATCGCACCGGCGCCGGAGGGGAGGGAGTCCGATCGATTGGACGTCCTGTTCGACCGGTTGGCGGAGCTGCAGGGCCAGCGCACCCCGACTACCGTTGTCCACACTTCCCCCGCCGGTTCTCTCTTCGGAGGAAGTCCGCCACCGTGTCCCTCGACGCACGCCATCGATCGTCGATCTACGGGAAGCTCATCCCGCTGCTCGGCGAGGACGATGCCAACGCCCTCATGTCCGAGTTCCCCTCCATCGAAGCCGACGAGCTGGTCACGAAGCAGTTCTTGCGCGCCGAGCTGGCCGAGCTCGAGAACCGGCTGACGCTGCGCCTCGGCGGCGCTCTCGGCGTGGCCACGGCGATACTCGCCACGCTGATCACCCTGCGCTGAGCGCCGGCCGGCGACCCGGCAACCCTACGAGAGGCGCAGGGCGAGGACCACGACGGCACCGAACGCGGCGAGGCGCCACAGCATCGGCCGCAGGGTCCGCACGCCGCCGAGGATGGCCAGGTAGGCCAGCTGGCGACGACGCCGGCGGACGCCGAGCAACGCATCGATCGCCCGCTGCGACCTCGTCGGGGCTCGGGACACGAGAAGCACGACACACCTCCGGACCGCCCGCCGGACCGGCACTGTTCCACACCAGGCGCCGCCCTTCAAGGGTCGCTCGCCGGCCGGTGCCGTAGCGTCGCCCTCGTGCTGTTTCGGCCGATGACGGAGCCGGACCTGCCGCTCGTGGCGGCGTGGCTGGCCGAGGAGCACGTGCAGCGATGGTGGCGGGACCCGACGGCACCGGCGCTCGTGGAGGAGGAGTACCTGCCCGCGCTCCGGGGGGAAGAAGCGACCGAGATGTTCACCATCCTCTGGCAGGGCGCGCCGGTCGGTTTCGCCCAGCGGTACCTGCTGCGTGACCATCCCGATTGGGCGCGGGCACTGCGGCCCACCGGGCTGAGCTTCGGTGAGGCGGCAGGCATCGACTACGCCATCGGGCGCCCGGACCTCATCGGCCAGGGAATCGGTTCGCTGGTCGTCTCGTCGTTCAGCCGGGCCGTGTTCGACGACCACCCGGACATCGAGCGCATCGTGGTGACCCCGCAGGCGGAGAACGTGGCGTCGTGCCGAGTCCTCGAGAAGGCGGGCTACGAACTGCGGTGGGAAGGACAACTCGACTCGGACGACCCCGGCGACTCCGGTCCCGCCGCGCTCCACGTGCTGGAACGCGCGTCGCTGCGGTCGCGGGCCGACGCGGTCCGCAACGCCCACCAGTGGTTCGAGCACCACTTGGCGTGGGTGGGTGCGTGGGACCAGCATTCCGTGATGCGCCAGGACTTGGTCATCGTCGTAACCGGGGCGACCAACGGGATCGGCGAGGCGGCCGCGATCGACTTCGCGCGCCGGGGCGCCCGTGTCGGCATCGTCGCCCGCAACGCGGGAAAGGCCGAGTCGACGGTGGCCCGGATGCAGGCCGCGGCGCCGGGTGCGACCGTCGACGTCTTCCTGGGTGACCTCGCGGTCATGGCCGACGTGCGCACGGTGGCCGGTGAGATCCTGGACCGCTACGAGCGCATCGACGTGCTCGTGAACAACGCCGGGATCCAGCTGCAGGAGCAGCGGACCACGAGCGAAGGGTTGCCCGAGATGATCGCGGTCAACTACCTGGCACCGTGGCTGCTGACGGCGCTGCTGCGCGATCGCCTGGTGGCGTCCGCGCCGGCGCGGGTGGTGGTCACCGCGTCGGAAGCGCACCGCATGGGTTGGACGGTCGACCCGGAGACCATCCTGACCGACACCTCGTCGTTCGGCCGGGGCGGTGCGTTGCCCGCCTACGGGAAGTCGAAGCTCCTCGACGTGCTGTTCACCATGGAGCTCGCCGAACGCCTGGATGGGACAGGGGTGACCGCGAACTGCGCATGTCCGGGTCTCGTCGCCACCGGGCTGGCCGGCACCGACAACGTCGCCGACCGCGTCGCGAGGGCGCTGTCGAGCACCCCGCTGGTTCGCCGACCCGAGCAAGGCGCCGCCGTGCTCGTGCAACTGGCGACCGATCCCGCCTTCGCCACCCGCACGGGCGAGTTCGTGTCGTCCACCCCGCTCGCCGGCCTGCTCCCCGCCATTCCGGCGGTTCGGGACGTCGCCCTCCGGCGGCGGCTGTGGGAAGCCACCGAAGCGATCCTCGGCGCGGTCTGAGCCGGCGTCACCACCACCAAGGAGCAACCGACCATGTCCCTGACCCGGGTGCAGAACTTCTCGATCTCGCTCGACGGCTTCGGCACCGGCGAGCCGCAGAGCTTCGAGTCGCCGTTCGGTCACGCCGGCCAGCGGCTCCACCAGTGGATGTTCGCCACCCGGTGGGGCGGCGCGATGTTCGGGCGGGACGGTGGCACGGCTGGCATCGACGACGCCTTCGCCCAGCAGTTCGACGTCGGGATCGGCGCCGAGATCATGGGCGCCAACAAGTTCGGCCCGCCCGGGTGGCAGGACGACCCGGACTGGCGGGGGTGGTGGGGGCCGAACCCACCGTTCCACACCCCGACGTTCGTCCTCACCCACCGGCCCCGGCCGCCGATCGAGATGGAGGGCGGGACGACGTTCCACTTCCTCGACGCCCCACCGGCGGAGGCGCTGGACGCCGCCCGCGACGCCGCCGACGGTCTCGACGTGCGCATCGGCGGCGGTGCGACGGTGGTCCGGGACTTCGTGGCCGCCGGGCTCGTCGACCGGATGCACGTCGTCGTGGTGCCGCTCCTGCTCGGCCGCGGCGTTCGCCTGTGGGACGGGCTCGAGGGTATCGAGGCCGACTACGACGTGGAGTCGGTCACCGCGCCGAGCGGCGTGACGCACCTGACGTTCACGCGCGCTGACGGCTGACGCGTCCCGGTGCGGCCGGGGCTCGGGACACGAGAGGCACAGGTCACCGGCTGGACTGCACCTCGACGCCGAGGGCGCGCAGCTTGTGCTCCGACCGCTCGACGATCAACGGATAGGTGTGCAGGTAGTAGGGCAGCGCCGCGCAGGCCTGGTTGATCGCCGCGCCGCGGGCCCGGGCGATCGTGGCGTCGTCGGCCCCGACGAGCTCGAGGAACCGGGCTCGCGACTCCTCGCCGAACAGCGGGGACCACACCACCTGGACGTCGACCGCAGGGTCGCCGGCGCACGCTGAACCCCAATCCACGAGCCCGGACAGGTGGCCGTCGGTGAGCAGGCAGTTGCCCTCGAGGTCCCCGTGGACCCACACCGGCGCACCGTCGTGGGGTGGTGCGGCGAGCGCAGCCTCCCAGAGGTCGAGGGCGGCATCGACGTCGACGAGGTCACGGGCGGCGGTGATGGCACGGCGGGTCGCCTGGTCGTAGTCACGCAGGGGACGGGCCCGGTTGTGCGCGGGCGGGGCGCCGTCGGCCGGGACGGCCCCGAGCTCCCGCACGGTGCGAGCGAGGTCGTCGGCGAACCGGATCGGGTCGGCGATGTTCGCCGGCCCGGCGAGCTCGCCCGGCAGCCATCGGTGGACGGCCCACCGATACGGATAGGCCTCGGCTGGTTCGCCGGTGGCGATCGGCTCGGGGACGGCAACGGTGAGGTGCGGGGCCAACTTCGGCAGCCAGGCGGCCTCCCTGTCGACCTGGCCGGTGGCCCACTCGATCCGGGGCAGGCGGACGACGAGGTCGTCGCCGAGGCGCCAGATGGCGTTGTCGGTGCCCCACGGCTCGACCCGCCGCAGCGGGAGGTGGGCGAACTGCGGGAACTGCGTGTCGAGCAGACGGCGGACGAGGTCGTGGTCGACGGGCACCTCGTCGTCGTGCATGGGGGTCGGCACGGCGGTGAGTCTCCCGCCCGGCGGGCCGGCTGCCCGAGCGAATTGCCGGGCTCAGCCCGCCCGACGCGGGGCGCGGTGCGTCAGCGGGGCGTCCGGGACGTGGTAGCCGGCCTCGACGCCGAGGGCGCGGCACCGGGCGGGATCGGGCTCGATGGCCACGGCGTGGGCGGGAGCGATCGTCAGGTCACGGGCGCGCGGGGTGTGCACCTTCACCGCCGGCGGAATCCGGACATTCGGCCCGGGTTCGGGTCAGGAGGCGAGGCGGTCCTCGATCGTGCCCTTCTCGCCGAAGAGCTCGGACCGCCAGTGGGCGATCATCTCCGTGGTGTCGGTGTCGTCGGGGTGGAAGCCCTCGTGGAGGTAGTCGCCCAGTCGTGAGAAGAAGCGTCGGGAGACGAACGGCGACTGCAGCAGGTGCTTCACGCTGCGCAGCGTGCGGACCGGGTGCCGGCGGGCGTCCGGGTCGCTGAGCGTGGAGATGATGGTCCACACGCCGATCTCGAGCGCGAAGCCGATGTTCATGGCGTGCATGGCCCGGATCCGCAGCTTCTCGGTGCCGCCGATGTGGCGGTAGACGTCGAAGGCGACCGCCTTGTGCTCGCTCTCCTCGAGGGCGTGCCAGCAGAAGAGGTGGAGCACCCCGTCGTGGGCGAAGCGCTCACGGGCCTCGTCGATGCCGAGCAGGGTCTCGGCCACGACCGCGGTGTGGTGCTCGAGCGCGGCGGTGATGGCGAGGTTGGCCTCGTCGGACAGGTGACGTTCGGCCCGTCGGGACACCCAGTCGACGTAGCGCTCGATGCGCCCGACCGGGTAGCCGTGATCGGCCAGCGTCTCGTTCAGCAGGCGGTGCTGTGCGCCGTGCTCGTCCTCCTGGCCGATGAACGCGTCGCACCTCTCCTGGAGCTCGGGGTCGGTGACCCGGTCGCGCACCCTGCGCACGGCACGGACGAAGTACTCCTCCCCCGGCGGGAAGATGGCCGACATCACGGCGAGGAGGTGGCTGGGCACCACGTCGTCGGGTGCGTCGGCGCCCATGAAGTACTTGGGGAGGCCGGCGAGCTGCTCGTCGAGTGCCGGGTGGCGGACCTGGACCTGTGCGGTGCTCATCGTCTCCGAGGGTAGTGACGGATTTGCCCCTTCCGCGGTCTGACGATCGCGGCCAGCACGACGAGCGCCGCCGGCAGCGCCAGGGACGGCAGGGCACCGGTGGCGGGCAGCCGTTCCCGTGGGTTGTTGGCCGGCCGGGCCTCCGGTGGGCGCACCGGTCGGCGCATCCGGCGTCGCCACCGCCGGCGGATCGAGGAGCGGCAGCACCAGCTCGACGTGGCCCACGGTGACCACCGCCGGCACGTTGCTGGCCTGGTAGTAGGGCGCGTCGTTGGCCGTGAGCTCGAGCTTCAGGCGGTGGCCGGCGGGGAACCGGTAGCCCTGGGGGGCCAGCTGGTACTCGACGACGGCGGCACCGGCGTCCGCGATCCGGTATGTGCCCCGGGTGACGAGGCCCTGGGCGCTGCCGTCGGGTGCGACGTCCCAGAGCCGGGCGCTGAGGGGGACGTCCGGCCCGGTGGTGGTGACGTTCGCGGAGACGACGGGTCCGCCCATCAGCACGAGATCAGCCGGGACGTCGAACAGGAAGGTGGCGACGGTCGGGTCGGGCTGCGACGGGCGCATGATGCGACAGCCCTTGTAGCTGCCGGGCAGCGGGAGGGTGGCGGTGCTGATCGGGTCGGTGGCGAGGGCGGCCGGGCCCGCCACCGCGGTCGAGGTGGTGCCGCCGGCATCGCTGGTGAAGCTGACGTGGTACGGGTGCAGGTCGGGCCAGTCGGGCGCCGACTCGTACTGCAGGGGCGCGTCGTGGTCGAGGCAGCGGGTGACCGTGGCGCCCACGTCGAACGTCGGCGGGGCCGGGGTGCGGTCGGGCCGGAGGTAGTGGTCGAGGAAGTCGTTCATCTGCGCCTTCACCAGATCCCACTCGTCGGTGCGGTCGGCGGTGTAGTCGTGGCCGATGTCGCCGAGCCAGAGCTTGAGCGGGTAGTCGGGGGCGGCCGCCCGGATGGCGTTGCGCACGGTGAGGGGTTCCATGGCCGGGAACAGGGGATCGGTGAGCCCGTGGACCCAGAAGATCGGCACCCGGCCCTGGGGGGTGACGGTGATGGGGGACTTGAAGGTGCGGTAGAGGTGCACGCCCCGGGCCACGAGGGGGTCCTCGGCGGGGAAGGGGTTGCCGGCCAGCAGTCGGCCGGCGTCGGTGTAGATGTCGGCGTCGGGGTCGACGCCGGGCGGGGCGAAGAACCCGGACTGCGTGCCCGCCGCCAGCAGGCCGGCGACGGTGCTCTGGATCGGGATGCCGAACGGGTCGGTGACGTCGCCCGGCGGCGGGGCCAGTGACCACCCGTCGCTGGCCCGGCCGTTGGGTGCCAGCACCTGGATGAGGTCGCCGAAGGTGTACAGGGGCAGCGACGCCACCCATTCCAACGGCGTGGTCCCGTCGGGTGTCGTCCAGGGCACGAGGTCGCCGTCGCTGGCGCCGGCGCACGGATCGGGACCGAGCGCGGCCGGGACCGCGGCGCCGCCGCACATCGTGCGGTCGGCCAGGAGCGCGCCCATCGACGCCGGCCCGCCGCCGTAGGAACCACCGGTGATCGCCATCCGGGCCGGGTCGGCCTGACCGCTCTGCACCAACCCGCCGGCCAACCACTGGGCGTCGCGGACCTCCCAGCGCATGTCGTCGAGGTGGATCCAGTACTCGAACGGCAGGCACTGGGGCGCCGGCGTGTGGGCGGTCGAGCCGGGAGTGTCCGGCCCGCACGAGTCCCGCCAGCCCCGGGCCGTGTAGTTGACGACGGCGTAGCCGCGGGAGGCGAACCAGATGTTGTTCCACCGGCTGTTCGAACCCGGCCGGTCGGCGGACTCGACCGAGTCGCTCTTGCCCGTCTCCTCCCAGACCGTCTTGTCGTCGGTGAAGCCGTGGGCCATCACGACCGTGGGCAGCGGCCCGGCGGCGCCGCACGGCACCGTCACGTCGACCGAGAACGGCATGCCGTCGAAGCCGGGCACCGTCCCCCGCCAGCGGACGTAGTGGACCGGGTCGGCGTCGACGCTGACGTGGACCTCCGGGGTGAGATCGGCGCCGGTCAGGTCGGCATACGGCATCGATCCGGGCACGCAGGAGTCGGCCGGCGCCGGCGATCCCGGCGCGGCCGGCGTGGCAGGTGCGGCGCCGACCAGTGCGGCGGCCAGCGCGATCACCGCCACGGCGAACCGGGAGGACGTGGACCGCATCGACCGGACCTTACGACGGGTAACCGGCCGCACCGAACCCAAGGGCTCCGCTGGAACCGCTGGGCACCGGCGCTCCTCCCGCTTCGAGCGCCCGTGCCGGCGGCCTACGAAAGGCGCATGGCGAGTACCGCGACGGCGGGCGCCGCCCTTCAAGAGTGGCTCGCCAGGCCGACCACCCGGGCGGCGTTGTCGGGCTGGTCGCGGCTGATCGGGACCGTCATGACCGGCACGCCCCGGGCCAGCGCCCGCAGGACCGTGCCGTGTCCCCCATGGGTGATCACCAGGTCGACGTGGTTCTCGGCTGGGCGGTCACCCGCGCGAAGTTGCGCGGTCGTTGGGCGGGACCGTCGATCGTCGCCAGCGCCCTCGTGCTCCTCGGGGTCATGAGCGCCACCGGTCCGGTCGCGGGTGCCGTCATCATCGGCGCGACGGTCGTCTACGGAATCTCGTTCTCCGCCCTCGCCGCCACCCTCCCGGCGGACGAGGACCGTCTCCCGACCCGATCGACGGGCCGGTAGTCACCCAGTCGAGCTGACCTCCGACGGCGCGCCGAGGCGACCGTCGACGATCTCGATGGTCCGGTCGGCGTGCTCGGTCATGCGGGTGTCGTGGGTGACGATGATGCCGGCCACGCCGCGGTCCTTGATCTCCCGCTCGATGACGCCCATCACCTGCTTGCCGAGCTCGGTGTCGAGCGAGGAGGTGGGTTCGTCGAACAGGACGAGCTGGGGCTGGTTCATGAGGGCCCGGCCGATGGCGACGCGCTGGCGCTCGCCGCCGGAGAGCTCGCCCGGCTGGTTGCCGGCCCGGTGCGACAGGCCGAGCTCGTCGAGCAGCTGGTCGGCGCGGGCCCGGGACTCGCGCCCGAGGGTGCGGTTCATCTCCGCCACCACGAGCAGGTTCTCGCGGGCGGTGAGGAACGGCACCAGGTTCACGGCCTGGAACACGAAGCCGATCTCGGTACCGCGGAAGCGCGTGCGCTCCTTGTCGCTCAGTCCCCCGATGTCGCGCCCACCGACCTCGACCCGGCCCTCGGTCGGGGCCAGCAGGGCGCCGGCGATCGAGAGCAGCGTCGTCTTGCCCGAACCGGACGGGCCGACCAGCGCGACCAGCTCGTCGCGTTCGACCTCCAGGCTGGCGTGGTCGAGGGCAACGACCTCGTCGTCCCCGGAGCGGTAGGTCTTGCGGACGTCGGACATGTGCAGCGCGGGCACGGGATCTCCTTGTCAGGCTCCGGCACCGATGGCGGTGGCGGGGTCGATGCGGACGATGCGGCGCAGCGACACCAGCCCGCCGAACACGGAGGCGATGGTGACGCTGACGAGGGTGGTGACGGCACGGGACGGTTCGAGCTGGAGGGGGATGCCGGCGGGCACCACCTGGAGCAGGCCGAGGGTGAGCAGGCCGCCGACCGCGAAGGCACCGACCGCCACGGCCACGGCCTGGAGCACGACGCCGGCGACGAGGGAGGCGGAGGAGCCACCGAAGGCCTTCAACACCGCGTAGAGGCCGAGGCGCTCGAGGGTGAGCAGGGCGAAGAACAGGGCGATCACCAGGCCGGCGACGAACACGGTGACGCCGATGACGGCCGTGAAGGTGGCGCTCTGCTCGGTGACGCCGGGGATGGCGGCGATGGCCTCGGACTCGGTCAGCGTCTCGGTGCTGCCGGTGGCCTGGTCGATGGCGGCGAGCACCCGGTTCACGTCGGCGCCGGCGGCGACCCGCACGACCAGGGCCTGGAACTCGCCGTCGCCGACCACGGCATCGGGCCGGTTGGCCGACAGCACCGAGCGCCACGTGCCGGGCTCGACCCAGAGGCCGCCCTGCTGCAGGTAGTTGGTGTCGTCGACGAAGCCGACCACCTCGAGCGGCACCTCGGCCGGACCGACCAGCACGCGATCGCCCACGGAGACGCCGTCGTCGCGCAGCTGGCGGTCGGCGTACGCCGTGCCGGGATCGGGCGGCGCGGGGAGGCTGGCGGACGACAGCTGGTAGCCGACCACCGCACCGTCGGCGACGTCGCTCCGGCCCGGCACGGTGACCCCGAGCAGGGCGAATCCGAGGCCACCGGTCTCGGCGACGCCGTCGACCGACTCGATGGTGTCGCGCAGCTCGGGCGTGATCGTGGAGCGCAGGAACGACTGGCGGGCGTCGTTGGAGAACACGATGCCGTCGGCGTCGAGCGAGCGGACGGCGCCGGTGGAGTTGAGGTACAGGCCGTCGAGCAGGCCGCCGAGGAACAGCAAGAGCAGCACCAGGACGGTCAGCGCGCCGCCGACGACCAGGAACCGGCCGGGGCGCCGGACGAGCTCGCGCAGGGCGACCCTCATGGCTGGCCCCTCATGAGAGCTCGGTCCCGGTGTCGACGGTGGCGCGGATCGGCTCGATGCGCAGGACCCGGCGCACCGCGGCCACCCCGCCGAGCAGGGCCAGCACGGTGAGGCCGGCGATGGTCGGGATCACGGTGGAGGGCTCGAGCGTGACGGCGATGGACAGCCCACCCGTGGCGGTGCGCACGAGCAGGACCAGCCCGATCCCGATGGCGATCCCGGCGGCCATCACCAGCACGATCTGGACCAGCAGGTTCTTGACCAGGTAGCTGGACGGGGCGCCGATGGCCCGCAGCAGGGTGAGCGGCTTGGCCTTCTGGACGGTGAGGATCAGGAAGAAGAAGGCGACGACCACGGTCACCACCAGGAAGGCGAGCCCGAGAATGATGGAGAACGACTGGTTCACGGCCGCCACGCCCGGGCTGCCGGAGACGGCCTCGTCGTTGGTGAGGGCCTCGACCCCGTCGACCTGGGCGTCGATCCGGTCGGTGAGCGTCCCGGGGTCGACCCCGTCGGCGGGGCGGACGGCCACCACCGAGGGGAGGATCGCCCGGGCCGCGGGGTTCACGGCCCGCTGGGCGGCCTCGAAGGTCGAGTAGTCGACGAACATGGTCGGCGCCACGCTCCACTGGAGGTCGCGAGCGAGACCGACGATCTGGATGACCGGGCCGTCCTGGCCGACGATCCGGACGGTGTCGCCGATGTCGAAGCCGTCGGCGGCGTCGGCCGCGCTGGCCACGGCCTCGCCGGGCCGCTCGGGTAGGCGCCCCTCGGTGAGGGTGGTCGGCGCCCCCAGCTCACCACCGAGCGGGTAGCCGAACAGCACGCCGTCGACGCGCTGGCCCCCGGCCTCGACGGTGTAGGTGTTCTCGCCGATCGGCGCGCTGGCCGCGACGCCCTCGACGCCGGCGACGGCATCGACCTGGTCGGCCCGCAGGAAGCTGGCCTCGACGCTCTGGCGGGCCTGGTCGTTGAAGACGAGGATCGGTGAGTCCTGGTTGTCGATGGCCCCGATGAACGCGGTGACCAACCCACCGAGCAGCGCCTGCTGGAACAGGATCAGGAACACGAGCAGCCCGACCGCTCCGGAGAGCAGTCCGAATCGAAGCTTGGCCCGGGTGATCTCCCGGAGGGCGAGCAGCACCCGCCGCACGCTATCGACGGACTCGGCCGCTCCACGGCGGCCGGAGCCGCGGCGTCAGCGGGGCGTGGGTCAGGAGCGGGGTGGGAAGTTCGGGGCCCGCTTCTCCATGAAAGCGGCGACCGCCTCGGCGTGCTCGGGGGTCTCCCAGCACTCGCGCAGCAGCTTCGACTCGCGACGCTGGACGGCGGTGAGGTCGGTCTCGACCGCGTTGGTGGTCAGCAGCTCCTTGATCATGCGCAGCTGCGGGGCCGGGTTGGCCGCGTAGGCGGCGGCCAGGTCGACGGCGGTGTCGAGCAGCGCGTCGGGCTCGACGAGGTGGTCGACCAGGCCGATGCGGTGGGCCTCGTCGGCCTCCACCAGCCGGCCGGACAGGCACAGCTCGGACGCCATGCCCCACCCGACCCGCTGGACCAGCAGCTGGGTGGACGCCAGCTCGGGCACCAGGCCGACCTTGATGAACAGCATCCCGAACTTGGCCCCGTGAGCGGCGACGATCGAGTCGAAGGGGAGGATCTGGGTCATGCCGATGCCCACGGCGGCGCCGTTGACCGCGGCGACCAGGGGCTTGGCCGACCGGCAGGTGGCGACCCAGTCGATGCCCTCGGCGAACCCGCCCTGGCCGTGGGCGGTGTCGCCGCCGGGGTCGGTGCCGTCGATGCGGGTCTGGAAGGTGTCACTCATGTCGGCGCCGGCGCAGAAGCCCCGGCCGGCGCCGGTGAGCACGATCGCCCCGATGTCCGGGTCGGCATCGGCCTCCTCGATGGCGGCCACCAGCTCGTTGCCCATGTGCGGCGTCCACGCGTTGAGCCGCTCGGGGCGGTTCATGGTGAGGACCCGCACCTCGCCGCGTGTCTCGGTGAGGACGGTGTCGTACTTCCCGGTGGGTTGCTGCTCGGTGCGCTCGGCCATCGGGCCATCCTGCACCACGGCGGTCAGAGGGTGCTGCCGGCGCCGTGCCGCGGCGCTCAGCGCGAGATCCGAGCCTGGTAGGTGGGGTCGCCGGCGTTGCGTTGGAACGCCGAGATGCCGTCCGGGTGCCACGGTCCGACCGATCCGGCGGCCAGCGCCTGGTCGGACTTGTCGGGGATCTGGAACCGCTGCCGCACCTCCTCCACGGGGAGGTCGGCGTACGCGAACCAGTCGATGGCCAGGAACTTCTTGTCGACGTCGCCGTCGGGCCGGGCCAGGGCGCCGCGGCGCAGCCCGTCGGCCAGACGGGTGGCCATTCCCTCCGAGGCGGAGAGGTGACCGGCGTCGGCCTCGAAGAGCCCGCCGGCCTTCGAGATCCTTCCCGTCTCGAACAGGCCGATCACCATGACGAGCAGACTGAAGCCGCGGGGGTCGTCGTCGGCCCGGGCGATCAGGCCGAAGACCTCGAGCTCGTTCTCGAGCGTGGTGCCGTAGTCGGCGAGCACGTGGACCCAGTCGTGCTGGGCGAGCAGCGGCGGCGCGGAGCCCGGTGAGCCGGGGAACGAGAAGCCACGGCTCTTGTAGAACTCCCAGACGTCGCGCCCCAGCGAGCCGGTCGGGCAAGCTCCGAGGGCGGCCCAGCGGTCGGCCAGCCGGGGGTCGTCGTCCACGACGCCCCAGCCGTCGCCGATGTCACGGTCGGTGCCCAGCACCGGTCGGTGGTGGGCGGTGAAGTCGCCGGCGTAGCCGTTGCGGGCGAAGTCGATGATGGCGGCGTCGTAGCTCTCGGGTCCGTACCGCTCGACGTCGCCGAGGAAGTGCCCGCCGACGCCGAGGGCGGTGGCCACCTGGCCGATCCGCTCCACCACCTCGGGCGGGGTGTCATCGAGGACCAGCGCGGCGAGCACGACCTGCTGGAGGATCCGGGCCCGGACGAACTCGTTGCGCCGGGACAGGCCCCGGGCGAGGTCCATCGGGGTGACGACGTCGTCGTACCAAGCGGGGTCGAACTCGACCGCGCCGAGGGCCTCGCACATGGCGGACATCAGGACGTGCTGCAGCTCGGTCCAGCCCGAGTCGGCCCGGGCGTTGGTGTGCACGCCGCCGCAGATCAGCCGGAGCTCGTCCGGGCCGGGCGGCACGAGGTCGGTGTCCTCCGGCGAGGGGAACGGCACGGGCACGACCCCGTCGTCGTGTCGGGCCGCCCGGCCCCGGTCGTCCAGATCCGTCATGGTCAGTCCCGTCGAAGGCGCCCCACGGCTTCGCCCGGCCATCATCACCCGGATCCGGCGACGGCATCAACCGTCAGCCGACCGCTTGCGACCCGAACGTCCCGAGTGCCCGAAAGATCGCTTCCCCGCTGCGGTCAGCGTCTCGAAGCGTCGATGCAGGAGGGCGCGGTTGTAGCGCTGGAGCATGACCGGGTAGCCGTTGAGCAACGCGTCGAACAGCAAGGTCAGTGCCGCCGCCGTCCACCAACCTCGGGCGACCGCATCGACGACGACGCTCAACGTGGCGACGAACAGGATCGCGTGGCTCGCCTCCGCATCCTTCATCCGCTGCTCGAGGTGGGCGAGGCGCTCCGGTGTCCGCTCGGCTGGAAGGTGGAGGTCGGGGTTGAAGAAGGCGAGCGGGCCCCGGCGGAGCATCTGCTTGGCCGCCTTCACGCCGAAGAGCTCGTACACCCGCCCGTCCTGCTCGAAGGGACGCAACCGGTGATACGAGTCGGGAAGTCTCGGCTGCGCCACCCGGCTCACCGTGCCGAGCCACGTCATCGGCACCCACACGACCAGGAAGGCGAAGACCGCGCTGCGCGGACCGAACGCTCGCCAGCCCCAGACCAGCAGCGCCCCGCCGACGACGGTCGTGGCCCCGATGACGAATCCTCGCCGCACGATGCCAGCGTGCCCGCACGTGCGGATGGCTCACCAGGGCCGCAAGTCCCGACCGGCGGGTGTCACCTGTCAGTCGGGGAACTGCCCGCCACCGAGACAGAACTCGTTGCCCTCGGGATCTCGGAGGACGACATTGCGATACGACGCCGCGACGTGCGGGGGGAACTCCTCTTCCCAGGCAATGGATGCACCGAGGGCGAGCAGCCGTTCGAGCTCGACATCCAGCTCGGTCAGCGTTCCGGCGTTGAGGCCGAGGTGCAGGCGGTTCTTCACCGACTTGGCCTCCGGGACGCGCACGAACTCGAGATACGTGCCTCCGTCCCGGGGTCCGCACACGGCTCCGTTGCCGTCCTCCGCGACCGTGACCCCTCCCCAGTCGAGGGCCTCGTTCCAGAAGCGGGCGACGAGACCGGGGTCGTGGCAATCGATCGTCACGCACACGAGGTCCACGCGGAGATCGTGTCATGTCGCACGACCTGTCGACCGGTCCGCCGGTCCGCCGCCGTTCGGGTGTTCAGCGGGACCGGATGACCGTCAGAGGGATCGTGCGATGATCGGGACATGCGGGCCGGCGGGGTTGAACCGGCCGGCGGGACCCCGGGGCGGGCGCCTGATCGACGCGAGCGGCGCAGACCTCCGCTCGAAACTCGGCGTACGCAACGGCACCGAGCTCGCGCGACAGGTGATCGACGCGTCGAGGTTCCCTGCGCCACGTCGTCCCGACGTCGCCCTTGGTCGAGTCGCTGATCGCCGGGGCGACGAGGGGTGACCAGCGCAACGCCCGCGAGACCAGGGTGGCGAGCGCATTGGACGCATCGTCATCGCGGCCTCGAGCGTGGCGCGCGATCGTCAAGATCCCCAAAACATTCTGTTGCTCGACTAGTCCGTTCGTACTACACCCATGCGCGGGGCCGGATTCCAATTTCCTGGCTCGGACTCAACGGGGGCAACACAGATGGTGCGGGCACGTCTTCAGTCTTCCTTCAGCGTGCGCGTCGTGGCGGCAGGCTTGCTCCTGGCAAGCACGTTCGCCATCCCGACCGATCTGGCGGCGGCCGCGCCGCCTCCGATGTCGATCAGCATCTCGGCGCCGACCAGCGCGGCGATCGGTGACCAGCTGACGTACACCATCGTGGTGAAGAACACGGGTGGGGCGGCCATCACCGAGGTCGTGGTGACCGACACGGTGAATGGTCTGAGCGGCGCGTTCGTCGGCGGCCAGCAGACCAACTCCTTCGTCTTGACCAGCACGGTCGGCACCTGCGGCAGACCGGCGGCACCGTGCGCTGCGACGTCGGAACGCTGGCCGGCAAGCAGTCGGTCACCATCACGATCCGGGGCACGGTCAACGGGTCCACGGGCACGACCCTCAACAACACCGCCGCCGTGACAGCCACCAAGTCGGCGACCACGTTCACCGTCTCGGACACCGCCTCCACGCAGATCACCGGGGGCGGCGGTGGGGGCACCGCGAAGCCCGACCTGGCGGTCACCGTGAAGAGGCCGGTCACGACCGTGCCCTCGAGCGACATCGTCTACACGCTCACGGTGAACAACCTGGGCACGGTCAAGGCCAGCGACGTCGTGGTGAAGGCATCGCTCGATCCCGACCTCGCCTACGTCACGTACACGGCCACGAACCTGTTCACCTGCACGCCCGGCGTCGACGCCGACACCGGCGATCCGATCCTGACCTGCACGGGCGGGGCGGTCAACGCGGGCGCCTCCGCCACGATCCAGATCGGCCTCGAGGCGCCGGACTTCGACGACACCGTCACAGTCACCGCGGCCGTCGACCCGAACGACGTCATCGTCGAGACCAATGAGCTCAACAACTTCGGCGAGGCCACCACACAAGTCACCCTGTTCCCGGCCAACCCGCCCGTGATGTCGATCACCAAGACCGACACACCCGACCCGCTCGCGCCCGGTGAGCAGCTCGTCTACACCGTCGTGGTCGAGAACACCTCGCCGGACCGGGCTGACTACATGGAGGTGGTCGACGGCACCCAGGGGCTCGACGCGGCCAGCGTGTCGGTCACCTGGAGCTACAGCGGCAACACGGCGAAGAACCCGCCGCCGCTCGACTGCATCGTGTCAGCGCCCAAGGTCACCTGCACCACCACCCGATTCCAGCCGGGCCAGATCGCCACGATCGTCATCACGGGCACCGTGATCGCGCCCGCCGGGACGTCGATCATCAACACCGCGACGGTCAACGCCAACATCCGCAACACCGGGTTCACCAACACGTCGTCGACGATCACCACGGTGAAGCACGCCGTCGACCTGACCGTGACCCAGTACCGCGACGTCCCCGTGCTGCCGAACACGGTCCGGGCCGGCACGCAGTTCGAGTACCTGATCACCGTCGGCAACAGCGGGCTGTACGACGCCAACAACGTCCTCGTCCGCCAGCCGCTCCCGAAGGGGTCGGACCCGGCCACCACCAAGGACGACGTGGTCCTCGACCTGTCGAAGGGCGTCGGCCTGAACGGATACGACACCAGCTCGCCCACCACCTGTTCGGTGGACGGCAACAACGTGCTCACGTGCGTGATCTCCACCGTCCATGGCGAGAGCAACTCCCAGCCCGGCGGCACCACCGAGACCATCCGGCTGTACCTGATCGCCCCCCACGTCATCGGCCCGGTCACCAGCACGGTGACGGTGGACCCGAACAACGCCATCTCCGAGAACGATGAAGCCAACAACACCTTCGTCACCACGACCGACGTGCTCACCGGCATCGACCTCACCGTGTCGAAGACCGACACCCCCGACCCCGTGGCCCGCAACGGCACGCTGCGCTACACGATCACGGTCACCAACCTCGGGACCCAGGACGCCACCGGCATCGTCGTCCGCGACGTCCTGCCCACCGGGATGGTTTTCCGCTCGGCCTCCGATGTGTTGTCCCCCAACGGGGGACCGGGCGGCGGATCGGTCAACCAGCTCCACAACTTCACCTGCGGCCGACCGGCAACGTCGTGGAGTGCGTGGGCGGTCGCATCGAGGGCACGTACTCGGGTCACCTCGTCGAGGGTCTCGACACCGCCACGATCCTCATCGACGTGTTCGCGCCGGACGAGCCGGGCGTGTACCACAACGAGGTGCGGGTCGACCCGCTCAACGCCATCCCCGAGACCAACGAGACCAACAATCTGTTCCTCGAGGACACGACCGTCGTCAACGTGAACGTCATCGGCAGCCCGGCGACGTTCGGGCAGTACAAGGAGCTGTACATCGACGACATCGTCGAAACCAGTCCTGACACCCCGGTGCCGCCCAACAAGCCGTACGCCACCAACGGCCTGCTCGACTACGACATCACCGTCGTGAGCAACGGGCTGGCGCCGATCGCGGCCACCGACAACGTGGTGGTGCGCATCACCCTGCCGGCCGGATCGCGCTTCCGGGACGCGTACGACCTCGCGGTGGTGCCGCCTCCGGGCGACCCGGCCAGCGCGTTCACCTGCACGTACCTCGGTGGCCTGATCGTCGAATGCTCGGGCGAAGCGTTCCCGCCCACGGACGCGCGGCATCCGGGTCGAGACCTTCGCTCCGCCGGTCCCCGGATCGGCGCACCTCCAGGCGATGGTGGACCCGGACAACACCATCGGGGAGTCCGACGAGACCAACAACGTCAACGACGAGTTCACCCAGATCGCCGCCGGCGAGATCAGCGAGGTCCAGGGGACCTACATCGACCTCAAGGCCGACATCGACGGTGACACCAGCGTGGCGACGAGCGGCAACCTCGACTACGTCGTCACGATCACCAACACCAGCGCGGCCGACGCCTTCGGCGTGACCTTCAAGGTCATCCTCCCGCAGAGATCGGTGTTCCGCACCGCTGACGACGCCGCACCGGCCGACCTCAACGCCGCCTTCACGTGCAGCCAGGCCAACCTGGTCGTCACCTGCACCGGCGGCCGCGTCAACCGCACCGGCGGCTCCCGCGTGGTCAACATGAAGCTGTTCGCGCCAGCGACGCCGACGCCGAACGCACGCGCGCAAGTCATCGTCGACCCGGACAACGCCATCCCCGAAGGGCACGAGGGCAACAACGCCGACGAGCACTTCACCGCGGTGACGGTGGGCGGTCCCGACGGGTACATCGACCTGACCATCGCCAAGGCCACGCAGATCCCGGCGGCCAGCCTGGCGCCGGCGCCGGCGAACACCATCAAGGAAGGCCGGCCGTTCAGCTACCTGCTCACCGTGACCAACAGCGGCACGGACGATGCCTTCAACGTGGTGGTCCGCGACCCGCTGCCCAGCGGCGTGACGTTCGTGTCCGCCCAGGCGGTTGACATCGCCTCGAACTTCGTCTGCTCGCAGGCGAGCGGGATCGTCACCTGCACCGGCGGCTGGGTCAAGGCGGCCGGGGCCGATCCACGGGTGATCCGCATCGACGTGTTGGCCCCGCACCAGCACGGCCGGACCCTGCTGAACCAGGCGTTCGTGGATCCGGACAACGCCATCCCCGAGGGCAGTGAGGTGAACAACGGCGCCCAGGTCAGCAACGACGTGGTCTCCACCGTCGACCTCCACGCCGAGATGGACAACGGGACTGCCGGGAACAACGCCGAGGGTGACTGGCTCTTCCGAGCCATCAACGACGGCACGGACGCAGCCAACAACGTGCTGGTGGTGGCGAACTTCTCCGCCGGCACCGTGCAGCTCAACACGGCAGCAACCGGCTGGTCGTGCGAGGTGTTCGAGAACCCGGTGAACCAGGTCCGGTGCGTTGGGAGCCTCGCTGCGGGTGGTACCGCCGACTTCACGGTCCACTACTTCAAGACGGCCGACGAGACGATCAACAGCTACGTGATCGTCGACCCGAACGACACCATCGTCGAGTCCGACGAGCTCAACAACCGAGCGGACGCGACGGGCTGACGAACGGAACCGGCCCCAGGAGAGTTCGGATGACCAGGTTGCGGATCCCGACGTCGGTGCTCGTCACCGTGGCCACGCTGGCGGGCGTGGTCGCGGTGTTGGGCTCGATGCAGTACGTCGGCGCCGAACACAACGACTGCGCCCTCCGCTACGTGGCCGGAGGGGACGAGGTGGTCGCCGGGAAGGACGCGGAGTCGGGCGGGGCCTACAGCGACACCGCGGTCTACTCGCGCAAGCTGCTCGAGGACACCGACAAGCTCCACGACAGCGGGCCGTGGTGCGAGTACAACACCGCGCCGAACGAGCTGGTGACCACCGACGACTACATCGGCAAGGCCGTCTACGAGAACATCTCCCAGCAGTCGGCGGCGTGGGAGCGGGACCCGACCCTGATCACCCTCACCGTGGGGCGCCAGAACGACACCATCGTCGACCACATCGACAAGTGCTTCAAGCAGGTCAAGGACCACGATTTCATCGACGCCAACGCCTGCGCCCTGCTGGTGCTCGCCGACGACGGCCAGTGGGAGCACCTCAAGCTCGAGCTCACCGAGATCCTCAACATGTACCGCATCCAGCAGCGGGGCAACCCGAACCTCGTCGTGGCGGTGACCGGGTACCCCAACCCCTACCCGGAGCCATCCCGAGCAGCCAGCCAGATCCCTGGCTTCTGCGCCCAGCTGATCGACACGGTTCCGACCTGCATCACCCGGTGGGTCCTGCTGCCACCGGTCCTCGTCACGCTCGATCAGGTGGTGAAGAAGCTCAACAAGACGATCAAGGAGGTCGTCGACGAGTTCGAGGAGACGTCGCAGCAGCGGTTCGTCTTCGTCAACCCGTACGACAAGTTCCGTGACCACTGCATGGAGATGAAGGTCACGATCAAGACGAAGGTGTACCACCCGACCAACGACGTCCACGACCACAACACGCAGGAGACGAACTTCGGGTACAGTGACACCTGGATCGGCACCGACGGCACCGACGGGAACAAGACGCCCTTCTTCTACCTGACACCGGCCGTCACCGGGGTGCTCATCTTCGCCGAGCAGACCACCAAGAACATGGGAGTCAACCCCAACGACAAGGGGCACGAGTGCATCGCCGACCTGATCTGGAGGCGGTCAAGCAGAAGCTCGACATCCCCCAGGCTCCCGACGAGAACGTCTGTGAGGGTCGTGATCGAGCGCCGGTGGCCCGCGCCACGCTCGCCTCGGTGGCGATCGTCGGACTGGTGGCGGCCATGGCGGCGACCAACGTCGTCGCTCCGGCCGGCGCGGACTCCGGCGAGGGCTCCAGTCTTCCGATCACGACCGACGAGGGATTGATCACGGTCGGCGGACTGCACACCTCCACGGTGGAGGACGACGGCCAGGTCCAGTGCTGGGGTGCGAACGACCACAGTCAGCTCAGCAACGAGACCACAGCGGCCAGCACCGAGCCGACCACGGTCATCGGCATCACGACCGCCACCGAAGTCAGCGCGGAGCAACGCACTCATGCGCGCTCATCCACGACGGCTCTGTCCATTGCTGGAGCAACAAGGCAACGGTCAGCTCGGCAACGGAGCCACCTCGCCGCCGTCGCCCCCCGCACTCGCCCCGGTCACAGTCACCGCCATGACGACGCCACCGCCATCGCCGCGGGAGGATTCCACACCTGCGCCATCCGTGAGGACACGACCGTGGCGTGCTGAGTCACGACGGCAGCGGCCAGCTCAGTGACGAGACCATCGGTGGAGCAAGCTTCGTGCCGCTCACCGTCCTGTACGACGACGACGACGACCCACTGACCGATCCGGTACCCCTCGACGGTGTCACAGCGCTAGCGGCCGGGGAGTACCACACCGCGCGATCGTGGCGCGACCGGCGAGGTGCGGTGCTGGACACAACGGCTTCGGCCAGGTGGGTGACGGCACGACCGATGACCACTCGCTCGCGGTCCTCGTGAGCGACATCCCCGACGACGACGGTGGGAATGCCGATCCTCCCCACGGGGCCCTCGCCATCGCCGCCGGCGAGGACACACGTGCGCGGTCCTCGACGACAACACGGCACAGTACTGGGGCCAGAACTTCTACGGCCAACTCGGCGACGGCACCACCTTCGCCACGTCGCCCGACCAGAACGGCACCGACAGCCTGGTGCCGGTGACCGTGGTCTTCGACGCCAACGCCGACCCCAACATCGTCGATCCGCAGACGCAGACCGGATCGTCTCGATCACCGCCGGCCAATTCCACACCTGCGCCGGCCTCTCCGGCGGCGGCGCCCGCTGCTGGGGTGCCGACGGCCGCGGGCAACTGGGCGACTCGATCACGCCGCAGCGAAACCAGTCCCATGCGGTACCGGTCGACGGCATCGCGGGCGCTCGAGCCGTGACCGCCGGTGGCTTCCACAGCTGCGCGCTCCTGGCGGGCAACGCCATGAAGTGCTGGGGCTACAACTTCTACGGGCAACTGGGCTCGTACAAGGCGAGTGCTCCGCGCCCGGTCACGGTCACCGCGCTCTCCGGGGCGACCGACGTCACCACCGGTTCCGGCCACGCCTGCGCCCGGCTGACCACCCCCGCGTACGTGGACCGCCCGGTGTGCTGGGGGAGAACGACGACGGCGAGCTGGGCGCCGACCTCTCGCCGTCGCCGGACGACAGCACCGTCCCGGTGAACGTCGCCGGGATCAACCAAGCCGACCTCCTGGCGGCGGGGAACGACCACAGCTGTGCCCTCCCCACGGGCTCGAACACCCCCCAGTGCTGGGGCCGCAACCTGTACGGCCAACTCGGGAACGGCACCAACAACGGCAGCGACACGCCCGTTCCCGTGTCGGGGATCACGACCGCCTCCGGCGTCGACGCGGGCGGCATCCTCACCGGTGGCGTCGAGCTGGCGCACTCCTGTGCCCGGCTCACCGACGACAGCGTGAGGTGCTGGGGCGCCGGTGACTTCGGCCAGCTCGGCAACGATTCGACCTCGGCCAGCAACGTGCCGGTCACCGTGCTCTCCGACGACAACAACGACCACCTCAACACCCCGCCGCCGGATCCGACGCCACCGGTCGCGCTTTCCGAAGCCACCTCGGTCTCCACCGGTGGTCTTCACTCGTGCGCACTGTTGTCCACCGGCCGGGTCCGCTGTTGGGGGAGCAACGCCAACGGCCAGCTGGGCGACGGCACGAACACCGACCGCCACTTCGCGGTGACCGTGGACAAGGATCCTGACGAGCCCGAGGCGGACGAGAGCGACCAGCACTTCGACCCCCTCACCGGTGTGATCCAGGTGGCCGCGGGCGGGCGTCACACGTGCGCGCTCAAGAGCGACAACACGGTCTGGTGCTGGGGCCGCAACGCCAGCGGGCAGCTGGGTGACGGCACCACCACGGCGAGGAACGTGCCGGTGAAGGCGCTGACCAGCGCCTCCGTGACCATCGTCGACATCACGGCCGGGGACGACCACACGTGCGCTCGGGTCATCAACGGCGACGGCAACACCATCGCGCTGTGTTGGGGTTCCGACGCCAGCGGGCAGCTGGGCGACGACGACGCCCTGGCCGACAAGTCGACACCGGTCTCCCCGTTCCAGCTCGGCGCGCCGGGTGGCGACGTCGAGAACGTGGAACTGGTGACCTCGATCAGCGCCGGCCGCGACAACACGTGCGCATCGCTCATCGACACCACCGTCCGCTGCTGGGGCGACAACGCCCACGGCCAAGTCGGCGACGGCGTCGGTCAGATGTCACGCACCCCCGTCGACGTCCTCAGCGTGGGCAACGTGGGCGGCAATCTCATCCCCGCCCCGGTCGACGACGCCGTCTCGATGCCCCCGCCGCCCACCTCGCCGCTGGTCATCGACGTCCTGGCCAACGACACCGATCCCGACGGCGACGCGCTCACGGTCGCGTCGGTGGGGACGCCGGCGAAGGGCGGCGCGTCGACCGACGGGGCGACCGTCACCTACACGCCGGATCCCGACTTCTGCACCCAGGACCCGACGTCGTTCGTGGACACGTTCGGCTACGAGGCGACCGACGGGACGGCCACCGTGCCGGCGACCGTCACGGTCACCGTGCTGTGCCCCAACACCCCACCGGTGGCCGGGGACGTGACGATCACGGTCGACGAGGACGAGACGACCGCGATCGACGTCCTGGCCGCGGCCAGCGACATCAACGCCGACCCCCTCACCGTGGTGACCGGCTCGGCCTCCGACCCGCCCCACGGCACCGCCGTCGTGCCGGGGGACGGCTCCCGGGTCGACTACACCCCTGACCCCGACTACTTCGGAACGGACACCTTCACGTTCCTGGTCACCGACGGCACCGACGTCAGCAACGTCGCGACCGTGCACCTCACGGTGACCAACATCAACGACCCGCCGGTCGGCGTGGACGACATCGTCCTGCCGAACGTCCCCGAGGACGGCACCGTCGACTGGGACGTGCTCGCCAACGACACCGATGCCGACGGCGACACGCTCAGCATCTTCGACGTGGGCGACCCGCCGCACGGCGGCGCGGTCAAGATCAGTTCGACACAGATCCGCTACACGCCCGACCCCAACTACTGCGGGGCCGACGGGTTCACCTACACCGTCACCGACGGCCAGGCCGACGACGTGGCAGCCGTCACCCTCGTCATCGATTGCGTCAACGACGGTCCCCACGCCGAGAACGACTTCGCCACCACCGCCGAGGACACCCCGGTCGACATCGCCGTACTCGACAACGACACCGACCCCGAGGGCGACCCGCTGAGCGTGATCAGCGTGACCGACCCGCCGCACGGAACCGCGACGCACGACGGGACCATCGTGACCTACGCGCCCGACCCGGACTACTGCGGTCCGGACCAGTTCGGGTACACCATGACCGACGGATCCACCACGGACTCCGCCCTGATCAGCCCGGTCGGCGTCCTGTGCACGAACGACCCGCCGGTGGCGGTCGACGATGCAGCCGTCGTGGCCGAGGACAGCAACGTCCTCATCCCGGTGCTCGACAACGACACGGATGTCGACGGTGACACGCTGGCAGTGGCGGCGATCGGAACACCCTCGAGCGGGTCCGCCGTCCTCGCGTCCTCGAACCGCATCCGATACACGCCCGCGCCCGATGCCTGCGGGACGATCGAGACGTTCACCTACGACGTCCGGGACACGAGCGGCGTCACCGACCAGGCAACGGTGTCGATCACCATCACCTGCGTCAACGACGCCCCGGCCGTGACCGCGATCGCCGACCAGTCGACCCCGTGGGGCTCGATGCTGACGGTGCCGCTGACCGCGACGGACGTCGATGCCGGGGACTCCAAGACATTCTCCCTGGTCAGCGGTCCAGCCGGCGCCGTGATGGCGGAGCCGGCGCTCGGATCGTTCGAGGTGCGCTGGACGCCGGCCAGCACGCAGATCTCGACCTACACGTTGACCGTCCGGGTCACGGACGTCGGAGGACTGAGCGACGATGAGTCGTTCAACGTCACCGTCACCAAGCGGGCGACCACGCTCTTCTACACGGGTACCGCGTCCGGGCAGTACTCGGATCTCGTCAACGTGGCCGCGGTGCTCCAGGACTTCGACGCCCTCCCCGTGTCCTCGGTCTCGCTCTCGTTCGGGATCGGGTCCAGCATCGGTCCAGCCACCACCGACGGGGTCGGGTCGGCCAGCCGCACTCTCCTGCTGACCGGACCGGTCGGCCCCACGGCCGTCACGGTCGCGTTCGCGGGAGACGCCCGATACCTGCCGTCCGGTCTGTCCACGCCGTTCACGGTCGCGCCCGAGGACCTCGCCGTCTCGTTCACGGGCGTGCGGGTGACGACGACGTCCGGCGCGACGGCCGCGATCACGCTCCAGGCCACGGTCTCCGAGGTGCCCGACGGCACCGGGGATCGCTGGGCGGCATCCAGGTGCGGTTCACCGAGGTCGGCGGCGGGGTGTTGTGCACAGCGACCGTGGCGTCCACCGTGTCGGGCTCCGGGCCCGCTTCCTGTACGAGCGGTGTCGTGCCCCGCCGGAGCCGGGCGATCGTCGTCGACACCACCGATTCGCGCCACATCCCGGCGATCGACGTCGGCGCCGCGGTGCTGGCCGAGAGCTCCGCCACGGCCGTCGGCGCGGGCCGGGTCGACGCCGGCTCGGTCGCCGACTTCGCCTTCCGGGCCGTCCCCGCGGCCAAGAAGGCGCCCCCATCGGGTGACGTGATCCACGTCTACCGGGCCGGGGGGATCGCGACGGTGGTGTACGCCGAGTCGATCGGATCGTTCTCGGCCTCGTGCACCAAGGGCAAGACGAAGACGTGCACCGCCACGATCGTCGCGATGGCGAACCATCGCTGGTCGGTGGACCTCGCCACCCGGGCAGTGAGCGTCCTCGTCGGAGTGCCGACGATGACCATTGTCGCCACGGACGGGCCGACGGGCGACACCTACGCCATCGACATCGCTGGTCCCGACAACTACACGATCGGCGACCCGACGCCCCTCCCGGTGGTCGGAACGATCGTCATCGGCTGACCCGGGGCGGGCGCAGCCCGGCCATCAGCACGCCGGCGAGGGCCCGGCGCCGGTCGGTGAGCCGATACGGTGGACGATCTGACCGGGAGCAGGCGATGAGTGAAGCGCAGCCACCAGCCGAGCGCCGCCCGTGACCCTGGCCATCGGCATCACGACCGCACCCGCCATGCCGTGGATGGTCGACTACGTGGTCGAGGCCGAACGCCTCGGTGCCACCTCGGTGTGGCTGCCCGAGTTCTGGGGCCACGACGCGCTCACGCCGCTCGGCGCACTGGCCCAGGCCACCGAGTCGATCCGCCTCGGCACCGCCATCGTGCAGCTCGGCACCCGGACCCCGGCGATGCTGGCCATGTCGGCGATGACCCTGCAGCAGCTCTCCGGCGGCCGGTTCGTGCTCGGGGTCGGCACCAGCGGCCCGCAGGTGATGGAGGGCTGGCACGGCGTCGACTTCGCCAAACCCGTGACCCGCACGCGCGAGACGATCGAGATCATCCGGCTCGTCACCCGCGGCGAGCGCCTCGCCTACGACGGCGACGTGTTCCAGCTCCCCCGGCCCGGCGGCGAGGGCAAGGCGTTGCGCGCCGCGGTGCCACCGGTCGACGTGCCGATCTACATCGCGGCACTGGGCCCGGCCAACCTGCGCCTCACCGGCTCGCATGCCGACGGATGGATCGGCAACTCGTTCTTCTGTGAGACCGCGGACGTGTTCTTCGATCAGATCGCCGCCGGCGCCCAGGAGGCGGGGCGGTCGATCTCCGACATCGACCTCACCGTCGCGGTGAGCTGCGAGTTCACCGACGACGTCGAGGAGGCCGGCCGGCGCCACGCCGACGGGTACGCGTTCACCTTCGGCGCCATGGGCTCGGGTCGCACCAACTTCTACAACCAAGCCTTCGAACGGCAGGGCTTCGGCGATGCGGTGGCCGAGGTGCAGCGCCTGTGGCGCGCCGGCGACCACGACGCCGCCCGTCGAGCCGTGCCGACCGAGATCGGCCTGCGCACCAACCTGATCGGCCCCGACGATCGCGTCCGCGACCGCCTCCGCCAGTACCGCGACTGCGGCGTCGACCTGCTGCGGGTCAACCCCATCGGCGACACCCTCGACGCCCAGCTCGACGGCCTCGGCCATCTCCTCGACTTGGTCGGCGACGTCAACGACGACATCAACGACGACGACGCCGACTCCACCGGAGCCCCGGCCTGACCACTGGGTTCGTGCCGGTCAGACCACGGCCCAGCGACCCGAGCCGTCCTGGTGGTAGGCGAGCCAGAGCCCGGCGGCACCAGCGGCGTCGGCCGCGGCCCGCAGCTGGGCATCGTCCCAGCCGTTGTGCGGCACGTCGAAGCGCCCGCCACCGCCCCGGCAGGTGGCGGCCGCCGCGACCCACGGCACCGGCGTGGTCACCACCGCCCAGTCGCCGGCTGCGGTGCGACACGCCACCGCGTGGTGGGACGAGCAGCCGTCCGCCACGAAGCGGCCGTCGGTGCCCTGCATCGCGCATGCGCCCACGACGTCGGTCGAGGGTTGATCGGGCGCCCAGCTCCACACCAGCGACGGGAGGCGCTCGTCGCCGGGATACACCTGGTCGAGGCCGGGGAGGTTCACACCGCAGCGGACCATGTCGGCCATGACCTCGGGCGAGATGTGCGAGCCGCCCCCCGCCATCTTCGACAACCAGGTCGAGTCCTCGTAGCGCCGGACGAACGTGGTGGCGTAGTCGGTGCCGGCCCGATCGGGACCGCACTGGTAGTCGGTCGTCGAACCGCTCTCGTCCCAGGCGTCGCCCCGCTCGAAGACCCAGTCGGTCCACCCCCCGGGCCCACAGTTCCCGGTGAGCAACACGCGCGCCCCGGTCGCCAGGATCGAGCCCTTCGACTGGGTGGCCAACGGGAGCGGCTGGCAGCCGGCACCGGCGGTGGGCCGGAACACCAGGTCGCCGAGCGTGGCCTCGATGACCTGCACCGCCCGGGCATGGGCCACCTCGTCGCCGTCGAGGGCGTTCTCGAGGTAGAGGAGGACGAGCTGGTCGGCGTTGGCCGGCTGGTCGAGCCAGGCCCGGAGCTCGCGCAGGTTCTCCTCCAGGGTCCGGTCGACCGAGCAACCGGCGTGCACCACGCCGGCCGGCGTGTCGACCGGCTCGCCGTGGCACTGGATCGGCTCCCGGAAGCCGTCGGCGGGATCACCGGAGGGATTCGGCGCCCAGTGCACGTCGATCTCGATGCCGCGGATGCCGAGCCGGAGCTGGTCGGTGAGGGTGAGGACCTGGTTGGCATCGAGCGTGGTGACGCTCGGCGCGTAGGCGGCCGAGTTGGCCGAGTTGTGGGTGTGCGGGATGAGGGCCTCGACGAGGGGGACATCGCGATCGAGGTCGCCCTGCAGGTCGAGGGCCCGAGCCAGCCAGCTGCCCTCGTATTCGGTCATCGCCGCCTCGCTGATCCGCCGGCCGTCGATCGACGGGCACACGGCGTCGTCGGCGCCGGGCACCCGCCGGCAGGTCTGGGCGCCCACCCATGTGCCGGCCTCGACCGACTTGCAGGTGCGGGGGCCGAGCTCGGGCACGCCGGTCAGCGGGGTGCACGCCTCGACGAGGTCGGCGCCGGACTCGGCCACCGCCGGTCGAGCGGCGAACGTGAGGCCGGACGCCAGCGCGAGGGCGGCGGCGAGCACGGCGAGTCGGCGGATCGGGACAGCGGCCATGGACCTCTGTTCGCCGCCGACCGCCCCGCCTCCTCCGGACCGCTGACGAGGCGCCGACCCCGGGCCTACGATCGTCGCCATGGCGTTCCGGGGATGGCCGGTCGAGGCGGTGGAGTTCTTCGAGGGGCTCGAGGACGACAACACCAAGACGTACTGGACCGAGCACAAGGCGGTCTACGAGGAGTGCGTGCGGGCGCCGATGGAGGCGCTGCTGGCCGACCTGGAGAAGACCTACGGCGAGGGCAAGATCTTCCGCCCGTACCGGGACGTCCGCTTCAGCGCCGACAAGTCGCCGTACAAGACCAACATCGCCGCCACCATGGCCAACGGCGGCTATGTCAGCCTCGACGCCGACCAGTTCGGGGTCGGCACCGGCTACTACATGATGGCCAAGGACCAGCTGGCCCGGTTCCGGGCCGCCATCGTCGACGACACGGGGGGCCCGAAGCTCGAGCGGCTGATCGCCGAGCTGCGCGCCGCCGGCCTCGAGGTCACCGCCCACGACACGCTCAAGACCGCGCCCCGGGGCTTCCCCAAGGACCACCCCCGCATCGAGCTGCTGCGCATGAAGGGCTGCATCGCCTGGCAGTCGTGGGAGATCGGTGCCTGGCTGGGGACGTCCGCGCCGGCGAAGCGGGTCCGCGAGTTCCTGACGACGGCCAAGCCGCTGGTGACGTGGCTCGACGACACCGTCGGCCCCTCCGAGCTCGAGGGCGCCTGGGGCTGAGGACCGGGGCGCGTCGCGTCGCGTCACGGAGGGGAGGTAACGGAAACTCGTGCCCGTGCCGCTCCTCAACCCCCGCCGGATCGTCGAGGCGGAGGACGAGCCGAGCGGGCGCTGGATCGAGGTGGTCGACGAGGGCAACGCGCTGATCGCCACGTTCGGCCGCACCCGCACCACCGTGCTCGGGGCGCGGCGGACCCGGAGGCGCAGCTGGCGGGTGATCCGGGTCGACGGTCGGGTCGAGCTGCTCGCCACCTGGCCGGTGTCGGAGCTGTTGACGAGCCGCATCGGTGCCGTGGTCGCCGCGCTCGACCGGGAGCTGGGCGACATGGGGGCCGATGCCGCACGGGAGTTGGAGGCGGTCCGGGTGGCGGCATCCCGCCTGACGGAGACGGAGCTGCCCACCCTGGCCGGCACGCTGTGGCGGTCGGCGTTCCCGCTGCTCCAGCCGGTGGTCGAGCACCACGCCGAGCTGGCCGCGGTCCCCGAGGTGCTCGACCCGCTCCTGCGATCGGAGTCGCTCCGGATCGGGGTGCGCCGGGTCTACGGCCGGGTCACGCGGCCGCTGGTCCGGGCCGTGGCCGAGCGGTTGCTGCCGGCCGACGGCGGGCCGCCCGTGTTCGATCCGCTCGTGGTGGCGACCATGGCGGTCGGGTCGTGCGGCCCCGAGCAACTGACCGAGATCATCTCGACCGACCCGCGGGTGCCGGGGTCGGTGCGGTTCGGGATCGCCGATGTGGCCCGAGCCCGCCTGGCGCTGGCCGGCCCGGCGCCTCGACAGGTCGTCGCCCTCCTGCGAACCGCGCTGGAGGAAGCGGAGGGGCCCCGGCGCCTCGCCGACCGGCTGGCGGAGTGGAACCCACCCCGACCGGCGCCCCCACCCCCGCTCCCCGCTCCCCCGGCACGACCGGCCCGGGCCGCGCCAGCCGCGCCCCCGGCGCCACCGACGCCGTCTCGCCCGACCGCGCCGCCGCGCCCCGCCGCGGTCCGCATCGAGCATCCCGTGGCATGGCGGAGGGCCGACGGCGCCACCGTGGCCGGCCACACGATCGTGTTGCCCCGCTCCACCGACGACATCCGCTACTGGGGTCGGCTCATGGACAACTGCCTGGGCACGTTCGTCCACTCGGTGGCGATCGGTCGATCACGCATCCTGGGGCTCAGCCGGGGCGGTGGGCTCCGGTTCGCGGTCGAGGTGACGCCCGGCGGGATGATCCGCCAGATCGAGGGCGTCGGCAACACCCGACCCGGGACCGACCTGGGCCGCCGCATCGCCCGGGACCTGGTCGGGTTGGGCCTCGCGGTCAGCGACGGCCGCACCGGTCGCTCACTGGTCGCGCCGGCGTGAGCCGGATCTCGGGCGCGTCCGGGCCGAGACCGGCCATAGGGTTCGGCCATGGATGAGGACCTCGACGCCGAACGGTTCGCCCGCTCGTTCGCGGAGTTCCTCGACCGCTTCCGCGAGCTGTTGCCCGACCGGTCGACCACGTTGCGCCAGCTCGCCACCGACCACCTCGGCGTCGATCCGGCGGAGCTGCCGTCGTTCACCGAGCGATTCGACCCCAGCGAGCATCCCAACCTGCAGCTCGCTCTCGACGCCGTGCTGGCCGACACGGACGACTGGCGCCTGCTCGGACTGCCCGCCGAACTGCACCACTACGGCGACTTCTCCCTGGCCAGCATCCTCGGGGGCCGGTTCCACGGCCCGACCGAGCCATGCGCGCCCGAGTTCGTGCAGGTCCCCATCGACGTCGACCGCACCTTGCCGTGCCTGCGCCTCGGCACCTACCTCTTCACCTACGACGACACGCCGATGGTCGTCATGGTCGGGTTCAGCGAGGCCCACGGTCCGCGCCCCGGGCTGCTGCTCGACGTCGTCGCGGGCGACGCCGCCGCGGTCGGGCGCTTCGTCGCCGACCTGCGCCGGGCGATGCACGAGCACAACGTGTACCGGGGCAAGGTGCTCAGCTTCGGGTTCAGCGAGTGGGGCGGTTTCGGGATCACCTTCCACACTCTCCCGGCCATCGGGCGCGACGACATCGTGCTGCCGGACGAGGATCTCGGTGCGATCGAACGCCACGTCATCGGCATGAGCCGCCACGCCGGCGCCCTGCGGGCCGGGGGCCGGCACCTCAAGCGCGGCCTGCTCCTCTACGGGCCGCCGGGCACCGGCAAGACCCTGTCGGTGCTGTACCTGTGCGGGCAGCTCGAGGGTCGCACCATCCTCCTGCTCAGCGGGCCCGGTGCCGGTGCCCTGGGACAGGCCGCGGCCATCGCCCGATCGCTGCAGCCATCGATGGTCGTGCTGGAGGACGTCGACCTCGTGGCCATGGAGCGGACCATGCCGGGGATGGGCACCAACCCGCTGCTGTTCCAGCTCCTCAACGAGATGGACGGTCTGGCCGACGATGCCGACGTGGTGTTCGTGCTCACCACCAACCGGGTCGAGTTGCTCGAGCCGGCCCTCGCGGCCCGGCCGGGGCGGATCGACCAGGCCGTGGAGATCCGTCTGCCCGACGCCGACTGCCGCACCCGCCTCCTCGATCTCTACCTGCGGGACGCCAACTGGAACGGCGATGACCTGTCGGCCGCGGTGGAGGCAACGGAGGGGGTGACGGCGTCGTTCATCAAGGAGCTCGTCCGGCGGGCGGTGCTGGTGGCGGCCCTCGAGCGGGGTGACGAGGCAGACGGGAGCGCGCCCGCCCTCACGGGAGCGCACCTGGACGCCGCGCTCGACGACCTCCTCCACCACAGCGCGCCGGTGCTGCAGTCGTCGCTGGGTGTGCGGCCCGAGCTGGCTGGCGGCGCCGAACCCGGGTCAGTCGGGCCGTCGGCCGTCGGGCCGGGGAGGCATCGAGCGGCTGGGTCGCCTTCGCCCCCCACTCGGCCCGCTACGGACGCTGACGACCCGCGTCAGCGACGAAC
>CAVSXR010000019.1:0-140250 GCA_963731885.1 uncultured Acidimicrobiaceae bacterium | reverse complement strand
AGCTCGAACGGACACGATTGCGGGGACGGTTCGTCGGCGCGGCGGAGCGAGCGGCCGAGCTCATGCTGGCTTCGGGCGACGTCGACGGCGCGCGGGCCGCTGCGTCGGTCGCGATCGAGGCCGCGCCGAACTCGGAGCCTGCATTCCGGGCGCTCGCCCGCAGCTATCTGGGGTCCGGCGACCGGACGAGTGCGCGAGCGATTCTCGAGCGCTGCCTGCGCGGTCTGGCAGAACTCGGCCTCGACCCCGAACCGACCACCCTGCAGCTGAGCCGGTCGATCGGCGGCCTCACCCCGTCATAGCGTCGTCGCCCAGTGCCCCGGGGCGCGGGCGGTCGGCGTGCGGTCAGTCCGACGACGAGAAGCGGCCGCGCAGCCGGTCGCGGAAGGTCGTCTTCGTCTTCGCCTCGCGGCTCCGGCTCCGGCGGTGGCTCCTTGCCGAACAGACGCGCCTGGCGGGCCGTCTCGGCCGCCTCCTGGCGCTCGACGTCGAAGTCGTCGAGGCGGCGGCCGACGCGGGACAGGGCCAGACCGAGGGGAATGAACAGGCAGCCGTAGGCAGCCATGGCGAAGATCCCGGACACGTCGAACACGGCGTCGCTGCCGTCGCCGAGGCTGACGTCGTCGAACATGCCGTCGAAGGGCCGCATCACCCGGTCCTGGTTGCGATACGCCCAGTCCGTGAACGAGGCGTCGGGGTTGGCGTCCATCGCTTGGAGCAGGATGCCCAGCGCGAGCACCAGCTCGAGCACGATCAACACCCCGATCGCGGTCCGCAACAGGAAACCGACGACCTTGACCGCTGCTTCGGACATGGCTCCAGTGTTGTTCGTCGGCGTACTCGGATGGCGGACGTCGCCCGTCGAACCGGGCCTCGTCGACCAGAACCGGGTGCCGCTGTTGCGCCGAGGCCATGACGTGTCCGTGCCATGTGGGATCGGTGCTGGGGGCAGAGGCTGGGGTCAGGAGCCACGCGACGGCGTGGCGACGTCCTCCGACGAGACCCGAAGGAGTGAGAACGTGATCACCGACTCGACACCGACGACCCGCCCCCGCCTCGGTCTGGCCCGTGCCTTCGTGGCCGGCGGCCTCGCGGTCCTGCTCCTCGTCGCCGGATGCAGTTCGAGCTCGAGCCCGAGGTCGAGTTCGAACTCGAGCCCGGAGCCTGGGGGCCAGACCGCCAGCTTCGAACCGCCCGCGCTCGACGGTGTACCCGTGCCGTCCGATGCGACCGCCTTCGGTCCGGCTCACACCAAGGGCTCGACCGCGTCGCAGAGCTACCACCAAGTCGGTGTGACCGCCGAGGAAGCCATCAAGGACTACGTCGCGCTGGCCACCGACGCCGGGTGGACCGTCGCCGAGGCCCCGGCACCGTCGGGGACCACGGACTGGCGCGCCGTCCTCGCCCTCGACAACAGGACCCTCGCGGTGAGCACGGCGCCGGCCCCGAGCACCACCGATGGCGGAGTCGAGCTGTCGCTCCAGGCGACGACCTCCTGATCACGTTGTAGTGGCCGGAAGTCTTCGCTGACCCCGGGACGACGTTGTCGTCGCCGGGGTTCACGACCGCGCGACGCGCACCAACACCTCGTCCAGTTCTCGGTCCCCGCCCTTGACGATCACGTCGGCGGCGCCGGCGCGCAGCAGGTGGTGGCGGGTCCGGCGATTGGACTGGGCGGTGTAGACCACGACCGACGTGGTGGGGGACGCGCCGCGGATCGCCTCGATGGCGTCGGCGCCACCACCCGGCATCATGACGTCGACCACGGCCAGGTGCGGGCGGTGTCGTCGGCACAGCTCGGCCGCCTCCCCACCAGAAGCGGCGATGCCCACCAGTTGCAGCTTCGGATGATCGGCGATCAGGTCGGCCAGCGCACGTCGCACGGGTTCGTCGTCGTCCGCAACCACCACGGTGGAGATCGGCTCGGCCATGGAGCCATCTTGACGTCGCCGCCGGGCCGCCGGCAGACATGATTGCGTCATTGGCGGTGCGGGTTCAGGGCCGGGTGCGAGCCCCCTCGGGAGATGAAATCGGCAGCTCGAAGATGACGCGGGTGCCCTGGCCGGGCTCGCTCTCGATGCGCCAGGACCCTCCCAGCGCCTCGGTTCGCTGCTGTGCCTGACGGATGCCGAGGTGCCCCGCTTCGGCGGCAACGGACGTCGGGTCGAATCCCACCCCGTCGTCTCGCACCGAGACCTCGAGCCTTCCCTCCTCCTGTGCCACCTCGACATCCACCCGCGAGGGCTGGGCGTGCTTGAAGGCGTTGAACAACGCCTCGCGGGTCAGTTCGTAGGCGATGCGCACGGTGTCCGATGTCAGCCCGGCCACGTCGCCTGACACCTCGCAGTTGACCGAGGGGTCGAACGTCTCCTCCATGTAGCACTCGATGGCGGCGAGGAGGCCGTCGGTCTGGAGCACGGGGGAGTCGAGCTCGAAGATCATGCGGCGAAGCCGTTCGATGGCCGCGTTCGTCGCGGTCCTGGCCTCCTGGATGGTCGCCGCGAGCTCATGGTCCCCCTCGCCGGCGCGTCGTGCCAGTTGTTGGAGGCGAATCGACGCATACGTCATCGCCTGGACGGGATCGTCATGGATCTCTCCGGCGATGCGGGTCCGCTCGGCCAGGTGACCCGCGATCAGCGCCGCCTCCGTGCGTCGCTCGGAATCGTCGACCAGCCGGCGCCGCATGTCCTCGACGCTCCGCGCCGTCTCGGCGACCTCGCTCGGGCCCCTCGCGACGACGGATCGGGACAGGTCGCCGTCGGCAATGGCACGGACCTGGCCGAGCAGGTCGGCGGTCGGTGCGACGAGACGGCGTTGGAGCGTCGCGAGCGCCGCCGCTGTGCCGAGGATCATCACGAGGGCGGTGACGGCCAACGCGAGCCGCTCGTCGTGCCACGCTCCGGCCCAACGATCCTTCTGGCCGTCGATCGCGGTCGTGATGCGCGTGTGCAGCTCGTTGGCGAGTGCCTTGATCGTGTCGAGGTGTTCGGTGGCCTGCGTCGACGCCACTGCGTCGTTGCCGCTGCCATCGTTGGGGATGGTCCCGGACCAGTCGGCCAGCGCCGAGCGCAGCTCCGCCGCCAGCGCCGCCGAGGCCGCGTCTCCGGTGAGACCATCCATCCGGTCGATCAACTTGGTGAGGGCATCGTTCGCCTCGGAGAGCCGCTGATCGGACAGGCCCGACCCTTGGGCGAGCGCGGCATCGTTGGCGGCCGCGATCTCGTCGACCAACGTGCTGAACGCGCTGATCGTCACCTCGGCCGGGATGAGGCGGTTCTCGAGCTCCGCGGTGGACCCCCGCGAGTGCTCGATCGTGATGCCGAGGGAGCCGACGGCGAAGAGGATCAGCGTGGCGGTCGCGACCCACACCGAGGTGAGCTGTCGGCGGACCGACCCCCGCGGGGCCTTCACATCTCCCGGGGCCGCGGTGCTCGGCGGGTGGGATCGGACCGTTCGCTCACTGGCATCACTGTAGTTGTCACCCCGATTCCGATCCGGGCGTCACGCGTGGCGAGGCGCCCGGAGGACCGGGCGCCTCGCCGTCCGCTGGGGATGTGGTGGGCGGACTGATCATCCGGTGGTGCTTCCGGCCGCGGCGTCGCCGTGGTCGAAGAACGCGCCTCGGTGCCAGGGCGTCCCGAGCTTGGGGAGGGCCCAGCGGTCGAGGCCGAACCAGCCGGCATTGCGCCAGGCCAGGATGACGGCGCCGGCGACGAGGATCATGGCCGGGTTCACGCCCGCGGAACCGGCGAAGACGTAGCTGAAGTTCAGGATCGAGCCGAGGAAGGCACTGATCCCGGTCAGCAGACCGAGGATGAGCGCGATCCCGATCGCCAGTTCGCCGACCGCGATCATCGGTGCCAGCACGGTGTGACCGGTGTCGCGCACCCACTCGAGGAAATGGACGTACCAGGAGTAGGCGACATCGGGGTGGGGGCCGGAGGCTGCTGCGATGCCACCCTTGGCGAAGCCGATCACCGGGTCACCGATGTGCACGGTGTGGGCGCTGCCGTTGGTGACGACGGTGCCGCTGCGGACCCAGCCGATGTTGGCCTTGCCGGTGAGGCTGTAGGCCGACTTCCCCCAGTCCCAGAACCGCCAGGTGATCGTGCCGCCGAACACCTTTCCCCATCCGGAGGCCAGCCACTCCCAACCGAGCCACAGCCGGGCGATGAGCCAGATCCACGCGGCACGGCTGGAGCCGAACAACCAGCGGGCGGCCGTGGGTTCTTCGATGTAGACGGGAGCTGGCGTGGGTCGTTGTGCCGGAGCGGGCGCGTCCATGGTGTACCTCCTCGGTGAACACGAGCTGGCTGGTCGCTGGAGCCAGGTGCGCACCGTCTTCAGTGGTTGATGCCATTGTCGGGCCGATCGTGCTTCGACACGAGGGCTGGCTGAGGTGACGCGATGACACGGATGTGTCATCGCGTCACCCATGCGGGCGTGACTTGGCGTCCGGATCACCTACCGTCAGACTGACCACGGACGGAGCCGAGCAACGAGCTCGACCGCAGCTCGAGGCAGGCATGAGCGACGCCCAATCCATCCGAGTGCTGATCGTCGACGACCACGATGTCGTCGCGCTCGGTCTCCAGTCACTCCTCGAGGACGTCGATGGCATCGACATCGTCGGCCGAGCCGGGTCCGTCGCGACGGCCCTGGAGGGGTTCGATGATCACCAGCCTGACGTCGTGCTGGCCGATTACCGGCTGCCCGACGGCACCGGAGCCGACGTCGCCCGTCTGTTGAGAGCGCGCAGCGCCGACGTGCGGGTCGTCATGGTCACGGCTGCCGCTGATCGGCACGTACTCGCCCAAGCGCTGGACTCGGGCTGTTCGGGGTTCGTCTCCAAGAACGCCGACCGCGACGACCTGGTCGCCGCGGTTCGGGCCGCCGCCGACGACGACTCGTACTTCACGCAGGATGTGCTCAGGCATCTCGTCCACCTGCGGCGGTTCGAGCAGATCGACGGACACGAGCTGACCGACCGTGAGGTCGAGGTGTTGCAGCTCACTGCCGAGGGCCTCAGCGCCGAGGAGATCGCCGATCGGATCCATCTCAGCCATCACACGGTGCGGAACCATCTGCGCCACGCCATGGAGAAGCTCGACGCCCACACCAAGCTCGATGCTGTGGTCAAGGCCGTCCGCGGTCGGGTCATCTCCATCGAGTGACCGTTCTCGGGTGTCCGGGGGTGGACTGACGCGCGCCCCGGTCAGTGCGGGACGATGAGGACGGGACGATCGGCGGTGGTGTTGAGCAGCGCCTTCGGGACCGAGCCGATCACGACGCCCCCCAGGCTTCCGTGGCCCCGGGTGCCGATGACGAGCATGGACGCATCCCGTCGCCGCGCAACCTCCTGGAGCACGTCGATCGGATGCCCGGGCTCGACCACCAACTGGGTGGTCGCCCGCAGCACCGCTTCGATCTCCTTGTGGATCTGGTTCTCGTGCGGGTACTCCCAGCCGCGGCCGTTCTCGGCGGCGGTACCCGTGTCCGGCAACTCGACGGCGTCCGGCTGTGTCGTGTGGTGCATGCCGTGCGGGAACGAGTCGCTGAGCGGACTGGGGCAGAACACGGCGAGGACGTCGCGGTTCATCGAGATCGCCAGTTGCTCCGCGAAGTCGAGCGCGCGCCGATTCGCGGTGGAGCCGTCGACGCCGACGATGATCGGTCCGGGTCCGACCGAGTCCTGCGCGTCGATGGCCAGAACCGGTTGCCTGCTGTGGTGCGCCAGGTAGAGGGCGGTGCCCATGCCCTCGAATCCACCGGTGCCCGCCGGGCCGTGCTGGCCCACGACGATGGCGCGGACACCGTCGCGGTTGACCCGGTCGGTCAGAGCCTTGTGCGGTGAGTCGGGGAGGACTTCGACCTCGCTGACGAGCTCGGTGACCCCAGCCAGTTCGATCGAGTGGCGGATGCTGCTCTCTCGGTACTCGTGGAGTTCTTCGGCCCACTCCTCGTTGAGTTCGGCGTAGGGCTGTTCGAAGGCGTTCACGACGATCAGATCGTCGCCCAGGCCCCGGCTCACCTCGGCACTGAAGCGGAGGATGTGTTCGGTCTCACCCACGGTGTTCACTGCGGCCAGGATCTGCGACATGACGTTGCCTCCTCGAGCAATCGGATGTTCTGACGTCGTTGTCCCACTCCGGTTCTGGTCCCGCAATGACAGCGCTGCGTCATCGGGGCGATCCGGTCAGGTCGTGCGGTGCTCCGGTGGATCCGTGACCATGAGACACACGACGCCGACGACCGGTCGGCATCAGGACAAGGAGTGGTTCCATGGCCAGAGAGAGCCGGATCACGGTCGACAAGCCCGTCGCCAGCCTGTCGGACTACCAGGATCAAGACGGCGGTCACGGCCTCACCGCCGCCCGGCACCGACGGCCGGAGTCGATCATCGATCTCATCGCCTCGGCTGGCCTGCGCGGAAGGGGTGGCGCCGGCTTTCCCACCGGGCGCAAGTGGGCAGCCGTGCGTCGTGCGGCTCGGGGGTCCATCCCACCCATCGTCGTCAACGCCGCCGAGGGTGAGCCGGGAACGTTCAAGGATCGCTGGCTGATCAGGGCCAATCCCTACGCCGTGCTCGAGGGCGCGTACATCGCCGCCGAGGCGATGCACGCCGACGAGATCTTGATCGGCATCAAGGCCTCCTTCACGCGTGAGATCGATCTGCTCCTCGGCGCCATCAGCGAGACCCGGGACGCCGGGTGGCTGCACGGCACACGGGTGCGATTGATCGTCGGGCCATCCGAGTACCTGTTCGGCGAGGAGACCGCGCTGCTCGAGGTCATCGACGGGCGGCCGCCGTTCCCTCGCATCACGCCACCGTTCCGACGCGGCATCGTCGACGATCACCCTCCTCGACATCGGCGGCTCGAAGTCGATGGCTCCGCCGTCCTGGTCGACAACGTCGAGACCCTGGTGAACCTCCCCGGCATCCTGCGACACGGCGCGCGGTGGTACCGGAGCGTCGGCACCGTGCCGTCGCCGGGCACGATCATGTGCACGATCACCGGCTCGACGGTCGAGCACGGCGTCGGGGAGTTCGCCATGGGTACGCCGCTCGGCGAGGTCATCGACGCACTCGGCGGCGGCGTGCTCCCGGGGCGCGAGATCAAGGCCGTGCTGCCCGGCGTCTCGAATCCGCCCCTCGGCGCCGCCGAGCTCGACACGCCACTGTCGTACGAGGACATGGCCGCGGTTGGTTCCGGCCTCGGTTCGGGGGCCTTCATCGTCATCGATGACGACACGTCACTGGTTGACGTCGCCGCTGGCGTTTCCCACTTCCTGGCCGTGGAGAGCTGCGGCCAGTGCGAGCACTGCAAGGCCGACGGGCTGGACATCGCCGCGTCGCTCCGGGCGCTCGACATGACCCGCGTACCCGACCTGTTGCGGACAGTTCGCCGGGGCGCTCGCTGCGCGTTGGCCGGGCAGACCGAGCGGGTCGTCGGGGGCCTCCTGGCGTTGGCCGGCGACGACCGTGGCACCGGCGCGCCGTATCCGATCCTGCCGCTCGTCGACATCGTGGACGGCCGGGTGGTCGACGACGTCTCGTTCCTGGAGAAGCGAGCCGACTGGACGTCCGGCGACCAGCGCGCCTCCGGGGTCTGGCCCGTGGAACGACTCACGAGCCACCCGGTCGAGATCCGGCCGGCGTCGGTTCCGGAGCCGAGCCAGACCCCGACCAGTGCCGGTCTCGATGATCCGGCACCCTCCCCGCTGGATCAGCTCCGACGCCTCGGTCAGGAGTTGAAGTCGGCGACGGACACCCTCCGGACAGTGCCGGCCGACCAACAGGAACACGCATTGGACCGCATCTGGCAGGCATTGGCGCGACACCGCGCCGCGACCGAGCAGCTCGTGTATCCGCTCGTCGATCGCCTCGACCCGGAAGGTGCGGACATCGCGTGGTATCCCGCCCACCACGAGCGGCGGACGCAGCACCTCGTCGACCGGCTCGAGGCCGAGGCGCCCCTCTCGCCCTGGCTGGTCGACGACCTGTGCGCCGAGGTGCACCTACTCGTCGACGAACTCCGGGCGAAGGTGCTCCCGCTGTTGGAGGAGCGCCTCCGTGACGACCCGCAGGCGCGACTCATCCTGCAACGAGACATCGAAGTCGTGCTGGATCACGCGTAGCTCGACGACCGGCTGATCAGCTCGACCGTCGTTGCCGGTTGCGGTGGCGGACGCCGGTCAGCTGAACAGGACCGCCTCGACCACCCAACCCCCGTCCAGTGCCCCTGTCCGGATCGTGAGGAACACCTCGTGCCGGATGCTGAAGCTGCAGTCGGAGGTGTCCCCGATCGGCACTTCGCAGCCCCGACCCTCGGTCGGTTCCGCGGGATGAGCGAACAACGCGTCGACCGCATCGGGCGAGGCCACGGTGCGGGCCGCGGCCTCGTCCCCCGCCCGCCACGCCGCGAGCAACGCCGCCGCGGCGGCCGCGGGCGAGGACTGCGGCACCTGCGGGATCGTGGTCGTCGTCGTCGCCTCGGTCGTTGTCGTCGTGGACGACGTCGTTGTCGCCACCGTGGTGGTGGTCGTGCTGGTGGTCGAGGACGACGTGGCCGAGCCGGACTCGCCGCAGGATGCGAGAACGAGGCTGAGCAACACGACGATCACGAGGCGACGCACCGGTGGAATCTACCGACCCGTCGGACCCCCCGGTTCACCTCCGGTGGCAATCCGTCCCTCGGTGGATATCGTCGTCGGTTGGTGTGCCGGGAAGCCTGGTCGGCGATGGATTCATCGTCGACCCCTGGAGCACCACATGCCGTCCCCGCCCGCTCGCGCCACCTGGCTGCATTCCGACCGGCCGCTGGCCCGGGCCGTGGCCCGGCCGATCACGAGGTTCCTGCACGTCGAGGCCTCGGGCGGTGTGCTGCTGGCCGTCGCGGTGGTCGTCGCGCTGGTGTGGGCCAACTCGCCGTGGTCGACCTCCTACGTGGACTTCTGGCACACCGAGCTCTCCATCAGGGTGGGCGGCTGGTCGATCACCGAAGACCTGCAGCACTGGGTGAACGACGGGCTGATGACGCTGTTCTTCTTCGTCATCGGGCTCGAGATCAAGCACGAGCTCTCCCGCGGACAGCTCACGACGATCCGGCGAGCGGCGATCCCGGCCGCCGGCGCCCTCGGCGGCATGATCGTGCCGGCCGCGCTCTATGCCGCCTTCAACATCGGTGGCGCCGGCGGTGCTGGCTGGGGGATCCCGATGGCCACGGACGTCGCGTTCGCGCTGGGGGTCCTCGCCCTGCTCGGGAGCCGAGTTCCGTCCGAGCTCAAGGTGCTGCTGCTCGGCCTGGCGATCGTCGACGACATCGGTGCGATCGTCGTGATCGCGTTGTTCTACGCCGATGGCATCCACGGGCAATGGCTGGTCGCGGCCGCCGTCGGGCTCGGCCTCGTCGTCGTCCTGCAGCGCATGCACGTGCGCTACGTACCGCTGTACGCGGCGGTGGGAATCGGGATCTGGTTCGCCACGTTCGAGTCCGGCGTCCACGCCACCATCGCCGGCGTGGTGCTGGGCCTGCTCACCCCGGCCCGACCGTTCCTCGACCGTGAGCGTGTCGACGACCTGCCGCCCGACGCCCACGTCACACCGGCCGAGGTGCGATCGATGGGGTTCCGCCTGCGCGAGTCGGTGCCGACGACCGAGCGGCTCCAGGACTTCCTGCACCCGTGGACCAGCTACGTCGTGATCCCGGTCTTTGCCCTGGCCAACGCCGGCGTCGTGCTGAGCGCCGACACGCTCGCGGACGCCGTCACGTCTCCGGTCTCGATCGGCGTGATCGTCGGCCTCGTCGCCGGCAAGCTGTTCGGCGTCGCCGGCGCGGTGCTCCTCGCCGCCCGGCTCGGCGTCGGCACGTTGCCGGCCGGGATCACCGCCCGTCACATCTTCGGGATGGCGGGCATCGCCGGGATCGGGTTCACGGTGTCGATCTTCGTGGCCGGCCTGGCCTTCGACGACCCGGCGATCACCGACGAGGCCAAGATCGGCGTGCTCGCCGCCTCGGCGATCGCCGCGCTGGTCGGAGCCGCGATCCTGCTGACCGCGCCCCGCGGAGGAAGCGGCGCTCAGTCGACGGTGAGGTCGGCGGCCATGTCGTCCGGGCCGGGGTCGTCAGAGGACTCGGTGTGGAGCGTGCAGTAGACGATGAAGCTGCCGGGTTCGTCGGGGATCTCGATCAGCTTCTCGCTGCCTGGCCCGACGGTGACGTCGATGTCGAGCGCATCGATGGTGAAGGTGTGGACGAACGGGTCCTTGTTCTTCACCAGAACGGTGGAGCCGCCGGCGATCTCGTAGCCGTCGTGGGTGAACTTGAAGTCCTTCATGTCGACGACGGCATCGGCACGGGAGTCGTCGACCGTCGTGCGGCCGGCGACTGTGCCGATGGCGGAGGCGACGGCCAGGACGCCGACGAGGCCGAGCACGATGGCGATCCCACGGCGCTCGCCGTGCTGGATGGCGGTGGTCAGGTCGCCGCGGCGCTGGGCCCGGATGGCGCCGATGCCGGCGACGAGGGCGAGCAATGCGCCGGGGAGCACCAGCAGACCGGGCACGAAGTCGAAGAAGCTCTTCGGCTGCGCCAGCCCGAAGGCGGTCCAGAACAGCATCACGCCGGCGGCGAGGCCGAGCACGAGCGCGACGATGCGGGCGGCGAGCCGCGCCCGACGGATCAAGAAGGCGGCCAGTGCCGCGCCGACCGCGGTGGCCAGGAAGAAGCCGACCTCGTCGCTCACGTCCAGACCCCAGAGAAGCCCGGCGGCGAGCATCAGCAGCGGCCCGGTCGCCACCATGACGAGCGCCACGGAGGCCAGCCGCGCCCATCGGGCCGTACCCGTCCCGGGTGCGGCGGTATCGGTCTGCTGGGTGTCGGGCAGCGTCGTCACCATGTTCTGGTCCTCCCCACTCGGCTGCTGGATGTCATCAGCTTCTGCCGTCTCGGGTCGATCGGCCACCGCGCCAGCCGGTGTGTGACTGGTGGTGCTGGCCTCACCGGTCGCTGGCCAGGAGCGCGGCGATCAGGAGGCCGACGACGCCGGCGACGAGGAACGGCGTGCGACCGGTGCCGTGCCATGCCAATCCGGCCCAGACCCCGGCCGCCAGGAGGCCGACTCCGGAGACCGCGGCGTGTACGCCGAGCGCGGTCCCGCGGGAACCGGCCGGTACGAGATCGGCGATCCAGGCGCGGGTGACGCCATCGGTGAGCGCCGTGTAGGCGCCGTACACGGGGAACAACACCCACACCCATGCCTTGGTGGTCGTGAGCCCGAAGCCCAGGTAGGCCACGGCGAAGACGACCAAACCGAGCGAGACCACGGTGCGCCGCGACAGCCGATCGGATGCCGCACCGGCCGGGTAACTGAGCGCGGCGTAGACGAGGTTGTAGAGGACGTAGACGGCCACGACGCCGCTGAACCCGAAGCCCAGCTCCTCGGCTCGGAGCAGCAGCAGCGTGTCGGGGAAGTTCACCGCGGCGAACACTCCGAGCACGGCCAGGACGCGCCAGTAGGCCGACGGCAGCTCGGAGAGACTCCAGGGGGTTCGGGTGGCCGCCACCGCGGTGCGGGGTCGTTCGCGGATGGCGAGTACCAGGCTCGCGCTGACGGCTGCGGGGATGACCGCGACGAGGAACAGCGGGCGGTACCGGTGGTCGACCAGCTCGTACACCCCGAGTCCGATCAGCGGCCCCACGACGGCCCCGGCGGTGTCGGCGGCGCGGTGGAAGCCGAACGCCCGCCCACGGTTGGCCGCGGTGGTGTCGTCGGCGATCAACGCGTCCCGGGGCGGCCCTCGCAGGCCCTTGCCGACCCGGTCCGTGAACCTCGAGACCAACACCACCGGCCAGACCGTGGCCGTCGCGAGGATGAACTTGCCGACCGCCGACAGTCCGTAACCGGCGCCGATCATCGGCCGACGGCGGCGCCGATCCGCCAAGCGGCCCGACACCGCCTTCATCGCCGAAGCGGTCCCGTCGGCGAGACCCTCGATCAGGCCGAGGACCGCGGGCGGCGCACCGAGCACACCGGTGACGAAGAATGGCAGGACCGGGTAGAGCATCTCCGACGCCGCGTCCTGGAAGAACGAGATCAGCGACACGACGCGGACGTTGCGCGGCAGCCTGCCCCCAGGTGTGACGGCTGCGTGGTCTCCGCTCGGTGGCGTCGCCATCACCCGCAGCCTGACACGAGGCGCATGCGCGCCACGTCCCTCGGTCTGGTTCAGGTGCCCGCGGTCCGGGGCGTCCTCGGATTCTCGCCGATGCGCAGGTCGAGGCGGCGGAGCAGTTGGGCGTTGGCGGCCACGACGATCGTCGAGGCGCTCATCAGGAGTGCGCCGACAGCCGGTGGGAGCACGACGCCCGCCCAGGCGAGGACGCCAGCGGCGAGGGGAAGGGCGATGATGTTGTAGCCGGCGGCCCAGGCGAGGTTCTGGGTCATCTTGCGATAGGTGGCCTTGGAGAGGCGGATGACCGACAGCACGCTGCGGGGATCGCTCGAGGCGAGGACGACACCGGCGGATTCGATGGCAACATCCGTTCCGGCACCGATGGCGAGGCCCACGTCGGCGCGGGCAAGGGCGGGGGCATCGTTGACGCCGTCGCCGACCATGGCGACGGTCAGGCCACGGCTCTGGAGCTCGGCGACCTTGGCGTCCTTGTCCTCGGGGAGGACCTCGGCCATCACCTCGTCGATGCCGAGCTCGGCGCCCACCGCATCGGCGACCTGGCGGGCGTCGCCGGTGATCATCACGACCCGGATGCCACGGTCGTGGAGGGAGGCGATCGCCTCACGGGCTTCGGGTCGGACCTCGTCCTCCAGGGCGAACGAACCGATGATCTCGTCGCCGCGGACGAGGTGGAGCACGGCCGCACCACGCTCGGTCCAGGCGTCGACCGTCGCCCGTAGCGAGTCGGGCACTTCGAGACCGCGCGTGCGGAGCAGCGCCGGGCCGCCGACCGCGTGGGCCGTGCCGTCGATCGTGGCCTCGACGCCCCGCCCGGTGATGGAACGGAAGTCGGCGGCGTCGGCCACGTCGCCCCGGTCGCGAGCCGCGGCGACGATGGCGCGGGCGAGGGGGTGCTCGCTGTCGGACTCGACGGCGCCGGCGAGTCGAAACACCTCGTCCAGGTCGTGACCGTCGGCGGCAGCACCATCCGTGACCACGTGTTCGCCCTTGGTCAACGTGCCGGTCTTGTCGAACAGCACCGTGTCGATGTCCCGCATGCGTTCGAGCGCGATGCGGTCCTTGATGAGGATCCCGTTCCGCGCCGCCATCGCGCTCGACAGCGACACCACCAGCGGGATGGCCAGGCCCAGGGCATGGGGGCAGGCGATGACGAGCACGGTGACCGTTCTGGTCAGCGCGTCGCCGCTGCTACCGATCGCCATCCAGGTCGCGAAGGTCGCCACGCCGGCCGCGGTGGCCACGTAGAACAGCAGTGCTGCGGCCCGGTCGGCGAGGGCCTGGGCCCGGCCCCGGCTCTGCTGGGCGTCGGCGACCAGGCGCTGGATGCCGGCCAGGGCGGTGTCGTCGCCGACGGCCTCGACCCGCACCCGGATGGCGGAGTCGGTGGCGATCGTGCCGGCCACGACCCGATCGCCCTGCTCCTTGGCGACCGGTCGGGACTCACCGGTCACCATCGACTCGTCGATCTCGGCGGCACCGTCCACGATCTCCCCGTCGGCGGGCACTCGAGCGCCGGAGCGCACCAGGACGAGGTCGCCCTTGGACAGCTCGGTGGACGGCACGGTCTCGACCTCACCGTCGTCGCCGACCCGCTCGGCATCGTCGGGCAGGAGCTCGGCCAGCGCTTGCAGCGCCGAGCTGGCCTGACCGATCGCCTTCATCTCCTGCCAGTGCCCCAACAGCATGATGGTGATCAGCGCCGCCAGCTCCCACCAGAACTCGAGGTCGAACAGATCGAGGCTGGAGGCCAACGACGCTCCGTACGCCACCGTGATCGCCATGGCGATCAGCAGCATCATCCCCGGTTCCCGGGTGCGGGCCTCGGTGAAGCCACCGTGCAGGAACGGCCAGCCGGCCCAGAAGAACAGTCCCGAGCCCAGGACTGGACCAACGAGACCGACACCGGTGAACTGGATGTCGTAGCCGAACCAGTCCATCACCATCGGGCTGGTGGCGATCACCGGGATCGACAACAGCAGGCTCCACCAGAACCGACGTCGGAACATGTCGGCATGGGTGCCAGTCGGGCTGTGCATGCCTTATACCTATACCCCCTAAGGGTATTTGGCAAGCCGGTGGATTGCCTTTTCGACCTCGACCGCGACGAAGGTCGTCGTCGACAGGACGAGCACGACCGCGAGCTGGGCCACGTCGAGGGGCTCGGTGCCGAAGGGACCGTGGAGCGCGGGGACGTACACGGTGGCGAGCTGCGCGGCCGCGCACAGGACGACGGCCCGACCGACCCACGGGTTGCTGCGATGGCCGAGGCTGAACACCGATCGACGCTCGGATCGGACGGCGAGCGCTTGGCCGAGCTGGAGCAGGGCGAGGGTGGTGAAGACCATGGTCTGCCATGGCCAGTCGACGGCGCGCGTGATCGCTTGGAGCGGCAGGACCACCGCGGCCATGAGCAGCCCGACCCACACCGCCTGCTGCCACAGGCCCCGAGCGAGGATCGACTCGTTCGGTGGTCTCGGTGGACGGGACATCGTGTCGGGCTCGGTCGGTTCGAGGCCCAGGGCGATGGCCGGCGGGCCGTCGGTGACCAAGTTGATCCACAGGATCTGTATCGGCAGCAGCGGGAGGGGAAGGCCGATGAGCGGCGCGAGGAACATGACCCACACCTCGCCGGAGTTGGTGGTCAGCAGGTACCGGACGAAGCGGCGGATGCTGTCGTAGATGCGCCGACCCTCCTCGACGGCGTGCACGATGGTGGCGAAGTTGTCGTCGGTGAGGACCATGTCGGCAGCTTCCTTGCTGACGTCGGTGCCGATGACCCCCATGGCGACGCCGATGTCGGCCCGCCGGAGGGCGGGGGCGTCGTTGACGCCGTCGCCGGTCATGGCGACGGTCGCCCCGGTGGCCTTCCACGCGTCGACGATGCGGAGCTTCTGCGCCGGGTTGGTGCGGGCGAAGAGCCGGACGCTGGCGATTCGCTCGCGCAGCGAGTCGTCATCCAGGGCGTCGAGGTCCTCGCCGGTCATGATCTCGGACGAGTCCCCGTCGCCCAGCAGACCGAGGCGGTGGGCGATGGCCCGAGCGGTGCGGGGGTGATCGCCGGTGATCATCACCGGCGTGATGCCCGCGCTCCGGCAGGACGCGATCGCCTCGGACACCTCGGACCGTGGGGGGTCGGCGATGGCGACCAGACCGAGGAGGTGCAGCCCTCGCTCGAGATCCTCGAGTGGTTCGACCAAGGAGTCGGCGCGGCGCTCGGCGACGGCGAGGACGCGGTATCCCTGGTCGGCCAGCACGTCGGCCTGGCGTTCGAGCTCCTCGACCAGCGGACGGTCGCTGGCGTGCAGCAGCGGTGCGACGCCGTCGAGTGCACCCTTGACCGCGATCCACCAGGACCCGTCTCGATGGTGGACGGTGGTCATGCGCCGACGGTCGGCATCGAAGGCGATCTCCGCGGCCCGGGGGAAGCGACGTTCGAGGTCGGGGCGTTCGACGCCGAGCTTGGCCGCCAGCGCGACCAGCGCGCCTTCGGTCGGATCGCCGGTGATCGTCCAGTCGGCGATGTCGTGCTCGGGTGGGTGCAGCGCGGCGTCGTTGCAGGCGGCTGCGACCTCGGCGAGCCGGGCAAGCGAGTCGTCGGACGCGGGATCACCCGGGCCGGAGACCTCGCCGTCGGGCGCGTAGCCGTTGCCGCTCACCGTGTAGAGGCCGGCCGGTGTCCAGACTCGCTCGACCATCATCCGGTTCTCGGTCAAGGTCCCGGTCTTGTCGGAGCAGATGACCGTGACCGAGCCGAGCGTCTCGACGGCGGGGAGCCGGCGAATGACCGCGTGGCGTTCCGCCATGCGGCGGGCGCCGAGCGCCAAGGCAACGGTCACGATGGCGGGCAGGCCCTCCGGGATGGCGGCGACGGCCAGGCTGACCGCGGTGAGGAACATGTCCTCGGCCGTCTCACCCCGAGCCATGCCAGCGCCGAACACCACCGCGCACACGACGATGGCCGTGGCCGCCATCCGTCGCCCCAGCGACGCCAGTCGCCGTTGGAGCGGGGTGGCCGCCACGTCGTGGGCCTGGAGGAGCGCGGCGATCTGGCCGAGCTCGGTTGCCATACCGGTGGCGACCACGATGCCCCGCGCGCGCCCGTAGGTGGTGGCGGTGCCCTTGAACGCCATGTTGTGCCGGTCGGCGACCATCGGGTTCGAGATCGTGAGTACGTCGGACGACTTGGCCGTCGGCTCCGATTCGCCGGTGAGGGTGGCTTCGTCGACCCGCAACCCGTGCACGTCGACGAGGCGGAGGTCGGCCGGGACCACGTCGCCGGCCGCGAGCTCGACGAGGTCGCCCGGCACCACCTCCGGGGCCAGGACGTCCACGAGGTGCCCGTCCCGGACCACCCGGGCGGTTCCGGTGGTCAACTGCTTGAGGGCCGCCATGGCCTGTTCGGCGCGGTACTCCTGCACGAAGCCGATCACGGCGTTGAGCAGCACGATCACGCCGATGACCACGGTGTCCGTGATGTCGCCGATCAGCAGCGTCACCAGACCGGCGAGCGCGAGGACGACGGTCATCGTGTTGGCGAACTGGCGGACGAAGGTGAGCCATGGACCGGGTTGGTCTCGTTCGACGAGCGCGTTCGGGCCCACCTCGGCGAGGCGCGGTACGACCTGGGCGGCGTCGAGGCCGCGGGCCACGTCGGTGTCGTACGCCGTGGCGACATCGCCGGCGTCGACTGCCCATGGCTCCGGGCAGAGCAGCGGTGGCACCGTCACGGGCGAACGCTCCACACGGCGAAGAGGGCTCCGGCGTACACGACGAGGAGCAGGAGGGCGTCCGGTTCGAGGCGACGCGCCCGCGTCTCGGTGCCGTGCACGAGGGCGGCGAGCGCCAACGCCATCATCAATATGACACCGATGCCCGCGGTGGCCTGGCTGGGGTCCACCGACCGCAGGAGCGGGGCGGGCGCATAGGCGACATCGACCAGGACGAGCGCGGCCATGTTGAAGGCGTTGCTCCCGAAGAGGTTCCCGACGGCCAGATCGTAGGCACCGATGCGGACCGCCGCGATCGAGGCCACCAGCTCCGGCAGCGATGTGGACAGTGCCAGCAGCGCGGTACCGACGAACGTCTCGCTCATCTTGCTCGTCGCGGCGATCTCCCGCCCCGAATAGGCGAGCGCGGGTGCGGTCGCCACGATGACGACGCTGGCGATGACGAACCGAAGCACGGCCGGCCGGAGCTCGCCTCGGTGCGGACGTGTCCACCCGGTCGGGGTGGGAAGGACTTCGCTCGCTCCGAAACGCGCGGTCGGTGACCGACGCATCCATGCCACCGCCGCGACGTACGCCGCCACGATGACGAGCGTGTCGATCCCGACCCAGCCGACGGCGATGCCGGGTGGAGTGAGGATTGCCAGCGTGGCGAGCGCGGTGAGCGCGATGGCAACTGACGCCACCCGGGCGTGTCCGATCTCCACCCGAGGCCACACGTGGTGCTGGTGCATCAAGTCGATCACGGCGAGGATGGCCATGTTGGCCATGCTGCTGCCGAAGAGATCACCGACGGCGAGATCGGGAGCGTCGCTCACGGCCGCGCTCACATCGGTCACGAGCTCCGGTAGCGAGGTCGCACCCGCGACCAGGAGCATGCCGACGAACATGTGGGACAGGCCGGCACGCTCCGCGATCTCGTCGCCCGCACGCGCCAGGTGTACGCCGGCCCAGGTGATCACGGCGGCCACGGAGGCGAACAACAGGACCGACTGTGACAACGACACGATTCACACCGCCTGGCCCGGTCCCGGGCGTGCGGTGTGCCGAGGGATTGCGGTCACGGTGATCGTGAGCGGCGACCGGTCGGTCACGGAGTCGCGCGGCTCGGAGTGCACCACGTCCTCGATCCAACGCCGTCTGCTCCCCGATGGCCAGGGCCGAAGGCCACACGTCGACAGACCCGGGCCCGGGCGGGCGCGTTCCGAGCCATCCGGTGGTGACCGACGGAGCGATCGTCGGGACCAATGGCCCTGCGCCCTACGCCACGGCAGAGCCACCATGGTGGAGCACGCGTGCTCGCCATCGAGTTCGCGTCCCACCGACCAGCACGAGTGAGGAGTCGGCCATGGTGAGAGAGATCGTGGTCGGCGTCGACGAGTCCGACGGGGCCGCCGACGCGCTCCGGTGGGCGCTTCGAGAAGCGGAGTGCCATGCCGCCACCGTGACGGCGGTGATGGCCTGGGGCCTGCTCGACCAGCACCACGCCACGGTGGACGAGGGCTTCGATCCGGCCTACGGCGAGGACGACGCTCGGGACGCGCTCCGCACGTTCGTGCGGGCCGCGGTCGGAGAGGAGGCGGCGACTGCGATTCGGGCGCGCGTCGTCTGCGACCTCCCGTCCCGAGCGCTTCTGGATGCGGCCGCGAGCGGTGATCTCCTGGTCGTCGGCGCTCGCGGACTCGGCGGATTCCGCGGCCTGCTGCTGGGATCGGTCAGCCAGCACTGCCTCCATCACGCCTCGGTCCCGACCGCCATCGTGCGAGCCAACGGGGATCGGGACGACTCGCAAGCCGAACGGATCGTCGTCGGCGTGGACGGATCCGAGATCTCACACCATGCCCTCCGATGGGCGCTGGAGGAGGGTCGGGCCCGCCGCGCCGGCGTCGAGGTCGTCCACGCCTGGCAGGTGCCCTACGTCGGGTACTTCCCCCACACCGAGCACCGGTTCGACCCTGCCATCTACGAGCGCGCCTCCCGGTCCGTCCTCGACCATGCGGTTGCCGCGGCCCAATCGGACGGTCTGCACGACGTCCCGGTCCGCCGGACGTCGCTGCGCAGCGGTGCCGCTGCCGGCATCATCGACCTGGCGGAGGACGCTGATCTCGTGGTGCTCGGATCTCGGGGGCTCGGCGCGGTCAAGGGAGCGTTGCTCGGCTCGGTCACGATGCAGGTCACCCAGCACGCCCACTGCCCCGTCGTGGTCGTACCGCCCGCCGACTGAGCGACGAACGGGAACCAGGCGCCGCGTTCGTGACGTCAGAGAGGCATGCGCACCCACCGATTCCTCCCGATACTCATCGTCTCGGCGCTGGTGTTCGCAGCGTGCGGTCACGGCGACGACACCACGACCACGGCTCCACCGACGTCGACCTCGGACTCGACCCCGGTGACCACGAGTGCAGGATGGGTGGGCGGGGAGCCCGACTGGACCGGCGGCAGCCCGACCACGACCTTCGGTGCCGACGAAGCGACCCGGGACGCGGCCCCATCGGCAGCCCTCGACTCCGCCGGCGGCGAAGCGTGCTGCGATCTACCACCCGGCCCGGCACAGGAATCGTTGAGGGCCGGCAGTGTCGACGACAACGCCGACTACGACGGCTACCTGGCCTATCGCGAGCGCATCCGCTCGCTCGGCATCCCCATCCGAGACATCGACGCCACCGGTCGCATCGTCCTGACCGTCACCGGCGCCGACGGGCGGCCGGTCCACGGCGTCGACGTCTCGATCTCCGGAGTCGACGCCACCTACACCACCAACGCTGCGGGCGAGGTCGTCTTCCTTCCGGCGGCGGCCAGGGAACCGGTGGCGGAGTCGTACACGTTCACCGTCGGCTCGGAATCGGTGACCTCCGTGCCGGGGAGCGATGCGACGCTCGAGTTGTCACGTGATGGCGGCGCCGCGGTCGGGGTCCCTCTCGACGTGCTGTTCCTCCTCGATGTGACCGGCTCGATGGGGGACGAGATCAACCAGCTCGAGCGCACGGTGTCGATGGTGGCCTCGCGGATCGAAGCCCTGCCGTCGCAGCCCGACGTGCGATTCGGGATGACGCTCTACCGGGACGAGGGTGACACCTTCGTGACGTCGACGTTCGACCTGACCGGCGTGATCGACGACTTCCAGTCCGCCCTCGCGGACGTGGTGGCCGACGGTGGTGGCGACACGCCCGAGGCCCTCGACGAAGCGCTGGCCGCAGCACTCGACGTGCCGAGCTGGCGGGATCGCCACGATGCGGTGCAGCTCGTGTTCCTCGTCGCCGACGCAGCGCCGCACGTCGAGCGGACCCAGGTGACGCCCTACACCGAGTCGATGCTGGCGGCGTCGGCCCGGGGGATCACGATCCATGCGATCGCCGCCAGCAACACGGATGATGCCGCCGAGCACGCCTTCCGCTCCATCGCCGAGGCCACCGGCGGGCGGTTCGTGTTCCTGACCTACGGGGCCGGCGGCGCAGCGACCGGTCCGGCGACCGACATCGACTCGACCGACTACGAGGAGCTGTCCCTGGACGACCTCGTCGTCCGCCTGGTGTCGGAGGAACTGGATGCGCTCACCGGTACGTCGACCCCGACATCCACCACGACCACCACCAACCCGCCCGGCCAGTGACCGGCGAGACGGCACCACGGGGGCGACCACCGGAGGGGTGTAATCGCTTTCGACCCGGTCGATCGTCATGCAACGCTGCCGGCGTGACCGACGTGAGCAGCGGTGTGATCCCGTCCGCCCGTCTGGACCTGTGTCCGCTGACGCCGCCGGCGTTGCGGGCGCTGATCGACGGGGATGTCGACGCGGCGGCCACTCTGATCGGGGCCAGCATCCCGCCCGGCTGGCCTGACGACGCCGAACTCCTGGCGCTCCGCCTCGGGCAACTCGACGAGGATCCGAGCCTCCAGGAGTGGTTGCTCCGCGCCATCTGCGCCCGGGGCGGGCACGAGGTGGTGGGTCACATCGGGTTCCACACCGCGCCGGGCCCGGACTACCTCGACGAGTGGTTCCCGGGGGCCGTCGAGTTCGGATTCACCATCGTTCCGGATCGTCGTCGGATGGGATACGCCACCGAGGCGTCGGTGGCGCTGATGGAGTGGGCTCGTAGTGTCCACCAGGTCCCCGGGTTCGTCCTGACCGTCTCGCCCGACAACACCGCGTCGCAGCGGTTGGCGGCTGCGCTCGGGTTCCGTCGCGTCGGGTCGCACGAGGACGAGACCGACGGGACCGAAGACGTGCTGGTGCTCCGGTGCTGACCGGCAGCCGATCGACCGGTCCTAGCCGGGGCTCACCTGGTCGAGGTCGCGCCGGTCCTGATCGGAGAGGTCCCACCCGGCGGCCGCGACGTTGGCGCGAATCTGTTCCGGCTTGGTCGCGCCGCAGATCACGCTGGCCACCTGCGCGTTGGACACCAGCCAGCTGACGGCGAGGTCGAGGATCGAGTGGTCGCGTTCCGCGGCCCACCGGGTGAGCGCTGCCACTTGCGTCATGGCGGCGTCGTTCTTGAACCGCGAGGCGCGCTCTCCCCATGCCGCGAGGCGGGTGCCTTCGGGCGGCGGTTCGTCGGCCTGGTACTTGCCGGTGAGCACCCCGGATTCGAGCGGGAAGTAGGGGACGAAGGCGATGCCGTGGCGGGCGCAGGCGTCGAGCACGCCGTCGCGCTCGGGATCCCGGGTCAGCAGGCTGTAGTGGTTCTGCACCGACGCGAACCATGCCACGCCTGACTCCGCGGCAATGTCGACGGATCGATGGAGCAGGTCGGCGGTGAAGTTGGAGCAACCGATCTCGCGGACCTTGCCCTCGGCTCGCAACTCGGCGAGCGCGCCGAGCGTCTCGCTCAACGGGGTCTGCGGATCGGGACGATGGAGCTGGTAGTGGTCGACATGGTCGGTGCCGAGGCGGCGCAGGCTGCCTTCGAGCGCCGCTCGCACTCCTTCACGCGAACCCGGCCGCGGATCGTCATCGGTCGCCGTCGACGGCGAGCCCCACTTGGTGGCGATGACCGCCTGGTCGCGACGGCCGGCGAGGGCCGCACCGAGGAACTCCTCCGATTGGCCGCGGCCGTACGACTCGGCGGTGTCGAAGTAGTTCACGCCGGCATCGAGCGCGGCGTCGACCACTGCCTTCGTCTCCACGTCCGAGATCCGCATGCCGAAGTTGTTGCATCCGAGCCCGACGACTGAGACGTCGAGCTCCCCGATCCGTCGTCGTTCCATGCCGCGAGACCATAGGTGACCTCATCCGTTGCCACGATCGGACGTCATCGCCGGCTCACCTCCGCTTCATCCGTGCTCCGTCATGCTGGCCTGGTGTCCGACGGCGAGAACTCCACCCCACGCTCGCCCGGCATCCTCGTGGTGGACGACGACGACAAGCTGACGTCGGTCATCGTTCGGGCCCTCGAGCGTGCCGGCTATCGGTGTCGTACCGCGGCCACCGGCGACCAGACACTGTGGGCGGTGAACGGCGACCGCCCCGACGCGTTGGTGCTCGACGTGATGATCCCGCATCCGAGCGGCGTCGAGGTGTGCCGACACCTGCGGGCCGACGGCTACGACGGACCCATCCTGGTCGTCAGCGCTCGGAGCAGCGTGGAGGACCGGGCGGCCGCGGCTCGCGCCGGGGCGGACCGGTTCTTCGCCAAGCCGTTCGCGTTGTCCGACCTGGTCGACACGCTCGGCGAGATGCTCGCGGCCCGCCCATAGGAGCTCGCGTCCGCCCCGCGCCCGGGTCCGGTCCGTCGCGGACTGGTTCGGAGCGCAGCGTGCCCGGTCGACGGTCACAATGTCGACGTGCAGACCGAACGGGCAAGTCGCACGGCGGTGCTGGTGTGCCAGGGCCGGGCCGTCGCCGACGGGCGAATCGCGCCGGGTCGCTTCCACGACCCCGTCTCGGCCCTCCTCCTGCGGGCGGACGAACGGGTCGTGGTCGAGCAGGTTCGCCGGAACATCCGACCCACCGACTGGCGTCAACGACTGGCCGTCGAGAGGGTGGAGGCCTGCGCGGAGGGCATGGTGCCCCGCACCGTGTCCATCGACGACGCGATCAGATCGGCTGGCACGCGTCAGCTGGTCCTCCTCGGCGCGGGGCTCGACGGCCGGCCCTGGCGGATGCCGGAGCTCCGTGACACGGTGCTCTACGCCGTGGACCACCCGGCATCGCAGGCCGACCTGCTCGACCGTTGTCCCGAGCTCGAAATGACCGTTGCCCGACTCGAGTTCGTGGCGGTCGATCTCGCGGGTGACGGACTGGGTCCGGCCCTGGTCGCGGCCGGTCACGACTCCCGGGAGCGGACGACCTGGGTGTGGGAGGGCGTGGTCCCGTACCTGACGGAACACGAGGTCGAGGCCACGATCGCCGCGGTGGCCGCCCGCTCCGCACCCGGAAGCACCCTCGTCGTCAACTACCAGGAACGATCGCGACTGATGACCATCGGTCGACGACTGTCCGGGCTGGTGTCGCGAGTCCTGGGGGTCGATGATCCGTTGGCCGCAGAACCGTGGCGCTCGTTGTGGACGCCGAGCACCATGGCGGCGCTGTTGGCTCGACACCGCTTCGTGGTCCATCGGGACGAGAACCTGTTGACGACCGCGTCCCGGATGGGGGTCGTCACCAACCGCCGCCGCTCGCTGGCCAACGGCCGGGTCGCGGTTGCTCAGTCGGCGATGGCGCCGTAGATCAACGTCTTGAGCTGGCCCCGGAAGTTGAACGTGCCGGACGGGAGCAGCTGGGTCATGAACACGACGGCGAGCTCCTCGGCGGGGTCGACGAAGAATGTGGTCGAGGCGGCGCCGCCCCACATGAATTCGCCGGCGGAGCCCACGACACCGGTCTCGGCCGGGGGCTTGGCCACGGACATGGTCAACCCGAACCCGGCACCGGAGAACCCGACTTCACCGTAGGCGCCGGGCAGGGCGAAGTCGGCCAGCTCGCCGTCACCGGGGAGGTGGTTGGTCGTCATCAGCTCGAGTGTCTTGCGGGACAGGATCCGGCGGCCCTCGAGCTCACCGCCACCGACCAGCATCTGCACGAAGCGCAGGTAGTCGGGCGTGGTCCCCACGAGGCCGCCACCGCCGTTGAGGAGCGACGGCTTCGTGCGGTAGCTGCTCGTCTCCGGGTCGTCGACGAGGACCAGCTCCTTGCGGGAGTTGCGCCCGTAGCACGCGGCGAAGCGGTCGAGATCGCCTTCGGACACGAAGAAGTCGGTGTCGACCATGCCGAGCGGCCCGAAGATCTCGGCCTTCAGGTAGTCGTCGAACGCCATGCCCGACATCACCTCGACGAGGCGGGCGCACACGTCCATGCCGAAGCTGTACAGCCACCGCGTCCCGGGCTGGTACCGCAACGGCCAGCCGCCGATCTGCTGGGTCAGCGTCTCCAGAGTCAGCTTGCCGGTCCACCCTCGGGCGGCAAGGTCGAGATCGCGGTTCTCGGGCCCGTAGCCGATGCCGGACATGTGCATCATCACGTCGCGCACCGAAGGTGGCCGATGGGCGGGGACGAGACGCTCGGTGCCGTCGGCCGCGACCTCGCGGACCTGCATGTCCTTCCACTCCGGGATCCAGCGGTCGACCGGATCGTCGAGCTGGAAGTGACCTTGCTCGTAGAGGGTCATGAGGGCCACACCCGTGATGGGCTTGGTCATCGAGTACAGCCGCCAGATGGTGTCCTCGGTCACCGGCTTGGATCGCTCGCGGTCCATGGCGCCGAAGGACTCGAAGTAGCCGACGGCGCCGTGTCGGTACACGGCGACCTGACACCCGGCGATCTTGCCCGGCTCCAGATACCGGGACCGGAGGTGCTCCTCGATCCGGCCCAGGCGTCGGGCGTCGAGCCCGGCGGCGTCAGCATCGACCTTCATGGTGCTCCCCTCGATGGCCAGCGATCCGAGCAGCCAACTCCACTCTTGACCCTGCGGTCAAGGCCCGGTGGATGGCGACGACGGTGTCCGCCACCCGTCGCCGTAGCCGGCCCGGGCGAGGACCCGAGCCTGGAGGGCGTCCTCGAGGTGCTGGAACACCGGGAATCGGTCGGCCACCCCCACCCGGGCGAGCAAATGGCGACACGTCAGTCGCCGGCAGACGATGCACATCTCGACCGCATGCCCGTCATCTCTGTCGTGGCGGTCGAACGCGGTCGGCGCCACCAGCACGCAGTCGTCGAGCACGACGACGACCGGGCCGTCGATGCCGTGGATCACATCGCGGAGCTGTTCGACGTCGTTCCGGCCCAGCTTCCCGGCGGGCCGCAGCACCACGATCTCGCCGATGCGCTCGATCGACAACGGAGCCGTAACCGGCTCGCTCCCGGACCCTGTCGGAGGGCCTTCGTCGTCGGGGTTCGGCGATGGATTCGGGGCGGGGGCGAGCATGACGAGAACCTCGCCGGCCGCCGGGGGGCACGGGCAGAACCGGATGTCGGTGGATGGGACGACCCCATACCCAACCCGCCACCGACCCAGAACCGACGATTGCCTCGCCGGACAAAGGAGACCAACGACTCTGTCGCGACCTGATGACCGGGCGGACGATGACCGGGACGGGCGCAGTGCGCGTGAACCTGGAGGTTGGCGATGACGACGACGACGAGTCCGAGGGGCATGAGGTCGCTGCCGGACCTGATTGCGCAGTTCGACGATGCGATCAAGGACCTGGGAGAGCGAGTCTCCACCTTCTTCGAGGACCTCAGGGTCGAGGCCACCCGGCGAGTGCAGGACGAAGCGGCCGCGAAGCCGTTCGAGGACATGACCGTGCGGGAGCTGCACGAGTTGGCGAGCGAACGGGAGATACCCGGGCGTTCGTCGATGGACAAGGCCGGACTCATCGAGGCCCTGCGGAAGCACTGATCAGGACTGGTCAGTGCTTCCCGCCGGTCTCCGGAGCCCGCACCCGATCAGCCTGAGGTGAGCACGGGTTCCGGCAGGTCGATGAACTCGACGTCGGCCATGAGTTCCTGAAATTCAGTCATTCCGGCCTCGAGCTCCGGGGGGATGGCGGTCTGCTCACCGGCTCGGGCGTCGGCCTCGCCGGTGAAGTACGCCACCTCGACATAGCGGTCGGAGCCGATCCACATCCGGAGGCCGCCGAGCAGGTCGGGCCGGAAGCCGGTGCCGAGCTCCTCGAGCTGCCGGTCGAGGGCGCGGATGCGATCCCGATCAGCTGTCCCCTTCATGATCTGCACGAAGCCGGCGTCGTCGGACCCACCGCCGCGGAGCTGGTCCACTTCGGTCGACTCGGAGAACGCCACCGGCCCGTCGAAGTACTTCTCGGTCTCGTTCCACCACTGTCCCTGCTCGGCCCGTTCGCTGTTGGTCTGGGCCGCCGCGGCCGACTCGAACCGGGCGACCAGCACGGCCCGCCCGTCATCGGTGACCCCGCCGGTCGAGCCGAGATAGCCGGTGGCGCCGGGCCGGAGCTCGGCGACCCATCGGTCCATCTGGCGCAGGATCCCTTCTCGATCCGCGGCCCTTCCCTCGATGATCTGCACAAACATCGTATTTCCCCCTTCGGTGGCAGGATCGCCCCCTCTCGCGTTCTGTACACCCGACTCGTGGTCACGTCCACCTCCAATTCGGGGAATGGAGCCGCCCATGGACATCACCGAACTGATCCTCGAGGACCATCACGAGCAGCGCCGCATGTTCGCCATGCTCGACGATGTCGACCGGCACGACACCGAGACGCTCGCGGCCGTGTGGACTCGGCTCCGCATCCTGCTGGAGGTGCACGCCGCCGCGGAGGAGGAGCTGTTCTACCCGACGCTCCTGGCCATCGGGGCCGGAGCGGGCGATGCGGACAGCGCCGGCGAGGAGACCAAGGATGCCATCGGTGACCACAACGAGATCCGGGACGGGATCGCCCATGCCGACCAGCACGACGTGGGGAGCCGCGGCTGGTGGGACGGCGTCGTCGAGACGCGGGAGGCGAACAGCGACCACATGGGTGAGGAGGAGCGCCAGGCCCTGGCCGACTTCCGTCAGCACGCCGACCTGACCGTCCGCCACGACCTCGGTACCGGCTTCGCCCGGTTCGAGGCCGAACACGCCCGCGGCATCTCGTCCCAGGACCGGGATCCGAACCGCTACGTGGAGGAGTCCGCCTGATCGGGAACGAGACCGGATATCGAGGGCTGACGCCGTTGCCGCCGGATCCGCATCCCTGCCTGCGGGACTTCCGGCTTCGACCCCGTGGTCGGCGGCGTCAGCCCTCGAGGATCTGGTGACGTCTCCGCTCCCGATCCCGTTGGTCTGGGTCGATTGAACCCCGGAACGGGACCGAGGTGAAAGGGTCGAAGGTCCCTCCGGCGTGAGCCCGAATCGACGCGGCGGCCGCCTCAGCAGCAGGCGGAACCGGCTGGCTGACCTGACCGTGAGCCGTTCGGCCTCTGGGCCACAACACGAGGTCGCGGCGTCGCCGTCGTCGGCGGGGTCCGAGCGGAGTTGGTCCGCGTCGCCCGTCTTCACGTACCACTCCCAGGCCGCGCCGTCCGGGTCGGTGACCCAGGTCTCGACCTTGGTGGCGTAGCAGCAGACGGTGTCGTCGACGCCGCTGGTCTCGAGGCCGGAACCCGCCAGGCGGGCCTCGGCGGCCGCCACCGCGGTGGCGTCGTCGGTCTCGACGCCGAGATGGTTGATGGTGCCGCCCTCGGCCGCTTCGAACAGGACCAGCTTCAGGGGCGGATCCTCGATGGCGAAGTTGGCGTAACCCGGCTTGCGCTTGGCCGGTTCGGTGGCGAACAACTTGGCGTAGAAGTCGACCGCGGCGTCGATGTCGGTGACGTTGAGGGCGAGCTGGACTCTGGACACGGGTACCTCCGGGTACACTCATTGACAACGGTCGATGTGTACTCTATCCATAGATCGATCGATGTCAATATATCTTCGGTCCCACGGAAGGGATCGGCACCCCGGAGGTCACATGCAGGTGGACGTGTTCGACGGATGCTGCACGCCGCTCACCGCAGGCGTGCTCGACGAGGACGAGGCCGCGGAGCTGGCCGGCGTGTTCAAGGTCTTGGCCGACCCGGCCCGCCTGCGCCTGTTGTCGATGGTGGCGGCGGCGTCGACCGGCGAGGCCTGTGCGTGCGACCTGGTCGATCCCATCGGCCGGTCACAGCCCACGGTGTCGCACCACCTGTCCGTGCTCGTCGATGCCGGCCTGCTCGAGCGGGACAAGCGGGGGAAGTGGGCGTGGTACCGGGTGGTGCCCGAACGCCTGGCCGCGGTGCGGGAGGCACTGGGTCCCGCACCCGCCACCGATCCCTGAGGTGTCCGGTGGAAACGGCCACCAACCCTGCGCAGGACCTTGGACCCTGGTGATCGTCGACCCGTCCTGCCTCTGATGGTGGTGGCTCCGAGATCGTCGTCCCGACGCACTCGGGCCGGCATCGGACAGCACGAGAGAGGACCGCCCGTGGAACTCGTCTTGAGCCAGGCGCAGCAGGAACTCCTTCGGGAGGTGCTCAACGGCGCCTCTCGTGATCTCCACTACGAGATCGCCGACACCGATCTGAGCACCTACAAGGCGACGTTGCGCGAGCGAGCCATACTGCTGGAGTCGATCCTCGATCTGGTCGGTGGACCGCTGGCGGACCACGACGCGGCCCAGCCGTAGCCGTGCCGGGCGGTCGGCGGTAGAGGCCGGGGACCGTGGCACCCACGACGTTCGCCGCCGAGGGGCTCTACCAGTCCTTCACGCTGCGCGGCGGGGAGTGGCTCCTCCTCGTGGCGTCGGCCGCCTCCGCCGTCGCGGCGCTGGCCGTCGGGCTCGGGTTCATGCGGGGGATCCTCGCCGAGGATCGCGGGACGCCGGCGATGGGGAGGATCGCCGACGCCATCCGCATCGGGGCGATGGCGTACCTACGCCGTCAGTTCCGCACGATCGCGGTGGTGCTGGTCCCGCTCGTGGTGGTGGTGTTCGCCACCTCGACCAGCGTCGTGCGCCCCGACGGTACCGAGGCCCTCAGCTTCCTGGCCTCGGGCTCGTTCCGCACCCTCGCGTTCCTCGGCGGGTGCACCATGTCGGGGCTCACCGGCTTCATCGGCATGAGCCTGGCGGTCCGCGGCAACGTCCGTACCGCGGCCGCGGCCCGGACCGGGTCGTTGCCCCGCGCGCTGCGGGTGGCGTTCCGCACCGGCGGCATCGCCGGGATGTTCACGGTGGGGTTGGGGCTCCTCGGAGCCTCCGTGATCATCATGGTCTTCCAGAACACGAGCACCGCCATCCTGATCGGATTCGGCTTCGGTGGCTCGCTCCTGGCGTTGTTCCTACGGGTCGGCGGCGGCATCTTCACCAAGGCGGCCGACGTCGGGGCTGATCTGGTGGGCAAGATCGAGGCGGGCATCCCCGAGGACGACCCCCGGAACCCGGCGACGATCGCCGACAACGTGGGCGACAACGTGGGGGACTGCGCCGGCATGGCCGCCGACCTCTTCGAGAGCTACGAGGTCACCCTGGTGGCGTCGATCATCCTGGGCGTCGCCGCCTTCCACTCCATCGGTGCCAACCCGGCGCTGGGCCTGGTGTTCCCGGTGGCGGTGCGGGCCATCGGGGTCCTCGCCTCCATCGCCGGGGTCTTCGCGGTGCGGGCCCGGGAGGGCGACCGGTCGCCGCTGGCGCCGATCAACCGCGGGTTCCTGACGGCGGGCGTGCTCACCGTCGTCGGCACCCTCGCCCTCGCCCTCGGGTACGTCGGCAACCACGCCGTCGTCGACGGCAAGCGCTTCGGTGAGGGCTGGCGGGTCTTCGCCGCCGTGGTGGCCGGCCTGGTGCTGGCCCTGATCGTGAGCCGGCTGACCGAGTACTTCACCTCGACCCACGCCGCTCCGGTCCGGGAGATCGCGGCGTCGACCCGCACCGGCCCCGCGACGGTGATCCTCTCCGGGATCTCCTCAGGCCTCGAGTCGTCGGTGTTCGCGGTGGTGGCGATCGCCGCTGCACTCGGGGTGGCGGTCGGGCTCGGTGATGGCAACATCCAGTTCTCCCTCTACCTGGTGGCGCTCACCGGTATGGGCATGTTGGCCACGACCGGTGTCGTGGTCTCGGAGGACACGTTCGGGCCCGTCGCCGACAACGCCGGCGGGATCGCCGAGATGTCGGGGGAGTTCCATGGGGAGGCGGCCCGGGTGCTGGCGACGCTGGATGCCGCGGGCAACACGACGAAGGCGGTCACCAAGGGTTTCGCCATCGGCTCCGCGGTCATCGCCGCCGTGGCCCTGTTCGCGTCCTACATCGAGACCATCGGATCCGAGCTCGACCTCGGGCTCGGTGGCTCCGCGCTGTTCGCCAGCCCGGCCACCCAGATCAACGTCGCCGATCCCAAGACCTTCATCGGGCTGCTGATCGGCGGGTCGGTCGCGTTCCTCTTCAGCGGGCTGGCCATCCGCGCCGTCGGTCGAACGGCGGGAACCGTCGTCGAGGAGGTGCGGCGCCAGTTCGCCGACGGCCAGATCATGGCCGGCACCAAGGACCCGGACTACGCGCCGGTGATCGACATCTGCACCGCCGCGTCCTTGCGGGAGCTCGCCACGCCGGCGTTGCTCGCCGTGCTCACCCCCGCGATCGTGGGGTTCGGCATCGGCTACCAGGCGCTCGGCGCGTTCCTGGCCAGCGTGATCGTGACCGGTCAGTTGATGGCCACCTTCCTGGCCAACAGCGGGGGAGCGTGGGACAACGCCAAGAAGTTCATCGAGGACGGTCATCTCGGCGGGAAAGGCTCGCCCGCCCACACGGCCGCGGTCATCGGCGACACGGTCGGGGACCCGTTCAAGGACACTGCGGGACCGGCGCTGAACCCGTTGATCAAGGTCATGAACCTGGTGTCGCTCCTGCTGCTGCCCGCCATCATCTCGCTCCGTGAGAGCTCGATCCGGTACGTCGTCGCCGGCGGCGCGCTGGTGATCCTCACGGCCGCCCTCGCCTACTCGCGGCGGGCTTCCGCCACCGATGCCGGCGAAGAGGTCGACGGGACGTCTGCGGCCGAGCTCTCCGCCGGCGTACACGACTGAGGATCAGGTCCGCAGCGCGGCCCGCACGGTGGCGACGTCGGGGGTGGTGGTCGACGGGGACAGGAACGCCTCGTGGGCGTTGATGGCGGCGACGGCCAGGTCCTCGGGGGTTCCCGGGGCCCGACCGTCCGGGAAGCACTCGGGATGGGCGGCGAGGTACCGCGCGGCCGCCTGCACCGCCCGGTGGCGGAGGTGGTCGTCTCCGGTCGGGAAGCTGAACCGCCAGCGCTGCGTCCGCCCGCGGATGGCGACCTTGGTCGGGCCGTCGGGATCGAGACCCGCGGCGGGGAAGACCCGGCAGTCGTACTCGCGGCAGGTGCGGGGGCGGGACTCGTAGATCGAGCAGGCGCCGTCGACCAGCATCGGACACTGGCCGCGCTCGTCGTAGCCGAGGAGGAGATTGCCGGCGGGCAGCCCCGGGGCGGGGAACAACAGCGCGGGCGGGATGTGACGGAGGGTCTCCGTCTCGTCGGGTTCGATGTGGACGAAGTACGACGAGGTGCAACAGCCGGTGCAGTCGCCGCACGGCACCTCGGCACTCCGCTCGTGCCGGATGACGGCCGCCATCTCACCCAGCCACGACTCGAAGTCACCCGCCGGTAGTTCCGACCCGATCATGGTTCCACGGTACGTGGAGCGGACCGTGGGCCGGTCAGGCGCCGGAGGACCTCAACCGCGGGATGCGCTCGCCACCAGCTCGGGGGCTGGGTTCGAGAACTGCATGGCCCCGTCCTCGATGTCGCTGCGCTTCAGGGCCCGGTAGTCCTTGAGATAGCTCTGGTGCACCTGCCACGGGAACTTCGAACCCTGCTTGGGGAACTTGTCGGCCGAGCGGGTCACGTAGCCCGATGACAGACCGAGCAGCGGTTCGGCACTGACCGAGGCGTCGCGGTTGACGGGCGTGCACTGGCGCAGACCGGTCTCGTGCATGTGGTTGAGCAGGCGGGTCACGTAGTCGCAGGTGAGGTCGCACTTCAGCGTCCACGAGGCGTTGGTGTAGCCGATGGCCAGCGCCAGGTTCGGGACGCCTTCGAGCATCATGCCCTTGTAGGTCAGCTTGTCGGGGAGGTCGAGCTCGTCGCCGTCGATCGACACCTCGATGCCGCCGATGAACAGCAGCTCGAGACCGGTGGCGCTCACGACGATGTCGGCCTCGAGCTCCCGGCCGGACTGGAGCCGGATGCCGGTCTCGGTGAAGGTGTCGATGTGGTCGGTCACCACCGAGGCGTCACCGGCCGAGATCGCCTTGAACAGATCGCCGTCGGGGACGAGGCACAGGCGTTGGTCCCACGGGTCGTAGCTGGGGGTGAAGTGGGTGTCGATGTCGTAGCCCTCGGGCAGCTGCCGCTCGACCTGCCGGCGCAGGATCCGCTTCACCAGATCTGGGCGGCGGCGACTGACCTGGAAGGAACCCTGGGTCATGAGGGCGTTGAACCACCGGACCACCGTGCCCGACCAGCGTGCCGGGAGCACCTTGCGCAGGAAGTTGACGATGGGGTTCTTGGCGGGAAGCGCGGCGATGTACGACGGCGAGCGCTGCAACATCGTCACGTGGGCGGCGTCCTTGGCCAGCGACGGGATGAGGGTCACCGCGGTGGCGCCGCTGCCGATGACGATGATCCGCTTGCCCGAGTAGTCGAGATCTTCCGGCCAGGCCTGCGGGTGGATCAGTTGTCCCCGGAAGCGGTCGAGGCCGGCGAAGTCGGGCTGGTAGCCGTGGTCGTAGCGGTAGTAGCCGGAGCACGAGAACAGGAAGCCGCAGGTCAGTTCGACGGTCTCGGCCGTGCCGCTGCCGTCCGTGGCGGTTCGCTCGGCCGTGATCTTCCAGCAGGCATCCGCGGTGGACCAGTCAGCCCGCACGATCCGGGTGTTGAAGCGGATGTGGCGGTCGATGCCCTCGATGGCTGCCGTCTCGCGGATGTAGGCGAGGATCTTGGCGCCGTCGGCGATGGACTCGGGTTCGTCCCACGGGCGGAACGAATAGCCCAGGGTGTACATGTCGGAGTCGGAGCGGATGCCCGGGTACCGGAACAGGTCCCAGGTGCCGCCGATGGCGTCGCGGGCCTCGAAGATGGCGTAGCTGGCCCAAGGGCACTCGGCCTGCATGTAGTGGCCGGCGCCGATGCCGGACAGACCGGCACCCACGATCAACACGTCGAGATGTTCCGTCATTGCGTCACCTTCCGGGCGGGGGCGTCCATCATGTTACCCGCGGTACGAGTTTCGCCACGAACCCCGGTTCCTCCTACCCCCGCCCGATGGATTTGTCGTCGCTCCGTCACCACAGGGGTGACCGGCCGACGAGATTTTCCGTGGATGGTGATCCCGGCGCGGCTCTCGTGTCAGCCTGCCTCTGTGGCACGGCGGTCGAGCGAAGTCGGCGAGCACTCCCGCCTCGACGCGGTCCGGGCGTTCGTCGCCCGGTTCCTCGGTCGCTTCCGGTCGCTCGGGCTGTGGGCCCGGATCCTGATCTTCGCCGCCGTGCTGCACTTCCTGGTGCTGCCCCAGATCGGTGGCACGAGGCGGGCCCTCGGTCTGCTCAGCGACCTCAACCCCCTGTTCGTGATCGCGGCGGTGGCCTGCGAGACGGGCGCGCTGCTCTGCTACGCCCAACTGTCCCGAGCCCTCCTCCCCGAAGAGGGACGCCCCGACCTGTGGCGCATGTTCCGGGTGGTCCTGTCGTCGATGTCGGTGAGCCACGTGGTGCCTGGCGGCGCGGCGGCCGGCGGCGTCCTCCAATACCGGCTCCTCACGGCGTCGGGTACCGCGCCGACCCAGGCGACGTTCGCCATGGCGACGCAGTCACTGGGCTCCGCGGTGGTGCTGAACGCATTGCTGTGGATCGGCCTCGTCGTCTCGATCCCGGCGCGGGGATTCGAGCCCGTCTACGCCGCCGCCGCGCTGGTCGGTGTGGTGCTGCTCGCCGCGGCGGCCGGTGCGGTCATCGCCCTCACCCGGGGTCGCCACCGCACGATCGCGCTGATCGAGCGCATCGCCCGTCGTACGCCACGCATCCGCGAGGAGCGGGTCGCGCAGGCGTTCGAGAGGGTCGCGGTCCAGGTGGGTGTCCTGATCCAGCAACCCCGGCTGGCGGCGACGGCGGTGGGCTGGGCCGCGGCGAATTGGCTGCTCGATGCCACCGTCCTCTGGCTGTTCATCGCGGCGTTCGGTCACCACACGTCGGTTCCCGGTCTCCTCGTCGCCTACGGGTTGGCCAACGTCCTCGCCGCCATCCCGATCTCGCCGGGCGGCCTGGGGGTGATCGAGACCACCTTGATCGTGACGCTGGTCGGCTTCGACACGCCGAGGGCCACCGCCAGCCTCGGCGTGGCCGCGTATCGGTTGGTGCAGTTCTGGCTCCCGATCCCCACCGGGGCCGCGGCATGGGTGAGCCTCGCCGGCCGCCGGGCCGGGAGCGTGTTCGCGTCGATGAGCGAGGAGAGCCAGCGAGACGAGGGTCCGTCGTGATGTCGCGCCATCATCCCGGCGAGCTGCCCGCGGTGCGAGGATGATCGGGACACGAGGAGATCGAGCGATGACTGACGGCGCCGGGCGGCGCGGAACAGGGCCGCAGGAGCCCGGGACCTTCGACACGGGCGAGTGGGTCGACGTGGGCGCTGACGGCCTGTGGCGCCCCAGCCTCGGGGAACGGCTCCGGGCGGTCACCGTCCTCGCGCTCGCCATCGGGGTGCTCCTCATCCTGGCCGCAGTGGCCTCGACGGGTGGCTCTGGCGGAAGCGACATCGTCGCGACCACGTCCACCACCTCATCGACATCGATCGCGCCCACCACCACCGTGGCCACCACCGTCATCGACGGCACCACGGTCGACGGCGAACCTCCGCCCCTCGCCTGCGTGTTCGACGACCGGGGCGGCCTGCCGCTGCGCCCCAAGAACCAGACCGCGGTGTTGGTGCTCAACGGCACTCCTCGAACCGGTCACGCCGGGCACTTCACCGACCTGCTCCGCGCCGCGGGCTACTCCACGATCGTTCCCGGCAATGCGTCCATCAGAGATCGGACCACCGTCGAGTACGTCACCGGACACTGCGCGGAGGCGGTCCAGCTGCTCGACGATCTCGGCGTCGACGGCGTCGAGGTCGGCCCGATCGACGAGGGCAGCGACGTCTTCCTCGGCCGGGCCGAGGTCCTGGTGACGCTGGGGCGCGACTCGCTCTGAACGGCGGCCTCCGCTCGGCTCAGCTCCGGCGAGGCGGCCGCGACTCCCGCTCGACCCCCAGGCCGGCGAGGGCGTCGAACACCTGCCGGGCGACCCGATCGACCTCGTCGTCGGGCCGCGGTGCGCTGGTGTCGGTGGCCCAGTGGGCGAGGATGTCGCCGAGGCGGTCGAGGTCGAGTGCCACGGCCACGATCGCGACCGCCGCCCGTTCCTCGTCGTCGAGGGTGTCGACGGCTGTGCGGTCGCGGGCCGCGGCCACCAACGACGGCGTCCGTTCGAGGAGACGGGCGTACGGCTTGAGTGCGCCGTCGGTGCGTCGCACGAGCTCGAGCACGGCACCGGCCCGACGGGGCTCGGGCTGCGCGTAGCGCACCAGTGCCGACCGCAAGGACCAGTCGCCGACGCGTGATCGCTCGGCGTAGTCGACCAGCGCGAGCGGGTCCACGTCACTCATCGTCGTTTCATCTTTTCGTCGAAGTCCTCGTGTCGGCCCGAATTTCCTGGTAGAAACCCTAGGGAACGCCCGGAGGCCGTCGCGAAGAACTCGCGTTTGGCGTCGCGTTGGCGATCGACGGGCTTTCGTTGGTCGGACGTGGCGTAGGTCGAACGGGTCCGCCTGACAACCGAGACCGGAGCACCTTCTGATGTCCTCTGCCCCTGCATTGTCCCGCCCCTCTCGTTGGACGCGCCTGCTCGCCATCCTGGCCGTCGTCGCACTGTTCCTGGCCGCGTGCGGCGACGACGACAGCGGCACCGCCACGTCCGACACGGGAGGTGACAGCACCACGACGGCGGCCGACACCGGGAGCTCCGACACGGCCACGGGCTTGCTGGCCGAGCTGCAGAACAAGGGGACGATCAAGGTCGGCATCGCCAACGAGGTGCCGTACGGCTACGAGGACGAGAGCGGCAACGTGACCGGCGAAGCGCCCGAGGTGGCCAAGAAGGTGTTCGCCGCGCTGGGCGTCGACAAGGTCGAAGCCACCGTCGTCGACTTCAGTGCGCTCATCTCGGGCCTGAAGGCGGGCCAGTTCGACATGATCGCCGCCGGCATGTACATCAACGCCGACCGGGCCCAGCAGATCCTGTTCTCCGATCCGGACTACTGCGTGGGCGAGGCGTTCGCCGTCCCCACCGGCAACCCCGACAACCTCACCGATTTCAAGTCGGTCGCGGCCAACGGTGACGTGACCATCGCCATCCTCGAGGGCGCGGTCGAGGTCGGCTACGCCGATGCCGCCGGCATCCCCGACAAGCAGATCCAGCTCTTCGCCGACGTCAACGCCCAGTACGACGCGCTGGAGGCCGGCCGGGTCGATGCCGTGACCGGGACCTATCTCACCGTCAAGCAGCAGACCGACGTCCTCGACGGGTTCGAGACCACCGACGCCTTCACCCCCGTCGACGAGAACGGCAACGAGGTGCTCGGTTGCGGCGGCTTCGGCTTCCGCAAGGAGAACCAGGATCTGCGCGACGCGTTCAACGACAAGCTCAACGAGCTCCAGGAGGCGGGCGAGCTCACCGACGTGATCACCCAGTTCGGCTTCGCCAAGGCCGACGTCGAGAAGGCGCAGGGTCTCACCGTGGAGGATCTCACCAGCTGATCCGGCACACCGGGCCGGCCACAACCGACCGAACCACGGCGATGCCGACCGGCGCTCGGGCGCTGGTCGGCATCGGCGGTTCGGCACCAGCGGACATCGACAACGACAACGGGGGGTCACATGGGCGACGTGTTGCTCAACTCGAACCAGTACCACCGGGTGCTCGAGGGCACCACCTACACCCTCCAGATCCTCGGCGCCTCGTTCGTGCTCGGCGTGGTGCTCTCCGTCATCTTCGGCGTCGCCCGGCTCTCCGACCGGCGCTGGATCCGGGGGGCGGCCCTCGTCTACGTCGAGATCGCCCGCGGCATCTCCACCATCGTGCTGCTCTTCGTGGTGGCCTATGCCATCCCGATCCTGTTCTCGATCGACCAACGTGACCTGTTCGTGTTGGCCACGTTGGCGCTCGGGCTGAACATGGGCGGCTACGGCGCCGAGATCATCCGGGGGGCGATCCTGTCGGTGCCCAAGGGGCAGACCGAGGCGTCGATCGCCCTCAACCTCACCAACACCCAGCGCCTCCGCCACATCGTGCTGCCCCAGGCGATGCGGGTGATCCTGCCCCCGATGGGCAATCTCACCATCGAGATCCTCAAGGGGACCGCGCTGGTGTCGCTGGTCGGACTCTCCGATCTCACCTACGAGATCCAGAAGTTGAACACCAACCGGGTACTGGCCAGCCATCCGGCCAGCACCACGGTCCTGTTCTTCAACGCGCTGGTCATCTACTTCGTGATCGCCCAGGTCATCAACGGCCTGTTCCGCTTCTGCGAGCGCTACGTCGAGCGCAAGTACGAGGGCGGCGAGGCGCTTCCCCGCCTCGACCAAGTCGCCGGAGCGGGGTCGGCCTGATGACGGCGACCACTGACATCGACACCGACGTCGACCCCGGCGGCGAGTCCGATCGGCACCGGCCTTGGTACCGCCGTCCGGTCACGGTGACGACGCTGGTCGCGGTCGTCGTCGCGCTGTACCTGCTGATCCATCTCGGGACACGATCGCGGCTGCGGTTCCGCACCGACGTGTCTCCCAACGGCGACGTCAACTTCGACTGGGCCTACGCCAAGTCACTGATCCCCGATCTGCTCAACGCCCTGTCGGTCACCGCCATGGCCACGGTGGTCGGCTTCGCTCTCGCCCTCGCCGTGGGGCTCGTCCTCGCCCTGGGTCGGCGTTCGCGCCTCCGGGTCGTTCGGTGGCCCACCGGACTGTTCATCGAGTTCGTCCGGTCGACCCCGCTGCTGGTGCAGCTGTACTTCCTCTACTACGCCCTGCCCGATCTCGGGATCGTGGCCAGCCCGAACCAGGCCCTGATCTTCGGACTCGGAGTCCATTACGGCACCTACTGCTCCGAGGCCTACCGGGCGGGCATCAACAGCGTGGCCAAGGGGCAGTGGGAGGCGGCCACCGCGCTCAACCTCGGTGCCACGACCAAGTGGTCGAAGGTGATCCTCCCGCAGGCCATCCCGAACGTCTTGCCGGCGCTCGGCAACTTCCTCGTCGCCGCGTTCAAGGACGCCCCGCTCGGCTTCGCCATCCAGGTCACCGGGCTGATGGCCTTCGCCACCTCCGTCGCCGGTCAGTTCCGTCCGGTCGAGGCATACCTGATGATCGGCGCCGGATTCCTCGCCGTCAGTCTCCCGGCCGCCTGGCTGGTCCGACGACTCGAAAGGTACATCTCCTATGAACGCATCTGACCAGGTTCCTGCCGCCGTGAGTCGGGCCGCAGCGGTACGGATGCGCAAGGTCACCAAGGCCTTCGGCCCCAACGTGGTGCTCGACGAGCTCGATCTCGATGTCGCCGCCGGCGAGCGCGTCGTCATCATCGGGCCGTCGGGTTCGGGCAAGACCACCATCCTGCGGGTGATCATGACCCTGGAGCGGATCGACTCGGGCACCATCGAGATCGGCGACCAGCACCTCTACCACGAGGCCGACGGGGTCACACCGGCCAGCGAGAAGCGCATCCGCACGGTGCGGGCGCACGTGGGCATGGTCTTCCAGCACTTCAACCTGTTCCCCCACATGACGGCGTTGGAGAACATCACGCTGGCCCCGATCAAGGTCCAGGGCCGGCCCCGGGCCGAGGCCGAGGCGCGGGGCATGGACCTGCTCGACAAGGTGGGCCTGGCCCACGCCGCCAACCAGACGCCGGGCCAGCTGTCCGGTGGCCAGAAGCAGCGCGTGGCCATCGCCCGGTCGTTGGCCACCGAACCGGCGGTGATGCTCTTCGACGAGGTGACCTCGGCGCTCGATCCGGAGCTGGTGGGGGAGGTGCTCACCGTGCTGCGCGACATCGCCGAGGAGGGCAACACCACCATGATGCTGGTGACCCACGAGATGGGCTTCGCCCGCGAGGTGGCCGATCGGGTGATCATGTTCGACCACGGCAGCGTGGTCGAGGCCGGCCCGCCGTCGCAGGTCCTCGGCGATCCGCAGCATCAGCGGACGAAGTCGTTCCTCAGCGCCGTGTTCGACCACTGACCTCGGCGCCTAGCGTCGGCGCATGACCGCACCGTCTGCCCCCGCCCTGCCCGAGCTCGGCTTCTACACATTGGCCGGGCAGGCCACGTCGTCGCGCGACCTGCTCGACGAGGTCCGCTTGGGCGAGAACATGGGCTTCGGCACCGTCTTCATCTCCGAGCGCTTCGACAAGAAGGAAGCGGCGACGCTCTCCGGCGCGGCCGGCGCGGTGAGCGAACGCATCACGATCGAGACCGCAGCCACCAACCACAACACCCGCCACCTCATGATCACGGCCGGGTACGCCCGGACGATGCAGAGCCTCACCGGCGGCCGCTTCGTGCTCGGCCTCGGCCGAGGGCATCGCCGCGATGCAGGACGCGTTCGGCATGTCGCGGATCACGACGGCGCAGATGGAGGATGCGGCGGGGCTGCTCCGGCGGCTCTTCCGCGGCGAGGTCATCGTCGGCCACGACGGCCCCGCCGGTCGCTTCCCGGTCCTGCACCTGTCGTCCGAGCTCGACGAGTACCTGCCCATGAGCGTGGTGGCCTTCGGGCCCAACACGCTGCGCCTCGGCGGCCGCTGCTTCGACGAGGTCGTGCTCCACACCTACTTCACCGACGAGACCACCGCCCGCTGCGTCCGGACCGTGCGGGCGGCCGCGGAGCAGGCGGGTCGTGACCCGGAGTCGGTGAAGGTGTGGTCCTGCTTCGCCACGGTGGGCGACCACCTTCCCGAGGCGTTGCGGCTCGAGAAGACCGTCGGACGCCTGGCCACCTATCTCCAGGGCTACGGCGACCTGCTGGTGTCCACCAACGGATGGGATCCCGCCGTGCTGCAGCGCTTCCGGGCCGATCTGGTGGTGGCGGGGATCGGAGGTGCCATCGACGCAGTGGCCACCACCGACCAGCTCGAGCACATCGCCGACCTGCTGCCCGCCGAGTGGCTGGCACCGAGCGCCACCGGTCGCCCGGCCGACTGTGTCGAGGCCATCCGGGGCCAGTTCGATCTCGGGTGCGACGGGGTCATCCTCCACGGCGCGTCGCCGAGCGAGCTGGCACCGATCGTGGAGGAGTATCGGTCGGCCTGACCGGCCGGTGTCAGGGGCGTTCGCCGTAGTCCGGGCGCTCGGTGCGGGTCCGCTTGATCTCCCAGAACCCGTCGATGTTCACCACCGCGGCCAGGGCATCCCAGAGGGCGAGGCTGTCCTCGGTGGGCGGGACCCGGGTGATGACCGGTCCGAAGTAGCCGCGGCGCTCGCCCTTGCGGTTGTCGAAGGCGATGATCGGGGTCCCGATGTCGTCGCCGGCGAGCTCGAGCCCCACGGCCATGCGCCGCTCGATCTCGGCGTCCCATCGCTCGTCGTCGAAGGCCTTGGCGTGCTCGCGGTCGATGCCGACCGACTCGAGGGCATCGGCCGGATCGAACGTGCGGTCCTTGTCGTGGTGGATCCGCCGTCCGTACTCCCAGTAGAGGGCTTCGAGATCGCCACCGGCCTCGCGGACCGACTCCATGACCCGGAGCAGCTTGTGGGTGCGGAACAGGGGCTCGTACCGATCGGACGCCGGATCCGGGCGGTTCTTGACGAACAGGCTGATCGGCTGCCACGTGACCCGGAGGTCACGGGCCGGTCGTACCTCTTCGACGACCCAACGGGCCGTCACCCAGCACCACGGTCAGATGGGGTCGATCCAGAAGTCGATGTCCACCGAGCCAGTGTGCCATCAGCTCGCGTCGTTCCCACGCAGGGTCGTTGCACCCCGCCGCGCCTGCATATGGTCTGTCGGTGACCGGAGCCGAGATCGCCGTCGTGCTGGGCGCATCCCTGCTGGGCGCGTTCGTGAAGTCGATCACCGGCATGGGCTACCCCCTCATCGCGGTGCCGATCATCACGCTGGCGCTGGGCATCGAGGACGCCGTGGTGATCGTCGCGTTCCCGAACCTGATCCTGAACGCCACGCTCTGCCTCGACGCTCGGGACGGACGGGGCCAGGCGAGAGATCTCCCGGCCCTGGTCGGCGCCGGCTTCCTCGGTGCCTTCCTCGGCACCTTCGCCCTGGTCAGCGTGCCGGAGGACCCGCTCCTGATCGTCCTTGCGCTGACCATCGTCGGCTTCGTCCTCAACTACCTCCGCGACCCGGCCTTGCGCATCGCCCCGGAGACCTCCCGGCGCTGGGCACCCGTCGTCGGCGGTCTGGCCGGGATCATGCAGGGAGCGGTCGGGGTGTCCGGTCCGGTGGTGGCCACCTGGCTGCACGGCTACCGGCTGCCCAAGCACGCCTACGTCTTCTCGGTGACCGCCATCTTCGGGGTGTCCGGTGCGGTGCAGTTCGGGCTCCTCCTCGCCGCCGGGAAGATGACGGGGGAGCGCGCCCTGGTCTCCGCGATGGCCCTCGTCGCCGTGCTGGCCATGGTCCCCATCGGAACGCGGCTACGGCGCCGGCTCGGCGGACCGGCGTTCGACCGGGCCGTGCTGGCCGTGTTGGTGACCTCGGGCCTGGCGCTCGTGGTGCGCGTCGTCAGCTGACGACCCGAGCCGCTTGCCGGGTGGCGAAGGTGGGCGTAAGCACTGGGGCATGCACGACGCCTTCCTCCACCCCTTCGCCGCGCCGTCCAAACCCGAGGCCGCGTTCCGACACATCGTCCGAGCCCGGGGCGCACGGGTGTGGGATCGCGCCGGAAACGAGTACGTCGACGGGGTCGCCAACCTGTGGAACTGCCAGGTGGGCCACGGACGCGACGAGATCATCGACGCGGTGGCCGACCAACTCCGCCAGGTCGATTGCTACAACAACTTCGACCCCTTCGGCAGCGAGGTGGCGGTGGCGGCCGCCGAGGCGATCCGGAGCCACTCGCCCCATCCCGACGGTCGGGTCTTCCTGGGCTGCAGCGGATCCGACGCGGTCGACACGGTGCTCAAGCTGGCGCGGCACGTGCACCAGCGACACGGCGATCGACAGCGTCAGATCCTGGTGAAGCGCACCCGCGGGTACCACGGCACCAACATGGGTGGCACCAGCGTCCAGGGCATCGAGGTGAATCGCGTCGGCTGGGGTGAGCTGCTGCCGTCGGTCGTGGAGGTGGCGGCCGACGACATCGAGGCCCTGTCGCTGCTCTTCGCCGAGCACGGGGAGCGGATCGCCGCCGTGTTCACCGAGCCGGTGCAGGGTGCCGGTGGCGTGTACCCGCCCACCGACGGCTACCTCGGTGCGTTGCGGCGGATGTGCGACGACCACGGCGCCCTGCTCGTGTTCGACGAGGTCATCACCGGCTTCGGGCGGACCGGGCACTGGTTCGCGTCACAGACGTATGGCGTGGTGCCCGACCTGTTCTCCTTCGCCAAGGGCGTCACCTCCGGCTACCAGCCGATGTCGGGGGTGGTCGTCTCGGCCGACGTGGCCGACCGGCTCGCCGAACCCGATGCCGTGCTCCGGACCGGCTACACGTATTCGGGTCACCCCGGGGCGTGTGCCGCGGCGGTGGTGAACATCGGGATCATCGAGCGGGAGGGCCTGGTCGAGCGGGCCGGAGCGATCGGCGCCCGCCTCGGTCCCGCGCTGCGGGCGCTGGCCTCCGACGGAGCGGTGACCGCGGTCCGCGGCATCGGCGGGATGTGGGCCGTCGACGTCGACGGCGAGGCCATGCCGGTGCGGGACCGTCTCCTCGACGCCGGTGTGATCCTGCGGGCCATCGGGTCGACCCTGGTGGTGTGTCCGCCGCTGGTCGCCACCGACGAAGAGCTCGACGCCATCGTCGACGGCCTCGCCGCCTGTCTCTGAGCGGCGCGGCCGCCTAGGCGATGACGATCTCGCCGTACGTCGAGCAGAGGCCGGCCGCCATGATCGCCAAGAACGCGGCGACGATGACCCACGCCACCGCCCGGCGCCAGCCCCGCAGCAACGGGATCCCGAAGGCGGGTGCCGGCATGTACCAGGACGGGAGCAACCGGTCGCGGTCGTCGAGATCCCACAGCGACACCGCGTCGTCCGGAATCGGCGCGTCGGGGTCGCCTCCCACCGCGAGCGCCTCGAGCGCGGCGTCGTCGATGGCTCGCTCGGTCTCGACGGGCAGATCCACGGCTCGAACGTACCCCGGGACGGGATGAGCCGCCGTTCGCCACCGCCGGAGTTCACCGTCTCGTGAGGAGTCGGCGCGGAGTGGCCCGCAGCCGGTGCCATGCGACATGCTGACACCACGACCGACCGCCCCGACGATCTGCGACCCGAGGGACCGAGCCGCACCAGGGGCACCTGACATGAGGAGTTGCCGTGGCAACGCAGACCCAGATCCCGATCGTCGAGTACCTCGTGCTGGGCGACGAACCCCACCTGGTGGCGAATGAGTGCGCCTCCTGCGGGGCCCGGTTCTTCGACCGTCGCAACGCGTGCGCGTCGTGCTTCGGGACCGAGTTCACGCCGGTCGACGTCCCCACCGAGGGCGAGCTCACGTCGTTCACCATCGTGACGTTCGCGGCGCCCGGTGTCCCGGTGCCCTTCGTGGCCGGCATCGTCGACTGCGGTGGCACGAGCGTGCGGACCAACATCCTCAACGTCGAGGCCGACCCCGAGCACGTGAAGCTCGGCATGAAGGTCCGCCTCGCCACCTACTCCATGGGCGCCGACGACGACGGCGTCGAAGCAATCGGCTTCGGCTACGAGCCGTATTGATGGCGGACTCCTCCACCTACCGACGAAGGGCAGAGCAATGAGCGAAGACATCTTCATCCTCGGCATCAAGATGACCAAGTTCGGCAAGCACGTCGACAAGGACGTCATCGACCTCGGTGCCGAAGCCGCCATGGCCGCGCTGGCCGATGCCGGCGTGACCATGGGCGACATGGGCATCATGGCCTACGGCAACCTGGTCGGGCAGACCTTCGGCCAGCAGCTCCAGAAGCAGATCGGCCAGACCGGAATCCCGGTGTACAACGTGCAGAACGCGTGTGCCACCGGTGCCACCGCGCTGCGGACCGTGGTCCTCGCGGTCAAGGCCGGCGAGTGCGACATGGGACTGGCGGTCGGTGTCGAGAAGCTCGCCGGCGCGGGCCTGCTCGGGGCCAGCGCCCAGAAGAGCTCCGACGAGCACAAGTGGGAGCCCTCCGGCCGCTTCGGGGCGGTGGCGGGCGTCGATGGCCGCATCGGCACCGCCAACATGCCGGGCACGTTCGCCCAGGTGGGCATGGAGTACCTCCACGACAACACCTACGCCGGTGAGCCCTTCGAGCTGTTCGCCAAGATCAGCGAGAAGAACCACTCGCACTCCACGCTGAACCCGCTGGCGGCCTACTCCAAGAAGATGACGCTCGAACAGATCATGGGCGACATCATGATCGCCTACCCCAACACCCGGCCGATGTGCTCGGCCAACTGCGACGGCGCCGCGGCCGCGGTGGTCGTGTCGGCCTCGAAGTTGAAGACGCTCTCGAAGGAGCAGCAGCGTCGGGCCGTGAAGATCTCGGCGTCGATCCTGACCTCGGACCCGTGGCAGGAGGCCTGCCAGGTACTGCCCGATGTCAACACCCTGACCCGCAACGCCGCCCAGCAGGCGTACGAGCAGGCGGGCGTCGGACCCGATGACCTCGACCTCGTCGAACTGCACGACTGCTTCGCCACGGCCGAGCTGGTGCACTACGACAACCTCATGCTGTGCGAGCCCGGCGGTGCGGTCGACTTCTTCGAGTCGGGGGCCCCGTGGCGCGACGGCGACAAGCCGGTCAACGTCTCCGGTGGCCTGCAGTCGAAGGGCCATCCCATCTCGGCCACGGGCATCGCCAACATCTGGGAGGTGTGCCATCACCTGCGCGGTGAGGCCGGCGACCGCCAGATCGAGGGGGCCAAGGTCGGCCTCGCCCACGTGATCGGGCTCGGCTCCGCATGCGGCGTGCACATCCTGGAGAAGTCCGCGGCCTGAAGCGCCGCCTCGTCTACGCGTTCGACGACGACCACCCGGACCCACCGGGTGGTCTCGCCGCGCTCCTCGGCGGCAAGGGCGCCAGCCTGGTCCTGATGACCAGGATGGGGCTTCCGGTCCCGCCCGGCTTCACCATCACCACCGAGGCGTGCCGCGCCTATCTGGCCGATGGTTGGACCGACGAGCTCGAGACGGCGATCCGCGAGGCGCTCCGGGCCCTCGAGGAGCGCAGCGGCACGCGCCTCGGCGACCCGGCGACCCCGTTGCACGTGAGCGTCCGGTCGGGAGCACCCGTGTCGATGCCCGGCATGCTCGACACCGAGCTCGACGTGGGCCAGAGCGCGGACCGTGTGCTCGACGCGGTCAGGAAGGTGTTCGACAGCTGGACGAGCGACCGGGCCGAGCGGTTCCGGACCGTCGAGGCGATCGATCCCGACCTCGGCACCGCGGCCACCGTGCAGATGATGGTGTTCGGCGACCGGGGAGCCGATTCCGGCTCCGGTGTCGCGTTCACCCGGGACCCATCCACGGGGGAACGGGTCCTCATGGGCGACTTCCTCGTCGATGCGCCCGGTGACCACGTGGTGGCCGGCGACCACGACACCCTCCCCCTCGTGGTGATGCGCGACCGGTGGCCCGCCGTGTGGCACGAATTGGAGACGGCGGCCCGGGCGCTGGAGATCGCCTACGCCGACATGGTCGACATCGAGTTCACCGTCCAGCGAGGGACGTTGTGGCTGTTGCAGGCCCGTCGGGCCAAGCGCAGTCCCCGAGCCGCGCTGCGGGTCGCGGTGGAGATGGTCGAAGATCCCGACTTCCCGCTCGATCGGGAGGGGGCGGTGGAGCGGTGCCGGATGCTGCTCGACGAGCCCCCCACGGTCGGGCCGGCCGGGGATTCGGACGACGCCGTGGTGGTCACCGGCCTGGCCGCCGCGCCCGGGCGCGGCATCGGCGCGCTCTGCCTCGACGTGGATGCGGCGGTCGAGGCGCGAGACCGCGGCGTCGACGTGGTGCTGGTCCGATCGGAGACGTCGCCCGCCGACGTCCACGGCCTGGCCGCGTCCGTCGGGCTGGTCACGACGCACGGGGGCCTGGTGAGCCACGCGGCCGTGGTGGCCAGGTCGTGGGGACTGCCGGCCGTCGTCGGCGCGGCGCGGCTCCACATCCTCGACGACGCGGTCGAGGCCGACGGGATCCGGGTCGCGGTGGGGGAGGTCGTCACCGTCGACGGCGACGGCGGACGCCTGCTGCGGGGCGCGCACCCCGGGGAACGGGTCCCCGTTCCGGAGGTGGCCGTGCTCCGCCGCTGGGCCGAGGCGCTCGAGCCACCCGCCACCTCGTGACGGCGCGCGACCATGACGGCGTGGAGTCGACCCGCGTCGATCGATGGCTGTGGGCGGTGCGCGTCTACCGCACCCGCTCCGATGCCACCCGGGCCTGTTCCGGCGGTCACGTCTCGGTCGACGGTCGTTCGGTCAAACCCGCCCACCAGGTCGCGGTGGGCGACCGGGTCACGGCCCGCATCGGGAACCGCGAGCGCATCCTCGAGGTCACCGATCCCATCGCCAAGCGGGTCGGTGCCAGCGTCGCCGCCGCCTGCTTCGTCGACCACAGTCCACCTCCGCCCGAACGGCTCCGGGAGACGCCGCAGGCGGTCCGCGAGCCAGGGAGCGGGCGGCCCACCAAGCGCGAGCGTCGCCAACTCGACCGGCAGTTCGGTCGGCGGCGGTGACCGACGCTCTAGATTGACGTCGCATGACCGCCTTCCACGATCTCGAGATGACATCCATCACCGGCGAGCAGGTCTCCTTCGAGCAGTTCCGCGACCAGGTGTGCCTGATCGTCAACGTCGCCACCAAGTGAGGGCTCACGCCCCAGTACGCAGGTCTGCGTGCGCTGCATGACGACACCGACGGGCTCACCGTCCTCGGCTTCCCCTGCAACCAGTTCGCCAACCAGGAGCCGGGGACCGATGCCGAGATCCTCGAGTTCGCCACGTCCACCTACGGCGTGACCTTCCCGATGTTCTCGAAGATCGAGGTCAACGGACCGGGAGCGGTGCCCCTGTACCGGCTCCTGAAGGACGCCCAGCCGGGGGAGGGCGAGACGAGCGACATCACCTGGAACTTCGAGAAGTTCCTCGTCGACGGCACGGGCGAGGTGGTGGCCCGATTCTCACCCGTGACCACGCCCGAGCAGGTCGCCGAGTTCCTCCCGCAGTACCTCTAGGACCCGGATCACCGTTCCCGGCGTCGGAGCGGATACACTGACGCCCGAGCCAGCCGGCCACCGTTTCGGTGCACGGTCAGCTCCGGTGGGACCGCCAACCACCCGGAACGCCCGCTCCCAGGAGCGACGGCTCGCACATGGCGATGTTGCCGTGGGACCGGCATGCGGCCGTAGCCGCCGCCGATGTCACGACCTGTGAACGGAGAACACGATCACCAGCACCACCCTGCCTGGCCCAGACCTTCTCCCGAAGGTGCTGCCCAGCGACTTCGAAGCGATCGTCCAGGCCCACCTCGATGGCCGCGCCAGCGACGACCAGCGGGCCATCCTCGAGCGGTTCCGCTCCGACTGGGTGCGCGTCCTGTATCGCTTCCTCGACAACGCCGACCGGGTGATCGAGGAGACCAAGCGCCAGGTGCGCGGTCCGGAGCGGACCCTGATCATCGAGGACTTCGACCGCGAGGCGTACCGCATCGACGAGGTCCTGACCCAGCTCGTCGGTCCGCCCCGCGAGGAAGAGGTCGTCCCGGACGGCCAGCGACCGAAGGCGAAGACCGCCCCGCAGGCCCCGAGCGAGGACCAGGAGGTCGGAGTCACCCAGCTCCAGCTCTCGTGGGAGCCGGGCGTGCTCATCGCCTGGGCCGGGGGTCGAAACGCCCCCACCGACGACGTCGCCGGGGTGCGGGCCCGCCTGCAGGCAGCCGGCGGTGGCTCGATCCCGTGGGAGGAGCACCGCCCACTCCGATTGCTCGACGGCACCAGAGCCGAGAGCCTGATCGCCCCCATCGGATCGACGCTGGGCTGGCTCGTCGCCCAACGAGTCTCGGCCGACGACGACGGCATCGGGGCCACCGTGCCGTGGCTCGGGCTCACCACCGCCCTCGCCGTCCGCCTCGTCGCCCAGGGCCGCATGGTGCCCCGGCTGCGGAAGTTGCGACGCCGGGACGATTCGGGCGGCAAGGGCCCCGATCTCTCGACGTTCCAGGTCAGCTGGGAGCCGGCGTTGATCGACCCCGACGTCATCACCGAGCTGGCCGAGGTCCGGCCCGGCGCGGCGGCGACCGCCGGCAACCGACAGGACGGGCGAGCGTTCACCCAGTCGGTGCTCAGCGACCTGGTGGGCACGATCTGCCAGATGGCGGCCCAGCGGCTCGAGGTGCCGGCGCCGCCCCCGGACCCCAAGTCGCGCACCGACGTGGCCGAGACCGTGCTCGCCTCGCTCGACGGCCGCATGTTCGACGCGCCCACCCGGGCCGGAGCCGAGCTGGTCCGCCGCCTCGACCAGTGGTCCTCGCCGGTCACGGGAACCGCCAAGTTCGCGTTGACCATCAAGCTCGATCCGCCCGACGAGGGCAACGCCTGGCACTGCTCGGTGCTCGGCCCCGGCCCCGAGGGCGGGCTCGAACCGGTCGAGGTCGCCATGGTCAACGCCTCCAACACGCGGGCTCGTGAGATGCGTGATCAGCTCGCCCGGGTCGAGCGGCTGTTCCCGGAGCTGAGCCGCCCCGGTGGCCGGCGCCGCGGCGAGGTCATCCTCAGCCAGGAAGAAGCGTGGCAGCTGATGAGCACCACGGGCGACGTGCTCACCGCGGCCGGCTTCGACGTGCGGGTGCCGGCGCTGTCACGCCGCAAGCCGACGCCCGGGCTCCGGCTCACCGCCGAGGAAGCCCACGAGTCGATGGTCGGAGCCCAGCAGCTGGCCAACGTCCGCTGGTCGGTCGTGTTCGACGACGTCGAGCTGACCGCGGCCGACATCCAGCGCCTGGCGTCGCAGGCCAAGCCGCTGATCCGATCGGGCGACAAGTGGGTCGAGCTCGACAAGGCCGATCTGAAGGAAGCCGCCGCCGCCCTCGCCGAGCGGGCCGACAAGACCCAGCTCAGCGGGGCCGACATGTTGCGCCAGGCCCTGGGCCTGGAGGGTTCGCCCCTGTCGGGCGGCATCTCGATCAGCGGTGGTGGCTGGGCCGCCGACCTGCTCCGCAGCGCGGCCAAGATCTCCGACGCCGACGTGGTCACCCCCGAGTCGTTCGACGGTGAGCTGCGCAGCTACCAGGCCGAGGCCGTGGCATGGCTCCGCTTCCTCGACGATGCCGGACTCGGCGGATGTCTCGCGCTCGACATGGGCCTGGGCAAGACGCCCACCATGCTCGCCCACGTGGCCGAGACCCTGGGCGAGGGGCCCACGCTGGTCATCGCGCCCCCCGCGGTGGTCGGCAACTGGGCCGCCGAGGCCCGTCGCTTCACCAAGCGGTTGCGGGTGGTGGTCCATCACGGCCCGAACCGCTCCAGCGAGCGAGGGATCCCGGCCATGACCGAGAAGGCCGATCTGGTGATCACCACCTACGGCACCGCGGTGCGCGACGTCGAGGCGCTGGCCAAGGTCGGCTGGGCCAAGGTGGTGCTCGACGAGGCCCAGGCCATCAAGAACCCCACGTCCGAGACCGCGCAGCAGCTGCGGCGCATCGAGGCCCGCACCCGCGTCGCCCTCACCGGAACCCCGATCGAGAACGGTCTCGGCGACCTGTGGGCCATCATCGACTACTGCAATCCGGGCCTGGTCGGCGGACGGGCGCAGTTCATCTCGCAGCTGTCGCCCAGCGGCACCGGCAAGGACGGGGCCGAGAGCGCCCTGCGCGCCCTCAACGGCATCCTCGTGTTCCGCCGGACCAAGGCCGAGCCGGCCATCGCTGCCGAGTTGCCCGATCGCATCGACGAGCTCGACCATTGTTCGATGACCGCCGAGCAGATCGGCCTGTACCAGGCCGTGCTCGACCGGCTGGTGATCGACACGGCCGATCAGGAGGGCACCCCCAAGAAGAAGGGCGCGGTCCTGGCGGCCATCACCGCCCTCAAGCAGATCTGCAACCACCCCGAGGCCTACACGAAGAACGGCGAGCCGCTCGACGGCCGGTCGGGCAAGCTCGCCCGGCTGAACGAGATCGTCGAATCGGTCTTCGAATCCGGGGAGCGGCTCCTGATCTTCACCCACTTCGCGTCCTGGGGCGAGAAGCTCGCCGACTACCTGACCGACCGCAACGGCATCCCCATCGCCTGCTACCACGGCGGCCTCGCCCGCGGCGCCCGCGACAAGCTGGTGAGCGAGTTCCAGTCGGGCACCGGCGCGGGTGCGATGGTGCTCTCGCTCAAGGCGGGCGGCACCGGACTCAACCTGACGTCGGCCAACCACGTGGTGCTCTACGACCGCTGGTGGAACCCGGCCGTCGAGGACCAGGCGCGCGACCGCGTGTGGCGCATCGGGCAGAAGAACACCGTCATCTGCCACCGCCTGGTGTGCCCCGGCACGGTCGACGAGCGGGTCGAGGAGGTGGTGGCCGGCAAGCGCCAGATCGCCGATCTCGTCCTGCCCAAGTCGAGCTCCATCGGCGACCTCGACGCCGACCAGCTCCAAGCGGCCCTCGGCATCGATCCCGACCTGCTCCTCACCGACGACGGAGACGACGCATGAACACCTCCAACGGATCGAGCGGTGGCGGCAAGGGCCAGAACGGCCAGAACGGCCAGAACGGGAGCGGACGGCGCCGCAACCGCAAGCGCCGCAACCGCACCAAGGCGAGCACCGAGTACTGGGGCGAGAAGGCGAAGCTGCCCGAGCCCACCAGCGACATCCGCATCACCAACGACCCCGCCGCGGTCGTGCGATCGCTCGGACGGCCGCCGCTCCCGGGCCAGGATCACGTCAGCGAGGCGTTCTTCACCGCGGTGTTCGGGCGAGCCGTCGGCCTGGCCAGTGCGCTGGCGGCAGCCGGTGACCTGATCGAGCCCGAGGAGCTCCTGCACGACTGATGCCCGAGGCCGCCGAGGTCACGGTCGCGGCACGCCAGCTCGACCTCGTCGCCGCCGGTCGTGTCCTGACCGCGCTGGAGGTCACCCACCCGCGCACGACGCGGGCGCAGACGCTCGAGGCCCTCACCGAGTTCGACGGCGCCCGGGTGGCGGCGGTGGATCGGCACGGGAAGTGGCTCGTCGTGCACTTCACCGACCGGGAGCCCCGGCTCGGCATCCACCTCCGCATGAGCGGCCAGCTCCTCGCCCGGCGGCCCGACGAGGTCCCGTCCGACCGCCACGTCCACGCCCGGCTCCACTTCGACCCCCCCAATCCCGTTCTGGTCGGTCAACGAGCCACTGGGAGCGACCGTCGGACCACCAGAACGGGGTTGGGGGTGCCGGCGCCGCCGCCGGGAGCATCGGGGACGGACGCCGGTCCCGTGGTGGTGTGGTTCCGCGATCCCCGCACCTTCGGCGAGCTCCGGATCCTCCACGGACCTCCGCCCGTCGCCGCTGACCTGTTCGACTCGGACGTGACCGCCAGCTGGCTCGCGGCGCGGGCGGCCAGCCGCCGGGTCGGGGTGAAGGCGGTTCTGCTGGACCAGCTACGCGCCGTGTCGGGCATCGGTAGCTACCTCGCCGACGAGGCGCTGCACCGGGCTGGGATCTCGCCTCGGCGGGTGGCGGCCGGCCTGCGCCCCACGGCGTGGGCGCGGATCCTCGACGCCGCCCGGGACATCACGACCACCTCGGCCGCCGCCGGCGGTGTGACCCTGCCCGACGAGGGCTGGGTCGACCTGTGGGGGCGACCGGGTCGCTATGCCGATCAGCTCCGGGTCCACGGCCGATCGGCGTGCGGCACGTGTGGCGCATCGACCACGTCCGACGTCATCGGGGGGCGGAGCGCGCGCTGGTGCCCGCGCTGTCAGGATCACCGCCGGGTGCGCTGACCTACAGTCCGAGCGCGCGAATCGTCACTCCAGGGGGGAACACCATGGTCCTGACCGAGTCGTACTGGCCGGCCGACACACGCGATCCGGTCCGCGAGACCACGGTCGGAGGGTTGCTCCGAGACGCTGCGGCCGAGGCACCGGACCAGCTCGCGCTCACCGCCGGGGTCGCCGATCCGGCGTCTCGACGGCAGTGGACCTATGCCGAGCTGCTCGCCGACGCCGAGCAGACCGCCCACGCACTGCTGGCCCGCTTCGAGCCGGGCGATCACGTGGCCGTGTGGGCCCACAACGTGCCCGAGTGGGTGATCCTCGAGCACGCGCTGGCTCTCGCCGGAATGGTCCTGATCACCATCAACCCCGCGCTCCGTCGCGACGAGGCGGCCTACGTCCTGCGCCAGTCGCGCGCCGTGGGCCTGTTCCACACCGACACCTTCCGCGACCAGTCGCTGCGGGCGATGGCCGATGACCTGGCGGCCGATCTCCCCGAGCTGCGCACCACGGTGTCGTTCAGCAACTGGGACGAGTTGCTCGCCTCCTCCGACCCCGCGACCGAGTTGCCGGTGGTCTCACCGGACGATCCGGCCCAGATCCAGTACACGTCCGGCACCACGGGGTTCCCGAAAGGGGCCCGGCTCCGCCATCGAGGCATCACCAACAACTCCCGGTACCAGGGCCACTTCTACGGTGAGCCCAACGGCACCGCCCTGACCCCGATGCCGTTGTTCCACACCGGTGGCTGTGTCATGAGCGTCCTCGGTGCGGCGTGGCTCCGGCAGAACCTGGTCCTCGTCGAGCAGTTCGATCCAGCCCTCGTGCTGGAGCTGATCGAGACCTACCGTCCCTCGTCGATGGGCGCCGTCCCCACCATGCTGATCGCGATGATGTCGCATCCCGACTTCGCCACCCGCGACACCTCGTCCTTGCAGGCGGTGGTCAGCGGTGGAGCCATGGTGCCACCCGACCTCGTCCGCACCATCGAGTCCACCCTCGGGTGCGCGTTCCAGATCGTGTACGGCCAGACCGAGCTGTCGCCGCTGGTGTCGATGACGCGCGCCGACGATTCCCCGATCGACAAGGGCACCACGGTCGGGTTGCCCATGCCGAGCACCGAGGTGAAGGTGATCGACGTCGAATCGGGCGCCACCGTGCCGCCGGGCCGGGAAGGCGAGATCTGCGCACGCGGCTACATGCAGATGATCGACTACTTCGACATGCCGGAGGTGACGGCCGAGACGGTGGACTCCGACGGCTGGTTGCACACCGGCGACCTCGGCACCATGGACGAGCGGGGGTATCTCGCCATCACCGGGCGCCTCAAGGACATGATCATCCGCGGCGGCGAGAACCTGTTCCCGGCCGAGATCGAGAACCGTCTCTTCGAGCACCCGTCGGTGGCCTCGGTTGCCGTCGTCGGGGTTCCCGACGCCACCTGGGGTGAGCAGGTCGGGGCGGTGATCCAGGTCGCCGAAGGCGCCGAGCTGCACCCCAGCGAGCTGCAGGCGTACTGCCGGGAGACCCTGGCGTCCCACAAGGTGCCGAGGCTGTGGTACCGCGCCGAGGAGTTCCCGCTGACCGGCAGCGGCAAGGTGCAGAAGTTCGCCCTCGTCGAACAGATCGAGAAGGGTGACCTGCGACCCCTCCCCAGCTGAATGTGTCGTCGCTCCGTCACGAGGGGTGTGACGCGGCGACGAAGTTTTCTAGTTGTCGGCGGTGAGGCGATCGAACTCGATGACCTTGCCCCGGTTGATCGAGACCCAGTCCCGGGCCTCGAGGTAGGGCTTGAACGTCTTGGCGATGAAGCGCCCGTCGGCTTCGGTCTTGGGGCGCTGCAGCTCGTAGAGGTGAGGGAACTCGAGCCATGCGATGGTGGCGTTCCACAGCCGGAGCACGGCGTCGCCCTCGGTGGGCGGGTCCATGATGACCGGGCCGAACAGGCACTGACCGTCGGGGAAGAACAGGGTGGGTACGCCGTAGCCGCCCGCCGCCACGACCTTGTCGTGCTCGGCCTTCACCTCGTCGTGGGTGGAGGGGTCGGCGATCGCCGCGTCGACCACGCCGGGATCGATGCCGAGCTCGTCGAGCAGGTGGCGAGCGACCTCGGGATCGTGGGGGCGGTGCCCGTCCTCGTGCAACGCCCGACCGGCTCGTTCGTACCACGCGTCGAGCTTGGCCATGTCGTCACGGCGCAGGAGGGCGCCGATGCGCATCATCGACCAGCCGTAGGACCATTCCCGTTCCCACGGGTGCTTCTTGCCCTCCACCCGGTTGATCTCCTCCAGCGAGAAGAACCGCCAGTTGATGGTGAGGCCGGTCTGGGCGCGGACCGCCCGGATCCACTTCGACGTCTGGTACGCAAACGGGCACATCACGTCGAAGTGGAAGTCGATCTCGGTGATCTGCGGGGCAGCGCTCATGTTCCGAGGCTAGGGGCCGGGCCGCTCAGGGATGCGTTGTCATGGTTCTGTCATGGGCGCGACCCGGGTACAGGGTCTCGCACTCCACCCCAACGGGGGCGGCCTGTACAAGGAGCAGAACTCATGGCTACTGGAACTTCGGTCTTCCTCATCGCCCTCGGCGCCATCCTCACCTTTGCCGTGGATGCCACCGTCGGCGGTCTCGACATCGATGCCGTCGGCATCATCTTGATGATCGCCGGCGTCGTCGGTCTGCTGGTCTCGCTGTTCTGGCTCGATCGCATGTCGGCGCCTCGCACCACCACGCACGTGGTCGAGGAGCGCCCGGTGACCGAGCGCCACGTGGTCGAGGAACGCCACACGCGCATCTGATCCCTCCGCCGCCTCCAACCGCGATCGCCGCCCTCCCGGTCAGCCGGCGAGGGCGGCGATCGCGTCGGCTTGGGCCAGGACTCGCCGGGCCTCGTCGACGTGGAGGTTCTCGATCATCCGGCCGTTGACGGTCACCACGCCGCGTCCGTCGCGCTCGGCCTCCTCGAAGGCCTCGATGATCTCCTGCGCTGCGGCCACCGCCTCCGGGGACGGGGCGAACACCTCGTTGCACGGTTCGAGCTGGCTGGGGTGGATGAGGGTCTTGCCGTCGAAGCCCATCTCCTGGCCCTGGCGGCACTCGGCGAGGAAGCCCTCGGCGTTGCCGATGTCGTTGTAGACGCCGTCGAGGATCACCTTGCCGGCGGCGCGAGCAGCCAGCAGGCACAACCCGAGGCCGGTCAACAGGGGCTGGCGACCGGGGACGTGGGCGGCCCGGAGCTCCTTGGCGAGGTCGTTGGTCCCCATGACGAGCACGGCCAGGCGTTCGGAGCTGCGGGCGATCTGCTCGGCGTGGAGCATGGCGACGGGGGTCTCGACCATGGCCCAGATCGCGGTGCGATCGGGGGCGCCGGCCCGTTCGAGGGCGGCCTCGATGGCGCGGACGTCGTCGACGGAGTCGATCTTCGGCACGACGATGGCGTCGGGCCCGGCGGCGGCGATGGCGGCGACATCGGCGTCGTGCCACTGCGTGCCGATCCCGTTGGCGCGGATGGCGATCTCGCGCCGGCCGTACTCGCCGGAGGATGCCGCGGTGCACACCCGCTCGCGGGCTTCGTCCTTGGCGTTGGGCGCCACGGCGTCCTCGAGGTCGAGGATGAGGGCATCGGCGGCGAGGCCCTTGGCCTTGTCGAGGGCGCGCTCGTTGGCGCCGGGCATGTAGAGCACCGAGCGACGGGGGCGGAGGGACGGATCGACGCTCACAGCGCGTAGGCCTCCTTCAGATCGGCGTCGCGCTCGGCGAGCTGCTTGGCGAGGTCGAGGACCACGAGACACTGCTTGACCGAGGCGTCGTCTTCCATCTTGCCGTCGAGCATGATGGCGCCGGTGCCGTCGCCCATGGCCTCGACCACCCGCTTGGCGTGCTCGACCTCGTCGACGGGCGGCGAGAAGACCCGCTTGGCGATGTCGATCTGCACCGGGTGCAGCGACCAAGCCCCGACGCACCCGAGCAGGTAGGCGTTGCGGAACTGGTCCTCGCAGGCGACGGTGTCGCGGATGTCGCCGAAGGGCCCGTAGTAGGCGTAGATGCCGTTGGCCACGCACGCGTCGACCATGCGGGCCACGGTGTAGTGCCACAGATCCTGTTGGGCGGTGACCCGTCCGGCTTCGAGGTCGTCGCCGGTGGGGTCGGAACGCACCAGGTAGCCGGGGTGACCGCCGCCGACGCGCGTGGTCTTCATCCGCCGATTGGCGGCGAGGTCGGCGGGACCGAGCGACAAGCCCTGCATGCGGGGCGAGGCGGCGCAGATCTCCTCGACGTTCGTCATCCCGCGCGCCGTCTCGAGGATGGCGTGCAGCAGGATCGGGCGATCCAGCCCCGCCTTGGCCTCGAGTTGGGCGACGAGGCGATCCGCGTAGTGGATGTCCTCGGGTCCCTCGACCTTGGGGATCATGATGACGTCGAGCTTGTCGCCGATCTCGGTGACCGCGGCCGTGAGGTCGTCGAGGCCCCAGGGCGAGTCGAGGCTGTTGACCCGGGTCCAGAACTGGCACTCCCCGAAGTCGACCGACGTGCCGACCTCGATCAGCCCGGCCCGAGCGGCCTCCTTGTCGGAGGCGGGCACGGCATCCTCGAGGTTGCCGAGGAGCACGTCGCAGGTGGCCACCATGTCGGGCACCTTGGACCGCATCTTCTCGTTGGCCGGAGGGAAGAAGTGGATGTTGCGGGACGGGCGGAACGGGATCTCCCGCAGCGGTTCCGGGGCACCGATGGCCAGGGGAGCGAAGAAGTCTTTGGCGCTGCGCACCAGGTCTCCTCGGGGTCGTCGACGGTTGCTGGCCGGGACCGTACCGCCGGTTGCTCGGCGCCGAGAAACCCCGCAAGACATGCGGCGGAGTTGACGAGCCGGCCGGCCAGAGGACGGTGGGCGAGCAACTCCAGAAGCGGAGCCGGCAGACGAAGTCTGCCGGCGTAGCGTCTCAGAGCAGGATCTCGGCGAAGGCGTCGGCCAGGAAGTCGGTGGCGGCCTCGACGTCGTAGGAGTGGTTCCGGAAGATGTGGTCGAGGGAGTCGAACTGCGACAGCGTGTCGAGGATCCCGGACACGGTGACGGCCCGGTCCAGCGGCAGCTCGTCGAGCTCGGGGGCGAACATCTCGGCGGTCTGCTTGGACAACTCGTTTCGGCTCGCGTCGAGCCGAGCGCACAGCTGGGCCTGGTCAGCAGACCGGATGGTGCTGGCCCGGTAGACGGAGCGGATCGATGTGAACAGCCGCATCCGCCGTTGGCAGAACCGGGTGATGCGGGCCGAGGTCGACCCCACGCCCACGTCGGGCATCTGGAACAGATCACTGGCCTGGGCGACCTGGCGGTCGATGGCGGCGCCGACGAGGTCGTCGACGTCGTCGAAGTACCGGTAGACGGAGCGCAACGACACGCCCGATCGCTCGGCGACCTCGTGGACTCCAGGCGTCAGGTTCTCCTCCGAGAACAGCTCGATCACCGCGTCGAGGACGGCGATGCGGTTTCGATCGCGCCGCGCGGTTCGGCCGTCGATGCGTTGATCACGGGTGGTGGTGCTCGTGTTGTTGTTCATCTCAACGTTCCTGTCGAGCCCGCCCGGGCGAATCGTACCTTTTCGGCCCGCCAGCCGGAGGACGGGGCGCGTTCGTACCCGGAAGCGAGGTGAGCGAGAACTGGCGGGGAGGCGGTGGCTTCAGCGGTGGCCGGGCGCCATGTAGAACCAGACCGGGAAGGGGGCCTCGGCGTTCTTGATCGCCAGGCGGGCGGCGAGGAGGGTGCGGCCCGCCTTGGTGCGCTCGAAGAACCATGCCTCGGCCTGGCGCGCACCGGGCGGGGGTCCGTTGACCAAGGCCAGCGCTGCCTCCTCGTAGTAGGCGCGGATGTCGTGCGCGGTGGCGATGGTGTTCCCGCCCGGTAGACCGGCCTCCTTCCAGGGCGTGCCTGCGGCGATGGCGTCGAGGACGGCCAGAGCATCGGGCACGCCGTCGGGATCCGTGACCCGACCGACAGAGGTGGAGCCGCGCTCCGCCAGACTCCGGTCGTAGGCGGCCCGGAGACCGCGAGCCTCGTCGACGGCGGGCGGGACGGCGGGGTCGTAGCGGGGAGGCAGCGAACAGGTCAATGGCGTCTCGTCGGCGACGATCACCTCGGGGTGGTCGACCAGCACCGGGCCGCGCGGCTCGTCGAGGAGGGCGAAGGCGCGTCGCAGGACGTCGTGCTGGAACGCGGGATCGCCGGGGCGGCCCAACGGGCGACCGAGGGGGAACTCGGCGAAGAGCGCCCGTGGCGGCCGCATGCGCTCCGCCACGGATCGGACCGAGATGAGGGCCACGGTCGCGAGCCCGGCGGTCTCGAAGACGTGGGCGAGCGTACTCACGGTACGCGAGCACAGCGGTCAGACGGGGGTGAGCAGGACGACGTCGACACCATCGTCCCGGAGCTGGCGCGCCGCGGTCGGTCCGGTGTCGAGCCGGACCTCGGCGACCGTGTCGGGCTGGTTGCCGGCGAAGGCGAGGTGGTGAGGCGCAACGGCACCGATGACACCCCGAGCGGCGAGCTCCTCGAGGCGGTCGATCGGATAGACGACGTCGAGGTCGGCAGCGAACCCGCTGCGGTCGAAGTTCGCCGACCAGTGCCCGAGACGGAGGTCGCGGTCATTGCGGTCGAGCGTACGGAAGCTGGTGTCGCTCGCCGTGAACTGGTCGTCGTCGGGACGGTGCAGCGCGGCGGTCGTGACGATGGCGACGGTGGCCTCGGCCAACGGTGGTGGGATCGTGAACGCCGGGTCATCGAACTGCGGCACCGGGAGACCGGCTGCATGGGCCCGCATCACCTCGTCACCGCTCATCGTGCGCCCCCTGGTAGTCGTCCGAGGTTGACGGTACCGCCGCCGGAGTCATCAGAAGGTGGGATCCGGTTGGCGTTCGTCGGGATAGGTGTCGCGCATCACCTGGCCCACCAGGCGGACGGCCTCGGCCCGATGCATCGACTCGAGCAGGGCTTCGGAATCTCGGTTGGCCTGGCCGGCCACGATGGTCGGCTCACCGGAGCCGAGGGCGTCGAGGGCCTCGACGACGACATCGTCGGGCGCCATCAGCGTGGCGGTGCCGAGGCTCGACTGCGGTTGGGACGACAGCCACCCGGGGGTGCGGGTGGAACCGGGGAGCACGCCGAGCACGTCGACGCCGTCGGCGCGCAACTCGTCCCAGAGCGATTCGGCGAGGATGGCGAGGTAGGCCTTGGTCGCGGCGTAGGTCGCCACGAGCGGGGCGCCTCGACGGGACGACAGCGACGACATGATGACGATGCCGGCGCGATCACGACGAGAGAAGCGGGGGAGGAGACCGTGGATGATCGTCGTCGGCGTCAGGGCATTGACCCGGAGTTGGGCCTCGAACGACGCCGGGTCCTGATCGCGGAACCACCCGACGTGTGATGCCGCGGCATTGGCCACGAACAGACCGACGTCCAGGGACGCACACGCGTCGAGGACGGCGGTGGCCGCGTCCGGCGCGCCGAGGTCCACGGCGAGGGTCCGGCAGTCCACCCCGAAGCGGTCGGCCAGGGTGGCGGCGAGGGCGGTGATGGGCTCCACCTCCCGATCGACGAGGAGGACCGACAGGCCGCGGCCGGCGATCTGGGTGGCATAGGAGGCGCCCATGCCGACGCCCGCGCCGGCCACCACGGCCCACGGTCCGTAGGCGGAGGAGAAGTCGTCCATCGCCTCACCCTAGATGCGTCCCGGCGATGCTTGACCGCCGGGTCAAGTCCGCTAGCGTTTTCGGCCGTTGGAACGACCGTTTGGGGAACGAGACATGACAACAGTGACCGGGACCGTGGCCGATGGCTTCGAGGGCGTGCGTGACGCCTTCGAGCGCAACTTCTCCGAGCACGGCGACGTCGGGGCCGGCGTCGCCGTCTACGTCGACGGCGCGTGCGTCGTCGACCTCGTCGGTGGCCTGGCCGATCCGGCCACCGGACGGGCCTACGACGAATCGACCCTCCAACTGGTGTTCTCCACCACCAAGGGCATCGCGGCCATCGCCGCTCACCTGCTCGCCCAGCGGGGTCTGCTCGACTTCGACGCCAAGGTGACCGACATCTGGCCCGAGTTCGGCCAAGCCGGCAAGCAGGACGTCACCATCGCGATGCTGTTCGACCATCAGGTCGGCCTCCCGGCGATCGACGCTCGCCTCTCGCTCGACGAGGTCCTGGAGATCACTCCGGTGGTGGAGGCCCTCGCCGCCCAGGAGCCCCTCTGGGAACCGGGGACGGCCCACGGGTACCACGCCTTGACCTACGGCTGGCTGGTCGGCGAGGTCGTCCGCCGTGTCACCGGTCGCACGATCGGCGAGTTCGTCGCCGACGAATTGGCTGCACCACTCGGACTCGACCTGTGGATCGGACTGCCGGAGTCCGAGCGGGGTCGAGTGGCTCCGCTGATCGCGCCGGATCCGAGGGATGCGGCGTTCGACATGAGCGATCTCGATCCCGAGTTGGTCCCACTGCTCGGCGACCTCGCCGCCGCCTACCTGAATCCGGAGTCGGTGATGAACCGGGCCCTGCACCTGAACGGTGCGTTCGACCTGGGCGGGGAGGGCCGTGACATCGCCTGGAACCGGCCGGAGGTGTGGGCGTCGCAGATCCCCGCGGCCAACGGCATCACCAACGCCCGGTCCCTGGCCCGGCTCTACGCCGCGTGCGTGAGCGAGGTCGACGGCATCCGGCTGCTCGACGACGCCACCGTCAAGCAGGCCACCGTCGAGCAGAGCTACGGCCGTGACCGGACCCTGGTGGTCCCGACCCGGTTCGGCCTCGGCTTCTTCCTGCCGTCGTCGTTCTCGCCCCTGATGGGCGACAGCAGCTTCGGTCATGCGGGTGCCGGCGGCTCGCTCGGCTTCGCCGATGCGGATCACTGCGTCGGCTTCGGCTACGTGATGAACCAGATGGGCACGAACCTCTCCGACGATCCCCGCACCGCGGGACTGATCGAGGCCGTCCGGTTCGCGCTGCGCTGAGCGGCGCGGCTATCGAACGCCGGCCATCGCCAGGATCGGATCGTCGCCAGCCGGACTTGCCTGCCACCAGGCGTCGAGATGGGTGGCGGCGGCCAGGTGCTGACCGGCGCCGGTCGGATCGGTGCGGGCCGCGTCGAGACAGGCGATCACGTACTTGGCCAGGTGGGCGTCGGGGTGGACCGCCGCTCGATCGATCACGCCCTGGAGCGTCGCCGGATCGGGAGCGGGCGTGCCCAGGAGGCCGTCCGGGGTGAGGCCCCCGGCGGCCAGTGAGCTGAGGGGCGCCGATCCGAGCCCGGCGCGGAAGCCAACGACCTGCGTGGCGGCCACCGCAATGGCTCGGCTGGGGTCGGCCAGCAGCGGAGCGATCGCCGCCACCGACTGGGGAATGGTCAGGCAATGGCTCCAGCCGTACGGCGCCTGCGTCGGGTCGTCGAGGAGCATCGACGCGGTCGCGACGCGGACGATGGCGATGGAGGCGGCACGAACGTCGGTCGGGGAGCCCACTGCCCGCCCGGCGATCTCGGCGGCCAGCCCGGACGACTCGGCCTGGTCCATGAGCGGGTAGATGAAGTTGCTCCCCGGCGGACCCAGGACCGGCGTCGCCGCGAGGGCCGCGACCAGGTCACCATCGACGCGGCGGGCGTGGTCCATCCAGGTCAGCTCCCACCCCGGATGGCGAGCCAGATCCCGCGCCAGGTTGGCGAAGAGCGATCCGGCCACCGGCGACCGGCTGGCGACCCGCTGGAGGTGGTGGAGGAAGATCGGTCCGTGGGCCGCGGCCGCCAAGCTGGGTACCACGGCGTCGCCGATGGAGGCGGTGAGGGCCGGGGCATCGACGTTGCGGCCCAGCCACGAGCCGATCGCCCCCGCGCCGGCGATGTCGCCGGCACCGATGGCGTCACCCAGCGCGTCCACCGCCGCGGACTCGGTGCGGAACTCGACCGGGACGACGGTGATGCCCGGACCGGCGGCATCGTAGGTGGCGGCCAGCCACGCGATCCGGAGCCGGACGTCGGGTCGCACCGCGGGGGAGACGTGGACGAGGAGGGCGGCGCGGGCCAGCAGTTCGAGAGGGGCGTGGAGCACGAAGGAGTTCGGTTCGGCCTCCTTCGGCCGGCCGATGACGGCGGCGGCGGCATCGACGAGCTCGGCGTCGGGGAGCGTTTCGAGCCCGCGCTGGGCGTATGCCGCGGCGATGTCGTCGGGGTCGAGGTCGCGCAACAGGGCAGTGGTGGGTGGCATGGCGAGCACCCTAGGACTTGAAGTTCACTTGAGGTCAAGGGATGATGGCACGGTGGAAGACTTCCTCAGCATCGGCGCAGTCGCCGAACGGACCGGCGTGGCCCCATCGGCCATCCGTTTCTACGAGACCGAGCGCTTGATCACGGCCGACCGCTCTGCAGGTGGTCAGCGACGCTTCCCACGCGATGTGCTGCGCCGCATCGCCTTCATCCGCGTCGCCCAGCGGGTCGGCCTGCGCCTCGACGAGATCCGCGAGGCATTGGACGGTCTCCCCACCGGCCGGACTCCTGACCACAGTGACTGGGCTGCGCTGTCGGCCAGCTGGCGGCCCCGCCTCGACGAGCAGATCATGGTGCTGGTCGGTCTGCGCGATCAGCTCGACTCGTGCATCGGCTGCGGGTGCCTGTCGCTGCAGAACTGCGCCCTGTACAACCCCGACGACGCCGCTGCGACGCTCGGGGCTGGCCCCCGCTTCCTGCTCGGTGACGATCCGTCCACGCTCACGTCTGGCGCGGACTGAAGCTGTCGTCAGAGGTGGACCGCGTCGCGCACCGCGGTGGCCACATCAGCCGAGGACGCGCCGGGGCCGAGGATGGCCGCCACGCCGGTGTCGAGCAGCGGCTGCACGTCGTCGTCGGGGATGATGCCGCCGACGACGACCGGGATGTCGAGCCCGGCGTCGCGCAGGGCCTGGACCATGCGGGGGGCCAGGGTCATGTGGCTCGCGTTGTGGAGGGAGAGCCCGACCGCGTCGGCGTCCTCCTGGATGGCGGCGGCCACGACCATCTCCACCGTCTGGCGCAGGCCGAGGTAGATGACCTCGAAGCCGGCATCGCGCAGCATGCGGGTGACGACCCGCAGACCGCGGTCGTGGCCGTCGAGACCGAGCTTGGCCAGGACGATCCGGATGTTCTGGCCGTCGGTCATATGACGGTCTTCTCGACGTAGGTCCCGAACACGGACTCGAGGGCGGCCACGATCTCGCCCTCGGTGGCGTAGGCCCGCACCGCATCGATGAGCACCGGCATGGTGTTGGCGGTGGGGTCGGAGGCGGTGGTCCGGACGTGGTCGAGCGCCGCGGCCACGGCCGCGTCGTCGCGGGACTGCTTCACGTCGGCCAGCCGCTTGCGCTGGAGCTCCTCGACCGCGGGATCGACCCGCAGGAGGTTGTGCTCGCTGTCGTCGTTGCCATCGGTGAAGGCGTTGACGCCCACGATGATGCGCTCCCCGGCATTGACCTCGCGCTCGAACCGGTACGAGGCCTCGGCGATCTCGCCCACGAAGTAGCCGTCGTCGATGCCGGCGTAGACGCCCTCGAGGATCGAGCCGTTGCCGAGATCGTCGAGGTGGGCGAAGACCTCCTCGGCCTGGCGCTCCATCTCGTCGGTCATCCACTCCACGTAGGGCGAGCCGCCCAAGGGATCGGCCACGTTGGTCACCCCGGTCTCGTGGGCGACGATCTGCTGGGTACGCAGCGCGATCCGAGCGGCCTCCTCGGTGGGCAGGGCGAGGGCCTCGTCGTAGGAATCGGTGTGGAGGGACTGGGTGCCACCGAGGGCGGCGGACAACGCCTGGATGGCGACCCGGGCGATGTTGTTGCGGGGTTGCTGGGCGGTGAGCGACACGCCGGCGGTCTGGGTGTGGAACCGCAGCATGTGGGACTTGGGATCGCGAGCGCCGTAGCGCTCCTTCATCCACCGGGCCCAGATGCGCCGGGCGGCCCGGAACTTGCCGATCTCCTCGAAGAAGTCCGAGTGGGCGTTGAAGAAGAAGCTGAGCCGGGGGGCGAAGGCGTCGACGTCGAGACCGGCGGCCACGGCGGCTTCGACGTAGGCGAAGCCGTTGGCCAGGGTGAACGCCAGCTCGTGGGCGGCGGTCGAACCGGCTTCGCGGATGTGGTAGCCGGAGATCGAGATCGGGTGCCACCGGGGCATCTCGGCGGTGGTGAAGCGCATCATGTCGGTGATGAGCCGCACCGACGGTCGGGGCGGGAAGATGTACTCCTTCTGGGCCTGGTACTCCTTGAAGATGTCGTTCTGGATGGTGCCGGACAGCGCAGCCCGGGCCACGCCGGTCTGCTCGGCGAGGGCGATGTACATGGCCATGACGATCGGCGCCGGCCCGTTGATGGTCATCGACGTGGACACCGCGCCGAGATCGATGTCGGCGAAGAGGTCCTCCATGTCGGCGAGGGTGTCGACAGCGACGCCGGCTCGACCGACCTCGCCCAACGACCACTCGCTGTCGGAGTCGCGGCCCATCAGCGTGGGCATGTCGAACGCCGTCGACAGCCCGGTACCACCGTTTCGGAGGATGTCCTTGAAGCGGCCGTTGGTGTCCTGGGCGGTGCCGAAGCCGGCGAACATCCGCATCGTCCACAGCCGGGACCGGTACATGGGGGCGTGGATGCCCCGGGTGTAGGGGTACTGGCCGGGATAGGGGGCCTCGCCGTACACCGGTTCCTGCTCCACCCCCGATCGGGTCGAGAAGGGCGTGTCGCGCAACGTGGCCGAGTCGAACGCCTCCTGCCAGCCATCCCGATGGATGTCCCGATCGTTCGTGTCTCCGCCCATGATCAAGTCCTTTGATGTCCAAGTATTTCTCCGTAGTGTATCGCTCATGGCACTCGAGTTCGATCCGGTCGCCGAGGCCCGGCGCAACTGGGTCGCGCACGCCTGGGGTTCGCCCGATGCCATGACCGCGGCGACGTCGATCACACGCGCCCACCAGATCCTCCTGCGGCGGATCGACGAGGCCCTCGCCCCGCTGGGCCTCACGTTCTCCCGGTTCGAGGCCCTGGCCCTGCTCCACTTCTCACGACGGGGATCGATGCCGCTGGGCAAGGTCGGGGAGCGGCTCCAGGTCCACCCGGCCAGCGTCACCAACACGGTCGATCGCCTCGAGCGCGACGGTCTGGTGGAGCGACGGCCCCATCCCCATGACGGTCGGACCCGGCTGGCGTCGATCACCGAAGCCGGGCATGCCCTCGTGGTCGAGGCGGCGCAGGCCCTGGCGGCCATCGACTTCGGCCTCGGCGGGGATTCGGTCGACTTCGTCGCCATCGACGCGGTCCTGCGCCCCGTGCGCCGCAACGCCGGGGACTTCTGAGCCGCGTTCACCCCGTCTGCGAAGATGCCCGACATGCGTACCTACGTGGTGACCGGATCGGCATCGGGGATCGGGGCGGCCACCGTCGAGCGGCTGCGGACGGCGGGTCATCGAGTGCTCGGGGTCGACCTGCACGACGCCGACATCGAGGCCGATCTGGCCACGCCGGACGGTCGCCAGGCGATGGCCGATCAGGTCGCCGCGGCGTGCGATGGCTCGGTCGACGCGGTCGTCGCCGGCGCCGGGATCTCGGCGGATGGCCGTCGGGCCATCTCGGTGAACTACTTCGGCGCGGTGGCCACCGTCGAGCTGCTCCACCCGCTGCTCGAAGCCGGCGAGGACCCCCGAGTGGTGGTGATCTCGTCGATCGCCTCGATCCTCGGCGCCGACGAACCCGTCGTCGAGGCGTGCCTGGCCGGCGACGAGGAGGAGGCCTGCCGGCGCATGGACCAGAACCCCTCGATGGCGTACCTGACGTCGAAGACCGCGCTGGCGCGCTGGCTGCGCCGCCAGGCGACCATCCCGCGGTGGGCGGGGGCGGGGATCGCCCTGAACGCGGTGGCACCCGGCACGGTGATCACCCCGATGACCGCCGAGCTGCTCGGCTCCGCGTCATCGGTGGAGATGGTCGACACCGCGGTGCCCATGCCGCTGCACGGCCACGCCCGGCCCGAGACCATCGCCGCGGTGGTGGACTTCCTCACCAGCCCCGAGAACACCCACATCACCGGACAGGTGCTCTTCGTCGACGGCGGAGCCGACGCCGTCCTGCGCCGCGACACCACCTGGTGAACCCGATCCGATCTCCCGATCAGGCGATGCCGAGGCGCTGGTACTGCTCGGCCGGCGCCTCCACCTCGTCGAGCGCGCTGCGGAGCAGCTCCACGAGCTCGTTCTCGACCGGCTCGCCGGTGCGGTTCTCGGTCTCCTCGGGATCGACACCGAGGTCGTAGAGGTGGTGATCGCCGGCGTTGTGCGCACCGCTGGCCCACATGGGGACCATGTCGCCGGGCTGCCATGGCTGGCGGAGGACGGGGATCGTCGTTCCGGGCATGTGGTCGAGGTAGGCGCGATCGTCGGGGTCCGGGAGGCCCCGGAGGCCGGCGATGTGCAGCGGCATGGTCGACCACCGGTTCGACCACATCGACAGGGGGAAGCCGTCGCCCTCGGGCGCCCGGGCGTACTTGCGACGACCGTCGGTGACCTGCACCCAGCTGCCGAACACCCCGCCGATGGCCGATTCGCGGATGGAGGTGGCCGAGCCGTCGAGCAGCGGCACGATCGAGCGGCCATGGGTGCGGTGGGACGGTTCGATCCCGAAGGCATCGGCGATGGTGGCGTGGAGGTCCACGTTGGTGGTGAGGGCGTCGACCGTGGTTCCCGGCCGGGTCCCGGGCCAGGCGACGAGCAGCGGCGTGTGACCGAGCGGCTCGAACTGGGGCACGGCCGGCTTGCCCCAGATGTCACGGCCCCGTCGCTGCTCCCCGAGGTAGTGGCCGTGATCGGTGCACACGATCAGCGCGGTGTCGTCCCACAGGTCGCGCTCGTCGAAGGCGTCGAGGACCCGCCCGAGGTGGTGGTCGATCATGGCCAGCTTGGCGCCGTAGTTTCCCCGGATGTGGCGGGCCTCGGCCTCGGTGAGCTGGTCCTTCACCACGGCGCCGTCGGCGTAGGGCGGCCAGATGAGGGCGTCGCCCTCGTGGGTGCCGTCCTGGTACATCGAGGCCCACGGCTCCGGGGTGTCGAACGGCTCGTGGGGATCGAACTCGTCGACGAAGAGGAACCAGCCGTCGTCGTGATGGGGCGTGGCCTCGCGGAGCCAGCGGGCCGCGTAGGCCATCGTCTGCGGTCCGGGGTAGTCGTCCTCGGTCCGGAAGTGGGTCCGACCGATGTCGTAGGGCTTGGTCACGCCCCTGAACCCATGGGCGCGCTCGTAGAACCAGCCCGCGGTGTGGGCCCGTTGCGCCGGCGCGCCGACCCAGGACGGGTCGGCCCAGGTCCGCCACGGATCGCCCTCGTGGCCCCGCAGGTACTCCCAGCCGTGGAAGTCGGTGTGGTAGTTCTCGCCACCGGTCTCGAACAGGTGCGGGTGATCGGTGACGAGTTGGGTCACCACGCCGGCGTCGTGCAGCTGGGCGGTGATGGGCCGCTCCCACAGTTCGATCGAGCCCCAGCACTTCCAGAGGAAGTCGAGCGCACCGCACAGGATGTCGTGGCGGGCCGGCATGCACGGCAGCGAACCGGTGACGTGGTTGGTGAAGCGCACGGCGCGCTCGGCCGCGAACCGGTCGAGGTTCGGGGTGTCGAACTCGTGGCCGCCGTAGCTGCCGAGCATGTGGCGGTTGAGCGAGTCCAGCAGCACGACGGCGACGTTGCGGGGGCGCACGGGCGCGGTGGCGTCGGTCACCGGACCGACCGTACTCAGTCGGTCTGGCAGTCTGTGCCGCGATGAGTGGCGACGCGTGGATCACCCTGGCGGTGATCGTCGGGATGCTCACCGCGCTGGTACTCGATCGATTCCCGCCGGCCGGCGTGGTGTTCGGCGCCACGTTCGTCCTGTTGCTGACCGACGTGATCGACACCGACGCCGCCTTCGCCGGATTCTCCAACCCCGCGCCGCTGACGGTCGCGGCCCTCTACATCCTCGCCCGGGGTGCGCAGAAGACCGGCATGCTCTCTGCGCTGACCAGCTCGCTGCTGGGCGACGGTCGGAGACGCAGCTCGATGGCGCGCCTGCTCGTCCCCACCGCGGGCGCGTCGGCCTTCTTCCCGAACACGCCCCTGGTGGCCATGTTGATGCCCGACGTGATCGGGTGGTGCCGCCAGCGGGGCCTCTCGCCGTCGAGGTTCCTGATGCCGATCTCGTTCGCCGCCCTGCTCGGTGGCGTGGTGACCCTGCTCGGAACCTCCACCAACCTGGTGATCTCCGGGCTGCTCGACCAGAGTGACGGATCCCCCCTCGGCGTGTTCGAGATGACCGCCATCGGGTTGCCCGTGGCCGTGGCGGGCGTCCTCGTGCTCGTGGTGGTCGGCCCTCGCCTGGTGCCCGACCGGCTCAGCCCTCCCGAGTCAGCCGAGCAGCAGGCCCGGGAGTTCTCGATGACGATGCAGGTGACTCCCGGTGGTCCCCTCGACGGTCGCACCGTGGTCGAAGCCGGACTCCGCGATCTGCGCGGGGTCTTCCTCGTCCAGATCGATCGTGACGACGACATGGTCGTGTCCCCGGTGGCACCGGACCGGCGCATCGATGGTGGCGACGTGCTCACCTTCGTGGGCAACGTCGACAACATCGTCGATCTCCAGCACATCCGGGGGCTGCGCTCGACCGAGGAACGCCATCTCCTGGCGGTCGGATCGAAGCAGAACGCCTTCTTCGAGGCGGTGGTCGGGCTGTCGTCACCCCTCGTCGGTCGGACGATCCGCGACGCCGAGTTCCGGGGCACCTACCAGGCCGCGGTGGTGGCGTTGCACCGATCAGGGCACCGGGTCGAGGGCAAGCTCGGTGACGTCCGCCTCCGCCACGGCGACACGCTCCTGCTGTTGGCCGACCCTGCCTTCCGGCGCAACTGGCAGAACCGCACCGACTTCTTGCTGGTGGCGCGAGTCGGCGGTGAGCCGCCCCCCGTCACCACCAAGGCGCCGATCGTGGCGTTGACCACCGCGGCCGTGATCGCCTTGGCGGCAACCAACGCCCTGCCGATCCTGGAGAGCGCCCTCCTCGGCGCGGCCGTGCTGATCGGGACGCGAGTGCTCACCTTCTCCGAGGCGCGGGACGCCATCGACCTCGATGTGGTGATCCTGATCGCGTCGGCGTTCGGCCTGGGCGCGGCGATGCAGACCACCGGGTTGGCCCAGCGGATGGCGGACGGTCTGACCGGGACCTTCGACGGGTTGGGTCACGTGGGGGTGGTGTTCGGTGTGGTGCTGGCCACCGCGGTGTTGACCGAACTGGTGACCAACAACGCCGCCGCGGTGGTGATGTTCCCGATCGCGGTCGCGTCGGCCGGCGCCGCCGGGGTCGACGTCCGTTCGATGGCCATCGCCGTCGCCATCGCGGCGTCGTCCAGCTTCCTCACCCCGATCGGCTACCAGACCAACACCATGGTCTACGGCCCCGGCGGCTACCGCTTCACCGACTACGCCCGGGTCGGGTTCCCGCTCACCGTGGTGGCACTGGTGGTGACGACCTTGATGACGGTGTGGGTTGGGTAGAGCGGTACGGAGGCGCGTCCAGTTCCCGAGAGCCGAAAAGTAGAACACGTTCCAGTTCTCTGTCAGACTCGCGCCCATGCGCACGCCCATCGCCGACCGCCTCGACATCGAGTTCCCGATCTTCGCCTTCACCCACTGCCGCGACGTGGTCGCCGCGGTGTGCAACACCGGCGCGTTCGGCGTGCTCGGTGCCGTGGGATTCACGGTGGAACAGCTCCGCCAGGAGCTCGACTGGCTCGACGAGCACGTCGAGGGCACCTACGGCGTCGACATCGTGATCCCCGGCAAGTACGAGGGGATGGACGAGATCGACCCCGACAAGCTCGAGGACATGCTCAAGGCGATGATCCCCGACGAGGTCCGGGAGTTCGCCCGGGGGATCTTCGACCAGGCCGGGGTGCCGGGGCTGACCGACGCGGAGAAGCCGCACGAGCTGCTCGGGTTCGGACTCGCCACCGCCATGCCGTTGCTCGAGGAGGCGCTGGCCCACGAGAAGTGCTCGCTGATCGCCAACGCGCTGGGGACGCCGCCGCCCGAGGTGGTGGCGCACGTCCAGGAGGGTGGCCGGCTCATCGGCGCCCTGTGCGGTTCGGTCAAGCACGCGCTGGCCCACGAGGCCGCCGGGCTCGACTTCATCGTGTGCCAGGGTGGCGAGGGCGGCGGCCACACCGGCGACGTCGGTTCCATCGTCCTGTGGCCCGAGGTGATCGACGCGGTGGGCGACATCCCCGTGCTGGCCGCGGGCGGGGTCGGTTCGGGTCGCCAGATGGCCGCGGCCATGGTGATGGGCGCCCAGGGCGTGTGGACCGGATCGCTGTGGCTCACCGTCGAGGAGGCCGACATCCCACCGGGGCAGATGGAGACCTACCTGTCGGCCACCAGCCGCGACACCATCCGCTCCCGCTCGTGGACCGGCAAGCCGTGCCGGATGCTGCGCAACGACTGGACCGACGCCTGGGAGCGCCCGGACACCCCGGATCCGCTCGGCATGCCGATGCAGTCGATGGTCACCGTCGAGGAGATGGCCCGCGGCCACCGGTACCCGGTCCAGGCCAAGGCGGTGAACTTCATGCCCTGCGGGCAGATCATCGGCCGACTCGACAAGGTCCGGCGGTCGAGCGACGTCGTGCTCGAGATGGTCGAGGAGTTCGTCGAGGCGATCGAGCGGGGCGCTCGGCTCCTGGAGACGGGGTCGACTCCGGAGCCGGTCTCGGGGTAGCGGTCCCTTGTGAATCGGCCCACGAGTTTGTGTCGATTCCGTGACGGGCTAGTGTTGCGAAATCGTGACGGATGGCAATCATCGTGTCACGACGTCCTCGCTGCCCACCCCACCCGGAACCATCGCACCCGAACCCACGCTCGCATCGCCTCGCCCCGGTCGGATCTACCGTCGGCGCCGCCTCGGCCTGTTGGCTGCGGTGCTGCTGCTGACGTTCGCGATCGGTGCCGTCCTCGGTGGATCCGGCGGCGACGACGTCCCGGTCGCCGCCGGCGGTGAGCTGGCCGCAGCCGGTGCACCCGAGGTGGTGAGCCAATCGGCATCGGCTCCGGTCACGCTGGTCCAGTTGGTGACGGAGACGTCGGCGAAGCTGATGGAGGCGACGTCGACCACCGTGGCCGCCGCCACGCCGACATCGTCCTCGACCAGCTCCACCTCGACCAGCACGTCGACGTCCAGCAGCTCGACCTCGACCTCGACCTCGTCCAGCACCGCACCACCCACCACCCGGGCGCCGCAGCGCGCGTCGGCCGCCCCGTCCACCACCGCCGCGCCGACCACGACGGCGGCGCCGACCACCACCGCCGCGCCGACGACGACGGCCGCGCCGACGACGACGGCGGCGCCCGACTCCTCGGGCTCCGACTACAGCGATCCCCAGACCCTGCAGGTCTGGCTCGACCTGGCCGACTGCGAGGCCAGCGGCGACTGGTCGATCGACTCGGGCAACGGCTTCTACGGCGGGCTCCAGTTCAGTCTGGGCTCGTGGGAGTCGGTCGGTGGCACCGGCTACCCCAACGAGTACAGCCGCGACACCCAGATCGAGATGGGCCGACGCCTGCAGGCGCGCGAAGGCTGGGGCGCCTGGCCGACCTGCTCCCAGGAGCTCGGCCTCACCTGAGGTCGGAGCCGACACGGCCGCCGACGAGGTGGCACGATGCCGGCGTGTCTGCGATCCCGCCCCTCAACCCATTCTGGTCGGTCATCGCGCCACTGCGGCCGACCGATGACCCTCCAGAACAACGGGGGACGCACTGATGCCGCGGGATCGGCACGCGCCCGACGACGAGCTGAGCCGGGTGGTCGCCCGCCTGGTCGACGGGGACCTCTACGCCAGCGATCCGTACCCGACCTACGCCCGGCTCCGGGCCGACGCACCGGTCGCGTGGTGCGAGCCGGGTGGGTTCTGGGCCCTGTCGAGCCACGAGGCCGTGCTCCGTGCCTCCACCGATCCCGAGACCTTCTGCTCCCGGAAGGGAATCCTCACCATGGAGATCGGCATCGATTACGCCAGTCCGCCGACCATGATGCACACCGATCCGCCGGAGCACACCGCCTACCGCAACCTGGTCGCCCCCGGGTTCCGTCCCTCCGTGATGCGGGCGACCGGCGAGCGGATCCGGCGACGGACCGCCGAGGTGCTCGAACGCCTCCCCGCCGGGCCCTTCGATGCCGTGGAGGCGCTGGCGGTCCCGTTGCCGCTGCTGCTCATCGCCGACGTCCTCGGCGTGCCCGAGGCCGATCTCGACCGGTTCTTCGCCTGGTCGGAGGCGGCGATTCCCGGTGCGAGCGACATCGATCCCGACGAGCAGCAGCGGTTGATGGGGGAGTGTTGGGCCTACCTGCTCGACCGGTGTGCGGAGCGCCGAGCGGAACCGGTCGACGACCTGGTCTCGGTTCTGGTCCACACCGAGCTCGACGGCCGCCGGCTCACCGACGACGAGTTGGTCATGTTCCTCACCCAGCTCCTCATCGCCGGCAACGAGACGACTCGGAACGCCATCTCCGGTGGCCTCGCCGCGTTCTGCGCCGATCCGGACGAGTGGCACCGCCTCGCCGGCGATCGATCGCTGGTGTCCAGCGCCGTCGAGGAGATCCTGCGCTGGACCACGCCGGTGATCGCCTTCATGCGCACCGCGACCCGCGACGTCGAGCTGGCCGGTACCGCCATCGCCGAGGGCGACCCGGTCCTGCTGCTCTACCAGTCGGCCAACCGGGACGAGGCGGAGTTCGGGCCGACCGCCGATCGTTTCGACGTCGGCCGCACGCCGAACCACCACCTGGCGTTCGGCTTCGGCGCCCACTTCTGCATCGGGGCGGCGCTCGCCCGGATGGAGATCGCCACGCTCCTCGATGCACTCCTCGACCGGGGCCTGCGACCCGTGGGACGGGGACCGGCCGTACGGACGGCGTCGCCGGTGATCGCCGGGCTCCGCTCGCTCCCGCTCGAGCTGGTGGCCGACTGAGTTCGGGTCAGCCGTCGATGAGGTGGGACAGGCCGGCCTCGATGCGCTCGGTGACCTCGTCCACCGTGCCCGTGCCGTCGATGCGCACCAGGATGCCCCGGTTCTCGTAGAACTCGACCAGCGGCGCGGTGTTCTCCTCGTACACCCGCAGGCGGTGCCGGATGACGTCCTCGGTGTCGTCGCTGCGGCCCGAGCCCTGACCCCGCTCGATCAGGCGGCGCACGAGCTCGTCCTCGGGGACGTCGAGCATGACCACGGCGTCGAACGTGCGGTTCATGGCCACCCCCCACTCGAAGGCGGCCTTGGCCTGGCGCAGGGTGCGCGGGAAGCCGTCGAGCAGAAAATCCTCGATGGGCTCGGTCCCGCCGAGCTCCTCGAGCACCATGTCGATGACCAACACGTCCGGCACCAGGCCTCCGGCGTCCATGTGCTCCTTGGCCGCCCGACCGAGCGTGGTGGCCTCGGCGACGTGGCGCCGGAGCACGTCGCCGGTGGCCAGGTGGGAGACGCCGTGGCGCTGCGCGAGGCGCTCGCCCTGGGTGCCCTTACCGGCGCCCGGTGGTGCGAGGAGCAGTGCTCGGAACAACGTCTTCCCCCTGTCGGCCGTGGCGGCGTGGACTCCCGACCGTAGCGCGCCGCCGGGGGACGAATCGGTGGTCGGTGCGGGACTGGGCTCGATGGCAGGATGGCTCGATGGACCGCCAAGAGGACACCGCCACCATCGACGACCGCATCGGCACCCGCGGCGTGTGGTGGTTCACCGAGGGGATGGACATCGGCACCGCCATCGAGTTCGCCCAGCGGGTGGAAGCGCTGGGCTACGGCACCGTGTGGTTGCCGGAAACGGTGGGACGCGACCCCTTTGCCCATGCCGCGGTGCTGCTCGACCGGACCGAGCGCCTGGTGGTGGCCACCGGCATCGCCAACATCTTCCACCGTCACCCGGGCGCCATGAAGCAGGCCCAGAGCACGCTCGCCGAGCAGTCGGGGAACCGATTCCTCCTCGGGATCGGGGTCTCCCACGCTCCGATCGTGGCCGGTCTGCGCAAGCTCGACTACTCGAAGCCGCTGTCGCAGATGCGCGACTACCTCGCCGGCATGGCCGAGTCGATGTACCTGGCGCCGGCACCGACCGAGCCGCCCAAGACCGTGCTGGCTGCGCTCGGGCCCAAGATGCTGGAACTGGCCGCGACGGCCGCCGACGGCGCCCACCCCTATCTCACGACGCCGGAGCACACCGCCACGGCGCGAGCCGTCCTCGGCCCCGACCCCCTCCTGTGCGTCGAGCAGAAGGTGGTGCTGAGCTCGGACGCGTCCGTGGCCCGCAGCGCCGCCCGCCAGGCTCTGGGCACCTACCTGCAGCTCCCGAACTACTACAAGAACTGGTTCCGTCTCGGCTACACCGAGGACGACCTCGCCGACGGTGGCTCCGACCGCCTGGTCGACGGCCTCGTCGCCTGGGGGACCGTGGCCCAGATCGAGGAGCGGCTGCAGGCCCACCGCGATGCCGGGGCCACCCACGTGTGCGTCCAGCCCCTCAACCCCGACGCCACCGCTCGTCGCGGCGTTCCCGACTGGGATGCGCTCGAGGCCTTCGCCCCCACGTCCCCGTGACGCCGAGCGGGTCAGGGGGAGGGGAGCAGCGGGGCGACCTCGGTGCCGAAGCGGGTGACCTGCTCGGCGTACTCGGCGGCCGAGCGGGCCGCGAAGCGAACCTGGAGCTGGGTGGCGCCCAGATCGGCGAGGCGACCGAGGCCGCGTGCCAGCTTCTCGGGTGGCGCGGCGAACGTGCCGGCCGGCGCATCGAAGTCGAGCGCGCCGTCGCTGACGTGCAGGAACGCGGTGATGATGCCGACGTCGAGCGGCCGGCGCTCGCCGTGGATGCGTTCCTGGTCGGTGTGGATCGTCTCGATCGCGGCCGGCATCTCGGGATACGGGGTGCCCTGGGGTAGCCAGCCGTCGCCGAACGTGGCGGCCCGGCGGAGCGCGGCTCGGGAGGAGCCTCCGATCCAGATCGGCGGACCCTGCGGTCGGGCGGGGCGGGGCGCGATCGATGCGCCGTCGACCCGACCGGAACGGAAGCCGTCGCGGATCATGGAGAGGGCATCGTCGGTGAGCCGGCCGCGGGCCGAGTGATCGATCCCGAGGAGCTCGAACTCTCCGGCCACGTGCCCGACGCCGACGCCCAGGATGGCTCGCCCTCCGGAGAGGGCGTCGAGGGTCGACCACGCCTTCACCACCGCGGCCGGGTGCCGGTAGACGGGCACGTACACGTGGCTGAGGAGCTGCACGTGCGCGGTGAAGCCGGCGATCCACGAGAGGGTGGCCACGGTGTCGTACCAGGTTGCGCCCATCGACGAGACCTGGGCCTCGGGGATGGCGATGTGGTCACACACCGCGACGTAGTCGAAGCCGGAACGATCGGCGGCGCGGACGATCGTCTCGAGCTCGGCTGGTCCGGCGTCGGGCTCCCACGGCTGGGCGTAGATGGTGCTCTGGGACTGGATCGGCAGCTGCATGCCGATGGCGAGCCGTCCGGGGGCGATCAGGGGTCGGTCCACGGAGCCGGAGCATAAGGGGCGCGGATGTCCCGGTGAGGCGGGCGCAGGTGTCACACTCGTCGGCCATGGCCCGCCGCCGAGTGAAGACCAAGACGTTGGGCGCGCCCCTCCTCCTGATCGATGCCGGCCTCGCCGCCGGATGGCGACGGGCGCACCCCGATCTCGATCAGCTCGATGAGGTGGTCGACGCCGCGGGTTCCGTGGTGGCGGACCGCGTCGTGATGGCCGATGCCTCGCTCAAGTGGTCCCTGCCCGACGACCAGCAGGAGCGTTTCGAGCGGTACCGGGCCACCGCCACCGTGCTGTGCGCGCCCGGCGGCACCACCGGGGGGCACCACGCGTTCCTCGCCGCCGCGGCGCGCGCCGCAGCCGGCCGGGGCCGAGAGGTCTACGTGCTGTCCGCCCTCGATCTGGGCGACGGTCCGTGGAAGCTGGCGATGCTGCGCCGTCCCGACGGCACGTGGCAGATCGAGCTCCCCGACGACTAGGGAGGCGCCGCTCCCGCAAGGGAGCGCCGACTCACCCGTTCTTCGGGAGTTCCTTGAACGGGAGGACCTTGTCCTGGTTCGGCTCCTTGGGCAGGCCGAGCACCCGCTCGCCGATGATGTTCTTCTGGATCTGGTCGGTGCCGCCGTAGATGGCCGGACCGGGGGAGAACAGCGCCGCTTCGGTGACCATGGTCAGGAACGGGTTGCCGGTGGCCTCGTCGAGCGCCTTGCGGCTGTCGTTGTCGTAGGCGTGGAGCGTGCCCATCGGTCCGAGGATCCGCAGCCCGGTCTCCCGGTTGAGCCGGAGGATGTGGGACATCGACAGCTTCATGACGTTCGGCAGACCGGGGATGGCCTGGCCCCGGGCTCGGGCCGCCTTGGCCCGCAGGTTCATCATGCGGGCGATCTCGTGCGCGGTGTGGAGCCGCATGAGGTCCTGGCGCATCGGCTTGTCGTCGATCTTCCCGGATGCCTTGGCCAGCTCGATCAGGCCCTTGGCCCCACCGCGAGCCGCCGCGACACCGCCGCCGGTGGCCCGACGCTCGTTGGGGTTCTTGACGAAGTCGCCGGCCCGCTTCTTCAGGTCTCCGGCGACGGTGCCGGGAGTGGCGAGAGAGGCGGCGGCGGAGCCCCCGCCCGCGCCGAGGCCGGAACGCTCGTGGGTCAGCGTGGTGTTGGCCACCCGCCAGCCGTTGTTGAGGCCACCGATGCACCACTCGTCGGGCACGCGCACGTCGGTCATGAAGACCTCGTTGAACAGCGCCCGGCCGGTCATCTCCCGGAGCGGCCGGACGTCCATGCCGTCCTGGTGCATGTCGACGCCGAAGTAGGTGATCCCCTGGTGCTTGGGCACGTCGATGTCGGTACGGGCGATGAGCATGCCCATGTCGGCGATCTGTCCGCCCGAGGTCCAGACCTTCTGCCCGTTGACGATCCACTCCTCGCCGTCCTTGATGGCGCGGGCCTGGAGGCCGGCGAGATCGGAGCCGGCGCCGGGCTCGGAGAACAGCTGGCACCACGCCTTCTGGCCGGTGATGATGTCCTTGACCAGCGTGCGCTTCTGCTCGTCGGTGCCGTGGTCGATGATGGTGGGTCCGGCGAGCAGGAGGCCGAGGCCGCCGGGCGCGGGGAGGGCGCCGAACTCGCCGATCCGGTTCTGGATGGCGACCGACTCGGACCGGTTGAGACCCTTGCCGTACCACTCCTCGGGCCACATCGGCGCACCCCAACCGGAGAGGCCGAGGCGATTCCACCACTCCTCGACCGTGATGTCCGGATCCCAGTTCTCGTTGAGCCAGTCGTCCAGCTCCTCGAGGATCTCGGCGTCGGAACGGTCGGCGGTACGGGCGGCGGTGTCCGTCATGTCTTCCCCTCGAATCGAATCTCTGGGTGGCGTGTGGTGGGCCGGCGATCGGACCCGGTCGGTGACCATTCGAGCGGAACTTGACCCGCCGGTCAAGTTGGAGAGGGGTCAGCGCCGGCCGCGCACCACCCGTCCGGGCCGGGCACCGGTGGGCTCGCCGTCGACGAAGGTGACCTCGCCGGCCTGCATCGTCCAGCGGTACCCGTCGACCGGTTGGATCAGGCGCTTGCCGCCCGCGGGGAGGTCGTAGACCATCTCGGGGACATGGAGCTCGAGACCGTCGAGGTCGATGACGTTCAGGTCGGCTCGCTTGCCCGGCGCCAGGACGCCGCGGTCACCGAGGCCGTACACGTCGGCCGTGGCCTGGGTCTGCTTGTGCACGACGAGCTCCAGCGGGAGCCGCGGGCCCCGGGTGCGGTCCCTCGCCCAATGGGTCAGCAGGTAGGTGGGGAACGAGGCGTCGCAGATCAGCCCGCAGTGGGCGCCACCGTCGGACAGGCCGATCGCCGAGGCGGGGTGCGAGATCATCGACCGGATGGCCTCGTGATCGCCGTCGACGTAGCTTCCGAGCGGGCTGAAGAGCAGTGCCTTGCCGCCGTCCTCGAGCAACCAGTCGAGGACCACCTCCCACGGCGATCGACCCTCCCGCCGCGCGGTGGCCGCGACCGACGAATCCGGGGACGGTTCGTAGTCGCAATCGGCGCCGAGACGGAAGATCCCGGTCCAGTTGGTGGCCAGGTACAGGGCGGTGGAGCTCCGGGTCTGTGGTTCCTCCGCCAGCAGCCGGGCCCGGAACGCTTCGTCGCGGAGCCGGCCGACCCGCTCGACGAGCGGCGCATCCCACAGAGCCCGGTAGCTGGGGTGGGCCATGAAGGGGTGGAACGAGCTCTGGAGACCGAAGAGCATGCCCGTGGGACGGCTGGGGACCTGGGGCACGACCCGGTGGCCGTGGGCCCGCAGCGATTCGGCCTCGTCGAGCGCATCGGTGAAGGCCCGGGGATCGAGGGGCGATTGGGCCAGTGAGTACGTCACCGTCACCCCGGGCAGCGCGGCGAGATCGCGGATCCACTGGCGCTCGACGGACTCGGTGCCGAGCCCGTCGGACACGAACTGGAACACCGCGGGACCCGCATCCGCCACGCCCTGGCCGATGGCGAGCAGCTCGGCCGGCACCGCGGTGGTGCCAGGGATCAGCCCGTGCTTCGAGGTGTGCAGGATCGTGCGGCTGGTCGAGAAGCCGAGCGCACCGGCGCGGATGGCTTCGGCGGTGAGCGCGGCCATGCGCTGGAGGTCGTCGCTCGACACCTCGTCGGTGTGGGCATCCTCGCCGAGCACGTAGGCCCGCAGGGCAGCGTGGGGCACCTGGGCGGCCACGTCGATTGTCCGTGGCAACTCCTCGAGGGCGTCGAGATACTGCCCGAAGGACTCCCACCGCCAGTCGATCCCCTCGTGCAGTGCGGTGCCCGGGATGTCCTCCACCGCCTCCATCAACTCGACGAGGAAGCCCTCCTCGCCTGGTCGGACGGGGGCGAAGCCGACGCCGCAGTTCCCCATGACGACCGTGGTGGCGCCGTGCCAGCTCGACGGGCCCATCTCGGGATCCCAGGTCACCTGACCGTCGTAGTGGGTGTGGATGTCGACCCAGCCGGGCGCCACCAAGGCGCCGTCGACGTCGAGCTCTCGGTGGCCCCGGCCGTCGACCTCGCCGACCGTGGTGATCGACCCGTCGTCGACGGCGAGATCGCCGTGGAACCCGGCGGCTCCCGTCCCGTCGACGATGAGCCCGTTGCGGATGACGAGGTCGTGCATGCTTCCCCCTGGAACGGCCGTGGAGGGTGAGAGCGTCGCACATGGCAACGTCGGTTGCCAATGTGGCCCTGAGGGTCGGATCACCTCCCGTCGTGCGTGGGACACTCTGGGTCATGCAGGGCGCGCACGTCGGCATCGTCGGGGTCGGACACGTCGGGATGGCGGCCGCATCGGCCCTCTTCCACGCCCAGACCGTCGCCCGGCTCACCCTCGTCGACGCCGACGCTCGTCGGGCGGAAGGCGAGGCGATGGACCTGATGCACGGTCAGGCACTGGTCGGTCCGTGCACGGTGCGAGCGGGCACAGCCGCGGACTTGGCCGATGCCTCGGTCGTGGTCATCACCGCCGGGGTGGGCCAACGAGAGGGTGAGTCGCGGCTCGACCTGCTCGCCCGCAACATCGACGTGTTCCGCGTCGTCGTGGCCGACCTCGACCGCCACTGCCCCGAGGCGGTGGTTGTCGTGGCCACCAACCCCGTCGACATCATGACGCTGGCGACCCGGCGACTCTCCACGAGGCCCGGCGGGCGGGTCATCGGCACCGGCACCTTGCTCGACTCGGCCCGCCTGCGCGCCCTGCTGGGGGAGCGCTACGGGGTCGATCCCCAGTCGGTCCACGGCTACGTGCTGGGCGAGCACGGCGACAGCGAGTTCGTTCCGTGGAGCCTGGTGTCGATCGGGGGCGTGAAGGTGATGGGCCACGAGGTGCTGGGGGTTGCGTGGGACGCGTCGGCGATGGCCGGTCTCGAGACCGAGGTGCGGCGGGCCGCCTACGAGATCATCAGCCGAAAGGGCTGGACCAACTGGGCGATCGGTTCGGTGATCCGCGAGCTGGTGTCGATGGTGCAGCGGGACGAACGGTCGATCGTGCCGGTCAGCGTCGACCTGACCGGCCAGTACGGGCTCCACGGCCCGTGTCTCAGCCTCCCGGCCCGGGTCGGAGCCGAGGGGATCGATGCCGTCATCGCCCCACCGCTGCACGACGCCGAGGTCGAGGCCCTCGCCGCGTCCGCCGCGGTGCTCGGCGCGGTCATCGACGATCTCGACGTCTGACGCCGGCGCTCAGCCGAACAGCGGGAGATCCTCGGCCCGGTAGGTCGCCCACGACTCCGTGCGCCCGACGTACAGGTCGCGCACGAGGGTGCCGTCGGGCGTCACCTCGACGAGGCGCGAGCCGATGACCGCGGTGAAGGCGATGCCGGCGTAGTCGATGAGGACGTCACCGTTGGCGAGGCGATCGGCGTCGCCGGCGAACGAGGCGTAGATGGGCTGGCCGTCGTCGCCGACGTCGCGGTGTTCCCAGATCTGCTCGGCGGTCCCGGCCACGGGGTCGACTCGGAACTCCACGGCCCGGCTGTACGGCGGTTCGGTTCCTCCGGTGTCGGCGCCACCCGGCCGGGTGTTGCCGTTGTCGAACAACAGGATCGTGCCGTCGTCGCCGAGCTCCGGGGCGTGCTGGTGGTAGGCGGGGGCCGAGTCGCCGGTGTAGTCGAACGTCCCGTGGGGGCCGAGCTCCCACAGCCGCTCGCCGGCCGGTCCGCCGGCGTCGGCCTCGTAACGGATGGCGATCACCGCGTCGAGGTGGCGGACCGACACGATGAGCTGGTTGTGATCGGCATCGAGCACCACAGCGTTGGTGTGAGTCCAATCCACCACCGGATCGGGGTAGATCGAGCCGGGCGCGGTGATCGTGATCGCGTCCAGGCACATGTCGGAGCCGGGTCGATCGAAGGGATCGAAGTAGTCCGACATCGGCCAGCGGTGCACGATCGTGCCGTCGCGGTCGACCTCGAGCACGATGTCCTGCGCCAGCACCACCCCGGTGCGTTGGCACAGCCGGAGGGAGTCGGCGTCGTCGAGCGGGATCCGGTCGGTGGTGATGGTCAGCAGGTCACCGTTGGGCAGCTCCGACACCTCATGGTGCGAGCTGTCGGCGTCGATCTGGTGGACGAGCCCGCCGCCCGGATCGGTCAGCCCCTCGGGATCGGCGGTGGCGGTGTCTCGCGTGTCGAGCGCCAGCAGGGGGCGCCCCATCAGATCGACCTCCCGGATGCCGGAGCCGTCGATCGAGTACAGCACCGTGTTCCGGTCGGTCACCTCGACGTCGCCGATGCCGAGTGGCGACGGCAGGTACCAGACGATCTGGTCCTCGTCGTCGAGAGCGAGGATGTACCCGGCGTTCGTACCTGCCGGCAGCTCGCCGATGTGGGTGGCGTTGAACAGCAGAACGTCACCGGGACGGGGTTCGCTCAGGCTGGTCCGGATGTCGATCGGCGGGAGATCGTCGGGGAGCTCACCCGAGGACACCGACACCGTCTCGGTGTCGACGTCGCCGTCCCGTTCGGCCCGGAGCTCCACCTGGTACGTCGACGAAGCCCGCAGTCCGACGACCTGGACCTCGTAGCCGTCGTCGGAGGGCTCGACGATCGCGGTGGCGGTGGACCCGGGGCCGGCCACCGTGGCGGTGAGCTGCATCGGTTCGGAGGAGGCGACATCGACCAGCGCGGAGAGGGTGCTCACCGGCCCGGGAGAGACGCTGACCGAGTCGAGCAGGCTGCCGGCGCTGGGAGTGTCGGCTTCGCTGCTCGAGCACGACGCCGCGATCAACGCGATGGCGACGATGACCACCGATCGGGCCCGCGTGCGCATCCGGGCATCGTGCCGATCTGACCTGGGAGTCACCTGGGAACCTCGTCAGTAGTGGTACGGGAAGCCGGACCAGTCGGGGGTGCGCTTCTCGAGGAAGGCGTCGCGCCCCTCGGCGGCTTCGTCGGTGCCGTAGATCAAGCGGGTGGCCTCGCCGGCGAAGAGCTGCTGGCCGATGAGGCCGTCGTCCACGAGGTTCATCCCGAACTTGAACATCCGCAGCGCGGTGGGCGACTTGCCGCAGATGGTCCGGGCCCAGTCGAGTGCGGTGGCCTCGAGGTCGGCGTGGTCGACCACCCGGTTGACCATGCCCATCCGGTGGGCGTCTTCGGCGGAGTACTCCTCGCCGAGGAAGAAGATCTCCCGGGCGAACTTCTGACCGACCTGGCGGGCCAGGTACGCCGAGCCGAACCCGCCGTCGACGGAGGCGACGTCGAGGTCGGTCTGCTTGAAGCGGGCGTGTTCCCGTGACGCGATGGTCAGGTCGCAGACCACGTGGAGCGAGTGGCCGCCACCGGCGGCCCACCCCGGCACCACGCAGATCACCACCTTGGGCATGAACCGGATGAGCCGCTGGCACTCGAGGATGTGGAGGCGCCCGGCCCGGGCCGGGTCGATGCCCTCGGCGGTCTCCGAATCGGAGTACTTGTAACCGTCCTTGCCCCGGATCCGCTGGTCGCCACCCGAGCAGAACGCCCATCCGCCGTCCCGCGGCGACGGTCCGTTGCCGGTCAGCAGGACACAGCCCACATCGGGGCTCTGGCGGGCGTGGTCGAGGGCCCGGTAGAGCTCGTCGACGGTGTGGGGGCGGAAGGCGTTGCGGATCTCGGGCCGGTGGAAGGCGATGCGGACCGCGCCGGTGTCGACGGACCGGTGATAGGTGATGTCGGTGAAGTCGAATCCGTCCACCGCCCGCCAGGCATCGGGGTCGAACAGCTCGCTGACCGGGGCATCGGCCATGGTCAGTCCTTGGCGGCCAGGATGATCTGTTCGGTCACCTGGTCGGGGGCTTCGAACATCAACATGTGGCCCCGGCCGGGCAGGACCTCGAAGCGACACCCGGGGATGTGGTCGGCGATCTCCTCGTTGGTGTGGAGGAAGGTGAGTTGGTCGTGGGTGCCCGCGATGACCACGCTCGGGAGGTCGATGTCTCCCAGCCCGGGACGGAGGTCGAAGTCGGTGAGCATCCTGGCCGCGTCGGCTCGTGACGTCTTGTCGGTGGTGAGGAAGCCGGTCCTGGTCACCTCCATCTGGATCCGGGCGGGATTGGTGCCGAACACCCGGACCAGGGACAGCAGGCCGTAGTTCTCGAGCCGCATGAACCGATCGATCAGCGGGAGGAACCGGCCCATGTCGAACTCGACCTCGGGGAGACGGGGATCCTTGGGTGGGGCCGCCAGCGTGGCGACGAGCACCAGACCGCGGAGCCGCTCGGTCGCCAGCTCGGGGTGCTCGATGGCGAACGCCATCGATGCCAGCCCGCCCATGGAGTGGCCGGCGAGGACGATGTCGTGGAGATCGAGGTCCTCGACCCAGGTCCGCACGTCGTCGGCGAGCGTCTCGGGTCGGTACGGGGCGGTGCCCCGATCCGAGTCCCCGTGACCTCGCTGGTCGATCGCCACCACGCGGAACCCGGCCTCGACGAGGCGCCGGGCGACCGGTGCCCAGAACCGGTGGTCCTCGATCCAGCCGTGGACCAGCACCACGGTGGGGCCTTCCCCGCAGTCGAGGCCGTGGAGCGTGGCGCCATCGGTGGCGGTCACCTGGACGGGACGGCCCTCGGGCATGACCAGTGGCGCCCCGTCACTGAGATCGGGGTTCGTGCTCCAGGTGGCGATCTTGCGGTCGACCGCGCGCTTGGCGGCCGCGGAGCCGGCAGCGACGGTGGCGAGTGCGAGGACAGTGCGGCGACGCATGGCGGACAGTGTGGTCGACGTCTGGGGTCGGAGTCAGATGTAGCGTCGGCGCGGTGGGACTCCCCGACGATCTCGATGCGCTGCTGTCGGTCGACTGCCCCCGGTGTGGTCGAAGCGTCGAGCAGCAGTTCTACGGACCATGCGAGCGCTGCCTGGCTGAGCTCCGCACGACCTACCAGGCCGAGGCCACCGAGGCGGCGGCCGTCGCCTACGAGCCGAAGATGAACGTGACGCCGAACGCGGTCGCCCTCAAGGACGACTGACTCGTCGACTCCGCCGCCGGTCGTCAGCTGACGGTGGCGCCCGGTGAACCGAAGTCCTGCAGCACTGCGTCGGCGTCGGGCTCCGCGAGCCGGAGCACCTGGGCGCCGGCTGACGTCGTGAACGGCGTGGTCGGCAGCGAGTTGGGCGACGGGTCGAGGCTGCGCATGCGGCGCAGCAGGTTCAGCGCCTCGAGGAACCCGAGATCGGAATCGATCCGCATGCCGCCGGCCAGGGTGTCGGCGGCGCGGGCCAAGGTGACGGGGTTCTTGGTCGATCCGAGCTTGTGCATGATCGCCGACAGGAACTTCTGCTGCCGCTGGACCCGGCCGAGGTCGCCGGTTCCCTCGGGCACCTTCTTCCCGTCGATGACCTCGGTGTAGTAGCGGGATCGTACGTACGCGAGCGCCTGGGTCCCGTCGAGCTTCTGCGGGCCGGCCTCGGTCACGTTCAATCCGGAGTGGGTGTCGAAGGCGGGGTTGGCGAAGTCGATGGTGATCCCGCCGAGAGCGTCGACCATGGAGGCGAAGCTCACGAAGTTGACCTCCAGGTAGTGGTGCACCGGGAGCTGCAGCTGGTCGTGGAGGGTGGCGATGAGGCGGGTCGGCCCGCCGTTGAACGCCGAGTTGATGCGGGAGTGGCGTCCGGTCTCGCTGATGGTCACGAACAGGTCGCGGGGCACCGACAGGGTGCGGGCCCCTTTCGAGTCGATGCGCAGGATGAGGATGGTGTCGGAGCGGTTGGGTCCTCCGGTCGAGTTGTCGCCGAGGATGGCGCCCGCGTTCGGATCGTTGGGATCGACGCCCTCGCGGCTGTCGGACCCGACGATGAGGTAGTTGGTCCCATCGCCCGAGGCCAGGACGGCGGCAAGATCGACCCGGTCGATGCTCTTGAACTTGGCGTAGCCCCACGCCAGCGTGCCGGCGATGAGGAGCAACAAGACGATGACCGTGGCCAGGACCGCTCGGCGTGACGGCAGGAACCGGCGCCATCCTGTCCGGGGTTCGGTCCCGCCCGGGGCGGATCGGCGTGCGGTGGGGGTGGAGGTCGGCATCGAGGGGTTCGGGTCGGCGCCGGGCGCGGGCACGACGACGCGTTGGTGGTGCTGGACGGGGGTCGGCCGCGCCGGCGGGGCCGGTTGCGGAATGGCCTGCGTGGCGGCATCGGCGGGGACGGGCTCCGGCGTGACGACCTCGGGTCGGGGCCGCGGAGGGGGAGCGGACCGGCCACCCTCGGGCGGCGCGGCGATTCTCACCCGTCGCTGATCGGGGTCGGTCATGGCAGGGCAGGTGCGGGGGATCGGAGAGAGTGCGGCGGCATCGGCACCGCGCAGTCTGGCAGTCGCGGCCCTGCGGTTCGGGTACGCTGAAGATCGACCACCCAGTGTGGTCAATTCGGACAAATTGGTCTACGCTGCGTAACCACGACGCCGGGCACCGGCACCGCGACCAGGGCACGAGAAGAGAGCGATGTTCCGACGAACGTCCACGAAACGGCGAAGCGAGCTGCTGGGGCTCGAGGCCGCGGTCGGGTTGCCCCCCGAGGAACCCACCCTGGACGATCAGCCGCCCCCCGGCCTGGCCTGTCCGACCTGTCAGACCATCGGGCACATCGACATGGTCGACACCGCCGCCCGGCGGGCGTACCTCACATGCCCGGCGTGCGGACGGAACTGGGACACTGATCGGTCGGCCATCCGGGTCTGAGCTCGAGGTCGATCACGCACCGAGCAGCGCGGCCAGGTCGCGGTCGGCAGTGGTGATGGCGTCCCCCACCACGGGTTCGAGGCCGCCGCCTCGCTCGATGGCTCGGGCCGCAGGTCGGGTCTCGTCCATCGCCGCGACGACGTCGGGGGTCAGGAACCGGCTGCGCTGTCCCATGCTGTGCGCATCGTCGGCCCGCCCACGATGGTGGTGGAACCGCAGGGGCACGTGGACGTGCAGTTGGTCGCGGGCTCGGGTGGCGGCGACGTAGAGCAGGCGACGCTCCTCCTCGATCTGCTCCGGGTCTCCCGTGGCCATGTCCGACGGGATGTTGCCGTCGGCCGCGTGGAGGAGGTGCACGATGTCCCACTCGCCGCCCTTGGCGGAGTGGATGGTCGACAGGGTGAGGACGTCGTCGTCGAGATGGGGTGGGCCGGCGAGATCGCTGGTGGATGCCGGGGGATCGAGGGTGAGCTCGGTGAGGAACTGCTCGAGCGACGGGAACGCCGCGGCCAGCTCGGCGAGCCGGGCGAGGTCCGCCCGGCGGGCCTCGCCGTCACCGAAGCGGTCGAGGTGGGGATCGAGCCAGGCCACCAGCGCGTCGACGCGCCCGCCGCTCGGCGTGTCGGGACCGGCTGCGTGCACCGCCGCGGCCAGCGACGTGATGCCGGTCGCGGGAGTGCCCGTGACCGTGCCGGCGCGGACCACCGCGGCCAGGTCGCCGTCGGTGGTGTCGAGCGCAGCGACGACGCGGCGGGCGATCCCGGGGCCGACGCCCTCGATCCGCTGGAGGATGCGGAACCAGGCCAGGTCGTCGCGCGGGTTGACCGCGACCCGGCACAGGGCGAGGAGATCCTTGATGTGCGCCGCCTCGAGGAAGGCGAGGCCGCCGTACTTGACGAAGGGGATGCGTCGTACCGTGAGCTCCACCTCGAGCAGGTCGGCGTGGTGCGATGTGCGGAACAGCACCGCCTGGCGCCGCAGGGCGATGCCCCGCTCGACCGCGGCCAGGAGCCGCTCGCAGACCGCCCGCGCCTCGGCGTGCTCGTCTCCGGCTGTGGCCAGCTCCGGCCGGGGGCCGGACGCACGCGCCGCGACCAGCTCCTTGTCGTGGCGCTCGGCCGCCTGGGCCCAGATGCGGTTGGTGACGGTGACGATCTCCGGCGTCGAGCGGTGGTTCCGGGTGAGGGTGACGATGTCGGCACCGAAGCGGTCGGGGAAGTCGAGGATGTTGCGAACCGTGCCGCCCCGGAAGCCGTAGATGGCCTGGGCATCGTCGCCGACGGCCGTGATGGTGGCCCCGCTCGCGGCCAGGGCGGCGAGGACGTCGGCCTGCAGCGTGTTGGTGTCCTGGTACTCGTCGACGAGGACGTGGTCGAAGCGGCTCGACACCGCCGGCCCGGCTTCGGGGTGTTGCACCAGGGCGCGCCACAGCGCGAGGAGGTCGTCGTAGTCGACGACGTGACGCTCGCGCTTGCGGGCGATGTAGGTGCCGAACACCGGGCGCATGTCGTCGATCTGGTCGGCGCACCACGGGAAGTGGCGGCGGACCACCTCGTCGAGGGGCGTCTGGGTGTTCACCACCCGGCTGAGCACCGCGGCCAGCACCTCCTTGCGGGCCCGCCGGCGCGACGGTGTCGCTTCCTCGGACAGCTCGTCGCGGACGAGGGCCAGCAGGTCGGCGGCGTCGGAGGGATCGATGAGGGTGAAGTCGGGCTCGATGCCGACGGAGCGTCCGTAGCGCCGGAGCAGCCGATTGGCGACGGCGTGGAAGGTGCCGCTCCAGGTGCCGCGCAAGGCGTCGTGGCCGACCCAGTGATCGGATCGGGCCACCAGCTCGGTGGCGGCCCGCCGACTGAAGGTGAGCAGCATGATCCGCTCGGCCGGGACGCCGTTGCGGACGAGGTGGGCGAGCCGGGCCGACAGCGTCGTGGTCTTGCCGGTGCCGGCACCGGCCACGATCAGCAGGTGACCACCGTCGTGCTCGACGGCGGCCCGCTGCTCGTCGGTCAGCTCGGGGAGCAGGTCGGGGTCGAACATCCGTTCCGACGGTACTCGAACGAGTGTTCGCGGTCACGCATCGTTCTGGGCGCACCACGCGCCACGAGGAGCGACCGATGACCGGCCAGAACGGGCGGGGGTGGGGTCAGGCGGGGGTGAGGTCAGGCGGGGGTGGGGTCAGGAGTCGGTGGGCTCGAGATCGAGCGACGCCGAGTTCATGCAGTAGCGCTCGCCGGTGGGCGCGGGCCCGTCGGGGAAGACGTGACCGAGGTGCGCACCGCAGCGGGCGCAGCGGGCCTCGGTGCGCATCATCCCATGGGACCGGTCGGTCTCGAGGGTGACCCGGTCCTCGGCGATCGGCTTCCAGAACGAGGGCCAGCCCGAGCCGCTTTCGTACTTCGTGTCGGACTCGAACAACTCGAGACCGCACACCACGCACTTGTAGGTGCCGTCGGCCTTGGCGTCCCAGTAGATGCCGGTGAAGGCCCGTTCGGTCCCGGCATGCTGGGTGACGTCGTACTGCTCGGGGGTCAGCCGGGCTCGCAGTTCGGCATCGTCGGGACGCTCGAAGTCGGTGGTCGCGGGGTCGGTGGAGGAACCGGTGTCAGCCATGGGGCAAGTGTGCCGTCGGCGTCGGCGCCTCGCACGTCGATGGGCCGCGATTCACCGAATCGCAAGCCTCGTGCGAAGCGCGTCGAGCATCGGGCCGAGGCCATCGGGGGGCAGCCGCTGGACGAACGTCAGTGACAGCCGATCGACTCGCGCCGCGTACAGCGCCGCGAGGCGGGTGGCCACCTCGGCCGGGCGGCCGATCACGCACAGCTCGTCGAGCAGGGCGTCGTCGATGACGCGAGGCAGCTCGCCCCACCGGCCGGCCCGGGTCAGATCCTGCAGCTCGACCTGGAGTGCTCCGGCGCCGATGCTGTCGAGGACGCTTCGGTAGGCCGGCGTCGATCCGTAGAAGGCGACCATGCCCCGCAGCGCATCACGGACTCGTGGCGCATCGTCGTCACCGTGGATCCCGACGAGCGCGCCGGCGACGACCTCGAAGGACTTCGGATCGCGGCCGGCCGCCGCGAGCCCGGCGGGGATCCGTTCGTCGACCAGTTCGGCGAGGAAGGCGTCGGTGGTCATGGGATGGAGCACGACGCCGTCGGCGACCGCGGTGGTCATCGCCAGCATGCGGGGACCCAGCGCGCCGATGAGGATCGGGGGCGGGCCGGCTTCGAGGGGGCTCGGTGACAGCAGCGGCGGCATCATCGTGTGGCTGGTGAACCGGCCCTCGAACGACAGCGGAGAGCCGTCCTGCCAGCAGGCGAACACCGCCCGGATCGCCCCGACCCATTCCCGCATGCGCTCGACGGGGTCATCGAAGTCGGCGCCGTAGCGCCGCTCGACGTGCGCCCGGACCTGGGTGCCGAGCCCGAGCCGGAAGCGACCGCCGGAGAGGGACTGCAGGTCCCAGGCCACGTGGGCGAGGTGCACCGGCGAACGGGGGAACGCGATGGCCACGTACGAGGCGATGTCGAGGCCGTCGACCGCCGCAGCCTGGACCAGCGGCACGAACACGTCGTGGGGTCCCTCGACCGAGGCCACGCCGTCGACCCCGGCTTCGTGCAAGCCGGCGACGAGACCTCGGACATCCGGTGGACCCGAGGTGAGTACCACGTCGATCTTCACGGCCGGCCACCGTACCCAGCCCAAAACGCGTTCTGGGCCGCGAACCTCGCGCAATGGCGCGAGATCCGCGGCCCAGAACCGCAGTGCTCGGTGTTCGGTGCGGTTACACGAAGGCGCTGGCGAAGACCAGCGACACGATGGTCATGACCTTGATCAGGATGTTCATGGCCGGACCGGACGTGTCCTTGAACGGATCGCCCACCGTGTCGCCGACGACGGCGGCCTTGTGCGAGTCGGAGCCCTTGCCACCGTGGTGGCCCTGCTCGATGTACTTCTTGGCGTTGTCCCAGGCGCCACCGGCGTTGGCCATGAAGATGGCGAGGCAGAAGCCGGTGACGAGGGCGCCGGCCAGGAAGCCGCCGAGCGTGTCGACGTCGATGAAGCCGATGACCAGCGGCACGACGACGGCGAGGGCGCCGGGCACGATCATCTCCTTCAGGGATGCCTTGGTGGAGATGGCGACGCAGCGGGCCGAATCGGGCCGCACGCCGGGCTTGCCTTCCCGCAGTCCGGGGATCTCGCGGAACTGGCGGCGGACCTCCTCGATCATCTGGTTGGCCGCTCGACCGACCGCGTCGATCGTGAGGGCGGCGAACAGGAACGGGAGCATGGCCCCGAGGAACAGGCCGACGAACACGTCGACGTGGCCGACGTTGAGATCGAGGCCGCCCTTCTGGACGAAGCTCGATGCCGGGCCGGCGGCCTGGACGAGGGCGACCTGGAAGCTCTTGAACAGCGCCAGGGCGGTCAGTGCCGCCGAGCCGACGGCGAAGCCCTTGGCCACGGCGGCGGTGGTGTTGCCGAGGCTGTCGAGCGCATCGGTGACCTCGCGGACGTGCGGGTCGAGCTCGGCCATCTCGGCGATGCCGCCGGCGTTGTCGGCGATCGGGCCGTAGGCGTCGACCGACACCACCACGCCGGTGGTGGCCAGCATGCCGATGGCGGCCACGGCGATGCCGTAGATGCCGAGGCCGTCGTGGGCCCACTCGCCGCCCCAGTAGGCCACGAGGATGCCGGCGCCGATGAGCACGACGGAGGCCGCGACCGAGGTCATGCCGGCGGAGATGCCACCGAGGATGGTGGTGGCGGGGCCGGTCTCGGACGCCTTGGAGATCTTCTTGACCGGTCCGTACTGGTCGGACGTCCAGATCTCGGCCACCTTGCCGATGAAGTACCCGATCACCAGGCCGCCGATCACGGCCAGGGGCAGACCGAGGGCGTTGTCGAAGGCATCGCCGTTGAACATGGCCAGGCCGAGCCCGAGCACGCCGACCACGGTGAGACCCATGGCGACGTTGGTGCCCATGTGGAGCGCCTTGGACAGCGAGTGGGCATCGGTCGAGTCGCCCGACTTGACGAAGAACGAGCCGATGATCGAGCCGAGCATGCCGATGAGCGCGACGCCGAACGGGAACAGCAGCAGCTTCAGCGTGGGGTCGATCGACAGCAGCGCACCGGTGTCCTCGACGCTGTTGGCCGAGGCAGAGAAGGCGGTGAACGCCACCAGGGCGATGGGGGCCACGATCGAGCCGGCGTAGGACTCGAACAGGTCGGCGCCCATGCCGGCCACATCGCCGACGTTGTCGCCCACGTTGTCGGCGATGGTGGCCGGGTTGCGGGGATCGTCCTCGGGGATTCCGGCCTCGACCTTGCCGACGAGGTCGGCGCCGACGTCAGCGGCCTTGGTGTAGATGCCGCCGCCGACCCGGGAGAACAGGGCGATGGACGACGCGCCGAGCCCGAAGGCGGTGAGGATCTCGAAGCCCTTGTCGAGCTCGAGGATCTGGATGAACACGATGTAGACCAGGGCCAGGCCGGTGAGGGCCAGGCCGGCAACCGAGAAGCCCATCACCGCGCCACCGCGGAAGGCGAGCGGGAGGGCCTTGCCGGCGCCGCCGGACTCCGCGGCCGCCGCGGTGCGGGCGTTGGCCATGGTGGCCACGGTCATGCCCACGTAGCCGGCGAGCGCGGACAGGCCGGCGCCGAAGATGTAGGTGACGGCGCCCAGCGGCGTGACCAGGACCGCAACGAGTACGGCCATCACCGCGACGAACACGGCGACGTAGGTGTACTCCTGCTTGAGGAAGGCACGAGCGCCGAGGGCGATCTCCTCCATCAACTCGACCATCCGGGGGTTGCCCGGACTCTCCTTCTTGACCAGGCCGAAGTAGTAGAACGCCAGGCCGAGACCGGCCAGCGCACTCACCAAGGCGAGGTAGGGGATGGCTTCCACTTGGGTGTCTCCTGTCGTGGTTTCTGGGGATTGAGATCGGGCGGTGAGCTAGTTGGTGCCTGCGACGCTCTCGCGTTGCACGAACACCTGGTTGGCGACGGTGGCGCCCAGGGTGCGGTCGATGGGGCCGTCGGGGCCATCGACGGTGAGGACGAGCGGACCGTCGAAGGGATGCTTCTCCTTGACCTCGACCCGTCCCCCGGGCCGGAGTCCGAGTTGGTCGAGGAAGGCGATGACGTCGGGCTCGGTCGAGCCGGGGACGGCGACGACGGCCACATCACCGGGTTCGAGGGCGTAGAGCGGGGGCAGCGTGGGGATCTCGCCCACCTCCGGTTCCGGGATGGGGAATCCGTGGGGGCAGCTCGACGGTCGATCGAGCGCCACGAAGAGTCGGTCCTCGACCTCCTGGGGCAACTCGTGTTCGAAGCTGGCCGCCAGCCGGTCCGCTTCGTTCCAGGCGTAGCCCAACATGTCGGCGAGGAAGCGTTCGACGATCCGGTGCCGCCGGATCGACGCCACCGCGATCCGGCTCCCGACGTCGGTCAACTCGACGCCCCGATAGGGCTTGTGGTCGACCAGGCCCCGGTCGGCGAGGCGCTTGACGGCCGTGGTGATGGTCGACGGTGACAGCCCCAACCGATCGGCGAGGTCGCCGGTGTGGGCTTCGACCCGGTGGTCGGGGCGAGGGTTCTGCCGCTGCGAGAGCCGGTAGATGGCCTTGAGCAGCTCGCGTTCGGATTTCGAGATGGCGTCCATGGGCGGCGTCCCGCGTCGTCCGGGTAGGCGGTGGCAGTCGGTCGAGAGCCGCGGGAACGTAGGTTTCGGCACCGGAAAAAGTCAACTTCGCGTCAGCGACCGATTGGGGGATGCCGGCACCGTCTCGCCCGGTTACGGCGGCCGGGTGCCGGGTACGGCAGGATGGCCCCGTGTACGTGATCGTCGTTGGTGCCGGCGAGGTGGGGACCTACGTCGCCGACCGCCTGTCTCGGGAAGGCCATGACGTCGCCGTGGTCGAACGAGACCGGGTCGCGCTGCGGGAGGTGTCCGAGCGTCTCGACGTGTTGACCCTGCTCGGGTCGGGCACCAATCCGGAGATCCTCAGGGAAGCGGGCATCGACCGGGCCGAGATGATCGTGGCGGTCACCAGTCAGGACGAGGTGAACCTGGTGTGCTGCTTGGTGGGCAAGCAGGCCGGTGTGTCGCGTGCGGTGTGCCGGCTCGAGGACGCCGATCTGCGGTCGAAGAAGTCGAGCGCCCTCCACGAGGCGATGGGGGTCGACCTGATCATCGACCCCGATTACGAGACGGCGCAGGAGATCCTCGAGCTCCTGGAGTATCCGGGCGCGTCGGAGGTGGCGGAGATGGCTGGCGGCGAGGTGGTGGTCATCGGCGCCCGCCTCCCGCCCGACGCGCCGATCGTCGGGCGCTCGCTCATGGACATCGCCCGCGAGTACGAACCGGAGTGGGACTTCCTCTTCGGTGTCGTCACCCGGGGCGACGAGACCATCATCCCTCGGGGCGACGTCCGCCTCGAGGCCGACGACCTCGTGCGCGTGCTGTGCAAGCGCAAGGCGCGCCGGCAACTGATGGCGTTGCTCGGCCTGGCGCGGCGGGCACCACGGCGGATCATGCTGCTCGGCGGGGGCCGAACCGCGGAGCTCGTCGCCACCACGCTCGACCAGCGGGGGAGCGAGGTGGTGATCGTCGAGCGGGACGTCGATCGCGCCAACGAGCTGGCCGGCCGGCTGGGCGGATCGCTCGTCCTGTGCGGCGAGATCACCGATTCCGACCTGCTCGAGGAGTCCCAGGTCGGGTCGTTCGATGCCGTGCTCGCCCTGACCGGCGAGGACGACGCGAACATCTTGGCCTGCCTCTACGCCAAGTTGGAGGGGGCGAAGGAGACCATCGCCGTCGTCCATCGCTTGTCGCTGCTCAACCTGCTGGCCGAGGCGGGCATCGACGTGGCGCTGTCGCCCCGCACGGCCAGCGCCAACGGCGTGCTCCGGTTCGTGCGCGGCGATGTCTCCGCGGTGGCGACGTTCCTCCAGGGGGAGGTCGAGGTCCTCGAGATGGAGGTGAAGGAGGGAAGCCCGGCCGATGGCGGCATGGTCGCCGAGCTGCGGCTGCCGAAGGACGTACTGGTCGGCGCCTTCGTGCGCGACGGCAAGGCGCAGATCGCTCGCGGTCGCTCGACGTTGCGGGACCGGGACCACGTGGTGCTGTTCTCGATGCCCGGGTCGGTGTCCGACGTGCGACGCGTGTTCGGCTGAGCGGAGCCGTGCCGCCGACATGAGCCAGGTGCAGGGGGACAACGAGCACCAGCGGCTGATCTCCGACGACACCTTCACGCTGTCGATGCAGGCGCGGGCCGGCCGATGGGAGTCGTCGATCGGCTTCGTCATCGGCATCGCGCTCACCGCGTGCGGCGCCCTCGCGCTGAGCAGCGCGGTGGTCGGATTCGTCACCGATGGCCGCGACACGGGCCCGTTCGCCTTCGTTGCCGTGGTCTTCGGCGTCGTCGGAGCCGCCCTGATCCACGTCTGCCGGGTGCCGCCGCGCCTCCGGTCGAGCACCGCCTTCCTCGGCGTGCTCGCCGTCTGGCTGGTGCTGATCCTCGTCTCGACGTTCACCTACGAGCTGCTCGGGATCTTCGCCCACCTCGACGACTCGATATTCGAGTCGGTCGCCGGGTTCACCACCACCGCTTCGACGGTCGTCCGAGACCCCGAGGCCCTGTCGCGGGCCACGTTGCTGTGGCGGGCCGGGACCCAGTGGCTCGGTGGGCTGGCCGCGCTCCTGTTCGTCGTCGCCGTGCTGCCCTCGATCGGCGTCGGCGGCCTCGACGTGACCGAGGCCGGGCAGCGACATTCGGGGACCTCGCTCCGGAGCCGGTGGACGCTCCAGGCGCTGCGACGGCTCACCACGCTCTACGTGGGGCTCACCGTGGTGGGCATCGGGATGTTCTTCGTCAGCGGCATGGGGCCCTTCGACGCCATCACCTACGCGGCCACCACCATCTCCACCGGCGGGTTCGCCAACCACGCCGGGTCGTTCGGTCACTTCGAGTCGGCCACCGTGGAGTGGGCCGGCTTCGGGGGCATGGTGTTGGGCGGCGCCAACATGGCCCTGCTGGTGCGGATGCTCCGGGGCGGCCTGACCCCCCTGTGGCGCTCCTACGAGCTGCGGGCCTACCTCGCAGTGATCGCAGGGGGTGGCGCGGTGATCTCGGTGGCCACCGCGCCCGCGGGCGGGCTCACATCCGAATCGGTGCGCCATGCCTTCTTCCACGTCGCGTCGGCCGCGTCGACCACCGGTCACTTCGTGAACGGCTGGGGCGGATGGGACATCGGACCGCAGGTGCTGCTGCTCGCGATCATGGGCATCGGCGCCATGTCGGGCTCGGCCGGTAGCGGCTTCCGGATGGTCCGCGCCCTGGCCATGGTCGGCTATCTCCGGCGGGAGCTGATCCAGCAGCTCCATCCTCGTGCGGTCCTGCCGGTGCGGGTCGGGCGGCGGCCGGTGAGCGATGCCCTCGTGTCCCGCATGGTGGGCTACCAGGCGCAGTACTTCCTGGTGGCCGCCACGGGGGCCATCGTCGTCGGCGCCCTCGGCGGTGAGCTGGTCACGTCGCTGAGCGCGGCCATCTCCGCGGTGGCCAACGTGGGACCGGCGCTGGGCGACATGGTGCCGGGCGGAGGTGGTGTCCTCGTCCTGGCCCGGCCGGCGCGGGCTGCGCTGATGCCGCTGATGCTGCTCGGTCGCCTGGAGATCGCGCCGGTGCTGGTCGGCGTGATGCTGGCCGGTTCGGCGGTCGGCGACCGATTTCGCTCCAGCCGGTACGACCGGCATCACGAGGTCGCGGGGAGGCGGGCACGGTGAGGGTGCGGCCGACGGGGTTCACCTCGACGCGGCGGATCGAGGCGGGCGCGATCCACGTCGCCGGGCTCTCGTTGCTGGCCATCGCCGGTGCGTGCGCGTCGGGTCTGGTGGTCGAGCTGATCTACGGCGACGACCAGTGGCCGGCGCTGACCGCCTGCACGGTGGGGATCGCCCTGGTGGGCCTGGCCATGTGGCGGGGCACGACCCTGCCGGCCGATGGCGGCGGGGCGCGTGGGGCGATGCGAGCGGTGGGCGTGTCGTGGATCGCCATCTCCATCGCCTCGGCGGTGCCGTTCGTCGTGTCGGGGATGTTGCATTGGGACCTGGCCCTGTTCGAGGCCATCTCCGGCCTGACCGGCACCGGTTCCACCGTGCTGTCGCCGATCGAGGGCAACACCCACGGCATGCTCTTCTACCGCCAGATGACCCAGTGGGTCGGAGGGATGGGCGTGGTCGTCCTCGCGGTGGCCATCCTCCCGTTCCTCGGCGTGGGTGGCCTCGAGCTGTTCCGGGCCGAGTCGCCCGGGCCGACGTCCGACCAGCTGGTGCCGAGGGTCTCCGAGACCGCTCGTCGGCTGTGGATCGTCTACTGCTCCCTGACCGCGGCGGCCACGTTGGCCTTCATGCTCACCGGTCTCACCCTCTACGACGCCCTCTCCCACGCCGCCACGGGCGTGGCCACCGGTGGCTACTCGCCGTACAACGACTCGATCGCCCACTACCACTCGGCTCTGGTCGAGTCGGCCGCCATCTTCGCCATGTTCATCGGTGGGGTGAAGTTCCCGTTGTTCTACTCGGCGTTCCGCGGCCGCGACCTGCGGGTGTTCTGGCGATCGTCGGAGTTCCGCTTCTTCATCTACATCCTGGCCGGGTCCATCGGCTTCGTCACGATGATGAACTCGTTCCAGGGTGACGCGGTGCTGACCGCGCTGCGTGACGCGTCGTTCAACGTCATGTCGTTGATCACCTGTACCGGGTTCGGCACCGTCGACTTCACGAAGTGGGTGGCGGCCAGCCAGATCGTGCTGCTCTTCGTGATGGTGACCGGGGCGATGACCGGGTCGACCTCGGGGGCGGTGAAGCTCTATCGCGTCCAGGTGAGCCTGAAGTACGCGTGGCGGGAGGTGCGCCGGGTGCGGCGACCCCGGGCCGTCCTGCCGATCCGCCTCGACGGCGAGCCGGTGCCCGAGAGCATCGTCACCTCGGTCCTGGGCTACGTCATGTTCTACTTCGTGGTCGCGGCGGCATCGGTGGTGCTGCTGTGCCTGCTGGGTGCCGATCTGCCCACGTCCTCCGGCTCGGTGATCACCGCCATGGGTGGGGTCGGACCCGGTCTCGGGCAGACCGGTCCGGCGTCCAACTTCCTGGTCCTCACCAGCGCGTCGCGCTTCGTGCTGATGGGCCTGATGCTGCTCGGCCGGCTGGAGATCTATCCGCTCCTGCTGCTGTTCGTGCCGGCGGCATCGGCGGCCCGGCGCTCGTCGAAGCGAGGCCGTCAGTCCGTGGTCGTCGGCGCGGGAGTGGCCCGGCCGGTCAGCTCGCGTCGAGATCGGGGGGGATGAACTGGGCGAGCTGCTCGAGCACGCCGGTGGCGTCGAGCGACTCCGCCCGGTCGAGCGCCTCGAGGGTGCAGAAGGCCTCGCACGTGGCGTCGCCCCGATCCGATGGCGCAGCCCTCCACTGCAGGGAGACGACGAACGAGGCATGGGTGCCGTCGTGGAGGTGGAGGATGGCCTCGAAGATGCCCGAGCTGCGGTCGATGTAGGAGATCTCGCCCAGGGCGTTGGTGGCCTCGACGAGGCGGCGGAAGGTCTCGGCCGGAGTGCTCGCCAGCACCAGGGTGTCGCCGTCGACGAGGCGCACGTCGGGTGCGATCTGGTGGCTGATGGTCGGCGTCGGCCGCCGGCTGGGTCGGGGTGAGGGCGCGGTGCGCGCCACCGGGGCGTCGAGGGCGCCGAGCCGGCCCTCGCGCCGCGCGATGGCGAGGGTCCGGTAGGCGGTGTTCACGGTGATGGTGCGCTCGTTGCCCTCGGCGCCGATCAGGTCGGGGTGGCTGGTCCGGACGAGCGTGCGGTACGCCCGTCGGACGGCGGTCCAGTCGTCGGTGGCGGAGACGCCGAGAACCGACCGGGCGGTGGTGAGGTCCACGGGTGGGTCACCCTCGCAGGAACGCGGCCATGGAGGCCTGGTACCAGCTCGGGTCGTCGGCGCCGCACAGTTCCCGGGCCGAGTGCATGGCGAGCTGGGCGATGCCGACGTCGACGGTGCTGATGCCGAGCCGCGCCGCGGTGATCGGCCCGATCGTCGAGCCGCAGGGGAGATCGGTCCGCCCGACGAAGCGCTGGGTCGGGATGCCCGTGTCGGCACAGGCCTGGAGGTACACGGCCACCGACGCGGCGTCGCTGGCGTAGCGCTGGTTGGCGTTGACCTTCACCACCGGGCCGGCGTTGAGGGTGACGTGGTGCTCGGGCTCGTGTCGGTCGGCGTAGTTGGGGTGGGTGGCATGGGCCATGTCGGCCGACAGGCACACCGAGTCGGCCAGCGCCGCCAGCAGGTCGTCGCGGGAGCCCCCGGCGGCGGACACGATGCGCTCGAGCACCCCGGCCAACATCGCGGAGTCCGCTCCGGTGGACGATGTCGAACCGACCTCCTCGTGGTCGTAGAGGCACACCACCGGGACCACCGAGGTGTCGTCCGCGTCGGCCACCACCTCGCGCAGGGCAGCGACGGCGGCGAACGAGGAGCAGAGGTTGTCGAGCCGCGGTGCGCTGACGAACACGCCGTTGCGGCCCGTTCGCCGGGAGGGCGTCAGGTCGTGGACCATCGCGTCCCACGCCAGCACGTCGTCGGCGGCGACGCCGGCCGCGTCCGCCACGGTCTCGGTGAAGGTGGCCGCCGACCCGGCGTCGGTGTCGAGGTCCCAGATCGGGGCCATGTGGGTCTGCGGGTTGAGTTGGAGGCCCTTCTCGCTGATCTCCCGATCGAGGTGGATGGCGAGTTGTGGGACTCGCAGGATCGGTTCGTCGATGCAGAACAGGTGCTCGACCGGGCCGGCGTCGCCCCGGACCATGACGCGTCCGGAGAGGCCGAGGTCGCGGTCGAGCCACGAGTTCAGCAGCGCCCCGCCGTACACCTCGACGCCGAGTTGGCGGAAGTGGGCGCTGGCGTGGTCGGCGTTGGGCTTGATCCGCAGGTTGGGACTGTCGGTGTGGGCGCCGACGATGCGGAACGCGGTGGGGTTCGCGTCGGGTTGGTGCCAGGCGACGAGCGATCCGCCCCGTCGCACCACGCGCCCGCCGGAGCCCGAGAAGGACCCTGCCGTCGTCGTCGTTCGGAATCCGGCGTCCTCGAGGCGGTCGGCAGCCGTGGCCACGGCGTGGAACGGCGAGGGCGAGCGGTCGATCAGGGAGCAGAGCTCGTCGGCCACCGAGCGGTCGGGTTCCATGCCGCTGATCTACCACGCTCGACGCCCCCATCGGTTGCCCGTCCGGCGTAGGCTGCGATCGAGACCGAGACATCGGACCGGGGAGGTCGACGATGGCTGTCATCCACCGTGATCACCTGAGCTCGGAGGTCGGGCACTCAGCGGGCGTGAGTCGCGTCGTGCTGACCGCGGGCCTGGTCCTCCTGGGCCTCGGGGTGGTGACGTTCCTGGCCGGCGTCGGGCTCGGCATGAACCAGGCCCGCCACGGCGGCATCGGCGACGGCTCCCTGCGCCTGCTGCCCATCGGCGGGCTCTCGGTGGTGGTCGGTCTGCTGGTGGCGTCCGTGGGCATGGCGATGGCGAGGCGCGCCGCCGACGAGTGACGCCATTGGCCGCGCTCGACCCGGGTGCAACAAGATGAACCGGTGCCGGCACACGGACGGGCTCCGACGCCCATCGTCGTCATCCACCGCAACCGCCCCGAGCGCCTCGCGGCCACCATCGCCGCACTCGGTGCGCAGACCACGCCGGTCCGCCTGATCCTGGTCGACTCCGGTTCCTCGGCGGAGAACCATCGCCGCGCCCTGGCGATGCTGCCGGAGGGCTCCGACGTGGTGCGGATGGGGGGAAACGGCGGCTTCGGGCCCTCGGCCAACGCGGGGTGGCGCCGGTTCCTCGCCGACCTCGACGGTGAGTGGGTCGGACTCTGTCCCCACGACGCCCTCCCGGCGCCCGATGCCGTGGCCCGCATCCTCGACGCGGTCGAGGGCCGCCCGCGTGCCGGGCTGGCCTGCGGTGACTTCGGCGACGGCACCACGCCGGTGGTCGACCCGTACTTCGGCGGCATCCAGGTGCCGGCCACCACCGACGAGGGGTGGGATCCGGCGGGCTACCCGCACGGCACGTTGCTGTTCGCCCGCCGTGGGTTCCTCGAGGACGTCGGGTTGTTCGACGAGCGCTACTTCGCCTACTGCGAGGAGGCCGATCTCGGGCTGCGGGCCCACGCCGCGGGCTGGGAGGTCGGTCTGGTGCGCGGGGCCATGGTCCACAACCCCGACATGAGCACCGCGTCGCCCGCCGTCGACTACCTCATGGTGCGCAACACGTTGCTCCTCGTCCGCGAGCACTCCGGGCGCTACAAGGCCTTCATCCGCTTCGTCATGGCCTGCTCGCAGCTGGTCACCGAGCGGGGGACGAACCCCTACCACGACACCCGGGCCCGGCTGATCGCCCTCCGCGACTTCCTGACCCGGCGCCTCGGCGCGCCGCCGGCGTCGCTGCAGGCGCAGTCGGTTGCGGCTGGTTGACCGCGATGGACGCCGACGAGGTCATCCGACGGCTCGAGCTCGTGCCCCACCCCGAGGGCGGTCACTACCGGGAGGAGTGGCGGGACGTGCCGGTCGACGGCGGCCGCGGCGTGGCGTCGTCGATCCTGTTCGTGCTCGCCGCTGGCGAGCGCTCGCAGTGGCACCGGGTGGACGCGGTCGAGCACTGGTTCTTCCACGACGGAGCCCCCCTCGTGCTGCATCGCGCCCCCGACGACCGGACGCCCGCAACCGGGGCGGTGCTCGGCATCGATCTCGCCGCCGGGGCGAGGCCGCAGCTCCGGGTCCCCGAGGGGTGGTGGCAGTCGGCCGAGTCCACCGGGGCGTGGACCCTGGTGTCGTGCGTCGTGTCACCCGCCTTCCACTTCGACGGCTTCACCCTGGCACCGGACGGCTTCACGCCGGGGCGATGACCGACGGTCAGAGGTGGCCCGCTTCGGCGTCGGCGATCACCGGTCGGACCCGCAGCAGGTACCAGCCCGACACCAGCAAGCCACCGACCACCGACAGCACCCCCAGCGAGATGGCCGCCAGCCACACCACCTGGCGTCGCTCGGCGAGGGCCCATGCCCAGCGAGGGCGGCGGGCGACGTCGAGCAGGGCCCACACGGACACGCCGAGCGGGATGGCGGCCAGGCAGGCGAGCACGAGCGCCCGGCCCACCGATCCGACCGTGAAGTCGACCCGGTCGGGCGCGTTCGCCTGGGCGACGACGTCGTGGAGGACGGCCAGGAGCACCCCGGCAGTATGGTCGCCGGCCATGACCAGACTGACGCAGGGGAATCGCTCGGTGGCCGGACGGGTGGCCGTCGTCACCGGGGCGGCCAGCGGCATGGGCCGGGCCACCGCCCACCTCTTCGCCGACGAGGGCGCCTCGGTCGCGGTGCTCGACCGGACCGACGACGGTGTGGCCGCGGTGGTGGCCGAGATCCTGGCCGCGGGCGGGACGGCCGGGGGCTGGACGGTGGACGTCACCGACGGTGAGGCGGTCCGGCGGGCGGTCGACGAGATCGCCGATCGGTTGGGGCCGCCCGACATCTTGGTCAACAACGCCGGCATCTCGCGTCCCGCGCCGATCGACGGCCCGGACTTCGAGGAGCAGTGGGCGGCCACGCTGGCGGTCAACCTCACCGCCCACACCACCATGATCCGAGCCTGCCTGCCGCACCTGCGACGCAACGGCGAGGGCCGCATCGTGAACATCGCGTCCACGGAAGGCATCGGGGGATCGGCCTACATCAGCCCCTACACCGCGTCGAAGCACGGGGTCATCGGTCTGTCGCGCTCGCTGGCGGTGGAACTGGGGCCCATCGGCGTCACCGTGAACGTGGTGTGCCCGGGGCCGATCCACACCGGCATGACGGCGGAGATCGACGAGGCGGCCAAGACGAAGTTCGCCCGCCGCAACGTGCCGCTCAAGCGCTACGGCGAGCCCGAGGAGGTGGCCCACGCCACGGTGTCGCTGACGTTGCCGGCGATGTCGTACTGCACCGGCGCCGTGCTGGTCGTCGACGGCGGGTTCACCACCAAGAACAACTGACCGGGCCGTCCGCCCGCCGTCCGTCCTCCCGCGGTCCGGACGGCGGGAATCAACCCCGCCCCCTCGCCGTTCTGGTGGGTGCTCGGTCGCGTCTGGTGGCGCGAGGACCGGCCAGAACGGTGTGACGGTTCTCATCTCCGGAGTGGGAGTGGGAATGAGGGGGCGCCGGTAGTGTTGTAAGCGTGTAATCATCGCTCGATCCCCGAGCGGCACGCACCGTCGAGGAGTCCTCCGTGGCTGAATCCACCGCCGACCCGACCACCGACCCCACCGTTCGCACCGTCCCCGTCCTCCCGCTCACCACCGGTGCCGTGCTGCCCCAGATGGTCGTCACCATCGCGCTCGAGACCGAGGAGGCCCGGGCGGCGGCCGACGCCCTCCCCGACGCCGGATCCGGCGCGGTCGCCGAGCTGCTGCTGGTGCCCCGGGTCGGCGATCGCTACAGCCGGGTCGGAGTCATCGCCACCGTCGAGTCGCGGGGCGAGCTGCCCGGCGGTCTTCCCGCCCTGATCGTGCGGGCCCACGGCCGGGCCCGGCTCGGCGCCGGCGTGGTCGGCACCGGCCGTGCCCTGTTGGTGGAGGCCGAACCCATCGAGGAGCCGGCTCCTACGGCTCGGGCCGAGGAGCTCGGTGCCGATCTGCGGGCGGCCACCGCGGCGTTGTTCGAACAGATCGGCGGCCGGCGCCTCACCACGGTGCTCGAAGGGGTCGACGGCCCGTCGGCCCTGGCCGACCTGGCCGGCTGGTGGCCGGATCTGAGCCTCGAGCGCAAGGTCGAGCTGCTCGAGACCGTCGACGTCGAAGCCCGGGTCGAGCTCGTGCTGGGATGGGTCAAGGACGCGCTGGCCGAGGCCGAGGTGGCGGCCACCATCTCCCGCGAGGTCAACGAGGGCATGGAGGAGCGCCAACGCGAGTTCCTGCTCCGCCAGCAGCTCGCGGCCATCCGCAAGGAACTGGGCGAGGGCGACGACGAGGAGGACCTCGCGGCGCAGTTCCGCGCCACGGTCGCCGAGCTCGATCTGGCCGACACGACCCGGGCCCACATCGAGCGGGAGATCGACCGCCTGGAGCGCATGAGCCCCCAGAACGCCGAGTACGGCTGGGTCCGCACCTGGCTGGAGACGGTCACCGAGCTGCCGTGGGGCACGCGCACCGAGGACGACCTCGATCTCGCGACGACCCGCGCCGTGCTCGACGCCGACCACACCGGCCTCGACGACGTCAAGGACCGCATCATCGAGTTCCTCGCCGTGCGCAAGCTGAAGGTCGACAGAGGCGTGGCGAACCCTTCGGGTTCGTTGACGAATGCTTCGCATTCGTCGGGGGCGAACCCTTCGGGTTCGCGCCGCCGGGGCGACGGGGCGATCGTGAGCCTCGTCGGTCCCCCGGGCGTGGGGAAGACCTCGCTCGGCGAGTCGATCGCCAACGCCCTCGGGCGCAAGTTCGTCCGCGTCGCCCTGGGCGGCGTGCGCGACGAGGCCGAGATCCGGGGCCATCGCCGGACCTACGTCGGCGCCCAGCCCGGCCGCATCGTCCGCGCCGTCACCGAGGCCGGCTCGATGAACCCCGTCATCCTCCTCGACGAGATCGACAAGGTCGGCAGCGACTGGCGGGGCGACCCCAGCTCGGCCCTGCTCGAGGTGCTCGACCCAGCCCAGAACCACACGTTCCGCGACCACTACCTCGAGGTCGACCTCGACCTGTCGGAGGTGCTGTTCATCGCCACCGCCAACGTCGCCGACACCATCCCCGGTCCGCTGCTCGACCGCATGGAGCTGATCCGCATCGACGGGTACACCGAGGACGAGAAGGTCGCGATCGCCCGCGACCACCTGGTCGCTCGCCAGCGGGAGCGGAACGCGCTCCGCGCCGACGAGGTCGTGATCACCGACGACGCACTGCGGGCCGTGGTCAACGGCTACACGCGGGAGGCCGGGGTGCGCGGTCTCGAGCGCCAGATCGGGACGCTGCTGCGCAAGGCCGCCACCCGGATCGCGGCGGGAAGTGACACCGTCACACCTGTCACCATCGAGCCGGATGGGCTCCGCGAGCTGCTCGGTCGGGCCCGGTTCGAGGACGACCACGCCGACCGGACCGGTGTCCCCGGCGTGGCCACCGGACTGGCCGTCACCGGTGCCGGTGGCGACGTGCTCTACGTCGAGTCGACCGCGATGGACGGCCCCCGTGGCCCGAACGGAGAACGCGGCGAGGCCGGCCTGCAGCTCACCGGCCAGCTGGGCGATGTCATGAAGGAGTCGGGTTCGATCGCCCTGTCGTACCTCCGGGCCCACCACGATGCGCTCGGACTCGACGCCGACGCCCTCAATCGCCGGTTCCACGTCCACTTCCCGGCCGGTGCCGTCCCCAAGGACGGGCCCAGCGCCGGTGTCACCATGACCACTGCTCTGGCCAGCCTGCTCACCGGGCGACCGGTGCGAACGGATCTGGCCATGACCGGCGAGATCACCCTGTCCGGGCGGGTGCTGCCCATCGGCGGCGTGAAGCAGAAGGTACTGGCCGCCCACCGGATGGGGATCACCCACGTCGTGCTGCCCGCCCGCAACGGGCCCGACCTCGACGACGTGCCCGCGGCCGTCCTCGCCGACATCGAGGTCCATCTGGTCAGCGATGTCCGCGAGGTCCTCGAACTCGCCCTCGAACCGACATCTGTCGTCGCTGCGTCACCGGCGGCGTGACCCCCCGACGAAATTTTCCACCGGGGTAGCGTCGCCGGCGTGACCGCTGATGCGACCCGAGTCGGGTTCCTGGGAGCCGGCTTCATCGCCACCTTCCATTCCAAGATGCTCCGGGCCAGCGGGGTCGACCACGTCCGAGCCGGCGTGTTCGACCCCGACGAGGCCCGGGCGAAGGACTTCGTCGCCCGCGCCGGCGGTTTCGTCGCCGCGTCCGAGGACGAGGTCATCGAGTCGAGCGATGCCGTCTACGTCTGCACGTGGACGGTCGACCATCCCCGCCAGGTGGCCAAGGCGTGCGAGGCCGGCAAGGCGGTGTTCGTCGAGAAGCCACTCGGCGTCGACGTCCCCGCATCGCGCCGCATCGTCGACACCCTCTCGGAGGCCGGCGTCGTCCACCAGGTGGGTCTGGTGCTGCGCTACTCACCGGCGTTCGCCCTGTTGGAGTCACTGCTCGAGGAGACCGATCGCAACGGCCGGGTCATGTCCGTGCTCTTCCGGGACGACCAGTACCTCCCCACCGGCGGCATGTACCACTCGTCGTGGCGAGGGGACCGATCGAAGGCCGGCCGGGGCGTGCTGCTCGAGCACTCCATCCACGACGTCGATCTCCTCGACCGTCTGGTCGGGCCGGTCACCGCGGTCAGCGGCCGCAGCCGCTCGTTCCACCAGATCGACGGCATCGAGGACCTGGTGGTGGCGACGTTCGACCTCGCCGACGGCGGCGTCGGGACCCTGACCACCGTGTGGCACGACCTGTACGAACGTCCCAGCCTGCGCTACCTCGAGGTGCACTGCGAGACCGCTCACTTCGAGGTGGAGGGCGACTGGTTCGGTCCGGTCCGTTGGACCCGGGCCGACGAGCAGGTCGAGGTGGCCGGTGACGACCTGCTCGCCGCCTGCGCCGAGCGAGGCATCGAGGTGGTCAACCCCGACGGCGCGTTCCTGCGAGCCGTGGCCGCCGGGCAGCCCGCGATGCCGACCGCGGCGACCGCCCTGCGGGCGCACGAGATCGTCGAGGCGGTCTACGACTCGGCCGACACCGACGGCGCCACGTTCCATGTCTGAGGGTCTGCGGCTTCGCCGCAGCCGTGCGCAGGACCGAAAACGGCCGGAGCCGGGGCGTAGGCCCCGGCTCCGATCATGCGATCTGTTGTCGGTTGCGGCTCAGATGACCCGCACGTTCTGGGCTTCGTCGCCCTTGCGACCGGGGCCGACCTCGAACTCGACGTTCTGGCCCTCTTCGAGGGTCTTGAAACCAGATCCCTCGATGTTCGAGAAGTGCACGAACACATCGTCGCCGTCGGGACGGGAGATGAAGCCGTATCCCTTCTCGTTGTTGAAGAACTTGACCGTACCGGTCGCCATTGCTTGCTCCTGTTGCTCGGGATGCCGCCTGATGCGTCACCCCCTGTATTTGGTTGGCAACACGCTAGGCGGTGCTGTGGCCGGCGTGCACGCACAACCGGGTCCGGACACCGGCTGCGGTCACGCGCCGTCGAACAGGCCGTGGAGCCCGCTGGGTCGGTGGTCGCCGATGGCGAGCTGTTCGAGCACGCCGAGTCCGTGCCGGGTGCCGTCGGCTCGGTGATGGGTGGCGCGCACCAGTTGCTGGACATGGGTGTGCTGGGGCGCTGCCGGGTCCAGGTCGGCGAGTCGCCATTCATCAGCCGCCTCGGCGGTCTCGCCCTTCCAGACCCCGTGGGACCACTCGGGGTGGAAGTACCCGATGCCCAGCATCTGGAAGGTGAGGACCGGATCGAGCTCGATGCGCTCGGGCTCGGCGTTCCACGGCGTGAAGGTCAAGCTGGCGGTGGACGACCGGCGGGTGCCCGGTGCCCAGTCGATGTTCCAGTCGACCGAGCGCATCGGCTGGGCTGACACCGCCAGGTCACCGGTGTCGAGCACCGGATCGGCCGGTCCGATCACGGGGATGTCGAATCCGGACCAGTGCCAGCGGGCCCCGTCGGCGGTCTCGTTGACGTCGAAGTGGGTGGCGCCGTCGTCGAAGTTGAGCGGGGCCCACAGCCAGAAGAACTGGGGGAGCTCGCGCCCGGGCGCGCCACCTTCGGGTTCGCCGACCCCGCGGATCCCCCAGGACCGGTCCCGCGTCCCGAGGAAGGTCTCCGGGGTGACGGCGCGCTCCCCCTCGCCGGTGACGAGGGTGCCTTCCCACGTCCCGAACTGGGTCAGCCGGGTGTAGTCCATCACCACTCGCGACCCGGCGCGCCGGACGAAGCGGTCCTCCTCGACGGCGACGGTGCGTGACCGCCAGAGGAGGTCGCAGCCGATCCCGTGGCGGGCCGGATCGACGATCAAGCGCAGGGTGCGCAGTGGCTCGACGATCTCGACGCGGATCGAACCGCACGACGTGTCGCGGCGGTCGACCGGCATGCGACCCGACGAGTGGATGTTGCGCTGCAGGCCGTTGCTGACCACGCTGAACGCGGCGTCGATCACCGACCGGTTGGGGTACAGACCCATCGCCGCGGCGAAGAAGACCGGGTCGTCGTGGTCGACGCCACCGCGGTCGTAGCCGTTGAAGAAGTAGCGGTCGTAGTGGTTCCGGTCACCGGTGGCCGGCTGCACCAGGGGCCCGCCGGTCTGGTGGATCGGGTAGTCGTCCATCGGGTTCAACACGTCGGCGAGTCTGGCACCGGCTGGCGATACTGGAGCACATGCCCGCCTCTCCACCCGAGACCGTCGACCTCCTCACCGGCCTGGCCACCACCCGGGCCATCCGGCGCTATCGGGAGGAGCCGATCCCCGACGCCGATCTGTCGACGATCCTGTGGCACGCCACCCGGGCACCCTCGGGCAGCAACCGGCAGCCGTTCCGGTTCCTGGTGCTCCGTGACGGGCCCGGGGCGGTGGCCGCCAAGGCGATGCTGGGGGAGAGCTTCCGGGCGATGTGGGCTCGCAAGCGCAGCCACGACGGCTACGACGAGGCAACCGGGCCCGGTGCCGACACCCCCAAGGCCCGCATGGCCGCCACGATGCAGCACTTCGTCGACCACTTCGAGCAGACGCCGGTGGTCGTCCTCGCCTGCCTGCGCCGGCACCGCAACCCGCACCCCACCGAGGGTGCATCGGTGTACCCCGCCTGCCAGAACCTCCTGCTCGCCGCGCGCGCCCTCGGCTACGGCGGGGTCATGACGATGTGGCACGCCGGGGTGGAGGCGGAGCTGCGGGAGGTGCTGGCCATCCCGGACGAGATCGCCATCGCGGCCACCATCCCCCTCGGTCGCCCCGTCGGCGGCCACGGTCCCGTGCGTCGCCGGCCGGTGACCGAGTTGGTCTTCGACGACGGGTGGGACCAACCGGCCACCTGGGTGCACGATCCGGCGGGGACCCGCTTCACGGCCGCCGGCCCGCCGCTCAACCGTCCTGGCGGCGAAGAAAGTCGAGCGCGGCGTCGATGAAGGCGAACGACTTCGGCGTCTTGGCGTGGTCGGTGCGAGCCAGCTCGACGTAGGTCGGGTCGGGAAGGGCCTCGACGAGCGGATCGGCCGGTCCGGCGAAGTCGGCGTCGCCCAGCACGACGAGTACCGGGAACGTGAGGCGGGCCAGCGCCTCGGCCGTGACACCACCGCCACTGCCGGTCATGCAGGCCGCGAGTGCCGCCCGATCGTTGCCCGGGAGCTCGGCCAGTCCGGCGAAGTACCGCAGCGCGGGATTGTCCTGGTCGTCGCCGGTGCGGACGGCCTCGACGATGGCCGAGTGATCGGTGGACCGGAACAGGTTGGCGCCCACGCCCGAGACCACCAGCGACCGGAAGCGCTCGGGGGCGCCGGCGGCCACGCTGAGGAGGGTCTTGGCTCCGAGGGAGAAGCCGATGGCGTCGACCGGGCCCTGCTCGGGGAGGGCGTCGCGCACCCGGGCGCCGAGGTCGGCGTAGGCGTCGGGATCGGTGGGCTTGGGGGCGGTGCCGTGGCCGAGCAGGTCGACGCCGATGACGTCGCGGCCTTCGTCGGCGAGCAGGTCGGCCCAGCCGTTGGCGACCCAGGTCAGGTCGAAGGACGTGCCGAAGCCGTGGACGAGCATCACGGGAGGAGCCATGCGGAGAGTCTGGCCTAATCCAGGTGGCTGCCTCGGCGCCAGATGCCGTCGATGACCGCATCGAGGACGAGGAGCAGGACGGCCGCGATGGCGACGACGTGGAACCGGCCGATCTCGCCCGGCCAGTGCAACCCTGGGGCGATCCGGTTGCGGGCCTGGGACAGGACCACGTAGCTCCCCACACCGGCGAGGAGCACGCCCGGGAGGACGGTGAGCAGCGGACGCCAACCTTCGCGGCGGGTGGCGAATCCGCCGACCACGGCGAGGAACACCGCGATCAGGGGGTTGGCGAGCGCCAGACCGGCGATGGCGCCGATGGTGCCGACCACGATGGCCTGCCGGCGGCCGGGGAGGGCGCCTTCGTAGGTGAGGGCCCGGATCCGGCGCAGCGGCTCCTGCCGTGGGATCTCGGCCGGCCGGTGGGGCCGGGTCGAGAACAGGGCGAGGAGGATGGCCCCGATGACCGCCACGAGGGAGACGAGGAACCCGACGTCGACCCGGTTCTGGGGGACGAACCGCAAGGTGAGGTCGAAGTCGGTGCCGTGGGGGTGGATCAGGTAGCCGTTGGCGTAGCCGTCGACCAGGTGCGGACCGTCGGTCTCGAGCGCACTGTTGTCCAGGATCTGCCAACCGGTGTTGTAGCTCTGCCCGAACACCAACCAGAACGGTTGGTCGGCGACGGCGCCGCGCACCGACACGTTGACGGTGGTGTCGTCGCCGCCGATGACGTGCACCGTCGGGGCCGTGGTGGTGGCCGTGGCGCGGGCCGGCCCGGCGGACGCGGCCGGCTGGCTGGACCAGAGCAGCTGATCGAGGTCGAGTCCCGTGGTGGCGCCCCGGGTGGCCACGAAGCGGTGCTCGCCGCCGGCGAGGGTGGTGGGGGAGCAGCCTCGGAGGGTGAGCCCGCGACCATCGAGTGCCGTCGCCGTCGTGCCGGTGACTCGCACGGCGACGGGTGCGTCGTCGACGCGGAGCAGGTCGTCGCGGCACCCGGTGTCGATCGTGCGAGCGAAGGCGGGGACGCGCAGGCCGGCCACGTCGATCTCGGCGATGGCCATCGGGAGGGTGAGCGGCCCTCCGCCGTACCAGTTCACCGTGCTCCGCTTGTCGACGCCGTTGAAGCGCAGTTCGAACGTGGTGGCGGTCACGGGCCCGGGCAGGGTGACGGTGGCGGTCCGGAGCGCGCCGGCGGCGGCTGTCCCCTGCAGCGGGAACGTGCCCACCAGGTCGCCGTCGGCGAGCAGGTCGATGCTGGTGGGGACCGAGTGCTCGGCGTCGTCGACCCAGGTGAGGTCGAGGTGGTCGGTGGTCACGGCTGTCGGTGCCTCGACGCGGAGCACCGACTGCTCGGGCACGCCGAAGCGGGTGGTCCACCACGTGTCGGTGTTGCCGTCGAGCACGTTCGACGGGAGGTGCATGAATCCGCCGGGGAGGTAGCTGTCGCCCACGACGCTCGGCTGGCCGGCGTCGACGCCCATCCGGCCGAGCAGGTGATCGAGCAGCTCGGCGGGGGCGTCGGGCGAGAGGCGCACGGTGCCGCCCACGGTGAAGTCGCGGCCGGTGGGCAGGTCGATCACCCGGTCGATGGCCCGTTCCTCGTCCTTGCGCTCGGCGTCGGTGGCCGAGAGCCGGACCCGGGTCTGGAGCAGCGAGAGTGGGTACCGGCTGGAGCGGTATCCGGCCGCGTCCAGCAGGTCGCTCGGCATGCGGATGGTCTCGTCGACGTGGTGGCCGGCGATGTCGATCTCGGCGAAGCCGACGCTGGTGAGTCCCCCGAACTCCTGCCGGTGACCGGCCGAGTCGGCCAGGATCTCCACCGACAGGGTGGAGAAGGTGCGGTCGCCGATGTCGATGCGCTGGCCGGGGACCTGGAGCGAGCGGCCGTCGAGGGTCACCCGCATCGGATCCTTGCCGTCGAAGCGCAACTCGACCCTGGTGATGCTCCGGTTGAGCTCCTCGCCCACCGGTTGGAGAAGGGTGACGTGGTCGGTGCGGACCGGCTCGGGAGTGGTGAGCTCGATGCGGTCGCCGACCGCGTTGTCGAACGCGGCCGTCCGCCACGCGGTGGTCACGTCGCCGTCGGCGGCCATGGCCGGACGGTGCTCGGTGTAGTAGCCGATCGGGGTGCCGTAGGTGGTGGCCCGGACGGTGAGACCGCGCTGCTCGGCCACCGTCTGGGTACCGGGCCGATCGTCCTGGACCGGCAGGCGGTTGTCGAGCAGATCATCGGCGAGCAGGCCACCATCGGCGGTCTCGGTGTAACCGGCGATGTAGCGCAGCTGGGTCCATCGCTCGCCCCGCTTGCGGTTGGTGTCGGTGACGACCAGCTGGCGGTCGCCCATCAGCTGGGTGCGAACGAAGTCGGGATCGTCGGTCACCTCCGACGAGTAGCGGATCAACTCGTCACCGGAGAGGAGCCCGGCGGCCGCGGCATCGACGAGGCCGTCGCCGTCGCCGCTCAGCAGCACCTCGCGGTCGGCGGGGCGGGCGGAGACGATCGGCACCGGGTCCTGGACCGCGAAGGCGGCCACGGCTGGAGGATCGGGGAGGCGCTCGTCGCGGGCGAGGTGGGTCTCGTCCACGAGCGGCGCCTTCGGGGACGGGACGTTCGGCGTGGTCGGTCCGAACCCGACCGGGTCGTCGAGACCCGGGGCGGAGTTGACCAGGTCCATCACCGTCCGGGGACGGGCCACGAAGTTGCGCTCGTACTGGAGGTCGTTGCGGAGCACGACGTCGCCGACCCCCATGAGGCGGGCGATGGGCGCGATGGCGGCGGCGTCGAGCGTTCCCTCCTGGAGCTGGAGGTCGAAGGCGCGCAGGAGATCGGCCGAGGCCGGGGACCCGAACGGCACCAGCTCGCGGGCGACGTACGGCCGGTCCATCAGCCCCGGCGTGATCGGATCGATGGTGGTGCCCCAGCGATAGGCGGCGAAGTCGATGCCCGGCATCTCGAGCACCCGGGTGGTGTCGCCTCGGCTGTCGAGGTAGTGGGCGGCGTCGAGCCAGTACTGGGGGAGCTGCTCGGGCCGGCTCAGTCCGTCGGGCGCCAGTCCGCCGGTCCACAGGGGCGGGAGGGCGGCGTAGGCCAGCAGGGCCACGGCGACGGCACCGAGGAGGCCGCGGCGAGGGGTCTGCTCGGCGGCCGCGCCGACCAGTGACCCGATGCCCAGGGCGATGCCGAGCGCGACGATGGGCACGGCACGCGCCAGGCTCCGCATGGCGAGACCGACGTCGGTTTCGAGGAAGAGCTTGATCAGGGCACCGACCGGCGGCGGGGCGCCGAACGGGTAGGCGCCGACGGCCAGCACGAGGCCGAGGATCACCAGGCCGATGACGAACGCCCGGTGACGCCATCGCGAGATGCCGAGGCCGAGCAGGCCGATGGTGGGGATGGCGAACGTGACCGCGATGAGCCACAGGTTCTGGGTGTAGGCGATGGCCGGCTCCACCCAGCGGTAGAGCCGGTCGTCGCCGTAGGCGAACCAGTAGCCCAGGCCGCGGAGCACCTCGGGCGCGGTGGAGGTGGTGCTGACCACCTTGGCCGTCTCGGAGTACTGGAGGACGTTGATCCCGTTGGTGGCCTGGACCGACAGACCCACGATCCACCACAGGTTCACCGCGATGCTCACCAGTCCGATCTTGGACATGGTGCTGACCGCTCGGGGTCGCCCGACCTCCTTCGACACGACCACCGAGTACAGGATCCACCCGACCGGCACCAGGCCCACCAGCAGCAGGGCGGTGGCGTTCACCGAGCCGATGGTCGCCACCGTGAGCCCGAACAGCGCCGGATGGCGCCAGCCCTTGGTGCGCAGCGATCGGATGGCCAGGGCGAGGAGCCACGGGAGACCGGCGAAGGGCAACAGGATGGCCGACAGCCGCGTGGCCAGCGTCAGCACGTACGGCGACAGCGCGTAGATGAACGCCGCCGCGGTGGCCGCGGTGGGACGCCACCGCCACGTCCGGCCGAGGAACAGGACGCCACCGCCGGCCACGACCATGATCGTCCCGAGCCAGAGTCGCTGGGCGGCCCAGTCGGGCATGCCGATCTGCTCCATGACCCAGTAGTACGGGCCCATCGGCCACAGGTAGCCGATCTGCTGGTGCGGGACCGTGCCGAGGCCGATGTGCGGATCCCACATGCTCAGGGCCCGCCGGACCTGCTGGCCGGGATCGAGGTACAGGTAGGTCTTGGTGTCGGCGACGACGATGCCGGGCTTGGTGAGCAGCAGCGGGATGTAGACGACGGCTGCGAGCGCGAAGACCGGCATCCACCACTGCCGAGCGGTGGTCTCCGTCGTGCGGGAGGTCACGACGTGCGGTGTGGGAGCAATCGCCGGACCAGGCTGCCGCGATGGGCCTCCTCGGCCAGTAGACGCATCAGCTCGGTGGCGGTGGCCCCCCAGGTGAAGCGTTGGGCGCGGTCGAGCGCCCGTTGCGACATCCGTGCCCGACGCTCGTCATCGGCCAGCAGCGAGGCCAACGCCGGCCCGAGGGCGGCCGGATCGGGGCACAGGATGCCGGTCACGCCGTCCTCCACCGCGTCGCGGTGGCCGGCGATGTCGGTGACGACTGCCGGTGTCCCGCAGGCCGCAGCCTCGGTGATCGACATGCCCCAGCCCTCGTGGGACGAGGCCGACGCGAGCACCCAGGCGCGCCGGTACAGCTCGACCAACTCGGTGTCGCTGCAGTGCCCGACGAGCTCGACCCATTCGTTGCCGCCCGCCTCGGCCGCCACCCGTTCGAGCTCGAGCCGCTCGTACCCGTCGCCCACGATCACCAGGCGGAGATCGGCGATGTGCTCGCGGGCGACGGCCGCGGCGCGGATCAGATCGTCGAAGCGCTTCGCCGGCATGAGGCGTCCGACGGCGAGCACGGTGGGTGCCGTCGACTTCGCCGCGCCCGGGGTGAACCGCGGGTCGATTCCCGGTGGGACGACCGCGACTCGATCGGGCCGGAATCCGAGCTGATCGATCATCTGCGTCTTGGAGGACTCCGACAGGGTGACGATGCGGCTGCGCCGGTAGACGGTGGGGGCGATCCGACGCTCGATGGTGTCGCCCACGGCCGCCAGGTTCGGAGGCAGGACCATGTTCCACATCGCCCCGTGGACGTGATGCAGGAAGGTGAGGCGGGGCCCACGGGCCCACAGCGGCGAGAAGAACGGCATGCCGTTCCAGATCTCGACCAGCGCATCTCGTGGACCGGTGCGCCCGGCGATCTCGGCCAGCGCGGCGCGCGGGAACACCAGGTAGCGCCCGGCCCGGCGAATGACCCGGTAGCCGTCGCGGACCACCTCGGGCGGGTGCCCCTGGGCGAACGAGGTCCGGATCGTCACATCGATCCCGGCCTCGGCCCACAGCCGGCAGACATGGGCGGCGTGGATCTCCGAGCCCCCGGCCTCGACGTCGTCGAGGTCGCGCCAGGCCACGACATGGACATGGCGGATACCCGCTTCGGCAGCGAGATCGCCGATCTTCGCGGCAGCGTCGGGGGTGGGATCGTTCACGGGAATGTGGAGTGGCAGCCGTGCGGCGTGAGCCTGCGTACCCTACCGACCGGCCACGGTCCACACCGTCATGGCCGGTCGGGCTCTAGCATCCGCCCGTGCCCGATCCAGACCTGCCCGCGCCCCCCGACGGGCCGCGCTCGGTCCGCGAGATCCGTGAACTGGTGGCCGACGTCGAAGGGTGGCTCACCGACGACCAGATCGCCCGGCTCCACGATGCCGCGGCCGCGGCGCCGCCCGGAGGCCGCATCGTCGAGATCGGCTCGTTCCGGGGTCGGTCCACCATCGTGCTGGCATCGACCGCGTCACCCGACACCGAGGTGGTCGCCATCGACCCCCACGCCGGCAACGATCGCGGGCCGCAGGAGATCGAGGGCTTCGCCGCCGAGGCCGCCACCGACAACGACGTGTTCGAGGCCAACCTGGCGCGGGCGGGGGTGCGCGACCGGGTCACCCACCACCGCTTGTTCTCCGACGCGGCCCACGACCAGGTCGGAGATCCCATCGACGTGCTGTTCATCGACGGCGCGCACCGGTTCGCGCCCGCTCGGTCCGACATACGCGACTGGGGGGCGCGGGTCGCGCCAGGCGGACGCATGCTCATCCACGACTCGTTCAGCTCGGTGGGGGTGACGCTGGCCATCGTGGTGGAGCTGTTGTTCTCCGGGCGATGGCGGTACGAGGGCCGCTCCGGCTCGTTGGCGGAGTATCGGCGCACCAGGGTGAGCGGGTCGAGCCGTCCGGCCAACGCGATGGCCCAAGCGCTCCAGTTGGGGTGGTTCGCCCGGAACGTCCTGATCAAGGTCCTCATCGTGGCCGGCCTGGGGCGGTTCACCCGGCTGTTGGGGCACCGTCAGGAGACCTGGCCCTACTGATGCGCGCCCTGGTGGTGATCCCGACCTACAACGAAGCGGACAACATCGGCGAAGCGGTGGCCCGCGTCCGGCAGGCCGCACCCGAGGCCGAGGTCCTGGTGGTCGACGACAACAGCCCCGACGGCACGGCCGAGTTGGTGGCCACCACCGCGGCGAGCGACGACCACGTCCACCTGCTGCGCCGCCCGGGCAAGGCCGGGCTGGGCGCGGCCTACCGTGCCGGGTTCGCCTGGGGCGCCGACGCCGGGTTCGATGTGATGGTCGAGATGGACGCCGACCTCTCCCATGACCCCGCGGCGCTGCCGTCGATCCTCGCCGGCGTCGAGGCGGGGGCCGACCTGGTGATCGGGTCGCGCTACGTACCGGGCGGCTCGATTCCCGACTGGGCGTGGCACCGCAAGGCCCTGTCGCGTTGGGCGAACCGCTACGCCTCGGTGATGCTCCGGCTCCGGGTGGCCGACACCACCGCCGGCTACCGCGCCTACCGCCAGTCGATGCTCGCACAGATCGATCTCCCCAGCGTGCGGGCCGACGGCTACGGGTTCCAGATCGAGATGACCCGACGCGTCGTCCACGCCGGCGGCACCATCGCCGAGACGCCGATCGCGTTCACCGACCGCACTCGCGGCAAGTCCAAGATGTCGTGGCGCATCATCGTGGAGGCGCTGGCGTTGGTCACGTGGTGGGGGATCACCGACCGGATCCGCCGGCGCTGACAGCGGGCGTCAGCTCACGCCCACCGGCGTGAGCAGCTCGAGCAGTTGTGGCCCGAGCCAGGTGTCGGCCACGTAGCGCGAGGCATCCGGGTCGAGATGGGTGCCGTCGGAGCGGCGTTCCTCGTCGAGGGACCGGGGCCAGGCGTCGATGAGGTGGGACAGGTCCAGTACGTGGATGCGGGCCGAACGGTCGGCGGCGTCCTCGATGATCTGGTTGAAGCGGGCCAGGTGCTCGGCGGTGCCGTTCTCGCCCACCGGCGGGGGAAGGGTGAGCCACACCGGCATGACACCGGCAGCCAGCATCATGTCGTTCACCGCGTCGATCTGGGCACGGACCCGCTGGTCGACGACCGGGTCCCCGAGGTTGACCCGACCCTCGACCCCGGGGAGGGTCCAGGGCAGCCCGTCGAGGCCTCCCATGGCGATGACCGCCACGTCGGGCTTCGAGTCGGCGACGGTGGCGGGCCACGAGCGGCGCCAGTCGCAGCCGGGTGACACCGGGATCTCCTGGTCGCCGTTCCACCGGCTGCCCTCGGCGACGAGGGTGCAGCCAGGGACCGTGACGCTGGCCACCGGGATGAACGCGCCGGTGTCGTTGGCCCACTGCACCAGGCCGAGGCCGGTGGTGGCCGCGATCGAGTCACCGAAGATGCCCAGCCGGGGCGGGACCACCGGCACGGTGGTCGGAGCGGATGCGGTGCCGGCTGCGGTCGTGGTGCCGGGCGCTGTCGTCGCCGAGGTGGCGGTGAGGGCGTCGAGTTGCCGCGCCGCGACCTCGGGGTCGGCGACGGCCGCGTCGTTCCGGGTCAACGCCACCACGACGAGGAGGACGATCACCGGCACGGCGACGACGAGGCGACGGGCCCGCGACGGATCGCGGAGCGCGGTCCCGGTGCGGATCGGCTGCTCGAGCCAGGTGTAGGACACGGCAGCCAGCGCCATCGACGCCGCCCATGCCGCACTCAACGTGACCCGGTGGGAGAGGTCGACGTGCGCCTGTTGGGCAAGCAGGAACAGGGGCCAGTGGTACACGTAGATGCCGTAGGACCGGCGGCCGATCCAGACCAACGGGCTCCACTCGAGGGCTCGGGTCAGCGCCGTCTCCCGGCTGGTGACCGCCCACAGGACCACGGCGACCAGCAGGGCGTGCCCGGCCAACCCACCCCGGTAGAGACCGGTGTCGTTGGTGTGGACCACGGTCCAGCTCCACAGCACCACCGCCAGGGCAGCGGGGCCGGCGACGTGGGCGACGAGGGTGGGCGCCGGCCGGTCGGGCGCGCTGACGGTGAGGGCGAGGACCACGCCGACCAGCAGCTCGACACCACGGACGTGGGACCCGAAGTAGAGGGTCTCGGGTGCCGCCGTGGTGGCGACGGTGGCCGCCACCCCCGTGGCCACCACGGCCAGGCTGGCCACCGCCCATCGGGTGACGCGCCGTCCGCGGGCGACCAGCAGGCCGGTGACCAGCAGGGGCACCACGAGGTACATCTGTTCCTCGACGGCGAGCGACCACATGTGCTGCAGCGCCGACGGTGCCTCGAACAGACCGGCGTACGAGGAACCGGCGAGCACGAATCGCCAGTTGGCCACGTACCCGAGGGCGGCGGCCACGTCGAGCGAGAGGGCGTGGCGTTGGGATGCGGTGCCGACCGTGAGCGTGACGGCGATGGCGAGCCCGATGCCGGCGAATGCGCCCGGGAGCAGGCGTCGGGCACGCCGTGACCAGAACCGCAGCAGGTCGATGCCGCCGGTGTCGCCGCGCTCGTTGAGCAGCAGGCGCGTGATGAGGAAGCCGGACAGGGTGAAGAACAGCGAGACGCCGAGGAATCCACCGCGCAGCCATGTCCACCCCGAGTGGTAGCCCAGGACACCGAGGACCGCGACCGCTCGGAGGCCGTCGAGTCCGGGTAGGCGCCGGTGGCGGGGAGCCTGCTGGTGCGGCACGGGCGGGGCCGCGGTGGCGGTCACGTGGGCTCCGGCTCGGACGAGTCGGTCCGGCTCCGGACCAGGGTCACGAACGCGACGGCGGCCAGGATGCACAGGATCGGCTCGGCGGCGGCGCGGTACCGGGTGGCGCCGAAGGTCATGGCGGCGGCGACCGCCACGGTGACGATCGGGCCGACGAGCGGGTAGCGCAGGACGCGCCGACGGCCGAGCGTGACGAAGCCGAGGATCGAGGCCAGCGCGAGGACGTAGAACATCCACATGCCGGATTCGGCGACCCAGCGGTCGCGACCTTCGACCAGGACGTCGAGGTCGATCTGCTGGGCCGGTCGGAACACGCCGGCCACCCGACCGATCCGGGCCAGCACCACCTTCGGCAGCTGGCCCTTGTGGGCCCGGGCGTAGTCGAGGGCCTGGGCACGGAACTGTTCGTTCCGCTGCGACTGGTCGAGGTGCAGGTACTCGGGATCGTCGGTGCCGAAGGCCACGCCGGAGCAGGCGAAGTCCCAGTACCCGATGAGCGGTCCGGAGTACACCGAGTCGCAGTTGGTGTACGCCATCGTGACGTCGAGACCGGTGGACAGGTAGACGGGCTGTTCGAAGCGGGTGAGGTTGTACGCGACCCACGGCGTGATCACCGCGACGCATGCCACACCGGCCAGCACGAGGTGCCGGAGCCGAACCGTCGGCGTGAGCTGTCGCCGTCCGAGCACGATCGGCACCACGACCAGGACCGACAGGAGGAGCAGTTCGGCCCGGGTGAGGGCGGCCATCCCGGTGGCCGCCCCGAGCAGGGCGATCGACCGCAGGTCGGGGTGGTCGTGGTAGGCGTACGCCGCCAGGCAGACCAGGAGCACACCGATGGTGGCGGTCGGTTCCGACAGCAGCATGGCGTCCCACGAGAACAGGTTCGGGTACACGGCCGCGATGGCGGCGGCCACGATCCCGACCATGGGGCCGCCGAGTCGGCGACCGAGCAGGCCGGTGAGTCCGACGGCGACCGCGCCGAGCAGTGCACCAGCCACCAGGTGGGCCTTCACCGTGCCGAGTCCGACCAGCGACCACAGCGTGAGGTAGGCGATGAACACCGGCGGATGGTCGGCAGCCTGGGTGTGGACGCCGAAGACCAGGTACTCGAACGGGACGATCAGGCCGTGGCCGTGGGCGAGGAGCTGGGCGCTGTGGTGGTAGAAGTACGCATCACCGCCGACGGGGTCGTCGGCGACCACGAGGAGGGCGTAGGCGACGCGGATCAACGCGGCCAGCGCCACCGCGGCAACGAGCGCGGGTCGGAACCACGGCGAGGGCGCGACGTCGCCGTCCGGAACGGTCCCGCTCGGCTCGGCCGGAGCGGCAGTGGTGGAGCTGGTCATCGTTGGGGCGGATTCGGCTCTCGATCGTCGGTGGCTGCCTCGAGGCGCTCGATGCGGGCCTGCAACAGCGCGGTTTCCTCGGCGAGGGCGCGCGACCGCTCCTCGAGGCGGGAGAGCTCCCAGGAGAAGTGCATGCAGACCCCGTAGAGGAAGGCGGCGGCGACGACCAGGTAGGCAGCGGGAGGGTATGCGACCCCGAGGTGCCGGACGGCGCGGTCGAGGGCGGCCGGGGCGGCGACGACCGGCACCAGCAGCAGCGACGCCGCCCCCCACAGCAACAGGTACTTGGCCCGCAGGCGCCGGTGCCGCACCAGGACGGCGAGCTGGACCAGCGAGGCCAGCACCAACAGGGCGAGGACGATCTGGACCGAGCCGCTCATCGATCCGCCTTTCCGAAACCGGGCCGGCGGCTCCGTGACGCCGAGGAGAACAGCACCGCGTAGATCCGCAGGTAGTGGTACACCAGCCGCAGGCGTCGGGTGGACGCGGTGCCCCCGGTGCGGGCCCGCATCGTGACGGGAACCTCCACGACCCGCAGGCCGGCGTAGCACGCCATGAGCAACGCCTCGACCGACTCCATGTACTCGGCCGGGTAGTTCCGGGCGAAGTAGTGCAGGGCGCGGGCGAGAAGGCCCGGAAGCCGCTCGACGTGTCGGCGAAGCTGCGGCCGGACAGCAGCCGCAGGGTGAGGGTCAGCAGGCTCATCGCCCGGCGCCGGATGCGGCCGGCCTCGTACTGGCTGCCCTCGGCCACGAACCGCGATCCGACGACCAGATCCGCCCCGGTGAACAGCGGGGCGACGATGCGCTCCAGCTGGGACGGGTCGTGCTGGCCATCGGCATCGACCTGCACCGCCCAGGCCGCCTGGTGCTCGTCGGCCCAGCGGAACCCGGTCCGCAGTGCGCCCCCGATGCCCACGTTGAACGGCATGGTGAGCACCACCGCGCCCTCGGCGCGGGCCAGCTCACCGGTTCGGTCGGCGGATCCGTCGTCGACCACCACGACGGTGACGCCCGGTGCGGCGGCGGCCAGCTGCCGAAGGGTGGTCACGATGGTCTCCTCCTCGTCGTAGGCGGGGACGATGGCCACGCCACCCGGCGGGAGGGGGGATGGGGCGGTGCTCACCAGGGCACTCCCCCCACCGGGGCCACGACCTCGTCCTCGGTGTCGACGGCCGCGGGCGGCTCGGTGGGAGTGGTCGGGGTGTGGGCCCGGGGTCCGATCAGGTCGCGGAAGCGCAGCAGGGGCCGCTCGACCAGATACCAGCTGAGCGCGGAGATCACCACCGCGATGGGGAACACCACCGACACCAGATCGATCATGGAGGCGGCGCCGATCGACTGTCCGAGCCATCCGACGGCGGCGCCGATGACGTCGAGATGCCACACGTAGAAGGCGTAGGAGATGGTTCCCAGCCACACCATCGGTCGCCAGCCGAGGACGGCACCGATGCGGTCGCGGGTGGCGCCCAGGGCCAGGGGACCGACGGCGAGCAGGCCGACCAGCCCGTAGAGGAACTGGCGGCCCAGCTCCTGGGCGGTGGTCGTGTCCTCGAAGGCGCGCGGCAACCCGATCCGGGTCGCCACCACCCAGAAGACGACGACGGCCGCCGGGATGCTCCACCGGCCGTGGGCGCGCACCGTGTCGCGGGTGGCCGCCAGCCGGGTGTGATGGCCGGCGCCGGCCTCGATCAGCGCGACCGCCATGCCGAGCGCGAACAGGTCGGCGTTGGCCGGCAGCCAGGCCCAGGCGATGGTGGCGACCGACGGCTCCGCGGCGTAGAGCCAGGTGCGGAACAGCACCGACCCGAGGTACAGGATCGACAGGCCGCCGAGGTGCCAGGAGATCCGTCCCCGGCCGTAGCGGCGCAGCAACCAGGCGTAGGCCGGGAGGGCCAGGTAGAAGCTGAGCTCGGTGCACAGGCTCCAGGCCTGGGTGATGCCGCCGAGCGCCCGCCCCTGGTCGTAGATCTGGAGGAACCCGCCGTAGATCACCAGGTCGCCCAGGGTTCGGATCTTGTCGATGCCGAGCACGATCGGGATGGCGGCGAGCGCCACCCAGTAGGCCGGCACGATGCGCAACGTCCGACGCCAGAAGTAGGCGCCCAGATGGGGTGATCGCCGACCCTCCAGGTCGGCGCGGATGAACGGTCGGTACAGCAGGTAGCCCGACAGCACGAAGAAGATGGCGACGCCGATGTCCATGCGGGCGAAGTAGGCACCGAAGCCGCTCCGGAACGTGAGCCCGGAGGCGAAGCCGAGGTGGGTCCCCATCACCGACAGGGCGGCGACGGCTCGCAGTCCCTCGAGGCGGTCGTTGCGCGGCGATCCGCGTCCGGTCGGCGCCTCGTCACCGTCTGATGGCGTGGCCCGCTCGCCTCGGCGCCAGGCCGACCACCGCGACAGCAGGGCCATGGCGCCGACGGCGGCGAGGACGGCGAGCGCGGGCTCGGCGGCGATCCGGAAGCGCTGGTTGCCGTAGGTGAGCGCGGCAGTCACGGTGACCATCGCCAGCATGGCGGTGAGCAGGCCCCAGGGACCGCCCCGCCGGCGGAGCCAGACCGCACCCCCGGCGGCGAAGGGCAGGAGCAGGAGGGTGTAGGCCCAGCCGGCCCACTGGACCCGGGCCACCCGACCTTCCGTGGCCTCCCAGTCGATCTGCTGACCGGGGTGATAGAGGCCCCAGACCCGGGCCATTCGCACGGCGGCGACGCCCGGGAGCCGGGCCGGGCGCTCGAAGGCGAAGTCGATGGCCGTCGGGGTGAGGGCGCGGTAGCGCTCGGACTCGGTGTCACCCGGACGGCCGGCGTCGGCGAAGCACGAGAACACCCACCACCCGCGGAACCCGCCGTCGTAGGTGGCCGGGCAGTTGGCGCCGGCCAGCACGGTCTGCTGGTTGGCCGACACCAGGACCGGCCCGCCGGTGGCGAAGGACCGTTCGATCGACCACGGGAGCACGATCACCAGCACGCCGAGCACCACGGCGCCGGCGAATCGGCCGGCGCGCCTGGGGTCGGTGCGGACGTGGTCGGCGATCGCCACGCCGGCGACGATCAGGCCGAGGACCAGGCCCTCGCCCCGAGCCAGCGCGGCCAGGCCGGCCAGGGCGCCGGCCAGGGCCCACCAGCGCCACGACTGCTCGTCGCGCGCTCGCAGGACGGCGAGCAGGACCGCGACGACCAGCGGGAGGTAGATCGCCTCCGACATCAGCGCGGCACCGGTCTGGAACAGCATGGGGTGGAACAGGGCGATGACGGCGGCGACCAGACCCACCGCGGGTCCCGCGACCCGGCGGCCCAGCAGGCCGACGAGGGGGACGGCGCTCGACGCCACCAGGGCGGCGACGGCCTGGTGGGCGCCGAAGCTGTCGAGGCCGACCAGCGACGCGAGGGCGAGCACCGCGGGGAACAGCGGCGGGTACTCGGCCGTGTTGACCAGCATGGCGAAGTTCACCCGGTCGACGGGTCGCACGTAGCCGAAGCCGTCGGCGAGGCCGTTGGCGAGGAGGTGGAAGTTGCGGGCGTCGCTGAAGTCGAGGCGGGGGACGTCGACGGCGAGCGCGTAGGTCACCCATCCGGCCGCTCCGAGCACGCTGATCGCGATGAGTGCCGGCCAGAACCACTGCTCGGCGCTACGGGGGCGACGGTCGGTTGGCGCGGTCATGCTCCGTTAGTCGGTGCGCGGGATGATGGGGGCGTCTCGGCCGGTCCCGGTCGGCTTCGAGGTGGTGGATCCCTCCTCGTGGTACTCCTCCTCCACGTTCACCGACCAGATGTCGTGGTGGGCCCCGAGGATGTTCTCCACCGTGAGCATGGCGGTGTACATCGAGTGGTCCTGGTTGTTGTACCGGTGCATGCCGTTGCGACCGACCGGGTGGACGTTCGGGGTGTGCTGCTCGAGCCAGGCCCGCAGGACGCCGACGTTGCGCTGGTAGCCCTCGTCGTAGACCGGGTAGGCCTTGGGCATCCGGACGACGTAGCCGGCCTCGACGTCGGCGCTGTGCATCAGCCCCATCGACTCGAGCTCGGCGACGCCCTTCGACACCAGCTCGGCGTCATCCGCGCTCCACCACTCGTCGCCTTCGTTCACCGTGTACTCGAGGCCGAGCACGTTGCGGCCGTCCTTGACCAGATGGGGCGACCACGAACCGAAGTTCTGCACCCGCATCGTCTTGACCGACGCGTCGTGGATGTAGAGCCAGTTGTCGGTCCAGGCCACCTTCTCGGCCGGGACGACCAGGGCCACGGACAGGAAGTCGCGGAACGACAGGGCGTCGGCCGCGGCCAGCACCTCGTCCGGCGGGGGCGGATCCATCGCCCGCAGCAGGGCCGGCATCGGCATCGACGAGATGACGTGGTCGGCCGGGTAGGTCGTCATGCCGCCGGATCCGTCGGTGGTGGTCACGGACACGGCGCGGTGCTCGTCGCGGGCCACGGTCGACACCCGGGCGCCGAAGACGACCTTGGAGCCCTGGTCCTGGACCAACTCGGTGCACCGCTCCCACATCATGCCCGGACCCAGCTTCGGGTACTGGAACTCCTCGATCAGGCTGGTGACCTGCTTCGACTTGTCGCGCTGGGTGGCGAAGCGAGCCTTGATCGGCTCCCACACCGCACCCCACAACGTCATGCCCTTGATCCGCTGCGCGCCCCAGTCGGCCGAGATCTCCGACGGCGGCACGGCCCACACCTTCGTGCTGTAGGTCTTGAAGAAGTGCTCGTAGAGCCGCCAGCCGTAGTTGGCCGCCACGTACCCCTCGAGCGTGCTCTGGTCCTTCGGCGGCCGGACCCGGACCCACAGGAACGACAACGCGCACCGGATCGCCTCGACGACGCCGAGGGTGCGCAGCGCCTTGACCGGCTTGAGCGGGTAGTCGAAGAACTTGCCCTGGTAGTAGATGCGGCTCGACCGTGGGCGGAGCATGAAGTCCTCGTCGGGGAGGATCTCGTGCCACAGGTTCTCGACCTCGGCGACCTTGGTGAAGAAGCGGTGGCCGCCGATGTCGAACCGGTAGCCATCGGCCACCACCGTGCGGCTGATGCCGCCGACGACGTCGTCGGACTCGAGCACGGTGGCGGTGTGGCCCGCCTTGCCGAGCTGGTAGGCCGCGGTGAGGCCGGCGGGGCCGGCGCCGATGATGACGACGTCTCCGGGGTCGCTCGCGGGCGTGATCTCGTGGTTCTGGTTCGACATCTGGGCTTCGGCTCGGGTGGGATGAGCGGACTGACGAATGGTACTGGGCGCCGATTCGGCCCCACGTGATCGGCTTCCGAGGAGCCGGTCGCGTCCCGCCGTCGTGGCCATAACTTATCCGGGTGGACTCGCCGCCCGCCTCTCGACTCCACCGGCTTGACTCGCTTGCACCCCGTTCGCCCGATCGTCGTGATCTCGTCAGGTTGGCCCTTCTCGCCGTGGCGATCTCGGTGTTCTCGCTGTGGCTGGGTCCACCCCGCGTTGTCGTGGAACCGCGACGAGCCGGTCTACCTGTGGCATGCCCGACTGCTCCGGTCGGGGATCGCTCACCGCGCCGGTGGGGAACCCGTCGCGCCTTCCGCCCCTGGCTCAGCGGCATCACCCAGGGCAGCTACTTCTCCCAATACACGCTGGGGTGGCCGCTGGTCATCGTGCCCTCGACCCTGGCCTTGGTTCCGCGACCGGGGCCGTCGTGCTGGGTCCGTGCTCGCGGTAGTCGGCGCCGTGCTCCTGGCGAAGGAGGTCACCGGGCGAGACGGGGTCGCTCTGGCCGTCGGTGTGCTGTTCCTGGCCTCTCCCGTGGTCGTGATCCAGGCCGGCGTCTACCTCGGCTACCTGTTCACGATGGGGCTCGGCAACCTCGCCCTCGTGCTCGGCCTGTCCGGTCTGCGCAAGGCCAGCCGTCGTCCCTGGTCGGGGGGGCATGTTGTGGATGCATCCTGCTCACCCGGCCGTTCGATGCGGTGCTCTGGGGGGCGATCCTCGTCGTCGGGGCCCTCGTCCGACACCGGGCTCGCGGTGCTTCGCCGGTGCTGGCCGATCGTGCTGACCGGAGCGCCCTTCGTCATCGCCACGCTGGCGTACAACCGACACATCACCGGCGCGATCGCCACCTTCCCGATCGTGGCGACCGATCCCCTGGACACCTTCGGGCTTCGGCACCCGGCGGCTGATGCCCGGATTCGGACCCGTGTCGTACGGCGTGGGGTCGGCCTCGACCAGCACGCTCAAGAACATGGCGTTCACTGCGCTCTTCCTCGCGGGCAACGCCGTGACTGCGGTCTTCGCGGCCTGGGGAATCTGGCGTCGTCGGCATCTCCCCGACACGTGGATGCTGGTCGGTATGGCAGCCGCTTTCCCCATCGGCTACTTCTTCTTCTGGGGCACCTACCTGTCGAGCCTGACCGCGAGGTTGGTCGGGTCCATCTACTTCGTTCCCGCCGTGGTCCCTTTGTGCGCGTTGGCGGTACTTGGTGTGCTCGAACTCGACCGACGACGGGCCGCGGCCTGGGTTGTCGTGGCCGGTCTGGTGGTCACCGCGCCGGTGATGGCGAACCGCATCGGCGTCAACCACCGGATCAGCCGATCGCAGGAGCCGTGGGCGCAGTCGGTCGCGAAGATCGACGAGCCTTCGCTGGTCATCGTGGCGGAATCCGGCCCGTACCTTCTGTTCAAGAACCCGGTCAGTCAGAACGCTCCGTCGTTGGACGGCAAGATCCTGTACGCGACCGACCTCGGTGCCGACAACTTCGAGACGATCCGTGCCCATCCTGATCGGACTCCGTATCTGCAGATGGCCTCGGCCGCGGCTGAGGAGCTGATACCGAAGGAAGACCCGATCACCCCGACCGTCGAGCTGTTTCCCATCGACCTCGCACGCGGATCGGTCATTCGGCTCGAGCCGAGCTATGTGCCGTCCGCTGACGCGCCTGTCGTCGTCCCGTTCTTCGATGTGGCTGGGAGAATCTCAGCGGGCTCCGCGGACGACGTCCACCTGGGGGACGACGGAGTTGCTTCCGGTGAATTCGAGTTCGGGCCACGCGACGTCCGACCCGGGGTCATGGCTCTCCCGGAGGGGGATTCGATGCTGAGGATCGGCTTCGGAGCGGGTCGGAGCCGCGCGGAGGCGCAGCGAAGTCCGCGTGTGAGGTGGGAGATCCCGGTCGAGGTCCGCAACGGTCAGGTCACCGTCATGCTCCCCGCGCAGGAGACCGTCCTGTTCGCAGTCGGACCGGATCACAAGTGGTACCCGCGCCCCGGCTACCCCGGGACCGACCTGCGGGTGTCGGTCACGCCCTGAGGCCTGAGTCGCTCCACCATCAGCATCGCGACCACGATTGCGAGTCCGGCGAACACGAGCGACGGCCGGGACCAGAGCTCGGCGGCGACGAGCGCGCCGGCGGCCCCGATGGCCAGTGGAATGGTGGATCGTGTCCAGACGAGGCGGATGGCCAACGCGAGACCGGCCACCGCGACCACGCTGAGGCCAGAGAAGAACCACACGAGCACGAGGAACGACACACATGCGATTCCGATGACAACCGGGCTCGACGGGTCACTTGTCTCCGGTCGGGGCAGTCGATCGCCCACATCGACCGGCGACACCAGTGGTCCCCCACGGCGTCCTCTCACCAGTACCACCAACGAGAGCACAACGGTCAGAGCCGAGATCGCGAAACCGACCCAAACGATGCGTTGCGGCGTCCACGAGAGCGAGATGTCGACCGGGCCGGTCCCGTCGGGTGCGATCAGCCAACCGTTGGCATAACCGTCGACCATCGCGGTGGCCTTGACATCTCCGCCACGCGTGTGGAGTTGCCACCCTGGGTTCTGACTCTCGGCGAGCACGAGCCAGAACGATCCGGAGTTGGGCGGGACGGTGGCGGAGAGGTGGCGGGCATCATCCACTCTCAGCTGGAGATTCTTCGCTGGCATCGGTTGGGTTCCGCGGATGGGATCCGTCTGCAGGACGAGCTGGTCGACGACCACGCGGCCCGCACCGATCCGCGCCGTGGAGATCCGGTGATCTCCCGCCGTGATCCGCACCGGTTGGCAGCCGATCAGCGCAGTGGAGCCGTCTGGGCGACGCGAGGTACGCACGGGAACGTGGCGACCGTCGATCGTGAGGACAGGATCGGTGCAGAGTGCCTCCGGCGAGGCACCCGGATCGGTGAGCACGGAACCGGAGATGGAGAAGTCCGCGGTGCGGGGGAGATCGACGAGACGATCGATCTCGACCTCATTCGGCAGCGCGTAGCTGACTTCGATCGCCCTGTTCTCGAGTCAGGAGCATCACCAGCGGGTTCTGATCCTGAGGGCTCATCCGTGAGACGAGGTCGGTCGGAATGCGCAACGTCTCGTCCACGATGGGTCCGCCGAGATCGACTTCAGCGATCCCGGGAACATCGGTGCCGTCGACGCCGGTGATCTCGATGCGCAGGTCGGTGACCGATGGGACGGGAATGTCGATCGGTTGACCGGGCGCAGACCGGGCCCGGGCGTCCAGGGCCGTCTCCACCCGGGTGCCATCCGCGATGACCGCCACGCTGGTGATCTGGGTCGGACCGGGCGCGGCGAGGAGTCTGATCGTCGGTACGACCGCGGCGTGGTCGAGGTGAATCTGCACCCATTGGCCAACCGGGTAGGGACCCGGGCGCCAAGCGGTGACCGGATCGCCGTCGAAGGCGTGCACCGCACGGTCCTCGGGATGCTCGGGGCCACCTGCCATCGTGGCGTCGACCTGACCCCCGAGCTGGACTGCGACGGTCTGTTCGTCGGCGGTGCGGCTCGGAGAACGGGCCGAACCGGACGTCGTAGCCTGTCGGATCCGGCTCGCTGCCGCTCGGCCAATCTCCGTCGCTCCGACGTCTCGTTGATCGTGTAGAAGAACGTGATCGCCCGCTTGCGGTTGGTGTCGGTCACGACGATGGCCGCACCCCGTCGGCCAGCGCATCGGCCACGCGCCGTCTCGTCGGTGACGGCTGATTCGCAGCATCGGCTCGTCGCCAGTCGAGGAGCCCGGCCGCCGCCGCGTCCACGATCCCGTCACCGTTGCCGGCCAGCGAGCACCGGAACGTCGGGCATCGGCCCGGAGCAGCGACGGGGCGTCGTCGAGGGAGAGGCGCAAGCAGGACGGGTCCCCGCCGCCAGATCCGCCGTAGCGCCCGTGACCGTGAAGCCGGACGGCGGATGGTCGAGGAATTGGCGAACCAGCGCCATCGGGTCGGTGAGGCCGAACCGAGCGGCGTCGATGTCGCCGCGGATGACGACGTCGCCGACCCCGAGTAGCCGGGCGACGGGCGCGAGGGTCGTCGGGGTCGAGCGTGCCGTGTTGGAGCCGCCGATCGAGCGCGCCGAGCAGATCGGTGGTGCCGGCCCCTCCGGCGGGAAGCACCTCGCGGGCGATGGTCGGCCGGTCAGTGAGTCCGGGTAGGACGGGTTCGACCGTGTTACCCCAGGTGTAGGCGGCGAAGTTGGTCGCCAGGGAGCTCGAGGACCCGGGTCCGTCCGAGGCCGCCGCGTCGAGGTCCTCGGCGAGCTGGTGCCAGTAGCCGGGGATCGCTTCGGGACGTTCGAAGTCCGCACTGAGGTACCCGTGGCGGGCGATCGGTGCGGCAGCCACGCGACGATGACACACGACACCGCAGCGCCGCCGCGCTTCGCCGCCCGGCCCGTCGAACTGGTCGATGCCGAAGGCGAGTGCCAGGCCGCTGGCGAGCACGATCACCGGGCCGACCCGGGGCGTGTTGCGCAGGGCGAGACCCACGAGTTGTGCTCCGAGAACCGCCGCCACAGCTCGCCGTACGGGCTGGGGGATCGCCCAGCGGCGCGGTACCGACTCCGATCACGGTGGCGATGCCGAGCATGGCGGCGACCACGCCGCGCCCCGACGGCGGGCGATGATGAGCGCCCCCACGGCGAGCGCCGGGCAGCGCGATGGTGGCGAGCCGGATGGCAAGACGGTCCGAGTAGGCGGCGGCCTGATCGATCGAGGTCCCCGTCCCATCGGTGCTGGCGAAGATCCAGTTTCCGAGGCCGCGGATGACGTCCTGGGGCGCCGAGGCGGCCGACACCGTGTCGACGTTCTCGGTCAGCTGCAGGACCGGGAGGCCGTATCGGCCTTGTACGACCAGACCGGCGAGCCACCACGCCGGACGCGCCCAGCGTGGCGATCGCGATGCGAGCCGCCGCCCCGGCCGCGTGGCGCGCCCGGTGTGTTCCGAGCTCGGCGGCGAGCACGATCGCGGGTGCGACGAGCACGAGGATCAGCGACGAGGCGTTGACCGCCCCGGCAGTCGATGCGACCAGGGCGAACGCAACGGGTGCCCGCCAGCTTCGTTCGGCGATCGCCCGGCGGGTGAGCACGACCAGCCACGGCAACGACGCCCACGGCAGGAGCAGGGCGGAGAATCGAGCGGTGAACGCCAGTTGGTACGGAGTGAACTCGTAGAGCAGGGCGGCCACGAACGCCGCAGTGGCCGAGGTACCGAGATGCCGGCACAGCCGGAGCATCCCGAGGCCGGCCGCGGCGGCGATGCCGGCGAGCCAGAGGCGCTGGGCCACCCACACCGGCAGGCCGATGGCGTCCGTGACCCAGAACCAGGGTCCCATCGGCCACAGGAACCCGAGGTGCTGGTGCGGGACGGTTCCCGCCGCGAACGTCGGGTCCCAGAGACTGACGGCTCGATGACAGGAATGCTCCGGGATCGATGTAGAGGTACTGGCGGCTGTCGGCGGACACCTTCCCGGGGTCGGATGCCAGGAAACCGACGAGCGCGACGCCGACGAGGACGATCCGGTGGGTGAGGGCCGTGCGGTGGGCGCTGACCCGTGGAAACCGATGCGACACGGGAGGTCGTTCGGGCTCGCCGCTCATGCGTCGGCGAGCGTACTGAGGGATCTACCCCACGGCGCGCAGGGCGGCGGCCTCGTCGATCCGTCGGATCAGCAGGATGTCGGCCGTGCGCACGCTGGCGATCCGCCGCGACCAGCAATCGACGACGTCCCGCCCGGGGCCGAGCTCGAAGAAGGTGGTCATCGGACCTTCCTGCTGGTAGGCGTCGGCCGTGATCGACTCGACGGTGTGGTCCCGGAGGCAGACGTCGTAGGTGGCCATGGATGCACGGTACGGGCGACCGCCTGTGCGGAGGAAGAGGGACAACCCTGTGACTTGCCTGTGCGCCGACAACCCCGATGATCCACAGCCTGTGGATGACGGGCGGGACCTCAGGAAGGCATCACTGGCGGGGCGGCCCGAGCCCGGACGCCTTCAGGAGCCGCAGCACCCGGCCCCGGTGGCCACGGAACGGTTCGAGGAGGTCGAGCATCTGGGCGTCGGAGCCCCGGCGCTCGCCGGTGAAGACCCAGGCGACGAGGTGCTTGAGGTCGTGATCGCCGACCGGCACCGCGTCGCGGTCGCCCATGGCCACGGTGCGGACGAGGGCGGTGGTCCACAGCGTCACCCCGGCGAGCGCCCGCAGCCGGTGCTCGGCCTCCTCGGGAGACTCCTCCACCAGCGACTCGACGCTGACGGCCCGGGCCGCGGCTCGGCGGATGACGTCGGCCCGGCCTCGCTCGAGGCCGAGGGTGTGGAACTCCTGATGGCTGGTGGAGGCGAGCACCTGGGGATGGGGTGGTACGACCAGCCCGAACTCGGCCGGGCCCGGGGCGGGCTCGCCGAGCGCCTCCATGAGCTGGCGGTGGGCTCGCTTGGCCTCGTAGGCCGACACCTGTTGTCCGCACACCGCGGCGACCAGCGCCTCGAGCACGCGCTGCGTGGCGCCGATCCGCAGCCCGGGCATCCGAGCGTGGAGGTCGGCGACGAGCGGGTGGTCGGTCACGAAGTCGTCGACGTCGTGTTCGCCGATCAGCCGGGGGAGCTGTTCGAGGGCCCACTCCGAACCGTCGCCCCACACGTGAGCCCGCAACTCGCCGCCGCTGATCTCGAGCAGCAGCGTGGCGGGACCGCTCGGGGTGCGGGTGGCTCGGATCGCGTGGTCGGACCGGAGCTTGGTGCTCGGGTCGCCCCGGCCGGTTCTCGCCGGGCCGAGGGTGAGCCGCAGGTCGAGGGGGCGGTCCAGCCGGATCGTCCGGGTGCGCGGTGGGGTCATCGTGTCGCCCGTACCCGGGTTCGCCAGTCGTCAGCGAGGAGGGCCCATCGCTCGTGGTCGCACCACTCGGTGCCGATCTTGAGGTAGCGGGGCGAGAAGCCCTCGAGCGAGAAACCACTGGCGATGGCGAGCGACCGTGAGCGGGTGTTGCCCGGTTGGATGTTGGCCTCGATCCGGTGGAGCCGCAGCTGGGTGAAGCCGAGCTCGAGCACCATGGCGACCCCGTCGCGCAGGTGTCCCTGTCGGGTGAAGGGCAGGAACGCGGCCCAACCGATGGCGGCCGACTGGAGGGACCCGAGCGTGATGTTGTTCAGGTTGACGAAGCCGGCGATGGCGTCGTCGGCGCGGCGGCACACGAGGAACTGCTCGACGTCGGCGCGCTGGCCCCGGGCGATCCACGACCGGAAGGCGTGCACGTCCTCGGCCCCGTACACCCATGGTTGGAGGTGGTCGCGGCTCGCGATCGCCCGGGCCACGAACTCGTCGCCATCAGCGGCCGATGGCTTCCGCAGATAGCTGTCCTGGCGCGTCGCCACCCCGCGCCGCACTCAGTCCCCGCCCTCCGCCGCGACCGTGCGGGCCCAGGCGTAGTCGGGCTTGCCGCTGGCGCTGCGCTGGATCTCGCCGACCACCACGTAGGCCTTCGGCAACTTGTACCGGGCGAGGTGGTGGCTGGCGGCGTCGGTGACGGCCCCCGGGTCGAAGCCGTCGTTCACCGACACGACCGCCACCACCTCCTGGCCCCATCGTTCGCTGGGCCGGCCGACGACGAGCGCGTCGTACACGGAAGGGTGGCTCTTGATGGCCTGCTCGACCTCCTCGGCGTGCACCTTCTCACCACCCGTGTTGATCGTCACCGAGTCACGGCCGAGCAACTCGATCTTCCCGTCGGCCCGCCAGCGGGCTCGGTCGCCGGCCACGGCGTAGGTCTCGCCCCCGATGCGGGGGAAGGTGGCCTCGGTCTTGGCCCGGTCGCCGAGGTAGCCCAGGGGCACCCGACCCCGTTGGGCCAACCAGCCGGAGACGTCGGCCCCGGGCACGAGGAGCGCGTCCCGGTCCTCGTCGAGGACCACCGTGGTGTCCGACGGAGTGAAGACGCCGGGCTCGACCCCGTCGGCGGACGACGAGGTGCTCAGCCCGTGCCGGCCGGTCTCGGAGGAGCCGAGGATGTCGACGATGCGCAGACCGGGGACGGCGGCCAGGAGGTCGCGCTTGATCGGCGGGGACAGGACCGCGCCGCCCGTCATGAGGAACCGGAGCGAGGACAGATCACGGTCGGTCCGCTGGATCTCGTCGAGCAATGGGCGGGCGAAGGCATCGCCGACGATGAGCAACGAGCCGACCTGCTCCCGCTCGCAGGTGTCGAGCACGTCCGCCGGGTCGAGGCGGTCGGTGTCGGATTGGATCACGACCGTGCCCCCGGCCAGCCAGCACGAGATCGCGTTCCAGTGGGCGGCACCGTGCATGAACGGGGGTGCCGGGAGGGCGCGGGGACGATCGGGCCCCGAGGCCCGGCGGACGAGTTCGTCCCGGGAGGCGTCGATGCCCAGGGCGGTGGCGAGGAAGTCGCCCTGGCGCCACAGGACCCCCTTGGGGTCCCCGGTGGTGCCGCCGGTGTAGACGACGTAGCGGTCGTCCGGTGACCAGTCGAGCGGTGGCCGCTCGGCCCGGCTGGAGGCGAGGAGCTCCTCGTAGTCGACCGATCCGTCGACGGGCGGTGTGCCGGATCCATCGTCGACCACGACGAGGAGCCGCACGCCGGGACAGCGCGGGAGCGCGTCGGCCAGTACCGGCGCGAACCGGGCGTGGTACACCACCGCGACCGATGCGCTGTCGGTCAGCAGGAACGCCAGTTCGTCAGCGGTGTACCGGTAGTTGACGTTGATGCTGGCGGCCCGGGCCTTCCAGGCCCCGAGCATGCCCTCCAGGTACTCGTTGCCGTTGGTCAGGTAGAGGGCGACGTGGTCGTGGGGACTCTCCCAGGCCTCGACGTCGGGTCGAGGTTCACCCCCGATGCCGGCGTCGAGGAGTGCGGTGGCGAACCGTCGTGACCGGTCGGTGACGTCGCGCCACGTCAACCGACGCTCGCGCCACACGATGCATTCGCGGTCGGGGTGCTCGGCGGCGATGGCTTCGTGGACCGCGACGATGTTGCCCGGACCGTCGGTCATGGCCCGCAGCCTGTCACGGCCGGTGGATCAGGACGACGCCCCCTCGGCCACCGTCACCGTGTGCATGGTGTCGCCCACCTGGATGGACTGGGCGACATCGATGCCCGAGGTGACGTGGCCGAAGAGGTTGTAGAGCTTGTCGAGCTTGCGGGTGCAGTCGTCGATGCAGATGAAGAACTGGCTGCCGTTGGTGTTGGGGCCGGCGTTGGCCATCGCCAGGGCACCGAGGGTGTACTCGCCCTTCACCGGCTCGTCCTCGAACTTGTAGCCGGGTCCGCCGCGGCCGGTTCCCTCCGGGTCGCCGCCCTGGATGACGAAGTCCGGCACCACCCGGTGGAAGGTCAAGCCGTTGTAGAAGCCGTCGCGGGCCTTCGACACGAACTCGTTGACCGTCTTGGGGGCGAGGGCGGGGTCGAGGTGGGCGACGATGTCGCCCTTGTCGGTGGCGAAGGTGACCTCGTAGGTGGTGTCGAGGTCGATCTGCATGTCGTACGGCTTGGCCATGCGTGCACCCTAGGCTGCCGACATGGCGATCCGACACGACGCGCGCGAGCGTGCCGAGCTCTGCGCCCGGTTCTCCGAGCTGGGCCCCGAGGCGCCGACCATGTGTGGTGACTGGAAGACCGCCGATCTCGCCACCCATCTGGTCATCCGCGAGCGGAACCCCCTCGCCGGGCCCGGCATCGTGCTCGGTGGGCCCTTCGAGCGGCTGACCGACTGGGCGATGGACCGGGAGCGGCGACGGGGCTACGAGGCCGTCGTCGACCGGGTGCGCTCGGGGCCGCCGTTCATCCCGTGGGGCCTGCCCGGGGTGGCTTCGCTCGTGAACCTCAACGAGTACTTCGTCCATCACGAGGACGTGCGTCGGGCGAACGGCGACGGCCCGCGCGTCGATCGCCCCGAGCTCGATGACGCCCTCCGCCCGGTGATCCGCCGCATGGCCGGTCTGCAGCTGCGCCGAGCCAAGGTCGACGCGGAGTTGGTCGATCTGGGCGGTCGATCGCTGGCCCGGCGAGGACAGGACCCGCCGACGGTGATCGGGCGCCCCGGCGAGTTGTTGCTGTGGCTGAACGGACGCGGCGCGGTGGCCGAGGTCGAGTACCGGGGGTCCGACGATCAGGTGGCCGCGTTGCGAGCGGCCCACCTGGGCATCTGAACGTCAGTCCTCCCGCAGCGACGAGACCCCGGCCCAGATCACCTGGGTGAGGAGCTCGGCCAGGACATCGGGGCTGACCTCGTCCTGCTCCAGGGTGTGCACCGCGGCGGCCTCGAGCATGCCGATGACCCCGCGTACCAGGAGGCGGGCCTCCGGAGTTCCCCCGAGCGAGCTGGCGATCAGCTCCGTCCGGGCGACCACGGCTTCGCGCACCGCGGGGTGCCGGGAGGCGCTGGCTGACGCGATGAGCTCCCATTCCTTGCGGTGTCGCCAGGCGAACTCGAGGTAGGCCCTCACCGCCGATGCCAACCGCTCCCGGTCGGAGCCGAGTGACTCGAGGGCGCCGTCGATCCGGCTGTCGAGTCGGGCGAGCTCGTATGTGTAGGCGGCCGCGAAGAGGCTGCCCCGGTCACCGAAGTAGGAGTAGACGAGGCTGCGGGACACCCCGGCCGCGTCGGCCACGGCCTCGAAGGACACCTCGGACGGGTCGTGCTCGGCGAACACCCGCGCCGCGGCCTCGGCGATCTGCTGGCGCCGCACCGCGGGGTCGAGCCGAGTCCGTGACCGTGAGTGTGATGTCACTGCGGCCCCTCCGTCCCCCGTCCGCGTGTGCCGGGCCTGTGCCGGCTATCGGTCGACTCCAACCGCCACCCCCGTGGCCGACTCCGGTGCCACTTCTCCGATGAGCGGGAAGTGGCAGGCCACGAAGTGGTCCTTGCCGATGGCGCGCACCGTGGGTTCCTCGGCGGCGCAGCGCTCGGTGGCCCGCGGGCACCGGGTGCGGAAGCGGCACCCGGCCGGCGGTTCGAGCGGCGAGGGCAGGTCGCCGGACAGTTCGTTGCGATCGGGCACGATCGTCGGGTCGGGGAGGGGGATGGCGGCGAGCAGCGCCGCGGTGTAGGGGTGGGCCGGGCGGTAGTAGAGGTCGTCCGGTGCGGCGAACTCGCACACCTTGCCCAGGTACATCACCGCCACCCGGTCGGACACGTTCTTGACCACCGCGAGGTCATGGGCGATGAAGATGATGGTCAGCCCGTAGCGAGCCTTCATGTCCTCGAGCAGGTTGAGGATCTGGGCCTGGACCGACACGTCGAGCGCCGACACCGGCTCGTCGCAGATGATCAGTCGCGGATCGAGCACCAGCGAGCGGGCGATCGAGATGCGCTGGCACTGCCCGCCGGAGAACTGGTGCGGACGCTTGTCCGACGCGACATCGGGATCGAGCCCCACGGCGTCGAGGACCTCGCGCACCTGCGCCTTCCGCTCGGCTTCGGTGCCCCGGTCCCAGATGCGCAGCGGCTCGGCCACGATGTCCTTGACCTTGCGGCGCGGATTGAGCGAGGAGATCGGGTCCTGGAAGATGAACTGCAGCCGGGTCCGGATCTCCCGGAGCTTCTCGCCGTGCAGATCGGTGAGCTCGGTCCCCTCGAAGCGGACCGATCCCGAGGTCGGCGCCGGCAACTGCATGATGGCCCGTCCGGTGGTGGACTTGCCGCAGCCCGACTCGCCGACGAGGCCGAGGGTCTCGCCTTCGCGCACGTCGAAGCTGATGCCGGACACGGCGTGGACCTTGCGGCCGCCCTTGGCGGGGAACTCGACGACGAGATCCTCGACCCGGAGCAGCACGTCGTCGGGGTCACGGAGGTGGGCGGTACCGGTGCCGGCCATCAGCGGGCCTCCTCCGAGAGGGCGGCTTCGACCATGGCCGCTTGGTGCTCCTCGACGGCCTCGGCCGCCGCCGTGTCGCCCCGGACCGCGGCCTCCGCGGCCGGGAGGTGGGCGGCCAGGTTGCGCTCGAGCGCCTCGCGCCCGATGTCGGTGCCGACGGGGTACCAGCAGCGGTAACGGTGTCCGGGCGTCTCGGCCTCGATGAGCGGGGGCGGGTCGGTGTGGCACTTCTGCTGCGCGTACGGGCAGCGAGGCGCGAACCGGCAGCCCGGTGGCGGGTTGACCAGGTCCGGCGGGCGGCCGCCGATGATCTGCAGCCGGGTGTGGCTGGCCTGGTCGAGGCGAGGGATCGACTTCAGCAGGCCCTCGGTGTAGGGCATGCGCACCTGGCTGAACAGGGTCCGGGTGGGGGCCTGCTCGACGATCTGGCCGGCGTACATGACCGCGATCTCGTCGGCTCGCCCGGCCACGACCCCGAGGTCGTGGGTGACGAGCACCATGGCCATGAAGCGCTCGCGTTGCTGGGCCTGGAGCAGGTTGAGGATCTGGGCCTGGACGGTGACGTCGAGGGCGGTGGTCGGCTCGTCGGCGAACAGGAGCTTCGGGCCGCAGGCGAGGGCGATGGCGATGGTGACGCGCTGGCGCATGCCGCCCGACAGCTCGTGGGGGTACACGTTGACCCGACGTTCGGGGTCGGGGATCCCGACCGAGCGCAGCAAGGCGACGGCTTGGTCGTGGGCGTCGTGCTTGGACATGTCGAGGTGGTGCCGGAGGCTCTCGGTGATCTGGCGACCGATCCGCATCACCGGGTTCAGCGAGGTCATCGGGTCCTGGAACACCATCGCCATCTCGGTGCCCCACAGTGAGCGCAGCTCCGCCGGCGACAGGCCGAGCAGCTCCTGGCCGTCGTAGCGGACCGACCCGGTCCGTTCGACGTTGGTGGCGGTGAGCAGCCCCATGGCGGAGCGGGAGAGCACGGTCTTGCCCGAACCCGACTCACCGACGACGCCGATCGTCTTGCCCCGTTCGAGGGCCAGGCTGACACCGTCGACCGCCCGGACCGGCCCGGCGGGGGTGTGGAAGTAGGTGGTGAAGTCCTCGATCTCGAGGAGTGGTCCCTCGTGGGGAGCAGCGGCGGCGATGACCCGACCGGAGCGATGGGTCCTGGCGTGGGTGTTCACAGCGCGGCGTCCTTGACGTCGAAGATGGCCCGGAAGCGATCGCCCAGGAAGTTGATGGCCAACACCGTCAGGAACATCATCGTCGCCGGGATCAGGCTGACGTGGGCGATGTGATCGGTCTGGAGGGCCTTGCGGCCGCCGTTGATCATCCCGCCCCAGCTGATGGTCTCGGGGGAGGTGAGGCCGAGGAAGGCGAGCGCGCCTTCGGCCACGATGGCGATGGCCACCACGAGGAGGCCGAACGCCAGCAGCGGGAGGATCACGTTGGGAAGGATCTCCCGGAGGATGATGCGACGGTCGTTGGCTCCGGCCGCCCGGGCCGCGAGGACGAATTCGCGTCGAGAGAAGGTCAGCGTGGTGGCGCGCGCGATCCGGGCGAACGCCGGGATGGACACCACCGAGATCCCGAGCACCACGTTGGTCAGGTTCGCGCCGAGGAAGGCGACGATGGCGATGAGCAGCACCAGGGCGGGAAAGGCGAGGAGGATGTCGACGATCGACATCAGCACGGTCTCGGTCCGGCCCCGGAAGTACCCGGCGACCAGTCCGATGGTGCCGCCCACCACGAGGCCGATGATCAGCACGCCGAGCGCCACGATGAGCGACACCCGGCCGCCCCAGATCAACCGGGAGAAGATGTCGAAGCCGTTCTGGTCGGTGCCCAGCGGGAAGCCGGGCGTACCGATGGATTGATTGGGGAGTTGGTGGATGTTGGTGAAGTCGACGGTCTTCGGGTCGTGGATGGGCAACCACGGAGCGAGGAGGGCGCTGACGAACACGATGGTGACCCACGCCGCGCTGACCAGGCCGCCGATGCCGAGCCGGCCGCCACGGGGCTTGCGGCTCCCGGCGTGACGTCCCCGTTGGACAACGGCCTCGTCGGTGGCCGCCGGGTGCACCGGGATGTCTGGCTCGGTGCTCATGTTGCTCCCGCGCGGCGGACCCGCGGATCGAGGACGGAGTACAGGACGTCGACGAGGAAGTTGATCAACACGAAGGCAACCGCGATCACCAGCACCACGCCCTGCACGGCGAGGTAGTCACGCTTGACGATGGACTCCACCGCCAGCCCGCCGATGCCCGGGAGCGAGAAGAAGTACTCGAGGATGACCGACCCGCCGATGAGGGTGCCGAAGTTGATGCCGAACACGGTGAGGAGCGAGAACGACGACGGCCGCAGGGCGTGGCGGATCAGGACGTGCCACGTGGGCAGGCCCTTGGCCCGGGCCATGAGGATGAAGTCCTCCTGCAACGTGGCGATCATGTCGCTGCGCAGTAGCCGGGTGTAGACCGCGGTGAGACCCGCGACCAGCACCATCACCGACAGCGCCACCGAGCGAAGGTTCTCTCCGACGTCGGCGGTCAGCCTGGTGTACCCCACCGCGGGGAAGAACTGCCACTGGACGGCGAAGAGGTAGACGAGGAACACCGCCAGGGCGTAGTTCGGGAAGCTGATGAGCCCGAACGACGTGGTGGTGATGATCTTGTCCGAGGTGCGGTTGGCCCGGTAGGCGCTCCACACCGCGAGCGGCACGGAGATGATCAGCGAGATGGCCTGGGCCAGCACCATGAGCTCGATGGTGACCGGGAGCCGGTTGGCGATCAGGTCCTTGACCTGGAAGCCGCTCGAGTACGCCCGGCCGAAGTCGAAGTGGAAGACGACCCCGCCGAGCCAGTCGAAGTACTGGGTGAAGAACGGCTTGTCCAGGCCGAGGTCACGGGTGACCGCGGCCCGGGCAGCCGGATCGGAGGCCTGGGGGCCGAGAATCGTGTTGACGGGATCGCCCGGCAACAGCTTGGTGAGGATGAACGTCAGGAACGAGATGATCAAGATGACGATGGTCAGCTTGATGACCCGCTGCAGGACGGCGCGGAGCGCTTTCATCGATTCTCGGCCCCCAGGACGGGACTACTGGTCGGTGCGGTACAGGTATGCCGGCTTGATCGCGCCGAGCGAGTTCGGCTCACCGGGTGGGGGCGAGCCGACGGCGTCGGTGTAGACGTTGCCGAACAGGTCGTACAGCAGCGGGATCACGGGGATCTCCTTCCCGATGATCTCCTGGATCTGGTCGTAGATCTCCTTGCGCTTGGCCGGATCGGCGACCTGGCGGCCCTGCTCGAGCAGGTCGTCGACCTGCGAGTTCGAGTAGAAGACCAGGTTGCCGGCGTCGCCCGTCTTGAGACCGGAGCGGATCTGATCGGGCTCGACGAACTGGTTGTCCCGGAAGCAGGCGGCTTCGTAGTCGCCGCCCTTGCCGAAGATCCGGTTCACGAACGCGCCCTGCTCCTGGCTCTCGAGGGTGATCTTCATCCCGGCCTGCTCGCCGAACTGCTTCACGATCTGGAAGGCCTGGTCGGCCTCCGGGGTCGGGATGCACACCAGCGAGAAGTCGAGTCCGCCGAGGTCGGTGACCAGCTTCTTGGCCCCTTCCAGGTCGAAGTCGGGGATGTCGCCCTTCGGGTCGTAGTACGGCGAGTCGGTGGCGAAGGCGGACAGTGCGGCCGTCCGGACGCCGGAGTAGACGCGCTGGTTGAGGACGTCGCGGTTGATCACCTTGGCCAGGGCCTCACGTGCTCGGACGTCGTCGAACGGGGGCTTCGACTCGTTCATCAAGATGATGGTCGAGCTGGATCCGGAGATCCTCTGGGCGTTGTACCCGTCCTTCTCGGCCTGGGCGACGGTGCCGCTGTCGGCGGTCTGGAACATGTCGATGTCGCCGGCCTCGAGGGCGGCCAGGCGCTGGCCGGTGTCGGGGATCGGGATGAAGGTGATCTTGTCCAGGTACGGCAGCTGGACGCCGTTGTCGTCCTTCTTCCAGTACTTGGCGAACTTGGTGAGGACCACCCGGTCGCCCGGGGTGTACTGGCTCAGCTCGAACGGTCCGGTGCCGACCGGCTTGGTCTTGAAGGCGTCGCCTTCCTTGGCCACGGCCGTGGGCG
>CAVSXR010000018.1:0-343196 GCA_963731885.1 uncultured Acidimicrobiaceae bacterium | reverse complement strand
ACCCTCGTCACCGACGCGGGCGGCCCACGTCTCGAGCAGTTCGATCTCGCTCGACGCGTTCGATCGGTCGCCCAGCTTGTCCTTGAGGCGTTGGATCCTGATCGGGTTCCGGGTGCCGTCCGGCGTCCACCGGGGCATGAGGAAGCACGTGAGGCCGCCGGGCGCCTGGGCGAGCACGAGGAACGCGTCGGACATCGGGGCGGAACAGAACCACTTGTGGCCGGTCAGCCGGTAGCCGCCGTCGCCGGACGGGGTGGCGGTGGTCGTGTTGGCCCGAACGTCCGACCCGCCCTGCTTCTCGGTCATCGCCATCCCGCACGTGGCACCGGTCTTCTCGCCCGCTGGGCGGTCGGCGGGGTCGTACGCGGAGGAGACGAGGCGAGGCTCCCACTCGGCCGCGACCTCCGGGGCGTGGCGGAGCGCGGGCACGGCCGAGTAGGTCATCGAGATCGGGCAGATGTGACCACCGTCGACCTGGTACCAGGTGATGACCTTGGCGGCCCGGGCCACGTGGGCGCCGGAGCGATCGTCGGCCCAGGGACCGGCGTGGAGGCCGTGCCCCACCGCGGTGGCCATCAGCCGGTGGTAGTCGGGGTGGTAGTCGACGACGTCGATCCGGTGGCCGTAGCGATCGTGGGTCCGCAGCTCTGGTGGGTTGCGGTTCGCCCGCCGGCCCCACTCGATGGACTCGGGCGACCCGGCCAGCCGGCCGAGGGTCCGTAGATCGTCAACCGCCCAGCCGGCCCCTTCCCTGGTGAGGCTCTCCGCGAGGGCGAGGTCGCTGGCGAACACGTCGTGGTTCTCGAGCGGCGGTGGCTGGTTGCTGACCTCGTGGGTGTCGAAGGAGGTGACCATGTCTCCAGCGTACGGACCGGAAAATCGCTGCGGACCGCGATCGGCTCCCGACAGGTATCGGCGGGGATTTTCGTTCGGGTGGACGTCAGATGGCACCGACTTGCTCGAGCGCGGCGCGGATCGTCTCGACGACGTAGACGGGGCGATAGGTCACGTCCTCCCAGGTGAAGTGGAAGACCGTCCATCCGAGCAGCTGCACGTTGTTCCGGCGCTGGTTGTCGTGTTGACGAACCTCTTCCTCGCCGTGGATGGCGCCGTCTGTCTCGATCCCGATCCGGAACGCGGGATACGCAAGGTCGAATCGAGCGATGCGCCCGTCGGGCCGCGCCACGGCGAACTGGTGCTCGGGTGCAGGCAGTCCAGCGGCGATCAGGAGGTCGGCGCAGCGGATCTCGACCACCTCGTCGGGCGCGCCCTCGGCTCCGAAGTGACGCTCGAGCAGATCACGCAGCGCACCACAGCCGTTGCGACCCTGGATGCTGTGCTGCCGATACACCCGGTCGAGGGCGATCCAGTCGACCCCGTGTGTTCGTCGGAGGACGCCCACGGCGCGGCGGTAGCCATCGAAGGACACCACCGAACCCAGGTCGAGGGCGAGGCGAAGTGGAGGCGTCGTCGGAATCCCGTCGATCAGAACAGGAGCCGTGCGGGCCAGGTCGACGCTCTCGTGCACGATGATCGGTACGCCATCGAGCCTGCTCCGAGCGCGCCGGAAGTCGCGGTTCGGTGATCGTCCGGTGTGAACGGACAGCTCGATCGGCGGGATCGCCCGATCGTCGGCGACCGCGCCCAGCAACGACGCCGCCGACCGGTGCGACGCGACGGCTCCGACCACCGACAGGACCACTGCAGCGAGGTTGCGTCGCCAGGTCCACTGCACACCCTCGAGCGCGTAGACACCGCACTCGGCGATGCTCCAGACCCGGCTCCGGAGCCGCCGATTGATCGACGAATCGGTCCCGCCGGCGGCCAGGACCTGCCGGCGGGTGACCAGACTCAGTTGGGCCGCGAACGTCGTCGCGAGCCGCCGGTCGAGCGCTGCCATCTTCCCCTCCACGACTCGGGAGGTCGGGGGAAGACGGACTCGACGATAGCTCGGCCCGGCGTACCGGAAAATCGCTGCGGATCACGCTCGGAAACCGAACGCGATCCACAGCGATTTTCCAGGGAGGGGCCTAGATGGCGTCGGCCCCCATCTCGCCCGTGCGGATGCGGGTGAGACGGTCGACGGAGGTCATCCAGATCTTGCCGTCGCCGATCTTGCCGGTCTGGGCCGAGGCGGCGATGGCCGCCGCGATCTTCTCGGCGTCATCGGTGCCGCACACCACCTCGATCTTCACCTTGGGGACGAAGTCGATGGTGTACTCGGCGCCGCGGTAGGTCTCGGTGTGGCCGCCCTGGCGACCGAACCCCTTGACCTCCGAGACGGTGATGCCCTGGACGCCGACGCCCTTGAGCGCCTCCTTCACGTCCTCGAGCTTGTGCGGCTTGATCACCGCAGTGACGAGATGCAACACGGTTGTTCTCCTAGTTCCTCATGTGGTCGGTGGTGGTGGTTCAGACCGGGACGCTCGACGAGGTTGGCAGCCCCGCCTCGGCACCGGCGTAGGAATCGGGGGCGTAGCCGAGGTGGCCGTGCTCCTCGATGTCGAGGCCGGCGAGTTCCTCTTCCTCGGTGGTGCGCAGGCCGATGGTGTGCTTGAGCGCCTGGAACAACAGCCACGCCGCACCGAACACGAACACGAAGTGGGCGCCGACGTACATGGCCTGCGTCCCGAGCTGGTCGATGCCGCCGCCGTAGAACAGGCCGGCGTTCTCGCGGCCGAGGAAGGCATCGTCGTACTTGGCGAACAGGGCGATCGACAGCGTGCCCCAGGTGCCGCAGACGCCGTGGACCGAGATGGCGCCGACCGGATCGTCGACCCGCATCCGGTCGAAGAAGGCGACCGAGAACACCACCAGGAAGCCGCCGACGGCGCCGATGACGATGGCGGCCCAGGTCTCGACCGAACCACACGGTGCGGTGACGGCGACGAGGCCGGCGAGCATGCCGTTGCACGCCATGGTGACGTCGGGCTTGCCGTCCTTGAGCCAGTTCACGATCATCGCCGTACAGGCGCCGGCGCAGGCAGCCACCAAGGTGCGAACCGCGATCTGGGCCACGAAGTTGTCGGCGCCCAGCTCGGAACCCGGGTTGAACCCGAACCAGCCGATGAACAGGATCATGGCACCGAGCACCACGAACGGGACGTTGTGACCGGGGATGGCCCGGGGCTTGCCGTCGGCGCCGTACTTGCCGATCCGGGGACCGAGGACCATGGCACCGGCGAGAGCAGCCCAACCACCGGTGGCGTGCACGACGGTGGAGCCGGCGAAGTCGGAGAACGGGAAGTGGAGCTGGGCGAGCCAGCCTCCGCCCCACGTCCAGCGCAGGATCACCGGATAGATGAACGACGTGATCGCCAGGCTGTAGATGAAGTAGCTCTTGAACTTGGTGCGCTCCGCCATGGCGCCCGACACGATCGTCGCACCGGCCGCGGCGAACGCGGCCTGGAAGAAGAAGAACGTCGCCGGCGACAGGTTGAGCGTCTGGACGGCGTCGGCGTTCTCGATGCCCTTGATGCCGAGCCCGAAACCGAACCAGCCCCCGAGCATCTCGCTTCCGCCGAAGCCGATGCCGTAGCCGACCAGGGCGAAGGCCAGCACGCCGGCCATGCCGTCCATCAGGTTCTTCATCATGATGTTGGAGACGTTCTTGGCCCGGGTGAGACCAGCCTCGACGAGGGCGAACCCGGCCTGCATGAAGAACACGAGGATGCCGGCGAGGAACACGAAGATGTTGTCGAGAATGGCCTGAGTGGCTGCCGGCGCGGCCTCCCCGGCGTCCTGGGCGGATGCGGGGTTGGCCAGAAGCAACATGGCTGCTCCGACGAGGCCCGCTCCGATGAGCAACTTGCGCTTCACGGGGTGACTCCTAGGGGTAGTCGAATGTTGTCGGTGAGTACGAGATCAGGTGAACCCGGACAAGCCGGGCATGACAGGGATCTGACCCGGAACTGACGGTAAACACCGCCCGTTGCACGGTTGTTCGCTCGGGATGACAGGCCGGCCAACGCTGTGTGACCGCAATGTTTCGGGCCCCGGGGTCGTGTTCGGGGCTCAGCTGCGGCCCACGGCGGTCGGTTCGAGGAGGTAGCCGCGGGATCGCACGGTGCGGATGGCGAGACGGACGGGCTCGAGCCGGCGCCTCAGGCGCAGGACGTGGACGTCGAGCGCGTTCCGGCCCGGCGCGCCCTCCGGCCACCCCGCCGCGGCCAGGTCGTCCCGGCTGACGACTGCGCCGAAGCGTCGGACGAGCGCGCCCGTCAACCGGGCTTCGACCGGCGGCAACGGTGCCCATCGCTCGCCGAAGCGGATCACCCCGTCGGCATCGAGCTCGGGCACCAACTCGAGCGTCTGCTCGATGCGGAGCCGGAGGCCCTCGAGCCGGGCCCGCAGGTCGAGGTCCCCGGACGACTCGCGCACCCAGTCCTCGAGGGGGTCCGCCGCGACGGGAGGCGCCGCATCGGCTTCGACGATGAGCAACCGCGCCCGACCACGCTTGGCCAGCTCCTCACGTGCGCGGCGCTCGCTCGGCCAGCGCAGCATGATCACGTCGTCCATCGAGAGCTGACGGTACGGACCAAACGTTTCTCGGTTGTTTCGCCACCGTACCCATCAGTTTTCGTTCAGCTGGGCCGGCGGGGCGTCGACCCCGAAATCCGGCCGCGAGCGAGACCGCGAGCGCCGCGGTCACGGCTTTCGTACACTTCCGCCATGGCTCGCTCCAACGTCACCGACCACCTCGCCCAGGTTCCGCTGTTCTCGGCCTGCTCCAAGAAGGAACTGGCCCTGATCGCACGGGCCACCGACGAGATCGCCCTCAAGGACGGACACGTGCTCACGACGCAGGACGAGACGTCCCGTGAGGCGTTCGTGATCGTCTCCGGCACCGCCGCCGTCAAGCGCAACGGCCGCAAGGTCGCCGAACTCGGTCCCGGCGCGATGATCGGTCAGCTCGGTCTACTCGACCGCGGCCCCCGAACCGCGACCGTCGAGGCGCAGGGACCGGTGGACGTTCTGGTGATCGGCCCGCGGGAGTTCGCCGCCATCCTCGACGACGTCCCCTCGATCACCCACAAGCTGCTCAAGTCGTTGGCCAGCATGGTGCGTGACCTCGACAAGAAGGCCTACGGCTGAGCCACTCCGGCTCGCCGGGCGAGCCGTCGCTTCCGTAGTCGGAAGACGGCGAACCACCCTCCGGCGCACCACACCACGGCGAACCCGGCGAGCGCCGCGCCCGGCTCGGCGCCGTGACCGCCATCGCCCGCCGGCAGAGCCACCGCTGCCCCGTCGGCGCCGTCTTCGCGCCCGGCCCCACCGGGGCTGGTGCTGTCGACGGCCGGCGCGTCCTGCTGGGCTCGTGTCGTCGCCGTGATCGAACCCGAGGTCGAGCCGGACGGGCGCGTCGACGAGGACGAGCCGCCAGGCCCGCTCGACGACCGGCCGGCCACCGTCGTGGTGGGGGCGCGGGTCGCAGGCGTCGAGGTGGTGGTCACCGAGCGGGTGGTGGTGGAGGGGGAGGAGGTCACCGGGCCGGTTCCCAGCCCCGCCGTCGCGGCCTCGAGATCGAGCAGGCCCGCCCCATAGGTGCCGGCGGAACCGATGTCCTTCGCCGTCGCCAACATGCGATCGACCGCCTGCTGCGGGGAGAGACCACGAGCCCGCAGGGCCGCGAGCGCGCCCGACACATGCGGCGCGGCCATCGACGTGCCCGCCATGAGCGCACACTGTCGACCGGGGTAGGACGAGAGCACGTCGGCGCCCTTCGACCCGCTGCCGTCGCCACCTGGCGCGGCGATGCCCCAACGCGCCGACCCGACCGACGAGGCGTACCCCGCCTTCACGTCCTGGCTGGTGGTGGCGGTGACCACGACCGCGTCGAGGTCCCCGTAGCCCGAACCGAAGATGCCGCCCAGGACGCCGCTGTTGCCCGCGGCCAGCACGGGGATCGACCCCTTCCCCCACGCATAGGCGATGGCGTCACGGAAGTCGCTGCCCCCGCCGTCGAGAAAGGAGAGGTCACCGCCCAACGACAGGTTGATGACGGCCGCGCCACGGTCGGCGGCGGCGCGGATGCCCTTCACGACATTGCTGACGGCTCCCGACCCCTCGGCGTCGAGGACGCGGATCGGCAGGATGACGGCGTCCGGCGCCACCCCGATGGCGACGGCGCCGTCCCCGCAGTCGATCGAACCACCCGCGGCCGTGCCGGCCACGTGGGTGCCGTGGCCTTCGGGGTCGCCCGATCGGGGATCCCCGGTGAAGTCGAGTTGCGGCAGCACCCGGTCGCCGAAGGCGGGGTGGGTGGCGTCCACCCCGGTGTCGACGACGGCGATGACGACGCCCGGTGCCGTGCTCGGCCCACCCACCCGAGTGATGTTCCACGGTGCACCGGCGGCCGATGCCGGGACGATCGCGGCCAGGACCGCGCTCACCAGGGCGACCGACGCGACCGTGGCACGCGTCCACGCGGAGCATCTGCGCGAATCGGGCACGTCACCATGGTGCCCGCTTCCGGACCGCGACACCACGTCGTCCTCTACCGTGGCGGTGTGGCCGGCGTCCCCACCGATCCCGCCGCCGCGGCCCCCGAGCCGCCGCGGGTCCCGGCCCGGTTGCAGTCGACGCTCGACCCCGACATCGATCCGGAGTTCCCCGACCTCGACGGTGTGGTCCTCACCGGCTCGACCCTGGCGTTTCCCGCGGCGCGGACGATGTCCGTGCTCCGGTCGCGCCTCGTCGGCTGCCATGTGGACGACGCCACCGACGCCACGCTCGACGCCACCGACGCGGCGTTCGAGGACATGGACCTCACCGGACGGCGCATCGACGGTCTCCGCCGAGTCAGCTTCACCCGGTGCCGCCTCGGCGGCGTCGACCTCGGCGACGCCCATCTGCGCGACGTCCGCTTCGACGAGTGCGTGCTCGATCTCGCCTCGGCGCGCGGGGCCACCCTCGAACGGGTGACGATCAGCGGTGGCCGGATCGCGGGTCTCGATCTCACCGGGGCCACCCTCAGCGATGCCACGATCGCCGGCGTCGAGCTGGCCGAGGTCGCGCTCGACGGCGCCCGGCTCGAACGCGTCGACCTGACCGGCGCCGATCTCACCGGGGTCGTGGACCTGTCGACGCTGCGAGGCGCGGTCATCAGCCAAGTGCAGGCGATCAGCCTCGCCGCCCGGCTGGCCCGGGCTGCGGGCATCTCCGTCGTCTCGCCCTGACGAATCCGGCACTTTCCCACCGCTCTGTGGACACAGGTACCCTGCGCAACGCTATGGAACCCACCGCCGAGTCTCCTGCCAGCCGCCGGATCAAGCCTCATCAGCTCGCACTGGGCCTGGGCGCAGTGATCGCGACCGTCACCGTGATCTCGGGGATCGCCGGGGCGTGGTTGCAGTTCCACGACGAGTCGCCCACCACGCGCGAGGTGTTCGAGAACATCCCGTCCCCGCTGCGGTTGGCCTTCTACACCGCGGTGCCCATCGTCCTGCTGTACGGCGCCGTCCTGTTCAGCCAGCGGATGCGGAACTGGGAGCGCGGCGCGCCCGAGGCCCGCAAGACCACGGTGAAGAACTTCCCGCAGCGGATGAAGGACTTCCGCTCCGGCGTGTACATGCAGACCCTGCTGCGCGATCCCGCGGCCGGCGTGATGCACAGCCTGATGTACTTCCCGTTCCTGATCCTGCTCGCCGTCACCACCGTGCTCGAGATCAACCACCAGCTCCCCGAGTCGGCCAAGTTCCTCCACGGCGACGTCTACAAGGCGTACACCGCGGTCGGCGACGGCGCCGGGGTGCTGTTCCTCATCGGTGTGTTCTGGGCCATCGGCCGCCGGTACGTGCAACGGCCTTACCGCATCCGGATCAAGACCAAGCCGGAGCACGCGGTCGTCCTGTTCGTCCTCGCCGCCATCGGGGTCACCGGTTTCCTCACCGAGATGTTCCGCATCGGCCTCGAGGGCCAGCCCGACTACGAGAGCTGGAGCTTCATCGGCTACCCCCTCGGCGGTCTGGTCGACACCGTCTCCACCGTCCACGGCTGGCACCAGGCCATGTGGATCACCCACGTGGTGCTGTTCCTCGCCTTCCTGGCCATCCTGCCCGTCACCATGCTGCGGCACATGTTCACCAGCCCGTTGAACATGTACTACCGGGATCGCGACCGGCCGAAGGGCGCGATGAAGGCCATGCCCAACCTGATGGAGACCGAGCTCGAGAGCTTCGGCGCCGCCACGGTCGAGGACTTCACCTGGAAGCAGCTGATGGACCTCGACGCCTGCACCATGTGCGGTCGCTGCACGTCGGTCTGCCCCGCCCACGCCACCGGGAAGCCGCTCGATCCCCGCGAGATCGTGCTCAAGGCCGGCGAGGTCATGGCCGCCACCGGTACCCCGCCGGTCAGCCCGCCCATCGGCACCGTGCCGGAGATCACGGTGTCGGCCGACAGCTTCTTCGAGCGCATCACGCCGGAGGAGATCTGGTCGTGCACCTCGTGCAAGGCCTGCGACGAGATCTGCCCGGTCAACATCGAGATCCTCGACAAGATCCTCGACATGCGCCGCTACCTGTCGCTGATGGAGTCGAACTTCCCCAGCGAGCTGGGTGGGGCGTACCAGAACATGGAGAACCAGGCGAACCCGTGGGGCATCTCCAACACCACACGGGGCGACTGGTCCGAGAAGGTGCCCGGCATCGAGATCGTCGAGCCGGGTGACGCCTTCGAGCACGAGTACCTGTACTGGGTCGGCTGCGCCGGATCGTTCGACGACAAGAACCAGAAGGTCTCCGAGGCGATGGCCAAGCTGATGAAGCGGGCTGGCCTCGACTTCGCCATCCTCGGACCCAACGAGATGTGCACCGGCGATCCCGCCCGCCGCTCGGGGAACGAGTACATCTACCAGATGCTGGCGATGCAGAACATCGAGACGCTCAACACCATGGGCGTGAAGAAGATCGTCACCCAGTGCCCGCACTGCTTCAACACGCTGGGCAACGAGTACCCCCAGCTCGACGGCCACTACGAGGTCATCCACCACACGCAGCTGCTCGAGCACCTCATCGACGAGGGCAAGCTCGACATGAGCCGGGCCCGGCTCGACGAGCGCATCGTGTACCACGACTCCTGCTACCTCGGCCGGCACAACGACATCTACATGAGCCCCCGCAAGGTGATCGGCAGCCTCGGCGGCGTCGAGATCGTCGAGGCCCCCCGCAACGGCACCAAGGGAATGTGCTGCGGCGCCGGCGGGGCCCGCATGTGGATGGAGGAGTCGATCGGCACCAAGGTCAACGACGAGCGCTCCCGCGAGCTGATCGCCACCGGCGCCAGCCGGGTCGCCACCGCCTGCCCCTTCTGCTACGTGATGATGGACGACGGCGTGAAGGCCCACGGCAAGGAAGAGGACGAGGTCAAGGTGGCCGACCTCTCCATGCACGTGCTCGAGGCCATCGAGGCCGGCGAGGCGCGCGACGACATCTCGTCGCTCACCATGACCGACTGATCGGGATCACCTTCGGGTCAGCAGCTGGCGCTCTGTCGGCGCTCGGCGGCGCGATCCAAACCCTTGGCCTTGCCGTGGTCCACCGCCCGGCCCGCCCAGTGCCTGGCAGCGGCCGTTGCCGGTCATCACTTCGGCCACCGTGCCGTCGCTGGAGCCGGTTTCGGTCCCACATCCCTCGGATCCCGATGCCCCGGCGAGCAGATCGACCCGCACGAGACCAGCGCTCGGCCGAGCTGCCGTGACGCCACGACGTGAGCGGCCCCGAGCCCGGAGCCCCCATGTCCGCGCCGGCGGCGTCGAGCGGCATGGAGCGGAACGGCGCGAACGCAACCACGTGCACACCCGGGGAGGTGGCAGCCGCGGCGCCGGCGACCAACTCGCTCCCCAGGTCGGTGGCCGACCGATCGTCGTTCGTGGCGACGAGCATCCCGTCGGCGTCGAGGAGCCACATCACGGTGTCCATGGCCCGAGGCGCGCCGGCGTCGTCGACTCCCTCGACGACGACGTGCAGGGCCGCGGGATCGGTCACGCACACGGCGAAGGAGTCGACGTCACTGCTCGCCAGGTACTCGACGACGGAGGTGGTGTCGGCCGGGGTCGGGGCCGCGGGCGCGGCCGGGGTGTCGTCGGGGAGGTCGTCGCTCGGCGTGAACACCGCCGCGCCGACGCTCGTGATCGGGAGGAGAAGACCGGCGATCGCCACGATCGCGGCCGCCGCCGACATCTGTCCACGCCGTGTCATGCCCGTACCTCCGTTCCGCCTGTGACGAGGCGAATCCGTTTGCGAGCGTTATCGGCGTGCCATCAGGAAATCTTGAGCAGAATCAGTCCTGGAAGTTCTTCCAGTACTGGCTAGGCGTGGGGCCCTGCTGCCCCTTGTACTTCGAGCCCAGCGCACCCGATCCGTACGGGTTGTCGGCCGGCGTCGTCATGCGGAGGAAGCTGACCTGGCCGATCTTCATGTGTGGGTACAGGGTGATCGGCAGGTTGGCCACGTTGGACAGCTCGAGGGTGATCTGACCCTCGAAGCCGGCGTCCACGTAACCGGCGGTCGAGTGGATGAGCAGGCCGAGGCGTCCGAGGCTCGACTTGCCCTCGAGCCTGGCCACCAGGTCGGGGGGCACGACGAGACGCTCGAAGGTGGCCCCGAGCACGAACTCACCGGGATGGAGGATGAACGGCTTGTCGCCCTCGACCTCGACCAACCTGGTGAGGTCGCTGAGATCCTCCTTGACGTCGATGATGCTCCGCGTGTGGTTGAGGAACACCAGGAAGCGTGGATCGAGGGTGAGGTCGATCGACGACGGCTGGATGCACGACTCGTCGAGCGGATCGACGACGATGCGCCCGGCGGCGAGCTGCTCTCGAATCGTTCGGTCGGACAGGATCACGGCGAGCCAATGTAGGCCAGCGCCGCCTCAGGCCGTGATGTCGGGATCCGCGCCGTCGTGATGACGGTCGTCGTCACTGCCCTCGGTGAGGTCGACGGTGACCCAGCGGTACTTCTGGTGGGCGGCCTGGGTCGACACGCCCAACACTTCGCCGATCTCTGCCCAGGTCGCTCCGTCTGACCGTGCCGCGGCGACCAACTCGGTCACCAGTGCCTCGGTGGCGTGACGAAGTCGATTGGCCGCCTCGAGCCGACGATCGACGTCCCCTCGGGTCAAGACGTCGACCGCAGAGCGGGCTGCTCCGTCGGCAGCAAGATCGATCTCGATGTCGCTCTGGCGAGTTCGCACCATGTTTCCCGACTCCTGTCACCGGTTCATCCCGCCGGCGGTCCCGGGCTCCCGTGGGCCAAGCGTACTTCTCCGAACAGATCGGTCAACGACTCTTGGCCGTCGCGGAGCTCCCGTTCGGTCTGCGCTCGAGCCGCGTGTCTAGGATCAGTGTCCCTTCGCGGGTGTAGTTCAATGGCAGAACATGAGCTTCCCAAGCTCACAACGCGGGTTCGATTCCCGTCACCCGCTCCACTCCACAGCCCAGTGATCATGGGCTTTCCGGGTCGAGCGCCCCTCTGAGGCCTCTCCGGCGAGGGCACGAAATCGGCCGGCGTGCCCACAGCGTGCCCTCGTGAAACGAGTGTCACGGCACATCACGCGCACTCACGGACAATCACCGGGCATCGGATCTGGAGCGAAGCTCACGATCCGTGCGCCTCGTCGCTCGTCCTCCTCGGCGTCGAGGAGGTCGTCGATCGCCCGGGCGATGCGCTCGTTCCGTTCGAGGGCGACGTGCTGGTAGCGCATCGCCGCCTGCGGGCTCGAGTGGCCGAGCCGGTCCATGATCTCGCGCAGCGTCGCGCCGGCCTGCGCGGTGAGCGTGCCGGCGAGATGGCGCAGGTCGTGGAGGCGGACGTCGACGCCGGCCTCCTCGCGCGCCGTGTCCCACGCCGGCGTCCAGAGCGAGGCCCGGACCTCGCGGCCGTAGGTGTTGGTGAACAGGAGGGCGTCGGGGTCGGGCTTCACGTGGTCGGCGAGGTGGGCCTCGAGGATGTCGACCAGCCGCTGCGGGATGGCGACGACCCTCACGCCCGAGGTCGACTTGGTCGGCGACAGCACCGCCCCCTGACCGGTGACCTCCTGCAGCGACCGGGTGACCGAGATCCGGGCGCCCTCGATGTCGATGTGTCGCCGAGCCAGCGCGAGGATCTCCCCCTTCCGGAGTCCGGCCAGCGCGGCGATCCACGGCACCGCCCGGAGCTCGGCCGGGAGCCCATCGGCCAGGGCGCTGACATCGGCGATCGTCGGGATGGTTCGCTCGGGTGACCGCTCGATGCCCCCGCCGCGGATCTGACACGGGTTGGTCGAGATCAGCCCGTCGTCGACGGCCGTCGACAGGATCGCCCGGAGCAGCCGGTACTGCTTGGCCACGGTGACGGTCGACAGCCCGGTCTCGATCCGGCCGGCGTACCAGCGCCGGACGTCGGCCGGCGAGATGGCGTCGAGCTGGGTGTCGCCGAAGGTCGGGAGCAGGTGCCGGCGCAGCTGTGACCGGTAGAGGGCCTGGGTGCCGGGCCGGAGCGTCCGGGTCGCCATCCAGTCGTCGGCGTAGGCCCGCAGCGTCGGCACGACCGGCGCCGGCTCCTCCTCGACCTCGGGCTCGTCGAGGAGCCCGGCTTCCTTCTCGGCCAGCCACCGCGACGCGTCCGCCTTCCAGGCGAACGTCCTCGGCGCCGGGACGCGCTTGCGCTGGGCCTCGTCCCACCAACGCGCCTGGTACCGGCCAGAGGCCAGCTTGCGGATCGAACCCGCCGTCCGTGGGGATCGTCGTGCCACGTCGCACCTGCCACTCGTTCGTGGTGGGCACGATCTCGAGGCGATCGGCGAGCCGGTAGCCAGAGTACCGCCGCGGCTGGCCTGCAATCCGCGAAGAACGCCGGTTCGGAGGCAGACGCACCATGGTGGTTCGTCCTGACTTGTCCGTCGATAGGAGCGGCCTCCGTGCCTCTCGCAACCGGTGGTACGTATCACGTTTCGTGATACCATAGTCCCATGGCGCAGGCGATCTCCGTCCGACTCGACGACGAAGCCGCACAGGCACTCCGCTCGTTGGAGGCCGCTGGCATGTCACGCTCGGAGGCCATCCGGTCGTCACTGGTCGCTTCCGCGCGCCGACTTCGCGAGCGTTCGACCCTGGCCGCCGAAGTCGCAGCGCTGGAGGTAGACGAGGCCGACCGCAACGAGATGCTCGCAGTCGCGGGACTGATGGAGTCGCTACGTGCTCAGGGGTGACGTCTACCGATTCAAGCTGCCCAAAGGCGTCGGACACGAGCAACACGGCGACCGGTACGGGGTCGTCGTCCAAGCGAACGAGCTCCTGCCACGCTCCGTCGTACTGGTCGCGCCGACATCCACCAGCGCCCGCGCCGCATCATTCCGGCCCGAGATCGACCTCGACGGCCAGACGACTCGCGTGCTGGTCGAACAGCTCGGCGCTGTCGACGCTTCACGGCTCGGAGATCTCCGCGGCCACCTGAGCCCCGAGGAAATGTGGGGCGTCGACAGGGCCCTGACGACGGTCCTGGGACTCGACTGACATCAGGGGGCCGCACCGATCCTCGGCCCCGAATGACGAAGTCCCCGGGTGCGTACTCGCTGGAGAACGGCGCGTAGCGGAGACGGTCGACGCCGGCGATCGGGGGTGCTTCGACATCGACCGACCTGTTGCCGAGCCGGCGGTTAGGGACGTTGTCCGAGTGCGAGGGAGCCACGCTCGAGCCAGAGCGCGGCGTCCTCGGGCAGGAGTTCGTGCGTCAGGTCCTCGTGTCGGTGCAGCTGCGCTTCGGTCAGCACGCCGCGCCAGCGCCCGCTCGTGCCCTGATGGAAGAACGCTTGCGCTCCGTCGTCGAACGCCCTGGACAGAATCGGGGACGCTTCATGATCCGACTTCATCGCGTCGAACTGACAACGGCTGACGACCTCATCCCAAAGGTGTGCTGGCACGTCGACGCCGAGGAAGTCGGCGATGCGTCGCATCTCCCCGTCGAGGTCTGCAAGCAGATCTGCGTAGTGCACGAGTAACACGAACGGCTCGGCCCGGAGTGACCACCACGACGCCAGGTGTTCCATCGGCGTTCCCCAGTCGACCCACTCGTCGAACAACGTGTCCATGTCGCCGTCCCACACCGGCGGCCACGGAGCGACGCCATCCAAAGCGGCACGGGCGTTGAGCGTCTCGATCACCTGCGGACGCATCCTGCGACGGTGGTTCGACCATGACACGAGCGCGTCGCGACCATCCCGATAGACAGCGAGGTAGCTGCAGTCCGTGAAGATCGGCACGCAATCAGCCGGGCTGTGTGTCTTGATCAGGCGCCGGTAGGGCAGCCCGTCGAGCATCGCCAGCATGTCGTCGACCGGTCCCACACGTGCATCGAGCCACGGCGCCAGGTCGAAAGCGGGAGCGGGTGCATCGCCGTACGGCCACAAGAGTGAGCCGACAATTCCCTGGGTCCAGGTTGTTCCGGACTTCGGCGGACTACTTATGAAGATGTCGTCGGGCCTCGGGACGAACCGCTCCCACCGTCGGCTGTCGTCGTTCACGTGATTGCGACGTCGCGTCGGACGCAGCATGGAGGCCACCTCGGCGAAACTACAGCTCGCGTTGAAACCGCACTTGCGGCCGACACGACCGCACGAGTGAATCTCCGCGGCGTGTCCTCGAAGTGCCGGTAGGCCCGCACAGATCGAGCGCCACATAATCCCGCCCGGAACCGCTTCGAGACCGCTGGATACCGGCGCGTCGCCGATGGCTGCTCATCCTTCCGAGACTGCGAAGTCGATGCTGCCCTGGTCGCCGCTGGGAAGCGTCACTCTGCTGAAGGCCAGCTCGAGTGCTTGACCAAGTCGTCCGCAGGCGCCAGTTGCCTGCTCGGAGATGTTCGCGCAGACGATGCCGAAGCCGGTGCCCGGAGTCGTCGCGACCCCGAGGTCACCGTCGTCTCGCGTGTCCTTGGCCGGGGTGGTGACCATGACGTCACCGCACCAGATGCCCGCCTCGGAGTCAGCGCCATCCGCCAGCTCGTCGAACGCCCAGGCGCGGCGGCTCGGGCGGTTGTACCCGTACCAATACATGAGGCCGACACCGTCGCGGATCAATGCACGTGTGAGGTCCAGAGCTGACAAGCCTGACGGTCCGGCCGCACGGGGGTCGTAGGGATCGATGTGGACGAACACGCTGCCGGAGGCGGTAGCCACATAGTCGGCGACCGCAGTCATGCCATCGGCGGCGACGCAGCGGGCACCGGTCACGCCGAGGGAGTGAGCCTCGCGCTCGAGATTGTGGACGCTGTCCGGGTCCAGGTCACAGAACATGTAGGCAGAGCCGTTGGTGAGTTCGTACATGGCGAGGAGTGGCGAGCCGGGGTAGGTCGCCAACGTGCCGTCAAGACTCTCGAGCTTGCGGAGCCAGTGCAGGTATTTCGAATTGGCGAGAGCTGGATGCGCTGCTGCGACCTCACGGAAGCGGATAACGCCCAAGCACCGTTCGGGGTCATCGACCATCGCGTACGACGCATTGCCTGCGTGCGTTTCGCAGTAGTGGTCCGGCTGCTCGGTTGCGAGGATCTCCGCCAGGGGTAGGTGCTTCCAAACATCGGCGAGCTTTGCGAAGTGCCTGTTCGCCACCGGGTGCCTCCCCTCAAGGATCGCGTGCTTCGCCGATCCTGACCCACAAGCGCCTGACGCGCCACGGGCATATCAGCCGCCCAGAATCCCATGCCTTCGTATCGGGCGAGCACGGTAGAACGGCGCGTCGGGAGCGGTCGCGGCGTTGCGCGGGCGTCGTGTCAATTGAACTGATCCCGACGAGCGCCGGGAGCCGGTGCTCCCGCGCGATCACGGCACCATGGGTCATGGCGCCACCAAGCCGGCGAGAGACGAGTCGCCGTCGCCGTCGCCGTCTGGCGATATCCACGACTGCTTATGACGTAACCCGATCGCGGCGATGCGCGATTTTGGGTCCTCTATTCCGACCGATACGGACCCGCGCAGCGGCGTCGGTGCGGCGGCTCCACGATCCTCGTCGGTGGCGAGTAAGCATGCCCGGACCGCTACTGTCCGGCGCGACCTAGCCTTGGCATGGTGCCTGAACCAAGAGCATCTGCCGGGGGAACACACTCCACTCGCGTCGTCGGCCGCGCCACCGAGAGCAGTGTGCTGGACCGGTTCGTCGAGGCAGTCCGGGGCGGCGCCAGCCGGGCGCTGGTAGTGCGTGGCGAGGCCGGCGTGGGCAAGACGACGCTGCTGGGGTACTTGGCGAGGCAAGCCAATGGGTGCCGCGTGGTGAGCGTCGCGGGGGTCCAGTCCGAGATGGAGCTGGCGTTCGCGGCATTGCACCAGGTGTGTGCGCCGGTGCTGGATCGGTTGGACGCTGTCCCGGCGCGGCAGCGTGAGGCCCTGCAAATCACCTTCGGAATCGATGCAGGCCCGGTGCCAGACCGGTTCATGGTCGGTCTCGGCATATTGAGCCTGCTGGCCGAGGTGGCTGCGGAGAGGCCGCTGGTGTGCCTGGTGGATGACGAGCAGTGGCTCGACCGTGCCTCGGCGCAGGTCTTGGCGTTCGTGGCCCGCCGCCTGGGAGAGGAGTCGGTGGGGTTGGTCTTCGGGGCCCGCGTCCCGAGCGATGAGTTGGCCGGGTTGCCGGAACTGACGATCGGGGGCTTACCGGACGACGACGCACGGGTGTTGCTTGACTCGGCGCTGTCCGGGCCATTGGACGCGCGGGTGCGCGACCGGATCGTCGCGGAGGCCCGGGGCAACCCGCTGGCGTTGCAGGAGCTCCCGCGCGCCTTGACGGCGGCGGAGCTGGCAGGCGGGTTCGGCCTGCCGGCCGAGGTGGCGCTGCTGGACAGCATCGAGGAGAGCTTCCGGCGCCGGGCTGACGGATTGCCGGACGAGGCTCGGCGCCTGGTGCTACTCGCGGCCGCCGAACCCCTCGGTGACCCGGGGTTGGTTTGGCGCGCAGCCGAGCGTCTCGGAATCGGAGCCGAAGCGGCGCGGCCAGCAGCCGACGCCGGGCTGGTCGAGTTCGGCGTCCGGGTGCGGTTCCGTCACCCCCTGGTGCGCTCCGCCGCGTACCAGTCAGCGTCCGCCCAGGAGCGCCAGGAGGTCCACCGCGCCCTGGCAGAGGTCACCGACCCGGAGACCGACCCGGACCGCCGCGCCTGGCATCTGGCCCAGGCCGCTCCCGGCCCCGACGAAGCTGTCGCCGCCGAGCTCGAGCGCTCGGCCGCCCGGGCCGAGGCACGCGGGGGCCTGGCCGCGGCGGCGGCGTTCCTCGAGCGGGCCACGACCCTGACCCCCGACCCAGCGAAACGGGCCGAGCGAGCGCTGGCCGCTGCGCAGGCATTGCACCACGCCGGAGTGCCCGACGGCGCAATCGCCATGCTCGCTGTGGCGGAAGCTGGTCCGCACGACCCGCTTCAACGGCCACACGTCGACCTACTTCGCGCCCAGGTCTCCCTCACGATGACGCGCGGCGGTGACGCGGCGCGGCTGCTCCTCAACGCGGCGAAGCCGCTCGAGTCTGTCCACCCCGGGCTGGCGCGCGCGACGTACTTGGACGCTCTGATGGCAGCGATGTTCGCTGGCCATCTCGCTGCAGGAGATTGCCTGACGGAAGCGGCACGAGCGGCACGAGCCGCGCCCCGGCCAGTGCATGATCCGCTTCCCCCCGACCTTCTCCTCGATGGCCTAGCGCTGCGGTTCACCGAGGGGTACGCGGCGGCGGTGCCGTCACTGAGACGGGCTGTGGCCGCGTTCGACCAACCCGACCTGCCTCCCGAGGAGCTGCGCTGGCTTTGGCTTGCTCAAGTGACAGCCGGCAATCTCTGGATGGAGCAAGTGTTGGACGCGGTTCACCACCTCGACATCGCCCGGAGTTCTGGCGCGCTGGCAATGCTCCCTTTGGGGTTGGCGATAAGTCTTGGCGCGCACGTTCTCACAGGAGACCTTGCAGCGGCCGAGGTTTCGCTTGAAGCGACGAAGGCCGTCGCGGCGGTGACCGGCATCCCTCGCGGACCTTATGGCGAGGTGTTACTGGCTGCCTGGCAAGGCCGGGAGGCTGAGGTGCTCGCGTTGATCCAGGCGACCAACACAGAGGCGCTCCGCCGAGGCGAAGGGTTCGGTCTCATCGTCGCCGGTTTCGCCAAGGCGTTGCTTTACAACAGCCTCGGCCGGTACCGGGACGCAGTCGAAGCGGCCGAGCGAGCGCAAGACTTCCCAGCCCTGATGGCCGTGGAACCCTGGGGTGTGCTGGTCGAGCTCATAGAAGGAGCGGCTCGTAGTAGGCAATCGGTGCGCGCCGAAGCCGCCTTTGCGGACCTGGTCGCCACGACGCAAGCCGCCGGGTCGGATTGGGCACTCGGCATCGAAGCCAGGAGTCGTGCATTGCTACGCGATGGGGCCCATGCGGAGGCCGCATATCGGGAGGCGATCGACCGGCTCGAGCGGACCAAGATCCGCGGCGAGCTCGCTCGTGCACATCTCTTGTATGGCGAATGGCTGCGGCGCGACAAGCGGCGCTCCGAGGCGCGGGCCCGGCTTCACGCCGCTCATGACATGTTCATCAACATGGGGATGGACGCCTTCGCGGCGCGCGCTGCCCGGGAACTGCGTGCCACCGGCGAGACCGTTCGGAAGCGCAGTCCCCGCACCCGCACTGACCTGACGGCGCGGGAGGCCCAGGTCGCAAAGTTGGCCCGCGACGGGTTGTCGAACCCGGAGATCGGCGTTCGCCTGTTCATCAGCGCCCGTACCGTCCAATACCACCTGAGCAAGGTCTTCACCAAGCTCGGAATCACCTCGCGCAGCCAGCTCGACCGCGTCCTGCCGTAACGGGAGAGCGAACCAGACAACTGGCCACTCGCGCTGTGCGCTGGCGGATGCGAGACCACCCCTCGGCGGATGACCATGGTGATACGAGTAGCACTGAGGGGAAGTTCTTGTGTTGTCCACTGGCCGTTCCACAGCCGTCGAGGCTCCTTTAGTGCTGTCCACCGGGGGTCTTGAACTGACAGTCGAGGACTTCGAAGCGCTCGTTCGAAATTCGGAGGATGTCATAGCGGTCATCAATCGCGACAGCCGGTTGATCTACGCGAACCCGGCCGCCGAGCGTTTGCTCGGCCTGTCTGTCGGAGGGGATCTCGGCCAGCTCATGTCTGAGCGCGTTCATCCCGACGACGCCGCCCTCGCGTTGTCCCGACTAACCGCCATCACATCTGGCGGGCCCGGCGGCATGCCGATCGCCTTACGGGTGCGAGACGCCGTCGGGAATTGGAAGATCCTCGAGGTTGTCGGATCGGATCGCCTTGAAGACCCGAGAGTCTTGGGGATCGTGCTCAACGCCCGGGATGTCACCGACCGAGAGCACTTTCGGCAGGCTGTTGAGCACAGCCTCGAACAAACAATCCAGACGGTCGCGACCATGTTCGAGGTACGCGATCGGTACACCTCCGGCCACCAGTCCCGCGTCGCTCAACTCGCCGAAGCGCTGGCTCGCAAGTTGAACATGGACGCCCAGACGACTCGAGGGATCGCCATAGCGGCGTCGCTGCACGACATCGGCAAGATCGCCGTACCATCGGAGATACTCACCAAACCGGGACGTTTGTCGGACCCGGAGATGGCGGTCATAAGAGCGCACCCTCAGGTGGGACACGACATCCTCCGCCACATCGACTTTCCGTGGCCGGTCACCCGGATGATCCTCGAGCACCACGAACGAGACGACGGGTCTGGATACCCCAACCGTCGCACAAGCGACGAACTGTTGCTCGGGTCGCGCATCCTGGCGGTAGCCGATGTCATGGAAGCCATGTCCACCGACCGCCCATATCGAATCCGCCATGGCTCCGCCGGCGCCCTCGAAGAGCTCACATCGGGGGCGGGTCGGCTGTATGACGCCACCGTCGTCCAAGCGTGCGTGGACCTGTTCGGAGCGGACGGCTTCACCTTCGATCCGTCCACGACAGGTCGCGAATCCAGCGAACAGGCTGACGCTCGCTGATGACCAGGACGTTGGCAGCCGGTCTCTCGCCCTGACAACACGGAGCGACAATCCGGCCCGTCGGCTGTACGAGCGCCATGGCTTCGTTGTCGAAGCCGAGAGGACGCACCGCGCCTTCTCGCGCCGCACGGGCGCGCCGGGACGGATCCTGATGGTGCGCCGGGCCGGCGGCATCACGTAGGCGCGCACATCGCGTGCTCGAGAATGCGCCGGTGCCAGCGGCGGGATGCGAACCAAACGGCGCGTCATGCAGGGCCCTCGCCGGTAATCCCTGCGCCCTCATGGATGTGGTCCGTCGGGTCACGCTCGTGACGTACTGTCCCCGCTTGCCATATCCTGCAGGCGTGGCAATCGACGCAATCCGCGACGACGTGTTGGCCCTCTCAGCGGAGGACCGAGCGGAGCTCGCTGCCGCGCTTCTCGACAGCTTGGGCCCCGAGCCCGAGGCAGATCAGGCCAGCGTCGACCGCGCCTGGGCGGCCGAACTCGAGCGTCGTGCTGCGGCGCTCGACTCTGGACAAGACCCCGGCGTCTCCTGGGAGGATGCACTCGCCAAGGCTCGACAGAGCCTGGCTGAGTGAGCCGAACGGTCCGGCTCGCCACCGCAGCGTCAGCCGAACTCGACGAGGCGGCACGGTGGTACGACAGCCAGCGTCGAGGTCTGGGCGGCGAGTTCATCGAAGCCGTCGAGGACGTGCTCGCTTCCCTTCGAGACTGGTCTTCAATCGGTACGCCCGTCGAGACCGGCGGCCACGGCTTTCGACGAATGCGGGTCAACGGGTTTCCGTACCACCTGCCATATCGGGTGACAGACAATGAGGTTCAAGTCCTTGCGGTCGCCCATAACCATCGCCGACCCGAGTACTGGGCGTCGCGGTCGACAGATGCCGAGGCCTGACCGCTACTGGTCGCGCAGGTCCGGGTCGTCGATGCCGGCGACGGCGGCTTCGTAGCGCTCGCTCAGGACGCCGCGCAGCTCCGATCGCGCGCCGGTGAGGCCACCCGGTACGACGAGGGCGGCGTCGCCGAGGTCGATGATGCCGATCTCACCGCCGTCGGCGATCCCCCATCGGCGCCTGATGTCGGCCGGTAGATAGGTGTGTCCCCGACGCGAGACTCTGATGGTCGACGTTGGCGGCACGGGTCAATCGTACGATCTGACATCAGCCGAGACGCACGCAGCGTGAGCGGCTTGATTGACCGCGCGGGTACCGGGAGAAGGTGGGTACCCGAGGTCACCCGGCTCGCCCGGTTACCCGATTGGTCCCCGGCGAACGGAGGCCACCGACACGAGCTCGATGAGGCGACCCCCGCGAGAGACGAGCGGAAGCCGGTCGGGCCGAGGCTGGCGAAGCGGTGTCGGAGCGAGCGCGTGATGCCGTGGGACACGGCTGAGAGGGATGACCTGGTCCAGGAGGCACTCGTCCGCTACCTGCAACGAATCCGATCGGTCGACATCACGTCGCCGCGCGCGTACTTGACGACGACGATCATGCACCTGGCGTCGACCCATCGCCGGCGCTGGGTGCGCCGGAACCAGGCCCGGGCCCGGATCGGGCCCGTCTCGGAGGCGGTCGGCAACGAGTACCCGTCCGATCTCGCCGACCTGGACCGGCTCTCTCCGATGCAACGGGCGATCCTGTACCTGCACGACGTCGACGGCCGGACCTTCGACGACGTCGCCGAGCTGGTCGGTTGCAGCCCCGCTGCGGCCCGCAAGGCCGCCGAACGGGCACGACACAGGCTCAGCCGAGAACTCGAGGAGGAATCAACGTGACCATCGACGACGAACTCGCCGAACGCGCCGAACGCGTCCCACTCGGTGACCCCCAGCGCCTGTACGCGGAGGCTGTGCGACGCGCCACGCCAGCAGACGCGCCCAGCTCCCGTCGCCGACCGGTCCTCGTCGCGGTGGCTGCGGCCGCGGTCGTGGCCGTCGTCATCGCCGGCATCGTCGTCGACTCCGCAGGTGATGATGGCCCCAGGGTCAGGGTCCCGGCCGGACCGCCGTCGACGGCGCCGGGTTCTCCGGGCAGCTCGTCCGCGGACAAGGTGCCGCTCGAGCAGCGGGCCGAGCCGTGGCCGACCGGGTTCTACACGAGGCTGGGAGCCCGGCTCGTCCGTGTTGAAGGGATCGGGACGGTCCGCGAGTTCGGGCCCGAGCTCCCCGCCACCGACCGGCCGGAGCTCGCCGCCGGGAACGACGTCGTCTACCACACCGTCGACGGTGTCGGGTGCGGACACGACGTCGTCGGCGTCTACGACCGGGCGCCGCTCGAGCACACGGCGCCCGGCGCGTTCGCGCCGGCCGTCGACCGCTACCACGGCTTCCTCGCCGTGGCCCGCGAGATCGACTGCGCCCCATCCGGGATCGTCGACCTCCACCGGATCGGCTCCACCGACACCGCGACCCTCGATCTGAACGCGAACCGTGACGGCCTGCCCGCCGTTGTCGACGACATCACCTGGATCGGACCCGAACAGCTCGTCGTCCTGTTCGGCAGCTACGACGGTGCAGTCCGAGTCGGATCGTCGGCCGCGGAGTTCGCGTTCACCGTCGGCCCCGACGGCGACCAGTTCACCTTCCGACGCATGGTCACCGCCCTCCCCGGGGAAACGTGGACGACCGTCGCCGGAACCGGCGACACGATCGTCGTCGCCACCACCACGGGTTCACTCCTCGCCATCACCTTCCCCGACACTCCCGCCGGCGACCCGTCCCGATCCGTGCTCGCCGAGCTTCCCGGGACCATCGACGACGTCGCATCCGATCCGGCCACCGGCGCCATCATCGCGTCGATCCACTACGGAGGAGACACCCCGATCGTCAGAATCGGGTCCCCCGTCCTCGCCACCGGCATCACCGGACGAGGAGTCACCGTTGCCCCCTGAACCCACCACCCCAATCCCACGGCACGATCTGACCGGACCGCGCACCGAATCCTCGTCGAGATCCAAATGTCACTCGGAGTGTTCATAGGAGCACAGAACGTGTTGTCACGGTTCCGATCGGTGGTATAACTAGTTCGGGCGAGCGTTGAGGTCAACCACCCAGGGGGGTCGAATGGGCTTGCACGGCCGTCATCAGCCGCATCGCGTCCTGGTCGTCGACGACAACGACGACCTACGCCTCCTGGTCCGGCACTGGCTCGGTGGCTGTGACCGCTTCGACGTCGTCGGCGAGGCCAGCAGCGGGGCGGCCGCCATCGAAGCGGCCCGTCGGCTCCAGCCGGATCTCGCGGTGATGGACGTGAGTCTTCCCAACGGCGACGGTGAGGAGGCGACCCGCATCATCGGGTCCGTGTCGCCTCGCACCAAGGTGCTCGCCTACAGCGCGTCCGTCGACCGGGCCTTCGTACTGGCCATGATCGGCGCTGGCGTCAACGGTTACCTCGTCAAGTCCGGACACCTCGACCAACTCATCGACGCCCTCGACGCGATCGCCTCCGGGAGCATCTACCTCTCCGACGGCCTGCGCGCTCACCTGTTCGATCACGTCCGCGATTCGGTCGGCGCGCAGCGGGCCGCAGCACTTCCCCTCGGCCTCGACCACCGTATGGTCGACCTGGCCCTGCGACCCCATGCCCTCCAGATCGCTCTCCAACCTGTCGTCGATCTCACCACGAACACCACGATCGGCCACGAAGCCCTCGCCCGCTTCGCCCACACCGACCGTCCCGGGGACGTGTTCGCCGCCGCCGATCGCATCGGCCGCAGCACGGAGGTCGAGCTCGTCGCAGCGCGGTGCGCCGCCGACATCGCCAACCGATTCCACGCACCAGGCCGGTTCATCTCCATCAACGCATCGCCCGACGTGTTGATGAACCCAGAGTTCGCGTTCATCCTCGCTCGCACCGACCCCTCCAGCATCGTGGTCGAGCTCACCGAACAGATCGCCGTGCGCGACTACTCCGCCCTCAACGCCACCGTCGACCGACTCCGCCTCGATGGCTTCCGTCTGGCCATCGACGACGTCGGCGGCGGCTTCGCCTCCCTCTCCCATGTCCACCGACTCCGCCCCGACATCATCAAGGTCGATCGCTACCTCATCGAGAACATCCAGCACGATCCCATCCGCCGATCGATGGTCGCCGCGCTCGTCGACATCGCCGCCAACAGCGATGCGCTCCTCATCGCAGAAGGCATCCAAGAAGCCAGCGAGCTCCATTGCCTCGAAGACCTCGGCGTCAAGCTCGGTCAAGGCTTCCTCCTCGGAACGCCCACCATCCCGCCCGCCATCGACTTGGGGCAGGACGGCGCGCCCACGATCAGCATCGATCTGCACGCCGAAGCCGATCCGTTCCGTTGACCGGCGGTATCGCCCAACCGGGATCTCCAGCCCAGTGATCATGGGCCGCGCCGACGGGTACTACCGACCTGACTCCGTGGGGACGGCGACGAGCATCACGACGCCAAGATTCAGCCCCACGCCCGTCGAAGCGACCGCATCAACACACTCCAGGCGGACCCGCTCGCGCACACGGGGATCGAGCTGGGAGAGGAACGACAGCACGTGCGGCTGCGACAGCCGGAACTCGACGATGGCCGCAGGATCCGTGATGCGGGTGTCGACGACGATCTCGCTCACCTCGATCGATTCGAAGCCGGCGCGTCCCGCAGCCGCGCTCATCGCGGCGGCTGACCCGAGTTGCTCGTCGACGCTCTTGATGTAGCGGTACCAGTCCGGCGGTTGCCAGCCGACCTCCGCGAGGGCGCCGTCGATCGCGGCCTTCGCGGGAGGACGGTCAGCGGTGGAGAACACGGTCGCCAGGACGGCCCCTCCCGGTCGCACGACTCGGCCCAGCTCGGTCAGCGCAGCGACTGGATCCGTCAGGTGATTGAGCACGAACGCGGCTGCCGCGATGTCCACGGCGCCGTCGAAGAGCGGAAGGCGGTTGACGTCAGCGACCGCGGCCGGGGGCCGATCGGCGGCGCCGTACGCGAGCATCGGAAACGATGCGTCGAGCCCGATGGGAACGGCGCCCGCGACCCCTGCGAGCCGCGCCACTGCGCCCGTTCCGGTACCAACGTCCAGGATCGTCGAACCGCGGAGAGCGACCGGCGCCGCGTCCAGAAGGGCGGCGGCCATCGGGACGTACGCCAGTTCGGCTCCCCGCGCCCAACCCTCGGCCGCATGCGCGTACCCGGTCTGGACGAAGCTGAGGGCGTCGCTCACAGCAGGCGGGCGGCGGTCAAGGCCCGGTCGGACCACCATGCCAACTCGTCGTCTTCGCCGAGCGCCTTCTCCCAACCGAAGCAGGTCATCATCGCCAGCGTGGTCAGCGGCACCGCGTGGTCCCACCACGGCGCGGTCCCGATGCCGTGGCCTTCGAGCGCCGCCCGGTAGGCCTCGATCGTGGCTTCCTTCGAGATCGGAAGACGTCGCCGGTTGAGCGCCAGATACCAGAGCAGGTCCCAGGTACCCGGGGCCGACCCCGGGTACGCCTGGTCGAGGAGAACGGTACGCCCGTCCGGATGATGTCCGAGGTTCCCGAGCTTCCAGTCTCCCGACACGAAGGTGACCGGGATCTCGGCCACGCGATCGAGCAGCGGTGACGGGTCGGAGTGCAACGAGCGCACGAGATGGTGGACGTCGGGCGCGCGCTCCGCGAGCCGGCGCCAGCCGAGGTCGGCAGCGCCGATGGGGCCGGGCACCTCGTCGGCGACCAACTCGGGCGCGATCGTCTCCGGTGCGAAGAAGCGCAGCCGGTTCACCATGGGGCACAGACCCAGATCATCGGTCCAGTCCCAGAAGGTTGCGTGCAGGTGCGCCATGTGGTCGATGAACTGGGTGTGGACCGAGGTCGAGATGGTGTCGTCTCCCGGGGGGACGAGCACGTCGCTCCGGTCTTCCATCAGGATCGCGAGCCGTGGTGCCGGACCCTCGTCGTCGAGCACCATGGTGACGGTCGTGTGGTCGATGGACGTCGGGTAGCGATCGAGCAGGCCGGCGCGCCACACCTTGAGTTCCCAATGATCGGTGTTGCCGGTCACCCGCATGACCCAGTCGGCCTCGTGGGAGAGCACTTTCAGGAAGCGGGGGGCACCATCGAGGTCGAGCAGCTCGAACGTCGCTCCGGAGCGGGCGTCGTCGGGTCGGACGGTCCTGCGGTTGATCGCGCCGGCGGTGAGCGCACGGATGGTCGACGCAGCAACAGTCATGGCGGCATCCTCCCGTACCTCGTCTGCAACATCGTTGCAGCGTGTCAGGATGGCCGCGTGGTCATTCGCGAGCGCCACGATTCCGACCGCGCGTCGCCTGCTGCGCTCCGCGTCCGCACGCTCGGTGCGTTCGAGATCGAAGGCGTCGATCTCACCGCGGTCCGCAGTCGCAAGACCCGGCTGTTGCTGAAGGTCCTGGCCCTCGGGCGCGGTCGCCCCGTCTCGGTCGACCGGCTCCTCGAGGTCATCTGGGGCGGCGAGCCCCCAATGCATCCCGAGCGCGACCTGTCGGCCCTGGTGAGCCGGGCCCGCGGCGTCGTGGGGCGCGACGCCATACCCCGCAACGACGCCGGCTACGCGCTCGACGCGTCATGGTTCGACCTCGACGAGGCCGAGCTGCTCACCCATCGGGCTGCGGCCCAACTCGTTGCGGGCGCGGCGGTGGACGCGGTCGAGTCGGCCCGCGCCGGACTGGCGTTGCTGCGGGGTCCGTTGCTGGCCGGAGAGCCAGACGCTCCATGGGCCGACGTCGAGCGAGCCGCGGTCGCCCGGATCAGCGCTCGCCTGCGCGAGCTCGCTGGACAGGCGGCCCTCGCCTGTGGGGACACGACGGGTGCCGCCACGCTCGCCGAGCTCGGTCTCGAGGAGGACCCGTACGACGAGGCGTCGCTCCGGCTGTTGATGACCGCGCAGACCCGCGCCGGCCGGCCCGGATCCGCGCTGGCGGCGTACGCGACCCTGCGCGAGCGTCTCGTCGAGGACCTCGGAGCGAACCCATCGTCCGAGACCGAGGCGCTGCACACCGCGATCGTCTGCGAAGAGCCGATCTCGATCATGGCCGAAGTCGTCGCCGCTCCGAACGTCCTGAGCCCGCTCGCCACCGGACTCGGGCCCAGGGCCACCGCGTTGGGCCTGGCCCAGGCGGCCGAGCAATCAGCAGCCAGGTACGACCTCGTGCGGGCGCTCGAACTCGTCAACGACGCGATCGCCCACCACGACACCCCCGACGCCCGGCTGGTCCGCGGCCGCCTCCGTGTCGCGCTCGGGGACTTCGACGGCGCGGACGACGATGCCACGACCGCCCAGGCGGGCGGGCTCACCGCGCACGGTCTGGAGCTCCGCGCCTGGATCGCCCGCTATCGCCGAGATTCCGCCGCCGCGGTGCGGCTCGGACGGGCGGGCGCGGAGTTGGCCCCCGACGACGAGACTCGTGCGAGCTGTCTGCTCGTGACCGGCCTGGCGCTGCGCAACGAGGGTGATCTGCTCGCGGCCGATCATGCGGTCAGCGAAGCCACCAGGCTCGACGGCCTCGCGGCTGCCGGCATCCTGGGTCTGATCAGGGTGCAGCAGGGACGTGCGCCCGAAGCCCTCGACCTCCTCGATCCGGGGCTCGCCACCGATCTCGGGATGTTCCATGGCATGCCCGCCGAGCACATGCTCCAGGCGGCCGCTCACGCCAACGGCATGCTCGGCCGACCGGCCGCGGCGCTCGCGCTCGTCGACCGACTCGATGTCGAGACCGATCGTCGCGGCACGGCGTGGCGCTACCACGGCATGGCCGCCAACTACCGGAGCTGGATCCTCCGCAGCCTGGGCTTCCTCGACGAAGCCGACGACCTCAGCCAGATCGCGCTCGAGGACGCGAACCGCGAGGTGAACGCGCAAGGCGCCCTCGATCTCGCCGACAGCGCACTGCGCCGAGGCGACCACGCTGCGGCCGACGGACGTCTGGAACAGGCGTCCGAGATCCTCCACGGGCCGGTGACCAACCGCTACCGGGCCGAGCAACGCCGGACCGTGCTCCGGTCCCGCCTCGCGCTCGAGACCGGGCACGCCGACGACGCTCTCGCCGCGCTGACCGCCCTTGCCGACGAGATCGAGGACAGGGGCGACGACCGGTACCGAACGATCGTCGCCCTCCTCACCGCCCGGGCCCGCCGTCGGCTCGGCGACGAGATCGACCGCACCGAGCTGACATCGTTCGTGAGCGGGCTCGGTCAGCGAGCGGGCGTCGACGGGTGGTCCCTGCTGGCCGAGGTCGCCCACGACCTCGACGTCCCGGTGTGGACCGAGATGGCCCAGCGCCAGGTCGTCGAGATCGCCGGCGCCGCCGCGGAACGGTCGGAGGCGTTCACGGCCCACGCCGCCGAGTGGTTCGACCGGCTGCGCGGCACTTGACTCGATCGGTCAGGACGCCGGCTCGATGTTGTTGTTGAGCCGGAACCGGTTGCCGGGGTCGTAGGTGGCCTTGACCCTCGCGAGTCGGTCGAGGTTGTCGCCGAATGCCGCTTCCACGACCGAACGATCGGCCGCATCGTCACCCACGAAGTTGAGGTACGGCGTGCCGTTCGAGAACCGTTCGGCCTCCCGGATCACGTCGCGGACCCATGCGATCTCGTCGTCGGCCTCGGGAGTCGTCCAGCCAGTTACCGTCGACGCTGAGCATCCACGGGGCGCTCCGATCGCCGAGCGCCGTCTCGTGGGCGCCCACGCGGCTCACGGCGCCCCCCATCAGCGGGACGTGGACGATCGACATCGACGACGACCGCTCGACGCCCGCCTTGACGATCACACGGCTCACCTCGTCGTCGAGTCCGGGGAGGTACAGCGACTTCCAGTAGCTGCCGACCCTGCCTTTCTCGAAGAACGGATCGAAGGCGGCTTGCACGCCGCAGAACGGGAGCTCACCGCTGAGATCGGCGAGCGGGGTGCCGAAGTGGCGGGCGGGTTCGAGGACCGTGGCGCCGACATCGGCCGGGCCGGCGTAGACGGCGCCGACGATGAGCAGCGGCTGGTTGTGCACTTCCGGGGGCATGTGAGGGCTCTCCTGCCCGGTCCAGAACACGGTGCGTGTCGTCACCTCATCGGGCAGCGTCCCAGCCCATTGCCTCCACGCTCGGAACACGTCGTCGGCCTGATCCACCGGGTACATCACGATCGCGGCCGACACGTTCGGTCCGAGATCGTGGAGGTCGAACTCGAACGAGGTGGCGACGCCGAAGTTCCCACCGCCGCCTCGCAAGGCCCAGAACAGGTCAGGGTTCTCGTCCACGCTCGCGTTGCGGACCTGCCCGTCGGCCGTGACCATCTCGACGGCGCGCACGTTGTCGCAGGCGAGGCCCCACTTGCGGTGCAGCCATCCGAGCCCCCCGCCGAGGGTGAGGCCGGCGATGCCGGTCGTCGACACGATCCCGGCCGGCGTGACGAGCCCGTACAGCTGCGTCTCCCGGTCGAGGTCGCCGAGCGTCGCGCCGCCTTGGACGCGGACGACTCTTCGCGACGGGTCGACCCACACGCCGTTCATGTTCCGGAGATCGATGACCAGGCCGTCGTCGCAGACCGAGTGGCCGGCGACGCTGTGGCCGCCGCCGCGAACGGCGGTGAGGAGGTCGAGCTCGTCGGCAAGCTTCACGGCCTCGACCACATCGGCAAGACCAGAGCACAGCACGACGAGGCCGGGACGGCGGTCGATGTGCATGTTGAACACGAGCCGGACGTCGTCGTAGGTGTCGTCTCCGGGGGTGACGAGCTGTCCACGAAAGCGCATCTGCCACTCGTCGAGCTGGTCATCACTGACCGGGACGCGGTCACCGTCCAGAGTCGTCAAACGGGTTGCCATGTCATCCTCCTCACGTCGTTGGGATCTGAAGCGGGCGAGGTCCGGTGCACACGGCGTCGATGGCGACGATGCGGCCGTCTGCGATGGTCAACACCTCGCGGTGCTCCATCAGGAAGGTGCGGTCGGCGAGACCGAGCCGGGTGCGCGATGCGGTGACGACGCGGTCACCGAAGATCTCCGCGTCGTGCGAGACGGCCTCGTGCGAGGTGAAGCCGGCGAGGAAGTCGGCGGTCGCGTCGACATAGCCGTCTGCGCTGTCGAAGCACAGGACGCCGCCAGGGTTGATCTGGCGGTACCGGAGTCGGGGTGAGAGCACGCGTCGCAGCGCACCGGCATCGAAGCCGGCGTATGCCGCTGCATACTCGGCGGCGATGGCGAGATCGTCTGCCTCGGGATGAGTCGTCATGTCGGCGACGATCCACCCCGTGGTCTGCAATCCGTCTGCATTCCGGGCGCGATGACGCTGGCCAGCCGTCCTCGGGAACACCCGCCGTCAGGCGACCCCACAGATGTCGAGGGCCAGCAGGGCGAGCACCCGCGCCGCAGTGGCCACGTCGGCCAACGGCACCGATTCGTCGGCGGCGTGGGCCAGGGCGGCGTCACCCGGCCCGTAGTGCAGGGTGGGGATGCCACCGATTCCATTGAGCAGCCGCAGGTCGCTGCCGTAGGGCGCGCCCCAGGTCTCGATGTCGCGGTCGGACACCGCGTGATGGGCGGCGGCGACCCGGTTGGCCAGGTCGCTCCCGGCGCGAAGGCGTCCCGAGGAGAACTGACCGCCCCACCACTCGACCTCGGCCGGGTGGGCGCGCAACCAGTCGTCGTCCGCACACGCCGCGGCCACCGCGGTCTCGAGCTGGGCGCGCGCGTCGGCGGGATCCTCGTCGAGCGCGACGCCGAGCCGACCCTCGGCCACCAGCAGATCGGGCACGGACGAAGGCCAGTCGCCGGAGTGGACGGTGCCGATCGACAAGGGGTAGGCGATCGGCCAGCGATCGAGCAGCGGGTCGACGTCGGCGTTGCGGTCGCGCTCGAGCTCGGTCAGGGCCCGCCACACCGGCCACAGCTTCTCGATCGCGCTGACGCCCTCGGTGCGACGCGACGCGTGGGTGGCCAGGCCGCGCACGATGACCCGGAACGTGAGCGCGCCCGCGCACGCCGGCACCAGATCCAGACCGGTCGGCTCCGGGACCACACAGGCGTCTGCGGTCCAGCCCCGCCGCAGCATTCCGAACGTCCCGAGACCGCCGTCCTCCTCACCCTCGACGCTGGCCACCAGCACGTCGCCACGCAGCGGGACCCCGGAGGCCTGCAGGGCCCGGACCGCCCAGCGGGCTGCGATGAGCCCGGCCTTCATGTCGCACGCCCCCCGGCCGAGCAGCGATCCGCCGGCGATGGTGCCGCTGAAGGGATCGCCGCTCCAGGTATCCGGGTCTCCGGGAGGCACCACGTCGATGTGCCCGTTCACCATGAGGGTGGCCCCGCCACCCGCACCGGGGAGGCGGCCCACCAGACCCCAGGCCTCGCTCCGCTCGACCTCGACGCCGGGGAACTGCGGATCGGCGGTCAGCTCGTCGAGCGGGAGGCGCCCAGTGGTCGACGTCGAGCCCGTCGGCGGACAGGTCGGCGGCGAAGGCGGCCTGGGCCTCGTGCTCGGCATGGCTGCCGCCGACGCTCGGGATCCGCACCAGGTCGGCGAGCGCCGCGATCATCTGCCGGCTCGTCGGCATCGACGGCCTCGAGGACCCGTGGCGCCCAGTCGATCGTCACCGGCCGGAGCGTACCGGTGCCGCACCGCCGCCGACCGCGGCTACTTCACCAGCCGGAAGTCGTTGATGTCCCGGCCCCCGAAGTCGGGTTCTCCCGTCTTCTTGTCGCACAGCGTCGCTGGGACCATGCCGCAGGCGAACATGATGCTGGAGAGCCGGTCGACGTTCTGGTTGGCGGCCCCGCAGGAGAACTGCTGGCCGGCATCGTGGACGTAGAAGTTCGTCGACGTCCGGGGATCCGTCGGGTAACCACACGGCGTGTCGCTGGAGTGCTTGGCCTGGTACAGGCGGTACATGAAGCTGGGCAAGAACGACTCGATGTGCACCTTCGACACCTTGTACAGCCCGCTCTCGGCGACCTTGGGGATGAAGGCGAACCGAGGGCTGTCGGCGATCTTCTCGGAGAACAGGACCGGGTCGGTGCCCTACGGATCCCACTTCTCCAGGCACTGGGTGAGAGCGTCGTACTGGTCGTAGTGGTCCCAGTCGGCATCGTTGACCAGCGTCATGTCCTGATCCCGGAACGTCTGGGGCACGCCGTACTTGTCGTAGGACATCGGCACCTGGTAATGCCGGATCGACGCGGTGGCGGTCCATGATGGCCGAGTAGTCGAAGCTGTCGTCGGTCCGGGACGCGGCGACGAACACGCATTCGTCCGGGGCACCGTCGGCGTAGAGGTCGTCGGCCTTGCGGAGGAACTCCCACGGTGTGCTGTTGTCCATGCGCTGGCCGGCGAAGGTATAGGTGGATTGGACCTCGTCGCCCTGGTGCAGGCGGGGCACGACGTCGTTGCACAACCCGCCGTCGAGGCTGATCAGGGCGCACTTGAGACCCCCGGCGTTGAACCCCGTGTCCACGTAGAAGGTGTTGGGGAACTGCACCATGCAGTTGGTCCCACCGTCGACGGCCGCTCGGTGCTCTTCTCGGGGTCGGAGCTGGTGGGGTCGTAGCCCTTCGGGAAGAATCCCATCGGGTGGTCGATGCCGAGCGAGATGCCGACCTCCGTCCCGGAGTTCTGCTGCTTGCAGCCGTCGGTGTAGCGGTAGGGCTGCAGGGTGCCGTAGTTCTGGCTGTACTGGTGTCGTAGACCGTCTTGTCGCAGGGATCGGCCGTGGCCCCGGCGACCGGTTCTGTACGCGCATCACCTGGTCCCATGCCGTTGAGCAGCTGCGGCGGCTGCGGGGTATCCGATGTCCGTAGGCAGACGAAATCACCCTGGGTGGCGGTCGACAGGGCCACGAACGGCGGGGCGCCGATGCCGCCGGGTGACTCGATCTTGGCCTCGGCCGCCGCGGTGGTCTCGAGCGAGCCGAAGCCCAACGCCTTTCCGAACGACACTGATGGGCTGTCTGCTGCGGGAGCTTGACCCGAACTCGTGCGAACGTCTTCGAGAAGCTGATGCAATCGGTCAGCGGGGAGATGGTTGTGCTGGGATTGCCGGCCTGCAGCTCCGCCGTCGTGTACTCGAGCTGATCGGGGTCCGAGCACGAGGTCCACTCGCTGGCGCTGACAGTCCGGCCCAGCGTGGTGTCGACCTTGTCGCGCACCTCGGCCACGATGTCGGCGATCGACCCGCCACCGATGACGGCCTCCACCATGGCCGACATGGCCGCGGCATCGACGGTGTTCTGGTCGTGACGACGCTCACTGTAGGCCGACCCGAGGTCGACGGCGAGCGAGCTCACGCCGAGCAGCGCGGTGAGCATGAGGGCGACGATGATGGCGGAGACGCCGCGATCTCCGGAGGTCCTCGAGCGCATCACTTGCACTCCCACCACGAGTGGTCGCCGGGCGTGGACGAGACCCACGACGGCGGGGTGACGCCGGTGTCGAGTTGCCAGGTGTCGCTGACCGACGGCGTGCTGTCGTACCAGTCCTGCTCCAGGCGGGTGGTGATGTCCTCGTTCAGCTCCACCTTGTCGAGGATGGGGGCGAACATGTTGGTGAGCTGGTGGAGCTTTCGCTTGGTGACCAACTTGGCATCGTCGCCGACGTCGAAGGTGTACAGCCCGGTGTCGGAATCGGCAGGGTCGAGGTCGGTGAGGGTGAGCTGGATCCAGACGCCGTCGCTCTGGTCCATGCGCTCGCAGGCCTCCTGGAGGAGACGCTTCCCCTGGCTGTCCATGTCGGCGCCGGTGTAGTCAGGCGTGGGGTCGGCGTCGACCGCGACCAGCCGGATGCCCTCGCGGGCCCCGTGACGGACATCGTTGAGCTGGAAGAACGCCCAGCCGAACTCGATGGTGCCGAACAGGATCAGGAACAGCGGCATGGCGATGAGCGCGAACTCGACCAGGGCGGCACCGCGGTCGCCGCGGCCTCGGCGGCGGTGTCTCCACCGCCCGCTGGTGGGGAAAGGTCTCTGCATGTGCGCTCCTGGGCCGGGGCCCCACGATCTGGCACTACAAGGGGTTCTTCGGCCTGCCGTCAGCGTGTCTTGAGCACGGAATCGAATATCGGACGATTCCTCGGCGCACGGCGGCGGACGCGGAGGAACCGGAAGCGGTGCCCGGTCAGAACCCGGCGAGCGACCCGCCGACCCACCGGTAGCATCCGATGCGTGCACGCCGCCGATCGCCTCGTGGCCAGCATCGAGCGCACCGGTTCGATCGCCTGCGTCGGCCTCGATCCACGGCCGAGCCTGCTGCCATCCGAGCTGCGTGATCGCCACCTGCAACGGCATGGACCGGGTTCCGCCGGCGTGGCCGCCGCGTTCGTCGAGTTCAACCGGGCCATCATCGACGCGGTGTCCGGCCACTGTGCCGCGGTGAAGCCCCAGGCCGCGTGCTACGAGGCCTACGGGTCGGCCGGCTTCGCCGCCCTCGAGGCCACGGTGGCCCATGCCGAGGCCGCGGGCGTGCCCGTCATCCTCGATGCCAAGCGCGGTGACATCGGCTCCACCGCCACCCACTACGGCCAGATGGCCTTCGGGGGCGCTCCCGGTCTCGACGGCCGGCCGCTGCCCGGCATGGGGGCGACGTGGATGACGGTGAACCCGTACCTCGGCCGCGACGGCGTCCTCCCCATCCTCGGCGAGACGACCGCCGGATTGTTCGTGCTGGTGAAGACGTCGAACCCGTCGAGCGGCGACCTGCAGGACCGCGACGCAGCCGACGGGAGCGTCGCCGACCTCACCGCGACACTCGTCCACACCTGGGGCGCCGACCGCATCGCCGAGTGTGGCCTCTCCGACGTGGGCGCGGTGGTGGGTGCCACCTATCCCGACCACGCCCGGTCGCTTCGCGCCCGGATGCCCGACACGATCTTCCTCGTTCCCGGTTACGGCACCCAGGGGGCAACCGCCGCCGACGCCCTCGCCGGCATGCGTGACGACGGGCGGGGGGTGATCGTGTCGTCGAGTCGCGCCATCTGCGGGGCGTGGCAGGCGACGGGCACCGACGACTGGGCCGGTGCGGCCCACGACGCGGTGGTGCAGATGAACCGGGATCTCGACGCCGTCCGGCCCTGAGATCGAGCCGCGGTCCTACACTCCGCTCATGCCCACTGCGTCGCCAGGCCGCACACCGGAGCGGTCGTCGCCGGCCTGGGCGGTCGAGCCGTCCGGCCCCCTGCGGGGCCATGTGCGGGTGTCGGGCTCCAAGAACGCGGTCACCAAGCACATGGTCGCCGCCATCATGGGCGCGTCACCGTCGACCATCGCCAACGTCCCCGACGTCGGCGACGTGGGCATCACCTCCGAGGTGCTCCAGTCCCTCGGAGTTGGTGTCGAGCTCGGCGCCGACCGCACCATCACGATCACGCCGGCAGCGCAGGTCAACTCACAGGTACCGGTGCGCTACTCCGGGCTGAACCGCATACCGATCCTGCTACTCGGACCGTTGCTGCACCTCCGCCAGGAGGCGTTCGTCCCCGTCGTCGGTGGCGACACCATCGGGACCCGGCCGGTGGATTTCCACGTCGACGCGATGCGGTCATTCGGGGCCGAGGTGTTCGAGGAGCCCGATGGCGTGCGGGCCCAGGTCAAGGGCCGGCTCCAGGGCACCAAGATCACGCTCCCCTATCCGTCGGTCGGCGCCACCGAGACCGTGTTGCTCACCGCGGCGCTGGCCGAGGGGCGCACCGTGCTCCACAACGCCGCCACCGAGCCGGAGATCATCGAGCTCGCCCTCTTCCTCCAGCGGATGGGGGCCCGTGTCGAGCTCTCACCCGGTCGGCGGATGGTCATCGACGGTGTCGATCGTCTCCACGGAGCCTCGACCACCCTCGCCGGCGACCGACTCGAGGCGTTCTCGTACCTGGTGGCCGGCCTGGTGACGCGTGGCGAGGTGCGGGTGGCGGGCTGCCCCCAGGACCGCATGGTGACCGCCATCTCCACCCTGCAGCGCATGGGGGCCGAGTTCGAGATCAACGACGACTGGATCAGCGCGTCGAGTCACGGCCTGCGGGCGGTGGCCGTCCACACCGACACCCATCCCGGGTTCATGACCGACTGGCAGTCGCCGCTGTTCGTGCTCATGACCCAAGCCGAGGGAATGTCGGTGCTCCACGAGACGGTGTTCGAGGACCGGGTGCGGTACCCAGCGTCGGTGGTGGCGGCGATGGGCGGCGAGATCGAGCTGTTCGAGACCTGCCTCGGCGGCGACGCCTGCCGGTTCCACGACACCAACGCCGTGCACTCCGCCGTCGTCCGCGGCGTGTCCAAGCTCCGCGGCGCGGAAGTCGAGATCCCCGACGTCCGGGCCGGGTTCTCCGGCGTCATTGCCGCCGCCGCCGCCGAGGGTGCGTCGGTCATCGGAGGCGTCCACCACCTCGAGCGCGGTTACGACCACCCGTTCGAGACGTTCCAATCGCTCGGCCTCCAGCTCCGCCGGATCGAATCCCGCTGACAACCCCGTTCTGGTGGGTCATCGGTCGTCGTGCGTGGCGCGATGACCGACCAGAACCGGTGGTGTGGGGTGTGTCCGGGCGCTGGCGCGCGGGGAGGAGGTTCAGCCGGCGAGGAGGCTGGCGAGGGCCCAGATGGCGCCGACCGCGCCGATGAGCGCGAAGGCGATGCTGCGTCCGAGCGGCGCGGCGTCGAGGTCACCCTCCCGCACCTGCTCCGGGGGCCGGATGATGGCGAGCAGCGAACCCACCGCCATGGCGCCACCGATGGCGAGCACGAGGTAGGCGAGGAGGTCCTGTCCGAGGAACACGACCTCAGCGTACGACCGGGCCACGAGTCGCTCCCAGGCTCACCAGAATTCGTGCTCAAGGAGTCCTGATCGCGCGCCGACACAGCAGGGGTCGGGATCCCCTCCACCTCCCGACGTTTCCACGGGAAGCAACGGAGCGGGGCCAGATCTCCCGCCAGGCATCGTTGCCAGCCACATCGTGGCTGGTCGGCCCCGCTCCTCCCGTGGCCGGCTGTGCGAGACTCCTGCGCAAAGAGACAGAGCCGAAGGAGATCCCATGGGATACCACCACCTGGCGTTCGCGGCACGCGACATGCAAGCCACCCACCGCTTCTACAGCGACGTGCTCGGATTCGAGCTGGTCAAGGCGGTAGCCGCTCCCACCGACCGACCCGGCGGCTGGGCCAAGCACCTCTTCTACGACACCGGCTCCAATCCGGACGGCACCCCCGGGCCCCTGCTCGCCTTCTGGGAACTGCACGACGAGCGGATGGAGGACAACGACACCGCCATCTCCACCGGCCTCGGCTTCGAGGTCTGGGTCAACCACGTGGCCTTCGCGGCCGCCGACCTCGACGACATCGAACGCCGCAAGCGCCAGTGGCTCGAAGGCGGTTCCGACGTGATGGAGATCGACCACGGGTTCTGCGTGAGCATCTACACCATGGACCCGAACGGCATCCTGGTGGAGTTCTGCACCGACACCGCCCCCTACACCCAGGCCGACCGCGATCACGCGCTGGCCGTGCTCCAGAGCGACGGCCCCCAGCTCGAGGATCCACCGGTGCCCACCTTCCACCGCGCCGTGGAGCACGCCGCCGCACCCACGCCCGCCTAGGCCCCGGCGTGTGCCCGACCTGTGGTGGCCGCCGGAGCGACGCACCTTCCTCGGTTACTGGCCCGACCCGGCCGATGATCCCGGCGTCGACGTCGGCCGTGAGCCCGTCGCCCTGGTCTCTCCCGACGGTGCGGTCGTCCGCGGCATCCTCTGGACGCCACCGGCCGGCACGCCGTGGAAGACCGCGGTCGTGCTCACCCACCCCCGGGGTGACTTCTCGACCCACTACGCCTGCCCCCTGTTGGCCGCGGCTGGGTACGCGGCGTTCGGCTTCGCCACCCGGTACGTGAACAACGACACCGACTGCCAGCACCACCTGGCGGCCGTCGACGTCGAGACCGCCGTGCTCGCCATGCGGGCCCGGGGCGCAGCCTCCGTCGTTCTGCTCGGCAACTCGGGCGGGGGGTCGCTGATGGCCGAGGCGCAGGCCCGGGCGGAACGCGAGGGCCGGACGCTCGGCGACGCATTCATCGCGCTGGCCGCCCACCCCGGTGAGGGGGTGTTCATGCTCCAGGTGATCGACCCCTCGGTCACCGACGAGGCCGATCCCCTCTCGTGCGACCCGTCGCTCGACATGTACGACCCCGACAACGGGTGGCGGCCGTTCCCCGAGGCCTCGCACTACGACCCGACGTGGCTCGAGCGATACCGCGCCGCCCAGCGCGACCGGGTGGCGCGGATCGACGCCATCGCCCACTCGGCCATCGAGACGAACGCCCGGTTCCGTGCCTTGGCCGAGGACGCCGACCGGGGCTCGTCGACGTGGAACCAGCTCCGACGCCGGGCGGTGCTCGGCCGCTACCTGACCGTCTACCGCACGCTCGCCGACCCCGCCTACCTCGATCCCGACATCGATCCGGACGCCCGTTCCGTCCCCGGCCGGGCGCCGGGCACCATCTTCGCGTTCCCCGATCCCCTCGACGCCAACCACGGCACGTTCGGACTCGGGCGGGTGATGACACCCCGGGGCTGGCTGTCGACCTGGTCCGGGTTGTCCAGCCACGCCCGCATGGCCACCAACCTGCCCGACGTGACCGTTCCCACCCTGGTGCTCCACCCCACGGCCGACACCGAGATCCGGCTCCACCAGGCCCGGGAGCTGGCCGACGTCTCCGGCGCATCGGACGTGAGCTACGAAGAGCTCGAGGGCGCGCCGCACTACCTCCGCGGCCACCGGGTCCACGCCAACGAGCACATCGTGTCCTGGCTCCGGTCCCGGCTGTGACGCCCGCGGAGGGTCCGGACCGGCTGCGAGTGGGCTGGCGCGAGTGGGTTCGGCTCCCCGACCTGCTGCCCGCACCCGACGAGTGGGTCAAGGCCAAGATCGACACCGGGGCGAGGACCTCCGCCATCCACGCCTGGGACCTCCGCCACGTCGAGCGCGACGGCGAGACCTGGCTGCGGTTCTCGCTCCACCCCCGCCAGCGCGACGACACCCACGAGGTGGTGGCCGAAGCCCGGCTCGTGGAGGAGCGCGAGGTCCGCTCGTCGAACGGCGAGGTCGAGACCCGGGTCGTTGTCGAGACGACGGTCGCCATCGGTTCCCACCCGGCGTTCCCCATCGAGCTCAGCCTGACCAACCGCGACCAGATGGGCTTCCGCATGCTCCTCGGGAGGACCGCGATGGCCGGCCGGGTGCTCGTCGACCCGGGCCGCTCCTACCTCACCGGCGGCAGCCAGCGCAGACCGAACCGATAGCGTCCGATGCGATGAAGATCGCCCTTCTGTCCCGAAACTCGAACCTCTACTCCACCAGCCGCCTCAAGGAGGCCGCCGAGCAACGCGGGCACGACATCCGGGTCATCGACTACCTGCGATGTGTGATGGACATCACCTCGCATCGGCCCAACATCCGCTACGCCGGCCAGGAGCTCGAGGGCTACGAGGCCGTCATCCCGCGCATCGGCGCCACCCACACGTTCTACGGCACCGCCGTGGTCCGCCAGTTCGAGATGATGAACGTGTTCCCCACCAACGAGAGCCAGGGCATCTCGCGGTCCCGGGACAAGTTGCGATCGTTGCAGCTGCTGTCTCGCAACGGCATCGGCCTCCCGGTCACCGGCTTCGCCCACTCCACCAAGGACATCGACGGTCTCATCGAACTGGTCGGCGGCGCGCCGCTCATCGTCAAGCTGATCGAGGGCACCCAGGGCGTCGGCGTGGTGCTGGCCGAGACCAAGAAGGCCGCGGAGTCGGTCATCGCCGCCTTCCGCCAGCTCGATGCCAACATCCTGGTGCAGGAGTACATCAAAGAGGCCAAGGGCGCCGATCTGCGTGCCTTCGTGATCGGCGGCCGGGTGGTGGCATCGATGCGTCGGCAAGGGGCGCCGGGCGAGTTCCGCTCGAACCTGCACCAGGGAGGCTCCGCAGAGAAGGTCAAGCTGACCCCGGAGGAGCGGTCCACCGCGGTTCGAGCCGCCAAGACGATGGGGCTCAACGTCTGCGGTGTCGACATGCTGCGCTCGAACCACGGCCCGGTGGTGATGGAGGTCAACTCGTCACCGGGGCTCGAAGGCATCGAGGGGACCACCAACATCGACGTGGCCGGCAAGATCATCGAGTTCATCGAGAAGAACGCCCGGCCCGGACGGACCACCACCTCCGCCCGGGGATGAGCCTGCCTCCTCAGCTTCCGTTGGTGCTCCAGTGCCAGCCGCTCGGGGCTCGCAGGGCGAGCCTTCGCTTCTGGAGTTGCTCGCCGGGGCTCACAACTCCCTGTTGAATCGGGGCTGCCTCAGCTTCCGTTGGTGCTCCAGTGCCAGGGCTCGCTGGGGAGGTTGAACAGGCCGTAGCTCGACGCGTGCTCGTCGAGCCACAGGTAGCCCGGACTCGACCGTGACGTGATGGTGCGGCCGTCGTAGGTGAAGTCGATGGCCCGGCCCTGCTCGTGCATCGAGCGGCCGGGGATGGCGGTGGGCGGAGAACACGCGCTGGCCGGTTTCTCCCAGATGTCGTACTGGGTCGAGCCGCAGTGGGCCTCGCGCAACGCGATCTGTGAATCGCTGCTCCGGTAGCCCCAACCGGAGAGCTCGATGCCGTCGCCTGCGGCCGCGGTGAGCAAGGCGTCGACGTCGTCGGCGATGTCGGCGTTCACGGTGATGCCCTGCACCGTGCGCAGCGACGGGGTCGACCCGCCGCTCGGTGGCGACGTCGGACGCGTGGTCGTGGTGGTGCTCGTCGACGATGTCGTCCCGCCGGAGTCCGACGTCGACTCCGTTGTGGGAGGTGACGTGGTCGACGTGGGAGCCGGCAGCTGAGCAACGACCGGCTGCGACACCGCCTGCACGGTCTCGACCGGTTGCGGTGGGATGCGGGCGATGAGCGCCGCCTGCTCGGCGGCGAGCTGGTCCGACAGTTGGGCGTCCATGTCGGCGAGCACGGCGGACTCGGCGAGCGCAGCGTCGATGCGCTCCTGCAACCGGTCGCCGAAGGCGCGCTGGCGGGCCTGCTCCTGGCGGAGCTCGTCGAGCGCGACGCTGGCGGCATCGACCGCTCGGGCCGCGTCGGCCGCCGCCACCTCGACCGCGGCCTCCCGGTCCGCTGCAGTGCGCTCGGCTCGCTCGAGCAGATCGAGGAGGTTGACGTCACGCTTGGCGCGGGCGTCGAGATAGCTCCGCTGGAGCAGGGCGTCCGAGAACGAGTCGGCTTCCAGGCTGAGGACGAAATCGGCCGTGGGTGGGTGGATGTAGGACGCCACCGCCATCTCCTGGATGGCGTGCTGGAGCGTCTCCACGTCGTGGCGGGCCGCGTCGAGCTCGGCTCGGGCATCGCGCAGGTCGGCCTCGGCCGCAGCACGCGCCGCCTGCGCATCGTCGAGCGCCGATTGCTGGGTCGCGATGTCGGCATCGAGCCCGTCGAGGACGTCGTTGATCTCGGCATCGCTGGCTTGGAGCACGTCGATCTGGGTCTCGACCTGCTGCTGGCGATCGCGGACGTCGTCGCGCTTGGACTGCGTGTCGCTCTGCGCCCCAGCCCCGACCGGTGTCGACACCGCCAGCATCGCGGCCAGGGCCAGGATGGTTCGGGGAATGGTCACGGGCGCGATGGACTCCAGATCGCGTCGCCGCCCACGACGTCGCCGTCACCGTACTGCAACCTGATCACGCTGTGTGACTGCTCCCGCTCGATGCGACACCCGCCCACCGGTGATTGTCGGCCCATCCGCGCCGGACCTGTAGCCCGTCGGTGCGGGGACGCGGTCGGCGCGGTGTCACCATGTCCCGGTGGGAGAGTTCACCCGCGTTCGCACCTTCCATGGCCGGCACGGTCGGGTCACCGATCGCATGGTCGAGGTCCTGGGAGATCTGGGCCCACGCCACCACCTCGACCGCCGGCTCGACGACCAGCGGCCCCTCGTACTCGAGGTCGGGTGCGGTCGAGGCGAGGCCGCCCTGGACTTCGCCCTCGCCCACCCCGACTTCGACGTCCTCGCCGCCGACGTGCACACGCCCGGCGTCGTCGCCCTGTTGGAAGCAGCCGAGGCATCGAAGGCGTCCAACGTGTTCGCGATGCGGACCGACGCGCTCGACCTCCTCGACCACCGGATCGGCCCGGGCGAGCTGGAGGGGGTCCACCTGTTCTTCCCCGACCCGTGGCCCAAGACCCGCCACCACAAGCGTCGCTTCGTCCGACCCGACGTGCTCGACCTGCTCGCCGACCGACTCCGTCACGGCGCGCCGTTCCGGGTCGCCACCGACGTCGACGACTACGCCCGCTGGGCATGCGCCCACCTCGATCGCCACCGCGCCTTCGAAGGCGGCGTCGCCATACGACCGGCATGGCGACCGGTGACCCGATACGAAGGGGCAGCCATCGAGGCCGGGCGAGCGGTCACCGACTTGACGTACCGCCGACGCTGACCGGGGGTGTCGCACGCTCGACGAGCACCTCGCTACCGTCGTCGGAGTGGGACTACTCGATCGGTTCAAGAGCGACTCGTCCTCCCCCGACGCCCTCACGCTGGAGGTGGCGACGAGGATCAAGCAGCATTCCGACGTCGACGACGTGGCCATGGTCGATGCCGACACCATCGCGGTCACCTGGTCGGGCCGCACCACCGCGCACCCCCTCGACATCAGCGAGATCCGCCAGCCCTGGAAGCGGGCCACCGGCTTCGAGCGCATCGACCTGCTCGACAACTTCCTGGCTCGTCTGGCCGCTCCCGTCGCCGATCCGACACCGGCGGACACGGAGCAAAACAGCGTGGCGGCGGCCGATCGAGACGGCCGCGACGGATGGGACGAGGTGGCGCCCGACATGCTCCCCGCCCTCGCCGCCTCCGCCTCGGACGACGTGGTGTCGTGGGCCGTCGGTGGTCTGCTCCACGCCACCGTCATCCGGCGGTCCAGCGGTGCTCCCGTCACCCGTGCCGAGTGCGCCGCGTGGAAGGTCCGGGCCGACGACGCCGTCGAACGAGCCATCGCCAACCTCTCCGCCATCGATCCGGGCCTCGATCCCATCGCGCCGGGCAGTCGAGCGTGGGTTCCGACCCAGCCCGCCGGTCGGCAATCCTCGTGGTTGACCGCACCGGCTCGTCTGCTCTCCGAGCTCGGCCTCGAGTCGGCCATCGCGTTGGTCCCGGTCGCCGGCGAGCTGGTGGTGGTGGATCCCGACGATCCCGCGCTGCTCGAGTCGGTGCTCACCAGCACGCTCACCATCCTCGAGCACGAGCCCGACCGGCTGTGCCCGATGCCGTTCCGGGTGATGCCGGACTACGTGCAGGTGTGGCAACCCCGGGCCGACGATCCTGCGCACGAGCTGGTCGAGCGGGCGACCCGCCTGTTCGATCAGTGATCGGAGCCTGACAACCGACGATCAGCCGGTGGTCTGGGTCCGGGCGTAGTACTCGTCGCTCTGGGCGAGCGCGCTGGCGAGCTGGATGTCCTGTCCGTTGGCGAGGACGTCGACCCAGGACGCGAGTCCGGCGCCATCCGGGGCCCGGCCGAGCAGGTCCTGGTAGAGGCCGCTGACGCGGGTCTGGCGGGATTCGCGCGACTGGTACAGCGCGTTGGCGATGGCGGGCCGGGCCACGCCGTCGTCGGCGACCGACGTCCAGTGCTCCAAGCCGCTCGAGTCGGGGGCCCGACCGAAGATGTCGCGGTAGAGCGCGTCGACCCAGCGACGGTTGGTGGAACCCGATTCCGAGAAGAATTCGTCGGAGCCGTAGAGGCTGACCGCGATGGCAGCCGGCGGCAACCCGTGGTGATAGGCGTCCACCCAGCTCCGCAACCCACCACCGTCGACCGAGCGACCGAGGATCGAGCGGTAGTAGCCGTTCACCACCTGGGCGATCCACTCGTCGGAGGTGGCGAAGCCGCTCACGATGTTGGCCCGCGGCGCGAGGTAGGTGAGCCGGTCGGTGACGGCATTCACCTCCCCGGACGAACCGGAACGATCCAGAAGGTCCTGGTACAACGCGGCCGCATAGTGCTGGTCGTGGGACCGCCGGGCGTTGGCCGCAGTGGCGGTGGCATCGTTCGTGCACCCGCATCGGATGAAGCGCTGCGTGACCCAGGTGTTGCCACCGGCATCGGTGTAGACGCCGATCCCCACCCGATCGACATCGGGCCGCCGCATGTTGGCCGCGTGCGCGCTCGACCCGAGGAACGCGTCGAACACCGAGGCCTCACCCGCGGTCGAGAAGCCGACGTTCTCGGCCCACAGGGTGCAGTTGGAGCTCGCCTCCTGGCAATCGGCTCCGGCCGTCGAGCTGTGGCGAAGGACGCCCTGCATGCCCATGGTCCACGCCCACCCCCTGGCGCTGAGCTGGGTCACGGGATCGATCTGCAGGCGGGGTAGGCCCTGAGATGCTCGCCAGTCGTTGAGCCGCTGCAGCTGGGCATTCTCCAGGGCGGTGAGTTGCATGGTCACGGCCGCCCCGGCCGGTCTGGCCGCCGGCGTGGCGACGGCGATGCCCAAGAGGGGCCCGACCAACAGGGCGACGGTCGCGACGAAGACCCGACGCAGGACAGGGCGGTGGTACATGGGGAAGGTTCACTCCGGTGGCTGGCGGGGTCACGTCGACCCGGCGCGTTCTCGTTACAACTTCCCACCGGCCCGTAATGCACTCGCAATGTAGGCGAGCGAACCCGAACGGCGCAATCCAAGAATCAGCCATATTCGTGGGAGAAACCAGGGATCGCAGACCGATATGTCCGCGATCGGCGATTGTTGCGAATCCATGTCAACAGACCTGGATCGACACGCGTCGCGGCCGCGTCGGCGTGACCGACCAGCCAGAGGTACCGCCGACCCGCGTCGGGCCCTAGAGCTGGGCCATGTTGTCGAAGCGGGTCAGGTGGTTGCGGAAGGCGAGGTTGATCTTGCCGGTGGGGCCGTTGCGGTGCTTGGCCACGATGACCTCGGCCATGCCCCGATCGGGCGAGTCCGGGTTGTACACGTCGTCGCGGTACAGGAACATCACGACGTCGGCGTCCTGCTCGATGGATCCCGATTCCCGGAGGTCGGAGAGCATGGGGCGCTTGTCGGTGCGGGACTCGAGGGTCCGGGACAGCTGCGACAGGGCCACCACCGGGCATTCCAGCTCACGGGCGAGGATCTTCAAGCTTCGGGACATCTCCGACACCTCGACCTGGCGGGACTCGGCGCGTCCTCGGCCCTGCATGAGTTGGAGGTAGTCGATCACCACCATGCCGAGGTCGCCGAGCTGCGACTTGAGTCGCCGGGACTTGGCTCGGATCTCCATCACGGAGACATTGGGATTGTCGTCGAGGTACAGGCGAGCCTCGGCCAGGCGACTGACCCCCAGGGCGATGCGATCCCACTCCGCGTCCTGCAACCGGCCGTCGCGCACCTTGGTGGAATCGATCTGGGCCTCGGCGCAGAGGAGCCGTTGGGTGAGCTCGATGTTGCCCATCTCGAGCGAGAAGAACAGCACCGGCCGCCGGGACTGGAAGGCGGCGTTGGCGGTGAGGTTGAGCGCGAACGATGTCTTGCCCATGGCGGGACGGGCCCCGACGACGTTGAGCGTGGACGGCTGCAATCCCGACAGCAGTCGGTCGAGATCGACGAAACCGGTCGGGAGCCCGGTGATGGCATCGCCCCGCTCGACCAGGGCCTCGAGCCGGTCGAGCGTGTCGGAGAGCAGGCCCTCGATCGGCATCATGGAATCCGTGACCCGTCGCTGGCCGAGGTCGTAGACCATCGATTCGGCGACGTCGACCGCCTTCTCCACGTCGTCGGGCAGTTCGTACCCCAGCTCGGAGATGTCGCCGCCGATGCCGATCAGCCGGCGCAGCATGGCGTGATCGGCGATGATCTTGGCGTACCGGGCGGCGTTGTTGACCGCCGGCGCGGTGGTGACGATGTCGGCCAGCAGCGCCCGCCCGCCGATGGTCTCGAGCACACCAGCCCGACCGAGCTCGTCGGCGACCGTGACCGGGTCGGCCGGCTCGCCGGCCGAATCGAGGCTCAAGATGGCATCGAAGACGTGGGCATGGGCCGGCTTGTAGAAGTCCTCGGGCCGCAACATCGGCGCGGTGACCGAAATGGCCTCTTTGGACAGCATCATGGCGCCGAGCAGGTTCTGCTCGGCGGTGAGGTCGGAGGGTGGTACCCGGTTGGACATGCAGACGGCCTCAGGCTCGACGGGGGAATGGAGCGTTCACCGTCGCGCTACCTCCCTGTGGGTCGCTAGGGGCGCAGACTGGGGATAGGTCTGTGGAAACTGTGGAGAAGTGCCGCCGATCACGTCACTTGGTGGTCATGATGACGTCTCGGAGGTGTCCAGTGGGTGAATTCCGTCACCCCGCCGGCCGGGCGCCGGGCGGAGTGACGGTCCACCGATCCTGATGAGGCCGGTCGCGGCCTATTCCGCCGCTTCGACCTCGAGGGTGATGGGGAACTGCACCTCGTGGTGGAGCTTGGCCATCACGTAGTGGGTGCCGGTCGTCTTGATCGCCTCGTCGATGGCGATGACCTTCTTGTCGAGCTCGATCTCGGTCTGGGCCTTGACCGCCGACACGATGTCGGCCTCGGACACCGATCCGAACAGGTGGCCGGTCTCCGATGCCTTGGCGACGATGGTGATCACCTTGGGAACGAGGCTGGTGGCCACGTCCTGGGCGGCTTCCACCGCCTTGGTGTCACGGACCTCGGCCGCCTTGCGCATGTGCGCCGCCTGGACCTCGGCTTCCGGGGTGGCCCGCATGGCGAGCCCCTTCGGGATGAGGTGGTTCCGCGCATGACCATCGCTGACCTCGACGAGCTCGCCGCGCTTGCCGACCTGGTCGACATCGTTGCGCAGGATGACCTTCATTCGTCGTCCTCCTCGGTGTCGGTGGTGTCGGCACCCGAGGTGGGTGCGGTGGACTCGTCGTCCATCTCGTCGATGTCGTCGTCGCGGCCGCGATCGTCGTCCCGGCCACGATCGTCGTCCCGGCCACGGCGGTCGCCGTCACGGCCCCGGCCGCCGCCACGCTGCTGCGTGACCCGGCTGGTGTAGGGCAGCAGGGCCATCTCGCGCGCGTTCTTGACCGCGAGCGCGACCTCGGCCTGCTGCTGGGAGCTGTTCCCGGTGACGCGACGGGCGCGGATCTTGGCCCGGTCGGACTGGAAGCGACGCAGGAGGTTGACGTCCTTGTAGTCGACGTAGGTGACCTTCTCCTGGGTCAGGATGCTCGTCCGCTTCTTGGAGCGGCGAGCGTTGTCCTTGTTCTTGGTGCGGGGGCGTGCCATCTAGAAGGGCTCCTCGGCGTCGTCGTAGTCGGGTTCGTTGCGGGGCGGCTCGTTGGACGAACCGCCGCTTCCACCACTGCCGCCGCCGGGCCCGTCGCGGCGGACCTTCTCGACCTTGGCGGTGGCCCACTTGAGCGAGGGGGCGACCTCGTCGGCCACGATCTCGACCTTGGAGCGCTTCTCGCCCTCCTGGGTCTCCCACGAGCGCTGCTCGAGCCGGCCGTACACGATGACGCGGTCGCCCTTGGTGATCGATTCGGACACGTTGTCGGCGAGGTTCGACCAGCAGACCACGTCGAAGAACGAGGTGTCCTCGACCTGCTCGCCCCCCTTGGTGTAGCGGCGGTTGTAGGCGACGCCGAACTGGGCGAGCGCTGTCCCGCTGGTCAGGTACCGCAGCTCCGGATCGCGGGTCACGTTGCCCACGATGGTCACGGTGTTGTCGAAAGCCATGGTTGTGTCTCCTGGTCTATTCAGCCGCAGCCGAACCGATGAGACCGCGACGAGCGGCCTCGTGATCGGGCAAGCGGATGAGCTTGTGGCGGACGATGTCGTCCGCGAGGCGCAGCGAGCGCTCGGCCGCATCGAGCGCACCGGGCTCGGCCAAGATCTCGTACACGACGTAGGAGCCCTCGGTCTTGTGGTCGATCTCGTAGGCGAACTGACGTCGCCCCCAGAAGTCGGTGGATGCCACCATGCCGGCGTCGTTCAGACGACCCTCGATCTCGGTGACCTGAGTCTTGGCGGCGTCCTCGTCGAGATCGCCGCTGATGATGACCATGAGTTCATAGGCGCGCATGCCTACGGAAACCTTCCTGTGGATCCGGCGGTGCCGGAGCCCCGAAACCGGAGCAGGACGGACAGAAGTGGGCCAGCGTAGCGGCGGGCGAGGCGGGAGTTCACATCCACGTCGCTCAGTATCCCGACGGGGGGTGACAACAACCCCGGACGCGGTGGAGCCCGGGCCCCCCGACCCGGGCTCCACCGTGTTCTGCTGGCGATCAGCGCGTCGGATCAGCGCATCCTCACGCCGCCGGCGGGCTCGCCCCGCCGTCGGTCACGAGCGAGGCCAGCATCCGAGCCAGGATGCTGGCGAACTGACCCCGGGTCGCCGGGTCGCCGGGGGCGAAGGTCTGCGGAGCCACGCCGTTGACCCAGCCGGCGGCGGCCACCGCGTTGATGTCGGCCTCGTGGACGCTGCCGTCGTCGTCGGTGAAGGCATCGTCGCCGGCCGCCAGCGATTCACCCGTGGCGGACGCCCACGCCCGGGCGAACATCGACGCGATCTGCGCCCGGGTCACCGTCGCCGATCCCCGGAACGTCCCGTCCGGGAACCCGGTGACCACGCCGAATGCCGCGAGGGCGTTGACGTCGCTCTCGTGCACCCCGGCATCATCGGTGAACGCGTCCGGCGGATCGGACGGCAGGGTGACCCCGGCAGTGACGAGGGCCCTGGCCATCATCGAAGCCGCCTGCCCACGGGTGATCGGTGCCTGCGGTCGATAGGTCCCGTCGGCGAAGCCGGCGATCGCGTCCCACCAGACCATGCACTCGATGGCCTCGCGGTGGACCGACGCCTTGATGTCCCCGAACTGGGTGCCCGGGACATCGGCGGGATCGCACGCCGCCGCGGTCGCCGCGTCGGAGGCGACGGTCGGATCGATCTTCCACACCATGCCGGCGCCGGGGCCGCACACGTTGCAGACGCTCAGGTACACCATCCCGTCAGGACCGACCGTGACCCCGCCGGACGGCGGCAACTGGTCACCGTAGAGCAGGTACTTCCGGGTGCCGTCGGGACGGATCTGGACGAGGGCGGGCGCCGGGGCCTCGGAGAGCAGGCCGTTGTCGGCGAACTCGAGCACGTACAGCGTGCCGTCCGGTGCCGGGGCGATGTCGATGATGTTGGTGAAGCCGCTCTCCGCCGCCGCCGGCGCACCGCTGACGTCATACACGTTGGCGGCGCCCACGGGGAACGGGAAGCCGGTGAGCTGGCTCACCAGGGGCGTGCCGTCGGCATCGAGCTCGATCGAGGTCGGCACCGGCTGGTACGGGATCATCGTGCCGGGAGGCGCGCCGAGGAACGGCGGAGCCTCGGTCATGCCGAAGGGCAACACCGCTTCGGTGGTGATGGTGCCGTCGGGCGCGATCCGGAGCACGTCGTTGCCACCGGCGTCGATGGCGAGGATGTCGTTGCCGTCGAAGGTGAGGCCGAACGGGTTGGAGTCGATGCCCTCGGCGCCGGGCTGGCCTTGATCAGGGTCGTTGGCGGCTTCGTAGCCGACGAGGTCGGCGAACAGGTCGGCGGTGCCGTCGTCCTGGATCTGGAGCACGGCGCCGACGCGAGGATCGCCGTACTGGTCACGGGTGACCTTGTCGCCACCGAATCCGGTGATGACGTACATGGTGCCGTCGGGGGCGAACGCCACGTCGGTCGGACCGGAGGCCCCTTCCGGGCCACCGACCGAGGGGAGCCCGGTGACGGCCTTGGAGACCGTGCCGTCCGCGGCGATCTTGGTGATCGACCCGGTGGTCCCGTAGCAGTTCTGCACTTCCTGGCCGGACTCGGGATCCTGGACGGTGACGCAGGGGCCGTCACCGCCGACCCCTGACTCCGCCACGTAGAGGGCGCCGTCGGGGCCGAAGGCCAACTTGTAGGGCCCGTTCAGACCGGTGGCGACCGGTACCGGCGCGGACACCGCCGCCGCCGGTGTGGCCAGCAGCGGCAGCACGGGAACGCTCAGCATCACCGCGGCGGCCGCCGCACCGATGCGTCGTCGTGACTTCATCAGCACTTCTCCTTGGTCGTCGGAGAACCCGGTCCCCCCGAGCGAACCCCGGGCCGCCTGCCCTCCGCATTCTGGGTCGTCCCCGGATCACGTCGGATCCGGCGGAACTCGCGCACCATAGTCCCCTGGACGATTTCGACGTCGGCTGAATGCCTTTCGGTCCCTTGCGGTCCGCGCCCGATCGCCGAACGACGCTCAGGACGGTGTGCAGCCCTCGGCCCCGATCTCGAGCCGGGCCGATTCGTCGATGCCGGCATCGGCCAGCGAGCCCTGCGGGACCTCGATGGCGTAGCGGTACGGCCCGGTGGCGGCGTAGCGAGCGCAGGCGTTCGGGTCGCTCTCGGTGCAGGGGACCATGTCCGTGCCCGAGCGGAACGCACCGCCGTCCTGCCACCAGGTGATCGACAACGGCATCACGGTGTCGATCATCACGTATCGGTTCTCGACCGAGGTGTCGTTGCTGAACAACATGCCGTCGTAGCCCTGCAGGTCGGTGACCTGCATCAGCCCCTGCGTCCGCTCGCCCGGATCGTCGGCGTGCAGCAGGCACAGCTCCAGTGCCTGGCCGGTGCCGGTGACGATGTCGACCAGGATGGTGCCGAACTGGGCGGCGAGCGACGCGTCGCTGCCGGTGGGGGCCGCGCCGAGCTCGGGGTCAGCGGGAGAGTCGGCGCCCTGGACCACGCAGGCGGCGAGTCCGGCGGCGAAGACCGCGCCGATGATCCAGCGGAAGACGCGGAGCTGGCGATCGTCGTCGATGGAGGGGAGCCACGCCGGCGCCCACGCGGGTGGATCGAGCAGCGGGTTGCGCACGGACACGCTCCCAGTCTGGCCCATCGGCCCCGCCCACTCGGTGCCCTGCGCGCCCAGCCCGATCAGCTGTGGCGGCCGTAGAGCCCGAGTGTCTCGGCGGCCTCGGACGAGAGGTGGTAGCTCTCGGTGTCGTCCGGGAACGCTCCGGCGCGCACGTCGGCGGCGAAGCTGGCCAGCCCCTCGACCGACGCGGATCGCACGTCGGCGTAGCGGCGCACGAACTTCGGCGCGATGCGATCCTCGATGCCGAGCACGTCGTGGTACACGAGCACCTGGCCGTCGCAGTCGCGCCCGGCACCGATGCCGATGGTGGGTACGTCGACCGCGTCGGTGACCATCCGGGCCACCGCGTCCGGCACTCCCTCGAGCACGATGGCGAAGCAGCCCGCCGCGGCCAGCGCCTTGGCGTCGGCCACCAGTCCGAGCGCGGCATCGTGTTCCTTGCCCTGGACCTTGAAGCCACCCATGGCATGGACGGACTGGGGGGTCAGGCCGAGGTGGCCCATGACCGGGATCTCGGCGTCGAGCACGGCCTCGATCACCCCGAGGCGCTTCCGACCCCCTTCGAGCTTGACCGAGTGCGCTCCGGCCCGGATGAGGGTGGCGGCGTTGCGAACCGCGTCGTGGCGGCCGGTGTGGTAGCTCATCCACGGCAGATCGGCGACGATCATCGGGACCCGGTGCTCGGCCGACGACGTCTTCAGGCCGCGGGCCACCGCGCCGGTGTGATGGGCGATGTCTTCGGTGCTGACCTGCAGGGTGTCGTCGTGACCGAGGACCACCATGGCCACGGAGTCGCCCACCAGGATCAGGTCGACGCCGGCCTCGTGCGCCATGCGGGCCCCCGGCGCGTCGTAGGCCGTCACCATGACCAGCGGCGCGCGGTCGGCGGCGAGCTTGTGGGCACGGATCGCAGGCGCGTTCCAGGACTTGCGCATGGACTGTCTCCTTTGCTCCGTCCAGCGGTGGGATACCTGCCGGCGGCACCGATGACGATAGCGCGGCCGCAGGCGGAACACCCAGGTACCGGTAGCGTCGCCCGGTATGGCAACCGGTACCTGTGACAGTTGCGGCAGCGTCGAGGAGGTCACGACGGTGCGGCGGGTCTACGTCACCCCCGAGTCGTGGGACACGGAAGGCAAGGCCGTGCCCGAGACTGACACCGAGCAGTGGTGCTACGCCTGCACGACGCACTACCCCCACCAGCCGGTGAACGGCTGATCAGCCCGACACGAAGTCGGTCGTCGTCGGCGCCTGGGTCGTCGTGGACGAGGACGGTGGCGCCGTCGTCGACGTGGACGAGGTGCTGGACGTCGACGAGGACGTCGACGAGGACGGGCTCGTGGTCGTCGACCCCTCGGCACCGGTGGTCGTCGTGGCCTGGCACGGCTCGGTGGTGGCGCCGGCCGAGGTGTCCGGCGCGCACTCCGGCAGCGTCGTCGTGGTGTCTTCGGTGGTGGTCGTCGTGAGGTCGGGGTTGATGATCGTGCCGCCGAACGGCGGCGGGGGCTCGAAGGCCCCCTGATCCCGACCGGCGACGGCCTGCTCCATGTAGGTGTGCCAGATCTGGGCGGGGAACGAGCCGCCGGTGACCCGCCGGCCCCGCACGTTGCGCATGAAGCGGGGGTCACCGTTCTCGTCGGGATTCGGGTAGCCCATCCAGACCGCCGTCGTGAGCTTCGGCGTGTACCCGACGAACCAGGCGTCGCGGTAGTCCTGCGTGGTCCCGGTCTTGCCCGCCGTGGGGACGCCGCTGAGCTTCGCCGCCGTGCCGGTGCCGCCGTTGACGACCTGCTGGAGGATCCAGTTGACCTGGTCGGCGTCCCCCGAGCGCATCACCTTCGTGCTGGCGGGATCGGCCTGCTCGAGCACCTTCACCTGGCCGTCGACGACCTGTTCCACCCGCGTGATGAAGATGGGATCGACGTGCTGGCCTCGCCGAGCGAAGGTCGAGTAGGCGGACGCCATGTCGAGCACCGAGACCTCTCCGGCCCCGAGCACGAGCGAGTTCACCACGGGGAGGGGGCTCTCGATACCGAGCTTCTTGGCCAGATCGACGACCTTGTCCGGGCCCACCTCCAGCATGAGCTGGGAGTACACGGTGTTGGACGAGACCCGGGTGGCCTGGACGAGGTCGATCGGCCCCTCGGTGCCGTTCTCGTAGTTGCTCACCTTCCAGTCCTTGCCGTCGTTGGCCTTGGGCAGCACGACCTGGTTCAGGTTCATGAACTGGGAGCGGGCCGAGATGTCCTGGCCGAGGGCGGTGGCGAGCACGATCGGCTTGAACGACGAGCCGGGCTGGCGGCCCGAACCACCCGCGGCGGCCCCCAGCGCCAGGTCGACCTGTGACGTGGCGAAGTCCCGGCCTCCCACCATGGCGACCACGCGGCCCAGGTCGTCGATGCTGACCAGCGCGCCGGCCGGGTCGTCGGGCTGGTCCAGGAACCCGTACACCGAGTCGTAGGCCTGCTGCTGCCGGGTCATGTCGAGCGACGTGTAGACCCGGAGCCCGCCGCCGTTGACCACCTCGGCGCCGTACTTCTCGTAGAGGAGGCGACGGACGTACTCGACGTAGTACTCGGTGCCGTATTCCTTGCCGACCACCGCCCCGATGCCGTCCCGCGGCGCTCGCTCGCGAACCTGGGAGGCGAGGTCGATGGCCTTGGCCGCGTCGTGCTGGGCACGCGTGATGGTGCCCATGTCGAGCATCCCGGCGAGTACGGAGTTGCGCCGGAAGGCCGCCGTCTTCGGATCACGGGTGACGTCGGCCGTCTCCGGCGAGCGGATCAGACCGGCCAGGTACGCGGCCTGTGACAGGTCGACGTCCCGGATCGACACGCGGAAGTAGGCACGCGCCGCCGCCTCGGCTCCGTAGGCGCCCCTCCCGAAGTAGACGGTGTTGAGGTAGCGCTGGAGGATCTCCTCCTTGGAGAACTCCCGCTCGAGCTTGATGGCGAGCACCGCCTCCTTGAGCTTGCGGGTGACCGTGCGCTCGGACGTGAGGTAGGCGTTCTTGGCGTACTGCTGGGTGATGGTGGATCCGCCCTGTTGGGCGCCGCCCCCGCGGGCCTCCTGGTACAGGGCACGGGCGATGCCGAGCGGATCGATGCCGCTGTGGCTGAAGAAGTGGCGATCCTCGGCGGCGAGCACGGCGTCGATGAAGGTCTGGGGGATCTCCTCCAGCGGCACGGAGACCCGATCCTGCTCACCGGCCAGCTTGGCGATGGCGTTGTCGGGTCCACATCCCTCGGTGATGTTGCTGGCGCACACGAAGCTGGACTGCAGCAGCGGGTCCTCAGCGGGGAGGTCGACCTGGGCGAGGACGAAGCCGGCCCCGGCCACCGAGGCGACCAGCAGCAGGGCGAGGCCGAACAGCCCCCGGCGGTGTCGCCACAGCAGGCTCCGGCGGGGGCCCTGGTTCTTCGGGCGCGTCGCCGACCGTCCGCGGGAGCGGGCGGTGCCGGACGACGCCCGACCGGTCGACGTCGAGCGAGTCGGCTTCTTCGGCGAGGGGGTTCGTTGAGCCATGACGGAGCGCCGGCGGGCGGCGACGCAGCCTACCGGCCACCCTGCCCCGAATCGCTCGCGGGTCGACGCCGGCCACCCGGCTCGCGGTCACGACGACCGCGGCGGTGACGCCGGCTGCTCCCGCAGTGGCCACCGCTGCCGAGTAGCCGTCGAGCTCCGCACCGGTCCAGCCCCACAGCGGTACGAGACCGAACACCACGGGTGGGAACATCCGCCAGTCCCGCCAGTCCACCGGCACGTCGGCGTCCGTCACGATCACCGCCACGATCAGCGCGACCCCGGCCGCGACGGCCGTGGCCGCCTCTACCGGCGCGGAGGTCGAGCCGAGTTCGGCCATGCCGGCGGCGAGCCCGGGGACCGCGGCGATCATCGCCACCGGGCGCATCGACGCAGCCGCCAACACCCCGCCGGCCACCAGGAGCAGGCCGGCCGATCGGAAGCCGGTCAGGTCCTGGGCGAGGAGCGCCGTACCCGCCAGCATCGCGACCCACGGCGCCACCATCGGGTTCTGGCCGGTCGTCGCGCCACCCAGAGCGACCGATGACCGACCAGAACGGGAGGGGTGGGGGTCGGCGGCGGCCGGTCGGCGCAGGCGCGCCACCCCGCCGGACCGGGCCACGACCGCCACGGTGCCGAGCGCGACGACCACCAACCCGGCAACCGCGACGTGGCTGGTGCCGCGGTCGAGCCCCGACGTGATGGCCGACGGGTCGGGAACGGCACGGACCGTGCTCAGGGCCACGATCGGGGCGAGGACGAGGCCGGGGAGGCACCACAACGACGTCGCGAGCACCGTGCCCGCACCCAGCACCACCAGGGCGGCGACCGTGTCGGTCGGCTCGACGCTCATCCCGACGGCGACGACCAGGCCCCCGAGCCCGAGACCGATCAGCCTCGCCACCGGCACCTGTTCGGCGCGGGCGTGCACCACCACCAGCGCGACCAGGGCGGCCACCGCGGCCGCGAGCGGGCGATCCGCTCCACCGGCCGTGGCCGAGGTGGTGGCCCCCACCGCGAACACGGTGACGCCGCAGAGGCCGGCTCCCGCCGCGACCGGTCGGGCCGGTAGGCGGGCCGCCACCAGAACGGCGAGACCGGCGACGGCGCTCGCCGCCACCGGGTCGGCCACGACCCGACCCAGTTCGGGCGGGGTGTCAGCGGTCACCAGCAGGGCCCAGGATGCTGCGGTCAGACCGCCGACGATCGTGGCCACGGTGCGGGCGCCGGCGGCCCGATGGAAGAGGACACCGGCCCCGACGACGAGCGCACCCAGCAAGGGCAACCCCAGCGCAACGGCGAGCACGGTGGTCACGCCGGCCAGCTCGCCAGGGCGACGGCGACCACGGCGGCGGCAACCGCGAGCGACGGCCGCAGGCGTCGGATGCGGGGGCGGCGGTCACCGGCCACGACACCCACCGCCACGAAGGTGGCGACGATCGTGGACGCGATCCGCAGCCACAGGTCGTCGACTCCGGGTCCAGCCACGATGGCCGCGGCCAGGGCGCCGCCGGCGACCGCGACGAGCCACGTGTGGGCCACGGCCGGCCCGGGGGGCTCGGTCGACCGCGGCACGACACCCCGCACCGCGAGGAGCACGGCGCCCGCGGCCAGCCACGAAGATGCCGCCGCCAGCGGGGGGCCGACCGCGCCGGCGGCACCCAGCACGCTCTGGGCGCCGGCCAGGTCGTCGAAGCCCGCCGACGCGAAGCGAACCGCCACCGCCGCGGTGGCGAGCAGCGCCACGAGCCCCGACCACCGCGACCGGTTGGCGATGCCGAACAGCACGGCCGCAACCACCATCGAACCGGTGGAGGTCGCGGCGAGCACGGCGGTGGCCGCGGCCGCGGCCACCGCCAGCAGTTCGGTCGGGGCCGGGAGTGTCGCGTCGGATCGCACGGAGGCGACCGCGGGACGCTCCCGCCGAGGTGGTGGTGCCGGGGACCCGCCTCGCACCACGGATGGTGGTGGAGCGGGCGGGTTCACGTCTTGCGGAAACCCTCGACCGGGAAGGTCTGCACCAGGTGGTTCCAGCCGCACTCGGGACACACCTCGACCACGTAGCAGGTGCACTCGGTGGTGGTCCGTCGCACCTTGTTCATGTCGGCCCGATCCTCGACCGCGTAGCCCTGCTTCGGGAGATGGGGACCGAACGCGTAGGTGACGAGCACGAGGTGCTCGACTTCGCAGATGGGACACAGCTCGGACGTCTTCCGGGCGATGTTCCGGGCCGCTCGACGCAGTTCGGGGTGGGCGTCGCACACCTCGTGCTCGGCGAGGCGACCGCGCTTGTACTCGTTGACCAGGGCGAGGCGAGCCATGCGGTAGTCGACCGCACCCGCCGGCCGGTCGGAGCCGACGCCACGAATGCTCGGCGCACCGGGATCGAACGACATCGCAGGCGAGGCTATCGACTCGCCGGTCGATCGGTGCCGCACACGCCGTTCCGGGCGAGCCAGACTGGCCCCATGGCCTGGACCCCCTTCTCCGTCGCCGCGCCGGCCGGGACCCAGCTCCCCGACGACTCGGTGAGCTACGGACCCTCCATCCCGCGCGAGGTCGATCTCCGGCTGCTCGGCGATCTCGCCGGCAAGCGGGTGCTCGACCTGGGATGCGGCGCCGGGCGCAACGCGGTCGCCCTGGCCCGAACCGGCGCCCGGGTCATCGCGGTCGACGAGTCCGCCGACCAGATCGGTGAGGCTCGAGCGGCCATCGACGCCGCCGATGTCCGGATAGAGCTCCACCACGCCCCGCTCGCCGAATTGGCCTTCCTCCGGGCCGACACCATCGACGCCGCCATCTGCGTCGGGGCACTGGCCCACGTCGCCGACATCGGCCGGGTGTTCCGCCAACTCCACCGGGTGCTCCGTCCCGAACACGCCGCGGTCATCGCCCTCCCGCATCCGACCTTCGCGCAACTCGACCCCGGCAGCGAGGATCCGGCGAGGATCCGCCGGTCGGCGTTCGACCCCCAGCCCTACCCCGAGGACGATCCCCGTCACGGCACGTTCGCCCGGTCGTTCTCCACGCTGTTCAGCGAGTTGGGCCGCACCGGATTCCGGGTCGACACCGTGCTGGAACCGCGGCCCACCTCCACCGGTGGACCGCACTGGTCGCCCGCGATGGCGCAGGTGCCGGCGACGCTCGTGCTGCGCTGTCGCAAGGAAGGGATCTAGACCGGGCCTAGGTGCCGTCCCGGTCCGGGGCGTCGCGCTCGGCCCACCACGCCAGGAGCCGGCGCTCGGCTTCCTCGGCCCCGAGCGGGCCCTCCTCCATCCGGGCTTCGAGCAGGAACCGGAGCGCGTCGCCGACGGCACGGCCCGGGGGGATGTCCAGCAGGTCCATGACGGCCTGGCCGTCGAGATCCGGGCGGATGGACGCGAGCTCCTCCTCTTCGCGCAACGACGCGATGCGGGCCTCCAGCGCGTCCATGCGCCGGGACAACATCTCGGCCTTGCGGCGGTTCCGGGTCGTGCAGTCGCAGCGGGTCAGCTCGTTCAGCCGAGGCAACAGGTCACCTGCGTCGCGGACGTAGCGGCGCACGGCCGCATCGGTCCACGCCTCGTCGCCGTAGCCGTGGAAACGCAGGTGGAGGAACACCAGCTGGGAGACGTCGGCCACCAGGTCGTTGGAGAACTTGAGCGCCTTCATGCGCGCCCGGGTCATCCGGGCGCCGACCACCTCGTGGTGGTGGAAACTGACCCCTTTCGGACCGATCTCCCGCGTGGCCGGCTTGCCGATGTCGTGGAACAGGGCGGCGAGGCGCAGGACGAGGTCCGGGCTGGTGTTGGCGACCACCGCGATCGTGTGGGCCAGCACGTCCTTGTGGCGGTGGATCGGGTCCTGCTCGAGTCGCATGGCCGCCAGCTCGGGCAGGAACTGCGCAGCGAGGTCGGTGTCGGCCAGGAACCACAACCCGGGCGACGGGTCGTCGAGGACCACCAGACGGCACAACTCGTCACGGATCCGCTCGGCGGACACGATCGAGAGCCGCTCCCCCATCGAGACGACCGCGTCGACCAGTGCCGGGTCCGGCTCCAGTTGGTATCGGGTCAGGAAGCGAGCGGCGCGCAGCATGCGCAGCGGGTCGTCACCGAAGGACTCCTCGGGCGAGAGCGGCGTGCGCAACACCTTGGCCGCCAGGTCGGCGGTCCCGCCGAAGGGGTCGACGAGGGTCGCATCGGGCAGCGACAGCGCCATGGCGTTCACCGTGAAGTCGCGCCGCGACAGATCGGCCTCGATGTCGGTGGCGAAGACCACGTCGGGCTTGCGGGAATCGGCGGTGTAGGCCTCGGCCCGATGGGTGGTGATCTCGTGATCGACGGTTCGGCGGTGATCGCCGCTGCCGACCCGGATGCGGCTGCCGATGGTGCCGAAGCGCTTGCCCTGCGTCCACACCGCCTCGACCCCCGGGAAGCCATCGAGCACCGCCAGGATGTCGTCGGGGAGGGCGTCGGTGGTGAAGTCGAAGTCGGTCGGTTCCGACTCGCCGAGGAGCAGGTCGCGGACCACGCCACCGACGAGGTAGAGCTGGTGCCCGGCCGCGGCGAACGCTTCGGCCAGCGGGCCGACGGCATCGAGGACGGGGGCGAACCGCTCGGGGATCACTGGTCGGACGCTAGGGGCTGGTCGGCCCGACACCGCAGCCGTCAGGCTACGAAGCGTCGGCGGCGACCGCGGGTCCGCGTTCGAAGTGGACGGCGACCTCGGCCATGAACCGGTCGAGGATCTCGGCCCGCTGCTGCCCGGTACCGAGGGTGAAGTCGGGCACGATGAGCTCGTCGACGCCGGCGTCCTGGTAGGCGGCCACCAGCTCGGTGAGCTGGTCGGGGTTGCCGATCATCGCCTTCTGGGGCAGCTCCCGCTCGCGCATCTTGGCGACGAAGTCCTCGTCGTCGGAGAGGAACAGCAGGGCCTGGGTCGAGCGGTGGATGGCCGCCGGGTCCCGTCCCAGTTCGTCGCAGTGGGCGTCGAGGACGGCGGACTTGTGGGCGAACAGCTCGGGATCGGACCACACGTTCCACTCGTCGGCATGACGGGCGGCGATCCGCAGCGTCCGCTTCTCGCCCCCACCCCCGACCAGCAGCGGCAGTCGGCCGATCGGCTTGGGGGCCAGCGGCGCGTCGGTGAGCTGGTAGTGCTCGCCGATGAAGTCGGCCCGAGCCTCGTCGCGCAGGGCGAGGACGACCTGGCACGCCTCCTCGAGTCGGTCGAGTCGGGTACGGACGTCGAAGAGCGGGATGCCGTACTTGTCGTGCTCGTTGACCTGCCATCCGGCCCCGAGGCCGAGGATGATCCGACCGCCGCTGATCACATCGGTGGTGGCGGCCTGCTTGGCCAGGACGGCGGGGTGGCGATAGGTGTTCCCGCACACCAGCGTGCCGATGCCCACCCGGGGTACGGCCGACGCCAGAGCCGCGACGACGCTCCAGCACTCCAACACCGGGGTGGCGGCATCCTCGTCGTTCGACATGAAGTGGTCGGCCACGTAGAGCCGATCCCAACCCGTGAGCTCGGCGTGGCGGGCGACCTCGACCATGTCGGGCCACGCCTGCTGGGTGCGCGGCCACACGGAGAATTGCATGCGTGTGACTCTACTGTCCGCCCTCTGCCGCCCGGCGGCGCGCTCTGCTGCGCTCAGCGGAGCAGTTCGATCCGCAGGTCCTCGGGATCGGCCGCCGCTCCGAGGGCGGTGTCGACGTCGACGCGACCAGCGCGCACCAGCGCCACCAGCCCCTGATCCATGGTCTGCATGCCGTGATATTGACCCTCCTCGAGCAGACCGTTGAGCTCACCGAGCCGCGACGCGTCGGAGAGGCAGTGCTCGATCTTGGCCGTACGCACCATCGATTCCGCCACCGCGACCTGAGCCCCGTCCACGGTGGGCAGCAACCGCTGGGCCACCACGCCGGCGATGCTCCTGGCCAGGCTGCTGCGGGCGATCTCGCGCTCCTCGACCCCGAACAGCTCGAGGAACGCCTGGATGGCGCCGACCACCGTATCGGCTCCGATGGAGCCGATGACCAGTCGACCGCGTGCTTCGGCGTCGAGCACGGCCGCCGCGGTGGCGCGGTCGGAGATCTCGGACACCACCAGCACGTCGGCGTCGAGCTTGGACGCGGCGCGCAGCCCGTCGACGAACGTGGGGACGTCGGCGCCGACCTCGAGTTGGCTGACCAGGCCGATGCCGTCCCGGTGCAGCACCTCGATCGGGTCCTCGACCGTCACCACGTGCCGCTGCTGCGTGGAGTTGACGTGGTCGACCATGCCGGCGAGCGTCGTGGTGGCGCCGTTCCCGACCGGGCTGGCGACGAGCACCAGGCCGCGATCCCGCTCGGCCAGGGTCTGCACCGCAGCGGGCAGTCCGAGATCTCCCAGTTTCGGGACCGCGGCCGGCACGGCGTGGAAGACCACCGCCACCGAGCCACGCTGGCGGTACCCCGCGACGCGGAACCGTCCGACACCGGGTTCGGAGTGGGCTCCGACAGTCGAGCCGTTGCGGATGAGATCGTTCTGGGCCTCGCTTCCGAGCACCGCCTGCATCAACCGGGCAACATCCTCGACGGACAGTTCGTCGTCACCGAGACGCACGAGGTCCTCGCCGACGCGCAGCACGGGGACGCTGCCAGGCTTGCAGTGCAGGTCGGATGCCTCGGCATCGACGAGCGCACGCAGCAGTTCCACGAGTTCCACCACTGCTGCATCGGCGCGTTCTGCCGGGATCTTGAACCGGCGCGCCCCCGGGACATCGTCGTCGGTGCCGACGAGCGGGCGGTCAGGCCTCCCCGGGACCCAAGCCGTGGAGGCGTCGGACGTGGGCGAGGACGCCCGCGGCCGCTTCGGTGCTGCGACCACCGGCGGTGACCGGTTCGGGGCGGTGCTCCACGCCCGACAGCGCAGCCAGGGTGGCGGCCGTCGAGTTGGTGACCGCGTCGAGGTCGTATCCCCCCTCGAGGAACACCACGGAGTGGGCGGCGGGCACGAGGGCGAGGAGGCGGCGGGTGAGGTCGTGGTAGTCGCCCGAGCTGAGGCCGAGCTCGGTGAGCGGATCGCGACGGTGGGCGTCGAAGCCGGTCGAGATCAACAGCCACGTACTGGCCGCCCGCTCCGCGATCGGCACCACGATCTCGTCGATGGCCCGGCGATAGGTGTCGCCGTCGGTCTCGGCCGGCACGGGGATGTTCACGGTGGCGCCGGGGGCGTCGGGCCCGCCGGTCTCGCCCGCCATCCCGGTGCCCGGGTACATCGGATGCTGGTGGATGGACACGTAGGTGACCCGGGGATCGTTCCAGAAGGCGTCCTGGGTCCCGTTGCCGTGGTGCGCGTCGATGTCGACCACCAGGACCCGCTCCCCCAGGTCCGCCAACGCCGCGGCACAGACCGCCACGTTGTTGAGCAGGCAGAACCCCATGGCACGCGTCGGCGTGGCGTGGTGCCCGGGTGGACGGACGGCCAGGAAGGCGCTGTTCGCCTCTCCGGCACGGAGGCGGGCGATCGCATCCAGACCAGAGCCCGCCGCCAGCCGGGCGATCTCCCACGACGACGACATCGCCACGGTGTCGGGATCGAGCTTCCCCCCGCCGTTGACGCAGAACCGTTCGAGCGCGTTGAGGTAGTCGCGGTCGTGGACCCGGGCGAGCTCGTCGACCGTGGCGAGGCGGGGCACCACTGTCGTGAGGTCCTCGGTGACCGAGCAGGCGGCCACACCCCGGCCGACGGCCGCCATGCGCTCCGGCCGCTCGGGATGCCCGGGAAGCGTGGCGTGCTCGGCGAAGCGCGGGTCGGTGTACAGCAACGTGGCCATCGACACAGTGTGGCCCGGTCACCGAGGGTCGGCACGGTACGCGGCGCCTCGCGCCCGGTGCCCGCCCACGCTGGGGTCGTATCGTTCGTGGTCGATGGTGCTCTCGACACCGATGAACCGCCACCGGCCGGGCCCCCACCCCCGATGACCGCAGCCGACACCGTCTCCGCCGACGGTGTCCGGATCCGCGTACGCCCGTGGCGTGGCCGGACGGACACGGCCGAGTGCCTGGCCGCGCCGGCCGGGACGGTCGTCCCGCCGGAGCTCGTGCACACCGCCCTCGACCGCGCCCGCAGCCGCGGGTACGCCGTGGCGGTCACCCCTGCGCTGCCCCCGTTCGAGTGGCGGCCCTACGTCGACAGCGGTTTCGAGATCCGGGAGCGGCTCCACCTGCTGGGCCACGACCTGCTCGACCTCCCGCCCCGGCCCGCCCACCGCGTGCGACGGGTGGCCAGGCGCGACCTGTCCCGGGTGCTGGCCATCGACCACGCCGCGTTCGAGCCCTTCTGGCGGCTCGACGCCAGCGCGCTCGACGAGGCGGTCCGGGCCACCCCATCGGCCCGGTTCCGTCTCGCCCGGGACGGCGCCGCCTACGGGTTGGTCGGACGGGCGGGTCCGCGCGGCTACGTCCAGCGTCTGGCGGTCCACCCCGACGACCAGGGTCACGGTCTCGGACGGGCCCTGGTGCTCGACGGGCTGTGGTGGCTTCGCCGGTGGCGGGTCCGAGAGGTCCTGGTCAACACCCAGGAAGGCAACGATCGGGCCGTCGTCCTCTACGAGCGGCTCGGATTCCGTCACCTCCCCGGAGGGCTGGCGGTGTTGCAGGCCGACCTCACGCTGCCCGGCTGATGGGGCTCCACCGTGCCCGAGCTGGCGGGTTCCAGCGCCGACGGCTGCGATACGCCGTGGCCAGCGTCGCCCTGGTCGGCGTCGGTTGCCTGACCCCCGCGCCAGTGGGAGCAACCCGGTCGCCGGGCCTCGAACCGGGCGCTTCGGCCCAGCAGGAGGCCGACGGCCCGACCCTCACCCTGGTCGGGCGGAGCCCGTGGGTGGCGGCGGACGGGTCCTTCGATCTCGACATCGCCACCGAGGGCGCCACCGACGCCGCCGTCGTCCAGGTCGTGATCCGCGAACCGGTCGGCTCCATCGCGGACCTGAACCGTTCCGTCGAGGAGGACGTCGGCCGAGTGATCTACCGCTCACCACGGGTGGCGCTCGGCTTCATCCCGCTCCAACCCGACGGCACGCGACGCCTGCCGGTGGCCACCTCCACCACCACGTCGGACGCCATCACCGCTCGGCTCCGCCATCCCGGCGTGTACCCGGTGATCGTCACGCTGGAGGACGACAGCGGCAACGTCGACGTCATCCGCACCCCGGTCGTCCGGCTCGGCACCGACGACGACCCCCTGCCCGCGCCTCGACTCGACCTGGTCGTCGATGTCGCCGTTCCGCCCACGATCGAGCCCGACGGCCGTCGGAACCTGTCCGAGACCGAGCTCGCCCGCCTCGGCCGCCTCGCCGCGCTCCTCGACGGGACCGCGGGCCCCCTGGTCGGTTCCGACCCGTTGTCGTTGACCGTCGTGGCGCAGCCCGACACGCTCGACGCCCTCACGGCGAGCGCCGACCCACGCGCGACCCAGCTCCTCGACGCTCTGACCTCGGCCGCCGGAGGTTCGCGTACCGCGCTCGGCCAGCCCACCGTCGACCTCTCCGCCCCGGCCCTCGTCGACGCCGATCTCGCCGAGTTCCTCCCCGAGCTGGTCGCCGACGGGCGGGCAACGCTCCGGGATCGGCTCGACATACCGGTCGACACCACCATCTGGGACGCCACCGACGGCATCGATGCTCGCAGTGCCCAGTTGCTCGATCGCAACGGGTTCTCCCACGTGCTGGTCGATGTGGCGGACCGGTCCGCAGACTCCCCGGCGGCGCAGCGATCTCTCGTCGACGTCGGCCCGATCGACGTCCCCGAGATCGCACCGCTCGACGCGCTGGTCGTCGATCGGGCCACCACCGACGCCTTGTCGGCACGCGCCGCCGATCGGGTCGACGCCGGGCACCTCGCCCTCGCCGACCTGATCCTGCGCGACGACTCCGAGGCGGAGGTGGCGATCCGGATCGCCGACGCCCCAACCGGCTCCCTCCTGCTGCGGCTCCTCGCCCTGGCGGCGGCACCCGACTCACCGGTGCCGGTCGGGCCGCTCCGTCCGAGGTCGGGCGCCACCGCGGACGAAGGGTCCGGCGACACCGGCCCGGTGCGGCTTCCCGAGGCCACCGCGGATCTCACCGACATCACTGATCTCGTTCACAACACGTCCGCCGAAGTCGACACGTTCGCCGGCCTCGTCACCGCGGAGTCCGCCCGCGCCGACACGTACCGCCTGCGGATCGCGACCAGCCTGGCGACCGGCGTCCCCGACGATCAGCGTCACGCACTGCTGCAGTCGGTGGACGCGGCCGTCGGTCAAGCGTTCGACGCCATCACTCTGGCCGGCCAGACCGACCTCAACCTCACGTCTCGATCGGGAACGTTGCCGTTGATGATCCGCAACACGAATCCGTTCCCGGTCCGGGTCGTGCTGAGCATCCGCAGCGACCGTCTCGCGTTTCCCGAGGGCGACCACTTCGAGTACGACCTCACCGAGGAGATCACCCGGGTCGACATCCCGGTCAAGGCGCTCGCCACCGGATCGGTACCCACCTTCGTCGTGCTGTCGACCCCGGACGAGACGAGGACGCTCGACTCGCGCCAGCTCAATGTCCGGTCCACCGCCATCTCCGGAGTGGGGCTGGCCATCTCCCTCGGCGCCCTGGCCGTCCTCGTGTTCTGGTGGGCCCGCACCTGGCGCCGGAATCGGCGAGCCAAGCAGACCGGTCCCGAAGGCGCCGGCGCGTAACCCGTCCCGGCCGCGGGGAGTCGGCTAGACACGGTCCCCAGACCGGGGCCGCCCGTCCCGGACCGCCCGACATCCTCCAGGGGGAACCCACATGGCCGGTGTTCGCATCGTCACCGACAGCGCCTGCGATCTCGAGATCGACGAGTGCGCGCGCCTCGGCATCGAGGTGGTGCCGCTGTCGATCCGCTTCGGCAGCGACGAGTTCGAGGATCGCACCGAGCTGTCGGTCGAGGCCTTCTACGGGTTGATGGCCGAGCGCGAGGAGTTCCCCGAGACGGCGGCGCCGTCGCCCGGCAAGTTCGAGGCCGCCTTCCGCCGGCAGGCCGAGGCCGGCGCCGACGAGATCGTGTGCATCAACCTCTCCTCCGAGCTGTCGGCGACCATGGCCGCGGCCGAGAACGCAGCCCGAGCCATCGCGGACGAGCTCCCGGTTCACGTCGTCGACTCCCGGTCGATCACCGCCGGGCTCGGGACCCAGGTCCTGCTCGCCGCGGAGCTGGCCAGTCAGGGCGCACCGGCCGACGAGGTCGTGGCCCTCGTCGAGGACCTCCGGGATCGGACCCACGTCTTCGGCACGCTCGACACCCTCGAGAACCTGAAGAAGGGCGGCCGCATCGGCGGGGCCCAGGCACTGCTCGGATCGTTGTTGTCGATCAAGCCCATGCTGGACATCTCGTCGGGGAAGGTCGAGGAGGCCGGCAAGCATCGCACGCGGAAGAAGTCGCTCCAGGCGCTGCGGGCGAAGATCGACGAGTACGGACCCGTCGAGCACCTCGCCATCATGCACGGCATGGCACCCGACATCGACATGCTCGAGGACCTGCTGGTGGGGATCGACCATCGGTCGGGACACATCGGTCCGGTGATCGGCACCCACGGTGGACCTCGTGTCGTGGGGGCGTGCTGGGTCACCGGTCGCTGAGCCCGATCGGGGGTCGCGGGCCGACCGGAGTACCGTCGGTCCCGTGTCGGAGCACCCCACCCGCCCGACCGCAGTGACACCGGGCTCCGGTGAGGAGCCGCCATCGGCTCCTCCGGCCCGGTCACATCGGTCGGCTCAACCCGGATCCCCCCCGGCATCCGGGCCGGGCCGAACCGGCACGGCTCCGCTGGCGAACGACACCATGATCGCGGGCCGCTACCGGCTGGTCGCGCCGATCGCCACCGGCGGCATGGCCACCGTGTGGCAGGCGGTCGACGAGATCCTCACCCGCCCGGTCGCGGTCAAGATCCTCCACGCCCGCCTGGCCTCCGACCCCGAGTTCGTGGCGCGATTCCGCCGGGAGGCCATCGCCGCGGCCCGGCTCGCCCATCCCTCGATCGTGGCCATCTACGACACCTGCGACGATCCGGAAGCGATCGTCATGGAGCTCGTCGACGGTCGCACGCTGCGCGCCGAGTTGGACTCGCGGGGTTTCCTGCCTCCGGGAGAGGCCGTCGCCATCGCGTCGGGCATCGCCCAGGCGCTCGAGGTCGCCCACAAGGCCGGAATCGTGCACCGCGACGTGAAGCCGGCCAACGTGCTGCTGGCCGGCGACGGCCAGCTGAAGGTGGCCGACTTCGGGATCGCCAAGGCCGCCCGCGCCGACGGCGCCGACCCCGACCTGCCCGACCTGACCATCGCCGGGCACATGGTCGGCACCGCCAAGTACCTCGCCCCCGAGCAGGTCTCGGGCGGCGAGATCGACCCCCGCACCGACGTCTACGCCCTCGGTTGCGTGCTCTACGAGATGTTGTGCGGGCGCCCGCCGTTCCTCGGTGACAACGACCTCGCCACGGCGACGGCCCGGCTCCACCGTCCGCCCGAACGACCGGTGTCCGTGCTCCGGACCATCCCGGCCCGCCTCGACGAGATCGTCATGAAGTGCCTGGCCGCCGAGCCCGGAGATCGCTACGAATCGGCGTCCGCGCTCTGGGCCGATCTGCAGGCCGCGCCCGTCGACGCCGAGGTCGGTGGCTCCGTGGGGTCGGATGACGCCGGCGTGGACGCCACCGCGATCACCGCAGCCCCGTCGTTCGCCAAGGCCGAGCGTTCCTGGTTGGTCCCCGCGTTGCTGGTGACGGTGGTGGCCGTGGCCCTCGGGCTCGCCTGGCTGCTCATCGGCGGCACCGAGGCCCGCCAGAACCTGTTCGACCTCGTCGACCGGGTCGCCCCCGGTGGCGGAGGCGGAAAGTCGGCCGAGGTGGTTCCCGTCGAGCACCTCGCCGCCACCGCCTTCGATCCGCTCGGTGACGGTCACGAGTACGACGACGAGGCGGCCCGGGCGGTCGATGGCGACCAGACCACCGCGTGGCGAACCGAGCGCTACGACTCCCGGGACCTCGGGGGCCTCAAGGACGGGGTCGGCATCTACGTGGATCTCGGGTCGTCGCGAGACCTCGGCATGCTGACCGCCCAGAGCTCGAGCCCGGGTTGGTCGGCGCGGGTCTACGTCGCCGACCATCCCGGAGCCACCGTCGACGACTGGGGCGACGCCGTGGCCACCATCGATGGGGCCGACGCCGGCGAGACCACCGCCGACCTGTCCGGTGCGAAGGGGCGGTACGTGCTCCTGTGGGTCACCGACGTGGGCGGCGACGGGGGCTACCGCTTCGAGCTCCAGGAGCTGGCGATCACCGCCTCCTGATCGTCCCCGGCGACGCGAGGGTCGGCGGTACGCTTCGCCCATCGCTGGCCACATCGCGTTCTCCGATGCCGTGGGTGACGAGGAACTGGTGGTCGCGGCGCAAGGAGGCGACCGCGCCGCGCTCGACGTCCTGCTCCGCCGCCACCACGACCGCATCTGGGCGGTCTGTCGACGGTTGGCCGGCAACGACGCGGACGCGGCCGATGCCACCCAGGAGGCGATGCTGTTGATCGTCCGTCGCCTGGGCACGTTCGACGGACGCTCGCGGTTCACGACCTGGGCGCATCGAGTGGCCACCAACGCGTGTCTCGACGAGCTGCGCCGGCGCAAGCGCCGTCCATCACGCGGTCTGCCCGACGACGATCCCGACACCGCCCGGGTGATCGTCGATGGGGACCAACCGGTCGACCGCCAGGTCTCCGAGCGGCTCACCATCGACTCGGCGCTCGCCCAGCTCCCCGAGGAGTTCCGCCTCCCTGTCGTCCTGCGAGACGTCGCCGGCCACGACTACGCCGAGATCGCCACCATTCTCGGCATCCCCCCCGGCACCGTGCGATCGCGGATCGCGCGGGGTCGGGGACGCCTCGCCGAACTGCTCGCCGATCCACCCGCCGATCCATCCGGCCCGGGCGACGGGAACCCGGGGCCCACCGCGGAACGTCCAAGCGAACGACCATGACCGATCCCCACCCGCCCGATCCCGATCAGTTCGAGCTGATCAGCGCCTACGTCGACGGCGAAGCCACCGACGAGGAACGGGCGCGCGTGGAAGATGACGCCACGTTGCTGGCGCGGGCCGACCAGCTCAGCACGCTCCGGACGCGGTTGGCCGCCCCGGCCCCGCCCCACAGTCTGGTCGACACCCACGTGGCAGCCGCCCTCGACGCCTTCGACGGCGTCGATCGGACGATGCCGGAGACGTCGACCAGCACGGTCCGGCAGCTCGGGGCTCACCGGAACCGACGACTCCTCCAGCGGTTCCCGCTGCTCGCCGCGGCTGCGGTCCTCATCGTCGTCGCACTCGCCGGGGCGCTGGTCGCGCGCGGCCTCGGTGGTGACACCCGCAGCGATGAGACCGCCAGCGGCGCCACGACCACGACCGTCTTGTCGGACGCGGCCGGTTCGACCTTCGAATCGAGTGCCCAGGACGACGCCAACCTGGCCCCGGCACCCGCCACCGTCCGACCCGAGTTCGGTACCGTCGACGACTTCGCCGCGTTCGTCGCCGACCGCGCCGTGACACGAACGAGCACGGCAGAGGGCGGCGCCGCGGCCGACAGCGCCGCTCCCTCCACCACCATCGCTCCGGCGGGACCGCCCACCGACCCGTGCGACGCGGTGTCGGTCGCGGGAGTCGATCCGGCCGCGGTGGACGCGGTGGTTCCCGCCATCGTCGCCGGCCGCGCCGTCACCGGGGTGGTGGAACGGACCCCGGGCGAGCACCGGCGCCTCGTGGTGGTGGACGACGCCACCTGCGTCGTGGTCGACGAACGCACCCTCTGATCAGACGGCAGGCGACTTGCGACCGAACCACGGGTGGACGCGCAACCCGGCAACCAGGGCGGCCAGGACGGCCGAGAGGTAGGCACCGCTCTGGATCGGTTCGACCCCGTTGGTACTCAGGTGCCCGGCGAGCAGGATGGCGGTTGCCGACCACGTGGCCACGATGCCGGCCATCGTCTTCGACCGGTTCCGACCGAGGGATACCACGATCTCGGCGATGATGAGGCCGAGCAACGGGCCGGCCGCGATGGGGAGCGGCTGGTCGAACTCGTACTCGCCGAGGAACAGCGCGCCGAAGGCGGCGGCGAGGGCACCGACGGTCATGGCGACGAGCACGCGGACGTTGACCACTCCGCACACGGTACGCGGTGGCTGGTTCCCGGACCGTGCGGCCCCGGGAGCATCTGGTCTCCGCCCCATCCGGCCTGGGTAGGGTGCGGCCATGGCCATGACGACGCCCGCCACTCCTCCCGCGTCCGCCACGTCGCCGGCCTCCGCTGAGGCCCAGGACTGGCCGGCCAAGGCCACCGAGACCATCGTCACCCAGGTCGAGCGGATCCGGGACAAGACCACCGGCCCCGCGCTGAAGGTCGCCCGCTACGCGGTGTTCGCCGCCTTCGCCGTGTCGCTCGGCACCGTCGCTCTGATCATCGCGGTCATCGGCGGCGTCCGGGCCTTGAACGCCTACCTGCCCGATACCGTGTTCGGCGAGACCCACATGTGGGCGGCCCACTCGACGATGGGCCTGGTCCTGCTCATCGCCGGCATCGTGGTGTTCCGGAAGGCGCATCGAGACACCGAGGCCTGACTCGAAGCCGGTCCGGAGCAGTTCGGGAACGAATGGCCCCCATGTCGTGTTACTGAGATCGAGAACCACTCCCAACTGACCAGCATGAGGCTGTGACCCGAACCATGAGTGCTGACATCCGGAACGTGATCATCATCGGGTCGGGCCCGGCCGGCCTGACCGCCGCCATCTACACGGCGCGCGCCAACCTCGATCCCCTGGTCATCGAGGGCGAACCGTCGTCGACCACCGATCAGCCCGGCGGCCAGCTCATGTTGACCACTGACGTGGAGAACTTCCCCGGATTCCCCACCGGAGTGATGGGACCCGAGCTCATGGTCGGGATGCGGGAACAAGCGCTGCGGTTCGGTGCCGACATCCGCACCGAGAAGGTGACCAAGGTCGACTTGTCGTCCCGTCCGTTCGGCGTCTGGGTCGGTGACCCCGCGGCGCCCGAACCCACCTACCGGGGCAAGACCGTGATCGTGTCCACCGGCGCCCAGTCGCTGATGTTGAACCTGCCGCGCGAGACCGAGCTCATCGGCCACGGGGTCTCGACCTGCGCCACCTGCGACGGCTTCTTCTTCCGCGACCAGCACATCGGCGTGGTCGGCGGTGGAGACTCGGCCATCGAGGAAGCGACGTTCCTGACCAAGTTCGGCTCCAAGGTGACCATCATCCACCGTCGCGACGCGCTGCGGGCCTCGAAGATCATGCAGGACCGCGCCATGCGCAACGACAAGATCGAGTTCCTGTGGGACTCCACCGTCGAGGAGCTCGTCGGCGACTCCCGGCTGGAGGGCATCACCGTGCGCAACGTCAAGACGGGCGAGCGGTCCTCGCTCGACGTCACCGGCTTGTTCATCGCCATCGGTCATCGTCCCAACACCGACCTGTTCAAGGGCCAGCTGGCCATGGAGGACAACGGGTACCTCGTCACCGGCCGGGGCGAGCAGCAATCGGCCACCGATGTCGACGGCGTCTTCGCGTGCGGTGACGTGCAGGACCACACCTACCGTCAGGCCATCACCGCCGCCGGCTCCGGTTGCATGGCAGCCATCGACGCGGAACGGTGGCTCGAGGCCCACGAGGACATCGACGAGCAACGCACCGAAACGAACTGGTAGTCACTCCCCCATCTCGCACCCCGTCCGGATCCGGTGGAATGCCACCGGGTACGGAACGGTTCAACCACCCGTTACCGAACGACCGACAAGGAACCAGCCCCATGGCAGCGCAAACCGTGACCGACGCCACCTTCGACGAGACCATCGGCGCCGCCGACGAGGCCGTCATCGTCGACTTCTGGGCCGAATGGTGCGGCCCCTGCAAGATGATCGCCCCCATCCTCGACGAGATCGCCAGCGAGCAAGCCGGCAAGGTCAAGGTCGTCAAGCTCAACGTCGACGAGAACCAGGACACCGCCCGCCGCTTCGACGTCATGTCGATCCCCACGTTGATCGTGTTCAAGGACGGCCAGCCGGCCAAGAAGATGATCGGGGCCAAGGGGAAGGGCGCCCTGCTCGAGGATCTCGCCGAGTTCCTGTAGCAACCCCCCACGAACGCGGCGACGGCCGATGGCATTGCGCCATCGGCCGTCTTCGCGTGCGATCAGCGATTGGACGCCGATCCGGGGTCAACGCACGGCGTGGAGCCGATCGCCGACCCGTCGGATCCCGGCCCCGAGCAATACCAGCGCCATACCAGCCCAGGCCAAGACGAGGTCCGGTGCACCTGTGCGGGGCAATGCACCCGACAGCACCGCCGGCGAGCTCGCCGGCGACGGGGCCGTCGGGCTCACGGCCGGGGACACCATGGGCGACACGGCCGAGACGACGGTGTCGTCCAACACACGGGGAGCGTCCGGCGTCGGGGGGACGGGCGTCACCGGGGTGTCGACCGTTTCGCTCGGGGTCACGTCGCCATCGGACAGGACCGTCGGTGGCACGTAGTCACAGTCCGCCTGATCAATCGACCCATCACCATTGACATCGGTCATCGGCTCCGAATCACCCTCACAGGTGAACGGCGGCACATACCCGTACAGTCCGCCTGATCTGAATCGACCCATCACCATTGACATCGGTCATCGGCTCCGAATCACCCTCACAGGTGAACGGCGGCACATACCCACAGTCCGCCTGATCGATCGACCCATCACCATTGACATCGGTCATCGGCTCCGAATCACCCTCACAGGTGAACGGCGGCACATACCCACAGTCCGCCTGATTGATCGACCCATCACCATTGACATCGGTCATCGGCTCCGAATCACCCTCACAGGTGAACGGCGGCACATACCCACAGTCCGCCTGATTAATCGACCCATCACCATTGACATCGGTCATCGGCTCCGAATCACCCTCACAGGTGAACGGCGGCACATACCCACAGTCCGCCTGATTAATCGACCCATCACCATTGACATCGGTCATCGGCTCCGAATCACCCTCACAGGTGAACGGCGGCGGCTCCTCGCTTCCGGGAACGACGAGGTTTCCGTAGAACGGCGTGCCGGGCTGCCAGCCGACGTAGCCCGTCTCGCCCTGGGCGACGAAGTGCAACTGCACGTACACCGGGTCGAGGGGATCAATGGAGATCTCGTAGTGCCCGATGCCTGTGCTGCTGCCAGGGAGGCTGTACGCACAGGAGCCTGGTGGCTCCCGGTCGGTGAAGGCCGTGGACGACACGCAGAGGTGGGACTCCTGGTAGCCACCGGGAATCTCGAAGTCGACAATGAGCGTGTCGGCCTCGCTGCCATCGACCCGGGTGAGCGTGGCCGATCCGAGCACGATCCGGCTGTTGCTGAACTCGATCGGAACGGTCGACGTCCATGCGGTCGTCGAGGCGCCGGATGCCTGGGCGCTGAAGACGACGAGACCCATGGCGAACAGTGCAAGAGCGAACGAACACCGCAGGACGCGGCGCAGAGTGGGTTGCATGGAGATTCCTCTTCCATCTACTGGGGCAACGGGAAGGGTCACCGTGGCTCGCGCCTCGGGCCTCGTTCCTTGTTCGCCGCCACCGACCGACTCGATGCCTCTGTGGGGCAGAAACCTGTCCACAAACCGAGGATTCCGTCTCTTTTCGGCGACTTTTCCTCAATTGGGGCGAACTTCACGCCATTCAGTCACCCGAAGACTACGTTTCGCGCGCATATCCGGAGAACCGCGCCGACACGGAGCATCAACGGCTGGCGGACCCGAGGACACCGTGCGGGGAACTCGAGAGTTATCCACAGGGTTGTCCCCAGCTGTGGACACTCGATGTTGACTCGACCGTCGAGGATCAGTCGAGCCTGATGCGGTTCCGACCCCGACGTCGAAGGTTGTCGAAGGTTTTAGGCCCCGGCCATGGCCCGATAGATGCGCTCGAGGTCGGCCAGATCGGCGAACTCGATGACCACTCGACCTTTCCCGGCCCCACCAGAAATCGATACTCGAGTTTCCAGATGCTCGGCGAGCAGGTGCTCGAGCTCGAGGAATCCGGGTTCGGCTCGCTTGGTGGCCGCGGACCGCGACGACCGGGTCGACCGGGCCGGCGCGGTGGCGTCCGGATCCGTGGCCAGCTCCTGACCGGCCCGGACCCGAACCGCTTCCTCGGTCTCGCGGACCGACAGACCATCGCGCACGATCCGCTGGGCGAGGGCAGCCTGGTAGGCACGGTCGGGTGTGCCCAGTAGAGCCCGGGCATGGCCGGCACTGAGCTCGTCGTCGGCGACCAGCGCCTGGATGGCGGGTGGTAGCTGGAACAACCGGAGCGTGTTCGACACCGCGGCCCGACTCTTGCCCACACGAGTGGCCACCTGCTCCTGGGTCAGGCCGAAGTCCTCGATGAGCTGCTGGTAGGCCCCCGCCTCCTCCATGGCGTTGAGATCGGCCCGGTGGAGGTTCTCGACCAGCGCCTGTTCCAACAATGCGGCGTCGGTGTCGGCGTCCCGGACCACGACCGGGATGGTCTGGAGACCGGCCCGCTTGGCCGCCCGCCACCGCCGCTCCCCCGCGATCAGCTCGTAGCGTCCTTCGCCGACGCTGCGCACGAGGATGGGTTGGAGGACGCCGAGCTCGGTGATGGAGGCGGTCAGTCCGGCGAGTGACTCCTCATCGAAGTGGGTGCGGGGCTGGCGGGGGTTGGGGGTCACCGCGGCCACCGGGACCTCGAGTTGGCCGACGGCACTGCGCTCCCCGCCGGCCTCGTCGCTGTATTCGGACGGGATCAACGCCCCCAGCCCGCGACCCAGACCTGACTTGCGACTCATCGCACCCCCTGTGCAGCGCCGGCCGTGTGGTCCGACGATCGATTGGTTGACTCAGCCACGCGGGCCCCCGGTGATCTCTCGAGCCAGCTCGCGATAGGCGATGGCCCCTCGGGACCGCGGGTCGAAGGCGAGGATCGGTTGCCCGAACGACGGCGCCTCGGACAGGCGCACGGTGCGGGGGACCACGATCCGGCACACCTTGTCACCGAAGTGGTTGCGGACCTCGGACACGACCTGATCGGCCAGCTTGGTCCGAGCGTCGTACATGACACAGACGAAGGTGGACACCTGGAGCTGCTGGTTGAGGTTGCGCTGGACCAGCGCCACGTTCCGCAGGAGCTGGCCCAGACCCTCCAAGGCGTAGTACTCACATTGGATGGGAACCAGCACCTCTCCCGCCGCGGCCAGACCGTTGACCGTCAACAGGCCCAGCGACGGGGGACAATCGATCAGGACGTAGTCGTAGTCGTCCTCGACCTCCTGGAGGGCGTGCTTGAGGCGCAGTTCTCGGGAGAAGGCGGGCACGAGTTCGATCTCGGCCCCGGCCAGATCCAGGCTGGACGGAGCCACGAACAGGTTCTTCATCGCGGTGGCTTCGATGGTGTCGTCGATGCTGGCTTCGTGGATGATGACGTCGTACATCGACAACTGGAGGTCCCGGATGTTGATGCCCAGTCCGGTACTGGCGTTGCCCTGGGGGTCGAGATCGACGACCAACGTGCGGTAACCGACATCGGCGAGGGCCGCGCCGAGGTTCACCGCCGTCGTCGTCTTGCCGACCCCGCCCTTCTGGTTGGCCACCGCCATGATGCGGGGGAGTGGGTGACCGGCGGCATCGACATCGCCGGGTGCCCGGGGGGCACGGGCCGACACGGCGGCCGCGTCGAACGCCGGCAGGCGGTCAGCGCCGGGAAGACCGGCATCGAGGCGGATCTCGTCGGGTACCGTCGGGGGCCGAGCCACCGGCGGGGTCATCGCTCGTTCCACCTCGGGGCCGTCATCGCCCCGTTCGGGCTCGGTCACCGGGTCGTCCCCGCCAGACGCGTCCGGCTCCCCGCCCTCGGGCGCGTCCTCCGATTCGGCGGCCGACTCCGACTGCGCTCGCAGGGCGTCGAAGATCGCGGAGCCGCGGGCAAGGGGGGACTCGGGTTCGGACACGTCGCTCATGGTGCTCACCGCGGCTCCGAACCGTCAAGTACCGCTGCAATGTTTCACGTGAAACATCGCCTCGCCGCGGCGTCAGCCGTGACCGACGACTGTTTCACGTGAAACAGTGGGAGCACCGAGCCCGAGCATGGCCCGGCTCGCACCCGCGGTCGGGGTGGCTCAGAACCGGGGCCGTTTGGCCGGCATCCCGACACGGCGGGGGACCGAGTCGGGCACCGAGTCGATCAGCTCGAGCCGTTGGACCCGGACCTGATCGGTGATCGGACTGGGCCTCGTGCGAAGACCGAGGGTGGCCAGACCGGAGGCGGGCCACCGATCGCCGGCGACGTCGGCCGGTGGCTCGGTGACGACCAACACGCCGGTCGGTGCGAGGAATCCGGCACCACATTCCGCCGCGACCGCCGGTGGGCCGAAGGAACGGGCCGTCACCAGATCGGCGTGACCCCGCCACGTCACATCGCGGGCGGCATCTTCCGCCCGACCGTGACGGATCTCGACCCGACCCGACCAGCGCAGGCGCGACACGGCATCCCGGAGCAACTCGGACCGCCGGGCCGACGCATCGAGCAGCAGCCAACGGGACCGGGGCCAGACCCCGGCGAGGATCAGGCCGGGGATCCCGGCACCGGAGCCGAGGTCGACCGCGACCGCCGGCTCGTCGAGTTGCGCGGCCAGGGCCAGGCCGTGGTCGAGGTGTTGCTCGACCGGGCCCGGCCCGACCGCCGACAACTTCTGGCCGCGCCGCCACACGTCGAGCAGGATGTCCTGCCAGTTCATCGACGGGCCGGCGATCGTCGAGTCGGACCCCCCGACGGGATCGGCGACCTACTCGTCGTCCGGCTGGATGACGACGTGGCGCCGCCGGTCCTCGCCTCGACTGATGGTGTGGACCCCGTCGATGTCGTTGACCGCGTCGTGCACGATCTTGCGGTCCGGGGGCGACATGGGCTCGAGCGCCACCGGTTCACCGGAGTCGAGGACCTTGTCGGCCATCTGGCCGGCGAAGCGGATCAGCGCCTCCTTGCGACGGGCCCGGTAGCCGCCGACGTCGACCCGGAGTCGACCTTCGAGCCGGCCGGAGTGCTGCTGGGCCACCGCGGTGCGGGTCAATTCGGCGATCGACGCCAGGGTGGCGCCGCGCGGCCCCACCAGGAGCCCGAGGTCGTCGCCGTCGACGCGAACCTCGATCGCCTCCTCGTCCTCGCGGTGAGCGGACACGTCGGCACCGAAGCCGAACGCCTCCACCAAGCCGGTGACGAAGTCCAGTGCCGTCGGCTCCTGTTCATCGAGGGTGATGTCGCTCATGGGTGGTGCTCCTCTCGTCTCGCCGGGGCGAGACGCTCGTGCGCTGTCGGGTCGATCATCGGGGGAGGGTGTTTGGTCGTGGTCCGCGGGACGCGGGGCGTCGTCGTCGCCATCACCGCGAGCTCCCACGGCGTCGGCGTCTGCCGGGGTGTCCGTCCCCTCGTCCGCCCCACCGGCGACATCGTCGGTGGCGGCATCGTCGGTGGCGGCATCGTCGGTGGCGGGGTCGTCGGTCTCGAGATCGTCGGCGGCGCGGTCATCGGCAGTGGTGTCGTCCGCCGCGTCGGACCGGGCGCCGTCGCGGCCCCGGCGGCGCCGCTTGCCGCCGTCGCGGCGTGACTTGCGGTTCCGCCGGTCGATCTTGGGCCGTGGCCGGGTCGGTCGCACCCGGGCCCGGACCTTGGCCTCGCCGGTCCGCAGGCCGAACAGCGACGAGTGGGGCTCGGCCAGCACCTCGAAGTCCAGTTCGGACGCGTCGATGCCCAGGGCGTCGAGCGCCCGCTCCTTGGCGTCGTCGACGGTGCGACCGGTGGTGACGACCCACTGCACCGCGGACTACCGGCGCTTTCGCTTCTTCTTCTTCGATGCGGGCTGGTACTTGCCCCCATCGGCGCCACCGGCTCGACCGCCACCACCGATGCCGGCCGCCCGCCCGCCAGGCCCACCGTCGCCGTCGCCGGAGCGATCGTCCTTCGCCGCCTTGCCCGTGGTCCCGTTCCGCTTGGACGCGGGACCGGAGCCGTTGTCCGAACCGCCCTTGGCCTCCTTCTCCTTCTCCTTCATGGCCCGGGCCTTGGCCGCGGCCTTGTTGGCCTGAGCGCCGATCGACTCCTCGCCGGCGTAGAGGGAGTGGGTGATGTAGCCCTGGAGCCCGATGCGGTAGACGCTCGACGTCACCCAGTAGACGACGAGGGCGGCGGGGAAGTTGATCGAGATGACCCCGAAGAAGGCGGGCATGACCCGCAGCAGGATCTTCTGCTGCGGCATCGTGACATTGCCGTCAGGATTGCGGGCGGAGATCTGCTTCTGCTGCAGATACTGCGCCCCGATCATGATCAGGATCAGCGCCAGGTAGGGGAGGCCGTGCACGATCGATTGCCCGAGGGCGTGGGACGTCGACTCGGCCAGGTCGAGGCCGAAGCTCTTCATGTGGGTCTGACCCTCGAGCGCCCTGTAGAGCTTCGACCCGACATCGAGGTGGTCGGGGTGGAAGCACGTCGTGACACCGTCGGCGACGCTCGGGGGGCAGGCCTCGACCGTGGAGCGGGTGATGCCGCGGATCAGCCGGAACAGCAGGAAGAACACCGGCGCCTGCACCAGCAGCGGGAGGCATCCGCCGAGCGGGTTGAGGTTGTTCTCCTGGTAGAACGCCATCAACTCGGCGTTCATCTCCTGGCGATCGCCGCCCTTGTGCTTCTCCTGGATCTTCTTGAGCTCGGGCTGGAGCAACTGCATCCGGATCATGCCCCTGGTGCCCTTGAGGGTCAGCGGGGTGGTGACCAGCATGACCAGCATGGTCATGAGCATGATCGCGATGCCGTAGTTCGGGACCAGGCCGTAGAAGAAGTCCAGGATCTTGCCGGCGAAATCGTAGATCGAGTCGAACATCTAGCTGGTCCTTCGGGCAGGGCTCGTGAGGTGGCGGCGATCAGGGGACGGTTCGTCGCGCCGCAGCGCGTGCCACTCGTCGGTACCGGGAACGGGATCGAAGCCGTGCCCACCCCAGGGGTGGCAACGGCACAGCCGCCAGGCGGCGTAGCCCGTGCCACGCACCGCGCCGTGGTGGGCGATGGCTTCGCGGGCATACGTCGAGCAGGACGGGACGTACCGGCACGGAGAGATGCGGCCCTCGGTGGCGACCTGGTACCAGGTCAGACACCGGTCGAGGATCCGGGCGGGGATGCTCATGGTGTGGCCGCGACGGGATCGAGGTCGGTGACCGCCCCCGCCAGGTGGGTGCGGAGCGCGGCGAACGACACCGAGACCACTCCAGGTGTCACGCCGACGAGGTAGGCACCGGGCGCCAGCTGGGCGCCTCGATCGAGCTCGGTGACGAGGGCCCGCAGCCGGCGACGGATCCGGTTGCGGATCACCGCGCCACCAACGGCCCGGCCGACGGCGTAGGCCACCCGGATTCCCGGGGTTCCGTCCTCGGCGCGGACGACCCAGACCGGGCCCGATCGGCCGCGGTTTCGACTGCGGGACAGCGCGGCGAACGCACGACGGGTCCGGATCGATTCGACCACGGGCGTCGGCTCAGGCCGAGAGCCGGGCGCGGCCCTTCTGGCGACGGTTCCGCACGACGGCGCGCCCGGCGCGGGTCTGCATCCGATGACGGAATCCGTGCCGGCGGGCCCGGCGCTGCCGTTTCGGTTGGTAGGTGCGCTTCATCGGTACTCCTCGTCCAGATCTGGGCGCATCGACCAGGAATCGTCCGGCGGGTCCGTACGACCGTCGATGCGTCGGCGCGGCCGAGAGGGCGCGCCGAACCAACTCACCACGCTACCGATCGCTGGGGCAGCAGACCAAGTGGACGACGCCATCGCATCGCCCCGGAAGACCGGTTCGACACGGCCCGACGGTCGATTTCCGACCGGATGGCGCGCCGTTAGTGACCGATGACACACCTGGGTGGCCGGTACAGGCGGGCTGACCTGGGGTTTTCCACACCCTTGCATCGCCCCGTCGCAATGCTGCTACGGTGCGCCGCCACAGCGGGGACCGATGGACGGGACCCCATGCCGAACTGATGCGCCCCGCGGTTGGATTCGGACGTCGCCCCGCATTTCGGGCGACGTCTTGTCGTTCTGTCCACAGTTGTGGACGTAGTTGTGGATTCTCGAGTGCAACCCTGGGAGGCCGGTCGTCAATGAGCGACGCCGAAACGGTCTGGAGTGGGTGCGCAGCGTTGCTCCGGGACCAGGTCTCGAGCGTCGTCTGGAGCTCCTCGTTCCAGAACGTCGAGCCGATCAGCTTCGACGGCCGATCCCTGGTCCTCGGCTTCCCGTCGTCGGTGGTGCGCGACCGCGTCCACGACCGCTACCTGGGGTTGTTGCGGGCCAACCTGGCCGAACTGGGTCACGTCGAGGTCGACGTCACCCTCGAGGCGCGCCCCCCCACGCCCCAGGAACTGCCGTTGTTCGACGAATTGGCCGACATCCGCGGCACCACCGCCCCCGACGGCGCCGGCCGGGCGCCCGCCGCCCGCGTCTCGTCCTATACCGAAGGCGGTTCCACGCTCAACGAGCGGTACACCTTCGACGCCTTCGTGACCGGCGCCTCCAACCGCTTCGCCCACGCCGCCGCTCTCCGGGTCGCCGAGACCCCGGCCCGCAGCTACAACCCGTTGTTCATCTACGGCGATGCCGGGTTGGGCAAGACCCACCTGCTCCAGGGCATCGGCAACTACGTGATGGAGAACTACCCGAACTACCGGGTGCGATACGTCACCTCTGAGCAGTTTCTGTCCGAATTCGTCGACTCCATCCGGGCCGGGACGAACGAGCAGTTCAAACGCCGGTTCCGGGACATCGACGTGTTGCTGGTCGACGACATCCAGTTCTTCGAGGGCAAGAAGGAGACCCAGGAGGAGTTCTTCCACACCTTCAACCACCTCCACACCTCGAACCGCCAGATCGTGCTGTCGTCGGACCGGCCCCCGGATGCCATCCCGACCCTCGAGGACCGGCTCCGCACTCGCTTCGTGATGGGTCTGCTGACCGACATCCAGCCGCCCGACCTCGAGACGCGCCTCGCCATCCTGCGCAAGAAGGCCGAGGACGAGGTGTCACCGGTCCCCGACGAGGTGCTGGAGTTCATCGCGGCGTCGATCAACGACAACAACATCCGCTCCCTCGAGGGCGCGCTCACCCGCCTCACTGCCTGGGCCAGCCTCAACAAGGAGACGATCACCGCCGAGCGGGCCGCCGAGATCCTCACCGACCTGGTCTCCGAACGCGAGGCGCGTCCCATCACCCCCGAGACGATCCTGCAGAGCACGGCCGACTACTACGGCTACACGGTGGAGGAGCTCATCGGGCGATCACGCACCCGGCCCCTGACCACCGCCCGCCACGTCGGCATGTACCTGTTCCGCGAACTCACCGATCTCAGCTTCCCCAACATCGCCAAGATGTTCGGTGGCCGTGACCATACGACTGTCATCCACGCCGTCGAGCGGATCAAGGTGCAGATGAAGGAGCGCCGACAGGTGTTTCAGCAGGTCACCGAGTTGATCCAACAGCTCAAGGCCGCGGGATGAACACCACCCGACCGGACGATGACGAACATCTGTACGTGGTAGTTCCCCAGGTGTTGATGGCTTGTGGAAAACTGCCATCCCGCCGGGTCCACAGGGTGCGGGCCCGCTCGGGGGACCGGGCTGTGCACGACGTGTTCTCGGGCGGGGTGATCTGGGGACAACCGGGCTCGGTCACGGTCGACGCGTACCGGCCCCTGCACGGCTGGGGACAACGCTGGGACAACGATCACCCCGCTGACCTGCTCGGATGGGGCAGTATCCACAATCCACAACCCCCACCACCATCTTCGAAGACGAGTTCACTCACCTGGGAAGTAGAAGGAGCGGAGTCACCGTGAAGTTCCGATGCGAGCGAGATGTCCTCGCCGAAGCGCTGGCCACCGCGGGGCGGGCCGTCGCGAACCGGGGCGCGCTACCGGTCCTGTCGGGGGTGCGCATGGAGCTCGCCGGCGATCAACTGACCCTCACCGGTTCTGATCTCGAGCTGACGGTGTCCGTACGCATCACGGTGTCCGGGCTCGCCGACGGTGTCGCCGTGGTGCCGAGCCGATTGGTGAACGACATCGTGCGCGCGCTCGAGCCTGGCGCGGTGGAGTTCGAGACCACCGACGACGCCGCCCGCATCGCGTCCGGTCGATCCGAGTTCTCGCTCAAGCCGCTGCCCGCCGACGAGTTCCCCCGGGTCGCGGTGGTCGAAGGTGACGAGGTCCGCTTCGACGCCGAGGCGCTCGTCGGGGCCCTCCGTCAGGTACTGCCGGCGGCGAGCACCGATGACAACCGGCCCATCCTCACCGGTGTCCTGCTGGCGGCGGCCGACCCGACCGAGGGTGGCGAGGGTCTACGCCTGGTGGCCACCGACAGCTATCGCCTCGCCGTCGTCGATCTCCCCGGGGTCAGCGTGCTGTCGTCGGGAAAGTCGGTGCTCGTGCCGTCACGCGCCCTGGCCGAGCTGTCGAAGGCACTCGGTGCCGGCGGCGAGATCACGCTGCGGCTCGGCGAGCGCGATGCCAGCTTCGCCTCCAACGATCCCGGCTCCGGGGGTGTCCTGTTGACCACCCGGCTCATCGAAGGCGAGTACCCGAACTACCAGGGACTGATCCCCAGCAACCAGCCCAATCTGCTCACTGTCGGGCGCGAGTCGCTCATCGAAGCGCTCCGGCGGGTGAAGCTGCTCGCCCGCGACGCCACGCCCGTCCGTCTCGAGATGTCCGCTGACGGGCTCGAGCTGCGGGCGGTGACCCAGGACGTCGGCGAGGGCAGCGAGTCGCTCGACGCCCAGTACTCCGGCGAGGCACTCACCGTCGCGTTCAACCCCGACTACCTGCTGGCCGGCATCGAAGCCGCCGGGGGCGACGAGGTCAGCCTGGCGACCATCGACTCACTGAAGCCGGCCGTGGTCCGCAATCCCACCACCGACGACTTCCTGTACCTGCTGATGCCGGTACGGGTGCAGTGATCGTGTTCTCGCCCTGGCGGGCGAGAACCCCACGAATGCTTCGCATTCGTGCCGTGCCAGCGTGAGCCTGCGCATGCGTCTGAGTCGTCATCAACATCACTGATGACCCTGCACCTTCGTCATCTGTGGCTGACCGACTTCCGCAGCTACTCCCGCGCCGACATCGAGTTCCCCTCAGGGACCACCGCGGTCGTGGGCCGCAACGGCGAGGGCAAGACCAACCTGCTCGAGGCGATCGCCCATCTGTCGGGAACCTCGCTGCGTGGGGCCACGGCCGACGCCATGGTCCGGGCCGGCGCGGAACGTGCCGTGGTGCGGGCCGAGGCGATGCGGGGACCGCGGGAGCTGTTGGTCGAGGCGGAGATCGCGGCCCGGGGCCGCGACCGCATGCAACTCAACCGGCAACCGGTGAAGCGGCGCCGCGACCTGCTCGACGCCGTGTCGGTCACCATCTTCAGTCCGGACGATCTCGTCCTGGTCAAGGGGGGACCTGGTCAGCGGCGCACCTGGATCGACGAGGCCGCGATCGGAATCGATCCCCGGGCCGACGCGGTCAAGACCGACGTGGACAGGATCCTCAAGCAGCGCAACGCGCTGCTCAAGGGAGTCAAGGGCCGGCTCGACGAGTCGGCGACGCTCACTCTCGACGTGTGGGACGACCGCCTCACCCGGGCGGGTGAGGAGTTGGCGAGCCGCCGGCGGGAGAGCCTCGAGGCCCTCGTTCCCCGCATCGCCACCGCGTACCGCGACCTGGCCGGGCGCCAGCTCCCGATCGGGGCCGTCTACGAGGCGTCCTGGGCCAGCGCGGGATTGGCGGCCGCGCTGGCTGCGGCCCGCACCGACGACCTCCGTCGGGGCATCACCACCACGGGTCCACACCGCGACGAGATCGTCTTCACGCTCGACGAGCTCCCCGCCCGGACCCACGCCAGCCAGGGCGAGCAGCGGTCGCTCGCACTCGCCCTGCGGCTCGCGGTGCACCGCGCCATCGCCGACGTCAGCGGGTGCAGTCCCATCCTGCTGCTCGACGACGTCTTCTCCGAGCTCGACGAGGATCGCAGCGAGGCGCTCGTCGCCCATCTCCCTCCCGGGCAGACCGTGCTGACCACCGCCGGGGCCCTACCGGCCCACACCACCCCCGACCTGGTGCTGCGCGTGGCCGACGGCACCGTCGAAACCGCCTGAGTACCCCGATCGGCCGGTGCTGACACACTGGGAGACCGTGGAGCCCGATGGATCCGACGATCGCATGCCAGCGGAGGTCCAACAGTTCCTCGACCGGGTCGTGCGCGGCATGGGCGCCCCCGGTACGGATGCGGTCGAACTGGTCTTCAGTCGGTGGGAGGACGTCGTGGGCACGGTGCTCGCCGCCCAGACCAGGCCGTTGGCCCTGGAGGACTCCCGCCTCGTGCTCATGGCCGACGACCCCGCGGTGGTGAGCCATGTGCGCTGGCTCGAGGCCCAGCTCGTCGAGCGGCTGGGCGAACTGCTCGGTGCCGGCCGGGTCACCGGCGTCGACGTGCGGGTCACGCCGGCGGGCCGGCGCGGTCGCCGACCGGGCTGACCCGTCTCGCCGCTAGTTGTCGCGCGTGTCCACGCCGGCCAGCTCCCGGAGCCGCCGGGTCAGCCCGGTCGGCGGAGCGAGCACCCGGTCGACCAGCGACAGCCCGGGCGCCTCCACGGCATCCATCCGAGCCGCGCAGCGGCGGCACCGGCTGAGGTGTTCGAGCAGGTCGCGTTCGGTCTCGGGGTCGAGATCCTCGTCGAGGTAGCCGAGGAAGTGACGCAGCGCCGGACGGCACCGCTCGCCGCAGGTCGCCAGCTGGGCTCGCACGGCCGACACCCGCAAGTCGGCCATCGCCCCGTCGATGAGGTCGTGGGTCTCGAGCCGGCGCAAACCGAGGACGTGGGCGATGTCGACATCGTCGAAGCCCTCGACGGTGTGGAGCCACACCGCGGTCCGGGCCGCCTCGTCGAGGAGCGAGAACGACGCGGCCAGCAATCCGATGTCACCGGTCTGGTCGAAGGGGACATCGGCGATGTCGGCGTCGAGGTCGAGCTCGGTGCCCGGTGCGGCCCCGAGGGACACGGCGTGGCGCCGGGTGATCTGGAACAGCCAGGCCCGCGGGTTCGACCACGTGCTGATCGGTTCGCCCGTGCCGTCGAGCACTTCGCGCCAGGCCGCCTCGACCGCCGCCTCGGCGCGGGTCACGTCCATGGTGACCGCGGCGGCCAGGCGCCAGGTGGCGACACGGTGGCGACGCAGGAGCGGGACCACCACGGCGCGGTCGTCGCAGGTCAGGAAGCGCTGCAACAGTGCGAGGTCGTCGCGGGTGGTGGGAGACACGGCGGTGGCGCTGGTGCCCGAGCGCCACAAGCGGTCGACCAGGGCGACCTCGGCCGGTTCGATCTCTGCGGTGTCGTGGTCCATCGGTGCCCCTCCTCACGGTGCCCCAGCACGCGGGATCGGCCTCGGCCGTCCCGCTCCGGAAGAGGAATTCGGCGCGCGCGGGCGGGCTTCCTACCGATGACCGGCTCGGGCCCGGTTCGCGTGCTTCGGGCCCGGTCCGATGGCCGGGAGACCGGCCCTGCGCTGGTAGGATGACAACGTTGTGACTTGGGTCGTCGAATGGGCGGAACCCGTTGTCACGCCTGCTACATCGCGGTCTCGACGACCGCCGCCCGACCCCCACGGAGGAACAACGTGGCGCCTCAGCCCACGACGTACGGCGCAGAGAACATGCGGGTGCTCGAGGGCCTGGAAGCGGTCCGCAAACGACCCGGCATGTACATCGGCTCCACCGGCCCCAACGGGCTCCACCACTGCGTGTGGGAGGTGGTCGACAACTCCGTCGACGAGGCCATGGCCGGGTTCTGCAGCCGGATCGACATCACGATCCTGCCCGACGGTGCCTGCCGGGTGGTCGACGACGGCCGCGGCATCCCCACCGACATCAACAAGACCCAGAAGATGACCGGGGTCGAGATCGCGCTCACCAAGCTGCACGGTGGCGGCAAGTTCGACGGCGAGGGCTACAAGGTCTCCGGCGGCCTGCACGGCGTCGGCGTGTCGGTGGTGAACGCCCTCTCCGAGCGACTCGTCGTCGAGGTCGACCGCGAGGGCAAGCGCCACCGCATGGAATTCGGCCACGGCGGCGTGCCCCAGTCCAAGCTCGAGATCGTCGGCGACGCACCGCGCGGTCGCACCGGGACCACCGTCACGTTCTGGCCGGATCCCACCATCTTCGAGACCACCGAGTTCGTGTCCCGCACCATCCTCGACCGTCTGCAGATGATGGCGTTCCTGAACAAGGGACTGCAGATCCGCTTCCAGGACCAGCGGCCCAGCACCCCCGACCACCTCCGCGACAACGAGCGCATCGAGTACCAGTACTCCGGGGGCATCGTCGACTTCGTCCGACACATCAACAAGACCAAGGACTCCCTGTGGTCGAAGGTCGGCTACTTCGAAGGCGACGACGACACCCAAGAGGTCGAGATCGCCTTCCAGTGGAACACGGGCTACAACCGTGACGGCATCCACTCCTTCGCCAACGGCATCGCCACCCTCGAAGGCGGAACCCACGAGGAGGGCTTCAAGACCGCCCTCACCGCGACGATCAACAAGTACGCCAAGGAGCACCCGCCGCCCAAGTCCAAGAAGGATCTCAGCCTCACCGGTGACGATGTCCGCGAGGGGCTCACCGCGGTGATCTCGGTACGGCTCCAGGAGCCGCAGTTCGAAGGCCAGACCAAGGCCAAGCTCGGCAACACGGCGATGCGGTCGCTGGTCACCAAGGTCACCAACGACCAGCTGGGCCAGTGGCTGGAGGAGAACCCCACCGAGGCCAACAAGATCATCCGCAAGGCGTACTCGGCCGCCGAGGCCCGGGAGGCGGCCAAGGCTGCTCGGAACAACATCCGGTCCAAGACGCTGCTCGACGGCGCCGGGATGCCCGACAAGCTCAAGGACTGCTCGGCCAAGGACCGCGCCGAGCGCGAGCTGTTCATCGTCGAGGGCGACTCCGCTGGCGGTTCGGCGGTGTCGGCGCGCGATCCGCGGACCCAGGCGATCCTGCCCATCCGCGGCAAGATCCTCAACGTCGAGCGGGCCCGCGAGGACAAGATGTACAAGAACACCGAGGTCCAGGCCCTGATCTCGGCCATCGGCGCCAGCATCGGCGAGGAGTTCGACGTCTCCAAGCGCCGCTACGACAAGGTGATCGCCATGTGCGACGCCGATGTCGACGGGTCGCACATCCGCACGCTGCTGCTCACGTTCTTCTTCCGGCAGATGAAGCCGCTGGTGGAGCTGGGCTGCATCTACATCGCCCAGCCGCCGCTGTACTCCACGCTGGTCGGCAAGGAGAAGGTGTACCTCAAGGACGACCGGGCCAAGGACGCGTTCCTGGCCGATCGCCCCAACCACAAGAAGGACTTCCAACGGCTCAAGGGCCTGGGCGAGATGGACGCCTCCGAGCTCGAGGTCACCACGATGAACCCCGAGTCCCGGACCCTGCTCCAGGTCACCGTCGAGCAGGCTGCGCTGGCCGACGACATCATGTCGACCCTCATGGGCGACGACGTCGCCGCCCGCAAGGACTTCATCGTCACCAACGCCAAGGACGTCCGCTTCGTCGATATTTGAAACCGGCGGGCCCCGAGGGGCCCGGCGGTTTCCTGAAGTTCCTCGGCTGGGCCTCGGAACTTCTCGCACCATTCGCCTGGGTCGGGTCACACGCCGAGGCGGGTGGCGAGGGACGAGACGTCCCGTGGCTCGAGCACCGACTGGGTCAGGCCCCAGATGCCGGTGAACACCTCGGCCGGGGCACCTGCCTGCATCCCACCGAGCAGCTCGGCGCGGTCGTCGATGTTCATCGCCGGGAGCATGACGGCGAGGGACCGGGCCATCTGCTCGGGGGGAATGGAGCCCACGATGGCCTGGTGCAGGGCCAGACCCGCCTCCGGGCCGATGACGTCCTCGAGCGCGGGCATGATCATCCGCTCCTCGAGGTCCTGGTGGGTCAGGTAGGTGGCGGTGAAGGCGGCGAAGTCCACGTAGAACCGGTGGGCGTGCCAGCGGGCGTTCCCCGCGGTGGTCACGGCGTCGTCCGCCTGGGCCGCCAGGTCGACCAGCCGGGCCTCGATGCGGTGGTGGTCGTCAGCCACCTGCTCGGCCAGTGCGGGCAGGTGGGTCTCCAACGCGGGCTGGACGTTGGTGTCCTCGTGCTCGGCGTGGGTGACCAGCAGGTCGACCACCTGGTGCACGTGGGTTGCCAACGCGGCGCGCGCCTCCCGGTCCGCCGGGTCGAGGTTCCCGGCCGTCTCGGTCACCCGGAACAGCTCGGAACGGATGCCCTTGTGGATGTCGCGGTACAGATCGACGGCCACGAGCCGAAGCGGGATGGTCGTCTGGGGTTCGGTGATGGTCATCGTGTCTCCTGCGGAGCGGTGCTCGGACGTCCCGAGGCGGGGTCCGCTCCTCGATCGTCATCGTCCGTGATCGGCCCGGGACCCGCTCCTCAAACTCCCGGCAGCGAAGCGCAAGAGATCCCTCACGAATGCTAAGAATCCCCTATTCCGGTCCGCTGGGTCGGGTTCGGTGCGGCGTCAGAGGTGAGACGGTGATCGACGAGGCCCTGACGGCCTTCCTGGAGCGGGGCTGCGCCATGATCGTGGGCACGGTGTCGGCCGACGGCGCGCCGCACGCCCAGCGGGCCTGGGGCGCCACCGTCGTCGATCCCACCACCGTGCGGCTGCTCATCGACGAGCGCGACGGGCAGGTTCGCGAACATCTCGATGCCGGCGGTCGGATCGCGGTGACCGCGGCCGACGTCCGCACCTTGCGCTCGGTCCAGCTCAAGGGGCGGGTGGTCGGGGTGGAGCAGCCGTCTGCCGCCGACCTCGAGCGGTGCGACGGCCACAACGACGAGCTCCTCGACGACATCGAACGCACCGACTTCTTCCCCCGCGTGGTCAGCGCCCGCATGATCCCGCCCGCCTACGTGGTGGCCACCATGGTCGTCGAAGAGGTCTACGACCAGACCCCGGGCCCCGGCGCCGGCGCGCCCGTGGCGTCGGGAACGCCATGAGCCCGGCAGACGAGCTGCGCCTCGCCGACATCACCCCCTGCTTCGAGGGGGCGATCCCGGCGGTGATCGCCACCGCATCGGCCGACGGGGTGCCCAACGTGACCTACCTGTCGAAGGTGCGGATGGTCGACGACGAGCGGGTGGCGCTGTCGAACCAGTTCTTCTCCAAGACGGCCCGCAACCTGGTCGAGAACCCGCGCGCCAGCGTGTTGCTCATCGACCCTCGTACCTACGACCAGTACCGGCTGAGCCTGCGCTACGAGCGCACCGACCGGCGCGGTCCGGTCTTCGACCGCCTGCGCATCGACGTGGATGTCGCCGCCGCGCTCGAGGGCATGCAGGACGTGTACCGCCTCCGGGCTGCCGACATCTACCGGGTCATCGACATCGAGCCGGTGGCGTCGGCCGTGCCGCCGGTGGCGACCCCCGCCGGCGCCCGCGACGGCCTCGACGCCGGCCGCATCGCCGAGTTGAGCATCCGGCTCGGCCGCTGCCCCGATCTGGACACGGTCGTGGAGACCGCGGTGGACGGCCTGGCCGAGTTGTTCGGCTACGAGCACTCGCTGCTCATGCTCCTCGACGAGGACGGGACCTCGCTGTACACGATCGCGAGCCACGGCTACCCCGCCGAGGGGGTGGGCTCCGAGGTGCGCCTGGGCGACGGGGTCATCGGCCTGGCCGCCGAGCAGTGCGCACCCGTGACCCTCGGGAACGTGGCCGCGGCGTCGAAGTACTCCCGGACCGTTCGCCGGGCCTACGAGGACAGCGGCGAGGTCGCCTCGGGCCGGGAGATCCCGGTGCCCGGGCTGCTCGACGCCGCCAGTCGCTGCGCCGTCCCCGCCATGGCGATGGGCCAGTTGGTCGGCGTGTTGGCGGTGGAGAGTCGCGAGTCGGTGGCGTTCGGGCCGGTTGACGAGGCGGTCCTGGCCGTCGTCACCTCGATCCTGGCCAACGCCATCGAGTCGGACCGAAGCCGTGAGCGGGATGCGGCGCCGGCTGCGCCGGGCTCGGTCTCCCGGTCGACGCCCGAGCCGGACGCGGGCGCCACCCACGTGCGCTACTTCGCCGTCGACGGCAGCGTGTTCCTCGACGGCGAGTACCTCATCAAGGGGGTGGCCGGCCGGATCCTGTGGGCACTGCTGGGCCACCACGACCGCGAGGGCCGCACCGAGTTCACCAACAAGGAGATGCGGCTCGACCCGAGCCTCGACCTCCCGCCGTTCAAGGACAACTTCGAGAGCCGGTTGATCCTGCTCAAGCGACGCCTCGACGAGCGGGCGGCGCCGATCCGGATCGACAAGACCGGCCGGGGCCGGTTCCGACTCGTCGTCGAGCGGCCGGTGCTCCTCGACCACGGAGACGTGAGCTGACGTGTGGACCTGCCCCGAGTGCCGGCGTCGGTTCGGCCGGACCGGCCAGGGCCACGACTGTGCACCGGCGATGAGCCTGGAGGAGTACTTCTCGGTGGGCCCGGAGTTCGAACGTCCCGTCTACGAGGCGGTGCAGTCCCACCTCGACACCATCGCCGGCGAGCCGACCTACGTGGAGCCGGTGTCGGTCGGGCTGTTCTGCAAGCACGGCAGCCGCACGTTCCTCCAGTTGCGGCCGATGACGAAGTGGGTCGCGGTCGGGTTCGTGCTCCACCGCAAGCTCGACCACCCGCGCCTGTCGCGCAAGGTGGTGGGGGAGGGGAGTCGCTGGTACCACGTGGTGAACGTCCGAACGCCGGAGGAGATCGACGACGTGCTCTGCGACTGGATCACCGAGGCGTACCTCGCGGCGGAGGACTGACCGGGACCTCCTCCCGGATGGCGCGGGCCGTGGCTCGCCGGCCACCGACCACCACCACGACTTCGACCACGTCGCCCAGGACCCGGTAACGCTCGACCCGTGCGCCGTTGAGCGCGGCGACGGTGCGCGCCTCGGCCTCGCCGTCGAGCGCACCGGCCAGGGCGGCGGCGTCGGCCGCCGACTGGGCCTCGGATCGTTCGATGACCGCTCGAGCCAGGAGCCCGGTGGGCACCAACAAGAGCGCGGCGAGTACCAGCACGATGGCCCACAACGGCGTGGCCTGACCGCGGTCACGGCGCCGACACGGACGCGCTGACATGACACTTCCCCTTACCTGCGGTTGGCGGGGGAAGTCTGGACACGGAAGTTGCGAGGCCCAGCCGAGCAACTTCAGGAAATCCGAGGCCGCCCTGCGGCCGAGGATTTCATTCCTCGTCGGAGAACAGTACCGGCGCCACGGCGGCGACGTGGACGTCGCCCTTGACGTCCATGACCTTGACGCCGGTGGCGTCGCGACCCTGGGAGGAGATGCCCCGGACCTCCATGCGAATGGTGACTCCATCGGAGGCGATCACGAAGATCTCGTCGTCGATCCCGACCATGAACGCGGCCACGACCTCGCCCTTCTTGGCCGTGATCTTGATGCCGCGGACACCTTGACCGCCCCGGCCCTGGACGTTGAACCGGTCGAGCTGGGTGCGCTTGCCGTAGCCGGCGTCGGTGACGATGAGGATGGCGGTGTCGTCGCGGGCCACGTCGCAGGACACGACCTCGTCGTCGTCGCTCCTGAGCTTCATGCCCCGCACCCCGGCGGCGGCCCGACCCATGGGCCGGACATCGGTCTCGTTGAACCGGATGGTCATCCCCGACTTGGCGACCATGAAGATGTCGGACGAACCGTCGGTGGGGATCACCTTCACCAGCTCGTCGCCGTCGCGCAGGTTGATGGCGATGAGTCCGGTGCGCAGCGACGAGTCGTATTCGGAGAACTTGGTCTTCTTGACCTGGCCCTGCCTGGTGGCGAAGAACAGGAACGGCTGGGTCTCGTAGTCGCGCGTGTCGATGATGGCCTGGATCCGCTCCTCGGGATCGAGCTGGAGCAGGTTCACGATGGCGGTGCCGCGAGCAGTGCGCTCCTTCTTGGGGATCTCGTGGGCCTTCAGCCGGTAGACCTTGCCCCGGTTGGAGAAGAAGAGCAGGTAGGCGTGGGCGGTGGTGGTGAGGATCTTGGTGACGTAGTCCTCGTCGCGCAGCTTGGTGCCGGCCACGCCTCGCCCACCGCGTCCCTGGCGCCGGAAGGAGTCGGCTTCCACCGTCTTGATGTAGCCGCGGTGCGACATGGTGACGACCAGTTCCTCGTCGTCGATGAGATCCTCGATGTCGAGGTCGCCGGGGTCGAGGGTGATGATCGACCGGCGCGGCGTGGCGAACTTCTCGCGGATCTCGAGCAGCTCGTCCTTGATGACCGTCCGGAGGCGGCCGTCGTCGGCCAGGATGGCCTGCAACTCGGTGATGGTCTCGCGCAGCTCGGCGATCTTCTCCTCGATCTCCACCCGGGCCAACCGGGTGAGGCGTCCGAGGGTCATCTGCAGGATGTGCTCGGCCTGGGTCTCGGAGAACTCGAACGGTTCGGCCATGAGGCGGTCGCGGGCATCGGATCGGTCTTCCGACGCCCGGATGGTGGCGATGACCTCGTCGATGACGTTGAGTGCCTTGAACAGACCCTCCTGGATGTGGAGGGCCTCCTCGGCCTTGCGCAAGCGGTACTCGGAGCGCCGGGTGATGACGTCGATCTGGTGGGCGACGTAGGACTGCAGGACCTGGAGCAGGTTGAGCGTGCGGGGTACGCCGTCGACGAGCGCCACGGTGTTGATGGCGTAGGAGGTCTGCAGCGGCGTGTGCTTGTACAGGTTGTTGAGCACCACCAGGGCGGGTGCGTCGCGCTTGAGCGTGATGACCAGCTTGGTCTCGCCCTTGGCCGATTCATCGTTGAGCTCGGCGATGCCCTCGATGGCCTTGTCGTTGACCAGGTCCTTGATCTTGGACGCGGTGGCCGAGATCGACGTCTGGTACGGCATCTCGGTGACCACGATCCGGTCGCGCTGCTTGCCCTCGATGATCTCGGTCTTGGCCCGCAGCTTCACCGTGCCCTTGCCGGTGGTGTAGGCGTCGATGATCCCTTGACGACCCATGAGCAGGCCCGCGGTGGGGAAGTCGGGGCCCTTCACGTACTTCATGAGGTCCTCGACCACGGTGGTGTCGGGGTGCTCGAGCAGGTGGACGGTGGCGTCGATGACTTCGCCCAGGTTGTGGGGCGGGATCTTGGTGGCCATGCCGACGGCGATGCCCTCGGAGCCGTTCACCAACAGGTTGGGGAAGCGGGCCGGGAGGACGGAGGGCTCGGTGAACTCGCCGGAGTAGGTGTCGGTGAAGTCGACGGTCTCCTCGCCGATGCCGTCGAGCAGGTGGGTGGCGAGGTTGGCGAGACGGCACTCGGTGTAGCGGGCGGCGGCGGGACCGAAGTCGGGTGAGCCGTAGTTGCCGTGGAAGTCGATGAGCGGGTGGCGCAACGAGAAGGGCTGGGCCATCCGGACGAGGGCGTCGTAGATGGCGCTGTCACCGTGGGGATGGAAATGACCCATGACGTGGCCGGTGATCCGGGCGCACTTCATGTGCGAGCGGTCGGGTCGGGCCCCGATGTCCTCCATGCCCCACAGGATCCGACGGTGGACGGGCTTGAGGCCGTCGCGAGCGTCGGGGAGGGCCCGCTGCATGATGACCGACATGGCGTACTCGAGGAACGAGTTCTCCATCTCGTCCTGGATCTCGATGGGCTCGATGTCGTATCGGCTCGAGTCGGCCTCCGGTCGATCGTCGGCGGCGACCTCGGCGTCCTGCTCGCTGCCGTCGCCGCCCCCGGGGGGCGGAGTGCTCTGGTCGGACACAGTGCTCTCCCTGTCGCAAATGACAACAGGGTGATTCTAGCCGGGTGCCCGGCGGGCACCCGACTCGATGACCGCCTGCTCAGGCCGAGGAGCCGGGCGCTCGGGAAGGCCCCGACCTCGAGCCGTCGGTGGTCGCGAGTCGCGATTCACCGGGATCCATCGGGCTACTCTCGGGTGCGCGCGGGCGCTCGAAACCTCTTCGTACACTGGAGCACGATGTCGACGGAACCCTCTGGGCTACGAGCCGCGCCAACCGGCGCCGAGCCCGAGGTGACGAGCACGAACGAGGCGGTCACCGCGCCGCCGTCAGGGGCGACCCGGATCACACCGTCGCCGGCGCCACCGCCGACCGCTCGGCATCGGGAGCGGGCACCCGAGCTTTCCCAGCGCACGCGAAAGCCCCCGCCCCGCCGCAAGCGCAAGGCTCGCAAGGTCCACCGGGTCGTGCGCCACGTCGAGGTCTGGTCGGTGGCCAAGGTCACGGCCGTGTTCGCAGCCTGCGGCTACGTCGTGGCCATGATCAGCGGCTACCTGCTGTGGCGAGCCGCCGACCGGGTCGGAACCATCAGCGGGATCGAGGGGTTCCTCCAGGATTCCGGCAGCTACGACAGCTTCCAGATCGTCGGCAGCGTCGTGTTCCGCGTCGCCGCCATCGCGCTGTTGGTCCTCGCCATCGTCGTTGTCGCCATCGTCGTGCTCGGGGCGGTGCTGTTCAACCTGATCAGCGATCTCACCGGCGGCATCCGCATGACGGTGATCGACGAGGACCTCATCGTGGCCCCGGCCCGGCGCCGACCCCAAGCGGCACCCTCGGCCTCGACCCCTCCGTCGCGCCCGGCGCCGTCATCACCGGAATCGGCGGTGCGGCCGGCGTCGACGTCGCCCCCACCGGACGACCGAGCCGCGGCCAGCGGCGAGTGAGCGCCGGTACCCGATCCGGTTGGTCCCCACCGGGACGGGTGCTGCTAGGTTCTCCGTCCCTCCGGGGCTATAGCTCAGTCGGTTAGAGCGCACCCCTGATAAGGGTGAGGTCGCAAGTTCGATTCTTGCTAGCCCCACGGCTGGCCTTCGGCCAGCTTGAAGTTGTTCGGCTGCGCCTCACAACTTCCCTGCCCGCCGGAGAGCGGTGAGCAGGGCCTCGCAACTTCCCGGAATCACGCCCGACGAGACCTATGGATCGGAGATCCTCGATGACGTTGCTGCGCCGTGCGATTGCTGCTCTCGGGGTGGCGGCGATCATCGCCGGCGCGCTCCGGCTGCGGGGAACGGGTGGGACGCCGCCCCAGACCGGTGGTTGGCGCGAGTTGCAGGGCACCGACCTCCAGTGAAGGAGCCGACCGCGGCCGCCTCCGTCGGCACGGTCACCGTCGGTGTCATCGGCGTCGGTGCCACCGGCGCTCGGGCCGCCCGGCAGCTGGCCGGTTCCGAACGCGTCGCCTCCGTGGTGCTGACCGGCGGCTCCGACCGGCCCGACGCGCTGTGCCGGTCACTGGGCGCGGTGGCGACGGTCGGCGATCCCTTCGCGGTGGACGATCTGCACACCGTGGTCCTGGCCGGTCCGTCCGGTACCCACCTCGACCTGGCCCGCCGGGCGATCGAGCGCGGGACGAACGTGGTGTCCACGGCCGACTGCATCCCCGAGGTCGAGGCGCTCCTGGCCCTCGATGACCGGGCCACCGCCGCGGGGGTGAGCGTCGTGGTGGGGGCCGGGTTCTCGCCCGGACTCTCCTGCGTCCTGACCCGCCACGTGGCCGGATGGATGGACACGGTCGACGAGGTCCACCTCGCCCGCTTCGGTACGGGTGGCCCGGCATGTGCTCGCCAGCACCACAAGGCGCTGTCCAACCGATCGGCGGACTGGCGGGACGGCGAGTGGGTGTGGCGCAGCGGCGGATCGGGCCGCGAGCTGTGCGTCTTCCCCGACCCGGTGGGCTCGGTCGACTGCTACCGAGCGGGGCTGCCCGATGCCTTGCTGCTCCACCCCGCCCTGCCCGACGCCAGCCGGATCACCGCCCGCCAAGCGGCCAACCGTCGTCAGCGGCTCACGTCGTGGCTGCCGATGCTGCGCCGCCCGCACCCAGAGGGGCGGATCGGTGCCATCCGGGTCGAGGTCCGCGGCCGCCGTGACGGCGTGTCGGTCACCGAGGTCGTCGGCGCCATCGACCGGCCCGCGGTCGCCGCCGGTGCCGTTGCCGGGGTCGCGGCCCGATGGGCGCTGGCCGGCCGACTCCGCCCCGGCGCGTCGGGCCTGGCGTCGGTCGTCGACCCGGCGCCGTTCCTCACCGATCTCCTCGAGCTCGGGGTGCGAGCCGCCATCTTCGTCGGCACGAACTGACCCGGCCGTCGAGGTGTCGTCCCGTCAGGGGCGCAGCAGTCGCAGCAACTCGTCGTGACCTTCACCGTTGGTGGCCACGCCGCTGCACGCACCGGGGTCGTCGGTCCGGAGCGCACCTCCGTCGACGGTGGTGAATCGGCCACCGGCCTCGGCGAGCAGGAGCGGCATGGGCGCGACATCCCAGAGGCTCGCCGAGGGATCGACCATGGCGTCGGCCCGCCCGGTGGCCACCAGGGCATAGCCGAAGCCGTCACCCCACGTGCGCAGGTTCCAGCCGGCCCGCTTCACCGCGAGGAGGGCGCCCTCGTCCCAGCGGGTGTACCCCGATGCCATCAGGAACGGGGCCGCGGCACGGGGGCCGACCCGGGCGGGGCGTCCCGTCCCGCGACGGTCGTCCTGGAAGCACCCCAGCCCCCGGCCGGCGTAGACGCACTCGTCGATGGCGGGCACGTTGACCACCGACACCGCCCACCCGTGTTCGTCCTCGAGCGCGGTGAGGTTGGTGTAGAGGGGGACGCCTCGCATGAAGGCCTTGGTCCCGTCGATGGGATCGATCACCCAGCGCCGCCCGCTGGTCCCAGGCGACTCGCCTTCCTCCTCGCCCAGGATCCCGTCGTGGGGGTGGGCAGTGGCCAGCTCGGCGCGGATGAACGATTCGGCGTCCTTGTCGGCCTCGGTGACCGGCGTGCCGTCACCCTTGGACTCGACGGCCAGGTCATCGGCCCGGAAGCGGCTGAGCGTGCGGCGGCCGGCTTCCTTGGTGAGCTCGACGGCCCAGGCGAGCACGTCGGGGTCGGCCGGAGGTGGCAGCGGAGCGTCGGGCATGGGCGCCAGCCTGCCAGCCTCGCTTCGCCGGCCGGAATCGACCGGACTCCCGGATGGTCCGCCCCTTGTCGTAGTGATGTAAGTGTGTAATTCTGTGAGTATGACGACGGAGCGAGAGATCATCGGGTGGTTCCGGGGCCGGGTCGACGACGCGTGGTTCACCGCCCTCGAGGTCCTGGTCGACAAGGACGAGATCCTCGTCCTCGGGACCCTGGCCACACCGGCGCTGAACGACGACCCGGACGGGGCCGAGCCCGACGACGCCCGGCGGGTGGCGGCGTCGGCCCGGGTCAACGGCTTCCGGGAGGACACCCGCGAGCGGCGCATCGTGATCGCCAGCGAGGCCGAGCACCTCTTCGGCAAGAAGGTGTCCTGGGGTGCCCGTTGCGATCAGTTGGAGCGCCGGTTCACGGTCGCCAACGTGCCGGTGATGACGCGGTTGCTGATGGACGAGCGCAAGGTGCTCGACACGCTGATCGATGCCGGGATCGCCCGATCGCGTTCCGAGGCCCTGGCGTGGTGCGTGAAGTTGGTCGGCGCCAACCAGGCCGAGTGGATCGATCAGCTCCGGGAGGCGGTGGCCGGGGTGGAGAAGGTCCGCGCCGAGGGCCCGACCGTCTGAGGTGCTTCGGTCCCGGGCGCGGGACCGGCGATTCAGATGTGGACCGTTGCCGGCCACCACGCCAGCAGATCGGGCGCCCCGAAACAGGCCAGCTCGACCGGCCGGCGGTTCCAGACGAACAACAGCAGGTCCGACGCCCGCCCGCGACCCGCCATGTCGCCCTTTCCGTGGGCGTGCTCGACCTCGACCCCCTCCGGCGTGAAGGTGAACATCCACTCGCCTCCGGTCACCGTGCCGTCGGCGACCTCGTCGTCGGTGGCGTGGAGGTGGACGGTCTCGCCGGCTCCCGTGATGCCCCGACGTTTGGCGAAGCGCAGGAACGTGTCGGCGAGCTCGTCGACCCCGTCGACGGCCAGGGCCACCGCCACGGGGTGCGGTTCGGTGTGCGCGGCCTCGATGTCCCAGCGGTGCACCGCGGTCTCCTGGGCCATGCGCCGGAACCAGAACGCCGCGGTCGGCGCAGCGGCCCAGTTGGGTCGGTGCTCGGTGGGGTCGACGCCGACCAGCTCGGCGAGGAGGGCATCGGCGGCGAGGTGGAACTGCTCGAGGGGCGGGGCGCCGTCAGGCGGTGGGTCGAAGGGGACGATGTCGGAGCCCGGTTCGGCGCGCAGCTGGGCGGTGGCGAAGGCGAACACCCCGGCGTGGTGGCCGAGCAGGTCGGCCACCGACCAGCCCGGGCAGGCCGCGACCGGGGCTCCGAGCGCGGCCTCGGGGGTGGCCAGGATGCGATCGACGTCGGTGCGGAGGTGACCGAGGTGGCTGGCGGGGTCCATGGCCGGCGACGGTATCCGCCCCGCGATATCCACAGGAACTCCACACCTGTGATTACACGGGCGTGGTTTGCGCGGTCCGGTGGCGGGTCGTCGGGGTTGTCGCGATCGGGGCCCACCTGCGAGACTGGTCTGCTGCCGTACCGGCGCCTCACCACCCGCGGTCAGGCGCCTCACGAAGGAACGCTCGCATGTCGAACATCTGCCAGGTCACCGGTCGCAAGCCGTCATTCGGCAAGACCATCAGCCACTCCCACCGTCGCGGCAACCGCCGCTGGACGCCGAACATCCAGCGCCAGCGGTTCTGGGTCGAGTCCGAGAAGCGGTGGGTCCAGCTCACGGTGTCCGCCAAGGGCATCAAGACCATCAACAAGAAGGGCATCGACGCCGTCCTGGCCGACATGCGCCGCAAGGGTGTGAAGATCTGATGCCCAAGAACGACAAGCGACCGATCATCAAGCTCAAGAGCACGGGCGGCACCGGGTTCACCTACGTGACCCGCAAGAACAAGTCGAACACCCGCGAGCGGCTCGAGCTGAGCAAGTACGACCCGGTCCTGCGCAAGCACGTCATCTTCAAGGAAGAGCGCTGATCACTCCGCTTCCTCGTTGAGCGGTACCGAGCTCGTCGACATCGTCGACCGCGACGACAACGTCATCGGCCAGGCCACACGCGCCGAGATGCGCCGCGACAACCTGGCCCACCGGGCGGTGTACGTCGTCGTGCGCACCAGCGATGACGGGGTCGTCGTCCACCGCCGGGCCGACTGGAAGGACGTCTACCCGGGCCGGTGGGACATCTGCTTCGGCGGTGTCCTGGCGGCCGGCGAGGGTTGGGACGACGCCGCGGCCCGCGAGCTGGCCGAGGAGGCAGGGATCTCGGGGCCGTTGCAGCCGGTGACGTCGGGCGTGTTCGACGACGGAGCGACCACGGTGGTGGGCCGGGCGTACGAGCTGGTGCACGACGGCCCGTACTCGTGTCCGGACGGGGAGGTGGTCGAGATCCGCACCGTGGCGCGGGACGAACTCGCCGCGTTCCTCGCCTCCCACGACCACTGCCCCGACTCGGTGGCCCTCGTGCTCGACCACCTCATCCGCTGAACAGCTGGCAGACGAAGTCTGCGGGCGAAGCGGCGGAGATGACGAGCCGGCCGGCCGGAGGACGGCGGGTGAGCAACTCCAGTAGCGGAGCTGGCAGACGAAGTCTGCGGGCGAAGCGGCTCAGCCCGACGTGCCGAGCCCTCCGGTGCACGCCGCGCGCGGCTCGGGGGCTTGGGGTCCGTTGACGAACGTGTCGATGAACTGCTGGAGGCGGGGATCGTCGGCGCGGTCGACCGCGAGGCGTCGCTCCCAGGCCACGGCCACGATCGGCGCGTCGAGCCCGGGGTAGGGCGAGACGATGATCCGATCCGGCCGGCTGTCGAACAGATCACGCAGCTGGGCGAGCTGGTCGGCGGGAAGGTCCGGATCGTGGGTCAGCCACACGACGCCGTGCTCGAGCGAGTGGACCGCGTTCTGGTTCGGTACCGGCACGTCGTAGAAGTCGCAGTTGAGCCAGACCGGGTTGTGATCCCCACCGGTCGGCGGGTCCTCGGTGTAGGTGGCGTTGTCGACGTGGTTGTTGGTCTGGCCGTCCTCCACCACCACACCCGGGATGTCGGCGCCGGCCTTGTCGCCGCTGGCGCCGCACGACGAGGCCAGCATGCCGCTGACGAGCGCGATGGTGAGCGTGGCGGTCAGGCGGTGACGTTGGTGGGACACGTGAGCAGTCGATCACACCGGGCCGCGCCGGTGGCAGCACGGTTGCCCGAGATCGGCGGGCGTGGTCGACTGCCTGCCGTGACCCCGGGCCCCGACGACAGTCGTCCTCCGTTGACCCTCGACGAGCTCAGGAGCGCGGTCGCGGCCGGATCGGTCGACACGGTGATCGTGGCCTTCTGCGATCTGTACGGGCGCCTGGTGGGCAAGCGGCTCGATGCCGGGTTCTTCCTCGGTGCGCCGGAGGACGGGACCCATGCCTGCGACTACCTGCTCTGCGTCGACATGGAGATGGAGCCCGTTCCCGGATACGCGTTCGCCAACTGGGAGCTGGGCTACGGCGACGTCCACCTCGTGCCGGACTTCGCCACGTTGCGTGTCTGTTCGTGGCTCGATCGCACGGCGATGGTGCTCTGCGATGTCGAGCGGGTCGACGCCTCGGGCGAGGCGCTGACCCACGCACCGGTGTCGGTGGCGCCGCGCTCGATCCTCAACGCCCAGGTGGAGCGGGCGGGGGCGGCGGGGTACTCGGCGCTGGGCGCCAGTGAGCTCGAGTACTTCATCTACCGCGACGACTACGTCACCGCGGCCCGCACCGGGTACCGCGACCTCACGCCGGCCGGGTGGTACATCGAGGACTATCACCTGCTCCAGGGCACACGGACCGAGGACGTCAACGGTGCATTCCGCCGCCATCTGGCGTCGTCGGGGATCCCGGTGGAGTCGACGAAGGGGGAGTGGGGCCGAGGCCAGCACGAGGTCAACATCCGGTACGCCGACGTCGCCACCATGGCCGACCGCCACGTCGTCCTCAAGCACGCCTGCAAGGAGATCGCGGCCGGGCTCGGCGCGGCCATCACCTTCATGGCCAAGCCGGACTCGTCCGAGGCCGGGTCGTCGTCCCACCTGCACCTGTCGCTGTGGCGGGGTGACGTGAACGTCTTCAACAGCGACGAGACCTTCCGCCACTTCCTCGGAGGGTGGATGGCCCACGCCGCCGACTTGATGGTCTGCTACGCCCCGACGGTCAACGCCTACAAGCGCTACCAGGCCCAGTCCTGGGCCCCCACCGCGCTGGCGTGGTCGCCCGACAACCGCACCACGGGGTTCCGCATCGTCGGCTCCGGTCCGGCCAAGCGGATCGAGTGCCGCATCCCGGGGGCCGACGTCAACCCCTACCTGGCCTACGCCGCCGCGTTGGCCAGTGGCCTCGACGGCATCGAGAACCGCATCGAGCCGCCGCCGGTGTTCGAGGGCGACGCCTACGCCGCCTCCGAACTGCCGTCGGTGCCCCGCACCCTGGCCGACGCCGTCGCCCGGTTCGATGCCTCGGAGTTCGCCCGCCGCGCCTTCGGCGACGATGTCGTCGATCACTACACCCACTTCTTCCGCACCGAGGTCGCCGCCTTCGACGCCGCGGTCACGGACTGGGAACGCACCCGCTACTTCGAGCGCATCTGATGACCACCTCCACCGACTTCGGCGCAGAATCGGTACAGAATCGGTCCCGACGACCGCTGATCGGCATCACCACGTACGCGCCGAACCGGGCCGGTCGCTTCGATCTGCCCGCCGAGTACGTGGCCTCGGTCCGCCGGGCCGGAGGCGACGTCGTGCTGCTCCCGCCCGGGGCAGGAGCGGTCGCCGGGTTTCTCGATCGCCTCGACGGCCTGCTGCTCGCTGGCGGTGGTGATCTCGATCCCACCCGCTACGGCGCCGAGGCCGACGACACGATCTACTCGCTCGACGCGGCCCGCGACGACGACGAGCTCGCCCTCGTCCGGGCGGTCTTCGAGCGGGGCACGCCGACGTTCGCCATCTGCCGCGGTTCGCAGGTGGTCAACGTCGCGCTGGGCGGCACCCTCCACGTGCACCTGCCCCACGTGGTCGACGGCAGCGTGGCCCACCGCGTTCCGCCCGAGGACGGAGGACCGGGACCCATCCTGCACGCCGTGGACGTCGAGGCCGGGTCGCTCGTGGCCAAACTGATGGGGGCCACCACCGTCACGCCGATGAGCTGGCACCACCAGGCCGTCGACCGGCTCGGCGACGGACTGCGCGTCGTGGCCACCGCCGCGGACGGGACCGTGGAGGCGGTCGAACACGACTCGCACCCGTGGCTGCTCTGCGTCCAGTGGCATCCCGAGCTCACCGCAGCCACCGACCCCACCCAACAACAGCTCTTCGACGCATTCGTCGCCGCATCCGGAGGACACCAGTGAAGCTCCAGTGGAAGGTCGCCATCGTGACCGGTGCCGCCAGCGGGATCGGGGCCCACTCGGCCCGGCTCTTCGCCAGCGAGGGCGCCACCGTGGTCTGCGTCGACCGCGACCACCACGGCGCCAATGCAGTGGCCAACGAGATCACCGCGGCCGGCGGCCGCGCCAAGGCCCTCATGGCCGACGTGTCATCGGAGACCGAGGTGCGCCACATGGTGGACACCACCGTCGAGGACTTCGGCCGCCTCGACGTGCTGTTCAACAACGCCGGGGTGATGCTGCCGGCGGATGGTGATGCCGAGGTCGCCAGCGAGGAGGTCTGGGACACCACGTTCGCGGTCAACGTCAAGGGCGTCTGGCTCGGCTGCAAGTACGGCATCCCCGCGATGCGCGACACCGGTGGCGGATCGATCATCAACACGGCCAGCTTCGTGGCGCTGGTCGGCGCCGCCACCGCCCAACTCGCCTACACCGCCTCGAAGGGCGCCGTGCTCTCGATGACCCGGGAGCTGGCCGTCATCCACGCCCGGGAGCACATCCGCGTGAACGCCCTGTGCCCCGGGCCGCTCAAGACGAAGTTGCTCATGGACTTCCTCGACACCGAGGAGAAGAAGCAGCGCCGGCTCGTGCACGTGCCGATGGGGCGCTTCGGTGAGGCCGAGGAGATGGCCAAGGCCGCGCTGTTCCTCGCCAGCGAGGACTCCAGCTACATGACCGGGTCGACGTTCCTGGTCGACGGCGGCCTCACCGCCGCCTACGTCACCCCGGAGTGAGCAGCGCGCCGTAGGCGGCCCCCACGAGGTCCAGGCCCCGGGAGTCACCGAGAAGGTCGGACGCCATGCGGTTCATGACGTAGGCGATCGACATGCGGTTCTCGAGGTCGATGAAGGCGACGGACCCGCCCCATCCGCCCCAGTACATCGTGCGGTCGTTGGGGAGCGGCACGGCCTCGGAGGAGAGGCCGTAGCCCATGCCGAAGGTCATCGGCCCCCCGAACACCACGTCGGTCCCGCTGATGACCGGCCGCAGGGCGCGGTCGAGCATCTCGGGACCGAGGAGGCGGACGCCGTCGACCTCGCCGCCGCATGCCAGCGCGGCGTGGACGCGGGCCACCGATCGGGCATTGCCGATGCCTCCGGCGGCCGGGATCTCGGCCGCCCGCCAGGCGCGGGTCCGGGGCTCGGTGGCGTCGAGGTTGCAGCTGGTGAGGACCCGCTCGGCCACGGTGCCGTGCAGCTCCTCGGGCATCGCCTCGGCGGCGAGCAGCTCGGGCGGGATCATCTCGCCGACCCGGTCGTCGTGGACCGGGTCGAGGCCGATGTGGAAGTCGGCACCGAGTGGTTCGGCCACCTCCTCCCGGAAGAAGGTCCCGATCGTGCGGCCCGTCACCCGGCGGACGATCTCGCCCTGGAGGAACCCCTGGGTCAGGGCGTGGTAGCCGGACACCGTTCCCGGTTCCCACCACGGCTCCTGGCCGGCCAGCTGGGCGCAGACGGCGTCCCAGTCGTAGAGGTCGGCCGGCTCGAGCGGCGGGTCGAACCCGGCCACGCCCGACGCGTGGCTCATCACGTGTCGGACGAGGACGCCGTCCTTGCCGTTGGCGGCGAACTCCGGCCAGTACGTGGCCACCGGCGCGTCGAGATCGAGCAGGTCGCGGTCGGCGCACATCAGGACGCACAGCGCTGCCATGGTCTTGGTGGTGGAGTAGACGTTGACGATGGTGTCGCGCTCCCACGGACCGAGGCCGGGGCCGGCGTCGCCGCCCCACAGGTCGACCACCGGCGAGCCGTCGACGGTGACCGCCACGCTGGCGCCCACCTCGTCTCGCGTCTCGAAGTTGGCGGCGAAGGTGTCGCGCACCGCGGCGAACGAGTCGTCGCACGTGCCGTGGATCTCGGTCATGTCCGTGCTCCCGGGTCCGGTGCCCGCCGTCGGACACGCCGGTGGGATGGTAGATCGTCTCCCATGACGTCGGTTCCCGAGCACTGGCTCCACGGCATCCGGGTGCTGGACCTGACCCAGTACCTCGCCGGCCCGGCCTGCACCCGCTTGCTGGCCGAGATGGGTGCGGAGGTCATCAAGGTGGAAGCCGCGCCGTACGGCGATCCGAGCCGGGCGTTCACGCCGCGCCGGAACCGCCGCGCCGGCTTCTTCGTCCAGCAACACCGCGGCAAGCAGAGCATCTGCCTCGATCTCCACAGCGCGCGCGGCATCGACATCGTCCGGGGGCTCGCCGACCAGGTCGATGTCGTCGTGGAGAACTTCTCCCCCGGCGTGATGGCCCGCCGCGGCTGGGGCTACGAGGCCCTGGCCGCCACCAATCCCGCGCTGATCATGGCCTCGATCTCCGGCTTCGGTCAGTCGGGGCCGCTGCGGGACAAGTCGGCGTTCGACTTCGTCGCCCAGGCCTACGGCGGGATCATGCACATGACCGGCGATCCCGACGGCCCTCCCACCTTCGTGGGCATCGGCCTCGCCGACACCAACGCGGGCGTCCACGCCTTCGCCGCCATCGGTTTCGCCCTGTTCCGGCGCGAGCGGACCGGCACCGGCTGCCACATCGACGCCTCGATGATCGACTCGCTCGTGCACATGCACGAGACGGGGATCTACGCCCCCTCCATCACCGAGGGCGACGACGCGTATGTCCCGATGCGGGCCGGCCGCCACTACCAGCCCTCGGCCCCCGGCGCCTGTTACCGAGCCGTCGACGGCTGGATCGTGGTCTTCTGCACCCAGGGCCAGATCGACGGGCTGTGGCGGGCGCTCGGTCGTCCCGAACTGGGCGACGACGATCGGTTCCGCACCAACGACGGCCGCCTCGCCCATCGTGACGAGCTCACCGTCATGATCGAGGACTGGATGGCGGGCCACGACGATGACGACGAGATCATCGCCGAGCTCGAGCGCCACCGGGTGCCGTGCTCGAAGGTGCTCAGCCCGGCGGAGTTCGCCGATCAGGCCCACCTGGTCGAGCGGGCCATGATCCGCACCGTCGCCGATCCGGTGGCCGGACCGGTCACCATCCCGGGCTTCCCGCTCGTCTTCGACGGAGACCGTCCCGCGGCCCGGGGACCGGCGCCCTTGCTCGGTGAACACAACCACGCCGTGCTGCGCGATCTGCTCGGGTACGACGACGCCGACATCGCCGAGCTGGAACGCACCGGGGTGCTCGCGTCCAAGCCTCGGTGAATGCTCGTCGCAGTCGGACGGGGCGTCGTCGCCCGCCCGACCCCACTACGGTCCCGGGTCATGAGCAGCCTGTACCCGTACGCCGACACGTTCCCCGTCAACCGCCGGTTGCCGGAGGAGGGTCGCAGCCGCCAGTCGATCCTCGATGAGCTGCGCAGCCTGGCCGACGCCGAGGACGCGTCGTGGGAGACGGGCAAGTGCTCGGGCTCGATGTACTGCGGCGACCACGACCACTACGGCTTCATGAACGAGGTGTTCGGCCTGTTCAGCCACATGAACATCCTCCAGCGCGACATGTGCCCGAGTGCCACCCGCTTCGAGGGTGAGGTCATCGCCATGGCCCTCGACCTCATGCACGCCGACTCGGCGCGAGATCGGGGCCACGACACCGCCGGCATGGTCACCTCCGGCGGGAGCGGTTCCATCATGCACGCCCTGCTCGCCTACCGCGACCACGCTCGCCAGGAGCGAGGCATCACCAATCCGAACGTGGTCAAGCCGGAGACCTCCCACCCCGCGTTCGACAAGGCCTGCCACCTCTTCGGCATCGAGGACCGCAACGTCCCGGTCGATCCGGACACCACCGTGGTCCGGCCCGAGGTGGTCGCCGACCAGATCGACGAGAACACCGTGGCCATCGTCGGCTCGGCGTGCAACTACGGCTACGGCACGGTCGACCCCATCCCCGCCCTGAGCGAGCTCGCCCTGGAGCGCGGGGTGGGCTTGCACGTCGACGGGTGCCTCGGGGGGTTCATCCTCCCGTTCGGCCAGCAGCTCGGGTACGAGCAGATCCCGACCTTCGACTTCCGGCTCCCCGGGGTGACGTCGATCTCGGCCGACACCCACAAGTACGGCTACGGCCTCAAGGGCACGTCGACGCTGCTGTTCCGCGATCAGGCCGTGCGCAACAGCCAGTACTTCTTCCGCACCGACTGGACCGGCGGCAAGTACTGCTCGCCCGGGATGGACGGGTCCCGCTCCGGCGGCCTGCTCGCCGCCACCTGGGCGTCGATGGTCAGCCTCGGTCGGGCCGGCTACCTCGACTACGCCAAGCAGATCTTCGCCACCGCGGACGCCATGAAGGACGCGGTCCGATCGCACCCCGAGCTGAAGATCATGGGCGATCCCACGTTCTGCTTCAGCTTCACCAACGATCCCGCCAGTGGGGTCGAGTTCGACATCTACCACGTCAACGACTTCATGAAGCTCCGGGGCTGGCGGTTCAACGGGCAGCAGTACCCCAACGCCATCCACATGGCGGTGACCCGACCCCAGACCCAGCCCGGCGTGGCCGAGGCGTTCGCAGCCGACCTGGCCGAGGCGGTCGTCTACGCGGCGGCGCACGCCGACGAGACGCCGGGCTCGGCCGCCGTCTACGGCGGCGTCGCGGGAGGGATGACCGACGAGGCCGACGAATTCATCCGAGAGATCATGGCCGACATGATGGACAAGCAGCAGGGCCTGCCTCGCTAGTGGGCGCGGCGTGTCGGTCCGGGTCATGCCGAGCGTCTCGCCGCCAACGGGCGACGGGTAGGGAGCGCGCATGTTGACGAGTACGAACCCGGCCACCGGCGAGACGGTGTCGACCTACGACGAGCACAGCCCGACGCAGGTCGAGGCGCTCATCGCCGAGACCCACGATCGCCATGTGGAGTGGCGTCGTACCGGCTTCGCCCACCGGGCCGAGATCCTGCGGGCCGTCGCCGATCAACTGGACCACCGAACCGACGAGCTGGCCGAACTGATGGCGCTCGAGATGGGCAAGCCGATCGCCGGCGGCCGGTCCGAGGCCCAGAAGTGCGCGTGGGTGTGCCGCTACTACGCCGATCACGCCGAGGAGCAACTCGCCGACGTCCCGATCGAGGCCGACCGTTCGGCCAGCTACATCCACCACGAACCGCTCGGCGTGGTGCTTGCCGTCATGCCCTGGAACTTCCCGCTCTGGCAGGTGTTCCGCTTCGCGGCGCCCGCCCTCATGGCGGGCAACGGGGGCCTGCTCAAGCACGCGTCCAACGTCACCGGGTGCTCGTTGGCCATCGAGGAGCTGTTCCGGGACGGTGGTGCCCCCGTGGGGCTCTTCCGCAGCCTCAAGATCGGATCCGGCGCGGTGGAGGCGGTGCTCGAGCACGACCTCGTCCGGGCCGCCACCCTGACGGGCAGCGTGCCCGCGGGATCGGCCGTCGCCCAGACCGCCGGTCGCCTGCTCAAGAAGACCGTCCTCGAGCTCGGTGGCTCCGATCCCTACGTGGTGCTCGCCGACGCCGACATCGAGGCGGCCGCCAAGACCTGCGCCACCAGCCGGCTGATCAACTCGGGGCAGAGCTGCATCGCGGCCAAGCGCTTCGTGGTGGTCGACGAGGTGCACGATGCCTTCGTCGACGCCTTCGTGGCCGAGATGGAGGCGGCGGTCGTCGGGGACCCCTTCGACGAGGCCACCACCGTGGGACCCCAGGCTCAGGTCTCGTTGCGTGACGAGCTCCACGACCAGGTCGAGCGATCGATCGGCGAAGGCGCCAAGCTCCTGCTCGGCGGCCAGAAGCCCAGCGGACCCGGAGCCTTCTACCCGGCCACCGTGCTCACCGGCGTCACCCCCGGGATGGTCGCCGGCGCCGAGGAGCTGTTCGGTCCGGTGGCGGCGGTCATGCGGGCCGAGGACACCTGCGAGGCGATCCGATTCGCCAACGAGACCCGGTTCGGTCTGGGAGCCGCGGTGTTCACCCGCGATCTGGCCGAGGGCGAGCGCCTCGCGGCCAAGGAGCTGGAGGCGGGGTGCTGCTTCGTGAACGACTTCGTGGCCTCGGATCCCCGGCTCCCCTTCGGCGGCATCAAGGATTCCGGCTACGGCCGCGAGCTCAGCCACCTCGGCATCCGTGAGTTCGTCAACCAGAAGACGGTCGTGGTCGGACCCAAGCAGTAGACCGACGTGACCAACGCGCTGGGTGTCGACGTCGGCACCACCAATGTGAAGGTGGCCATCGTCGGCGACGACGGGACCACCCACGCGTTCGCCAGCCGCAACCTGGAGGCGCGCATCGACGGCGACCGCGCCGAGCTCGACGCCGAGGCCCAGTGGCTCGGGGTGGTCGACGCCGTGCGCGAGTGCGTCGGCATCGCGCCGGGGGCCGCTTCGGCCATCGTCGCGGTGGGCGTCGACAGCCAGTACTCGTCGATCGTGCCGGTCGATGCCGAGGGCCGGCCGGTGGCGATGATGCGACTGTGGTCGGACCGTCGCGGCACCGCCCGCAGCCGGGCGGCCCTCGACGACGAGGGCGCCTTTGTCGGCTTCATCGAACGACACGGGATCCCACCGCTCGGAGGCGGTCTCAGTCTCGGCCACATCCTCCACGTGCAGCACGACCATCCGGACGTCCACGACGCCACCGCCGCCTACCTCGAGCCGATGGACTACCTCAACGCCCGGCTCACCGGACGGATCGCGGCCAACCAGGCCACGCAGTTCATGTCGCAGGTCGTCGACAACCGATCGCTCGGCCAGACCTCCTACGACGACGTGTTGGTCGGCTGGGCGGGGGTCGATCCGTCGCGCCTGCCGCCGCTGCTCCGTCTGGACGAGCCGATCGGGACCGTCCGAGCCGACGTCGCCCTGCTCCTCGCCATCCCGGGAACGGCCGTGGTCTACGCCGGCGTCAACGACACCCAGGCCGGCTCGGTGGCCGCCGACGTGTACCGGGCCGGCCGAGGCGGTCTCTCCATCGGGACCACGTCGGTCCTCGTCGACGCCATCGCCACCAAGGAGGTCGACCTCGACCACGGCGTGCTGTCGTGCCCGAGTCCCTTCGACGACTCCTATCTCCTGTTCGCCGAGAACGGGTTGGGCGGCCGGCCGCTGGAGCACGTGCTCGACAACGTGGTCGACACCGGAGGGTTCGACACCCTCGACGACGTGCTGGCCGCCGTGCCGCCCGGCAGCGGGGGCGTGCTGTTCCTGCCCTGGTTGCGGGGTTCGATGGCGCCGGCCAACGACTCCACCATGCGCGGCGGCTACGTGAACATGAGCCTGGAGACCGACCGGCGCAGCATCGTGCGAGCGACCTGCGAGGGAGTGGCCCACAACCTGGCCTGGCTCCTGCCCCACGCCGAGGCGCTCACCGGCAGCCGCATCGACGAGCTCACCTTCGTGGGCGGGGCGGCCCGGTCACCCGGGTGGGCGCAGATCGTGGCCGACGTGCTCGACCGACCGGTGTCGGTCCCCGACCAGCCGGCCATCGCCATCGCCCGGGCGACGGCACTGCTGGCCCTGCACCGCCACGGCGTGCTGTCGCGGGCCGACCTGTCAGCCCGCGTCCACGCCGCCACGACGTTCCAGCCCGTCGCCGCCCACCACGACATCTACGCCCGTCGCCAGCCGGCGTTCGAGGCGATCTTCGACGCCCTCCGTCCCATCTCCGCCCAGCTCAACGCCTGACCAGCGCGCAACCTCCGCTCCCCTCCGCCCTCGTCGTTCTGGTCGTCCGTCGCGCCATGGGGAGCGACCGTTGACCGTCCAGAACGATCGTGCTGGCGTTCTGGACGTCCGTCGCGCCATGGGGGGCGACCGTTGACCGTCCAGAACGATTGGGTCGGGGGTGGGGGCCGGGCTCAGGCGTCGTCGGCGAGGACGGCGGCGATGGTCCGCCGGGCGTGGCGCGCGAACGGCGGGTTGTCGGCGGAGTGGGCCAGCGTGGCGACGCCCAGGCACAGGGCCCACGCCCGGGCGGTGGCCCAGGTGCGGTCGTCGGCCCGGGCCGCCCGGCGGAAGGCGGCCCGGGCCGGGGGCGCGAAGAACATCCATCCGCCGGCCAGGTCGACCGCCGGGTCGCCGCTGGTGATGTCCCCGAAATCGACGACGCCGACGATGCGGCCGTCCGTGGCGATCACGTTGCCGGGGTGGACGTCGCCGTGGAGCCACACCGGTGCTCCGGTCCACGGCGGGAGCTCGAGCGCGGCGTCCCAGCGCTCGAGCAGCCGGGGCCCGTCGATCGACGCGCCGAGCTCGCCCACCTGGGCTCGGAGGCGCTCGTCGCGCTCGGCCAGCGGTACACCCCGATAGGAATTGGCCGGTGCGTCGGCCGGCGCGGGCTGATGGAGGGCGTGGAGGAAGGCGCCGAGCCGCTCGGCCTCGGCCACCGGGTCGGCCAGCGCGTCGCCCCGCTCGAACAGGTCGAGGACCGAGATCCCCGGCACGTACGGGCAGATGCTCCACGGCCACGGGTAGCCGTCGCCGGGAACGCCGCAGTGGACCGGGGCGGGGATCGGGAGCGGCAGCCGGGGGGCCAGCTCGGGCAGCCAGCGCTGTTCGGACTCGACCAGCGCCACCCCGGCGAGCCGTCGCGGCAGCCGGGCCACCAGCGAGTCGCCGACGAGGAACAGAGCGTTGTCCCAACCGAAGGCCAACGGCTCGACGGGGAGCCCGGCCAGCTCGGGGACCTGGCTGGCGATCAGGGCGCGGACGAGATCGACGGAGATGTCGACCTCGGCCGCCGGCATGTCGGCAGCGGGCATCGGATCATCCCGTCCCCGACGGTTCGTCGTCGGGCTGCATGCGCGCCACGAAGCGTTCGAGCAAGGTGGCCAACACGGCGCGCTCCTCGGCGTCGAAGTCGGCCAGGACCTCCTCGAACCATGCCCGCCGGGCGGTCGTGAGCCGCGCTCGGACGTCGCGACCCTCGGGGGTCAGCCGGTGGGCGCTGGCCCGGCGGTCGTCAGGATCGGCGCGGCGCTCGACGTAGCCGTCGTCGACGAGGCGGGCGACCTGGCGGCTGGCGGTGGAGATGTCGACGCCGGCGGCGTCGGCCAATTCGGACAGCCGAGCCGGCTCGAGCTCCTCGACGCGCGCCAGCATGACCGCACTGGCGCGTTCGATGTCGACCCCGGCGGCCTGGTTGATCGTCTTGTTGCCGCGCGGATCGTTGGCCCGTCTGACCAGCAACACGAGCGCGGCCTCGATCCGCGCGATCTGGTCGATGCCCATGGTGGAGGAGTCTAGGAGGAGCGCTACGCTATTGGTTGTACTCAGCAACTATTCGGGTCGGCTCGTGTGCGGACCGCCCGGCGGAGCAACCCGATCGCGATGACCGACCCCGAAATCACTGCTGTCGACGACGGCTCCATCGGTCGAGTCCCGTATCGCTGGGTCGCCATGGGTGTGGTGCTCTTCGGTGCGTTCATGGTGGTGTTGGACACCACGGTGGTGAACCTCGGGCTGCCGTCGCTGCAGGAGGACTTCCACACCATCGAGGGGATCGAATGGGTGGTCACCGCCTACCTCGCCGCGGTGGGGGTGGCCCAGATGGTCAGCGGCTGGTCAGCCGACCGCTTCGGGCGCAAGGCGATGTTCGTGGGCTCGCTCGGGGTGTTCACCGTCTCCTCGGTGCTGTGCTCCATCGCCCCCACCCTCGGCTTCCTCATCGTCGCTCGCATGCTGCAGGGCATCGGCGGTGGTCTGATGATGCCGGTCGCCATGGCCATGATCTACGAACTGTTCGAGCCCCACGAGCGGGGCAAGGCTCTCGGCTACTTCGGCATCGCCATCATGGCCGCACCGGCGATCGGTCCCGTGCTCGGCGGCAGTCTCGTCTCCTCCCTCGGATGGCGGTGGCTGTTCCTCATCAACGTCCCCATCGGCCTGGTCGGCTTCCCCGTGGCCATCCGGTTGCTCAAGGACACCGGCTTCCGCGAGGAGCGACGCCTCGACCGGTCCGGCCTGGTGCTGAGCGGCGTCGGGCTCGCCCTCTTGCTGATCGGGTTCTCCCGGGGCGAGTCCTGGGGCTGGTCGAGCCCATCGGTGCTCGCCATGATCGGGATCGGCGCCGGCCTGCTCGCTCGCTTCACCTGGCAGGCGGTACACATCCCCAACCCCCTGATCGAGATGCGGATCCTGGCCGACCCGATCTTCGCCATCGGGATGGTCTCGGTCTGCCTGTTGACCGTGGCCCAGTACACCCGCCTCGTCTACATCCCGCTCGAGCTGGGCACGGTGCGGGGCATCCCGGCGTTCCGGATCGGGCTCACCATGCTCCCGTCCGCCCTCGGGGTGGCCCTCACCATGCCGGTGGGCGGCCGGCTGGCCGACCGGGTCGGGGCTCGCATCCCGGTGTCCATCGGCGCCACCGTGCTGGCCGGGTCCTTCGTCGGTCTCGCCGCCCTCACCCCCACGACCCCGCTGCCGGTCGTCGCCGCCATCCTCTTCTCCGGCGGACTCGGCGCCGGGCTGTCGATGATGGCGCCGAACATCATGGCGATGAACGCGGTGGCCACGGCCAAGGTCTCCCAGGCCTCGGCGTTGAGCCAGACCGTGCGGCAGGTGGCGGCCGCGGTCGGGGTGTCGATCGTGGCGTCGATCTTCGCCACCACCCGGCCCAAGGGCCTTCCCAGCAGCATCTCGATGACCGATGCGCTGGTGCCCTACCGGACGGTGTACCTGGTGGCCACCGGGCTGATGGTGCTCGCGGTGGTCGCGGCCCAGTTCCTGCCCGGCAAGCAGACGGCGCTGCGCCTCCAAGCCGACCGCAAGGCGGAGATGGAGGAGCTGGGCCTCACGGCCGACGACCTCGAACCCCCCGCCCTGGCCGAGATCTACGCCGACTGCGGTGGCGGTGTCCGGACCCACCGGTTGGTCGTCGACGATCTGGTCGAGGTACTCGCTCATGCCGATGCCCTTCTGACCCCGGCACTCGAAGCGGGTCATGGCCTCGGTGATGCGGGTGAGCAGCTCGTTGCCCTCGGGGTCGGTGCGCCGGTTCCGCAGCGGGATCAGCGAGATGACCTCGCCGGACACGTCGTAGGTGTCGTGGTCGGTGGTGACCGAGCACCGCATGGCTGTCTGGTAGCGGTGCTCGTCCCAGTCGGACTCGATCGTGCAGTCGCGGATGAGGTGGTACTCGCCACCCTCGAGCACCATGCCCCCCGGCTTGCCGCCGACGATGGAGATCATCATGGCCTGCGGTGAGGCCGCGGGATCGGCGGAGAACACCAGCGGGATCCACCGGTACCACGACACCGCCTGCCAGTAGCGCGGCCCCCACGACTTGTCCCGCAGTCCGAGGCCGTCCATGTCGATGGTCTCCTCGCCGACCCGGATGGTGCCGGTGACGGCGCAGTGCTGCTCGTAGTGGGCCTTGGCGAAGGACTTCTCCGGGTCGATCTCGATCTCGCTGCCGTCGTCTTCGTAGACCGGCTTGCCGCCGTACATCGGGGAGGTGCCGCGGAAGTCGAGGTCGACCTCGCACTCGACCCACGGGTTCTCCTTGAACGCCGTGCGGGGGTCGGCCATCTGGCCCGGCTCGTCGAGCAGGCAGATCGTGCCCGCGTAGCGGACCTTCAGGTGCTCGAACGGCGCGATCACCTCGATCGACAGACCGCCGGCGTCCATGGCCTCGTTGTGCTCGATGTGGGGGCGGCCGTAGACGAAGCCGACGCGGCCGCCGGGCAGGTAGATGCACACCGTCATCTCGGCGTAGCCCTCGTTGACCCGGTTGCCGAGCCGGAACCAGCCGCCGACCTCCTGGCGGGGATCGAAGGCGTTGAGGTACATCGACTCGTTGTAGTTCGACGCCTCGTCGGGCACGTGGGTGTACTCGTCCTCGGGTTCGAGCACGGTCACGATCTTGCGGTCGCTCATGGCCTCATCTTGACCGATCGGTCAAGGCCGGGCTCGGCGCTGGCCGAGATCGTGGGGATCATGTCATTGACGCCGCCAACGATCGCCGTCACGGTGGGACCATGCGCCAGCGCCGAGTCGTCATCCCGATGTACCCCGGGTTCCAACCGCTGGACGTCACCGGTCCGCACGAGGTGTTCGCCGGGGCCAACGCCGCCCTCGACCACCTGCACCGTCACGATCCCCGGTACCGGATCGAATTGACCGCCGAGACCCCCGGTCCGGTCCGAGGGGAGAGCGGACTGGCCCTGCACGCCGACCACGCCCTCGGCGAGTCGACCGGTCCGCTCGACACGCTCCTGCTCCCTGGCGGCGGTGCCGCGCCCGTGCTCGCCGGCCACGGGGGCGAGCTGGTGGCCTGGGTCGAGGCCGCGGCGGCGCGGTCCCGCCGGGTGGCCACCGTGTGCAGCGGCACGTTCCTGGCCGCGGCCGCCGGGCTGTGCGCGGGCCGCCGGGTCACCACCCACTGGTCGCGGGCTGGACAGCTGGCCGCGTTCTGCCCCGCCGCCATCGTGGAACCGGACGCCATCTACGTGCACGACGGGGCCCTGTGGTCGTCGGCCGGGGTCACGGCCGGGATCGACCTGGCCCTCGCGCTGGTCGAGGACGACGTCGGCGCCGAGGTGGCCCAGCTCGTGGCCCGCCACCTGGTCGTCTACCTCCGCCGCCCCGGGGGCCAGACCCAGTTCGCCGCACCGGTCTGGAGCGAGCCGGTCGCTCGCGGCCCCATCCAGCAGGCCCGGGACCTGGTCCACGCCGACCCTGGTGCCGATCACGGCGTCGCGGCCCTCGCCGCTCGTGTCGGACTCTCCGAGCGGCACTTCACCCGGTTGTTCCGCGACCAGGTCGGCGAGTCGCCGGCCCGGTACGTCGAGCGGGTCCGCGTCGACGCCGCCCGCCAGCTGCTCGGCAGCGAGCGCACCGGGCTCGACGAGATCGCCCGCCGCTGCGGGTTCGGCACCTCCGAGACCCTCCGGCGGGCCTTCCACCGTCGCCTGGGACTCGCGCCCGACACCTACCGCCGACAGTTCGGACGCGTTGCCGCGTCCTGACCGGCCCGGGTTCCCGATCCATCCCACCACCAGGAGTTCCCATGGACATCGCCATCGCCCTGTTCCCCGAGGTCACCGCCCTCGACGCTGTCGGGCCCTACGAGGTGCTGCAGCGACTCCCCGGCGCCACCGTCACCTTCGTCGGCGCCGAACGGGGCGAGGTCCGCACCGAGAACGGCTTCCTCGGTCTCACCGTCGACGCCACCTTCGACGAGGTCCCCGCGCCCGAGGTGGTCGTCGTTCCCGGAGGCATCGGCACCCGGCCCCTGGTGGCGGCGGAGGCGCCGATCCTCGACTGGGTCCGCGGCGCGCACCGCACGTCGCGCTTCACCACGTCGGTCTGCACCGGGTCCCTCGTGCTCGCCGCGGCCGGCCTGCTCGACGGCCTGTCGGCCACGACCCACTGGGCGGCCTACGACGAGCTCGAGGCGCTGGGGGCGGTCCCGACGGGGCAGCGGGTGGTCGAGCACCTCGACCAGCGGATCATCACCGCGGCCGGGGTGTCGTCGGGCATCGACATGGCGCTGCGGCTGTCCGAGCTGCTCGTCGACGCCGACGCCGCCCGGGCCATGCAGCTCATGATCGAGTACGACCCCGAGCCGCCGTTCGACGCGGGCAGCGTGGCGAAGGCGGGCGAGGCGGTGATGGCCCGGGTCGTGGAGTACGCCGCCACCAAGCGGTGACACCCCCGGTTCGGTTGGGATGGTCGGTGGGCGGCTCGGGATAGCGTCCCGACCATGTCCGCTGAGGTACGCGCCGTGATCAATCCTGCCACCGGCCACACCGTCGCCGAGGTCCCCGAGGCGTCGGCGGACGACGTGGACGCCGCCGTGGCGCGAGCCGCGTCGGCGTTCGCCGAGTGGCGACATTCGTCGGTCCGGACCCGGCGCGACGTCCTCCGGACCCTCGCCGGGCTCATCCGGCGCGACCTCGAGGACCTGGCCCGCCTCGAATCGGCCCAGGCCGGCAAGCCGATCGCCGCGGCTCGGGGCGAGGTGGGGGCCGCCGCCGAGGTGTTCGACTTCTACGCCGGTGCGGTCGACAAGGTCCACGGCTCGACCATCCCCGGCAACGCGGCCGGCACCCTGCTCACCTTCCGCGAGCCCCTGGGCGTGTGCGCGGCGATCACCCCGTGGAACTTCCCGCTCCTGATCCTGTGCTGGAAACTGGCCCCGGCGCTCACGATGGGCAACGCGGTGATCGCCAAGCCGGCGTCCATGACCCCGCTCACCGCCATGGCCCTGTCACGCTTGGCCGTCGAGGCCGGGCTCCCACCGGGCACGTTCGAGGTCGTCACCGGCGCGGGCGGAGCGGTGGGCGAGGCGCTCGTCACCCATCCGGGCGTGCGCAAGGTCAGCTTCACCGGCTCCACCGATGTGGGCAGTCGGATCATGCGCCTGGCCGCCGACGACATCACGCGGGTCAGCCTCGAGTTGGGGGGCAAGTCGGCCAACCTCGTCTTCGGGGACCTGTCGGACGAGCAGCTCGACGCCTGCGTCGAGTCGTCGTTCTGGTCGGTCTTCGACAACGCGGGCCAGGACTGCTGCGCCCGGAGCCGCATGTTCGTCCACGAGTCGGTGGCCGACGCGTTCACCGAACGGTTCGTGGCCCGAGCGCGATCGGTCCGCCTCGGCGACACCGACGACGAGACGACCGAGATGGGCCCGCTCATCTCCGAGGGGCAGCGCGCCGGGGTGGAGGACTTCGTGGCGTCAGCCGAGGCCGACGGCGCCCGCCGGCTCTGCGGCGGGGAGCGCCTCGACCGTCCGGGGCACTACCTCACGCCGGCGGTCTTCGACCGGGCCAGCCTCGACATGCGATTCATGCGCGACGAGATCTTCGGTCCGGTGGTCGGGATCCAGACCTTCGCCGGCGAGGACGAGGCGGTGGCCCTGGCCAACGATTCCATCTATGGGCTGTCCGGGTCGATCTGGTGTCGCGACATCGGACGGGCGCTGCGGGTGGCCCGGCGGGTCGAGACGGGGATGCTGTCGATCAACACCAGCTCCAGCGTCCACATCGAGGCGCCGTTCGGGGGCATGAAGCAGAGCGGCACGGGGCGCGAGCAGGGCATGGTGGCGCTCGACCACTACTCCGACCTGAAGACGGTGTTCATCGCCGAGGATTGAAACTGGCGCCGGCGGTTCCTCCCGCCGACCTCAGCTCAGGCTGAGCACGATGCTGCGGCTGCCGTCTCGCTTGGCGGCGTACATGGCCTGGTCGGCCTCGGCGATCAGCGCGTCGGCATCGACGGCGAGGCGGGCCCCAGTCCAGGCCACGCCGATGCTGGCCGTCTGGTGCAGCGATGTCCCGCCTACCGTCACGGGAGCCTCCATGGCGGCCGAGATGCGTTCTGCCATGGCGATCGCCGCCCGCTGGTCGGCCACGTCCGGACAGACCACGAGGAACTCGTCGCCGCCGAGCCGTCCCACCACGTCCTGGGCCCGCACGACCCGTTGCAGGCGGGCCGCGATCGCGGTGAGCACCGCGTCCCCCGTGGCATGGCCGTGCCGGTCGTTGACGTCCTTGAAGTCGTCGAGGTCCACGAAGATGGCGGCCGTGCCCACGCCCGGGACACCGATCCGCGCCGTGGTCAGCGCCTCGGACAGCCGGGCGAGGACGGTGCGCCGGTTCGCGCACGAGGTGAGCTCGTCGTAGGTCGCCCGGTGCTCCAGCTCCGATTGCATGCGCGCCTGCTCGGTCACGTCGTCGAGTACGAGGACGCCGCCGATCAGCTCGCCGTCGTCGTTGGTGAGCGAGCGGATGGTCAGCGTGCACTCGCGCCGGGTTCCGTCGTCGGCGCGCTGGATGACGATGTGCATGTCGATGTCGTGCCCGTGATGGATCGCCCGCATGGCTCGCTCGAGCGCGGCCGGTTCGACCACGGCGGCCTGCAGGGCCTGCTCGTCGATCCCCGGCTCGACCCCCACGATCTCGTACAGGCGGTCGTTGGCGTAGAGCACGGTTCCGTCGGTGTCGAACTGGGCGACGCCGACCGGGAGCGAGGCCGTGAGGCGGCTGAGCAGCTGCTGACTCGCCCGGACGGCTTCGTGGGCTTCCATCTCCTGGGAGACGTCGAACATCTCGCAGTCGACGTAGCCAGTGTCAGGATCGGCCAGCAGGTTGGTGTTCGACAGCTCGAGCCAGATCCACGAGCCGTCCTGACGCTTGTGCCGGACGCGGGTGCGACAGGTGGCTCCGGGGTGTGCCAGGCACTCCATCCACAGGTCGATGGCGCGCTCGGCGTCCTCGGGGTGGACGAAGCCGAGCGAGCTCTGGCCCACCATCTCGTCGTGGGCCCATCCGAGCATGTCGGTGACCGCGGCATCGGCGTAGATGATGGTGGCCACCTCGTTCTTGCGGGTGTGGGCGATCCGCGGTGGCGGCGGGGCGATCTCGGCCACGTCCTCCATCTGGTGGTCGGTCGCGCCCTCGGCCGCGATGACGCCGACGAACAGGCCGTGGTCGGCCGTGAGGTCGAACAGGTGGATGGTGGCGATGGCCGCCGGCGTTCCGGCGAGCGTGACCGAGGCCTGTGATCGGCCCTGCTCCTTCACGGTTGCCCAGGCGTCGATGACCGCCCGGCGGTCGGTGGGTTGCACCAGGTCGAGGGCGGAGCGGGCGTGGGCCACGCGATGCCCGTTCATCGGCAACGAGTCGGGCATCTCCACGAACAGTCCGTCGTCGTCGATGGCCGCGACGACTGCGGTCGGGTACTCGTCGAGCACGGCGCGCATGCCCCGGAGGCGCATCTCCGTGACATCGCCCGCCCGGGTCTCGTTGCGGGTGGCCCGCTCCTCGCCTGGCTCTGGTTCTGACATCCCACCCGTGCCTCCCTCCCCCTGAGAGCCCCAGTGCTCCAGTCGGGTTCGTTTCCTCATCCATCGGCAGGCCGGGACCGCGCCCTTGAGCATCCGACCCACGACCACCCGATCGGGCCATGCCGTCAACCCCCGGAACAGAGGGCGAGTTGGAGCCCATCACCGGCGCCCGGTTCACTTGACCCGTGGCTGCCCCCACCACCTCCTCCCCGGCGACCGAAGCCGGCCGTCGCCGCACGTTCGCGATCATCAGCCACCCCGACGCGGGCAAGACCACGCTGACGGAGAAGTTCCTCCTCTACGGCGGCGCGGTGCAGGACGCCGGACAGGTCAAGGCGCGGGGCGAGCGCCGCCGCGTCCGGTCCGACTGGATGGACATGGAGCAACAGCGCGGGATCTCGATCACCTCCACGGTGATGCAGTTCCCGTACCGGGATCGGGTCCTCAACCTGCTCGACACGCCGGGCCACCGCGACTTCTCGGAGGACACCTACCGGGTCCTCGCCGCCGCCGATGCCGCCATCATGGTGCTCGACGCCAGCTCGGGCATCGAGCCGCAGACGCTGAAGCTGTTCGAGGTGTGCCGAGAGCGACGGATCCCGCTCATCACCTTCGTGAACAAGTGGGACCGGCCCGGCAAGGACGCGCTCTCGCTCACCGACGAGATCGAGGACACCCTCGACCTCGCCACCATGCCGATCACCTGGCCGGTCGGCATCGCCGGCGACTTCCGCGGGCTGATCGACAAGCGCAGCGGGGACTACATCCGGTTCAGCCGCACCGCCCGCGGCGCCACCGAGGCCGGTGAGGAGATCGTCGAGCCCGATCGGGCCCTCGAGATCGACGGCGACAGCTACCGCACCGCGGTCGAGCAGGTCGAGCTGCTCGAGGCCGTGGGTTCCGACTTCGATCGCGAACTGTTCGAGGACGCCCACGCCACGCCGGTGTTCTTCGGGTCCGCGCTCACCAACTACGGCGTGCGGTTGCTGCTCGACGCCGTCGTCGACCTGGCGCCGTCGCCGCGGCCCCGCTCCACGGTCGACGGGGACCAGCGGGAGCTCGACGATCCGTTCTCCGGGTTCGTCTTCAAGGTCCAGGCCAACATGGACCCGTCCCACCGCGATCGCATCGCCTTCGTGCGGGTGTGCTCGGGCCGCTTCGAACGGGGTGAGGTCATCACCCACGGACCCACCGGCAAGCCCTTCGCCACCAAGTACGCCCACTCGGTCTTCGGCCAGGACCGCGAGACGCTCGACGAGGCCTTCCCCGGCGACGTCATCGGCCTGGTCAACGCCACCGACGTCCGGGTCGGCGACACGCTCTACGTCGATCCCGCCGTCGAGTACCCCGGCATCCCCGCCTTCGCGCCCGAGTTGTTCGCGGTGGCCCGTCCCGTCGACATCGGCCGGTTCAAGCAGTTCCGCAAGGGCATCGCCCAGCTCGACGAGGAGGGCGTGGTCCAGGTGCTCCGCGACCCCGACCTCGGGGATCAGGAGCCGATGTTGGCCGCGGTGGGTCAGATGCAGTTCGAGGTGGTCTCCGCCCGTCTCGCCGACGAGTTCGGCTCACCGGCCGAGCTGTCGATGACGCGCTACTCGATCGCCCGGCTCACCGACGCAACCACGGCTCCGAACCTGCGGGGCATGACCGGGGTCCGGGTGCTCGAGCGATCCGACGGCGCGCTCCTCGCCCTGTTCGAGTCGGTGTACTGGCTCCAGCGGATCGAGGGCGATCACCCGGAATGGACCCTCGAGCCGCTGGTGGCTGAGGGCTTGTCCGGATAGCGCAGCGGTAGCCTCGGCCCGATGCTCGAAGGTCGAGGAGAGAGCGGCGACGACGCTCGATCGGCGGACGACCCGGAGCCCGATGCCGCCGCAGCGGAGGTCGAGCCGCCGGCGCCGCCGGCTCCGGGCCGTTCGGTGTTCGCGGACGCCGCCGGTCCCGGCATCGACCCGGCGGACGATCCGGAGGCGGACGCGGACGCCTGGCTCCCACCTCCCGGCGCACGGCCGGTGCTCGACGGCGCCGCCTTCGGGGTCTACGAGGACGAGCAGCCCCGGTCGCGCGCCCCGGTGGTGATCGGCGCCTCGCTCGCCGTCGCCACGCTCGTGGTCGGCGTGCTGGTGTGGCGGGCCGTGCACACCGATGCCGAGCTGGCGCTCCCCGCCGAGCCGAGCACCACGACCACCACGGCGCTCGTCGACGCCGCGCCGACGGTGGCTGCGCTGGAAGCGTTGGTGCCGGCGTCGATCACCACCTGCGTGCCGCCGGCGCAGGAACCGACCGACGATCCGCCCCGCGTCGAGCTGCAGTGCCCGCTCGAGGGCGTGCCCGATTCCGTGATCTTTGTCCTGTACGGCTCGATCGACGACCGCGAACAGGCCTTCGACGACCTCGTCAACGAGTTCGGCGTTCCGACGTCGGACACCGAGTGCGCGCTCGGCCAACCCGGGGCCCACGACTACATCGGCGTCGAACGGGTCGGTCGCGTGGTCTGCCAGGCCTCCGGTGGGCACGTCGATTTCGTGTGGACCAGCGACGAGGCGCCCCTGCTGATCCGGGCCGGTGGCGGCGGTTCGTTCGCCGACCACTACCGCTTCTGGGCCGACCTGGTCGAACGCACCGACGCCGCCTTCCCGCTCCCCGACGAGCGATCGCTGCTCGACGTGCTCCCCGAGCAGTTGCGGACCGGGTGCACCCGTGACCTCGGGCTCGACGTGGATGCGCCGGGAGTGGCCGCGGTGCGGTGCGAGCCCACCGATGCCGAGCCCGGCATCGTGTCCTCGGTGCAGTTCGCCACGCCGGACACCATGTCGGCCTGGCTCCACGGTCGGCGGGATGCCTTGCACGACAACGTCTTCGACCAGACCGACGACGGCTGCACGTCGACCGGCTTCGGCCAGCGCGACGTCGTCGTGCTCCCGCCGACGACCACGACCACCACGACGACCAGCACCACGACCACGACGACCACGACGACGACCACCACGGCGCCTCCGGATGACACGTCGTCGGTGCCGCCCACCACCACCACGACCGCCCGCCACCACCACCACGACGACGACCACCACGGTGCCGCCGTTCGCCGACGAACCACCACCGCCGCCGCCCGACGCCGCCTTCATGCCCTACGACCTCGACGGGACCCGGGGCGAGATCCTCTGCTTCGTGAACTCGAACGGGCTCAACGTGTTGTTCTGGACGCGGGACGACAGCCTGGTCGGATCGATCGCGGTGTCCGACAGCACCACCGGAGCCCGGATGGCCGACCTGCTGGCGTGGTGGGAGTCGGGCGGCCACCGACCCTGAGGGGGCTCAGCAGCGGGGTTCGCCGCTCGGGACCGTGCTGTCGACGAGGTACGAGATGACGATGCCGTCGATGCACGAGTTGCCCTGGAACACCACGGTGTGGCCCTCGCCCTCGTTGGTCACCAACACCCCGTTCGCCAACCGCTGGGCGACGCGCACCCCGTTGTCGTACGGCGTCGCCGGGTCCCCGGTGGTGGACACGACCAGGATCGGTGGTGTGCCCGGTGCGCTGATCGCGCCCAGCGGCTCGGGGTCGGTCGGCCACACCGCGCACCGGATGTAGTCGTTCACGATCGCCTCCCCGAAGTGGGGTGCCACCGCGGCCGCCGCCTTGGCGTCGGCCAGGAAGGTGTCGGTCGCGCGGGGCCACGTCGTGTCCAGGCACGACACCGCGAAGTAGATGGGGAACTCCACCAACCGGGCGTAGTCGTCGGCCAGGTGGACCATGGCGGTGCCGTTGCCGTCGACGGCGTCGGCCACCGCGGCGTCGAGGTCGGGCCACTGGGCCTGGTTGTAGAGGGGGAAGACGAGGGCGTTGGCGGCTTCGCCCGGTCCGAGCGTGCGGGTGCCGGGGCTCGATGCCACGCCGGTCTCGGCCGCGGAGAGCATCGTCTCGACCGCGTGGACGGCGTCGGCGCCGAAGCGGCACGACGACCGGGCGGGGCAGCCGCGGGCCCAGTCGGTCGAGCGCGGTCTCGAACCCGCTGGCCTGCTCGGTGGCCATGGTGATGCCGTCGGCCGCGGGGTCGACCACCCCGTCGAGCACCATGGCCCGCACCCGGTCGGGGAACAGGGCGGCGTAGGCCTGGCCGATCGCCGTGCCGTAGCTGAATCCGACGTACGACAGCTGGCTGTCGCCCATGCCGGCCCGGATCCGGTCCATGTCGCGGGCCACGTCACGGGTGCCGAGGTGGGGGAGGAGCGAGCCATCGGCCGACTGGCAGTTCTGGGCGTAGCGGTTCGACACGTCGAGCAGGTCCTGGACGTCGGCCGGGTCCTCGATGGTGGGGTCCACCGAGTAGAGGGTCACGGGATCGAGCCCGCAGTGCAGCGGCGAGGACTGCCCGACGCCCCGAGGATCCATGCCCACGATGTCGAAGTGCTCGAGCAGCGTTCGGGGGATGGGGAACCGGTCGATCAGGCTGGCGGCGGGGGCGCCGGGACCGCCGAAGTTGAGGAACAGGGCGCCGATGCGGTCGCCCCGGGCCGCGAGGCGGCGGACGAAGAGCGCGATGGTGGGGCCTTCGGGGTGGGCGTAGTCGACCGGCACATCCACCGTGGCGCACTCGGCGGCTCCGCACGCCTGCCACGAGATGGGGGCGACCTCGGGGGCGGGCTCGGTGGTGGGGGCGGTGGAGCTGGATGGCGCGGTGGTCGAGGCCGGTGCCGTGGTCGACGAGCTCGTGGGATCAGCGGCCCGGTCGAGGTTGATGTGTGCTCTGGCTGCACGAGGCGACCAGCACGACGGCAGCCGCAACGGCGACGACCACCCGGGGCTTGGGGGTCACGCCGGATCGGTGCCGAAGCGGGGCGAGGCACCGGCCGGGTCACGGTCGGTGCCGGCTCCCTTCTCGAGGCGGGCCTCGAGCCGCGACACCGCGTCGGTGACCGCCTCGGTGAGGTCGGCCATCGCGTCCCGCAGCTCGTCGACGGTGGCCACGTCGGACAGGGTCAGACGCACCGACGCCAGCTCGCGGGCGAGGAACTCGGCCTCGGCCTGAGTCCGGAAGTTGACCTCACGGTCGGCCTCGGTCTGGCCCCGGTCGCGCTCGTCCTGGCGGTTCTGGGCCAGCAGGATCAGCGGGGCGGCGTATGCCGCCTGGGTCGAGAACGCGAGGTTGAGGAACACGAACGGATACGGATCCCAGTGGTAGCTGTAGCCCACGATGTTGAGCACGATCCACATGCGCGACCACCACGGTCTGGCCGGCGAGGAACTTCCCGGTGCCGAGGAAGCGGGCGATGCCCTCGGAGAACCGCCCGAACGCGTCGGGGTCGAAGTGGAGACCGACGCCGCCGCTGGCGGGTCGGGTGAGATCGTCGGAGCGGCGGAACAGCCCGGCCATGGCTCAGCCCTCGCCCCCGAGGGCGGCGTGCTCCTGCGCGGCCCGGTGCTGGAGCCGACGCCGCCAGCCCTTCGGCAGCAGGTGGTCCATCACGTCGTCGATCGTCACCGCCCCGATCAGACGGCGGGACGAGTCGCACACCGCCACCGACACCATGTCGTAGGCGGCGAGCCGGCCGGCCACATCGATCTTCTCGATGTCGGGCGGGATGAACTCCGGTCGTTCGGGGAGGCAGTCACTGAGGTGGCTCGAGGGTGGCTCGCGCAGCAGCCGCTGGATGCCGATCGCGCCGAGGAACCGGCCGGTGGGCACCGACAGGGGCGGGTTGGCCACGAACACCTGGGTGGCGAGGGCCACCGGCAGCTCCTTGACCCGTAGGAGGGCCAGCGCCTCGGCCACGGTGGCGGTGGGCAGCATGATCACCGGTTCGGGGGTCATCAGACCGCCGGCGGTGGCGGACTCGTAGGTCAACAGCCGGCGCACCGGCGTGGCCTCGTCCGGCTCCATCGCCTCGAGCAGGCGGGCCCGCTCGATCGCCGGCAGCTCGCCGAGCAGGTCGGCGGCGTCGTCGGGGTCCATGGCCTCGAGCACGTCGGCGGCCCGAGCCAGGTCGAGGCCCTCGATGATGTGGATCTGCTCGTCCTCGGGGAGCTCCTCGAGCAGGTCGGCGAGCCGCTCGTCCTCCATGATCTCGGCCAAGCGCTGCCGTTGCTCCTGGGGCAGGGCCCGGATGCGGTTGGCCACGTCGGCGGGGCGCATCTCGCGCAGACGGGCCACCTCCTGAGCCTCGTCGCCGACCTCGAAGAGGTGCGCTGCTTCGGTCCAGGGGACGATCGACGGGCTGCGACGCCGGGCCAGCGGACCGCGCCCCCGAGGGCGAGCGTGGTCACCTCCCAGTACGAACCGAGTGCCTCGGTCGGCGTGATGCCGACATCGAGCACGGTGAGGTCGCCCACCTGCTGGCCGACGATGTCGCCCATCGCGACCAGTTCACCCTCGCGCTTGCGGAACGGCCGGACGTCGATCGTGCCGCTTCGCATCCGGACACCGGTGGGGGCGATCTCGCCGACGCGTCCCACGTTGATGAAGATGTGCCGGCGCTGCACGGAGGTCACGAAGCCGATCACCCGCGGAGCGATCCGGGCCGCGGGCGCGAGCACGACGTCGTCGACGTGGCCGATGGTCTCACCGTCGCTGTCGACGAGGGGGAGACGAGCGACCCGGGACACGTATCGAATCGTCTCCGGCACGTGCGTACTCTACGGCGAGCGGCGCCGAGCCCCGGGTCGGTTGCGCCCCATCCCGAGCGGTGTGGCGACCGCACCGGTCGGGTGATCGCGCCGCCACGGAGCGATGGTCACCCGTACACTGCCGCCGTGCGACGGTCCCTCCCGCTGCTGCCGATCGCGGTGGTGAGCATCCTCGTCATCGCGGTGACGTGGTGGATGGACGACCGGGGGAGCCCGGACGACTCGGGAACGCCCCGGGACGAAACCGGCAGCGTCGACGTGTCGACCGGGGACACCGGCTCGACCACCACGACCGAGCCGCCGTACACCGGTTGGTCCGACCCGGCGCAGGCCGGCCAACCATGGCCCGACGCCACCGTCGAGGGTCTGTTGACGTTCCGCGGCAACCCGACCAGGACCTACTACGGCTCCGGACCGGTCCCCACCGACCCCGTCGAGGACTATCGGTTCCCGCGTGAAGGCGGCATGTGTCGCGAGTCGACCAACCTCGGCACCACCAAGACCTGGTGCGGCATGGGCTGGACCGGACAGCCGACCATGTTCGAGCGCGACGGCAGGACGTGGGCGGTGTTCGGCGCATACGACGGCGCGGTGCACTTCATCGACGCCGCTACCGGGGAGCGGATCCTCCCCGACTTCCCCACCGACGACATCATCAAGGGCACGGTCACCATCGATCCCGACGGGTACCCGCTGGTGTACACGGGATCGCGCGACAACGACTACCGCGTCCTGTCCGTCGACGGCGAAGAGGCCACCGAGTTGTGGTCGATGAATGCCGACGACTTCTCGCCCGTGCTGTGGAACGACGACTGGGACTCGTCGGGGCTGATCATCGACGACTACCTCTTCGAGGGCGGCGAGAACAGCCAGTTCATCATCGTCAAGCTCAACCGGGGCTACGACGCGGCGGGCAAGGTCACCGTCGACCCTCACGTGGTCTTCAACACGCCGGGTTGGGACCAGGAACTGCTCGACGCCATCGGTGACCAGACCGTCTCGATCGAGGACTCGCCGACCATCGTCGGCAACACGCTCTACTTCGCCAACTCCGGTGGCCTGGTCCAGGGCTGGGACATCAGCGGACTGGCCGACGGGGCGGTGCCGACCCGCACGTTCCGGTTCTGGACCGGCGACGACACCGACGCCACCGTGGTGGCCGACGACGACGGCATGCTCTACGTGGCCAGCGAGTACGAACGAGCCGGGACCGCGGCGCGGTCGGATGCCGTGGGGCAGCTGATGAAGCTCGACCCGTCGAAGCCCGACCCGCTGGTCTGGTCGTTCAAGGACAACGAGCACCGTCCCGGCGGCATCTGGGGGACGCCGGCCGTCGCGGGCGACGTGGTGTACGCGGCCACCAACGGTGGCCGGTTCGTCGGCCTCGACCGCGCCACTGGCGCGGTGCTGTGGGAGAAGTCGATGCACGGGCCGTTGTGGGGATCGCCGGTGGTCGTCGACGACGTCCTGCTCCTCGGCGACTGTGCCGGGGTGTTCCACGCCTTCGACGTGTCCGACCCCCGCGTCGACCCACCCGAGCGGTGGTCGATGGAGCTCGGCGGTTGCATCGAGGCCACGCCCGCGGTCTGGGGCGGGCGGATCCTGATCGGCACCCGGGCCGGCTTCCTGCACTCCATCGTGCAGTCGACGACGACGGCAACCACCGCCCCCGCCACGTGATCCGGACCGGTTCCTGAGCCGGGCGGGCCCGGCAGGCCCTACGCTCCGCCCATGGACCGGGTGCGGGAGATGCAGTTCGAGCGGCACATGAGCGACAACGAGGCGCTCATGTGGAATCTCGAGAAGGATCCCGCGCTCTCGTCCTGGTTCGCCAGCATCACGCTGCTCGACGAGCCGCCCTCGTTCGAGAAGCTCCGGGCCCGGCTCGCCGTCGCCGTGGCCGAGATCCCCCGGCTGCGCCAGCGAGTGGTGCCGAGCGTCGGGCGGCTGTCGCCACCGGTGTGGGTCACCGACCCGGGATTCGACCTCGACTACCACATCCGCCGGATCGCGGTCCCGGCGCCGGGCGAGCCCGAGGACCTCTACGAGTTGGCCTCCAACCTGCTCCTCGACCCGTTCGAGCGGACCCGTCCGCTGTGGTTGTTCGTGATCATCGAGGGCCTCGCCGACGGCCGGGCCGCGCTGTTCCAGAAGATGCACCACACGATCACCGATGGTGAGGGCGGCATCCGCCTGGCCGAGAAGTTCACCGACCTCGAGCGTGAGGCCAAGCATCCCGACCCGGTGATCGAGGTCGGCGAGCAGCCGGTGGGCGAGGACTTCGGCGAATCGGCGCGGGAGGCCATCGGTCACAACGTGCGGCGGTTCGGTGGCGTGACCCAGCGGGTGGTGAAGTCGGTGGTGATGAATCCCGTCGGGACCGCCACCGGTGTCGGCGCGGTGCTCGGCGAGGTCTCCAAGACCCTGTTCCCGTCGAGCGACCCCACCGAGGCGGTGGGGTCACCGCTGTGGAAGCACCGGTCGTTGAAGCGTTGGTTCGGCACCATCCAGGTCCCCTTCGACGACGCCAAGACCGCGGCCAAGCGCCGGGGCGGGACGATCAACGACTTCTTCGTCGCCGGCGCGCTCGCCGGCACGGTGGCCTACCACGAGGCGCGCGACGCGGCCCCGAATCGCCTGCGGGTCGCCATGCCGATCAGCACCCGGCGGGGCGGCACGGCCGGCGGCAACCAGTTCTCGATCACCACCACCGACCTGGCCGCGCCCACCGGCGCGACGGCGGCGTTCGACGTGGTCCGCGAGGGCCTGGCCGGCGCCAAGGCGGGCAAGTCGGTCGACATCCTCGGCAGCCTGTCGATGGTCATCAACCTGCTGCCCACGTCGGTGATCGCCAAGTTCGCCAAGGACGCGGCCGCCACCGTCGACTTCACCGTGTCCAACGTGCGGGGCGCCCCCTTCTCGGTCTACATCGCCGGCGCCCAGGTCGACGCCCTGTTCCCGATGGGCCCGATCTCCGGTACGGCGTTCAACCTCACCACCATGTCCTACGCCGGCAGCCTCGACATGGGCCTGGTGGTCGACGCCGGCGCGGTCGAGGCCCCGGCCGAGCTGCGTGACCACATCGAAGCTGCCTACGCCGCCCTCATCGCCGACGACACCTGACCGCCCCTCCCGGTTCTGGACGCGGCTCGCGTACCCGTGCGTCAGAGGCCGAGCTGGCGAGACGCCAGGTCGCGCATGATCTCCTCGGACCCGCCACCGATGGCCTGGACCCGCACCTCCCGGTAGAGGCGCTCGACGGTGTCGCCCCGCAGGTAGCTGGCTCCGCCGAGGATCTGGGCGGCCTCGCGGGCGCAGAACTCGAAGCACAAGCGTGGCGTTGACCTTGGCCTCGGCGATCTCGGCCACCGGGTTGTCGCCCTGGTTGAGCCGCCACGACAGCAGCTCCAGCCAGGCCTTCGACCCGTTGATGCAGCGGTCCATCTCGGCCAGCTTGTGGCGGATCACCTGGTGGTCGGCCAGCCGCTTGCCGAAGGTCTCGCGCTCGCGCGCCCACGCCACGGCCTCGTCGAAGCAGACCCGGCTGAACGCGGTGGACTGGACGGCGAGGTCCATGCGCTCGGCGTTGAAGTTGTTGACGATGGCCGAGAACCCGGCGTTCTCCTCGGTGATGAGGTTGCTCACCGGTACCCGCAGGTCGTCGAAGTACAGGGTGGCCGTGTCGGATGCCAGCCAGCCCATCTTGTCGAGCTTGGTGCGGTCGAGGCCGGGGCGGTCGCCCTCGATGAGCAGCAGTGACAGGCCGCCGGCGCCCTCGGGCCCGGTGCGCACTGCGGTGGTGAAGAAGTCGGCCCGCATGCCCGAGGTGATGAAGGTCTTGGAGCCGTTGACCACGAACTCGTCGCCGTCTCGTCGGGCCGTGGTCTTGATGCGGGCCACGTCGGAACCACCGGACGGTTCGGTGATGGCGAGGGCGGCGATCGTCTCACCCGACTGGCACGGCGTGATGACCCGGGCCTTGAGCTCGTCGGAGGCGAAGCGTTGGATCGGGGGCAGGCCGATGTAGTTCGAGAACAGGGCGGCCACCACACCGCCGGAACCACCCCGGCACAGCTCCTCCATGAGCACGAGGCGCATGAGGGCATCGCGCTGGCCGTGCCCGCCGTACTCGGCGTCGAAGCCGTCGCCGAAGAGCCCGATGGCCCCGGCCTTGCGATACAGGTCCCGGGGGACCTCGCCGGCCAGGTCCCACTCGTGGACGTGGGGGGCGATCTCCTTCTCGGTGAACTGGCGGACCACCTCGCGGTAGGCCTCGTGTTCGTCGCTGTAGAAGGGGCTCGAGACGGTCACGCCGCGAGCCTTTCACAACCGCCGAGCGGGGTCGCGAGTGAGGAGCTCTCCGGCCGCCCTTCCGGGCGTGTCAGGTGTGGAACGAAGCCGTCGGGGTGTAGGTGAGCGCGGTCCCGTTCTGGAGGACAGACACGTCCCAGGTGGAGTTGTTCGGGTACGTCTTGGCGCCGGGGTTGAGGACGATGTCGAACGTGGCGGTGGCCGGTGACCCGGTGTAGATGGTGTTGGTGACCGGGTTGCTCTTGTGCTCGGCGACCCGGACGGTCAGGTTCGTGCACGTTTGGGCTCTCGAGAGGTCGAGGCGCACGGTCACCTTCTCCTGTAGTGCGTTGCCGGAGGCGCCGATCAGCGTCGTCGGGCTGATCGTCACCGCCTTCACCCGGCAGGGTCCGAGTGTCGACAGGCGCCCGGCATTGTCGGCCAGCAATGTGTCCTCGGAGAACTCGAGCACGAAGTCGGTGGCGTCCGGACCCATCACCGTCCCCGTCGCGAACGTGAACGGATAGGTGTTTCCGGCGCGAGCTCCTGGGGTGGCGGTGACCGTGCGCAACGACGAGACGGCGCGAAGGCTGACCGGCGGGTCGCAGTTGACCGGATCGACGACGGTGTAGCTGACGGTCACGGGGGCGGTGAGTTTGTCCGCGGCATCGACGTTCACCGTCTGGGTCGCCGGCGTGATCGTCACCACCTTGCAGAGGTCGCGGAAGTCGAGGACTGGCGGTGGCGTGACGTAGTTGGGCGGTGGCGCGGTCTTGACATCGCAGGCGGCCACACCCTCGCCGGTGCCGCACAGGTGCACCCGAGCGGTGTAGGTGTTCGAGGTCGCCGGCGGACCAGACGTCGTGTACGGCACGACCTGGTACACCAGGAAGGAGAAGCCCTTGCGCTTGGAGTAGCTCTGGATCTCCACCTCGACGAAGTGGGTGACCTGATACTTGGCGAATGTGCCCGACTGCGGCAGGTCGGGTCGGGCCTGGATGGCCGGGATCCAGAACCGGGTGTGGGCTGCGGCCAGCGCGGCGATCGTGGCCTCGGCCTTCTGCCAGTCCTTGCCGGTGTCGCTCTCGACGATCGCTGGTGCGTTGCCGGCGACATCGAAGCCACCATGGTTGAAGTCCCAGCACCACATCCCAACCGACCCACAGGAGTCGCCGCGCAGGCCGACGTTGAACTGGACCTGGCGCTTGTTGCCCGCCCCACCGCAGGCGCCGTCGAAGAGGATGGACGTGGAAACCGGCGGCTCGTACACCTTGGTCAGCGCACCCTGCAGCGACTGTACGGCCCCTGCGGTACAGAGGCCGACGGGGTACAGCAACCCTCCGCTGGCGCTGGCGATCCGAGCGCTGCTGGAGCCGGTCACCGCGCCCGATGGCTGGCCGGTCGCCCCCGCGAACGTCAAGTCGACCGACTCCCTGGCGGCGACGGTGACGTAGGCGGTCCCGGCCTGCGTGCTGGCGAAGAAGGCCGTGCACTGGAGCGGGCCGCTACCGCCGTTCTCGCGCCAGTAGCGACTGGCCACGGCGCCCACGGTGGTGTCCACCGCGTCGGTCGACTTGATCGAGCTGCAGTCGACGCCGTTGCCCTTCGCCGTGGGGCTACGGAAGTCGATGGACGCCGCCGCGGCAAGCGCCGACGCGTCGGTGGCCAAGGTGACCTGCTTCTTCTCTTGGCGCAGATTGCCGAGGTCGACCACGGCGGCGAGCATCAGGACGGCCACCACGGCGAAGACCGCGACGATCACCAGGATCGCCCCCCGGTCCCCGCGCCGCCGGTGACGGCGCGGCATCAGGCGTCGATCTCGCACCGGAACTCCCCTCGACCGGTCAGTTCGACGGGCCGCACACCGAAGAAGGGAATGGTGATGTCGTGCTTCTTGACCGCGGTGACGACGACGGTCTCACCCGGACGCCCAGTGCACGGGGAGACGCTCGATGGTGTGGTGAGGGGCGTGCACCCCGTCGCCGTGCAGGTCCTCAGCACGGTGCTCGGTGCCGTCGCCTTGACGACCACGACGGTGACCGAATCGACGACGTCGGACTGCAGGTTGGCGAAGCTCGAATCCACCCGGCTGTGGATGGTCGAGTAGGTCACGTTGACCTCGTCGGGGATCGCGGCCATGCGCGCGCCTTCCCGGGCGGCCGAGTTGATCGACTGCTTCGCGTCGTAGGCGAGACCGAATTGCACGATGCCGAACAGGAACATCGAGAGCATCGGCAGCACGAGCGCGAACTCCACCAGCGAAGCGCCTCGATCCCGGCAGTTCGATTGCGTCCATGTTCTCATTGCGTGTGACGGTACGAACGCGGCAGAGTGCGAATCATCCCCCAGATGGGTGATCTCGGCCGAAGCCCGCCTGCTTGGCGATGGCGACGGCCTGCACCTGGGTGCGGGCCCCCAGCTTGCGGAGGATGGCCTTCACCTGGGAACGCACCGTCTCGACGCCGACGAATCGCTCGGCGGCGATGTCCCGCACTCCCTGCCCCGCCACGAGTCCGGTGAGCACCGCTCGCTCGGCGTCAGTCAGCGAGCCGAGCACGGAGGTCGAGCGAGCCTGCACCGTCCGTGCGCTCGCCGCCGCGGCGAGCAGTGACTGACGTCGGACCGGACCGAGGATCGGTTGGCCGGCCACCACCTTGGCAATGGCGTCCACCAACTCGTGGAACGGCTCGGACTTGTGGATGACGCCGACGGCCCCGGCTTCGACCGCCCCGCCGATCACGGCCTCGTCGTCGCTCGCCGTCAGCAGCACGACGGTTGCCCCGCCGCGGGTCAGGGGGCGCACGAGATCGAGCGACGATCGATCACCGAGGTGCAGGTCGAGGAGCACCACCGGTCGATCGTGGGCGGCGACGCCCGCGAGGACGGCGTCGTCGTCGAGTCGCAACGGGTCAAGGACCTCGACGGCGTAGCCGGACCTTCGCAGCGCATCGGCGAGGGAGTGGGAGATGATGGCGTGGTCGTCGACCACCACCACGGATCGGCTCATGGGTGGTCGCTCTCACCCGCGTGGGGGATGACAGGCCCCGCCGGCAACGAGTCCACTCTGGATGTGCCCCCTCTGCGCTGCCTGGTCGAGATCGGATGCCCCGACGAGGAGCAACAGGTCACGTCGGCGTTGCGGCATCTGGGTCTCGATGTCGTCCCGACTCGGGACACGGTGCACGTGGCGGGTTGGTTCGACGTCATCGTGGTCTCGGAACGGATACCGCCCCATGTGCGCGGCGACCTGGTGGTGCGGTTGGGATCAGCCGACGAGCTGCACTCCGGTCGAGAACGCGACAGCGTGATGGTCGGGTCCACCAGCGGTCTCATCGAGCTGCTCTCCGCTCGTTTGGGAGACCGCTCGGGCTCCCGTCGAGTGGCGCCCTGAGCTCGACGATGGCGCCTCGACCCGGGGTCGAGCGGATCACCAGCGAGCCACCCAGCTGCAGTGCTCGCTGTTCCATGGATCGCAGACCGAAGCCCCGGTGGTCCGCGGTCGAGCGTTCGAATCCGTGACCGTCGTCCTCCACCCGCATCTGGAGCTCCCCCTGATCCGCCCGCAGATCGATGATGATCGTCCGTGCGCCCCCATGTCGGACGCCGTTCGCCGTCGCCTCACGCGCGATCTGGCTGATCTCGTGGGTCGTCCGCGGATCGAGCGACACGCCGGGGGCGCCACGGACGTGCACCACCGCCCCGTGCCGATCTGCCACAGGGACCACCGCGTCGAGCAGCACCGTCCGCAGCGGCCTCGCGGTGACCCCCTCCAGCGCGTCGACCATGCGGCGAGCCTCGTTGCGCGCCCGCTCCGCCGCCATGGCGATCTGGTCGGTCAGGGCCGGATCGCCCCGTCCCGAGGCGAGGCTCGAGACCTGCGACGCGATGAACCCGAGTTCCTGTGCCAGTCCGTCGTGCAGCTCACGCGCCAGTTGCTCACGTGTACGCAGCTCGGCGGCCGCGGCCTCCGATGCCCAGTGGTCGCGGATGCTCACCGCCGCACCTGACGCCAGGGCGACGTAGAACCCCAGGCGGAACAGATCGGCGATGTGCACGTAGGTCACCGAATCAGACGGATAGAGGAGCAGGTTGACCCGAGCCACGGCGGCGAGCACCGTTCCAATGGCGAGCGCGTGAGTGAGCGAGTCCGGCTCGCGGTCGTCGGTCCGCCAGGCGAACGCCCACGCTGCGGCCGCGAACAAACCGACCAGCACGACGTAGGCCACGACCAGGACCGGGTGGGCGTCGAACCGCGGCCGGTCGGCGTTCCCGGGTCCGAGTGCTTCGATCGCCGGTGGCAGCCGGTCGTCGAAGACGAACAGGACCCCCGCGATGCCGAAGGCGACGCCCATGACCCCGCCGACGAGGACCAGCGCGGATCGTCGCGTTCGCACGAGGACTCGCCGCGACAGCGCAGCGGCGGCGATGGCGGTGGCCGCGACCACCTGCCCGGCCAGGGGAGCCCACCGACCGACCGACCGTTGGGTCCGCTCGGACACGACCGTCTCGAGGGCGGGGAGAGCCGCCCGCTCGAACGCCACCACCGCGAGGAGCGCCAGACCGGCGACCACGAGCAGGTCGCGGCGGTCTCGCGACTCCAGGAACCGGCCGGCGACGAGTCCGGCAGCGAGGACGGCGACCATTCCCTGAGCGGTCTCGAGGGCAACCCGAGCGCCGGGATTGGCGTACACGAAGCGCACCGAGGAAAGGGCGATGACCGCGGTTGCCGCCGAGCAGAAGACCGCGGCGAGGACGACCCCCCGCTGCGTCGTGGTCAGGGGCACCGGCCAAGGTTAGGCAGGTGGCGAAGGCCCGACCGGCGATCGGCTCCGTCTACACTCGGTCCTCCCCTCTGGCGAGCCGTTGGGCGGACTTTTCGGCCGGTTTCTCGTCCAATCCCGGGGACGTAGCTCAGTTGGCTAGAGCACCTGCTTTGCAAGCAGGGGGTCGTGGGTTCGATTCCCATCGTCTCCACCAACCAAATCGCGAGGCGAGTTCTTGTCACCGGTGTAGCCGATGCTGGTGACGTGGCGAGCGAACGACCTCATCACAACGTTCCAGTCGAAGTCTCACGTGATGGCTGAGTTGTTCGAGTGGTCAGTGGTCGTCGACGGCCAGGAGATCGAGGTTCTCGCCGAGCGAAGGCAGGTCGACGATGTCGTCTACCTCGAGGACATCGCCGTGTACCCCGCCTCGGGCGCGTCGGTGACCGTCGGAGCAGCGGCCGTCCTTCGAGCCGCACGTCGAGAACTCTCCAGGCAATTCGAGGGCAGCGGAGCGTCTTCGCTCGTCATCCGGGGAACGCGGGTCACCGGAGCCAATCCCGGCCGTACAGTGGAGATCACGATCGCTCTCGACAGAGGAGGTGACGAATGAGCACGACAGCTGATGCGAGTCGCCGGGCCGGCGATCTTCTCACCGATCTCCACCTGTGGGACACCGTGCTCGAGCAGCTCCGTCAGGAGGGTTTCTCACAGGCGCAGTCGATCAAGGCCACGGTCGAGCGCCTCGGCGTGTCGTTGGCCGAAGCGAAGAGGATCGTGCACGCCAGCGCCGCCTGGGCGGACGTGCGGTCCGAGAACGACAGCTTTCACCAGGCACTCGACGAGGCGGCGACTGCCGGCGGTTGAGCAGTTTCACGTCGTGACCGCCGCGGCGGTCGTAGCGGGCCCACGTCCCTGTGTCAGACGATGCGAACCCGAGCCATCCGCGAGGCTCCTCGCGTTCCTCGGCCGACGGTTCGTCGAATACAACCGTGGCGCGACTCTGCCGCCGAACGGATCGCCTCCCTCGACGATGACGTCCAAGGCGCCGTCCGCGCCCGGGGATGGCGCCCGGTCGCTACCTTGCCGGGCATGTACGAACCGGACCGACTCCTCGACCTGGGTGAGGTCACCCTCGCCGTGGACGACCGGGGTGGTGGCGACGCCACCCCGCTCGTGCTGGTGCACGGGTTCACCGGCGGCCGCATCGACTTCGTCGACGTGATCGACGACCTCGCCGCCGACCGCCGCGTCGTGGCCTGGGACCATCGTGGGCACAGCGACTCGACCAACACCGGCGACCGCGCCGGCTACACCTTCGGTTCGCTGGTGGCCGACGCGGTCGGCGCCCTCGACGCCCTCGACCTCGACCGGGTGCACCTGCTCGGTCACTCGATGGGCGGGGTGGTGGCCCAGCGTCTCGTGCTCGAGCACCCGGAGCGGATCGAGTCGCTGGTGCTCATGGACACGCTCGCCGAGCCCGCGGGCGACGGCATCCCGCAGGTGTGGATCGACATGGTGCTGGCGACGGGACGCGACCAGGGCATGGGCGCCGTCGCCGAGATGATGGCCCGCTTGGCCGAGGGCACCTCGGTCGCGCTCCCGGAGGACCAGCCCCGCATCGCCGACCGCAACCGGCACAAGACCACGAACATGGACGTCGAGGCCTTCGCCGGTCTGGCCGACCAGCTGCGGACCTTCGAGCCCCTGCTGCCCCGCCTCGGTGAGATCACCTGCCCGACCACGGTGCTCGTCGGCGAGCTCGACACCGCGCTGCGGGGCCAGGCCGACGCCATTGCCGCCGCGGTGCCGGGTGCCGAGCTGGTCGTGATCGAGGGCGCGGCCCACTGCCCCCAGGAGGAGCGCCGGAACGCGTGGATCGACGCCGTACGCGCCCACCTCGGCCGAAGCGAGGCCTGAACCGGACCTCCCGGGCACCCGGCGGCTGGCGCCGGCCAAGGTCCGGGGCCCTGGCCCGGAGGGGGACCCTTGGCACCGTCGAGCGTCAGGAGAGCCGGGCGGTCGTGAGTGTTGCCACCAGGGGCCGGGTGATCCGGCCATCGAAACGCCGGTTGACGAACGACTCCATCTCGTCGAGCAGACCGCGTCGGTCCTCGGCCGCCATCATCTGCGTGCCGGAGTAGGAGAGCATCAGCTTCCGGTACTCCGCCGCTCCGTACCGTTGGTCCCAGTCCCACGTGCGCACGTTGACGTCTCCGAAGCGGTCGTCGCCCTCGAGGACTCGGCGAATCGGCGGGTCCACGTCAGCTCGGATGGGCGCAGGTGGGCCTCGGTGTCCCTCGCCGTACTTCTCGTAGATCGGCTGGGCGGCGGCGAAGAACCCGTCGTCCTCCGGTGAGCTCACCTGGATGAGGTCCACGATGGCCACGACGCCACGAGGTCGCAGGAGCTGGGCCGGCCGCTCCGTCTGCGCCGGCGGCGAGATCCAGTGGTACGCCGTGGCGGAGAACACCGCATCGGCGCTCGACCGCGCCAGCGCCACCTGCTCGAAGTCGCCGACGGTGACTCGAAGTCGATCGGTGGGAAGGTTCGAGCGGAGCTTGGCCGCCGTGGCCGGCCCGATCTCGACGGCGTGAACCGCTGCCCCTCGACCGAGCAGATCCTTGGTGGCCTGACCGGTGCCCGGTCCCACCTCCACGATCACCGGGTTCGGCGGCACCATCTCGAACAACGCGTCGTACAAGGCGGCCGGATACGAAGGCCGGACCTCGTCGTAGATGTCGGGCACCTCGTTGAACGAAAGCCGCCGGTCCGCCGGCCGCCCACTCATGGCGGGCATCTTGCCAGCAATCGCCGTGGTGCTCCCCGCGGTCAGGTGGGCTCGACCGGTACGCCGGCGGCGCTCAGCCCACGCCGAGATGAGCGACGCCGACGAGGACGAGCGCTCCCCACGCGCCGAGCCCGCCCCCGACGATCCGGGGCAACGTCGCACTGCGGGTCACCTTCTCGATCAGCACCACCGTGGCAACCAGCGCGATCCACCACAGGTTCATGACACCGAGCACGAACAGCAACGCCATCAGGGCCCAGCAGCACCCGATGCAGAGCGAGCCGTGGTGGACACCCATCACCAGGGCGCCGCGCCGACCCGCTCGCCACTCGTTGAGCAGGAACCCGAGCGGTGCCCGACACCGTCCGAGGCAGGCATCCTTGGCCCGGGTGAACTGGTAGAGGCCGGCCGACACGAGCACCCCGCCGGCCAACCACCGGTTGGTCGCCGCGCCCATGGCGTCCACCAGGGCGGCGTCGTGCAGGGCCCACTGGGCGGCGGTCGCCAGCAGCGCGAAGGTGCTCCACGCCGCCAGGTAGCCGGTCACGAACATGGGGGTGGAGCCCCGTACGTGCACCGACCCGGACCGCACCGTGGTGGCGTAGGCCTGCACCATCGGCAGCGCGCTGGGGATCATCATGGCCGCCATCATCACGGCCCACATGGTCCACATGAGGACGGCGTCGGAGGCGGTCCAGGCCGAGGTCATCGGCATGGCGAAGGCCGACCTCGACTCGTCGACCATCCCCATGCCGCCCATCCCGCCCATGCCGGTGGCCGAGCCCATGTCGCCCATCTCGGCTCGGAGGAAGAACAGGTAGGCCCAACACGCCGCCGTCACCGTCAGCAGACCGACCCCGATGGAGGTGGTCCGCTGACGGGCGACGCCGATCGGTAGCGCGGTCATCCTTCGTAGGAGAAGGGGGAGAAGAAGCCGTTGCGGCCCGACAGCTCCCACTGGTACCCGTGATCGGTGTACCGCAGGTGATCGGAGCGGGAGGTGACCACTTCGTAGCCCGGTGCCACGGCCAGCGGGTGGTTCCCGACGGTGACCTGAGCGTCGCCCTGGCCGCCGATGGCCGAGATCTTCACGTCGGCCACGTCGCCGATCCGCAGCGCGCATCCCGTGTCGTCCGATTCGAACGTCATCGGCGCCGACGCCACGCCCATGACCTCGCCGATGAACGATGCCAGTACGGCCGGATGGCCGCCCGCCGCGCCGGAGAAGACGGCACCCAGAGCACCGGCTTGGGCCTCCGAGGCCCGGTCGTCGAGGTACACGGCCGCCCGCCAGTCCCCCTCGGCCATGTGCCCCGGGGAGTAGACGGCGAGGGCGACGTTCATCCCGGAGAGGTCGGTGCCTTCATGGCTGCCCGCATCGACGTGCCAGGCGACCAGCGCGGTGCAGTCCCCGTTCGTCGGTGGGCTGAGGAAGACGCAGGGGCAGGCGGCCTCGCAGTTACATGCTTCGAAGTAGGTGCCGGACACGTTCCACATGGTGTGACCTCCGTGGGTGGCGCCGATCCCCGTTGGACCGGCCGGTGCCCCGATCATGCGACGGCCCCCTTGCAGCTCGAGCGCAGCTCACTTGCAAGCCTGACGTTCTCCTTGCAAGCGGGCTGCAAGGCGGATGCGAGACACTGGGGCGGTGGCCGGCTCGACGCTCGTTCGTGTGCTCGGTGGACCGGCGATCGAGCGCGAGGGCGAGTCGTGCCCGGTCGGGGGCCCCAAGGCCGAGCAGCTGCTCTGTGTGCTGGTCGCCCATCGCGGCACGATCGTGTCCACCGACCGGTTGGCTGATGCGCTGTGGGGCGCCGACCAGCCCCGGTCGGCCGTCGGGACCGTGCAGAGCCAGATCTCCCGGCTCCGCGCCCTGCTCGGGCCCAGCTTCAGCATCGAACGCACGGCCGGCGGCTACCGCCTCGACGGGTCCTCGGGCCAGATCGACGCCGACCAATTCGAGGCCCAACTGAACCGCTCGATGTCGCTCGAGGCCGAGGCCACGGTCACGGTGCTCGATTCGGCGTTGGCCTGGTGGCGTGGCCCGGCCTTTGCCGGTCACGCCCACCTCGACGAGGTCCGGGGTGAGGCGATGCGTCTCGACGAGCTCCGACTGGTGGCGACCGACGCATGGGCCGACGCCCGGATCGCCTGTGGTGATCCGGCCGAGATGGTCGGCCACCTGGAGGCGCTGGTTCGAGCCCATCCGCTGCGGGAGCACTACTGGCGGTTGTTGATGCTCGCCCTGTACCGATCGGGTCGTCAGGCCGAGGCACTGCGCCGCGGCGGCCAACTGCGCGACGAGCTGCGACGGACCGCAGGCCTGGACCCCTCGCCGGCGATCCGCGACTTGGAGGAGCGCATCCTGTCCGATGACCCCACGCTGCTCTCGAACACGGTCACGTCGTCGTCGCCGTCCCGGTCCCGGATCCGGATCCGGTCGGCGAGCGTGCCGCAGCTGCTAGGAGCCACATCGTTCATCGGGCGCGATCCGGAAGTGGCCGCGGTGGTCGAGGCCCTCGACACCCAGGCGCTGGTCACCGTCACCGGGCCCGGTGGAGTGGGCAAGACGCGTCTGGCCATGCGGGCGGCGGCCGACTACATCGACCGCGTCGAGGACGGCGTGACGCTGGTGGAGCTGGCTCCGTTGCGCGACGCCGGAGGCGTGGCCCAGGTGATCGCCAACGCGCTCGACATCCAGCAGCGGCAGTACCACACCATCGAGTCGACCATCGAGGAGCACCTGATGGGATCGAATCGGCTCCTCGTCCTCGACAACTGCGAACACCTCGTCGAGGTCGTCGCGCCGCTGGTCGATCGGCTGCGATCGACGTGCCCGAGGCTGGACATCCTGACCACGAGCCGTGAGCCGCTCGGCCTGGCCGGCGAGTACGTCACCCAGCTGGCGCCGCTGTCGCTCCCCGCCGACGACACCACTGATCTCGACGAGCTCCGCACGTCGAGTGCCGTCGAGCTCTTCATCTCCCGAGCGGCCGTCGCGACGCCGGGCTTCGCGCTGACCTCCGACAACGCTGCTCACGTTGCGTCGGTCTGTCGGCGCCTCGAGGGATTGCCGCTCGCCCTCGAGCTCGCCGCGGCGCGCTTGCGGACCATGGGGGTCGAGGCGCTGGCCGCCCGGCTCCGGGAGCGCCTCGGGTTGATGGGACAGGCCCAACGCGGCGCCGACGGCCGACACCGCACCCTGCACGACCTGGTGGCGTGGTCCCATGCCCTGCTCCAACCTGACGAGCAGGAGCTGTTCGAGCAGCTCTCGGTGTTCGCCGGTGGCTTCGACCTGCCGGCTGTCGAGTCGGTCTGCGCCTCGGTCTCGTCGTCGGCGGTCGACACCCTGGTGAGCCTGGTCGACAAGTCCATGGTGGTCTTCGTCGATCCCGGTGGTCCCCGGTACCGGCTCCTGGAGCCGTTGCGCGAGTTCGGACGCGACCGGCTGCGCGACCGGAGCCTCCTCGAGGTCACCGAGGACCGCCACCTCGCCTGGTTCCGCGATCTGGCCGACCGGGGTGGTGGGGGTATCGACAGCGGGGACGAGCCGCGGTGGTCCCAGGTGCTGGACCGCAACGAGGACAACTTCCGCGCTGCCCACGTCACCGCCCTCCGCCGCGGCGACGTCGACAGCGCGATGCAGATCGTCGCGTCGCTCCGCGAGCACGCGTTCCGCCGCATCCGCTACGAGATCATCTCCTGGGCGGACGACACGGTGGCGATGGCCGGAGCCATGAGCCACCCGGTGGCCCCGACCGTGCTGGCGGTGGCGGCCTACGGCCGGTTCGTCACCGGCGACATGGAGGCGGCCATCGAGCTGGCGCTACGGGCGCTCGGGGACGGAGCGGCGGACGACTGCTCGGAGAGCGGACTCCCGGAGCGGGTGCTGGGCAACGCCTACTTCTACCTGGAGCGGACCGCGGACGCCCTCGGGTGGATGGACCGGATGATCACCGCGGTTCGGCGCTCCGGGAACGACGCCCGCGTGGCGCACGCCCTCTACATGCGATCGGTGGCCGAGACCAGCATCGGCAACACGGTGCGCGGTGCCGTCCTCGCCGGGGAGGCCAAGGCGGCCGCCGATGTCAGCGGTTCACCCACCGCGCGTGCCCAGGCGGCCTACGCACTCGGCCTCGCGCTGGAGGCGACCGATCCGAACGAGGCGCTGGCCCATCTGGAACGGGCCAGCCGGACGGGAGCCGAAGCCGGCAACCGCTGGATCGAGGCGTTCTCGCTCACCGAGGTCCACTGGCTGCGCGGCCGCCACGGCGAGCAGGCCGCGGCGCTCGACGGCTTCGCCGGCGTCATCGACACCTGGTACCGCGGTGGGGACTGGGCCAACCAGTGGCTGTCGCTCCGCCGCGTCCTCGCCATCTTCATCGACATGGGCGCGTTCGAGTCGGCCGCCATCCTCCACGGCGCGCTGTCGGCGGTGGGCGCATCCCACGCCCTTCCGTTCGAACCGGTCGACGCCCACCGCCTCCGCGACAGCGTGGAGCACGTGCGCAGCATCCTCGGAGCCTCCGCCTACGCCGAGGCGGTCCGCCGCGGAGCCTCCATGCCCGATCGCGCGATCGTGGACTTCGCCCGCTCCCAGATCGATGCGCTGGTCGAGCGGGCGAGCGCGAGCCCGACCTCGCCCGCAACGCGCCAGGCCTGAGGACCTACAGCGGGGAACAACCTGGTCCTGGAGTGGGTTCCGGGTTCATGCCTGACAGTCTCCGAGGCCGGATCCGCGCCCACGCACCGTTGCTCGTCTCGGTGGCGTTCTCCACCGCATGGACGGTTCTGGCGCTGCGCAGCCCCACGGTCACCTACCACCTGGCACCGGCGCTGGCCGCGGCGGCGTGGCCGGTCACCGCCCGCGTCCTCCGGGGTCGGACCACGCTCGGGGGTGCGAGCCGGGCGGCGGCCGGCGGGTTCGCCGTGGCCGTGGCGACCACCGCCGAGCTCACCGCTCTCGATGTCCTGCGGGGACCGGTGCTCGTGGGGGGCGACGCCACCACCGAGGCCGCGCTGTTCGCCGCGCTCGGCGCACTCTGGGGTCTGCGAACGCTGACCAAGCGCGCGCCAGGGCTCGTCGTGCGAGCATTCACCGACCGCCCGGCCTGACGCCGACCAGGAGGCGACGTTGAAGGAACGAGTGGCTCGCCTACGCCCGCCTGCTCGCCGCCGCCAGCGGGTGGTAGACGGCGCCGGCCGTGCCCGGGCCGGTGTGGGCGCCGACGCTCGGCCCGACCCGGTACTCGAGCAGGTCGAGCTCGGCGGGGGCATCCTCGAGATGACGCCGGAGCCGGGCCGCGATCACGACCGAACTGGGATCGGCCACCGCGATGCCGACCCGGAGCCGCTCGCCCGCGCCGAGGATCTCGGCGGCCATCTTCTCGGCGGCCTCGTCGACGTCGCCGGCCTCGCCGACCCCGGTCATCTTGCCGTCGGCGAGGCGGAGCACGGTCACCGCGCCACCGGTACCGGGCCCGACGCCCTCGGCCAGCCGGCCACCGGATCGGGGGAGGTCAAGCGCACCGACGACGAACACGTTCCCGCATGCCGCGGCCACGTGGCGGGCCCGCTCGGCGGCGCGGGCGGCCGACCCGCCTGCCTCGAGGTGCTCGGCAGCGGCGAGGGCGGCACAGCCGACCATGAACGACGCCGCGCCGGTGTCGACCAACTCGACCGGCACGTCGATCTGGCGGGCGGCGAGCCGAGCGGCGTCGAAGGTGGCGGAGATCTCGGACCCGGTGTGGACCGACACGATCTCGGTGGCCCCGGCTGCGACCAGGCGCTGGTATGCCTCCACGAATCGACCGGGAGACGGAGATGCGGTGGAGACGTCCGGCCTACGGCCATCGGCGAAGAACGACCAGAAGCCATCGGCATCGAGATCGACGCCTTCGAGGTGGTCGATGCCGTCGACGGTGACGGTGAGGGGGACGACCTCGATGTTCCACCGGGCGACCGTCTCGGGAGGGAGCTGGGCTCCCGAGTCACAGCACAGGCCGATCATCGCCCGCTCCCTGCTGCGAAGCGGCTCAGGACCAGCACGCTGGTCGCCGCCGCGGCGATCGGGAGGCCGATCGACGGACGTCCGCCCCAGGCGTTGGGCCATCCCCGCCACCACCAGACCACGCCGGCCGTCACCCAGGCGGCCGAGGCCGCCGCGGTTGCCGCATGGGCCCGGTGTTGCCACGGCCCGGCTGCGACGGTCGCGGCCACGCCCAGATCGATGGGGAGGTACACGGGGAACGTGGCCAGACATTGGCCGACGCTCGTTCCCACCCCCTTGCCGCCCCGGAACCGGGCGGTCACCGGGTAGCAGTGCCCGACCACCGACGCGACGCCGGCGACGTGTTGGCCGGTGTCACCGGCGAGTCGCCGGCCGAGCCGGCAGGCCAGCGCGCCCTTGGCGATGTCGGCGGCCATGACCGCGTAGCCCCACCGGCGGCCGAGCAACGCGGTGGCGTTGGCGCCCCCGGGGTTGCCGGTGCCGTGCTGGCGCAGGTCGACCCGTCCACCGGTGGCCGCTCGCGCCGCCAGATCCGCCGACGGGATGAGCCCCGCCGCGTACCCGACCGCCGCGGCGGCGGTCACGCGGCGCAGCGGCCATCGGCGTGGCCAGGACTGCTGTCCGAGATCGAGCATCGATGGGGGGAACCCGCCGGGGTCGCGTCCTGTTCCCGGCCACGGGCGCACGTTCTCGTAAAGGGAATCTCTCCGGCCCCCATCGGGTTCCGGTGGTCGTGGATGATGTCGCGGGCGACCGTGCCCCGCTGGCCGACACCGCCTTCGAGCAGTACGTGCTCCCCGAGGTCGACGTGTTGTACCGGGTGGCGATGTCGCTCACCCGAAACCACGCCGACGCCGAAGACTTGGTCCAGGACACCCTGTTGCGCGCCTACCGGTCGGTCGAGCGCTTCGACGGCCGCTACCCGCGGGCGTGGCTGCTCACCATCATGCGCAACGCCCAGATCAACCGGGTCCGTCGTCGTCGCCCCGAGCTGCTCCGGGATCCCGACGCCGGGGATCGCATGCTCGAGCAGCAGCATCCCCACTGCAGCGCGGAGCACGACGCGCTCCAGGACCGCTTCGACGCCGACGTCGAGGCCGCGTTCGACGCCCTGACCGATCGATACCGGGCCGTCGTCGAACTGGTCGACCTCCACGGCAGCTCCTACCAGGAGGCGGCCGATGCCCTCGGTGTTCCCATCGGCACGGTGATGAGCCGGCTCCACCGGGCTCGCAAGCGCATCCGCGACCACCTCTCCTCATCCAACCAGGCAACGACCGGGAGGATCCTCCGATGAACCTGCTGTCGCGATCCTCCGCACGACCCCTGTCGTGTCGCCAGGTCGGCAAGCTCCTGCAGACGTTTCTCGACGGCGAAACCGACGAGATCACCGACGAGCGCCTGGCCGAGCACCTCGAGCAATGCCGCCGCTGCGGCATGGCAGCCGACACCTTCCTGCAGATCAAGGCCTCGCTCGCCCGCCGGGGCACGCACGGATCCCCGGATGCGCTGACCCGTCTGCGTGAGTTCGTTGCCCGGCTCGCCGACGGCGACGTCGACCGCGACGGGTCACCGTCGGGGCCGTGATCGAGCTGCCCTGACCGGCGCCGATCACGACCGTTCGCGGCGCGTCGGAGTTCGCCGGTTCCGGTGATTCGCCTTCGTCTCGTAGCTGCACGAGTCGGCTGGTTTGATGCCGGATAGACCCGTTGCCAGCCGAGGTGCCTAGGCGTATGTTCGACACCTGCCGCGTCAGCGGCGGGGGTATCACACGTTAGGTGGGTGGCCTGGCGGGAGAGCAGGGCGCGCATCCGACCCGTTCCACGGGGGGATGATCGAAATGCTCGACGGTCGCGACGTTCGGACCAACCGCAAGCTGCGCTGGAGGCGCCCGACAGCCGTCGTCTCCGTCCTCGCGCTGTTGTTATCGATGCTGACGGTCGTCAGCGCGACCCCCGCCGCCGCCGGCGTGCCCGATGCGGACGTCGATGCCTTCGTGTCGACCCTCGACGGTCCGACCGACAGCGTCCAGGCCTGGACCCAGCAGCTGGCGACGATCGGCCAGCTCGCCGAGCAGCTTCCCGGGATCCCCGCCAGCGCCGGCCAGGTGCTCGGGTTCGAGGACCTCCTCCACCAGTTCTTCCAGACGGCGTTCGCCGGCGCCATGACCCAGGGCGACCTGAACGTCGACCAGGACATCGATCTCGGCGACGGACGCACGGGGCACCTCACCGCCGCCGCCTCCGACGTCACCGAGGGCGACGAGCAGCTGTCGGTCACGCTCACGGCATCCAAGATGCTCGACGACCAGATGCTCTCCGTGCCGCTGCCCATCGGCGGCGACTCCAATGCCCCCCAGTCCGCCTTCTCGTCGGCCGGTGGCGTCTCGCTCACCGTCGACGCCAGCTTCACCTTCACCCTGGTCTGGGAGGACGTGAGCAACACCGTGTCGATCGTTGCCGACGGCACGACACCCCGGATCGACGTGAACGCCTCGGCCGGGATCACCGATCTGTCGGCGATGACGGCCTCGATCGGTGTGCTCGGCGTGAGCGTCGTGCCCAACAGCAACCTCGACCTGGCCGCGCACTTCACCTCGACGATCGACGACCCCAACAACGACGGGCACCTCTCCTTCGTCGAGGCGGACGGCAGCCCGGGCGAGCTGGCCCAGGACGGCTCGCTCGACGGCCTCCTCGACATGGGCTTCGACACCCCGGCCGGTCACCTGAACGGTTCGCTGCACCTGAACGCCGCCGCGGGCACCGACTACGCGCTCTCGCTGCCCGCGGTCGACGCGACCATCGGCATCGCCTGGTCGGACATCTCGACCGGGACCCCCACGGTCACGCCCACTGGCATCGGCACGGTCGGCAAGTTCCTCAACATGACGCCGCGGGACCTCGCCGACGGCCTGGGCCAGCTCGCCACCGCGCTCAGCGGGATGCAGAAGTCGAACATCGGCGACCTCGACCTGCCCTTCGTCAAGGGCAAGCTGTCCGACGCCATCAAGCTCGACGAGGGCCTGATCGAGTTCCTCCACGACCACACCACCACCGCCGACGAGGACCCCGCCGCCGCCGGCAACCCGGACTTCGTCTCCATCCAGCAGCTGTTCGACCTGCTCCAGACGGCCACGCTCCCCGACGTGTCCGGCGGCGACATCGGGATCGGTGCCGTCACCTACGACGACGCCACCAGCAAGCTCGCGTTCGAGCTCACGCTGAGCCGAGACGCGCCCGGACCGGTCGATCTGAACGGTGCCGGCGCAGCCTCATCGGGCGGCGGGTCCGGGGTCACCTACGGGGACATGACCCTCACCGACACCACACAGACCTGGGAGCCCGACCAGTTCGCCGGCCACCACGTCGTCGCCGGCACGTCCGGGGGCACGATCGTGTCCAACACCGGGTCGCAGCTCATGCTCGACAGCAACGGCTGGTCCCCGACCACGCCGAGCCCGGGTGTCGCCTACACGATCTCGGGCATGCAGGGAGACGTCGGCACCGTGCAACTGGGCGACGCCCTGAAGGCGCAGGGTGGCATCGCCGCCGCCAACGGCGTCAACGCCACGGCCCAGGTCACACCGTCCTACGACGCCACCATCACCCTGGTGCTCGACCTCCAGCCACCCACGTTGCAGGACCCACCGATGGAGATCAGCAACCCGGACGGCAGCACCTACCTGGCCAGCGCCACGCCCATCGGCGCCGATCGCGTCCTGCTCCGCACCGGTGACAAGCCGCTGTTCACGGCCGACTTTCCCATCGATGCCAACGCGGACATCTTCGCCAACGCCGGCTTCCTCCAGGTCGAGCTGCAGGGCGGCGTCCACGTCTGCGCCATCAGCGCCGGTCTCGACTGCACCGCCACCCCTGATCCCAGCGACCACATGCTCGAGGTCGACCTGCAGGACAACGGCGACCTGACGTTCGGTGACGTCGTGGCGCTGCTGCTCGGCGATCCCAGCAGCCTCCTCTCGTTCCACACCTCGATTCGTGCCGCCGGCGGCGTCGACGCATCGGTTCCCGGCGCCGAGGACTTCCTCGGGTCCAACACCGCTCACGCCGAGTTCCACTGGAACGATCTCACCCAGACCAGTGGCTCAGAGGGACCCCAGTTCGACGCCTCCGACCTCTCGGAGCTGCTCGCCTTCGACTTCGACCCGTCGAACCCGCGGGCGTTGTTCTCGATCATCCTCAAGACGCTCCAGACCCTCGACTCCGCGCTGGGCAACGCCGACCCGACCGATCCGGGGGCCGCCGTGTTCAGCGAGAAGATCCCCGTCGTCGGGCGCTCGCTTCGGGACCTGTTGCGGACCGACGAATCGGGCGGTGGGCCCACGGTCAGCTTCACCGGCAACACGCTGACCGACAGCTCGCGCTCGACCGGCGAGGGCAACGCGTTCACCAGCGACCTCGTCGGTCGCACCGTGGTCGTGGGCACCCAGGTGGGTGTCATCGCATCGGTCACCGACGACACGCTGACCATGGCCGCCGACTGGACCACGACCCCGGCGGCGGGCACGTCGTACGTCCTGCGCTCCGAGCTCGACGACGCCATCTCGTGGCTGGAGGCCGCGCCGTCGGACAACCTCCAGGAGCTGGTCCGCCAGCTCGACGAACGGCTGAGCGGGACGCCCCTCGCCTTCGAGTACGACACCGCGGCCGACGCCGTCATCCTCCACCTGGACTGGACCCGCAGCTACCACACCAGCGCGCCGGTGCAGTTCGACTTCAACATCCCCGCTGGCGACTTCGAGGTCGCCGGGGTCAAGGGCTCGGGTTCCGTCGCGCTCGACGCCGGCGGGCACATCCAGATGGGCATCGTCATCCCCCTCGCGCCCGGCGACGGGCCGGGTGGCCCGGGCGACCTCCAGATCCTCGATGACTCGAGCATCGGCGTGAACCTCGACGCCGAGGTCAGCGACGCCGCGCTCACGTCCACCCTGGGACCGCTCGAGCTCTCACTCGGCGACCCCTCCGATGGTGGCGAGAAGGCCATGGCCCAGGCCAAGTACTCGATCGACCTCGCTGACAGCACGTCGACCGGTACCCCGGTCTCGTTCAGCACCTTCATGGACGATGTCGGGGCCGAGCTGAATGCCAGCAGCGATCCCGCCCACTGCGGCCTCGATGGCGAGGGCGATCTGCTGGCGCTGTGCGCCAACTTCCCGCTCTACATCAGCACGGATGGGGGGTCGACCTACGACAAGGTCATCCCGACCCGGGCCCCAACGCGTTCGCCATCCGCCTGCCGAAGTCGACGACGCCCACCAGCGACTACTTCGACCTCGCCGGTGCTCAGATCGGCAGCCACGACCGGCTGGAGACGCCCGATCCGGCCGACCTCGCCGACGCCATCCTCGCCAACATCATCGACTTCGGCCAGATGAACGGGCTCGACGACTACCTGCGCCTCATCGAGACCGCGCTCAACCAGGCCAGCTTCGGGGGGAAGATCCCGCTCATCGGCGACGACCTCCAGCAGGGCGCCGACTTCGTCGGCAACCTGCGCACCGCGATCAACGACGCCCTCGGCGACCTGCCGGCCGACGGCAACCTCACTGACACCCAGGGCATCCGCGACTGGGTCAACGACTCCCTCGACAGCGCCCTGAGCGACGCCGGCGTGAACCCCGACCTGGTCACCGTGGACACCCGCTGCATGTCGACGCTGAATCCACCCGGCGCGCCCACGGTCACCCCCCAGGGCGACGACGGCGCCAGACGTACCTACACCTACAAGATCGAGTCGTACCAACTCAACGCCGACGGCGATCCCGAGTACTCGCTGCTCAGCGACGCGGGCACCACCACCGCCGGCGGAACGGACATCGGGACCAACCCCAACATGATCGAGTGGACGGCCGCCGCCGGTGCGGTCGGGTACGTCGGATCTTCCGGGAGGTCGGGGGCTCGTACAAGAAGGTCGGCGAGACCACGGGCATGAGTTTCACCGACGACAACGCGTCGCCGAGCGGTGCCCCGGACAACACGTCGGGCACCAACCCGCAACTCGTCGACTGCGCCTACAGCGATCTCGACTCGGTGCGGATCGTCCTCGACGTGCACCGCGGCGACTTCAGCGGCGGGACCCTCTCCTGCCCGGTCAGCGACCCGTGCATCTCCGACTCGGTCCCGCTCGACATCGGCGTGCCCGGCCTGTCGCTCGCGGCCAAGGACGGCGAAGGCCCCGGCTACGAGCTCGGCTACCGGCTCCACTTCGAGTTCGGTCTGAGCAAGGAGAAGGGCTTCTTCGTCGACACCAACGGTGCCGCCAACGACGAGACCCAACCCGAACTCGCCCTCGGACTGAACTTCACGCTGCCCGCCCCACCGGACGACACCATCACCGCCCAGCTCGGCTTCATCACCGTCACGGCCCAGAACTGCCTCGACGGCATGGCGGGCTGCTCGGACGCGCCGGCCGCCGCGGCACCGCTGTTCGGCGGCGTGTTCTCGATCGACCTGAAGAGCCCGGACGACACGGACGGCCTGCTCACCGCGGCCGAACTGTCCGACGCCAGCTTCGACTCGCTCTTCGACGTGAAGCTGAGTGCCGGCCTCCACCTGAACTGGTTGCTCAAGGCGCGGCCCGGCGACGATGTCGGCTTCCCCGGCGTTCAAGCCCAGTTCATCATGGACTGGTCCTGGAGCAACGATGATCCGAATGACGGAGCGACCCTGCCCACGGTCGAGTTCACCAACGTGGGCATCGACGCCGGTGCGGTGTTCGGCGAGATGCTCGAACCGATCGTCAACGAGATCAAGAAGGTCACGTCCCCGCTCGACCCCGTGATCAAGACGCTCTACGCGCCCATCCCCGTGCTCTCGGACCTCAGTCACCTCGCCGGCGGCGACGACGTGACCATCGTGTCGATCGCCAAGGCGTTCAGCACCGTGGCCGGCGGACCGAAGCTCGACTTCGTCGACACCATCGCCGGGGTCGTCGCGTTCATCAACAACATGCCCGACTGCACCGTCGCGGACTGCCTCATCCCGCTGGGCGGCTTCGACCTCGATCCGACCAAGGTGGTCGGCAACACGGCCACACCCGACAACACCGAGAGCATGATCAAGGCGGGGAGCAAGGTCGACGGCGACGGCGGCACGAGCTTCGCCTCCATCGCCGGCAAGCTCGACGGCACGACCGGCGGCGCCAACGCGCTCGCCGGCGACGATTCCCTCGGCGCCAAGGCCGGGTTCTCCTTCCCCGTCTTCGACAACCCGGCCAGCCTGTTCAACCTCCTCCTCGGTGGTGACGTCGACCTGGTCAAGTTCGATTCCGGACCCCTTCGGCTCGGCTTCGACTGGCGCCAGTCGTTCGGGCCCGTCTACGCCCCACCGCCTGTCTTCGTGACCCTGCACGGGCAGGCATCGGTCACCCTGCGCCTCGTGGCCGGCTTCGACACCTACGGCATCCGCAAGGCCGTCGAGCGAGCTCAGAACGACGAGACGTTCGACATCGCCTCGGTGGGCGACGTCATCCTCCAGAGCCTGTTCTTCTACACGACCGAGGACGGCAAGCCGATCCCGGTGGTGACGTTCAACGGGGAGATCGCAGCCGGCGCCGAGGTGAGCGCCGTCATCATCAAGGTGGGCATCGAGGGCGGGGTCGGGTTGACGGTCTCGTTCCTCTGGAACGACCCCAACGCCGACGGCAAGTTCCGCATCAGCGAGTTCCTCCAGGCCGCGCTGAACAACCCCATCTGCCTGTTCACCGTGTCGGGCCGGATCTACGTGTTCCTCAAGGCCTACGTGACACTCGGGTTCTCCCCGTTCGACGTCACCTTCGACTTCACCATCGTCGACGTCACCCTGCTCGACTTCAGCGCGGCACCGGACTGCGATCCACCGCCGCCCGAGCTCGGCGGGCTCACCGGCGACGGCACGACGCTCGTGGTCTATGCCGCGTCGCTGGATGCCCCGCGCGGTCCCGACTACGTGAACCAGGACAAGGAGACCATCAAGATCACCTCCCTCCACGACTACCCGGAGACCGGTGATCCGACCTTCGCCGGCGTCTCGGTGGCCATGCTGGGCATCCGCCGCGAGTACCGGAACCCGAACATCGAGCGGGTCATCGTCGACGGCCACGACTACAGCGGCCCGATGAGCGTGACCTTCCTCGGCGACGGCAAGGAGGACACCAGCGCCACCGGCGACGCGCCACCGACAGCGCAGTTCGACCTCGATGCCATCGTCTTCGGCGGCAGCGGGAACGACAAGATCAAGACCGGCATCGGCAACTCGTGGGTCGACGGCGGCGGCGGTGAGGACATCATCGTGACCGGCGACCGCACCGTGCTCGATCCCGCCAGCGACACGCCGGCCTACGTGCGGCCCGACGCCGTGGCCGTCGTCGCCGGTGGCCCCGGCAACGACAGCATCACCGTCGGCAACGGCAACGACATCGTGGCCGGCGATTCGTCCATCGGCTACGACCCGACCGACCCCCTGAGCCTCAACGAACTCATCAACGACGACCGCGACGGTGGCGACCCCAACGGCAGCGCCGGTGAGGCCGGCGCGTCCGTGACCGTGCCCGACTGGAGCACGTTCACGAACCCGGGCGCGGGCGAGCACGGCACCGACGGCAACGACGTGCTCCACGTGGGCCTCGGTCCCAGCCACGTCTACGGAAACGACGGCATGGACACCCTCGCCGTCGCTCCCGACTCGACCGATCTGGCCAAGCTGCACCCGGACCAGGCCAGCCTGTTCACCTCGCCCGGCGCCACGCTGGTCGGCGGCACGGGTGACGACAGTTTCGCGGGCGGCAACGGTGACGACGTGATCATCACCGGGCCGGACAACGGCGGCCTCGACAGCGATCCCGACGCCGACGGCGGCGCCGATGGCGGCCACACCAACACCGTCGACACCGGCACCGGCAACGACACCGTCTACGGCAGCACGGGCACCGATTTCGTGATCGGGCACTCCCAGCCTGACGAGGTCGACAACCTCCGCGGCGGTGCCGGCGAGGACGTCCTCGTCGGTGGTACCGGCCAGGACACCATCTTCGGCGGACCCGACGACGACTACGTGATCGCCGAGGCATCCGACGTGGGCCCGGCCGGCCCCGACGACGGCTACGGCCCGTCGCGCACGGTCACCCACCGCGACCTGCCCGCGGACGTGGATCCGGCGTACAAGGTGCTCGTCGGCGGTACCGGCGATGACCACATCTTCGGCGGTGACGGCGGAGCGGCCATCGATGGCGACGGGTACAACCCGTCCGTCCGTTGCGGCCCCGGCTCGCCCGTGGCGTCGGACCCCGTCGACGAGAGTGTGAACACGGCCTCCGACGGCAACGACAAGATCATCGGCGGCGCCGGCGTCGAGAACGTCCGCGCCGGCGGCGGCGACGACGACGTCTCGGTGAAGGGTGCCGATGATCTCGCCTGCGGCGAGTCGGGCACCGACACGCTCGCCGGCGGGGCCGGCGCCGATCAGATCTGGGGTGGCTCGGAACCCGACACCATCCATGGCGGTGGCGCGGCCGACCACCTCTACGGCAACGACGGCACCGACACCATCTACGGCGACGCCGGCCCCGACGAGATCGAGGGCAACGACGGCACCGACTGGATCACCGGCGGCGCGAACGCCGACGTCATCATCGGCGGCACCCACGCGGCCGAGGGCGACGACCGGCCCGACACCACGGACTTCCTCTTCGGTGACACCGGCGCCGACACCATCGTCGGCGACAACGCCACCGACAACGGTCCCGACAACGGCGACTGGTACCCGCTGGATCTCGACGGCACCGCGCCCGGCGCCGGCGCCGGCGACTTCATCTGGGGCGCCAGCGGCACCGACACCATCTACGGCGGCCTCGGCGACGACGTGGTCTTCGGTGGCACCGAGGACGATGCCATCGAGGGCAACAACGGCGTCGACACCGTGCACGGCGAGGCCGGTGCCGACGACATCATCGGTGGGAGCAGCGAGTTCGCCGCTGGCGACACCGGACTCGACGCCGTCGGGCGACCCGACGACGGCGACCACCTCTTCGGCGATGCCGGCGAGGACGTCATCACGGGCGACAACGCCCGCCTCGCTGACGTGAGCACCGGCACCGGTCACCTCGCGACCCAGAACCGTCTGAACCAGGAGCGCTCGGTCCGGCTGCTCGACCTCGGCTACACGCCCACCGCCGGCACCTCCGGCGGCGACGAGATCGAGGGCGGCGACGAGAACGACGTGGTCTTCGGTCAGGCCGGCACCGACACCATCGGCGGTGGCGACGGAGCCGACTACCTCGAGGGCGGCCAGGACCACGACGTGATCGACGGCGATGACGGCGTCGACGACATCGTCGGTGGCAGCTCCACCATCGAGACCGGAACGGTGGCGGCCCAGACGGCCGGTGGCCAGTACGACGCCGGCGACGTGATCGACGGTGGCGGCGACAGCGACGTCGTCATCGGCGACAACGGCATCGTCCACCGGGCCACCACCCCGGAGACCATCAGTCCGCTCACCACCAACCGGGGCATCCCCGGACGGGTGATCGTGCTCTACGACCTCGGCGACACACCGCCGCACACCGCCACCTCGGGCGACGACGACGTCGTCGGCTCGTCCGACACCGACGTGATCCTGGGCCAGGCGGGCAACGACCGACTGAAGGGCAACGCGGCCGACGACTACATCGAGGGCGGTCCCGGACGTGACTGGATCGAGGGCAACGACGGCGACGACGATCTCGTCGGCGGCAGCTCGACCATCCAGGGCGCCGACACCGGCGACACCGCAGCCGGCCAGCCCGACATGGGCGACGCCGTCTGGGGCGGTGGTGGTGACGACGTCATCACCGGCGACAACGCCATCGTCACCCGCAACCTGCCGTACGACGAGCTCACCAACCGCATCGGCAGTGCAGGACTCATCGAGACTCGCCGCTCGATGCGGCTCCTCGACCTGTCCAACGACGGCAGCATCCTGAACGCGCCTTCGCAGCCCCGCTTCGGCGGCGACCAGCTCTCGGGCGGCGCCCACGTCGACGTCATCCTGGGTCAGGATGGGGCCGACGACATCTCCGGCGGGGGCGGCGACGACTACGCCGAGGGCAACGGCGGCGCCGATCACCTCTGGGGTGACCAGAGCCTCGCCTCGGCCGGCCTCACGGTCAGCGATCCCGGATGGCCGGGAGCGGCCAGCGGCGAGCCGGACCTGAACGGACCGGTCGAGAGCGACGGCCAGGACGACCTGCTCGGCGGCAGCTCGCGGCTCGGCTTCCGTGACGCCGGCGACGTCGTCCACGGCAACGGCGCATCCGACTTCGAGCTCGGCGACAACGGCACCGTGCGCCGCCATCCCGTCGCCGGTGAGAGCAGCCTCGTCGACGAGCCGTACGCGCTCCGCTACGAGTCGGTCGACGGGTCCAGCGCCGCCATCCGCGTCCCGGCCGAGGGCGAGCCCTCGACCCGGTTCTGCTCGGCACCCGGCGCCACCACGTGCGAGGTGACCGGGGCCTTCGGCGCCGATCACCTCTACGGCGACGGCGGCGACGACTTCATGTACGGCCAGGACGGCAACGACCAGATGTGGGGCGGCGCGCAGGACGACGACATGTACGGCGAGCTCGGCGACGACCAGCTGTGGGGCGAGGACGGCAACGACGCCATCCTCGGTGACCGTGGTGGCATCGTCGACCGCTACGAGGACGGCAGTCGGGCGGTGTCGGTCTCCTACAGCCAGGTGCCCAAGATCGACTACTCGGGCTTCCTCGAGGGGTCGGTCACCCGCATCGTCGATCTCCAGCACGACGTGATCGGCGACCACTTCGTCGATCCGTCGGGTGATCCCGTCGACACCCAGGCCGTACCACCGGCGAAGATGCCCTTCGACGGCCTCGCCTTCGGCGGCAACGACCGCATTCGCGGCGGCAACGGGCACGACTCGCTGCACGGCGGCGTTGGCGACGACCTCGTGAACGGCGACAGCGGTGGCGACATCGTCTTCGGCGACGACGGGGCTGACGTCCTGTGGGGCGGCAAGGGCTGTGACCCCGCCATCGACACCCTGACGGCGTCACCCGACTGCTGGACGGTCGAGAGCACCTTCGATCCCAACGCCCGGGGCATCGACGACCGGATGGTCGACTACGTGCTCGGCGGCAAGGGCGCCACCAGCGGGCCCTCCGTCGATCCGGATACGGGCGACCTCGGCGCCGACGTCATCGACTGGCGGCCGCGAGGCGGCTACGCCGACTGCGTCGACGCGGCATGGCCGGTGACCAGCGGAACCAAGAAGAACCCCGTGACCAACGATCCGTGCGCCTGGTTCGAGATGACCGACACGACCAACGACGACAGCCCACGTGTCGCTGACCAACCAGCACCACCAGGGCATCGACTGGCAGTACGGCGGCTGGGACCGCGACATCATGCAGGGCGACGTGGCCGACAACGGCCCCAACGAGGGCGACCGCCTCCTCGATTGGAACGGGGCCTACAACCTGTACACGCACTGCAACGCGGCCTACGGCGGCTACAACGACGTCCGCCAGCACAGCCCGAGCATGGAGGAGTTCCTCAAGACCTGGGCGTTCACCCTCGGCGCCGGCCAGGTCGCCACCGACGTGTCCGACCCCACGGCTTCGGCCTACGACGAGCTCGCCTTCGTCTACCAGGCCGACTCATCAGCACGGTGCCGGCAAGGCATTCCCGAGCACGCCGGGACATTTCGACGACCCGAACGCGTGCGCGCCGTGATCTGACGACAAGGGGGCTTGTACCTCACGACCGCAGCCAACCTGCCGCCTACGATCGCCGGGCCATCGAATCGCCAGCCCGTGACCCGGACCCAGGAGGAGCGATGACGGTCGCAGTCGTCACCGGAGCCGCCCGCGGGATGGGGCGGGAATGCGTGGACCGGCTCCGGGGGAGGTCCGACGTCCTCGTGGCCGTCGACCTCCAGGCACCGGACATCGACGGGACGGTCGGCATCGCGTGCGACGTCGCCGATCCGGCCGCGGTGGACGCACTGGTCGAGCGGGTCCGGGGCCTGGGACCGCTCCGCTCGCTCGTCCATGCCGCCGGCATCTCACCGACGATGGGCGAGGTCCGTCGCATGTTCGAGGTCGACCTGATGGGCACACAACTCGTCCTCGACGGCTTCGAGACACTGGCGGAGGACGGGTCGGCCGCGGTGTGCTTCTCGTCGTCGTCGGCGTACCAGGTCGCCGGCTTCGTCACCGACGACCAGGACCGGGTCCTCGACGACACCCGCGCTCCGGACTTCCTCGACCGGGCGGCCGCCCTGACCGACCACAGCGGCTTCGCGTACTCGCTGGCCAAGCGGGGCGTGATCCGAGCCGTCGGCCGGGCCGCGGTCTCGTGGGGGGCCCGCGGCGGCCGGGTCAACTCCGTGTCGCCCGGTCTGATCGACACGCCGATGGGACGTCAGGAGATGGAGCGGCAGCCGATCATGGCCGAGATGCTGGCCAACACGCCGCTGTCGCGCCTGGGTGAGCCCGGGGAAGTGGCCGATGTCGTCGCCTACCTCCTCTCCGATGCCGCATCGTTCATCTCCGGGATCGACATCCTCGTCGACGGCGGGATGCTGCAGGGGATGGCTGCTTCCTCGTAGCGGGTCGCCACGCGGCAAGATCCAGCACGAGATCCAACGCGCAGGGGGAACCATGGACGCACTGGTCGGACGCAAGATCATGGTCATCGGAGCCTCGTCCGGCTCCGGGAGGGCGACCGCGGTCACGTTGGCCCGGCACGGCGCTGACGTCGCCTTCATGGCACGACGGGCGGACGAGCTGGCAGCCGCCGTCGCCGACGCCGGTGCCGGTCACATCGTCACCGTCGACGTCGCCGATGCGGCGGACATCCGGCGAGCGGTGGACGAGGCCGCCGACGTGCTCGGGGGAACGGTGGACGCCGTCGTCTACTCGGCGGGCACGTCGCCGCTGAAGCCGATCGAGACCACCACCGCCGAGGACTGGACTCGGATCTTCGCGGTCAACACCTTCGGGCCGAACCTGGTCATCACCGCCGCCCTCCCGTACCTGACGCCCACCGGGGTCGTCATCGTGTTCTCGTCGGACTCGGCCGCCGACCCCCGGCACTCGCTCGTGCCCTACGCGGCGTCGAAGCGCGCCCTGGAGGCGACGATGGACGGCTGGCGGACGGAGAGCCCGGGCGGCCACCGCTTCGTGACGGTCGTGCTGGGCCCCACCGGCCCGAGCGGCTTCGCCGACGGGTTCGACCCCGACGCCTTCGAGGCCGTTCGACCGCACTGGGCGAAGCAGGGGTTCAAGGGTGGCCTCCTCGAAGCCGACCACGTCGCCACCACCCTGGCGTCGCAACTCAACGTCTTCTTCGCCCATCCCGGCCATGGCATCGAGACGTTGGCGATCCGAGCCCCGACTCCGCCACCAGCCGACGAGGGCTGACATGCCAGGCATCGGGGCACGCCAGGCGATTCAGGGTCAGCTCGACGATCGGACGGGCTCGGGCACCGGCTCGGGTTCGGGCAGCCGCTCGGGCCAGAAGAACCGACCGATCGCCGGCAGCTCCCAGAACGACTCGGCCCGGGCCATGGCCAGCGCGGCCGCCACCATGTGCTCCGGACCGTCGTAGACGGCGTACCGGGGCTGCCAGCGCGGCCGGTACTTGGCGTTGTACCGCCAGAGGGATTCGATCTGCATCGAGTCGGACAGGTGCCGGGCGATCAGCGCCTGCATGCGGGTGGTCCACCGGTCGCCGGCCTCCCCTGCGAGCACGGCCCGCAGGGTGGCGAAGTTGAGCGCCAGCTCCTGCGCTCCCCACTCCTTGAGAGCGAGGATGGTCGACACCACCACGAAGTCCGTGATCGAGTTCGGGTGCGGTCGGTTGGTCCGTCGCATGAGGTCGAGGGACCATCCGGCGTGACCAGGTGCGGGGACGAACTGGCAGAACGCGGCCGGCTCGCCGTTGGGTTCGAAGGCGACACCGAGCAGCAGACCGTGGTCGTTGGGGTCGAAGACCCGGCCCAACGTCATCGAGAAGCCGCGCTCGACACCGCCACGTCGCGATTCGCTCATCACCCGCCGCAGCTTGAACTCGAGCTCGTCGTCGAGGCAGGACGGGTCGTACAGCGCGAACGTGTACCCGGCCCGCTCGGCCCGGTTGACGGCGTGGCGGATCCCTTTGGCGCGCTTGCCGGCGAGTCCGAATCCGGCGACGTCGACCACCGCTTCGTCCCCGACGTAGATCGAACGCATCCCCGTCGACCGGTACACCGGCAACCAGTCGTCGGCGGCGCCGAGTACGGCGACCGACCACCCGCGCTGGTCGGCGTGGGCGTGGAAGGCCTCCCACACCGCCTGGCGCTCACCGAAGGGTCCGATCGGGTCCGGTGAGACCAGGCACACGCCGCCCCGCACCGAGTGGGCGACCACGCTGTCACCGTGAAAGAACCAGTGCTTGTCGTCGCGCAGTGCGAAGTAGTCGAGGGTGCCTGCCCCGTGCCGGGTGACGATGTCGCGGGCTCGTGGATCGACCTCGGCCGCGGCGGCGGGACGGTGGATGATGGGCCGGAGCGCCAGCCAGATGGCGGTGGCCAGGGCCACGAGCCCGACCGTCTCGATCGTCGGGGTCACGAAGTGCCCGACCCGGCCGGGCACGGCGATGGACGTGAGACCGAGAAGCCGCTGGGCTGCGGCGCGGGCTGCGGTCACGATGCTCGGATGCGCGCCGCCGGCGTGGTCGAGGTAGACCGCAGCGCCGCCGGCGACGACGGCCACCACTGCGCTCACCACGATGGTGACGGCGGCCGCCAGGGTCTTCTGGGGACTGGCCGGCGCGGGGAAGCATCGCCGCCACCGGATCAGGTGCGCGGCGACCGCGATCGCGACGACGGCCTCTTCGACGTCGAGGCCCTTGACCAGGTGGAGCGCCGCGGACGCGACGAGCAGAACGACCGAGGAGGTCCAGGCGCGGCGGTGGCCGTGCCGGAGTCCGCCGGCCAGCATGATCAACGCGATCCCCGCCGCGGTGACGCCCATCGCGGAGGCTTGAGGAACCGTGAACGGGACCAGACCTCGCACCGCCTGGAGGCGATCGACCAGCGGCGGCGTGACCCCGGACGCGATGTCGAGGATGCCCACGACGGCCAAGGCGAGCGCCGCCCGGCGCCGCACCCGGTCGCGAGTGATCCGATCGTCGACGGGGGGCACATCCGGGACGGTACGCCCCCGTTCGTGAGAGTCAGCCGTGACGGGCGGTGTGTGTCCGATCGCTCCGTTCGGCAGACAGACCGGCCTACGATCCCGCGTCATGGGATCGGACCCGACCCGCGACGCCTTCCGGGACGATCCGCTCCAGGCCCGGTGGACGCAGCTCAAGCGCAGCGCGGTCGCAGAGGTGCGGGTCCTCGACCGGGCCACCGCCACCGAGATCGAGGCCATCGTCCGCACCGGCGTGGGCCCGCTGCTGCAGCGCCTCGAACGCGAGCTGCGACGGTTCCCCGATCACGACGCGGCCGAGGTTCAGCGCCTCGGGAACCGGATCGCCCGGGCGCTCACGACGCGCCGAGCCAAGGTCACCGCCGTCCTGCGGGACGACGCCCCGGCCACCTCGGCGTGGTTGTCCGGCGCGCTGGGTGATTTCGGGGACGAGGTGGCGCGCCGCCTGGCCTGGTACGAGCAGCACGCGTCGACCTGCCACTGAGCCCGCTGCCCGCGCCGACGCGGTGCGGCTAGCTTGCCTGGCGCGGGACGACCATCGACGTGGGGATCATCGGCCGGCCGCCACTGTGATCGAAGTCTCGACGAACAAGGCAGGGCAACCGATGGGCACTCTCAAGAACGTCATCTACGACGAGCCGGTCAAGAAGTTCGACAGCGGCAAGGTCGTCGCCGCCGTCGGAGAGGTCAGCGGGCCGATGACCGCGGTCTCGAGCAAGGCGCTCGATGCCGTGGCCAAGATCGCCGGCGCCAAGGACGCCCCCAAGGACGGAACCGTCGTGGTGGGTGAGGACAAGAAGGATCTCGCCATCGTCGTCTACGGCGACAAACGCAAGAAGGTGGAGCTCGAGAAGCAGGTGCTGGTGGCCAAGTGGGACAAGGCCAAGGCATCCGGGGAGACCGCGGTCGTCTCGCTCGATGACGACGACAAGACGATCCGCGAGTCCGCATTGCGGATGGCCAAGGCCAAGGGCACCAAGGTCAAGACGTCGGGGACGTTCGCCAAGCAGGGCGACCGGGACCCCATCGTCCTGCTGGCCCACGGCTCACCCATCGGCGACGACACGCCGCTGCAGAACGCCGCCACCAAGTTCGCGGGCAAGAAGCCGGACGCCATCGTGAAGTGGCTCATCTCGTCGGGCCTCCAGCCCGACTACGGCGGCACCGTCTACATCGACGGATGCTTCACCGCATCGGGCACCACCGGTGGTGCCAACTTCGCCAAGTCGGTCTACGACGGGCTGGTCAAGGCCGGCTACATGTACCTCCAGGTCAAGGGGAACATCGGGTCGGCGGTCACCCTCTCCACCGGCAGCGAGTGGAACTACCCGGCTGAGCTCGACGCCGAGAGGACCAAGGTCATGGCCTTCCTCAAGACGCAGAAGCAGGTCCTCACCTATGCCGACCTGACGAAGTTCCAGGACACCATGCGAGCGGAGATCAAGGAGCTCGAGAACTCGATCTCCGACCTGGCCGAGGACCAGCAGAAGGTCGTCCGCGAGACGATCGAGGAGATGGAGAAGTACTACCTCAGCGTGGGATTCGAGAACCTGGTCGGGACGTTCGGTCCCGAGATGGCCAAGAAGTAGACGCATGGCCGATGACGAACTGCTCGACTACGAGCACAAAGGCGAACGCGGGTTCCATCCCGATCGCTACCGCCCGGCGCAGTACCGGACCGCGCTCAAGACGCTGGCCAAGGACAATCCCCGCTGGAAGAAGGTGAGCGAGGACGACTTCATCGAGATCGTCGGAGTCGACGACGTCAAGCGCCCCAAGATGCTCAAGGACATCGCGCTCGAGCTCCGGCACGACAAGGACGATCTCGATGGGCTCGAGGCATCCATCAAGGCGGCTCTCGACAAGGCGCGGATCCGCCCGGCGCACTGGTTCGGGTGACGTCGCCGTTCCGACGTGGTCGGCTGATTCGGTGGACCTGCCTCGCGGTCGTCGTCGCCGCGGCCGGAGCCTGCTCCGACGGGGGCTCCGTCCGCGACGATGCCGGTTCGGTGACTCGCAAGGGATCGATGTCGGTCTACGACATCAAGGAGCGTGATTGCCTCGAGGCGCCATCGGGTGTCGAGACCGAGCTCAGCAAGGTCACCGTCGTCCCCTGCGACGAGCCCCACACCCACGAGGTCTACCTCGTCGACGACGAAACGTTGGGCAAGACCTTCGATGTCTACCCGGGCGCCCCGGACATCGAGGGAGTGGCGAGCCAGCTCTGCTTCAAGGCCTTCTCCGACTTCGTCGGGTCCGAGGTCATCGACAGTGCTCTCTCGTTCACGTACCTCTACCCGACCTTGAAGAGCTGGACCGACAACAAGCCACCCGACCGCACCGTCGCCTGCCTCGTGGTGAGCGAGGAGACCACCGGTTCGGTACGCGGCTCGGGTCGTTGACCGAGAAGGAGGATCGACCATGGGGATCCAGGTGACCACCGGAGCGATGCTGATGTGCTCGTTCGGAGTCGCGCCCAGCACGCTCTCCGTCGTGCCCTCCGCCATGGTGTCGGCGAGCAAGATGACCGCCGCCACGATCATGGACTTCTCGCCCATGGTGAACATCCCGCCGTTCGGCATGTGCAACTCGTTGAGCAACCCCACCGTCGCGTCGGCCACCGCCGCGGCGCTCGGTGTGCTGACGCCGATGCCGTGCGTGCCGGCCATCGTCGGTCCGTGGAAGCCGGGTTCGACCTCGGTGATGATCGGCAAGAAGCCGGCGCTCACCAACTCCTGCACGTGCAACTGCGCCTACGGCGGGGTCATCCAGATCAGCAGCCCCGGACAGGGCCCGGTCCAGACCGCCTGATTGCGCTGGTCTTGCGAGCGGAGGTCACGCCCGAATTGCCCGATATGTGACACCCGTCACACCATCTGACAAATGGTGGTACGTTGCGCCGAACGCCGGTCCCTCGAGACCTGTGGCGAGCGGTTGATGGCACAACGACAAGGTCGGAGGGGTTGAGCGATGGCATCCACGTATCTCACACCGGGCGTGTACGTCGAGGAGGTGGCCTCGGGGAGCAAGACGCTCACCGGGCCCGCCACCGCGATCGCCGCGTTCGTCGGGTTCACCGAGCGGGCGCCTGACGACGACCCGTCCGATCCCGAGGGCCTCAAGCCCCGTCTCGTCACGTCCTGGACGCAGTACGAGGGCCTCTACGGCGGGTTCACCCCCGGCGCCATGCTCCCGCACTCGGTGTTCGGGTTCTTCAACAACGGCGGCGCGGTCTGCTACATCGTGCGGGTCCCGCACACCGAGCCGGCCGACGAGGTCAGCACGGTCGAGCTCCCCGCGGTCGACCGGGCGCTGGGCGCCGTCTTGGAGGTCACCTCCAAGGAGCCGCCGGATCGGCTGTCGGTCGACGTGGTCCGCGGCCCCGAACCGGAGTCCGATGACGACCCGCCCCAACTCATCCTGCGGGTCATCGAGAAGGGCGCGGTCGTCGAGACGTTCGGCCCCTCCTCGCTCGAGGATCTCCCTGGCCTGGTCAACGACGGCTCGACCAAGGTCGCAGTCAAGTTGCAGGTCGACCTGAAGACCCTGCTCGCCGACGATGTCGACCTCGAGCTCGCCATGATCAAGGCCGGCACCTACCCGATCCCGCCGGCGGCCCCGGTCCCGGTCCCGGTGAAGCAGAAGTCCTTCGCCGGCAGCGAGACCGAACGCTCGGGCATCAACGGTCTCGTCATCGCCGACGAGGTCACGATGGTGATCGTCCCCGATCTCATCACCGCGGCCACCAAGGACGACGGCTCGGTCGACCTCGGCATGTGGAAGTCCGTGCAGACGGCGATGATCACCCACTGCGAGCAGCAAGCCAACCGGATGGCGATCCTCGATGCGCCGCCCGGGATGAGCCCCCAGCAGATCAAGGAGTGGCGCTCCGACGTGGCCATGTACGACTCCGCGTTCGCGGCGATGTACTACCCGTGGATCCAGGTCGACAACCCGGCGGCCAGCAACGGCGACACCGAGATCATGGTTCCACCCTCCGGTCACCTCGCCGGTCTGTGGGCCCGGGTCGACGACACCCGCGGCGTGCACAAGGCGCCGGCCAACGAGATCATCCGAGGCGCGCTCGACGTCGAGCGTCCCATCACCCACGCCGAGCAGGGCCTGCTGAACCCGATCGGCATCAACTGCATCCGGCCCTTCGGTACCCGGGGCATCCGGGTGTGGGGTGCACGGACCCTGACGTCGGACACCGACTGGACCTACATCCCGGTCCGGCGGCTGTTCAACATGATCGAGACCGCCATCATGCAGGGCACCCAGTGGGTCGTGTTCGAACCCAACGACGTCCGGCTGTGGGATGCGGTCCGCCGGACGGTCAGCGCCTACCTGCGAGGCCTGTGGCGAGACGGCGCCCTCTTCGGCACCTCCGAGGAGCAGGCCTTCTTCGTCCGTTGCGACGAGTCGACGAACCCGCCGGACTCCATCGACCAGGGCAAGCTCGTGGTCGAGGTCGGCATCGCGCCGGTCAAGCCGGCCGAGTTCGTCATCTTCCGCGTCAGCCAGTTCAAGGACACGGCGGAGTGACCCGGCCGCGCTTGCGATCCGAGTCAGGGCAGAGCGTCACAATCGACCCAGGAGTTGACCGATGAGCGATGAACACAACGAGATCATCAACGGGTATTTCGAGCTGATGCTCCCGGGTGGGGACGATCCCGGCGACATCGCCGCGTTCAAGACCTGTAGCGGCTTGGCCTACCAGACCGAGATCGTCGTCTCGGAGCAGAACTACGCCGGCGGCATCCGGAGCTACAAGAAGCGCCCCGGCCGCATCAACTACGACGACATCGAGTTCGAGCGCGGCCTGGCCGTCGGGTCCGGTGAGCTCGACCGGCAGCTCAAGGAAGCCGAGAAGGGTCAGCCCGTGCGCGGCACGGCGGCGATCACGTTGTTCTCCGACGACGAAGAGCACAAGAAGGTGGCGAGTTGGGAGCTGCGCGACGCCTGGATCTCGGGCTGGTCGCTCTCCGATCTCGACGCCGAGTCCGACGACGTCCTCATCCAGACCCTGCGGATCACCCATTCGGGTATGAAGCGCGAGGACGTCTAGGCCCATGCCAGGCCTCCAGACCGAGTTCGAGTTCCGCCTGCCCAAGGGCTACGTCGATGGATCGGGAACGCTCCATCGACGCGGGACGATGCGGTTGGCCACGGCACGGGACGAGATCGAGCCGCTCCGCGACTCGCGGGTGGCCGATGCCGACGACCCCTTCCTGACCTTGTTGGTGCTGTCCCGGGTGATCACCTCGCTCGGGTCGCTCCCCAAGGTCAGCGTCGGCGATGTCGAGGGGCTCTTCGCCGCCGACCTGGCGTTCCTCCAGGACTTCTACGGCGTCATCAACTTCGGCACTCCGGCGGAGCTGGACGCGCTGCGGGCGTCGATGCCGGTCGACGAACCGCAGCCCGCCCCGGCGTTCGCCGAGCCGGACGAGCCCTCGACCGGAGAACCGCGGACCGCTGAAGCGCCAGCGATGCGGCGCGGCGTGGTCGAGGAGGTGTCCTCGGGCGGCGTCCAGTGACGCACTACCGGTATCCCACCGAGGCGCTCTGGGCGGAGATCACCTACCTCGCCTACCACCTGCACTGGGATCTCGAGACCTTGCTCGACCTGCAGCACGAGGATCGCACCCGGCTGGTGAAGGAGGTCGCCGATCTCAACCGTCGGGCCTGGGACGAGGTACGGGCGACGTGATGGCCGCCGCAGGACGACCGAAGGACAGGTGAGGGCATGAGCGATCCGATGTCGATGATCTCCGGGGTGGGCAGTTCGCTCGGGAGCATGTTCGACCGCTTCGACGTGTTCGGGGTGACGACATCGTCGTTCGTCTTCACCATCGACGGTCGTCCGCTCGGCTCGTTCCAGTCGCTGTCGGGGATGGAGGTCGAGGTCGAGGAGTTCATCATCCCGGAAGGCGGCAACAACCACAGCGTGATCAAGCGACCGGGTCGCATGAGCTGGTCCAACCTCGTCCTCAAGCGGGGCATCTCGATGGTGGACACCCTGTGGGACTGGGTCTACGCCACCTCCGGTGAGGGCTTCGCCGCCGACTCGTCGAACCCGGCGCTCACGAAGCTCGGGCTCGGTACCCATGCCGGCAAGAACAAGTTCGACGCCCAGACCGCCGCGCTCATCCTCATGAGCCCGTTCGGCATCCCGTTGCGGGCCTGGTGGGTGTACGAGGCCCTGCCGGTCAAGTGGACCGGCCCCGACTTCAACGCGGCCGCGGTGACCGAGGGCGAGACCGTCCCGATGGAGCTGCTGGAGATCGCCCACCAGGGGCTCAAGAGGATCGACCTCCACTAGTCGGAGGACTGAACCCATGGCAGCTTCCGAGAACGGCGAGTACGCCGACGATGTGGTGAAGCCGCTCCCGCGCGCCGTCGCTGGCGACGGCTCTCGTCGCTCGGCCGGCGCACCGAGACCATCGCGTCGTCCTGGGAGCACCGGCGCGGAGGCGATGCTGCGGGCTCGGCAGGTGGGTCGATCGCAGTCAGCTCAGGTCAGCGTCGTCCGAGGCGATCTCGACCCGATGTCCCGGCCGCGATGGACCGACATCGAACCGAAACCGGCTCGCACACGCTTCGAGCCTCCCATCACCGGCGATGCCCGCTACGACTCCCTCATCCGGATGATGCGTCGACGCCGGAACCCGCCGCGGGAGGCATCACCCACACCGCGACCGGGCCTGCCGCGGGCCAGCGCGCGGCGAGGAACGATGGCCGGGGGCGGCACCGGCCCGGGCGAGAGCGGTCGGCGTCTCGTGTCCTATCCCGTGCAGCCCACCCCCACGCCGGCGCTGAAGGGAATCGTCGCCAGCGCGGCGCCTCCCGTCCCGTCGCCGGGACGGCCGGTGCCGGTCGTCGCCTCGTCACCGGGTGCGGTCCTGCTCGCCCCGTCCCCCCACACGTGTGTGCGGCCCGCGCCCGCGGCTCGCCTCCGCCCCGTCACGATGGGCCCAGCCTCCAGCAGTCGAGGTGCCGAGATCCGAGCGGCGACCGCCGCCCGCGACGACTCGTGCGTAGCCCGGCGCCGCCGCAGTTGCCGCGTCGAGGCGCGAGACCAACGACGGGACCACCTCCGCTGAGGCGGCGGTCGAACCATGGCTCCTCCGCCCGACGTCGATGTCGGAGACCGGCCCGATCCGGTACCCGCGCCGCTCCCACGGATCCTCGGCCCGCTCCCCAGCGGGAGCGCACGACCCCGTCTCGGACCACCTCCGGGACACGTTTCGACCCCGGACGCAGCGCCCGGATCCCTTGGACCGCCAGCGGTCGCTCCGGCCTCGGGCGATCGTGGACCGACCACGAACCTGTCACCCGGCGAACTGGCCGCGTTGCCCATCCGGCCGGCCGCCACGCCGCCGCCCTCGGTGCAGTACTCGTCCACGCTGCCGGAGCCGCCCGCGCCACCGAAGTCGGTGGAGTACTCGTCCACGCTGCCGGAGCCGCCCCCGCCACCCAAGTCGGTGGAGTACTCGTCTGCGCTGCCGGAGCCGCCCCCGCGGCCGCCGCCGCAGTCGGCGGGATATCTGTCCGAGGTCCCGACCCCGCCGCCCCGCCGCCGGGGCCGGCCTCGTCGTGGCCAGGCCCCCAGCGGTCCGGCGTCGTCACCACCCACGGCCAGTCGGCCGTTGCCGCGCGCCACCAGTTCGACCGCGACACCCCCGACCGCGGGCGCCGTGCCGGCGGCATCGGGGGCCGATGCGGGCGTCGCCGCGGTTCGCGAGATCAGCCCGACGCAGGTCGCCGCGCTGCTCGCCGCGTCGGCCGCGTATTCGGCCCAGAAGGCCGCGGCGATCGACGTGGACGAGGCCCGTGCTGCGGTCAAGGGAACCGTGCCACCGGGGGCGGGAACGGCCGGTGCGCCCGCGGCCGAACTGGCCGCGCTCCAGGCCGCGGTGGCCGCGCTCGAAGCTCGGACCCGGGAGCACGAAGCCGCCCGTCGTCGCGTCGAGGCTGCCGTCGACGAGCCTCCGCGTTCGTCACCGAGTCCGGAGCCAGGGTCGGGAGGTGGTGCCGCATCGGGCCCCACGACCCGCCCCCGAAGCAACGCCATCGGGGGCGCGGTGGTGCCGTTGGCGCTGGGGTCGGCGGCCGCGTCCGGCCTCCGCCCCGCACCGGCGGCCGCGCTGCCGGCGAAGCTGGCGGCCGCGGACGCCGCCCGGGGCGAGGTACACGCCAGCCAGCAAGCCGTGGCGCGCGCCACCGACTCGCTGGCGCGGGTCACGTCGACCACCCCACCGTCGAATCTGCCGGGGAGCGGGGGCGCGGCCGGGGTGACGGAGCAGCCGGTGATCGGTGGGCACCGCCGTTCGGGTGGTCCCGGCGATGATGCGCACGACGCGGCCGACGCCGCGTCGGAGGCCGCCAAGCAGGCCGAGTCGTCCCTGGCCCAGACCAACGAGACGCTCGAGGACGCCCAGGACACCCTCGAGAGAGCGCAAGCCACGCTGCGCAAGGCCGAGGCGTCCCTGGCCCAGGCCACGACGGCGTCGAAGCAGGCCGACGCCGAGCTGGCGGAGTCGTACGCCGCCCTGGAACGGGCGAAGACCGCGGGCCCGGCCATCGGCGGTGCCGTGGCCGTGGCCGGGTTGCCCCGCGCCGTCGCGACGAAGCGGGACAACAGCGCGATCACCCTGGTGGGCGAGGACCGCACCCCGACCCTGCAACGCCAGATGAGCGCAGCCGACCGTCCCGTCGCTGCCGCGGCCCAGACCACGGTCCAGAAGCAGCTCGCCGCGGCCCGGGCCCGGCACAGCGAGCGGGCGCGCCGGTCCACCGCCCACGAAGCCGCATCCGACGTCACGGCCGCCCAGTTCGACGTCGACGACGCCCGCAAGCATCCCGGCCAGGTGTCGCGGTCCGTGCTGGCATCGTCGGCGCCGGCCGGTGCCCTGGCCTTGGCGACGAAGGCCGCGCCGACGGTCGAGGAGGCTCCGAAGGAGGATCTGGCCGAGCTGGTGCGCAACATGCAGCGGACGACGGGCGTGTCCGAGAAGACGCAGCAGGCCCGCCAGCAGAAGGTGCTGGAGGCGATCGAGAAGGCCGACCCCGCGGCGGCGCGGCGGCTCAAGAAGGGTGGGGCCCCGCCGGAGATGGCCGCCCTCGCCGAGGAGGCCGAGAAGGTCACCAAGGCGGCGGCCCACCCGCGTCCGGGCGAATCGGTCACCACCTCGCGCTCGGAGGTCGACGATCGCCGCGCCCGCCAGCTGGTCCAGACCACCATGGCGGCCCGACTGGCGGCCGCGTCCAAGCTGTCCGTGGTCGAGTCCCAGCACACCGCGGCGCAGGCCCAGGCCGCGTCGGTGCCGGTCTCACCGGCGCCGGCGAGGTCCACCGGTCTGTTGCGCGTGCTGCCGAAGGTGCCCCGGAACAAGGTGAACCCGGCCGTGCGCCAGGTCGACGGCAAGGTGACGCTGCGCCGCGCCACCAGCGCAGCCGCGCTGCCCGTGGCGGCGGCCGGTCAGTCACTGGTGCAGCAGCAGCTCGCGCTGGCGCGGGCCAAGGCGGCGGAGCGCAAGGCCCGCAAGGATGCCCCCGCCACCGCGCTCACCGGGGCCGAGGCGCCGCCCGAGCTACCAGCCGCGACGCCCGCGGCTCCGACTGGTCCGGCGTCATCGGGCACGGAGGGTCTGCCGGTGGGCGCCCCCATCCTCGTCTCGTCGTCGAAGGAGACGGGACCCGAAGGACGGTCGTCGAGCTCGAAGCCGTCCTCGTCCTCGACCGAGAAGGCGAAGGAGCTGGCCAAGGGCGCCGCCGCCGGCATCACCGCGGCCGCCATGGCGGCCAAGATCCTGCGCGGGGGCAAGGGGTCGAGGGCCTCCTCCGGGGGGCTCGACGGCATCGACGACGACATCGTGGTGCGACGGGTGCCGGCGCCCGGCTCGACCACCCCGGTCCTGGGCGGCCATCGCAAGGCCCGGTCGACCCCGAAGGCGCCATCGGCGACCGAACGCCAGGACCTGACCGAGGAGATCGTCCGCAGCGTCGAGCAGCGCGTGCTCGAGGAGCTGGATCGGCGTGGGCTGTTGAACCGGGGAGGCCTGTGGTGACCGAGAGCCAGGAGGATCGTTCGTGAGCGATGGACCGGTGAAGGCCGAGCTCGAGTACGAGACCAAGGGCGGTTCCCTCGAGAAGCTCGCCTGCATGTTCAACCCGGACGAGCTGAGCTTCACGCGGTCGAACGACTACCACGACATGGGGACGGGCGAGGGCCACGACGCCCCGCCGCAGGTCTTCTCGGGCGAGAGCGCCGGCAAGTTCCAGCTCAAACTGATCTTCGACACCACCGACATGGGAACGTCGGTGCTCGACCTGACCACCGAGCTGGTGAGCTTGATGAACATCGTCGAGTTCTCCAAGACCGAGGAGCGCCCGCCCCTCGTCCGTCTCATCTGGGGGACCACGCTCACCACCTTCTGGTCGGTGATCGAGGAGATGACGGTCAACTACACGTACTTCGGTGCGGATGGGACGCCGCTGCGAGCGATCGTCGACGTCGAGTTCAAGCAGGCGTTCGGCGTCGGCGCCGACTGGGGCAAGCAGAACCCGACCTCGGGGACCCCCGACCTCCACAGCCGCCACCGCGTCCAGTTGGGCGAGACCCTCGACCGCCTGGCAGCCCGCTACTACGGCGACGCCACCAAGTGGCGGGTGATCGCCGAGGCCAACGCCATCGGTGATCCCCTCGCCATCCGACCCGGTCGTGTGCTGACCATTCCGGACCTGTGAGCGGACGGAGGGTGCAGTGAACAACGCCATGCCCGTCGTCTCGATCGGCGGGAACAAGGATCTCTCCGGCCAGATCGTCGACCTCCGCATCCGGCACGACCTCAACACGACGTCGATGTGCACGATCCGCGCCGTCGATCACGACCGTCTTCTGGCCGAGACCTACCTGGGAAAGATCGGCGACAAGATCACGATCAGCCTCTCGGACGTGACGTGCTTCTCCGGTCTCGTCGTCGAGGTCGGCACCGAGCAGCACCCCAACGCCCTGCCGCACCTGATGATCCGCGGCCTGGATCCGTCGTTCTTGCTCAGCCACCAGGCCTTCTACCGCAGCTTCGAGAACCAGAGCTACACCAAGGCGGTCAAGCAGCTGGTGACCGATGCCAAGCTCGCCGGCTCCGACCTGTCGACCGCCCTCGACAAGTTCGCCCCGCCGTACGTGCTCCAGGAGGGGACCAACCTCGCCTTCCTCGAGGACATCTGCCTGCGGACCGGGCACCCGGTGGCACGTCCGCGACGACAAGCTCCACGTCCGGTCCAGCAACGTCGCCACCCACACGCTGGTGGCCGAGCCGGACGGGGCGAAGAACTCGCCGAAGCTGCTCGTGCAGTCGTTCAACGCGTCGTACTCGTCCACCCCCCACGCCAAGTCGGTGGACGTCCGAGCGTGGGACCAGTCGACCTCGGCTGAGGTCCTGTCGACCGTGACGTGGCCCACGGCCAAGGACAACGGCCTGGCCACCCTCGCCGAGGCGAAGGCGGCGAAGCTGGTGGCCGAACCGCTCATCATCCCGGCGGCAGCTGCCGCCAGCGTCGACGAGGCGAAAGCGCTCGGTGGCGGGGTCGCCGAACGGATGGCAGCCGAGGCCACCCGGGTCAGCGGTCTCCTCGTCGACCCCGGGCCGAAGCTGATGGTCGACGACGCGGCCAAGATCGAGGGGTTCGGCAAGGTGAGCGGGACCTACACCATCACCCGGGTCGAGCACCGCTACGGCCTGAACCGTCCCTTCCAGACCGAGTTCCACGCCGGGTACCGGCCGCCCACGGTGCTGGGTGGCGCGGCCGCCCCTGGTTCCGAGGCGATGGCGCGCCGCACCCAACTCGACGTCGGCGTGGTCTCCGACATCGCCGACGAGTCCGGCGCCACCCGGGTCAAGGTCAGCTACCCCTCGCGCGACGGCAAGCTGGTCAGTGGCTGGGCCCGTCTGCTGGGCCTCGGTGCCGGGCCGAAGCGGGGGATGCACTGGGTCCCCGAGGTGAACGACGAGGTCATCGTCGGCTACCTGGGGGGCGACCCGCGCCATCCCGTCGTCGTCGGGGGTCTGTGGAAGGCCGACGACGCCAGCGCGCCGGGCGCCAAGGCCGACGTGGTCAAGAGCGGGAAGGTCGAGGTCCGGCGGTTGGCGTCGCGGCTCGGGTCGTCGCTCGAGTTCTCCGACGGGGAGAGCGACGAGACCAAGCACGTCAAGATCGGTATCACCGACAAGGCCATGCCGCTCCTGCGCCTCGGGGTCGACAAGGTGGACGTCGAGGCGGAGTCGGGCAAGCCGATCAAGTTCAAGGCGGGCGACACCACGGTGGAGATCGATGCCGATGGCAACGTCGTGATCACGGCCAAGGACATCACCCTGAAGGCGGACAACGACATCAAGATCGAGGGCAAGCAGGTGACGATCAAAGGGCAGTCCGGAGTCGACATCGACGGCGGCGGCAGCAAGCTGGCGCTCAAGCCCGGCCAGGCCGAGGTGTCGTCGTCCGGCACGACGGCCGTCAAGGGCACCGCGGTGCAGCTGAACTGATGGAGGAGCGCTCGGACTTCATCGGCCGGGGGTTCCCGTTCCCCCTCGGCGTCGACCACACCGGCTCCATCGCGCTCACCGAGGGTGCGGGCGACATCGAGCGGGCCATCCGCGTGATCCTGTCCACCGCCCGGGGAGAGCGGGTGATGCGCCCCGAGTTCGGATGTCGCATCTGGGACCTGCTCTTCGAACCGGTCAATACGGCGACCCTGGCCCGTATGCGCCAAGCGGTCTTCGATGCCCTGGGCCAGTGGGACCCCCGCATCAGCGTCATCGACGTCGTCGTGCGCCCCGACCGGGTGGAGCACCACCGCCTCGACATCGCCATCACCTACGTGATCCGGGCCACCAACGACACCCGCAACCTCGTCTACCCCTTCTACGTCATCCCCAGAGAAGAAGAAGCATGAACCTTCCCATCCCCAACCTCGACGACCGCAAGTTCCAGGACATCGTCGACGAGGCCAAGCGCAAGATCCCCGAGCACTGCCCGGAGTGGACGAACCACAACGTCTCCGATCCGGGGGTGGCGCTCATCGAGCTGTTCGCCTGGATGAGCGAGATGGTGCTGTACCGCCTCAACCAGGTGCCGGAGAAGATGTTCCTGCACTTCCTGAACCTGATGGGCGTCCAGCCGTTCCCTGCCGCCGCGGCCACGACCCGTCTCAGCTTCTTCCTCAGCGCGCCCATCGACGAGACGGTGGTGGTCCCGGCGGGGACCAGTGTCGGGACCCGGGTCAGCACGGGTTCGCCCATCGTGTTCACCACGGCGCAGGACCTGGCCATCGTGCAGCCCGAGTTGCAGGCCGCCCTCGCCGGCACCGGCGCCGACGTCCTCGTGCCGGTGTGGGACGATCTGCGCCACCACCGGACGTCGGTGGAGATCTTCCGGTCCGATCCGATCGCGCCCGGCGATGCCTTCTACCTGGGGTTCGAGTCGTCGCTGGCCGGGAACATCATCGAGTTGACCATCGAGGCCTCGATCGAGGGGATCGGTGTCGACCCCCGCCGTCCCCCGTTGGTGTGGGAGGCCTGGGCCGACGACGGCGGGAGCGAAGCCGAGGGTTGGGTGCCCCTCGTCGTGCAGGAGGACACCACCGGCGGGCTCAACCGCGACGGCCGCGTGGTCCTGTTGATGACCGAGACCCACAAGCCCGTGACCATTGGGCAGTCGCGGCAGTTCTGGATCCGGGTCCGTCTGGTCGAACCCGTGGAGGGCGCGCCCAACTACCAGCGCTCACCCCAGATCAGGACGCTGACGGCCCGCAGCCTCGGTGGCGGCGTGCTCGCCGAGCACGCCGAGGCGGTCGGCGCCGAGGTGCTCGGGGTGAGCACCGGCGAGGCCGACCAGGCCTTCGTCGTCGCCAACAACCCCGTGCTGCCCCGCACCGAGCACGAGTTCGTCCAGGTGGTCGGCACCGGCGAGCCCGAGGACTGGGTCGAGGTCGAGAACTTCACCCTTTCCGGGCCGCGCGACAAGCACTACCTGTGGGACAGCGCCACGGGCGAGGTCCGTTTCGGTCCCCGGGTTCGCTATCCCGACGGCAGCTTGCGACAGCACGGCATGGCGCCGCCGGCGGGCGACGTGGTCCGGGTCACCGGCTACCGCCACGGCGGCGGCGCGGCGGGCAACGTGGGCGCCAACACGCTGGTGGCCATCCAGAGCTCGCGGCAGTTCATCGGGCGGGTCACCAACTTCGAGCCGGCCACCGGCGGGGTCGATGCCGAGACGGTGGACAACGCCAAGCGTCGCGGTCCGCTGACGATCATGACCGGCCAGCGGGCGGTCACCATCCAGGACTACGAACGCCTCGCCCTGGAGGCCACCCAATCGCTCGCCCGGGCCCGGTGCCTGCCCCCCGGCGAGGACCGGGGTCCGATCCGCCTGCTCGTGGTACCGACCGTGGTCAAGCGCGACGGCGAGATGGTGCTGGACGACTTCCGACTGACCGACGAACTGGAGAGCCGGCTGGTCGAGCACCTCGAGCCCCGGCGGATGCTGGGGGCCACCGTCAAGCTGACGACCCCGTACTACCAGGGAGTCTCGGTGGCCGCCCTGGTGCGCAGCGGCTCCGGACGCTCGCCCGCGGTGGTGCGCCAGCGGGTGCTCGATGCCCTCTACCGCTACATCAATCCGCTCCACGGCGGAGCCGACGGTGAGGGCTGGCCGTTCGCGGCCGACCTCAACGCGGCCGACGTCCAGCAGGTGATCGCCGCGGTCGACGGAGTCGAGCGGGTCGACCAGACGCTGTTCTTCGAGGTCGACCTCCGCAACGAACTGCGCCTGGGCGCCGCCCGTGAGATCATCCGGTTGGAAGAGGACTCGTTGTTCCTGTCCTCCGGGCACCAGGTGGTGGTTCGATGAACCTTCCGGTGAGCGCACGGCGCATGCCCGACCAGCGGGCCCGCCAGGCGCGTCCCAACGACTGGATGCTGGCCCAGCTGCCCGTGGGGATGCAGGACGACGACTTCCTGATGCGCTTCGTGCGCATCTTCCAGGATGTCGCCGACGGCCTGCTCGTCCACGCCGACGCCCTGCCGCACCTGGCCGACCTCACCGTCACGCCCACGCCGATGGTGCGCTGGCTCGGGCACTGGATCGGCAACGATGCCATCGACGAGCGCATGGATGACGTGCTGCAGCGGGCGCTGGTCGACGTGTTCGGGGCCTCGCTGCAGTGGCGGGGCACCCGCCGTGGGCTGCGCCAACTGCTCGAGCTGCTGGTCGGCCCAGGGGTCGAGATCGAGGACACCGGCGGCATCCACCGGGAGGATGTCGACGGCGGCTCCGGCGGGCACGTCAACGTCACGAGCTCGACGTCGTCGTCGTTCGTGACCGACCAGGACCTGGCCGCCCTGATCCGCGCCGAGGTACCGGCGTCGGTCACCCTCGCCGTCCACGTGAACGGCCAGCTCATCTATTCGGATCGCAGGGAGACCATCGACCGATGACCGAGACCGTCTGCCCCCAGTGCGCCACCGTCAACACCTACGACGAGCTGACGCCCCACGCCGACAACTTCTGCACCGAGTGCGACTTCCCGCTGTTCTGGGACCAGATGCTCGTACCGCTGCTGGCCACCGACGAGCGGACCGACGGTGCCCTGCGCCGGCTGCCCGGTGTCGCCGGGCGTGACCTGCGTGCCATGCGGCCCTGCCTCGAGTGCGCCGAGCCGAACCTGCTGGTCAGCGACTTCTGCATCCGCTGCGGAGCGTCGATGGATCCGCCCCCGCCGCCCCCGCCGCCTCCGGAACCCGAACCCGAGCCCATCGAGGTCGAACCGCGGGAGCCACCGGGACGCGACTGGCTCCTCGCCGTACTCCTGCTGGTGAACCTGGGCCTGGCGGCCGGCATCATCCTCTACGGGGTGATCCGCGGCTGAGCCGTTGCGCCGGCGGACTTCGTCCGCCGGCTCCACTCCTGGAGTTGCTGTCGAACCCGAAGGGTTCGCCCCGCCGTCCTTCGGCCGGCCGGCTCGTCAACTCCGCCGCCGCGGCAGCGGACTTCGTCAGGGCGCCGCGGTCGTCGTGGTGGTGGTCGTCGTGGTGGTGGTGGTCGTCGTCGTCGTCGTCGTGGTCGGTGGCTCGGTGACTGCGTTGACCGCGACGCTGCGCTTGGTCGCCCAGGAGAACGTGGTCGTCGACGTCGCCGTGCCCAGCGTGGCCGTCGCGGTGACCACCTCGGCGGCCGGGACCGCGGCATCGAGAGCGATCGTGCACGACGTCTCGCTGGCGGCGACCGTGCAGGTGCCGGTGGCCGTGGTCCCTGACAGGGTGATGACGGTGCCCTCCGCCATGCCGGTGAAGGTGACCGTCGGCGCCGACGCGGTCACCGCGATGGCGGTGGCCGAGGTCGGGTCGATGGAGATGGTCGTGGATGTCGGCGACACCGTGCCGATCTGGTTGATCGAGATGTCGTAGCCGTCGGCGTAGAGCCCGGCCAACGGACACTCACCGGAGGCGTTGGTGAAGCACTGCTTGGCGGACCCGCCCGTGCCGGCGGACGGGGTGAAGGTGACCTCGGCGCCGACGACCGCGGTGCCGGCCCCGTCGGTGACCTTCACCGTGCGGGTGCGATCGGCGAGAGGCGTCAACGCCACGGTTCGCGACAGCCGCCACTGGAAGGTCGTGGTCGAGGCCTGCCCGCCGAGGCTGGCGGTGGCCGTGAGCACGGTGTCGGCCTTGACGTTGGACCCCAACGAGATGGGGCACGTACCCGAGGCGATGGTGCAGGTCTGGGTGCTGTTGGTGGTGACGCTGACCAGGGTGTCGTTCGGGCCGGTGAAGTGCATGGTCGGTTGGTTCACGCTGATCGACAGCGCGTTGCCCTTGGTCGGGTCCACCTTGTAGCTGCTCCCGCCGGTGACGGTCAGGTCGGCCACGGTGGCGGTGTAGGTGCCGGTCGACGCGCCGGAGATCGTGCACGTCCCCAGCGTGGACGGTTTGGCCCCCGGATCGCCGCTCTTCAGCGTCGTACACGTGAGGCCCCCGGGGTTGAGGGTCACCGGGGCGCCCTGGACCCGGATCCCGTCTCCGGAGCTCACCACCGTCACGGCGATGTCGAACCCGAGGCTGACCGTGATCGTCCGCGCCGTCGGCGTCGCGCTGGCGGGACCGGGACTGGCCAGATCGAGGGCGAGGTCACCGGTCGTGTCATCGCCGCTGACCCCGATGATCGAACCACCCGACGGCCCGGTCACGCTGTACGACCCGGGGATCAGCACCAGGCCCGTGCACACGCCCTCGTCAGCGTCCCCGGCCGAGCCGGTCGTGCAGGTGATGGGGGTGACGATGCCGGTGGCGAAGGGCGTCAGGTAGTCGGTACCGGTTCGACTCAGGGACATGGTGATGTCGGCCTGCAGCGTGGTCCCGGTCTTGACCGCCAGGTCGACGACGTAGGCGCGCAGCACCGATACCAGCGGGTACGTCGTCTGGTCGATGGTGGTGAGCTGGTTCTCGACCAGCGTCCCGATCGCGAAGTCGTGGGCGACGAGGTCGGGTCCGGTGACGCGCAGGACGTACATCTGGTCGGTGTAGGTGTCGGTGGTGGCGTCGTAGGTGGGCAGGACCCGATGGCCCGCCGAGTCGTGGATGGTGAAGCTCCCGTCGGTGGCGTCGTAGACGGCCGTGGCGAGCGGGGACGCGAACGCCGTGTCGGCGGCGGCGAAGAGAACGATCGTCGGGCACGCAGTGGCGCAGTTCTTGAACGGCGCCGCGGCGGTGCTGTCAGCGCCCGGATAGATGGCGTCGAGTTGGCCGGTGACGACCGCGCCGCCGGCCACGAACTGGATGGACAGCGGTCCGATCGAGCCGCTGCCGTTGCCCTTCCCCGGGCCGCCGTCCTTGGCGTTGATGTCGATGCTGGTCCCGTTGGTGTAGGAGCCGCCGGTGGCGGTGCACGGCAGGGCCGAGGCCGAGGCGGTGATGGTGTACTTGGTCCGGGGCAGGATGTTGATCGACCAGTCCTGGTCACCCCGGTCGAACCCGCAGAAGTCGAAGGTGGCGGTGACCACGGTGCCCTTCGAGGTGTTGTCGGGGGTGGCGGTCACGGTCACGACGGGTGTTGACCAGCTTGTAGTCCTCGGTGGTCGAGAAGGTCCCGAAGACCTGGCGAGCCACCGGCGAGGTGAGCAGGAGGTCGACCGGGCCCACCGCGCTGCCCTGGGCCACGTCCGTGCTGGTGGCGCTGGCGTCGGTCGCGAACTCGCTCTGATGAGCGGTGTAGGCGAACGTCGCGGTGCAGTCCGGGGGGCACCCGGGGTAGCGGATGTTGCGGAACAACAGGTTGGCGTCGCTCCGGCCGAGGTCGAGGGTGGTGAGGTTGGCCGAGACGCCGTCGGTCAGGACGAGCGGCGACCACGTGATGACGTCGTTGACGGCGTCGTACCCGCTGCTGTACTGGCCGATCGTCCCGGTGTAGGGCGCGGTCTCGTTGGCGAAGGTGACCGTGACCACCACGGTGGCGCCCGGGAGGGGATCGTTGGCCGTCTTCTTGAGGTCACCGGCCACCTTGAGGGCGATGGTGGTGTAGCGGAGGAGCCGGATCTCGACCGGTGCCAGGGTCGAGGTGTCGGTGATGGTGATGGGGTTGTCGGCCGCGTCGACGTATTCGAACCGGCCGTCGCCCGCGAGATCCACCGAGACGTCGATCGATCCGCCATCGGTCGGCGTGATGGCGTCGGCGGTCAGCGGGATCTCGGCCGTGCCGGATGGATCCCGCGCCGGTGTGACACCGCTGAACGCCGCCAGCTGGGCGACCAGGTCGGTGGGGTCGACGAAGAAGGCCACCGAGTCCGGACCGGTCTTGGTCGTCCGCTGCTCGCCACCGTCCTGGGTGACCACGACGTCGAGCGACGCGTCCCCGGTGGCGAGCGGGATGTTGGTACCGATCTGGTCCACCACGTTGACCACGAGACTGGGTCTGCGGACGGCGATCAGCGCATCCCCCACGCCCACGATCCGAGCCTTGTCCGGGGTGAGATCGATGGTCCCCCCCTTGCCGGTGAACAGCGACCGCGGGTCGCCGTCGCTGGACAGGCTGAGCGTGTAGGCGCCGCGGGGAACACCCGTCTGCACGAGGGTGACGTCGGCCGCGGGCAGCAGGGTCCCGTCGGCGAGGATGATGCTCCCGTCGGCGAGGGTCTCGCCGTCGACGCCCGGGGTGGTCTGGACGATGACCCCGCCGGTCACCTGCAGCACCGTGCCGCCCAGCGTGAACGTCGTCGAGCTTCCGTCGAAGTAGGTGCTTCCGCCGAAGCCGAACGTGCCGTCACCGTTGTCGGTGATGCCCGACGCGCCGGCGTTGACGAAGAAGTCGCACTGGGTGACGGTGGGCGTGGTGGCGTCGGCGGCGCAGTCGCTCTGCTGGTCGGCCCCGTAGCTCTGGGTGTCGTCCTCGACCGAGGTGGCCGTCACCACGATGTCGTCGAAGGTGCTCCCGGTCGTCTGGAACACCGGGACCCGGAGGAACTCGGAGGTGGTCGGCAACTCGAGGTCGGTCTGGGCGCCGCCGGTGACGGTGACCCCGGTCAGGCTGGGCGGCGTGTAACCCGGGTAGGCGGCGGGCAGCACGACGCTGATGTCGGTGCTGCCGAAGGTGTCGGTGGGTGCGAAGCGGCCGGTCTGGTAGATGCCGTTTCCGATCCCGGTGAGCACCACGCCGTGCACCGTGATCACCATGCCGTCGGTGAAGTCCGTGCGGTCGGTGCCGAAGTCGTTCCAGTAGGTGCGGACCCGGGTGGCCGGGTTCAGCGTGAGGTGGACCTCGGTGTCGGTGTTGGGGGCCAACGTGGAGATGGCCGTGGACTCGGGCTCGAGCTGGTCTCGACACACGACCACGGTCATGGTCTCGGGGGCGGCCCGGTCGATCTCGACCGACCGCTCGGGGATCGTCACGAATCCGCCGGACTCTGCAGGCATGTCGACGTAGGCGACCGTTCGCAAGGCGGCGGTGTCCGGAACCTCGTCGGGAACCGGCGAGCCGCTCAGGCTCACTTCGGGGAGATCGGCGGCGCACAACGCCGTCTCGCCTCCCGCGGGCAGCGGATCGATCGTCCGGATCACCTTGACGATCGAATCGAGCACGTCGGGGGTGGTCGCGCTCCCGACGACGATGTCGAATCGGGGGAACCGGGGGTATTCGATCGAGGTGGGGCCGACCGGTGTCGTGCCGTCGGAGGAGGTGCTGCGGAGGTCGACCGCGAAGCGCAACTCGGTGATGTCGGGCATCCAGTGGAAATCGGGGGCGTCGCCGTCGATGGTGAGCAGGTAGTGGCCCGTGGGCAGCCGGCGGTCCAGGGTGAAGCTGGTGTCGGGAGCGGCCATCGTGATGGTGTTCGTGGTGTCGGTGTCCACGTCCCCGTACTCCTCGAGGCCGAGGGCGGGGTCGGTCGAGGTGTCGGAGAGCACCTTCTGGAGCGATGCGGTGGCCTCGATGGCGACCTCGTCGGGGGTGCCGGCCCCGAGACCACTGACGAAGTGGGTCGCCAGCGTGGCCAGCGGGCGAAGTTCACCGTCGAACTTCACTGCGGGGTCGGCGCCCGGGCGATCGAGGTGGGTGAGGTCGACGGTGAGCTCGTCGGTGGCCGACACCACCACGAACGGCAGCCGGACGGTCTCGTGGCCGTCGGCGCTGATCTGGAGGCGGTGCTTCCCGAGGGGCAGCGGCACGACCTGGTCGAGGGTGCCGTCGTCGGCCACCGCCTTGGTGAGGATGTCGCCGATGTCGACGCCGAGCACCGACAGCTGCAGGTTCTGGAGGACCTCGGGGCCGGGGGCGGCGGAATGGATGCCCGGTGGCGCGGCGAGGACGAAGTGCACCGGTGTGGACAGCGTGGCGTCGGTGTCGACCTGGTGGACCGTGACGTCCAGCGGTGTGATCCCGGGCGGCACGATCTGGATCTGACGGACGATGGTCTGGATGTCGGGTCGGGACACGGTGACGACGTACTCGCCCGGCGCCATCCCGTCGATGGTGAAGCGGCCCACGCCGTCCTGGTCCTTCTCGCCGGCCGTGGTGGCGTACTGGTTGGCGGCGCTGACGGCGCGGATCTCGATCCCCGACGTGTTCGGTCCGGCCTTGTCGAACGCGACCGTGCCGGCGAGTCCGCCCGTGGACGACGTCAGCGCGATGCACTGGTCGTGGAACCCGGTGCCCTGGACCCGTGACGTGACGGTCACGAAGCCCTCGGCGACGACGGTCAGGTCGTACTCGTCTCGGATGGGGAGACCGTTGAAGACGAACTTGCCCGCGCCCTCGACCCCGCCCTCGTCGAGGTTGCCGTCCGACGTCGTGGTGGTGAACGCGGCGTCGCTGCCCACCGGCACGACCGACACGGTGGCCCCGGGGATCCCCTCGAACGAGGGTGAGGAGGCGTCGCACACCACCCCGGACACCGAGCCGAGGCCCGACGTGATCTCGATGGTGCCGACATCGAATGTGGAATTGCCCGCGGAGGCGGGCACCGACACCACGATGGCGCCCGACTCACCGGTGGGGAGGGTGGCGGACACCACGAACTCCCCCGGCACGCTGACGCCGCCGACGTTCCAGGCTCCGGTGGTGGCGTCGGCCACGGTTTCGTATCGGTTGACCCCGTCGGTCACGAGCACCCGGGCGCCGGCCACCGGCGACACGCTGCCGGTGATCTCCCCCGTGGCCCGCTGCAGGGTCACGTCCAGCCCGACGGGCGCGAGGTCGGACCCGAAGACCACGAGGTGCTTGGCGGTTTGGAACCCGACCGAGTGGAACTCGAGGTAGTACGGACCCGCGACCGAGATCGGAGCGGTGTAGCTGCCGTCACCGCTGCTCACGGCGCGGGCGCGCACCGCCTGTCGCCGGTCGGGGGCGATGGGTCCCAAGCGCTTGCCCCTGATCGTCTGGATGGAGGACTCGACGGCGATGGTGGACGGGCGGCTGCTCAACGATGCGGGCGACACCGTCACGTCGACGTTGCTCAGCCCGTTGCCGTCTGCGTCGCGCACGAATCCGGTCACCCGGGGCGCTCCCGCCGGCGACGCCGGCGTCGACGGAGTGGAGGACCCGTCGGAGGGCGGCTTCCCGCCGTTCCCCGACCCGTTCCCCGACCCGTTCCCGGTGTCGCCTCCGGCGACCTGTCCGTTGTCGCTCGTACCGTTGCCGATGCCGAGGGCGGACAGGATGTCCTGCCGGTTGGTGATGGCGGCCACGCCCACGAGGGCGGAGGCGAACAAGGCCAGCACCAACAAGATCGCGGTGAACTTGGACAGGTTCCGGTCGAACACCGCGGTCTGGCGGAAGGTGCCCCGGGCTCGGACGGGGACCGCCGCGCCGTGGGCCCGGACGGTGAACCGCCGGATCACGGGGTCACCCCCGGCCGGGCGGCGGGAGCGGATCTTGGTGGGGACGTTGATCCGCTCGCCCGGTGAGACGACCACCTGACGCTGCTTGAAGCGGAACCGGATGCGGTGGTCGTCGCCCTCGCCGGACAGCGTGAGCTCGGCTGGCTCGCGGCTGCGGTTGTGGATGCCGACCAGCAGTTCACCCCGCCTGCTGCCGGTGATCCCCGACGGGCTCAGCGCGAGGTGGATCAGCCCGGCGTCGCGGACCTGGACCTCGCCCCGCGCCATCGTCGTCGTGCCCGCGTCGGTGATGATCTCGACCTGGAAGGGATGGGTGCCGCCGGGCGAACCGATCGGCATCAGGATCTCGACGACGACGGACGTGGCGCCCAACGCCGGAAGGCGCACGGTGCTGAAGCCCGCGTTGTCGGTCGGTACCCCCAACACGCGGAGGGTGGCGGAGACCTCGCGATCCTCGGTGTTGGTGATGGTGATCACGCACGACACCGGCTCGCCCGGGCTGGCGATGACGGTGGTTGGTTCGAGCTCGAGTTGCATGATGGGTGCGTCCTTGCGCGGCGAGCCGCGCCGGGTTCAGCGGATGACGGTGATGGTCTCGGACTTGCTCTCGCCCACCCGGAGCGGGAAGGAGCGTGAGTACACCTGTTCCTGGTCGTCGCCGGGTCGGAGGTAGTGGACGACGACGACGTAGCTCTCGGGGGCCTTGATCTCGGTGAAGGCCGCGACCCCGTCGGCCGATGTCGTGCCGGTGAGGCCGGGCTCGCCCTCCGGGTCGGCCTCGAAGGCCTTCTGGGTGAACACGTCGACGGTGGCGCCCTCCACTCCATTGCCGTCGGCGTCGACGACGCTGACCGTGATGCTCGAGGTGTCGACCAGCGTCTGGTGTACCGGGCCCGGTGTCGGCACGGTGATCACCTGGGTGAAGGGCAGTCCGCCCTCCTGGGTGAACGTGATGGTGTAGGTGCCGATCGGGACGTCGGTGAAGCGGTAGAAGCCGTCGAGACGTCCGCTGGCCTGAAGGTCGGCGCTCAACGAGCAGTCCGCGCCGGCATAGGGATCCGACACCGACACGTTGGACGCCACGCCGTTGGCGGTCACCGTCGAGGCCTCGAAGTTCGCCGAGCTGAGGTCGACGGTGACACCACCGAGCGGCGAGATGGTCTCGGTCCCCGCCCGCAATTCCCGGTTGCACACGACGCCCGACACCGTGCTGGTGGCCAGTCGTAGCCGGAACTTGAAGTCAGCCGGGTCCTGGGCGTTGCTGCACCCCTCGGTGGCTGGGCCGCACGAGAGGGTCAGGTCGCGGTAGTCGGGGTGCGACGCGGTGACGGTGTAGGTGGACTTCGGCGACAGCCCCCGGACCTCGTAGAGGCCGTCGGATCCCGTGCGGGCGCGTTGGGTGGTCTGCCCGTCCGTGACGGTGATCAGCGCACCGCCCACCGGCGAGCCGTCGACGAGGTTGGTGACCGTCCCGCCGATCGAGCGGACCGAGGTCGTGAGATCGATGTCGACCCCGTCGATGCCGGTGAGGGATGCACCGGAGTCGAGTTGGCGGGTGCGGGTGTTGGTCGAGTAGCCGACCCGGGTTGCGGTGATTGAGTACAGCGCGGGCGACGGCAGGTCACGGAAGAGGTACTGCCCGCCGTCGAAGGTGACGGTCGAGTACTGCTCGCCACCGGCCGCGGCCACCACCTCGATGAGTTGGTCGGGCGCGGCCGGCTCGCCGTCGAGGGTCACGGTCCCCCCGAGACGGGCGTCACCGGTCCGTAGACGGATGGTGATGTCGTCCTTCACCTCGCCTTCCGCCACGGTGATGAGCCGGTGTTCCTCGGCGAAGCCCTTCTTGGAGGCGACCAGCTCGTAGGGCTGGAGCCCGTCGGCGCTGGTGGGTGGGATGTTCTCGAGCACGAACACCCCGGCGCCGTCAGTGGTGACCTCGCGCACCGTCGCGACCCGGGTTTCGCCCTGTAGCTGGATGAGGGAGATCACGACATCGGAAGGGTCGGGCGCGAGGACGGTGCCACTGATGAGGCCGGGCCGGCCTTGGATCGAGATGTCGAGCGTGTCCGGCGCTTCTCCCGCCGCCAGTTTGATGGGCTGGGCGTCGTCGAACGACTGGGCCGACGGGTACCAGGACTCGTCGAAGCCGGCACCGATGACGCGCAGCTTGTAGTCGCCGGCGATGAGCGGATCGAAGACGAAGCGGCCGTTGCCGTCGGTGGCGACGGCGCCGATCGGCGTGCTTCCGTCGTCGGCCGCGTAGAGCTGGACCGTGACGTTGGCGACCGGTTCCATTCCGGCGGTGCTCTCCCGTTGGACGACGCCGCTCATCGAGGACGGGTTGGCGGCGGCGAGGGCGAGCTGCTGCTGCTCCTGGTTGAACGCGTTCTGGATGAGGGCGTCGTTGGCGTTGGTCTTGTCGACGAGGCTCCCGAGGCTGCGGGTGAGCACGAAGCCGAAGACCGACAGCGCGGCCAGGAGGCCGAGCAACGACAGCAGCCCGCGCCCGATGATCGGTCGCTGCGTGAACGAGCCGATCGCCTGGGGAGGGTCGTCGACGCCCTCGACCCGGAAGTTGATGATGCGCGTCGCCGCCGACCCGATCCAGGGCCGCCGGCGCTTCACCCGGGCCGTGACCGTCACCTGCTCGCCCGGCGGCACGTCGACCTCGGCCGGGAGCAGCAGGATGTCGGCCTTGGCCTCCTGCTCCTCGGCGGCCGGCACCATCCGGGTCCAGCTGTTCCCCGTGTTGGTGATCACCATCCCGAACGTGCCGATGGCGCCGCCGTAGAAGTTCGACGGCTCGAGCTCGAGGCGGGCCTCGAGCGTGGCCTGGACATCGAGCTCGATGTCCACCACGCGGTAGTCCGACGGGTCGAGCGCGCTCTGCACGACGACCGCGAGGGTGCGGCGCCCGGCAGGGAAGTCGACGGGCAGGGTGAGGGTCAGCGTGACCGTGCCCGTGTCCTCGGGGAACAGGTTCAGCTGGTCGAAGTCGAGGCGGAGCCACTCGGGGTCGACGCCCAGCATCTCGAACATGTAGCCGCAGATGACGTCGGCGGTGTTGAACACGCTGACGGTCAGGCTGACCGGTGAGCCGGGCCACACCTCGACGGTGGTCGTGCTGGCGGTGACCCTCACGGGGTGCCCTCCGAGACCGTGCACGTGGCCGACGGGGGATCCGACTTGTTCACGAGCTGCATGTCGAGGATGCGCAGCCGTGCGTCGCGCGAGCCAACGTCGATCCGGAACACCACGGTGCAGTCGCGGTAGCCCTCCGAGGACGCGGTCAGCGTGTACTCGCCGGCGGCCATCCCGGCGATCTTGTAGCTCCCCATCGGGTCGGAGGACAGCGGCGTGGGCGAGCGCGTCTCCGGGCTGCTGCCCGCCGGTCGCGGGCCGCCCCGCAGGAGCACTTCGCCGGCGGCGAGGCCCTTGCCGTCGGAGTCGCGCACGGTGCCGCACACCTCGCCGACGGTGTTGGACAGGGCGACCACGTGGTTGTCGAACCCGTCGGTGAGTGGGACCGGGCTGCCGTCGCCGGTGACGTCGATGCGGTGGGTGATCGAGGTGTACCCCGGCGCCGAGAAGGTGATCGACAGCACCCCGAGCGGGAGGTTGTCCAGCACGAAGCTGCCGGCGCTCGACGTGGGGTCGTAGGCGGGTGTCGGTGGACGGGAGCGGCAGTCGGACTCGCTGGTCTGTCCGGCCGACAGCGTCAGTGGCGCGGGGAGCGTCTTGGTGCTGATCACGCTGTCGGCGGTGAGCACGGTGACGTCGACGTCACCGAGACGCAACCCGGTCTCGGCGTCGACCACGCGACCGGAGAAGGAACGGCTCCCGCCGGTCATCGTGATCTGGCCGGCATCGATGTCGGGACCGGCCAAGACGTCGACGGAGGTGTAAGCGGTCTCGAAGCCGGCTGACGCGAAGCTGAGGCTGTATGCGGCCGGTGCGGGGAGACCGGAGAAGGCGAAGTCGACCGAGGACGAGATGCCGTCGCCGGAGTCGATGACCGAGGGGGCGGGCGTGTCGAGGGTGAAGGACGTGTTCCCGGTGGTGGCGGTCACGGTCACCGGCCCGTTGGGTGGTGACCCCTGGAGAACGATGGTGCCGATGATGCGACCGTCGCCGGGCACGAGCCGGATCGGTGCCGCCTCCAGCCGTTGACCGGCGGCGAGCGTCTCGACGATCGTCTGGTCGGCGAAATCGTCCGAACTGACACTGATGCTGTACTTGAGCGGACTGGCCAGCCCGGGGACCTCGTAGGTGGCCGGACCATCAGCGATCCCGTCGCCGGTGTCATCGGGTGGGCTGACGTCGAGGCGGGCGACCTCGAAACCGGGGACGTCGTTCACCAGGGGACGGATGACGACGGTCACCGCCGTCGTCTGGTCTCCGGTGTCGATCGTGCCGGCGATCGTCCCCAACAGGCCGGACGCGGGCACCGGGTCGAGCTGGCGGTCCTCGCCGGCCTCGATCTTCACATCGGCCGCCTGGTCGACGCTGGGCACGCCCGGGTACCAGGAGTCCTCGAAGCCCGGTCCCACCAGCTTGAGCTTGTAGGTGCCGGGGAAGATGCCGTCGAGGGTGAACACGCCGTTCTCGTCGGTGGCCGCCGACTGCACGCGGGTGGCGTCGCTGCCGAGCGGTGCGTCGGGTGCCTTGCGGTTGACCCGGTGGGCCTCCACCGCGATCCGGGGGAGCGGTTCTCCGCTGTCGGCGCCGACGACCGTTCCCGAGATGGACCCGAGCAGGGCGGCGACCGAGTTGGAGCCCGCGCCGCCCACGGCACCGGCCGAGCCGACGGACGCCAGCGTGGAGTAGGACACCGGAGCGGCGAAGTCGAGCGGGACCCCCTTGGGGGCGGGGTCGCTCTTGAGCACGAAGTCGACGCCGGTGGTGACGATGATGGCCCACAGGGCCACGATCGCGGCGAGCACCAGCGCGGTGAGCATCCCCCGGACCAGCACGGGCCGCTGGGTGACGGTGACCGTGTCGTCGAGCAGGCCGGCTTCGCTCTCCGCGCTGATGTACACGCTGCGGTAGGCGGGCGTGCCGAAGAGGGGCCGGCGACCCCGTCCTTCGATGAGGACCGGGGTCTCGGTCTCGGGTTCGACGAGCAGTGACGGCGGGTGGAGCACGAACCGGAGGTCGCCCTGGTCGTCCTTGGCCAGCAGCGCCACGTTGAGCGGTGTGTTTCCGGTGTTGCGGACAAAGGCCCGGATCTCGATCTTCGATTTGGCGACGATGGCTTCGGGAGTGACGCTGAGCTCGGCCCCGGCGAAGGGGGCCACGTCCACGGCGACCTGGCGCCATTCCACGAGGTCGGGCCGGAGCGCGGAGGCGAGCCTGACGTCGATCCGCCCCGGGCCGGCGGGAAAGGTCTTCCGCAGCTGCAGCGTCAACGTGACGACTGCGGTCTCGTTCGGGAACAGGGACACCGACTCGCGGTCGAACCGGAACTCCGCGCGCGACAACTCGGGAACGTCGATCGAGATCAGGTCGACGATGTCGAGGGTGTTCACGATCTCGAGTTGCACCTCGACCGGTTCACCAGGGGTGATGTCGACGAACGGAGTGAGGACCGACGCGCGCATCAGCTGACGAGGATCTTCCCCGACTCGGGGACGACGACGGTGACGGGGGGATCGACCATCACCGCGATGCGGTCGCCGGGTCGCGCGACGATGACGAACCGGCCGTCCTTGTCCACGGTGGCCGCGCCCGAAGGCCCGAGCACGTCGACGCCCGCCGCGCCAGGATCCTTCACCTCGCCGGCGTACCGGCGACGGGTCGACGTCGCACCGCTGCGACGGTCTTCGAAGCCGAAGTCGGTGGAGCCGGGCGCCTCGGCGAGCGCCTCCTCCCGATCGAGGTCGATCGCCACCGTCACGCGGAGATCGATCGACGCGCGTTGGCCCTGCTGTCCGGGAGTGTCGTCGGTGTCGACCTTCGGGACGCGGAGCGAGACGGAGGATCCGGACTCGACGAGTGGCGCCGGGACCAGCGGCTCGGGCACGGTGGCGTTTCGGAGGAAGGTCCGTAGGGCGGCCGCCAGCACCCGGTGCTGATCGCGCGCATCGGGGGAGTGGGCGGTGAGGGCATAGGAGAGCTCGACGTTGGGGAGACGTTGCCGGCGGACCTTGACACCGTCGCGCTCGATCACCTCCGAGCCGCTGCTCGCCCCCTTGGCCGAGACGTTGATCCGCCACAGGTGGAGCCGCAGGTCGGGTTCGGACTCCGAGTCGTCGAGGTCGCCGAAGGTGATGATCGCGTCAGCGAGTGTGGGCTCGTCCGAGCGGAGGAGTGCCTCGATCGCATCGTCCACGTGGTGGAACATCGATTTCTTCCTCCCTGGCCAGGAGGGATGTCCTCCTCGTGGCGACGACTGCGGCAATTGACGGCACCGGGGATCACCCGGGGAGCTCGGACTTGATCTCCCTGAGGATCACGGCGACTTCCTCGATGTCGGACCGGAGCCCGGCCACGTCCTCGACGACCTGGTCGAGGCGGCTGGTCTGGTCGGTGGCCCGGTCGGCCGACTCGTCGGCCCGCTTCTCGACCAGCTGCAGGTGGTGCTCGAGCCCGTCGAAGCGCCGCTCGGCGTGATCCTCGACCTGGCGGATCGAGGTCATCCAACTCCGCAACTCGCTCTGGCGGTCGTTCAGCGCCGTGGTCAGATCGCTGAGGCGTCGCAGCCGTTCGCGCTGGACGCTGTCGATGTCCTGGAGGGCTTCGTGCATCTCGGCCCGGATGGCGGCGACGACGGCGTCGGACAGTTCGTCGACGTCCTCGAGCTGGGCCCGCTCGCGCCGGTCACCCCGGAGCACGCCTTCGAGCTGCGCAGGAAGGGACTGGACCAGCTCGGTCAGCTCGGCGGATCCGGGGTGCTCGTTGTCGGTGATGGCCGAGGCGACGGCCGATCCGACCGCGCTGAGCAGGTACCGCTCGAGGAAGGGCACGACCTCGGCGATCGCGCTGCGCATGGCGGCGGCGAGCGTCTGGTTGGTGATGGCGTCGGCACCGACCAACGCGGCATCGAGGGCTCGGCTCGGATCCGATGCGTGGGTCGCAACCGTCTTGCGGAGGGAGCGACGAGCCTCCTCCCTCCGGGCGTTGAGCTCGGCGAGGCGGCTCGATTCCGAGGGCGGCACGTCGGGCACGCGGTGGGGCGTGGCGAATTCGGCAGCGGGCGGTTCATCGACGGCAGTGTCCGGGCCATCGACGGCAGGGCCATCGACGGCAGGGGCGCGGGCGGAATCCGTCGCGACCACCGCGGCCTTGGACGACGACTCGACGACGGACAGGTCGAGCACGTCGGCACCGGGACCCTCGGTCGGTTCGGTGTCGGTGTCGTTGTCGGTGTCGTCGTCGACATCGGGGAACTCGTCGACGAACAGGCACGCCTCCATGTAGCTCAGGTGCCGTCGCCAGCGCGTGACCGCGAGCGTCGCCGCGGTGGGATGGGGCGCGGACACGTTGCCCAGGTCCGGGAACTGGAACGCGAAGCGGCGATCCGAGCGCACCACGGCGACCCACTGCAGCCCGTTGGGGCCGGAGCAGATCAGCTCGGAGGCCACATGGCTCCGGTACCGACAGCTCACCAGGCTGGCGAGGGCGTCGCACGCGTTCCCCACCTGGTGCACACCAGCCGGCGCGACGCAACCGATCTCGAAGCACGCCACCGTCCAGGTGACCGCGTCGTCGTCGACGTCGACGTCGAGGTCGGGCCGCAGGATGGTCCGCAGCGCGCGCTCGGCGTCGATCGACGCCAGGTGCAGGAGCGCCTCCGCAGCCGCGGTGGCCGGGGCGGTCAGATGCCGGTACCGATCCGAGCCCGACATCGCCGATGCCGCCCGCCAGAATGCCTCGACCAAGCCCTGGATATCGCTCTGTTGCGGCCGCCCGAGCTGCCCGACGCTCTCCATCCTCGGGAACATAGCCGAGCGGTTCGCGCCGTCGTCCGGGCCGGGGACCGGGATGTCACCTTGTGTCGCAGTTGTGCAGATATTGGTTCCGCGGAACCTCGTGGACCGTCGCGTGTGCGACCATCGCGGCGTGATTCCGCGGGTCGACTTCGCCACCGACGCCGTCCTCGGTGCCCTCCGCGACCACGGTGCCGCGGTGTGCGAACGGGTGCTCGACGCGGACCGCGTCGGGTCGATGCACGACGAGCTCGACCGCCTCCTGGAGTCGACGCCCACCGGACGCAACGACTTCGAGGGGTTCGGGACCAAGCGCATCTACCGGCTGTTCGGCAAGACCCGCAGTTTCGACGACCTCGCCGTCGATCCGGTGCTGCTCGGCGTCGTCGACGGCCTGATCGGTCCGGCCCAACTCAGTGCACCGACCGGGATCCTCATCGGCCCGGGCGAACCGGCGCAGGTCCTGCACCGCGACGACAGCATCTATCCGCTGCCCGAGCCGCACGACGAGGTCGTCCTCAACACCATGTGGGCCTTCGACGACTTCACCGTCGCCAACGGCGCCACCCGGTTCGTGGTGGACAGCCATCGGTGGCCGCCGGGTCGCCATCCGGCGGACGACGACGAGATGGCGTGGACCGAGATGCCGGCCGGGAGCGTGGCGTTCTACACCGGGAGCATCTGGCACGGTGGCGGCGCCAACCGCACCACCACGGCCCGCCTGGGCGTCATCCTCGAGTACGCCGCGGCCTGGTTGCGCCCCCAGGAGAACCACGTGATCGGGGTCGCACCCGAGGTGGTGGCGGGTCTCCCCGAGCGTCTCCAGGAGCTGCTCGGGTACAACATCTACCCGCCGTTCGTGGGCTACGTCGACGGCCGCCACCCCCGACGCTTCCTGCCCGGGCCCGGCTGAGCGCGGCGGCGAGATCGGACACTCTCGACACATCGCCGGTTCGATCTGGTATACCGACACCGGCGCACACGCGGTGTCGGCACCAAGCGAGTGGATCGGTCCGGGGGGACACATGGCGTACGGGAGTCCTGATCGAACACGAGACCGAATCGGGACCTTCGGCCCTTCCGATGGCCATCAGGTCCGTGTGAGCCTGCGGGCGATGGCCAACGGGCGGGAGCACGTGCAGCATGGCTGAGATCGTGCTCGAGGACGTCTGGAAGGTCTATCCCGGAGGTGCCGAGGCGATCCGCTCGCTCGATCTGCGCATCGCCGACGGCGAGTTCATGGTGCTGGTGGGACCGTCGGGCTGCGGCAAGACGACCGCGTTGCGGATGGTGGCCGGCCTCGAGGAGATCACCAAGGGCACGGTGAGCATCGGTGGGCGTGTGGTCAACGACGTGCCGCCGAAGGAACGCGACATCGCCATGGTGTTCCAGAACTACGCGCTGTATCCCCACATGAGCGTGTTCGACAACATGGCGTTCGGCTTGAAGCTCCAGAAGATCGACAAGTCCGAGATCGACCGGCGCGTGCGCGATGCCGCCGGCATCCTCGGGCTCGCCGAGTACCTCGACCGCAAGCCGGTGGCCCTGTCGGGCGGCCAGCGCCAGCGGGTCGCCATGGGTCGCGCCATCGTGCGCCATCCCCAGGCGTTCCTCATGGACGAGCCCCTGTCGAACCTCGACGCCAAGCTGCGGGTGCAGATGCGGGCCGAGATCGCCCGCATCCAGAGTGACCTCGGTGTCACCACCATGTACGTCACCCACGACCAGATCGAGGCGATGACCATGGGCGACCGGGTGGCCGTCATCCGCAAGGGCGAGCTGCAGCAGGCCGACAGCCCCCAGGTCCTCTACGAGCATCCGGTCAACCTGTTCGTCGCCGGGTTCATCGGTTCGCCGGCCATGAACCTGCTCGAGGCCGACCTGGTGGAGGCCGACGGTGGCCTGGCGGTCGACGTGGCCGGGTTCCACCTGCCCATCCCCGCCGAGGCGCTGGCGGACCGCCCCGGGCTGCGGGCCCACACCGGGCGCACCATCGTGCTGGGCATCCGTCCCGAGGACATGGAGGACGCCACGCTGGTGACCGACGCGCCAGCCGAACGGCGGATCAACGCCACCGTCGAGCTGCGCGAAGCGCTCGGCTCCGACGTGGTGATCCACTTCTCCCTCAACGCCCGCCCGGCCATGACCGAGGACGTCAAGGAGCTCGCGGTCGACGTGGGCCACGAGGCGCTCGAGCGAGCGGAGCAGACCGCGGCGGCCGGAACGGCCAACGTCGTGGCCCGGCTCAACCCCCGCACCCACGCGGCGAAGGGCAGTCGCGTGGAGCTCGTGGTCGACACCCACCGGCTCCACTTCTTCGACCCCGACAGCGGCGCGGCGATCTACGGGGGGTCGTGATCCCTCGTGTCGTGGACGTCCCCGACGAAGCAAGACGCAGTTCGACACAGTGACCCAGTAGGAGGTCCCATGAAAGCCAGATGGACATGGTTGGCAATCCCGTTGCTACTGGTGGGCGTGCTCGCCGCCTGCGGCGACGACGACAGCGGTGGCAACGGCGGTAGCGCGTCGGGCAAGAACACCGGCAAGGTGAACCTGCTCTTCGCCGGCGAGCCGGCCGAGGCCGACGCCGTGCAGGGGATCTTCGACGAGAAGATCAACGCCGGGGCCGACTACAAGGCCGAGATCGAGTCGTCCGGCAACTTCGAGGAGCAGTTCCAGATCCGGGCCCAGGGCGGCACCCTCGACGTCGCCGCCGTGCCCCAGCCCGGTGCGATCGCCGACCTCGCCCAGGCCGGCAGCATCGTGTCGCTCGAGGATCTGGGCTTCGACATCCAGGACCTCTACGACAAGTTCGGCCAGGCCTTCGTGGACCTCGGTGCCTACAACGGCAAGCACTACGGCCTGCCGACCAACATCAACCTCAAGAGCATGGTCTGGTACCCGAAGACCGCCTTCGACGCCGCCGGCTACAAGGTGCCCACCACGTGGGACGAGCTGATCGCGCTCAGCGACCAGATCGTCGCTGACGGCAGCCACCCCTGGTGCGTCGGATTCGGCAGCGAGGGTTCCACCGGCTGGCCGGCCACCGACTGGATGGAGGACATCATGCTCCGCACCGCGGGACCTGACGTCTACGACCAGTGGTGGAAGCACGAGATCCCCTTCGACGATCCGGCCGTCGTCCACGCCGCTGAGGTCTTCGGCGACGTCATGTTCGCCCCGGACTACGTCCTCGGCGGGGCCGAGAACACCCCGGACATCGCCTTCGGTGATGCGCCGTTGCCGATGTTCGACAACCCCCCGAAGTGCTGGCTGCACCGGCAAGCGAGCTTCATCAACAGCTTCTTCCCGGACGGCACCAAGGCCGGCGTCGACTACGACTGGTTCCCGCTGCCCCCCATCGACCAGGAGGGCATCCTCTTCGGTGGTGAGCTCACCGTCGTCGGCACCGCCGGCAACCGGCCCGAGGTCGTCGACTTCCTGAAGAAGTTCATCGACACCGACGTCCAGTGCGCCATGGGCGGCGTGGAGGCGTCGTCCCGCATCTCGCCGAACGTCAACGTCGGCAAGGACTGCTACGCCAACTCCATCCTGGCCGATGCGTCACAGGTGCTCGCCGATGCCAACTCGGCCGGCACCGGACGCTTCGACGCCTCCGACCTGATGCCCAAGGCGGTCGGAAGCGGCAGCTTCTGGACGGGGATGGTCGACTACATGAAGGGCGGGACCACCGACAACGCCAAGTCGATCCTGTCCGACATCGAGGCCAGCTGGCCGGCGTAGTCATCCGTAGCCAGGACTGCTGACCCGGGAGCGGCCGCCATCCGGCGGCCGCTCCCGAGCGCCGGCCCCGAGGAGGAAGGTGCATGACCCAGACGGCCGAACGACCACCGGATGCGCCCGAGGGCGAGGAACCGGCCGACGCGGTCGCCGACGCGGGTCGCCGCCCGTGGGTCATCGTGGGCAAGGTCGTCACCGCCATCGCGGTCCCCGTCGTCGCCTTCCTCCTGCTGTCGCTGGTCTTCAACTACCTCAAGGACGACAACGCCAACCGCCTCAGCATCGTGGCGGTCGCCATCGTGGTGGGCGTGGTCGGGGTCTTCGCCCTGTTCTGGGCCATGGACCGGATCGTCGACTGGCTGCCCGACCGGTGGAGCGCGGGCCTGCGCCCGTACGTCTTCGTCGGTCCGGCGCTGGTGATCCTGACCGTCTTCATGATCTATCCGGTGATCAACACGATCGTCATCAGCTTCAAGGACTCCCGCGGCCAGGACTTCGTCGGCCTCGACAACTACAAGTTCGTCTTCACCGACGAGAGCATGTTGCGCTCGCTACGCAACACCGTGGGCTGGATCATCGTGGTGCCCCTCTTCGGGGTCAGCATCGGTCTGGTCTTCGCCACCCTGGCCGACAAGCTGCGACGGGGCGAGGCGCTGGCCAAGTCGCTGATCTTCCTGCCCATGGCCATCTCCTTCGTCGGCGCCGCCGTGACGTTCCGGCTCATCTACAGCTACCGACCGGAAGGGTTCGGCTCGAACATCGGCCTGCTCAACGGCATCTGGGGCGGCCTGGGCCACGACCCGGTCGCGTGGCTGTCACAGAAGCCGTGGAACAACCTCCTGCTCATGGTGATCATGGTCTGGATGCAGACCGGCTTCGCCATGGTGGTGTTGTCGGCCGCCATCAAGTCGATCCCCGACGAGATCATCGAGGCGGCTCGCATCGACGGCGCGTCCGAGTTCCAGGTCTTCCGTCGCATCGTGGTCCCCAGCATCCTGCCCACGATCGTGGTGGTGACCACCTACATGGTGATCAACGCCCTGAAGGTGTTCGACATCGTGTTCGTGATGGGCAATGCCGAGTCGAACGGCACCGAGGTGATCGCCGAGCGCATGATCCGGTGGTTCTTCATCAGCGGCCACCAGGGGCGCGCCGCGGCCATCGCCGTGGTCCTGTTCCTCGCGGTCGTCCCCGTGATGGTCTGGAACGTCCGCAAGTTCCGTGAGCAGGAGATGATCCGGTGAGCGTGACCGCACCGATGCCGCCCGCCGACCTGACCGCCGAGGAGGCCGCTCCGAAGAGCTCCGGCACGGTGGGCGTCCGTGAGGGCGGCTGGTTCGTGCGGATCACCGTGGTCGTGATCGTCGTCATCTGGCTGATCCCGGCGGTCGGCGTCCTGATCACCTCCTTCCGGCCCGCGTCCGTCGTGAACCAGACCGGCTGGTGGACGGTGTTCGCCCACCCGTTCGGATCCCACTGGACGCTCGAGAACTACCGCAGCGCGCTCGACGCCGGCGGGTTCTCCAACGCCTTCCTGAACAGCCTCGCGGTCGCGGTCCCGGCCACGGTCATCCCCATCACCATCGCGGCCTTCGCCGCCTACGCGTTCTCGTGGATGGAGTTCCGGGGCCGCTACGTCATGTTCGTGTTGGTCGTGGGGTTGATGGTCGTCCCGCTCCAGATGGCCCTCATCCCGATCCTGCGGCTCTACACCGGGGGTGGCCACATCGGGAGCCTCACCATCTTCCCCGATCTCGAGTTGAACGGGACCTTCCTCGGCATCTGGCTGGCGCACACCGCGTTCGGCCTGCCGCTGGCCACCTACCTGTTGCGCAACTACATCGGCTCGCTGCCGTCGTCGATCATCGAGTCGGCCAAGATCGACGGTGCCGACCACTTCACCATCTTCTGGCGCCTGATCGTCCCGCTGTCGGTGCCGGCACTCGCCGCCTTCGCCATCTTCCAGTTCCTCTGGGTCTGGAACGACCTGCTCGTGGCCTATGTGTTCCTCGGGGGAACCCAGAGCACCCGGGTGGTGACCATCGCGCTGGCCAACCTCAGCGGCGCCCGCGGGCAGGACTGGCACCTGCTGACGTCGGCGGCGTTCATCACCATGATCCTGCCGCTCGTCGTGTTCTTCTCCCTGCAGCGTTACTTCGTGCGAGGGCTCACCGCCGGCTCGGTCAAGGGTTAAAGCCGTTCGTCGGCCCCGGGGTGGTAACCAAGGGCCGTGAGGAGATCTCGACGCGCCCGGTCCGCCGGCATGGAGCCGCTGTCGCCCCAGCGCAAGTGGCGTGCCATCACTCTCGCCACCCTCTTGTTGGTGCCCGCCTTCTGGTCGATGCTGCTCGGACTGGTCGACCTGGCCACCGATGACGCCACCACCGGCGAGCCACCGATCAACTCCGGTGCCGCGCTCGCCCTCGGCTTCGCCATCATCCCGTTCGTCTTCATCGTCCTGGCGTTCGCCTCCGGGCACCCGTCGGCGTCGAGCGCGGTCGTCAAGGCGATGGGGATGTCGTTGCTGGTGGGGATCCCGGTGTCGGCGGTGGCTGGTGACGCGGTCACCGGACTGGTTGCCGGTGTGGGTGCCGGCGGCGTCATCGCGCTGCGCCGCGACATCGCCCATTCGACGCGAATCCGGGCCACCGGGGTCCTCATCGCCTGCCTGTACACGTTCGTCCTGGTGCGGGTGGCCGCCGGGCTGGTGCTCCTCCCCGCGCCGGTCTTCCCGTTCACCTCGATCGGGCTGGCGGATCACTTCGCCGAACGCCGGTTCGGATCTGCGGCCGCGAAACCGGATGAATGAGACAGATCGGCGCATCACGGAACGTGGGACCATGACGCGAATGACTCGAACGGGCCATGTGCTCCGGTGCTGACAGTGCCGATGTCTCCAGCCTGACCGTCTTCGATGCATCCGCCGCGGCGAACGACGCCGGCCTCGACGTCACCCTGTCGAGCATGCGGGAACGAGCGCGCCACCGCGTTCGGGGTCGGGCCGAGTTCCTGGCCGTCCTGGCGCTCGTGGTGCTCGTGGTGCTGGCGACGTGGACGGCCCCGACGGTGGTCCGCGGGGCCGGCACGCTCGGGATGATCGCCATGGCCGCGGCCGTCTGGTTCGAGCGAGATCCCACCGTGCTCCGTGGCCGGCTCGTGGCCGCGTTGGGGATCACGGTGCTCACCCTCGCCGACGCCGGTCTCGCCGACGTCCGTCTCGTCGACCTCACCGCCGACGGCATGTCGATGTGGCGGCCCCTGGCTGCGGTGCTGGCCTACCCCGTGCTGGGTCGGGCCCTGCTCCACCTCGTGGGTCGCTACCAACTGATCCGTGACAGCGATGTGGTGGTGGAAGCCATCCTGATCGGCGCGGCCGCGGCCATCGGGCTGCAGGTGGCCATCGATCGGATGTCCACGTCCGGAGCAGCGTGGGACCCCACCGGCGCGGCCCTGATGTCGCTGCTGGTGGGCTTCGACGTGGCCCTGGTGGTGGTCCTCATCCGGGCCATGACCTCGGACACCACGCCGCGCCCGCCCGTGCTCGTCGCCGGGGGTGCGGTCAGCGCTCTCCTGGTCGGACATCTGACCGCCACGCTCCAGCTGGCCACGGGCAGCTCCCCCGGACCGGTGGCGATGTTCCCGATCGCCGCCGCGCTCGTCACCGTGGGCCTCGCCTCCCTCTTCGACGCCCTCGTCGAACGTTCGATCTCCACCCCGGTCGAGGCTCCGCTGTTCTCGCCGGCCCACGCCGCCGTCGTCGTGGTCGCCATCGTCGCTGCGCCGGTCGTGCTGGCCACCGAGGTGATCTGGCGGGTCACGGTGTCAGGCACCATCGCGGTGGGTGCCGCCCTCATCGGGTCGGTCCTCGCCATCCACATCGTCAGCCTGCTGCTCGAGCGGGCCGACAGCGAGCACCAGGCGAGCCACGACGTGCTCACCAACTTGCCGAACCGGTTGCTGTACATGGACCGGCTGGAGCGGGCCATCGCCCACGCCCAGCGGAACGGCTCACCCGTCGGTGTCCTCTACATCGATCTCGACCGGTTCAAGGATGTCAACGACACCTTCGGACACGACGCCGGTGATCAGCTGCTGCAGGAGACGGCCCGTCGGCTCGAGTCGTGCGCCCGCCACGAGGACACGGTGGCCCGGCTCGCCGGCGACGAGTTCGCCATCCTGCTCCCGCACCTGGCCGCGGCCGACGACGTGTCGCTGGTGGCGAACCGCGTCCTCGAGGTCCTGCGGGACCCGATCATGGTCGGCGATCACGCCGTCCACTCCGGTGGGAGCATCGGGGCGGCCGTCTTCCCCAACGACGGCGCCACACCCGGTGGACTGCTCAACGCCGCCGATGCCGCGATGTACCGGGCCAAGGACCGGGGTGGGGCTTCCGTCGAGCTGTTCAGCGCCGAGCTCCACGAGCAGGTCGCCACCCGCTTGGAGCTCGAGACCGCGCTCCACCACGCCATCCAGCACGACGAGCTGGTGCTCTACTACCAGCCGATCGTCGAGACCGAAGGCGGCCGCACCTGCGGCGCCGAGGCCCTGGTGCGGTGGATCCATCCCGAGCGCGGCATGATCCCGCCCAACGACTTCATTCCCGTGGCCGAGCAATCGGACCTCATCATCGAGCTGGGCAACTGGGTGATCGGTGCGGCGTGCCGCCAGCTCGCCGACTGGTCGCTGCAGGGATGCGGGGACCGCTTCGTCAACATCAACGTGAGCCCGCGTCACTTCCGCGAGGACCTGGTGTCGTCGATCACCGCGGCCCTCCGCGAGACCGGTGTCGACCCGAGCCGGCTGGTGGTCGAGCTGACCGAGAACGCGGCGGTCGAGGACGTGTCGTTGGTCGCTGAACGGCTGCGGGAGCTGCGCCAGCTCGGGGTGAAGGCGGCCATCGACGACTTCGGCACCGGCTACTGCGGTCTGCAGTACCTCGGCGAGCTGCCGGTGAGCACGCTGAAGCTGGATCGGTCCTTCGTGCAGTCGATGACGCCCAGCTCGGCGGCCATCGTCGCCGCCACCATCGCCATGTCGCGCAGCCTGGGGATGAAGCTGGTGGTGGAAGGGGTCGAGACCGAGGAGCAGCGTCGCTTCCTCGAGTCGCAGGGCTGTGACCGGATGCAGGGGTACTACCTCGGTCGTCCGATGCCGGCTGCGGAGTTCCTCGAGCGCATGCAGGTCGAGGACCGGACCTTCGCCGACGCACGCCTCGAGGAGGCGATGACCGGGTTGGCGGAGCTCGACCGGTCGTCAGTCGCCGAGCCAGCGCAGCGCTGACCGGGCGGCGTGCACGCCGCACATCCCGTGGACACCACCGCCCGGGGGCGTCGATGCCGAGCACAGGAACACGCCGTCGAGCGGTGTCCGATACGGATCGAGCGCGGGCCACGGGCGGAGCACCAGCTGGGTGCCGGCGTGCGAGCCGGCGGAGATGTCGCCTCCGATGTAGCTGGGGTCGTACTGCTCGAACTGCGCTGCGGTGGTCACGTGCCGCGAGAGCACGGTGTCCCGGAACCCGGGCGCGAACCGCTCGATCTGAGCGGTGATGCGGTCGGAGACGTCGACCGTCGAACCGTTGGGGACGTGGCAGTAGGCCCACAGGGTGTGCCCGCCCGCCGGTGCCCGGGCCGGGTCGAAGACGCTGGGTTGGGCGGCGAGGACGAACGGCCGCGGTGGGTGCGAGCCGTGGGCGACCGCGGCCTCGGCCTCGACGACCTCGCCCAGCGTGCCACCGAGGTGGAGCGTGCCGGCGCGCCGGGCATCGGGGTTGGCCCACGGCACCGGGCCGGACAGGGCGTAGTCGACCTTGCACGCCCCGGGGCCGTACCGGAACCGCTCGAGCTTGCGTCGGGCCCGGGCGTCGATGCCGTCGCCCGCCAGGCGGACGAGCTGGCGCGGGGTCACGTCGGCGATCAGCATCCGGCGGGGCGGCAGCTCGGCCAATGACTCCACCCGGTGACCGGTCACCACCGTCCCACCGAGGGCCTCGAGGTAGCCGACCAACGCGTCGGCGAGGGCCTGGGAACCGCCCCGGACGAACGGCCATCCGTGGACATGGGCCAGGCTGCCCAGCATCAGCCCGAACGAGGCGGTGAGCGGGCGGTCGAGCGGAAGGAACCCGTGGGCGGAGATGCCGGCGAAGAGGCCGCGCATCTCGTCGGTCTGGAAGCGGCCAGCCACCGCGGTGGCCGACCGGATGGCGTCGAGGCCGAAGCGGGCCATCGAGATCGGATGGCGGGGTGGGCGCACGATCGGCCCGAGGAGCTGGTCGGAGAGATGGTCCCAGTGGCGGACCAGGGGACCGTAGAGGTCGGCCCACGCGGCCCGGTCGGCGCCCGCACCGCTGACGGTGGCGTCGAGCGACCGATGGAGCACGCCGGCCCGACCGCCGTCGAGCGGGTGGGCCAGCGCGATCTCGGGATGGACCAGCTCACACCCGTACTGCTCGAGCGGCACGCTGCGGAAGAACGGTGACCCGGCGGCCAAGGGGTGCACGGCCGAGCACACGTCGTGCCGGAAACCCGGTTCGGTCAGCTCGGCGGTGCGGGTGCCACCACCCGGCGTGTCGGCGGCCTCGTAGACGGTGACGTCGTGGCCGGCTCGCGCCAGGGTGATGGCGGCGGCCAGCCCGTTCGGGCCGGAGCCGATGACGATGGCGTCGGCAGGTTCGGTCATCGTCCACCAGCGTGCCCGATGGGTGATCGGTGTCCCACCTCGACCCCCTCGCCGGGGGTCACAGCTCGATGACCGTGCCCTCGATGGCGGCGAGCACCGGCATGGCCGACGACGCGAACCGGGCGACGATGGCGTCGAGCTCGTCGTCGGTCCGGGCGGGGTCGTGGTGGAACAGCAACACCCGCCCGACTCCCGCCTTGCGGCCCAGGCCCACGGCGTACTCGGCGGCGGCATGGCCGAACGCACCGCGTGCGGCGAGCTCCTCGGCCGTGTACTGGGCGTCGTGGATCAACACGTCGACGCCGTCGGCCAGGGCCAGCGCGGCGTCGTGGTACTCGCCCCAGCCGTCCGGTCCGTCGCCCAGGGATTGCGGCATGTGATCGGACAGGTAGGCGAACGAGTGCCGGCCGTCGTCGACCCGATAGCCGAAGGTACGACCTCCCTTGTGCGGTATCTCACGGGCCAGTACGTCCATGCCCTCGACCTGGTGGTGACCCTCGACCGCCGTCTCCCACGACCACACGCCGCGCAGGTCGGCCGGGCCGATGGGGAAGTTCGGCGGCGACATGGCTCCGGCCAGTAGCTCGTCGATCGGCCGGCCGTCGTCCGACGGTGCCAGGACGCGGACGCGTGCGTCAGGATGATCGGTGGCCGGGGAGAACGGCAGGCCGTGGGTGTGGTCCCAGTGCAGGTGGCCGAGCAACAACGTGCCGGTGAACGCTCGGTCACCGAGCAGCGACCGCAGGTGGCGCAGACCGGTGCCGGCGTCGAGGACGAGGGGAACCGTGCCGTCGTCCCGCTGCACCGCGACGCACGAGGTGTGTCCTCCGTGGCGGGCGTACTGGGGCCCGGGAGTCGGCGTCGATCCGCGGACGCCCAGCAGGTGGATGCGCACGGCTCAGTGCACGTCCTCTCGCCGGTGGCCCTCGCTCAGCTCCTCCAGGGCGTCGGGGTCGAGGTCAGGGGTTCGGACCACCGCCACCTTCGCCGGGGTCCGAGCCGTGAGGGTCGAGGTCCGCAGACCGCCCTCCAGCAGCGCCCGCTCGCCCACGACGGCGCCGGGGCCCAGCTCGGCGAGCTCCTCGCCGTCGACGTCCACCGCCAGCACGCCGTCGAGCAGCAGGAACAGCTCGTCGCCCTCGTCGCCCTGACGGACCAGCGTGTCTCCCTCGGCGAGCTTGCGGATCTTGGGCTTGCGCCCGGACCGCATGATCGTGAGCGACAGCCGGCGCTCGAGCGCGGTCTCGACCTCGGTGGCCACCGCGGCCGAGTCCTCGTCGCCCCATGGGGTGTGGGCCCCGAAGGCCCGGCGATACCAGTCCTTGAAGTCGATCATCCCGCTCTTGCGGGCCAGGGCACCGTCACGGTCGTAGAGCCAGTGGCGCGGGAACGGGCTCGCCCCGGCGAGGCCGATCTCGTGATGGCCGTCGGCGTGGATGGTGAGCTCGACCGTGGTCCACGCCGTCGGCGCCACCAGCTGCACGAACGGTGGGTGGTTGACGTGGCGAGGCGCGGGTACGCCGGTACGGCCGCCGGCGGACTGGCGGAACGTCACCGAGCTGCCGCTCGCCTCGGGCTCGAGGGCGATCGGCGCGAACGGCACCGCGGCGACCGTGATCGAGCGGCCCAGCTTCATGGTGGTGCTGCCGATCATCGGTGAACCATCCTGACCCCAACCGGTGATCCGGCCGTCGTCGACCTCGATCCACGCCGCCAGGTGGTTGGCGAAGCGGAACCGGTCGTGGTCGCGGAGCTCGGCGAGCGCGTCGGTGATCGAGCCGTCGAGCGACTCGGGCGGCGGGTCGTCGTAGTGGGCCATGCCCATCGAGAACGGCAGTTTCGTGCTGCCCTTGATCGCTTCGGACGGGATCCAGGAGATGGACGTGACGGAAGCATCGATTCGCATACCTCGACCGTCGCGCCGGCGGGAGCGGGGCACGAGGGCGCACGCTGGCGTCCCGGAGGTGGGGCTGGCACCCCCCCGAGTTCTGGTGCCTGCGGGCTGGGCTTCCGCCCGGCTGCGTGCCTGGATGTTCAGCAACCCGAACCGATCCATGGAGGACCGATGTCCACAGTTCGCCCCGTCTCTCGGCGCCTCGTTGCCGTCACCGCCGCCGCCTGCCTCACGCTCGCCGTGACCAGCTGCGGCGATGACGACAGCACCGCCACCGCCATCGGGGCCTCGTCGACGACCGCGGCGAGCGCCGACGGCGACCTCACCGCCTACTGCGCCCAGATGGACGAGCTCAACAACCAGGACGGGCCCCCGACCGAGGCGCAGCTCACCGAAGTGAAGTCGCTGGCCCCGTCCGAGGTCGCCGACGACGTGAGCGCCGTCGCCGACGCGTTCATCGCCGCCGACGGTGACCTCAGCAAGGTCTTCGCCGACCCGACGATCGAGGAGACGATGAACCGGGTCGATCAGCAGAACGTGGATCTGTGCGGCTTCGATCCGCCCCAGGACCAGGGGGGTGACACGCCGGACACCGCGCCTGCCGACGGCGCCCAGGTGGTTCCCGTCACCGCGGTGGACTACGCCTTCCAGGGCATCCCCGAGGAGGTGCCCGCCGGGAAGGTGGCGTTCGAGTTCACCGACAAGGGTGAGTCCGCCCACGAGATGATCATCCTCGAGCTCGGCGACGGTGCTGACCTCGACCAACTGCTCGCCTCCGATCAGGAGCCCCCCGAGGACCAGGCCAAGCAGGTCGGCGCCACCTTCGCGTCGCCCGGTGGGGATCCCACGTACGCCAACGTCGACCTGGAACCCGGTCGGTACGCCGTGGTCTGCTTCCTCCCTGGGCCCGGCGGCAAGCCCCACTTCTCGCTCGGCATGAAGCAGACGTTCGTGGTTTCCTAGAGAGAGCCGCGGATGGTCCTGGGGGGCAGATGACAGCCGCAGTGCGATTCCTCGTACGCAACGACCTCCGGCGCCGTTGGCGCCGGTTCGTCGCCCTGTCGCTGCTCGTCGCGGTCGTCGGCGGGGTGGGCATCGCCGCCGTGCTCGGCGCCGACCGGAGCCGCACCGCCCTCGATCGCTTCGTCCAGGCCACCAACCCGGCCGACTTCGCCATCTTCGTCCAGGACCAGGCCCAACTCGACGGCCTCGACGGGATCGCCGAGGTGGACACCATGGCCCGCTTCACCGTCCTGGGACTCGTCCCCGAGCAGATCCTCGGTCGGGACGACGCCTTCGTGTCGATCTTCGCACCCCACGACGCCGCCGGGTTCGAGATGAACCGCTACCGCGTGATCGAGGGTCGGGCGCCGGCGCCGGATGCCGTCGACGAGATCGCCCTCCACGAGGCCACGGCGGCGATGCTCGGGGTGGGGGTCGGCGACCACCTCTCGATGCGGGGGTTCTCGCCCGGCGACGTGGCGCAGCTCATCGAGAACGGGGGCCGGATCGACCAGCCATCGGGGCCGACCGTCGACATGACGGTCGTGGCGCTGATCCGCGACCCGACCGACGTCGTCAACCGGGCCGCGGACATGGTGGCCACCACCGTGTCGCCGGCGGTCTACGAGCGGTACCACGACGAAGTCGGCTCCTTCGGCGACGGCGCATTCGTCACCCTGGCCCCGGGTGCGGACCTGGCGTCGTTCACCGCGCAGGTGGCCGAGCGATCGCCGGACGCGGAGATCGAGCGTTGGACCGGGGGCACCTCGGTGGCCGAGACCGGGTTCGGGACCACGCTGGAGGTGATCGGGAACGGGCTGCTCCTCATCGCGGCGGTGGTCGTGTTCGCCGGCCTGCTGACCCTCTGGCAGGCGTTCGGCCGGGCGCAGGTCGACCGTCTGCCCGAGGACGCCAACCTCGAGCGGCTCGGGCTCGGCCGCCGCCCGCGACTCGTGGCCCGGCTCGTGCCGGGGGTCGTCGTGGCCGGTTGCGGGGCCATCGGTGCCGGCGCGGTGGCCCTCGGCCTGTCGGCTCGCTTCCCGATCGGCGTGGCGGCCCGGGCCGAGCCCGACCCTGGCATCGACCCCGACCCCCGCATCGTCCTCGGCATGGTCGTGACGTTCGTCCTCGTGGTGGCCCTCGTGGCCGGATCCGCGGCCGCGCGCCCCGGCACCTCACGGATCCGCGCCGGTGTCGGGCGCCGAGCGGTGTCGGGCCGGCTCGGGCCCGGCCCGCTCGTCGTCGCCAGCGACCGGCGGGGGTTGGTTCCCTCCACGCGCGCCGCGGTGACCGTCGGCGCACTGGCGATCACCGCGGCATTGGTGTTCTCGGCCAGCATGCGTCACCTGGAGTCGACGCCCCGTCTGTTCGGCTGGGGGTTCGACACCGCCGTCAGCTCGGGAGACTACGACGCGCCGACGCTGCGAGATGGCGTCTCGGTGGCCGACGACCCCGCGGTGCGCGAGGCCGATCGGGCGCTGCTCCAGATCGCCATGGAGATCGACGGCTCACCGGCCTACGGCGCGGCCATCGGCAACGGGACCGGCACCATCGGCCCGGTGGTCGCCCGGGGCCGGGTGCCCCGTGCCGCCGACGAGGTGGCGATCGGCCGGGAGACGCTCCACCAGATCGGGCGGTCCATCGGTGACGACGTCACCATCGACGCCGGCCACGGTCCCGCCAGCTTCCACATCGTCGGGCAGGCCGTCGTGCCGGTCAGCTCCGACGGTGGCCGCGTCGGCGACGGTGTCGCCATGACCACGGGCGCGCTGCCCCGCCTGGGTCTCGACGTGAACGACGGGTGCGTGCAGGAGTCGTGTTACGGCCAGCTCGTCGTTCGCTGGCAGGACGGTGCCGACGTCGAGGCCGCCCACACCCGGCTGGAGGTCCCCGGCTCTCCGTCGTTCGAGCAGCCGGTGCCCCCGGCCGAGGTGGAGCGCCTGACCGAGGTCGACGCCATGCCGTGGATCGTTGCCGCCCTCCTCGCCGTCCTCGCCGCGTACGCCGTGGTCCACGCCCTCACCCTCACCGTCCTCCGTCGGCGGCGTGACCTGGCGGTCTTCCGGGCCCTCGGAGGGACGCCGCGGCAGGTCCGGTGGGGTGTCGCCGCCCACATCGTCGTGGTGGTCGGGTGGTCAGCCGGCATCGGCGCCGTCTCGGGTGTCGTCGCCGGCCGTGCGCTGTGGCGGGTGGTCGCCGACGCGGTGGGTGTCGTCCCGGCGCCGACCGTCCCCGTCCTCTGGCTGGTCGCGCTGCCCGTGGCGATCGTCGCCATCGCCGAGCTCGCCGCGGTGGTGCCGGCGTGGTCGGCCAGTCACGCCCGCGCCTCGCTCGAGCTGCGGAGCGAGTGATGACGAGGGGTGGGGCTGGCACCACTCCCGGGTGTCGTGCCAGCGGGCTGTCGGTGTCGCCGCCGATGAGGGTGAATGGATCCATGGCCCTGACCCGACACCTGACTCCTCGGACCGGTAGCGTCTCGGGACGAACGCCCGTGGAGTGCGTTGCCGGGGGGCGACGGTGATCGAGACAACGAGATCGGATGGCGTGCGGGCTGCCATCACGGTGTTCTTGGCCGACGACAACCTGATCGTGCGCGAGGGCGTACGGGCGTTGCTCGGTCTCGAGGCCGACATCGACGTGGTGGGCGTCGCCGAGGACTTCGAGACCCTGGTGGCGGGCGCTGAGGCCGAGAACCCCCAGGTCCTCGTGACCGACATCCGCATGCCGCCGTCGTTCCAGCAGGAGGGCATCGAGGCGGCCAAGCTGATCCGCAAGCGCCATCCGGGGACCGGGGTGGTCGTGCTGTCGCAGTTCGACGACCCCGAGTACGCCGTCTCGCTGCTCGGCGAGGGCGCCGCCGGGTACGCCTACCTGCTCAAGGATCGGGTGGCCGAGGGCGACCACCTGGCTGCCGCCATCCGGGCGGTGGCCTCGGGCGGATCGATGCTCGACCCCGAGATCGTCCAGGCGCTGGTCAACCCGGTGTCGGCCGATGGCAGCCTCGGCCCGGCCGACGAGGCGCTGCTCCAGCTCATGGCCGAGGGCCGACCGATCAAGGCCATCGCGGCCATCCAGCAGACCACGCCGGCCGTGGTCAGCGAAGCGGTCGAGCAGTTGTTCCTGCGCCTCGCCGAGGGCGCCACCCGGGGGTCGGACGCCGCGCTGCGGCGCCTGCGCATGCTGCACCAGGCCATCGTCGACCGCGAGGAGCAGGGCGAGTCGCTCTCCCGGCTCCTGCCGGGTGGCGTCGCCGAACAGGTGCGCGCCGGCGGCATGGCCATCGGGGCTTCCGAACGGCTCGACGTCACCGTGCTGATGTCCGACATCCGCGGCTACTCCACGATCGCGGAGCGCACCGATCCCAGCGTGCTGGCCGGCCAGCTCAACGAGCACCGCGCCGCCATGAACCGCGCCATCATCGGCAACGGTGGCACGGTGATGCAGTTCGTGGGCGACGCGGTCATGGCGGTGTTCGGCGCGCCGCTGCCGTGCGCCGACCACGCCGATCGGGCGGTCGCCGCCGCCCGGGCCATGCACGACGCCCAGGCCGACGTCAACGAGCGCTGGCAGCACGAGGGATTGGCGCCGTTCGGTCTCGGCATCGGCATCTCCACCGGTGACGTGGCCGCCGCGCTGCTCGGCAGCGAGGAGCGGCTGGAGTACACCGTCGTGGGCGACGCGGTGAACCTCACACAGCGGCTCCAACAGTGGGCCGAACCAGGAGAGACGGTGCTGATCGATGCCACGTGGGAACGATTGCTGACCGCGGTGGAGGCGGAGCCACTCGAGCCGGCACAGGTCAAGGGGCGGGCCGCGCCGGTCCACGCGTACAAGGTGCCCGCCATACGGCGGGCCGAGACAGGAGTGGGAGCATGAGCGATCTGGGGTCCGACACGAACGCGGAGGAGACGACCACCGCACGGGTGCTGTCGATCACCAACGTGCGCAAGACGTTCGAGGCCGATCAGGCCCCGGTCCGTGCCCTGCGCGGCCTCGACTTCGCCATGGCATCCGGCGAGTTCGTCGCCGTCATGGGTCCGTCCGGGTGCGGGAAGTCCACCATGTTGAACCTGGTCGCCGGCCTCGACGCGGTCGACGAGGGGGAGATCGTGCTCGACGGCGAGCGCATCCACGACATGGACGAGGACGAGTTGGCTCACATGCGTCGCCGCCACATCGGCATCGTCTTCCAGTTCTTCAACCTGCTCGAGGGCATGACCGTGCTCGAGAACGTCGCGCTCCCCGCGATGATCGCCGGGCTGAAGCGCAAGCCGGCCGAGACCCGTGCCCGGGACCTGCTCGACCTGCTCGGAGTGTCGGACAAGGCCAAGGAGCTCCCCGGGGTCCTGTCGGGCGGTCAACGTCAACGGCTGGCCATCGCTCGGGCCCTGGCCAACGAGCCCACGCTCGTCCTGGCCGACGAGCCCACCGGTGCGCTCGACTCCGACGGAGGTCAGGAGATCCTCGAGTTGTTCCGCCGGCTCCACGCCGACGGGCAGACGATCCTGATGGTGACCCACGACGACGAGGTGGCGGCCGCGGCCGATCGCATCGTCCGCATGCGAGATGGTCGCGTCGAACTGCCCGAGGATTCTGCGTCGCCGTCGACGCCCCAGCCGGTGCTGCTCTGACCTGGGCCCCGGATGACTGCCCTGCTCACCCACATGCGCGCCGAGGGTCGGCGGCGTTGGCCGGCCTGGCTCGCGGTGGTCGTGCTCGTCGGCGTGGTGGGTGGGCTCGTGCTCGGCGCCCTCGCCGGGGCTCGCCGCACCGGCACCGCCTTCGCCCGGATGGTCGATCGGACCGAGGCGGCCGACGTCATGGTCAACCCCGATCAGGGCACCCAGAGCGCGCTGACGCTCGACGCGGTGCGAGCGATCCCGGGGGTGCGCCGCGCCGGCGAGTTGACCGGGGGAGCGGTCGCGGTGCTCGGACCCGACGGCCAACCCGACAACCGGCCGCTGGTCCTCGGTCCCCAGGACGACAGCGTCCTGGTCGACTACGACCGGCCCCGGGTGGTGGAAGGCCACCTGTACGACCCGCACGACCCCACCCAGGTCATGATCAGCGATGACCTCGCCCGCAAGTACGACCTGCATCCCGGCGACACGATCGACATCGGCACCGTCTCGGTCGCGGAGATGATGGCAGCCGACCCACAGCAAGACCAGCAGTTTCCGCCGATGACCGCGCACCATCTCACCGTGGTCGGTGTCACCGTGGATACCACCAGTGTCGTCGACGACGAACTGTTCTCCTACGGCACCGTCGAGGTGTCCAACGCCTTCGTCGAGCAGACCGACGTCATGTGGTTCTACTTCGGCATCGACGTCGATCTCGCCGGCGGCGCGGCCGCGCTGCCGGCGTTCCAGCGCGCGGTGGCGGCACTGGTCCCCGGCGAGGCGATCGAGTACCAGTCGCTGGCATCGACCGCCGACACCGTCCGGCGAGGATCCCAGCCCCACGAGGTGGCGCTCCTCGCGTTTGCAGCCGTCATCGGCCTCGCCGGCCTCGTGGTGTGTGGGCAGACGCTGTCCCGGCAGCTGCACAGCCTCGAGAACGACTCGGAGGTGCTCCACGCGCTGGGAGTACGGCGTTCGGGCATCCGCCGCGCCGCGCTCGCCCGGACCGCCCTGCTGGTGGCCGGCGGCCTGGTGATCGCCGCCGCCCTCGCCGTGGCGATCTCGCCGGCGTTCCCGGTGGGTCCCGCCCGCCGGGCCGAGGTCGACCCCGGCCTGCGCATCGACCTCGGCATCCTGGGCCCTGGCCTGGCCGCCATGGCGCTGCTGCTCATTGGGTGGACGGCGGTGTCCCTCCGTCGGTTCGGACCGACGCCGATCGACAAGGCGCCGTCGCCGGGACGGCTGAGGGCCCTGGCCCGCTCGACCAATTCCGTCGGTGCCAGCCTCGGCATCCGGGCGGCCGTCGCCCCAACGTCCGGCCGCAGCGGTCCCACCGCGCTGGCCGGCGCGGCATGTGCCATCGGGGCGGTGGTCGCGGCGATGGTCTTCGGTGCCAGCCTCGGCCACTTCGTGTCCACACCGGCCGAGTACGGCTGGGACTGGGACGCCATGATCCCGCTCCCGCAGGACCACGCCGTGGCCACGCAGATGGTCGACGCCGTTCGGGCCGAGTCCTCGTTCCAGGGGTCCTCGGTGTTGACCGTCGACGAGGTGACGCTCGACGGAGACCGCGTTCCGGCCGTCGGCATGACCACCGAGGCCACCGGCCCCGGGGTGACCATCGCAGCCGGCCGCCGGCCGGGCGCAGCCGACGAGGTTGCGCTGGGGAAGCGGACCATGCGCGAGCTCGGGGTCGGCATCGACGACACCATCACGGCCGGCGCCGACGCGACAGCGGCTGACGGTGGTGGGCCAAGCGGTGTTCCCGGGTCTGGGAACCTACGAGGGCGCCGATCGCACCGAGCTCGGCAAGGGCGCACTGCTCGATGCCACCACGCTCGCCGCGGTGGGCGAGGGCTTCGACTTCGCCTGGGTCGTCGTCGATGCCCGCGATCGGGGGTCGCTCGACGCCGGCTTGGCCGCCATCCAACGGAACTTCGGCGCCCAGATCGACGGACCCGTCGCCGTCGATCCCCAGCGACCGAGCGACGTGATCAGTCTCCGGCAGGTCCGGACCACGCCCGTGGCCATCGCCACGGTGCTCGGCCTGCTCGCTGCCGTGGCCTTCGCATTCGTACTCGTCACCGGCGTTCGGGCCCGACGCCGTGAGCTGGCCGTACTGAAGACGTTCGGCTTCCGGCGTCGCGACGTGGCCGGCACCGTGGTCTGGCAGTCGGCGGTCACGGCGGCGATCGCCTTGGCCGTCGGGGTCCCGATCGGGCTGGTGATGGGCCGCGTTGCGTGGTCGACGCTGGCGGCAGCCGTCGGCTTCCGCGCGCCGCCGGTGCTGCCGGCCACCCTCGCGGTCGTCCCGCTCGTCGTCCTGGGCTTTGCCACCGCCGTGGCCGTGGTCCCCGGCCGGCTGGCCGCCCGTACCCGCCCCGCCGTCGCCCTGAGGGCCGAGTGATGACCGCCGCCGCCCCCGCCGTCACCCCCACCTCGGCCACCGGGCGGGCCACCGGGACGGCCCTCGTCCTCACCCCGCTGCTCCTGGTGCCGATCGGCCTCACGGCCGCCGCCCTCGCCGTGCTCCGAGGCGGGGACGGTGTCGATGCCGCCGCGGTCATCCGCAGCGCCCTCGTCGTCGGCTTCGCCGTCGCCGGTCGGGCGCTGTGGCGCACGCCGAGCATTCGGCCGCTGGGCACCATCATCCTCGGCGGCCTGTCCGTGGCCAGCCTCGAGTTCCTGGCCACCGCGGTGGCCGGCCGCCACCCCGACACCGACGTGGCGGTGGCGATCGCCAGCCTGGCGGCCCCGCTCGTCGTCGCGGTGGCGTTCCACGCGCTGGTCGCCCTGCCCGACGGGAGGGTGGTGGCGTCGTCGCCCCGCATCGCGGTGGGAGCCGCCTATGTCGCGGCCGTCGCCGTCGGCACGCTGCGGTGGGCCGAGCGCCCTGATCGGCCGCTCTGGCCGGTACTCGTCCTCGGTGTCGTCCTGGGGTTGGCGGGCCTGGGCCTTTCCCACCGGGCGTACGTGGACACCCGGGGAGCACCCCGCCAGCGGATGCAGTGGCTGGGGCTGGCCATCGCATTGGTGGTCGAGACGTCGGTGGTGGTCGGTGCGCTCCACCTGCTGGTGGGTTGGCCCGACGACTCCGGGCCGCCGGTGGGTGCCAGCCTGCTGCTCATCGCCGCCGCGCTCACCGCGTCCGCCTCGCCCCGATTCGTGGGACGGGTCGACCGGTTGCTGCGTCACGCGGTGTCGGTGGCCGGCCTGAGCGCGGTGGTGGTGGCGGTCTACCTGTTCGTGGTCGTGGGGTTGGGACGGGTCCCGACCGACAACGAGCGGTCGGTGCTGGTGCTGTCGATGCTGGCCGCGGCGGTGTCGGCGCTGCTCTACCTCCCGGCCCGCGATCGTCTCACCGTGGCCGCCGACCGCCTCGTCTACGGCGAACCCCAGGACCCCACGCAGGCGCTCGACACCTTCGGCTCGCGCATGACCCGGGCCCTACCGATGGAGGAACTGCTCCTCCAGCTCGTGGAGCTGAGCAAGAAGCACTTCGGGTTGCGGTCGGCCGAGGTGTGGACCGGTGTCGACGGCCGCCTGGCCCGGGCCGCCTCGGTGCCCGACACCGGTCCCGGCCAGATGGTCCTCGGTGCGTCCGAGCTGCCCGTGATCACCCGAGCCGGCGTGTGCGGCAGCGGTTGGGCCGCGGTGTGGCTGCCGCAGCTGCTGGACTCGCGGGACGAGGGACCGCTGCGGATCGCGCCGATGACCCACTCCGGGAAGCTGTTCGGCCTGTTGGTGCTCGAACGCCCGTCCGGCGACGACGACTTCAGTGAGGAGGACGATCGGGTCCTCACCGAGCTGGCCCGCCAGGTCGGCCTCGCCCTGCAGAACTCCGAGCTCGACAACGCCCTCAAGGCCACGCTCGAGGAGGTCCAGCGCAAGAACGCCGCCCTCCAGGAGTCCCGGGCCCGCGTCGTCGCCAGCGGAGATGCCGAGCGGCGCAAGATCGAGCGGAACCTGCACGACGGCGCCCAGCAGCACCTCGTGGCTCTGGCGGTCAAGCTGCGCCTGATCCAACGCATCGCGGACGCCGACCCCGCCCAGGCGATGGCGATGATCGAGGAGGCCCGTGCCGACGTCCTCGCCACGGTCGACGAGGTGCGGGCCCTGGCCCATGGCATCTACCCGCCGTTGCTCATGGACCGAGGACTCCCCGAGGCCCTGCAGGCGGCCGCCGGCCGCTCACCGCTTCCCGCCCGCGTCGAAACGGTCGACATCGGCCGGTATGCCCAGGATGTCGAGGCCGCCGTCTACTTCTGCTGCCTCGAGGCGATGCAGAACGCCGGCAAGCACGCCGGCGAGGACGCCACCATCTCGATCAGCGTGGTGGCCGATGCCGACGGGCTGCGATTCGAGGTCGCCGACACCGGGGCCGGTTTCGACCTGTCCGACGGGGTGCACGGCCACGGATTCATCAACATGGCCGACCGGCTCGGTGCCATCGGCGGCTCGGTCCAGGTGTGGTCGGCGCCCGGCGAGGGCACGCGCATCACCGGCACCATCCCCGTTCCCGCCGCGCCTGCGGAGACTCAACTCCAGTAGCGGAGCTGGTGGACGAAGTCCGCCGGCGCAGCGGCTCAGAGTTGACGAGCCGGCCGGCCGGAGGGTGGCGGGTGAGCAACTCCGGTAGCGGAGCTGGCGGACGAAGTCCCGCCGGCGAAGTGGCTCAGCCCGCGACGGGCTGATCGCCGCCGATGGCGTCGAGGAGGACCGCGGGCTCGAAGTCCTCCTTGTGCACGTAGCAGCGGGCCCCGGACGCCAGCGCATCGGCCGGCAGGTCGCTCTCGCGGTAGGTGGACAGCAGGACCACCGCGACGTCGGGATCGCGGGCCAGGATCTGGCGGGTCGCCTCGATGCCGTTGATGCCGGGCAGGTTGATGTCCATGAGCACGAGTCGGGGGCCGAGCTCGCCGGCGAGCTGCACGGCGTCCTCCCCCGATTCGGCCTCACCGACCACCGTGAACCCCGGCGTGAGCTCCACCACCTGGCGCGCGATGGCGCGGAACGGCGCCTGGTCGTCGACGACGAGAACGGGGGTCTCGGTGGCGGTCATCGTCGACCCATCGTTCCACGAGCGCAGTGGGGCCGGCAGGGGGCAGACCGGTGGGGCGATGGTGGTGCCTGCACGCCCTGCGCCATCACGGCCGCCCCGCTGTCATGCCGCCTCCCCGAGGAAGAGGAGCACGGCCGCCACCCGGCGGTGGACGGCTGGTTCCTCCGACAGCCCGAGCTTCGAGAAGATCGAGTTGATGTGCTTCTCGACCGCCCGGCCCGAGAGCACGAGCGCCTCGGCGATGGCGGCGTTGTTCTTGCCGGTGGCGATCTCGGAGAGCACCTCGAGCTCGCGGGGAGTGAGGTGCTGCAGCGGTGAATCGACGGCCGCGGTGCGCGCCGTGACCAGGGCCTCGACCACGCGGGGATCGATCCACGAACCGCCCTCGGCCACCGCCTGGATGGCACTCACGAGGTCGTCCACGTCGGACACCCGCTCCTTGAGCAGGTAGGCCCGGCCCGCGGACCCGTCGGCGAGCAGGTCGAGGGCGTAGGCCGGCTCGACGAACTGGCTGAGCACGACGACCCCGATCGTCGGGTGGGTCTCCCGCAGCCGGGCGGCCAGCCGGACCCCTTCGTCGGTCCCGGTGGGCGGCATGCGGATGTCGGTCACCACCACGTCGGGTCGGTGCTCGTCGACCGCAGCGAGCAACGAGTCGTAGTCGTCGCAGGTGGCCACCAGCTCGAGATCGGGTTCGGTGGCGATCAGCGCGGCCACGCCCTCGCGCAGGAGGTAGTGGTCGTCGGCGAGCACCATCCGGATCGGCACGGTCCCGAGGCTAGGCCACGGTCTGCGTCGACCAGGGGCTGGTCAGCCCGCGTTGTGCTCCAGCCGCGAGACCCGGGCCGCGGGATCCTGGCGGTAGAAGCGCTGCAGCACGTCGTAGAGCACCGGCTTGTGCTCACGCAGGGCGACCGGAGCGTCGAAGAACGCCTCGGTGACCACGGCGAAGAACTCGCTCGGGTTGGTGCCGGCGTAGGCCCGCAGGACCGGATCCGGTTCGTCCCGCCGGCGGAGGCGTCGGTACTCGCGCGTGCAGACGTCGATCCACTCGGACCGTTCGGTTCGGCTGTCGAACGATGGCGTGCCGTCGAAGCGGCCGTCGGCGAGATCGATCTTGTGGGCGAACTCGTGGATGATCACGTTGTGGCCCCATTCGGGGTGGCGGGCGTCGTTGCGCGCCGCGTCCCAGGCGATCACGACCGGCCCCCGGTGGTCGTTGGCGTGACCCAACACCGGCAGCGGGCCATCGGCGACCACCCCTTGCATCGACGTCGCCCGGGGCCCGCGCTGGATGATCGTGCGGGGATGCACGATGACGGCTCGCACGTCGCGGTAGGCGTCGCGGTCGAGACCGAGGACCAACAGGGCGGCCTGGGATGCGATGGCGATGACGATCTCCTGGGTCAGTTCGAACCCGTGCGCCGCTTCGAAGTGCTTGGTGCGCACCAACCACTCCACGAGATCGCCGAGTCGCTCCCGCTCGGCATCATCGAGCAGCGCCCAGTGCGCCATCCGGGCCGCGGCAACCCGCTCCCAGCCGTCGAGCCATTCTCGTCGCTGCCGTCGCCTGCGCACCCGCGTCGACGCTAACGGTCCCAGCCCGTGGTCCAGCCGTCGATCTGCATCTCTGCCATCGGACCAGGATGCCCGCCCGGACCAACGTACGATCGGTGTCGGTCACCCCGTCGACTCCCAGAGGATCCCATGCGAACCAACGCCACCGACCTGCTCGGCATCGAGTTTCCGATCTTCGCCTTCTCCCACTGCCGTGACGTGGTCGCGGCCGTGACCAAGGCCGGCGGGCTCGGCGTGCTCGGTGCCGTGGCCCACACCCCCGAGCAGCTCGAGATCGACCTGGAGTGGATCGAGGCCGAGGTGGGCGACCTGCCCTACGGCGTCGACCTGATCGTGCCGGCCAAGTACGCCGGCGACGACCAGGACGGCTACACGATCGACGACATCGTCAAGCTGATCCCGCCCGAGCACCAGGAGTTCATCGACGACATCCTGGCCCGCTACGAGGTACCCGACCTGCCCGCGCCCGACACGGCCGAGGGGGCGCCGGGCGGCGGGGCGCGCAGTGTCGGCCGCTCCAGCGGCGCGGCCCCGTTCTCGGCCGCCGCGGCCGGCCCCCAGCTCGACATCGCCCTCGCCCATCGCACCGCGTTCGTGGCCAACGCGTTGGGCCCGCCGCCCCAGTTCCTCATCGATCGGGTCAAGGAGGAGGGCCGGCTGATCGGCGCCCTGGCCGGCAAGGCGGTGCACGCCGAACGCCACGTCGCTGCCGGCGTCGACCTCATCATCGCCCAGGGCTCCGAAGCGGGCGGCCACACCGGCGAGATCGGGACCATGGTCCTCATCCCCGAGATCGTCGACGCCGTGGCCCCGGTGCCCGTGCTCGCGGCCGGCGGCATCGGCCGGGGCCGCCAGCTCGCGGCCTCGCTCGCCCTCGGCGCCCAGGGCGTGTGGTGCGGCTCGGTCTGGCTCACCACCGACGAGGCCGAGACCCATCCCGTGGTCAAGCAGAAGTTCTTGGCGGCCACGTCGGCCGACACCATCCGCTCCCGGTCCCTCACCGGCAAGCCCGCCCGGATGCTCCGCTCGGCCTGGACCGAGGAATGGGATCGGCCGGACACGCCCGCGCCGCTCGGCATGCCGTTGCAGTCCATCGTCACCGCCCGGGCCCAGGAGCGGATCAACCGGGCGGCCTACACCGCCGGATCCGGGGCCGAGAAGCTGGCCAACTACTTCGTGGGCCAGATCGTGGGGTCCATGAACCAGCGCAAGACCGCGGCCCAGGTCGTGCTCGAGATGGTCGACGAGTACATCGACGCCGTCCAGACCCTGCGGACCCAGATGGAGGCCTGACTGCCGTCGAGGGCGCATGGGCTGTTCGTCGACGTTGCGGGCGATCTGACGGAGGCGCCAGCTTCCCGACGAAGGAGGAAAGCTCAGGACAACAGGGCCCGGATCCCCCGGATCCACGCTCTCCGGATCTGGACGCGGGACCGTTCGTGGCCGGCGCGGAGCAGATCCCAGCTCTCGAACGCGGTGGCGGCGTCGATCACCGCGGCGAGGTCGTCGGCCTCGGCTCGCGACCGGTCCTGCAGTTCCGGCGCGAAGTGGTCGCGGACCTGGCCGGCCAGCGACGCCCGCGTCTCCCACAGGGTCCGGGCCATGACGTCGTGCTCGACGGCCCGGTACCGGGCGATGCGGGCGATCGGCTCGGTGGTCTCGTAGAGCGCCAGCCGGGCGTCGACGTAGCGCGCGATCCGGTCGTCGAGGTTCCCCTCGCCGATGTCGGGCACCACGAAGAGGGGAGCGAACCGCTCGAAGTAGCGGTCGATGGTCTCGCGCTGGAGGTCGTCGAGGTCGTCGAAGTACCGGAAGACCGAGGACACCGACACGCCGGCCCGCTCGGCGATCAGCTCGGTGGGTGGTGGGAGGTGGCCCTCCTGGAGCAGCGCGAACATGGCGTCGACCACCGCGGTTCGGTTGCGCTCGCGTCGAGCCCGGCGCCCGTCGTGGTGGGTGGCGGCGTCCGCGGCGGCGATACCCATGCGGGCACCGTACACCGCCGACCAAACTTCTGCGAGTAAAACTCGCAAAAGACTGTTGACAGTGCGAGTCGCAGATGTTCCGATGGGTGTCCGAGCGCGCCGCCGAACAGGGGGATCGATGTCCAGGCCCGAGGAGTTCCACGGTCGGATCGGCCGGACCGTTCCCGAATCCGAACCGTGGTTCGACGAGCCACCGCATCCCGGTGACGACGCACCCAACGTGGTCATCGTCCTCCTCGACGACACCGGCTTCGCCCAGTTCGGCTGCTACGGCTCCGACATCGACACGCCGCACGTCGACGCCCTGGCCACCGATGGGCTCCAGTTCACCAACTACCACGTCACGCCTCTGTGCTCGCCGACCCGGGCCGCGCTGCTGACCGGCCGGTCCAACCACGCCGTGGGCATGCGGGCGGTGTCCAACTTCCGCACCGGCTTCCCGAACCAGCTCGGCTACATCTCCCACCACGCGGCCACCGTGGCCGAGGTCCTCCACGACGCCGGGTACGCCACCTTCTGCGTGGGCAAGTGGCACCTGGCCCCGATGGAGCAGTGCTCGGCCGCCGGTCCGTTCGACAACTGGCCGCTGGCTCGCGGGTTCGACCGGTTCTACGGCTTCATGGAGGGCGAGACCGACCAGTTCCACCCCGAGCTGGTGGCCGACAACCACCCCGTCGAGCCGCCGGCCAGTCCGGACGGCTACCACCTGTCGGAGGATCTCGTCGACCGGGCGCTGGGCATGATCGCCGACTCGAAGGGGGTGCGGCCCGACCGCCCGTTCTTCACCTACCTCGCCTTCGGTGCCACCCACGCCCCGCACCAGGCACCGCCCGAGTACCTGGCCAAGTACCGGGGTCGCTTCGACGAGGGCTGGGACGTCGTCCGGGCCCGCTGGTTCGCCCGCCAGCTCGAGCTCGGCGTGATCCCCGAGGGCACCGAACTGGCGCCCCGGAACCCCGGCGTCGACCCGTGGGACGAGCTGCCCGAGAACCAGCAGCGGCTGGCCTGCCGGCTCCAGGAGGCCTTCGCCGCCTTCCTCGATCACACCGACGACCAGATCGGGCGCTTCGTGGACGGCCTGCGCCGCCTGGGCCAGCTCGACAACACCATCCTGATCGTCTGCGCCGACAACGGGGCGTCGCAGGAGGGCGGCCCGTTCGGCGTCATGCACGAGATGAAGTTCTTCAACGGCATCTTCGAGACGCCCGACGAGGCCGTGGACCGCATCGACGACATCGGCGGACCGCACAGCCACACCAACTACCCGTGGGGCTGGGCCCAGGCCGGGAACACCCCGTTCAAGTGGTACAAGCAGAACACCCACGAGGGCGGGGTCCACGTGCCGATGGTGCTGCACTGGCCCGCCGGCGTCCCGGCCGGGGCGCGGGGCACGATGCGGGATCAGTTCACCTTCGCCGCCGACGTGGCCCCCACCGTCTACGAGCTGCTCGGCGTCGAGGCACCGGCGGTCCGCAACGGGTTGGAACAGCTGCCGGTCACCGGCCACTCGTTCGCCTCGGCCATCGCCGACGCCGACGCGCCGGCCACCAACCAGCTCCAGTACTTCGAGATGGCGGGCAGCCGGGCCCTCGTCGCCGGCGACTGGAAGGCGGTGTGCAAGCACACGCCCAAGGCCGACTACGACACCGAGCCCTGGGAGCTGTACCACCTCGCCGTCGACCGCTCCGAGTGCCACGACCTCGCCGAGGCCGATCCCGATCGGCTGCGGGAGCTGATCGACCTGTGGTGGGCCGAGGCCGAGCGCCACGGCGTGCTCCCGCTGGACGACCGCACGATCGAGCTGTTCGGTGCCCGGTTCCGGGATCGTTCGCCGCATCCGGCCAACCGCCGTTACGTCTACCGACCGCCGATGTCGCCACTGCCCGCCCAGGCCGGCGCCGCCATCGGTGGGCGCAGCTTCGATCTCACCGCCCGCGTCACGATCGCCCCCGGAGACGAGGGCGTGGTGTTCGCCACCGGCACCGAGAACGCCGGACTGTCCGTCTTCGTCCAGGGCGGGCGCCTCGTCCTCGACTACAACGCGTTCGACGATCACACCATCGTCGAGTCCGAGGTGGAGGTGCCGCCGGGCGACGTCGAGCTCGGGGTCCGGATGCGACGGCTGGAGGGCCGGGCAGGCACGGCCACCCTCAGCATCGACGGCACGGACTGCGCCACCACCGACCTCTCCCTCTACATGCGGATGATGTCGTCGATCGGGCCCAGCATCGGCGCCGACCACGGCTCGGCCGTGTCCGCCCGCTACTCGGCGCCGTATGCCTTCACGGGCACCCTCCACGAGGTCGTCATCCAGGCCAGCCCCGAGACCCACGGCGACATCGACGAGGCCACCGCCCGGGCCGAGATGTCCAGACAGTGATGTCCAGACAGTGATGTCCCGGCAATGACCGCACCCGTCAGCCCACCCGCCAGCACACCCCGCTCCCAGGAGTCCCCAGCATGAAGACCGTTCGCACCCCCGACGACCGCTTCGCCGGCCTGCCCGGCTACGACTTCGCCCCCCACTACGTGGAGGTCGACGACGGCGACGGGGGCACGCTCCGCGTCCACCACCTCGACGAGGGCCCGGCCGACGCCGCCCCGATCCTGCTCATGCACGGCGAGCCGTCGTGGTGCTTCCTCTACCGCCACATGATCCCGATCCTGGTCGAGGCCGGCCACCGGGTGGTCGCCCCCGACCTGGTCGGCTTCGGCCGCAGCGACAAGCCCACCGAGCAGTCCGACCACACCTACGCCCGCCACGTCGACTGGATGCGCCGGGCGCTCTTCGACGCTCTCGACCTGCGCGACATCACCTTCTTCGGCCAGGACTGGGGCGGCCTGGTGGGCCTGCGCCTCGTTGCCGCCGATCCCGACCGCTACGCCCGGGTCGCCATCGGCAACACGGGCCTGCCCACGGGCCATGGCCCGGCCAGCGAGGCGTTCCTGGCCTGGCAGAAGTTCTCCCAGGAGACCGAGCACTTCCCGGTGGGCAACATCGTCAACGGCGGCTGCGCCACCGACCTGGGCCCGGAGGTCATCGCGGCGTACGACGCGCCCTTCCCCGACGACTCCTTCAAGGCCGGGGCCCGGATCTTCCCCTCCCTGGTGCCGACCTCGCCGCAGGACCCGGCCACCCGCGACCAGGAGGCGGCGTGGACGGTGCTCGAGCAGTTCGAGAAGCCGTTCCTGCTCTGCTTCAGCGACTCCGATCCGGTCACCAAGGGCGGCGACGCCCCGTTCCTGGCCAAGGTGCCGGGGGCGCAAGGTCAGGCCCATACCACCATCGCGGGCGCGGCCCACTTCCTCCAGGAGGACCAGGGGCCAGAGCTGGCTCGCGTCCTGGTCGAGTTCATCGCCGCCACGTCGTGACCGACTGGCAGGACCTGAGCCGGCGGGCCGCGCTGGCCTCGCACCGTCTGGTGGGCTGGATCTTCTGGGACCCCGCCGGCATCGCCAACTACGCCGCGCTCGGGGTGCCCGACGGCACCGGCTACTACATCGCCACCCGGGGGGCCTCGATCGCCGGAGCCGGCGACGACGTGGTGACCGCCACCTTCGGATCGATCCACCCCGCGTTCATCGAGGCCTGCCTGGCCCTGTGCCGCCAGCACACCACGTTCGAGGACGCAGCCCGAGCCCGTGACGACGCCGTCGTCGCCGGCCTGCACGAGTATGCGCCGTCCGCCTGCGATGGGCTCGCCGAGCTGGCCGAACCGCTGTGGGCCGCGGCCGACACCCTTCCCCTCACCGGCCGGCCCCTCTTCGCTTCGCTGCTGCACCGTCGCCGATCCGAGGAGCCGCTGCTGTCGGCGTGGCTGGCGGTGAACTGCATCCGCGAGTGGCGGGGTGACACCCACTGGGCCATCCAGATCGCCGAGGACCTCGACGGCACCATGGCCGGCGTCCTCGACGGCGCGTGGCGCGGGTACGACGACGAGTGGTTGCCCCGGTCCCGTGGGGCCGACGACGACGCGCTGGACGCCGCCTACGACCGGCTCGATGCCCGGGGCCTGGCCGAGGACGGGACGGTGACCGACGTCGGCCTCGCCTACCGCCAGGGGCTCGAGGACCGTCTCGACCGGTTGTGCGTGCCGGCTTGGCGGGCCCTCGGCGAGGAGTTGACCGGCCGGTTCCTGGAGCTCATCGAACCGGTCGGGGCGGCCCTCGTCGCCCGCATCGACGAGACCGCCGGGCCCAACTGGATGCCGGCGGCCCGCGACCGGGTCCCGCCCCGGGGCATGAGAGCCGACCGGTGAAGGCCGACGAGATCCCCGTGGCCCACACCCCTCCCGGGTACTGGACCGAGATGCCCCCGCCGGTGCTGGTCGGCTGCACCGAAGCGCTCGCTGCCGACGCCCCCGACCTGCGGGGCACGTGGCGTGCGGTGCGGGTCGTGGTCGACGGCCAGGAGCTGGGCGCGGGCGCGCGGCAACTCGACCACATCGAGCGGGTCGAGCAGTGCGGCGACCGTGTGGTGGTCACCAGTCACGGCGTCGTCCACGACATGCGGGCCGACGGCACCCTCGAACACGGCGTCCACGACGTCGCCGCCGTGGGCGAGGTGCCCATCCACGTGGCGGCCACCTTCGAGGACGGACGCCTCGTGCTCCGTCCCGACGGCATCCCGGTGGAGGTCCTGCGCTGGCGCGAGGGCGATCAGCTCGTCTGGCAGTACGGACCCGGCATGACGACCTGGATGGAGCGGATCGAGCGATGACCGAGGTCGTGCGCCGTCGGCGGATCGCCGCCCCACCCGCCGCGGTGTGGGGTGCTCTGGCCGACTTCGGCGCCATCGTCGCCTGGGCGCCCGACGTGGACCACTCCTGTCTCCTGCACGGCGATTCGGTGGCGGTCGGATCGGCGCGTCGGATCCAGATCGGCCGTACCACGCTGGTCGAGACGATCGACAGTTGCGAGCCGGGCACGACGCTCGGCTACCGGATCGAGGGCCTGCCGCCCGTGATCCGGTCGGTGTGCAACCGGTGGGAGTTGGCGCCGGCCGGGCCCGGCACCGACGTGACCCTCACCACCACGGTCGACGCCGGCCCCCGCCCCCCGCAGCAGCTGGTAGCCCGACTGGTGGCCCGCCGCCTGGCCCGGGCGTCCGGCGCCATGCTCGCCGGCCTCGCCGCCCACCTCGTGCCCACTCCGCCCACCGCGTCCACCGCGTCCACCGCGTCCAACGCGCCCGCTCCGCCCACTGCGCCCACTCCTGACCGGACCTCCCATCCCGTTCTGGACGGCTGATGCGACGTCCTGAGCGACCGTTGACCCACCAGAACGAATGCGGGCGGCACCGCCCGATCGGAGCGTCCTGTGCCTGAGACCCGTCCCGACATCGTGATCCTCATGACCGACGAGGAGCGGGCCGCCCCGCCCTACGAGGCCCCCGAGGTCGCGGCCTGGCGGAACGAGGTGCTCACCGGCCGCCGCTGGTTCGACGAGCACGGCGTCTCCTTCGCCCGCCACTACACCGGCTCGCTGGCCTGCGTGCCCAGCCGCCCGACGCTGTTCACCGGCCAGTACCCCGACCTGCACGGCGTGACCCAGACCGACGGCCTGGGGAAGATGGCCGACGACTCCCGCATGCGCTGGCTCCGCGCCGGCGAGGTGCCGACGCTCGGGAACTGGTTCCGCACCGCCGGCTACGACACCCACTACGACGGCAAGTGGCACATCAGCCACGCCGACCTTGCTGATCCCGCCACCGGCAAGCCGCTCGCCACCAACGACGCCCACGGTGCGGTGGACCCCGATGCGGTGCAGGCCTACCTCGACGCCGACCCGCTGGGACCGTACGGCTTCTCCGGCTGGGTCGGCCCAGAGCCCCACGGGGCCCCGCTGGCCAACGCCGGGGTGGTGCGCGACCCGCTGATCGCCGATCGGGTCGTGGCCTGGCTGGAGGATCGCTATGCCCGCCGCCGGGCCGGCGACCCGGACGCGCTCCGCCCGTTCCTCCTCGTCGCCAGCTTCGTCAATCCCCACGACATCGTGCTGTTCCCGGCCTGGGTCCGCCGCTCGCCGATCGAGGCGTCGCCGCTCGACCCGCCGCACGTACCGCCGTCGCCCACCGACGACGAGGACCTGGCCACCAAGCCGGCGGCCCAGATCGCCTACCGGGCCGCCTATCACTCCGGCTATGGGCCGGCGCCAGCGGTGGCCCGCCTCTACGACCGCAACCGGCAGCAGTACCGCGATCTGTACCACCGGCTCCACGCCGAGGTCGATGGTCCCCTCGACCGGGTCCGGCGAGCGGTGACCGAGGGTGGCTCGACCGACGCCCTGCTGATCCGGACGTCCGACCACGGGGAGTTGCTCGGCGCCCACGGCGGCCTGCACCAGAAGTGGTTCAACCTCTACGACGAGGCCACTCGCGTCCCGTTCGTCGTCGCCCGGGTGGGCCAGCGGGCGACCAGGCCCCGGGTCGTCGACGACGCCCCCACCTCGCACGTGGACCTCGTCCCGACCCTGCTGGCCGCGGCCGGCATCGACGAGGCCGAGATCGTCGACGAGCTGCGCCGCGACTTCTCCGAGGTCCACCCCCTTCCCGGCCGGAGCCTGCTCGACGTGATCGACGGGGGCGACCCCGACCCGGCTCGGACCGTCTACCTCCAGACCCGCGACAACATGCTCGAGGGCGACTCCGGTGCCAGCGGCGTGGCCCGCCGCCTCGGCCGGGTGGCCCACCTGCCGGCGCCCCTGCGCATCCAGGTCCCCGCCCACGTGGCGTCGAACTTCGAGGCGGTCGTGACCCGCGTCGGCGATGGCGACGCGCCGGGCGGCGCCGGGCACCTGTGGAAGCTGGTCCGCACGTTCGACGACCCCGCCACCTGGACCGAACCCGGCGTCCGCCACCTGGCCGCCACCGGCCCGGCCGGCCCCTCGTACCGGACCCGGCCGCTCGACGACCAGTGGGAGCTCTACGACCTCGACGCCGACCCCGCCGAGGCCGCCAACCGCTGGACCGACCCGGAACTGGACGCGGTGGCATACCACCTCCGCGACCTCCTCAAGCACGAGGCCGCCCGGTCGGTGCCCGAGCGCAACGTGCCGTGGCCCTACCGGATGCGCCGCCCGGCCACCCACCCGGCGAAGACCCCGCCGCCCCCGGCGCGGGCCCTGCGCCGTCTCGTGCAGCGGTTGGGCATGCACCCCGCGGACGAGCGAGCCGAGCGAGACGCCCGAGCTGCCCGGCGCCCGGGCGCTCATCGTGTGCACCAACCACGGTGTGCTCGACGTCGGCAAACCCACCGGCGTCTACGCCAGCGAGATGACCGCCCCCTACTACGTGTTCCGCGACGCCGGCCTCTCCGTCGACCTGGCCAGCCCGAACGGCGGGACGATCCCGGTCGACCCGCTGTCGCTGAAGCGGGTGCTGCGCTGCGAGTACGACGACCGCTTCCTGGCCGACGACGAGCTCCGGGCCCAGGTCACGAACTCGCTCGCCGTGGGCGACGTCGACGTGGCCGACTACGACATCGTCTACCTGGCCGGTGGCTGGGGCGCGGCGTTCGACTTCGGCTTCTCCGACGACCTCGCCCGCCAGGTCACCCGGGCCAACGCGCTCGGCCTCGCCATCGGCGGGGTCTGCCACGGTCCCCTCGGGATGCGCAACGCCACGGCACCCGACGGCCGCCCGCTGGTCGAGGGCCGGCGCATCTCCGCCGTCACCGACAAGCAGGTCCGCGAGCTGGGCATCGACTCGACACCGCACCACCCCGAGACCGAGTTGCGGGCCAAGGGTGCCGTCTTCGAGTCGGCCCACCGCTTCCGCGACCCGTTCGCCAACCACTGGGTGGTCGACGGAAACCTCGTCACCGGCCAGAACCAGAACGCCGGCCCCATGGTCGCCCGCGAACTGGTCCGCCTCGCCGCCGCCCACTCCCACTGACCGCCCCACCCACCGCCACTGACCGCCCCACCCACCACCAACCCAGTTCTGGATGGTCGATGCGCCACACGGGGCGACCGTCGACCGACCAGAACGGGTGATGCTCGAAAGGGAACCATGACCGACAGCCGCAATCCCAGCTACGGCCAGGTCGACCGCGACTACGCCATGCGCCTGGCCACCACGCCGCCGGACGAGGACGGACCGGTCTGGATGGTCAACCTGATGAGCTACCACGAGACCGCGCAGTACGCCGACGGTCGTGACGACCCGGTGAGCGGCAAGGAGGCGGACGATCGCTATGCGCCGCTCGACGTGCTGGCCGACATCGGCGCCGAGCCGGTGTTCTTCGCCGACGTCGACACCCAGTTGCTCGGCGACACCCCGAGGTGGGACCGCGTCGGGGTGGTGAAGTACCCGACCCGCCGGTCGTTCATCGAGATGCAGTCCCGCGAGGACTTCCAGGCCAAGCACGTCCACAAGGAGGCCGGCATGGCGGCCACCATCGTCGCCGGCTGCCAGCCGATCCCGTCGCCGGCCGACGGCACGGATCCGGCGACCTTCCCCGACTGGAGCGTGGTGCCGCACCCACCCACCGACGACGATCCCCCGGTCGTGGTGCTCCATCTCATCCGCTTCCACCCCGGCCAGGCCGGCGACCACATGGTCAGCTACCAGGACGAGGCGTCGAACGTGGCCGTACCCCACGGCGTGCGGATCTCGGGCTGGTTCGGCGTGGAGGGCACCATCGTCGGCGACGGCCGGAAGTGGGACCAGGCCCGCTTCAACGCCTTCCCCTCCCGGGCCGCGTTCATGGCCGTGGCCCTCGATCCCGGCCGGTTGGAGGCCCAGAAGGAGCACCGCGAGACGGCGATCGCCGACACCTACACCATGATCCTGCGCCCGACCATCGACCGGCTGGCCGAGAGCGTCGACGCCGAACGACCGGGGTGACGGACGGGTATACCGTGCCGGCATGATCACCGCGTTCGTCCTCATCCAGGCCGAGCCCAGTGCGATCGCCGAGCTCGGCCAGGCCCTGGCCGACACCGACGGTGTGCGCGAGGCCCACTCGGTGGCCGGGTCGGAGACCGATCTCATCGCCATCGTCGCCGTCCCCGACCACGAAGCCGTGGCCACCACCGTGACGGAGCGGATCGCCAAGCTGCCCGGCATCACGACCACGACGACGATGATCGCCTTCCGGTCGTTCTCCTCCGAGCAACTCGACGCCAGCTACGAGGGGTTTGGCTGAGTCGCTGCGCCCGCGGACTTCGTCCGCCGGCTCCGCTTCTGGAGTTGCTCGCCCGCCGTCCTCCGGCCGGCCGGCTCGTCAACTCCGCACGCCGTCCGTTCAGCCGAGGAGGTCTTCGAGGGCGGTCTGGAGCTGGGCGATCTCGGCGTCGGACGTGTAGTGCACGAAGCTGATCCGGACCACACCGGTCTCGGGGTCGACCCCGAGGGCGTCGAGCGTGCGCCAGGCGTAGAAGTGACCGATGCCGGCCATGATCCGGTGCTGGCGGAGCAGCTGGGCCACCTCGGCCGGGGAGCGGTCGAGCGGCACGAAGGCGACGGTCGGGCACCGGTGTCCGACCGCCCCGGGCCGAGCGATGATGGACGACGGGCCCAGCACCCGAACCCGATCCGAGGCCGACAGCTGGTCGAGCACGAGCGCCAGCAGGCGGGTCTCGTGGTCCTGCCAGAGCCTCGCAACGTCGCCGCGCTCGACACCGTGGTGCTCGGCCACCGCGTCGACGTAGTCGAGCACCGCGGCCGATGCCGCCACCTGGGCATGATCCGGCCCCGCCGGGTTGAGCCGCTTGCGGACGTCGCCGTCGTTGAAGAAGTGCCCCTGGTTCGGCAGCGTCCGGGCCAGACCGCCCCGGACGACCATCAATCCCTGGTGGACCGAGAACACCTTGTAGAGGCTGCACAGGTAGATGTCGCACCCGAGGGCGTCGATGTCGGGCAGGCCGTGCGGTGCACCCGACACCCCGTCGACGAGCAAGGTGGCGCCGACGTCGTGGACCATGCCGGCCACCCGGGCCACGTCGTTCTCGACCCCGATGATGTTCGACACGTGGGGCATGCACACCAGTCGGGTCCGGTCGCCGAGCAGCTCGCCCAGCGCGTCGGGGTCGAGCAGACCGGTGGCGGGATCGATGGCCCACTCCCGCACGCCCGCCCCGGCCCGGCCCGCGGCCCGCCGGATGGCACCGCTGTTGGCCTCGTGGTCCTGGAGGGTCACCACCACCTCGTCGCCGGGTCCGAGGCGCTCACCGAAGGCGTGGGCCAACACGTTCGTGTTCGCCGAGGTCGACGGTCCGAGCAGCACCTCGTCGGTGGCGACGCCGAGGGCGGTCGCCCATCGCTCGTGGGCCCGGTCCATGGCGGCCTGGGCCGCCTCGGCGGCAGGGGAGGGGTGCCCGGGCTGCAGCTTGGTGTGGACGTAGTACGCCCGCAGCGCGTCGATGGTCTCGGCACAGGCATACGAACCGCCGGCGTTCTCGAAGTGGGCCCACCCGGCCAGCTCGGGCTGGGTGAACGCCGGGAAGTGCGAGCGGGCGTGCGCGACGTCGAGCCGGGTGCGGTCCATCAGCCGACGACGCTAGGGCCTCGCACCGGGGGCTGGTCCCGTCGGCCACCATGGAGCGGTGGACGACGAGCCGACGGATGGGCGACCCGACGCGACCGGCGGCGCCGGCCCGGGTCGGCTCGGTGCCGTCTTCGACCGGATCGTCCCCGCCGACGACTTCCCCGCCGTCTCCGACGCCGGGCTGTTCGAGCACCTCGACGAGCTCCGATCGGACGCGGAGACCGCCCCGCGGGTCGACCGCGCCGAACGGATCGTCGACGGGTTGGACCGGCAGGCGCGGGCATCGGCGGGCCTGGGTGTGGATGAGCTGGACGCGGGCCGGCTCGACGAGCTGATCGATGCGCTCGACTGGCACGACCGCGACCATCTCGTCCAGTTGGCGGCCGAGGCGTACTACGGGGGTCCCGAACGCGCCGGAGCCCGCATGATCGGCTTCGATCCCGCACCGAAGCGGTCGGCCGGCGCCCCGGTGGTGGAGCCGGCCCTGCCCACCACCGCCTTCGAGCAGATCGGCGCCAGCTTCGACGCGGTGGTGCTCGGCGCCGGTGCCGGCGGCGGGGTGGCGGCCTGCGTGCTCGCCGAGGCCGGGGCCCGGGTGCTGCTGGTCGACCGAGGCGCCGTGCTGCGCTTCGCCGAGGTCGGCCGCGACCACCTCCGCAACCACCGCTCCTCGGTCTACGGCAACAACACCGGACCGCGAGCCCCCGGCAACCCGCGGGTGCTGGTCGACCCCGCCGGCCGATCGCAGGTGATCGAGCATCCCTACGACCCCCGGTGGCACAACAACGCCATGACGGTGGGTGGTGGCACCCGCGTCTACCAGGGGATGGCGTGGCGGTTCCTGCCGACGGACTTCCGGATGGCCACCACCTACGGCGTCCCCGACGGGAGCTCGCTGGCCGACTGGCCGATCGGGTACGACGATCTCGAACCGCACTACGAGTGGGTCGAGCAGGTCTTGGGCATCTGCGGCGACGGCGACGCGCACCGCGTGCAGGGCAGCCGGGGAGCCGGCTTCCCGATGCCGCCACTGCCCGACAACACCGAGGCCCGGGTGCTGCGCGCCGGCGCCGAGCGGCTCGGCCTGTCGACCGGGCCGGTCCCGCTGCTCATCAACTCCGAGCCCCGCGACGGCCGAGCGCGCTGCGTTCGTTGTGGCGAATGCGTGGGCTTCGCCTGCCCCAGCGACGCCAAGAACGGGAGTCAGAACACCGTGATCCCCCGGGCACTGGCCACGGGGAACGCCACGCTGGTCGACCGGTGCCGCGCCGTTGAGCTCACCGTCGACTCGTCTGGTCGCGTCGACGGGGTGCGTCTGCTCGACGAGCGGACCGGTGCCACGACCACGGTGCGGGCCCGCGACGTCGTCGTGGCGTGTGGCGCGATCGAGACCGCCCGCCTCCTGCTGGCCAGCCGCAGCGCCCACCATCCCGCCGGCATCGGCAACCAGCACGATCAGGTCGGTCGCCACCTGCAGGGGCACTGCTTCGTCAGCGCGTTCGGGCTCTTCGACGACGTCGTGATCGACATGGACGGGCCCGGCGTGAGCATCGCCACCTGCGACCACAACCACGGCAACACGGCCGACGACGGCTCACCGGTCGTCGGTGGTGGCGTGATCGCCAACGAGATCATCAAGCTGCCCATCGTCCACTGGCGCTGGTCGTACCACCCCGACGCCCCCCGATGGGGTCTGGCCGCGAAGCAGGCCATGCGCGAGTCCTACCGGCGCACCGGTCACCTGTTCTGCCAGGTCCAGGAGGTTCCCCGGGCCGAGAACCGCGTCACCCTCGCCGACCTCACCGACGACCGGGGGCAGCCGGTCGCCCGGCTCGCCGGCGGGGCCCATCCGGCGACCATCGCCGCCGCCGAGGTCGTGCAGTCGGTGGCAGCCCGCTGGATGGAGGCGAGCGGTGCCACGACGGTGTGGACCGACGCCGTGCCCCGCGGGCTGAGCGCGGGCCAGCACCAGGCGGGGACCTGTCGCATGGGCGTCGACCCGGCGCGGTCGGTGACCGATCCCGACGGACGGGTCCACGGCCACGACAACGTCTGGATCGCCGACGGCTCGGTCCACGTCACCAACGGTGGATTCAATCCCGTCCTGACCATCCTCGCCCTGGCCCATCGGGCCGCCGGCGCTCTGGTGCGGCACCGGTGATGCCGGGGCGGGCGGTCAGTCGGCAGTCAGGGGCTGGGGGTCAGCGGTCGGCCAAGAGCGACCCGTACTCGGGATGATCACGAATGAAGTCGCGCACGTACCAGCAGCTCGGTACGACCCGCCGCCCCGACGCCCGCATGTCGTCCAACGACCGACGCACCAGTACCGCGGCGAGGCCCGCGCCCCGGAGCCGAGGCGGCACCTCGGTGTGGTGGAACTCGAAGGTCTCCGCCTCGGTCTCCCCGTCGCTCCCGGGCACGATCCGGTACTCGATGACCCCGACGTGTTCCCCGTCGCGACGCAACAGGTAGCGGTGGCCCTCCTCGTCGTGCACGACATCGAGCTCCGAGGGCGGGTCGGTGGTGGCAACGGTCATGACCGAGTCTTACCCGAGATCCATTCGACGGATGTCGACCGACTTGCCAGAGTCATGAGATGACACGAGCGCTGGCCCGGGCCGAGGATGCCATCGACGAGGTGCCGAGCGGCGCGGACATCATCGTCCCGCTGGCCAACGGCGAGCCGGTTTCCCTCATCACCGCACTCGATGCCCACGCCGATCGGCTCACCGACGTGACCGTGCACCAGATGCACGCTCTCCACGACCACCCCTACATCCACGGGGCCCGGCGGCCGAACCTCACGCACCGCTCGTACTTCCTGTCCGAGGTGACCCGGCCGGCCTTCGCGGCCGGCGAGTGCGATCTGGTGCCGGCGCACTTCAGCGAGGTGCCGTTGCTGCTCCGCGCCCAGGTGAAGAAGCCGGTCGTCTTCGCCGCGTCGAGCCCGCCCGACCGCCACGGCTACTACTCGCTGGGCACCAATGCCGACTACGTGGCCAGCCTGATCGGCCAGGTTCCGTTCGTGCTCGAGGTCAACGCACGGATGCCCCGGACGCGCGGCCGCAACGTGTTGCACCACAGCCAGGTGGTCGCCACGTTCGAGGTCGATCGCCCGCTGGTCGAGGTCCTGCCCCGGGAGGCGACCGACGTCGATCGCCGGATCGCCGAGGCGGTGGCCGACCGCATCACGGACGGCTCCACCATCCAGGCCGGGATCGGGTCCATCCCCGACGCGGTCGTAGGGTTGCTGAAGGGCCACACCGATCTGGGCATCCACACCGAGCTGCTCTCCGACGGGCTCGTCGAGCTGGTCCGATCGGGGGTCGCCACCGGCATCCGCAAGGGCCGCCGACCCAACCGGCTGGTCACCACCTTCGCCCTCGGCACCCAGGACGTGTACGACTTCCTCGACGACAACCCGGCGGTCGAGCTGCTCCCCGTCGAGTGGGTCAACGATCCGCGGGTCATCGCCCAGCACGAGTCCTTCGTGTCGATCAACGCCACCACCGAGGTCGATCTGCTCGGCCAGTGCGCCTCGGAGACGATCGGGGGCCGGTACTGGTCGGGCAGCGGCGGCCAGGCCGACTTCGCCCGCGGCGCCATGTTCAGCCCCGGAGGCCAGGGGTTCATCGTGCTCCCCTCGACGGCCAAGCACGGCACGGTCAGCCGGATCGTGTCGACGCTCAGCCCCGGTTCGGTGGTCACCACCATCAAGAACACCGTCGATCACATCGTCACCGAGTTCGGGGTGGCCGAGCTCCGCGGTCGATCGATCCGCCAGCGGGCCGAGTCGCTCATCGCCATCGCCACGCCGAGCCATCGCGACACGCTCCGGCGCGAGGCGAAGGCGCTCGGCTATCTCTGATCGGGCGCCACGACGAGGTCGGCCACGTGGGTGCCGGCGTGGTTGGTGATCCGGCGGCGGGACCCGAACACGCTCGTGCGGTCGAACCCCTCCACGGCGGCCAGCACGTGGCCCAGCGCCACCCCTGACGCCGGCCCGTGGCCGTCGGCGGCCTTCAGCGCGAGCCCGAGTCCGAGTCGTGGCAGGGCGGCGAACTGGACCCCCTCGGCGCCGTCCTTGACGATCACGTCGCCGGAGGCGTCGGTGAGCAGATCGGTGGTCAGCCGCCCGGTGCCGCTCACGAACCAGGGGTGCGCCACCATGGCGGCGCTCAGCCGGCGGGCGGCCTCGCCGCGGTCCTCGGACCAGTATCCGTCGGGCGTGCCGAACCGGGCCGCGGCCAGGGCCAGCGAGCGCAGCGGAACGGGGTGGACCGGGATGCCGCACCCGTCGACGCCGGACAGAGCCGGGTCGAGCGTGGCGTCGGTGGTCTCGGCCAGCGCGGCGGTGACCAGTCGTTGGACCGGATGCTCGGGCTGGATGTAGCCCCGCGGGTCGACACCGAGGTGATGGGCGACGGTCAGGAACCCGGTGTGCTTGCCCGAGCAGTTGTTCCCCACCGCGGTGAGGCCCCGTCCCTCCTGGACGCCGCACTCCAACTCGTCCGCCGACGACCCGATCCGGGACAACCACGACTCCACGGCCTCGATGTGGCCCGGTTCGCCCGTGTGGGAGGCGCAGGCCAGGGCCAGTTCGACGTCGGAGCACCCGAAGGCGTCGGCCGCTCCCGTCTCGACCAACGGGAGAGCCTGGATCGGCTTGACCGCGGAGCGCGGGTGCACGAGGCGGGCCGGGTCGCCCCAGGCCCACCGGACCGATCCATCGGCGTCGACGACCACGGCGTGGACCTCGTGCACGCTCTCGGCCAGCGGCCCGCGGCGGAGCTCGACGACGAGGGGCCCGGCGACGAACGGCCCGGCGACGAACGGCCCGGTCACGAGCGGTGGGGGCAGACGAGGTGGACGATGCCGCCCAGTCTGTCGTCGGGCGACGAATCGCCGACGAATCGTTCCCCAAAGGTCGTCGACGAAGCCCGGACCTGCTAGCTCTGGTGCGGTGGGAGCCACCGCCGACGACGCACGATCGTCCGACTTCATCCGGGACAAGATCCGGGCCGATCTCGAGACGGGACGCTTCGACCGGGTCCAGACCCGGTTCCCGCCGGAACCGAACGGCTACCTGCACATCGGCCACGCCAAGGCCATCGGGGTGAACTTCGGGCTGGCCGAGGACTTCGGCGGCCCGTGCAACCTCCGCTTCGACGACACCAACCCGGAGGCCGAGGATCCCGAGTTCGTCGCCGCCATCATCGACGACATCCGCTGGCTGGGCTACGAGCCGGCCAACATCTTCCACGCGTCGGACTACTTCCCCCAGCTCTACCGGTGGGCCGAGGACCTCATCCGCAAGGGCTTGGCCTACGTCGACGACCAGGATGCCGAGACCATCTCCGCCCAGCGGGGCGGGTTCGGTGAACCCGGCGTCGAGAGCCCGTACCGGAACCGATCGGCCGAGGAGAACCTCGGGCTGTTCCAGCAGATGCGGGACGGGGCGTTCGCCGACGGGGAGAAGGTGCTGCGGGCCAAGATCGACATGGATCACCCGGTGATGACGATGCGCGACCCGGTGCTCTACCGGATCCGCCGCGTCCCGCACCAGCGCAGCGGCGACGAGTGGTTGATCTACCCCACCTACGACTGGGCCCATGGCCAGTCCGATGCCCTCGAAGGGGTGACGCACTCGGTCTGCACGCTCGAGTTCGCCGACCACCGGCCGCTCTACGACTGGTGCCTGAGCCATCTCGACCTCCCCCACGAACGACCGGAGCAGACCGAGTTCGCCCGCCTCGGCCTCACCCACACCGTCATGTCCAAGCGGCTGCTCAAGCGCCTGGTCGACGACGGCATCGTCGACGGCTGGGACGACCCCCGCATGCCCACGCTGCGGGGCATGCGCCGCCGGGGCTATCCGCCGGAGGCGATCCGCGCCTTCGTGGACGACATCGGTGTGGCCAAGACCAACTCGACGGTCGAGATCGAACTGCTCGAATCCCACGTCCGCCGTCACCTCAACACCCATGCCCTGCGCCGCATGGCCGTGCTGGACCCGGTCAAGGTGGTCATCACCAACTGGCCCGCCGGGCACGTCGAGCACGTCGAGGCGGTGAACAACCCCGAGGACGAGACGGCCGGCACCCGCCAGGTGCCCTTCAGCGGCGAGCTGTGGATCGAGCGCGACGACTTCATGGTCGATCCGCCGCCGAAGTACTACCGGCTCACTCCCGGCCGCGAGGTCCGCCTCCGGGCCGGCTACTTCATCACCGCCACCGACGCGGTCACCGCCGACGACGGCACCGTGACCGAGATCCACGCCACCTACGACCCCGAGACGCGGGGCGGTCAGGCGCCGGACGGTCGCAAGGTGAAGGCGACCATCCACTGGGTCTCGGCCGAGCACGCCGTCGACGGCACCGTGCACCTCTACGAGCGGCTCTTCACCGACTCGCACCCCGGGAGCGACGGGACCGACCCCATGGACTCGCTGGACCCCGACTCGCGCCAGACCAGGGTGGCCAAGCTCGAGCCGATCCTCGCCGACGCCGCGCCGGGGACGGTCGTGCAGTTCGAGCGGCTCGGGTACTTCGCGGTCGATGCCGACGAGCCCATGACCTTCCACCGCACGGTCGGCCTGCGCGACGAGTGGGCCAACATCCAGAAGCGCAAGCGAAGCTGAGCAGTACCCAGGCGCGTCCAGATCAGTCGCCGGTGGGGCCGGTGAACCGGGGATCTCGCTTCTCGGCGTGGGAGGCCAGGCCTTCGCGGGCATCGGTGCCGGTGAACCCGATGAACTCGTAGGCCAGGGAGGCGTCGAGGATCGCCGACTGCGACCGATACCAGTTGTTCAACGTCTGTTTGGTCCACCGGATCGCCGACTGCGCGCCGCCGGCCAGCTTCACCGCGACCTCCATCGCCCGGTCGTGGACCTGGTCGTCGTCGACGCAGATCGACACCAGCCCGATCCGCTCGGCTTCCTCGCCGGTGAGGGTGTCGCAGGTGAGCAGGTAGTACTTGGCCTTGGCCATGCCGGCCATCAAGGGCCAGCAGATGGCGGCGTGGTCGCCCGCGGCCACCCCCAACCGGGTGTGGCCGTCGATGATGCGCGCCGTCCGCCCGACCACCGACACGTCGGCCAGGATCCCGGCCACCAGGCCGGCGCCGACGGCCGGGCCGTGCATGGCCGACACGATCGGCTTCGAACAGTTGATGACGTTGAACACCAGGTCCCGGGCCTCACGCATGATGCGCAACCGGGTGGCCTCGTCCCCCATCATCGACTCGATCATGGCGAAGTTCCCGCCGGAGGAGAACCCCTTGCCCGCGCCCTGCAACAGGGCGACGTTGGTCTCGGGATCGCGGTCGACCGTGAGCCACACGTCGGCGAGCTGGCGGTGCATGGCCGCGTTCACCGAGTTGAGGCCGGGCGAGTCGAGCGTGATCCGCAGGACACCGTCGGCGGGTCGGTCGAAGCGGAGTTCGGTGAAGTCGGCGTAGCGGTCGGTCATCGGGGCTCCAGGCGAGGTGGATCGGGCGGGCGGTCGTCCGGCGATCATCGCACGAGTGCCACCGCGGTGACTGCGCCGGCCACCCAGGGGTATGGTCCGCGCATGAAGGTGCTGATCGCCGTCGACGACTCCACCGAGTCCCACGACGCCATCGCGTTCGCCCGGCGCACCCTGCCCCACGATTCCGACGTCATCGTGTTGAACGTGGCGCAGTACGCGGTGACCGCGGCCGGGACCGTCGGCGCGTTCACCATGGGTACCTACGGCGACGCCATGCTCACCAGCGAGACCCAGGAACTCCTGTCGCGGGACGCCGAGGAGCGGGCCGCCGAGACCGTGCGGGAGGCCGTGGAGCTGCTCGACGCCGCCGAGACCCCCAACGAGCCCGAGACCCGCATCGAGCACGGAGACGTCGGCCCCACCATCTGCGCGGTGGCCGAAGAGGAGGCCGTCGACCTGGTGGTGCTCGGAACCCACGACCGGGGACGCTGGAGTCGCCTGTGGTTCGGGTCGGTCTCCGACCACGTCGTGCGCCACGCCCCCTGCCCCGTCCTCGTCGTGAGGTGACCATGTCCAGCCCCGACCCGACCCAACCCGATCCCATGCAGCCCGATCCCATGCCGGCCCCGGATCCCAACCGGCCCCCGGTGCCGCTGCCGGAGCCCGTACCGGGACCGGGTCCGCAGCCGCCCGATCCCCTGCCGCCGGTGCCCGACCCGTTGCCGCCGCCCGACCCGATCCCGCCCACGCCACCCGGGCCGGGCCACCCCGAACCGCCGATCCCCAACCCCCAGGCGTAGCGGTAGCGGTGGAGTTGTCGAGCCGGCCGGCCGGAGGACGGCGGGGCGAACCCTTCGGGTTCGACAGCAAGTCCAGAAGCGGAGCCGGCAGACGAAGTCTGCCGGCGTAGCGGCTAGTCCTTGCCGTGCCCCTTGCCCTTGGGTTCGGGCTTCTTCCCCGCGTCCTTCGGCGGAGCGGTGGTCGCGGTGGTGGTCGGGGCCGCCGTCGTGGTCGTCGCGTTGGGCAGGGCCTGGTCGACGAGGGCGCGGCTGGAGTCGATCAACGACGCCATCTCCTCCAGGTCACCGTCGTCGATGGCGCCCTGCTGGTAGGCGGCCATGCCGTCGCTGGCCAACCGGTCGAGGGCGTCGAGCGCGCCGGCGCGGTCGCCGGCATCCACCGCGGCACGGACCTCGGCCACCGAGGCATCGAAGCGGCTGGCCCCACCGTGGCCGCACGCCGCGGTGGACACCGCCAGCAACAGGATCCCGGCGAGCGCGGCTGCGGCACGGCGCCACCCGGTCGGTCGGGTCATCGGCCCAGCTCCTCGATGCGATCCAGGTTGTGATCGAGTTGCGTGGCCGCCTGCTTCGGCGTCAGGTTCCCGGCAGGTGTGGTCGTCGTGGCGCTGCCGCCACCGGACCCGGCACTGGCCGCGGCCACCAGTAGCAGCACCAGCAGCACGACGGCGATGCTCACGAAGATGAACCTCGGCTCCTTGGCCTGGGCCGCGATGGCCTCGAGCCGGCCGGGTGGACGGGGGAGAAAGTCTCCATCGTCTGATGCTCGGTGACGACGACGCTGGTGGGCGGGGAACCCGGATCGGGCGTGGGGAGCGATGCCGGATCGAGCCGCTCGGTCCGGTCGAGGCGGACGGTGGCGTCGGACACCTCGATCCGTTCCGTCGGTTGGGCCGGATCAGCCGTCAGCATCCGCGCGAACGCGCCGGCGTCGGAGGGACGGCGGTCGGGATCCGGATCCAGGGCTTGCCGGATCGGAATCGTCAGGCGGTCGGGGAGGTCGGCCGGTAGCGGGTCCATCTGCCCGCCGCGGAGCCGAGCGAGGCTGTCGGATGGAGAGGTGCCCCGGAACGGCTGGTGTCCCGCGAGCGCCTCGTAGAGGACCGCGGCGGCCGCGAACACGTCGCTGCGCGGGGTGGCCGGTGTCCCCTGGAACCGCTCGGGGGCGAGGTACACCAGGGTCCCCATGAGGTCGCCGTTGGTGGCGGTCTCGTCGTCGACGCTGGCGATGCCGAAGTCGGTGATGCGGTAGCCGTCCTCGAACACCAGGATGTTCGACGGCTTGACGTCGCGGTGCATCACGCCGCACTTGTGGGCGGCCGCGAGGCCGCCGAGGAGGTCGTCGGCCAGCCGCTCGACGCGCTCGACCGGCAACGGTCCGTCGTTGAGTTCGTCGGCGAGGGTGCGGCCGTCGAGGGCCTCGAGGACCAGGAACGGGGTGCCGTCCTCGGTGTGCTGGAGGTCGAGGACGGTGACGACCCGCGGATCGTCGATCCTCGCCGCGGCGCGGGCCTCGCGCTCGATGCGGTGGGCATGTTCCTCGCTCATGCCGGAACGGAGCACCTTCACCGCCACGGTTCGGCCCAGCTGGCGGTCGAACGCCGACCACACCGTGGCCATGCCGCCGCTGCCGAGCACGTCCTGGAGCACGAATCGGTCGGCGAGCACGTCGGCAGACGTGTGGAGGGGCGGGTCCACCGCCGCAACGATACCCAGCACCGGCCTCGCTCAGACCGGGCTCAACCGAGCAGGTCGGTGACGACGTCGACCCACAACTGGGTGGTCAGCGCCAGGGACTCGACGTCGATCCGCTCGTCGTTGCCGTGGAATCGGCTGCCGAAGTCCGACGCGCTCAGCTCGGGGCTGAGCAGGCCGGCGCCGTAGGCGATGGCGCCGAGGTCCCGGTGGACCCGGGCGTCGGTGAATCCCACCGTGAGCCGGGGCTGCACCGAGACGTCCGGGAAGGGCCGGTTCACCGCTCGCTGCAACGAGTCCCACAGGGCGGTGTCGGCCGGGCTGATCGTCGAGCGGTCGTTCATCAGCGCGGTCACCTCCACGTCGTCGTAGAGGTCACCGAGAGCAGCGCGCAGGTGGGCGTCCACCTCGTCGGGTCCCTCACCGGGGAGCGTGCGGATGTCGACGTCGATGCTCACCTGATCGGGGATCACGTTGGTCTTGGTCGGCCCGACCGCGGTGTTCGCCGACAGGGTCGTGTGGGTGCAGGCGTGGAGGAACGGCGCGCCGTGCTCGCGGGGGAGGGCAGCGAGGAACTCGTCGAGGGCGACCGGGTCGAGCAGCCGGGCGCGGGTCGCGTCGTCGACGCCCAGCGCGTCGAGCTGGCCGGGCCAGAGGTCGTGGATGCCGGGTGCCGGGGCGTAGTCGGCGATGCGGGTGACCACCGCGGCGGCCTTGACCAGCGCGTTGTCGGCCTTGAACGGCATCGAACCGTGGCCGGGCGTGCCCCGCACGGTCAGCCGCCGCCAGGCCACCCCCTTCTCGGCGACGTTGATCCCCACGCTGGGTGCGCCGTCGCTGCCCCCGTGCAGTCCGCCGTTCTCGCACAAGGCGAAGTCGGTGGTGATGAGGTCGGCGTGGTGCTCGGCCAGCCAACGGGCGCCGTGGGCGCTGCCCGATTCCTCGTCGGCCACGGCCAGGAACACGAGATCACCCCGCGGTCGGAAGCCGCTCTCCACCAAGTGCCGTACCGCCACCGCCATCGAGGCGGTCAGGTTCAACATGTCGACCGCTCCCCGGCCCCACACCTCGCCGTCGACCAGCTCGCCGCCGAAGGGATCGCGTGACCAGCCGGCAGGGTTCACGGGGACCACGTCGGTGTGGCCGTCGAGGCAGAGGCTCGGGGCGGTCGGATCGGTGCCTTCGATCCGGGCGACGAGCGAGGCCCGGCCGGGCGCCGCTTCCAGCACCTCGAGCTCGACGCCGCACGGGTCCAGGAAGGCGCGGAGCGTGTCGGTGTTGCGGACCTCCTGGCCCGACTCGGGCGTGCCGTGGTTCACGCAGGCGTTGCGGATCATGGTCTGGAGGAGCGCGACGGTTTCACCCGTGCGCTGGCTCGAGGTGGCGAGAGCGGACATGCCGAGAGCTTCGCGCTCCTGGGGCAGACTCGGTCGGTGACTGCCAAGCAGACCGTCGCCGTGCTCGACCTGGAAGGCGTGCTGGTCCCCGAGATCTGGATCGCGGTGGCCGAACGCACCGGGATCGACGAGCTGCGCCGCACCACCCGCGACGAGCCCGACTACGACGTGTTGATGCGCTACCGGCTCGACGTCATGGCCGGCCATGGCCTGACGATGTCCACCGTGGCCGGGGTCATCGACGAGCTCGGCCCCCTGCCCGGCGCCCGAGACTTCCTCGACGAGCTGCGCCGCCGCACCCAGGTGATCATCCTGTCCGACACGTTCGAGCAGTTCGCCGCCCCGCTCATGGTCCAGCTGGGGATGCCCACCATCTTCTGTCACCGGCTGGTGGTCGACGACGACCGGATCACGGACTACCGCCTGCGCCAGCCCGACCAGAAGCGCCGCTCGGTGGAGGCCCTGCACAGCCTGGAGTACAAGGTCATCGCCGCCGGGGATTCCTACAACGACACCTCGATGCTCGGCGCGGCCGACGCCGGGTTCCTCTTCCGGGCCCCCGACAACGTGATCGCCGAGTTCCCGCAGTTCCCGTCGCTCGCCGCCTACGACGAGCTGCTGGCCGCCATCACCGCCGAGCTCTCCTGACGGTCAGGCCGGCCGCCCGGGTCGGGACGGCGCCGGGCAGCACCCCGGGGCGCACGGTGACGGGCGAGGCCCGAGGGGGCCCAACGCCTGGGACGGTGCCCCGACGAGGTGCTCGTCGAGCAGGTCGACCAGGCCGCGGACGAAGGCCGGATGCGTCCCGACCGTGCCGGCCCGGACCATGGTGATGCCGACGTCGGCGGCGGCCGCGGCCGCCTGGGTGTCGAGATCGAAGCGCACCTCCATGTGGTCGGACGTGAACCCGATCGGCGCCACCACCACCGAGTCCACGCCGTCGTCCCGTAGGGCGCGGAGGTGGTCGACGATGTCGGGCTCGAGCCACGGCACCTGGGGCGGGCCGGAGCGGGACTGGTACACGACGTCGCTCCGCAGATCGAGGGCGAGATGTTCGACCACGAGCGCGGCCACGTCGTGGAGCTGGCTCTCGTAGTCGCAGGTCCGGGCCATGGCGACGGGGATCGAGTGGGCGGTGAACACCAACCGGGTGGTGGCGAGGCGGTCGGACGGCACCTGGTCGAACGCGGCCCGGACCCGGTCCATCGTGGCCCGCACGAAGCCCGGGTGGTTCCAGTAGGGGCGGACCTTCACCACGTCGGGGACGGCGTCGGGCCCGAGCAGGTCGGCGACGTGGGCCTGCGCCCGCTCGATGTCCTCGAGGTACTGCCGGCACGCCGAATACGAGGAGTACGCCGACGTGGTGAGGGCCAGGACCCGGCGGTGACCGTCGGCCGCCAGCTCGGCGAGCACGTCCTCGAGGTAGGGGGCCCAGTTGCGGTTGCCCCACGCCAGCGGGAGGCCGTGGCCTCGCCGGTCGAGCTCGTCGCGCAGGGCGGCGAGCAGGGCTCGGTTCTGTTCGTTGATGGGGCTGACGCCGCCGAAGCGGGCGTACTGCTCGGCCACCTCCTCCAGCCGCTCGGCGGGTACGCCGCGGCCTCGGGTCACGTTCTCCAGGAACGGGAGCACGTCGTCGGGACCCTCGGGGCCGCCGAAGGACAGCAGCAGGACGGCGTCGAAGCCGGCCACGGTCAGATGTCGACCTGCATGCCCAGCGACACGGTCCGCTCGGGCGGGAGGTCGAAGAAGTCGGCCGCGCTCTCGGCGTTGCGCATCAGTACCCGGAACAGGTGTTCACGCCAGATCATCATGCCGGGCCGCTCGGTGACCTTGATCGACTCGGCGCCGAGGAAGTACGTGGCGTGGTCCAGGTCGATGTGCTCCCTCTTCGCCGGGCCCTCGCCCAGTGCCACGGGCAGGCAGGGGTTCTCCATGAAGCCGTAGTGCACGGTGATGTGCCGCACTCCCAACCCGAGATCGACCACCTCGGTCCGCCGGGCGGGGAGGATCCGCGGAACGTCGGCGAACCGGATCGACGCCACCACCAGCTGCTCGTGGAGCACGTTGTTGTGCCGGAGGTTGGAGATCATGGCCGGCGGGGTCATCAGGGGCGTGGAGTACAGGTAGACGGCGGTGCCGTGCACCCGGGTGGGCGGGCCCTCCGGGCGCTCGGCGAGGCTGTCGATGAAGGTGTCGAGCGGGATCTGCCCGGCGCGGAGGCGGGCGCCCACCAACCGCCGACCGGTGCGCCACGTGGCCATCATGGTGAACACGGTGATCCCGATGAGGAGCGGGAACCAGCCACCGGCGGGGATCTTGAGCAGGTTGGCGCCGAAGAAGCCGACATCGATGATCCCGAACGCCGTGCACAGCGCGGTGGCGGCGCCCGTGGACCACCCGAACCGGTCGCGGAGCACGTACCAGAGCAGGATGGTGGTGATCACCATCGTGGTGGTGACCGCGACCCCATACGCCGCGGCCAGGTTCGACGAGGAGCCGAAGCCGATGACGAGGCCGACGCAGGCGATCATCAGGGCCCAGTTCACGGCCGGGACGTAGACCTGGCCGATCTCGGACTCGGAGGTGTGGACGACCTGCAACCGGGGCGAGTAGCCGAGCTGGATGGCCTGCATGGTGAGGGAGAAGGCGCCGGAGATGAGGGCCTGTGATGCGATGACGGTGGCCGCGGTGGCGAGGACGACGAGGGGCAGGATCCCCCAGTGAGGGGCGAGCCGGAAGAAGGGGTTCTCGATGGCGTCGGGTTCGCGGATGAGGAGGGCGGCCTGGCCGAAGTAGTTGATGACGAGCCCGGGCAGCACGATGCCGTACCAGCCGTAGCTGATGGGGCGTCGACCGAAGTGACCCATGTCGGCGTAGAGGGCCTCGCCGCCGGTGACGACCAGGAAGACGGAGCCGAGGGCGAGGAAGGCGCCGAACCCGTTGTGGCCGATGAAGGTGATCGCGTACGTGGGGGAGACGGCCTTGAGCACTGACGGAGACTGGACGATCTGGCGCAGACCGAGGACGGCGAGCGTCCCGAACCACACCACCATGATCGGTCCGAACACCCTCCCGATGGCGCCCGTTCCCCGGCTCTGGATGGCGAAGAGGGCGATGAGGATGCCGATCGAGATCGGTACCACGAAGTCGGAGATGCCCGACACGGCCAACTCGGTGCCTTCCACTGCAGAGAGCACGGAGATGGCCGGCGTGATCATCCCGTCGCCGTAGAGCAGCGCGGTGCCGAACAGGCCGATGCCCGACAGCACCGCGAACGTCCTGGCCTGCTTCGAGCGCGACTTGATGGCGAGGGTGGTGAGGGCGAGGATGCCGCCTTCGCCGTCCTGGTCGGCTCGCATGACGAAGATCAGGTACTTGCAGGAGATGATGATCAGCAGCGACCACAGGATGAGCGAGATCGTTCCGAGGGCGCTGGCCTCGTTGAGCGTGAGCCGATCGCCGGCGGCTTCGAACGACTCCCGGAACGCGTAGAGCGGGCTGGTCCCGATGTCGCCGAACACCACGCCGAGGGCGGCGAGGGTGAGCGCCGTGTGGCGGCCGGTGGCGCCGTGGCCAGAGCTGGTGTCGGCGCCGGTGGGATGCATCAGGGCACGGGTTCTACCCGCTCCGCACCTCCATCAGCCAGCGAGGCCGACCGCGGGCCCCGGGTGAACGCGCCGGCCGGCCCCTCAGAGCGCGGGTCGGGCCGTCCTCGTCCCCGGATCGAGACCGGGAGGCCACGACGTGGTGGCGTCCCATTGGACCCGCTTGAGATTCGCCATCGTGAGGTTCAGGCAGCGCGACAGGTCGGCGCCCCGCAGGTCGGCACCGGTGAGATCGGTGTCGAGGAACCACACGCCGCCGAGGTCGGCCCGCCGCAGGTCGGCCCGGCTGGCGTCGACGTAGTCGAGCCGGGCGTCGCGCAGATCGGCCCCCACGAGGTTGGTGCCCCGCAGGTCGGCACCGCTGAGGTCCACGCCGCTCAGGTCGGCGTTCTCCAGGTCGCAGCCCCGCAGCCGGGCCCGGCGCAGGTCGATGACCTGGAGCGACTCGCCGGCTTCCAGGTGACGGCGCAGCGCTCGGCCCCGCAGCCGGGGGAGCGGCGCTCGCTCCTCTGCGGGCTCCGCCTGGTCCGGGTCGTTGGCTTCGGTGCTGTCGGTCGCGTCGTGTCCTTGGTCAGAGGACATGGTTCCTCCTGGATGCACAGCCGGTCGCGGCACGGGGGCGTGCCGCGACCGGATCTGCGATGGGCGGGGGTGGCGGGCGGACGCCACCCCCTAGATGTCGCCCCACGGGAGAGCAGGACGGACATCGATCGTGTCTGAGGACCCACGGTGCACCGGGGCACATGAAGTCGTCATGAGAAGCGTCGTCACCGGCTGATCGGCAGGGTCACGGCCACCGTGGCGCCCCCCAGCGGCCCGTCGTTCCCGGCCTGGACCCGACCGCCGATCGAGCTGACGATGCCCTCGACGATCGACAGTCCGAGGCCGGTGCCGCCCCGGGCACGGGTGGCATCCGCGGTCACGAAGCGGTCGAAGGCGGTGTCGATGATCGCCGGATCGAAGCCCGGTCCGTCGTCGCTCACCTCGATGCGGGCGCGGCCGATCTCGTCGGGGCCGACCCGGATCGACACCGCGTGCTGGGCGAACCGGAGCGCGTTCGCCACCAGGTTGGTCACGATCTGGGCCAGGCCGTCGGGTCCGAGCGGCACCGAGATCGTCTCGTCCAGGTCGGTGTGGATGGTGACGGGTGAGGTCGCCGCCAGGCGGGTGGTGACCTCCCGGACCACATCAGCCAGGCGGGTGGCCTCGGCCCGGTCGATCTCGCCCGCGTCCACCCGGGCGAGGGCGAGGAGGTTGGCGGCGAGGCGGGTCAGGCGATCGACCTCCTCCAGCGCGCTGTCGACGCCGGCCACCGACTGCTCCCCGGAGGTCTCGACCAGATCCACGCGCAGCAGCTCCAGCTCCCCCCGCAGCACCGCGAGGGGGGTGCGGAGCTCGTGGCTGGCGTTGTCGACGAACGCTCGCTCGTGGGCGATGGTGGCGGCGAGCCGGCGGAGCATCGCGTTGAGGGTGTGGCCCAGGGCGGCGAGCTCGTCGCGGCCGGGCGGTTGGGGCAGGCGGGCGTCGGGCTGGTCGAGCGAGAAGGTGGCAGCCCGCCGGGTCATCCGGCCCACCGGGCGGAGGGCGGCGCCGGTCAGGAGCCACGCGGTGAGCGCCACGCCGGTGACCAGCAGCGGACCCCCCAGGCCGAGCACGAGCACCAGGCGCCGGCGGGCCTCGCGCAGCGGCGCGGTGGTGCCGGTGACCACGATGATGCGGCGACCACCGGTGTCGAGGGTGACGGTGCGGGCCAGGATGCGACCGTCGCCCCGGCTCCCGACGTCGCGATCCACCAGCAGCTCGCCGGTCGCGACCGCTTCGAGCTCGGATGGCGTGAGGATCGGGGAGTCGTTCGCCGGGGCCACCACGTGGCCGTTGACGTCGAGCACCTGGGTGCGCAGCGTGCCGCCGAACGCGATCGGCGCGCCCTGGGCCAGCTCGGTCTGGAGGTCGTCGGCGCGGACCTGCAGCTCCGCGGTCACGGCTCGGTCGATGGCGGACGTCAGCGACACGTACATGAGGGTGGCGCCCACCGTGAGGACCAGCGCCGACGCCGCGCCGGCGAGGAACGTGAGCCGGGTGCGGATGGAGAAGCGACTGGAGAGGGCGCGGGTGGGTACCACGGAGCCGTCCGTCAGACGCTGCGAAGGCGGTAGCCGTGGCCTCGCACGGTCTCTATCCAGTCGCGGCCGAAGCGCCGGTCGACCTTCTCGCGCAGGTAGCGCACGTAGACGTCGACGACGTTCGATCCGCCGTCGTAGGCGAAGTCCCACACGTGGTCGAGGATGCGGGAGCGGGTGAGCACCTCGCCCGGATGGCGCAGGAACAGCTCCAGGAGCGCGAACTCCTTGGCCGACAGGTCGACCCGCTCGCCGTCGACGGTCACCGTCTTGGCGGCCGGGTCGAGCACCAGGCCGTCGGACTCGAGGCGGGTGGGACGCTCGACCGGTTCGCGGCGGACCAGGGCCCGCAACCGGGCGAACAACTCGTCGAAGGCGAACGGCTTGACCAGGTAGTCGTCGGCCCCGGCATCGAGGCCGGTCACCCGGTCGGCCACCGAGTCGCGGGCGGTGAGCATGAGGATCGGCATCCAGCGCCCGTCCCGGCGCAACCGGCGGCACACCTCGTAGCCGTCCGGCGCCGGGATCATGGCATCGAGCACCACGGCGTCGAGCTCGAACTCGTTGGCCGCCCAGAGGGCGTCGTCGCCCGTGCCCACCACGTCGACGGCGTAGCCCTCGTGCTCCAGGCCTCGCCGGAGCACGCTGGCCATCTTCACGTCGTCCTCGACGACGAGCACTCGCACATGAGCATCGTATGAGGGGAAGATGAGGACCGGGTGAGGCGTCCCCTCGTTCGGCGCCCGAGCGACCGCTCGGGCAGGCTGACGCCGATGGAGCTCCTGCTGATCCGCCATGCCCTGCCCCGACGGGTCGAGCTCGTCGGGCAGGCCGCCGACCCTCCCCTGGCCGAGCTGGGGCACCGGCAGGCCAGTGCCCTCGCCCTGTGGCTGCGCCCCGAGCCGATCCACGCCCTGTACGTGAGCCCGATGCGTCGGGCCCGGGAGACGGCGCACCCGCTGGCCGCGACGACCGGCCTCGACCCGGTGGTGGTCGATGGTGTCGCGGAGTTCGATCGCCACGCCGAGGCCTACGTCCCGATGGAGGAGCTCAAGGCCACCAACGACCCCCGCTGGCAGGCGATGCTCGACGGCGGGTACTTCGACGAGGGCGAGCTCGATGCCGAGGAGTTCCAGCGCACCGTCGTCGACGCCATCGACGGCGTCATCGCCGAGAACCGGTCACGCACCGCGGCGGTGGTGTGCCACGGCGGCGTCATCAACGCCTTCGTCGGCCACGTCCTCGGCCTCGACGACTACATGATCTTCGAGCCCACCTACACCGGCATCACCCGGATCCGGGCGTCGGGCCGGGGTCACCGCATGCTGGTGACCTTCAACGAGTTCCCCCACCTCCGGGGGCTCTGACCAGTCGGGGCGCGAGCTGCTCGACCAGGGCGTCGATCTCCCGGGCGCAGGCCGCGAACACCTCGGCCTCCTCCCCGCCGGGATCGACCACCTCCTCCCAGTCGCCGAGCTCGACGTCGGCCGCGCCGAGCGAATCGACCTGGTCGCGGATGGTGGCGAAGGGGTCGGGTGCGGGGAGGTCGTGGACCAGGCGGATGAGGGTGACGGTGTGCCCGGCGGCCGCCGAGTGGGTCCGGCGCACCCACTCCACGTGCTCGGGCGCCAGCGCCACCACCAGCTGCGCCCGGTCGAGGTCGGGCGGGTGGGCCTGGCGGCTGGCGTGTCGGGGGACGTCGAGCCCCACTCCCTCGATGGCCGCCCGGGTCCGGATGCTCATCGGCTGACCGTCGACCACCAGGGTGCCCGCGGTCTCGATGGTGAGATCGGGGCGGCGTTCGATCAACGACACGCCGGCCATCACCGAGCGGGCCGCGTTGCCGGTGCACAGGAACAAGACGTCGACGGTCACGGCCCGAGTCTGCCCGCCCACGCCCGCCCGCCCGCCCACGCCCGCCCCCCACACCCCGTTCTGGATGGTCATCGGTCGCTCCCGATGGCGCGATGACCGGCCAGAACGGGATCTTGGCGGGTCGGGGCTGCCGCGAGCCGCGGCTCGGCGGGTCAGTCGGGTCGGTGGAGGGCGACCGACGACGTCACCGACGTGAGGAAGTCGAGGTCGACGTCGACGCCGATGCCCGCGGCGGTGGGCACGCGGATGGTGCCGTCGGCCTCGAGCACGGCGGGCGTGGTGACGATGTCGCGGTGCCAGTAGCGGGCCGCAGCCGAGATGTCGCCGGGGAGCGTGAAACCCGGGAGGGCGGCGAGGGCGAGGTTGGCGGCCCGACCGATGCCGGTTTCGAGCATGCCGCCGTGCCACACGGGGATGTCCGCCGCCCGGCAGTGGTCGTGGATGGCCTTGCCGGCGAGGTGCCCCCCGACCCGACCCGGCTTGATGTTGATCACCGAGGTGGCGCCGAGGCGGATGGCGTCGACGGCGACCGCCTCGTTGACGATGGTCTCGTCGAGGCAGACCGGCGTGTCGATGGCGGCGACCAGGTCCACGTTGTCGACCAACCGCTCCTCGGGGAAGGGCTGCTCGATGAGGAGCAGGTCGAACTCGTCGAGCCGGCGGAGGTGGTCGGTGTCGGCGGGGCGGTAGGCGGCGTTGGCGTCGACCTGGAGCCCGAAGTCCGCTCCGAGCTCGGCCCGCAGCGCCCGGCACGGCTCGACGTCCCAACCCGGCTTGATCTTGATCTTGATCCGGGCGTAGCCCTCGTCGAGGTAGGCGGCCGCCGTTGCCACCAGGTCGTCGATGGTGGGCAGGATGCCGATCGACACCCCCACCTTCACGCGGTCGACGGTGGCGCCGAGGTGGTGGGCCAGCGAGACGTGGGCGGCGCGGAGCTCGGCGTCGAGCACGGCGGCCTCGATCGCCGCCTTGGCCATGCGATGGCCCTGGACCTCGGCCAGCGCGGGGGCGACGTCGGCGCCGTGGCGGACCCCGGCCGCGAACAGCCGTGGCAGGAGATGATCCCGGGTCACGTCCTCGCACGCCGCGGTGTACTCGCTGGAGTAGAGCGGTTGGGTCCCCGCGGTGCACTCACCCCAGCCGTCGATCTCGCCGTCGGGGCCGGAGGCGATGACGCGGACCAGCAGGATGTCGCGGAAGGTCCACGTCCCGAAGCTGGTCTGGAACGGGCTCACCAGGGGGAGCTCGATGCGGCGGAGCTCGACGGCGTCGATGGTGATGCCGGCGGTGGGGAGCGGGACGGGGGTGCTCAACGGCCCTCCCGGCAACAGAAGTAGGAGTGTTCGTCGGTCATGGCCACCGGGCGGAGCCCGTCGGCGAACGCCGCGGTCAGGGCGTCCCGGACCGCCATGCGCCAGGCCCGAGCTCGATCCGGGTCGGTGCGGCGGAGGTCGACGATGGCTTCCGGTGTGGCCACCAGCCGGAGCCCGGCATCGGTGGGTACGGCCCGGACCCAGCGGCCCACCTCCTCGACGGCGTCGACCGCGCCACCGCGGCGCAGCTCGTCGGCCGGCACCACGGGGATGGGGGTGTCGACGGCGAGGACCGCTTCGTGGCTCAGCAGGTCCCAGCGCATGAGCAACCGGTCGCTGGGATGCCCCCGGTTGATCTCGTCGTCCATCTCGCCGTAGAGGTCGACGAGGTAGCGGTCGCCCACGGCCCCGAGGTGGTGGAGGTTGAAGCGGGCGTTCTCGCGGACGAGGGGATCGAAGGTCCACGTGACCGTCTCGATGCCGCGGTCGAGGCACCACGCCCGCTGGTGGCGCTTGAGGGCGCGGCCGATGCCGCGGCCCTGGGCCGCCGGGAGGACGGCGGCGAGGTGCGAGTGGAGGTGCACCCGGTCGTCGTGGACCCCGACGAATCCGGCGCACATGCCCACGGCCGCACCGTCGTCGATGGCCAGCGCGGCGTACCAGCCGGCGAACTCCATGGCACGTGCGATCGGTTCGGTGACCGGCGGGGCGCCCCAGACGCGGGTCGCGATGTCGAGGGCGAGGTCGGTCTGCTCCCTCGACTCGCACAGGACGATCTCCACCATGGGCGTCAGTGTCTCAGACCGGGCCGCCGGCTTCCCGCGCCGGAGTCGGAAGATGGCATCCGGCGCCCCCGCCGGACGCCTACGGGATGGCTGCCTCCAGCGCGGCGAGCGCCGGTTCGATGCCATCGGCGATCCGGTACGGCTCCGGTACCGAGTTGGGGCAGACCGTGAACCCGAAATCGACGTGGCCGCAGTACGAGAACACGGTGATGTTCAAGCTCATGCCCATCAGCAGCGGGCCCATCGGGTAGATCGACTCGACCTGGCCGCCGGCGATGTAGAGGGGGAAGTCGGGCCCGGGCACGTTGGAGATGACCACGTTGCTGGCCGGCGGGGTGAACCGAGCCAGGTTCCGGCGGGTGTACATCCGGGCGGCCAGGGCGATCAGCCCCGGGGGTGTCGTCTCGGTGACCCCCATGATCTGGTGCACGGCCATGGCGTCGCGCATCTCCTTGGCCGCCGACGTCGAGCTGTGGATGGCCAGCAGCCGGGTGACCGGATCGGCGATGTCGGTCGCCAGCGAGGCGGTGAGCGAGCCCACCTTGTTGCCGACCGTGTCGTCGCCGGCCGTCCGCAGCGACACCGGGACCTGGGCGGTGAGCGCCGCGTCCGGCAGGTCATCGATCTCGATCAGGTAGTCGCGCATCGCGGCCGAGCACAGCGCGAGGACGACGTCGTTCATCTTCACCTGGTAGGCGTCCTTGACCGTCTTCATCCGGTCGAGCGGCACGCTGGCCTGGGCGAACGAGCGCTGCGGGCTGGGATCCGCGTTCAGCGTGGTGCGGGGGGCCTGCAGCGGCAGGGTGACCCCGTGGCCGGTGGCGAGCGGGGCGGCGGCGGCGACCTGCTGGACGCTCTGGCGGACGAAGCGGGAGACGCGGAACGGCGTGCGGACCGCGGTGTTGATCGCGCCTCGGACCAGCAGCTCGATCGGGCTGGGCACGTCCTCGTCGGCCAGTGAGTCCTTCACCTCGGGGTTGGCGGGCCGGGGCTCGGGGGTGAGATCGAGGAGCACCTCGGCGAGCCCGGCGCCGGACACCCCGTCGATGAGCGAGTGGTGCATCTTCTGGAGGAGGGCGACCTTGCCGCCCTCGAGACCCTCGATGATCCATGCCTCCCACAGCGGCTTCTGGCGGTTGAGCTTGTAGCTGGCCAGCCGACCGACCAGGGTGCCGAGCTCGTGGCGATCGCCGGGCTGGGGTACCGCGATGCGGCGGACGTGGTAGTCGATGTCGAGCTCGCCGTCCTCGACCCAGCCGGGTCGGTCGAGGCCGAAGGGCACGTCGACCAGCTTGTAGCGCAGCTGGGGGACCTCGGGGATCCGGGACACGAGCACTTCGAGGAACCGGTCGAACGACCAGCCGTCGGGATGCGACGAGGGGTCGATGATGATCAGGCCCGACACGTGCATGTGCCAGTTGGGTGTCTCGCCGTACAGGAACGCAGCGTCCTGTCCGCTCATCTGTCGCATCGTCGCCTCCGGAAGTGGTGTCGGAGGGTACTCCAGGTAACCCCGAAGGTCCTGCCCTGGCCGGGGAGATCGTCAGAGGCGGCCGGCGGCCCGGGCGGCGGTCTCGGCTGCCCCGACCTGCGACTCGACGATGTCGAGTCCGGCGTTCCAGAACGACGGGTCGGCGAGGTCGCAGTCGACGATGCGGCCGAGCTCCTCGGGCCAGCGGGAGCCGCCGGCGGCCAACAGCTCGAGGTACTGGGGCACGAACTCGGCGCCCCGGGCCTCGTACTGGGCATAGACCGACAGCGCCAGGAGCTGGCCGTAGGCGTAGGCGTAGACGTAGCCGGGCGTCCCGATGAAGTGCGGGATGTAGCTCCACCAGTCGCGGTAGCCCTCGGTGACCTCCATGGCGTCGCCGAACAGCTCGCGTTGGGTGGCCTCCCAGTGGTCGGCGAAGTCGGCGGTCGACAGCTCACCCACGTCGCGCCGGTGGGTGTGGACCGCGTCCTCGAACCGGTTCATCGACACCTGGCGGAACACGGTGGCGATCGAGCCCTCGACGTTCTGGGCCAGCAGGGCGAACCGGTCTCCGGCGTCGTCGACCTGGGACAGCAACCGGTTGAACGTGACCGTCTCGCCGAACACCGACGCGGTCTCGGCCAGGGTCAGCGGCGTCATCTGCTCGAACACCCCCTGGGGCCGGGCGAGGTAGCCGTGGAGGCCGTGCCCCAGTTCGTGGGCCAGGGTCATGACGTCGTTCGGGGTCGCGGTGTAGTTGAGGAACACGTACGGATGGTGGTCGGGCACGGTGTAGGAGCAGAAGGCGCCACCCCGCTTGCCGGGCCGGACCGGGGCGTCGATCCAGCGCTCGTCGAAGAACCGGTCGACCACCGCGGCCAGCTCCGGAGAGAACGATGCGTACGCGTCACGCACGATGGCGGTGGCCTCGTCCCAGCCGATGTGGCGGTCGGTCTCGGCGACCGACGCGTTGCGGTCGTAGTCGGCGAGCTGGTCGAGGCCGAGCACGCCGGCCTTGAGCCGGTACCAGCGCTGCGGGATGTCGTAGCGGGCGACCACCGCTTCGACCAGGGCCTGCACCGACTCGTCGCTGGCCTCGTTGGACAGGTTCCACGCGCTGATCCACGAGGGGTACCGGCGCAGATCGTCCTGGATGCGACGGTCGGCGAGGAGGGTGTTGAAGATGTAGGCACGGGTGCGCAGGCCGGGCTGCAAGGCCTCGCTGACCGCGGCCGCAGCCGTCTGGCGCAACCGCCGGTCGGGGGTGCCGAGCAGGGCCAGCGCCCCGTCGAGCGCCATGGTCTCGGCCGTGCCGTCGGCCCCGGGCATCGTCACCTGGATCGCCGCGGTCTGCTCGGTGAACAGCCGGACCCAGGCCGAGCGTCCGGTGGGAGCGGTGGTGGCGAGCAGCCGCTCCTCGACCTCGGTGAGGACGTGGGGCTTGGATGCCCGCACCGTCTCGAGGTGGTGGTGGTAGGGGTCGAGGACCGGATCGCCGAGCAGGCGGTCGGCCGTCGCCTGGTCGACCGCCACCCACTCGAGCTCGAACCACACCAGCTCGGCCGACAGGTCCGACAGCCGTTCGCTCACCCGCTGGACGAGGGCTCCTCGCGACGCGTCACCCGTGTCGGTGGCGAAGCGCAGCTGGGCATAGTTGGCGGCCCGATGGGCGTCCTGGTGGATGGCGGCGAGACGGTCGAGCACGGCGCGCAGGCCGGCGGCGTCGAGGTCGGCGACGGTGCCCTTGGTGTCGGCGGTGAGCGATCGGGCCCCGTCGATGGCCGCGTCGATCAGGGTGTCGACGCCCTCGGACCCGTCGACCAGGCTCTCGAGGTCCCAGGCGACGTCCTCGGCGCCGGTGTCCCGGTTGGATGGCTCGGTTGCGACCATCCGGCGATTCTACGAGGCCCCGCGCCGGTGGCTGACCGCGATCGGTCGTCTGGTTCAGGCGTCCGGTGCCGTGGCCTGCGACGCCACCGCGGCCCCGGCGGCACTGGCGGCCCCGGCGGCTGCGGCCCGGCCGAAGCGACCGAAGGTCACGATCTTGAGCACCAGCTTCACGATGCCCCAGACCAGCTTGAACACGAGGCGGATGGCGTTGCCGATGGTGGCGTCGAGCACCCGGAAGACGAGCCGCACCGCGCCCACCACGAGCCCGACGAAGAACAGCACGACCCGCCAGATGGCGAACGTGAGGTCGGCGGCCCACCCGACGATGCGCTTCACCGCGGCGATGCCGAGCACGATCGGGAACATGATGATGGCCAGCAGGCCCCTGATCACGGCGAACACGAACCGGCCCAGCCCGGCCACGATGCGGAAGGGCAGGGTCAACACCCGGCCCACCCCGCTCAGGCGGCTCGGCTTCCCGGTGGTGACGAGGTCGAGGTCGAGATCGGAGTCTGAGGTCGCGGTGGCCATGGCGCGATCATGGCGCACATCGGGACGACGGTGCACCCGAACCTGGTCGCCGGCGCCTCAGCGCAGGGGCCGGAACCGGGGCAGGGCGTGGCCGGATTCCGTGTCGTGGAAGACGACGGTCACCCGGTCACCGATCGAGATCGACTCGGGCTCGCAGTCCACGATGTTGGTGATGATCCTCGGGCCCGGCTCGCCGACGTGGCCGGCGGACTCGGGCAGGTCGAGCTCGACGTAGGCCAGTACGTAAGGGGCGGCGTCGCGGTAGGCGCCCTGGCCGCGCCGCGGGATGGAGAAGCTGTACACGGTGGCGGTGCCGGGTACCTCGACCCACTCGATGTCGAACGAGGCGCACTCGGGGCAGAAACCCCGCGGGTACCAGATGTGGGCCGAGCACGCCGTGCACCGGGGCAGGACGAGCCGGTGCTCGGCGGTGGCGTCCCAGAACGGAGCGGCGTCGTCCGCCACCGAGGGGCTCGGCGCCGGCAGCGCGTGCGTCGCAGTCGCATCGGTGGTCGGGTCCGTCATCGGTCGCGGCCCAGGATCACGGTGGCCGACCCGTGCCGGGTGGCGATCGAGCCGCCCGTGCCGTGGGCCAGCGCCACCTCGCAGTCGGGGACCTGGACGGCGGGATGGGCTTCTCCCCGCAACTGGCGGACGGCCTCGATCACCTTGGTCATGCCGCCCCGGTTGGTGGGGTGGTTGTTGCACAGCCCCCCACCGTCGGTGTTGAAGGGGAGCCGGCCGTGGGGAGCCTGCAGCGCGCCGTCGAGGACGAAGCGCCCGCCCTCGCCCTTGGCGCAGAAGCCGAGGTCCTCGATGGTCTGCAACACCGTGATGGTGAAGCTGTCGTAGATCGACACGTAGTCGATGTCGGCCTGGGTCACGCCGGCCTCGGCGAACGCCCGCGGCCCGCTCCACACCGCGCCCGTGTACGTGAGGTCGATCCGGCCGTTGTCGGTGTGCTTCGGCGCCTCACCGTGGCCCAGCACCACCGGAGCGTGGCGGGAGAGGTCGGCGGCCACGTCGGGGGAGACGACGACGAGCGCTCCGCCACCGTCGGTGATGACACAACAATCGAGCCGGTGGAGCGGGTCGCAGACCATCGGCGACGCCACCACCTCCTCCACGGTGACGACGTCGCGGAGGAACGCGTTCGGGTTGTGCTGGGCGTGGGTGCTGGCTGCCACCTTGATCTCGGCCAGCTGCTCGGCGGTGGTGCCGAACTCGTAGCTGTGGCGGGCTGCGGCCATGCCGTAGTTGGTGAGCACCGACGTGCCGTAGAGCGCCTCGAAGCTGAACTCGGGCGCCGATCCGACCCGGCCCGACCGACCGGGCCCCGACCCGCCGGTGCGGGGCTTGCCGGCCAGCGTGATCAACGCCACGGAGCACTTGCCGGCAGCGATGGCGGCGGCGGCGTGTCCCACCTGGGCCACGTAGGACGAACCGCCGATCTCGGTGTTGTCGACGTAGGACAGCCCGGTGAGGCCGAGGTACTCCGCCATCGACAACGGTCCGAACCCCGGCGCGTCGCCCGAGCAGAAGTAGGCGTCGACATCGGCCAGGGTGAGGCCGGCGTCGGCGAGGGCGCCGACCGCGACCTCGGCGTGGATCTGTGGTGTCGTCCGGTCCGGGATGGTCCGCCGCGGGTGCTCGAACACGCCGGCGATCTGTGCTGCTCCCCTGATGCCCATGGCGGGTGCAGTCTGCCGGAACGGCTCCGCCAGGGCCCAGCCCGCTCCCATAAGGCCTGCGCGGGAGAGTGCGCAGGTCACCCGGGTTTGGGACCTTCGACCCCTGGGTGGAGGGGGGGATCGCCCGTACCGTCAGGGGCATGCGTGAATCACTCACGCAGAGCGTGAGTTTCACGAAACCGGATTGATTCCGAGAAAGAGAGATCCTGTCATGAGCACTATCAGCCCAGAGAAGCCGGAGACCGTGGTCATGGAGGCCCCCCCGGACTTCGTGCCGCTTCGCCGCCGGACCATCGACAGCGTCCTGATCGCCATCGGTGCGCTGATGACCCTCGCCTTCGTGGTGGCGGGTTCCCTACTCACCTGGGGCAGCAACTTCTCGGCCGACTACGTCGACCGTGAGCTGTCCTCGCAGAACATCACCTTCCCCGACGCGGCGACGTTGCAGGAAGAGGGCCGGACCGACCTGGTGAAGTACGCCGGTCAGGACCTCAACACCGGCCAGGAAGCCGAGGCCTACGCCAGCTACATCAACGGCCACCTCCAGAACATCGCCGGTGGCCAGACCTACGCCGACCTCGGCGGCCCGGAGCGGGCTGCGAAGGCCGCCGTCCAGGAAGCCAAGGACTCCGGTGCCACCGACGCAGAGATCGCTGATCTGCAGGCCACCGCATCAGGCCTCACCGCCCAGCGCGACACCATGTTCAAGGGCGAGACCCTCCGTGGCCTGCTCCTGAGCGCCTATGCCTGGGCCACCGTTGGCCAGATCGCCGGCTACGCCGCCATCGCCACCTTCGTGGCTGCGGCAGTCATGCTGGTCCTGGTCCTGTTCGGCCTCCGGCATCATCACAAGGTCGTTCAGGTCTCCTGACCTGAACCGGCGAACCCCGATCCCGGGGACGGATCGATCTCGATCCGTGACAGGAACGAGCGAGGCAGTCGCCACCGTGCGGCTGCCTCACTCGCGTGTGGGGTGCCGCGCCCCATCAGAGCAATGGCGTGTAGTCGGCGGCGAGCCGGTCGAAGTCGAGGTCGCGGAGGAAGCGGCTGAACGCCACCTGGGCGGCGAGGGCGTTGACGTCGCGGAAGACCTCGGGCAGGAAGGCCGGGGCGTCGATCAGGCCCTCGTCGAAGAGCCCGTTGATGATGCCCATGTGGTTGATGTCGACCTTGCCGCAGAACAGCACGGGGATGCGGTCGAGGCGCCCCGTGCGGATGGCGACCCGCATGTAGGCGTAGGTGACCACCAGGCCCTTGCCGTAGCCGATGTCCTTGGTGAAGGGCAGGCCGGTGGGGGTCGAACCGCGGAAGACCCGCATCGAGAGCTGCCAGCACTCGTCCTCGTCCATGCCGTTGGTGCGGAAGTGCTCGAACACCTCGACGAACGTGGCTCCCTTGGTGGCCAGGGCGATGGCGTCGATGCGATCGGCGATCCGCAGCAACCGGGCCGGGTGCGACGTGAGGGAGAGGATCTCGGTGAGCGTGGCCAGCCCCTCCTGGGTGACGTTGACCCGTGGCGGGGCCTTGCCGAGGAAGGTGCAGATGGGTTGGGCCAGGCCGTTCGAGCTGGTGCCCACGTGCACCCAACCCTCGTGCGATTCGAGCTGCTCGAGCTGGCGCTCGGAGAACATGGCGTCGGCCCGCAGCTTGATGTAGCTCGAGCCGGCGGCCGCGTCGGCGACGATGCCGTCGTCGGTGACCACGTCGACCATGCCCGGTCCCATCGAGGCGTCGAGCCTCCGCTGCAGGAGCTCGACCGCGTCATCGCCGTCGATCGTCTTCTCGTCGCGGTCGTCGATCGGCACGTCGGAGACCCACGACAGGGCGCCGCGGAACTGGTCGGCGAGGTCGGCCACCGTGGGGCCGCCGGCGTGGAACACGTCGTCGGTGGTGCCGTAGAGCTGGGCGGCCAGCGGACCGAAGGCGTCGGTGCCCCGTGCCGCCAGCAGATCGAGGGTGAGGCGGTACTGCTCGCAGGTCTGCTTCAGCAGCTGGGCCAGCGGCGACGTGGTTCCGAGCGACTGGTTGATCCGCAGCTCGATGTCCAGGAAGCGCTCGCGGGTGGCGTCGAGGTCGAAGCCGAGGTCGCGGGACCCGTACCAGTCGGCGTCGATGGCCGGCTGCTGCCGGCAGTTGTCGGCGAAGAACGCATCCCGGACGTCGTCGTCCCACTTGATGGCGTTGAGGATCCGCATCGGGCCCTGGGCGTCGACGATGGCGTCGGAGAGCGCCCGCACCGTCTCCTCGTAGGTTTCGCCCATCCCAGACAGGATGACCCATCGGCGTCCCGCGGTGTTCGACCGCGCCGACGCGTCAGCTCGACGGGGGGTCTGGGTCGGCGGGCGACGCGAACACGATGCGGGCGGTCAAGCCACCACCCGGCGTCTCGTCGAGGTGGAGGGTGGCCTGGTCGTGCTGGCAGAGCCGGTCGACGATGGCGAGGCCGAGCCCGGTGCCGCCAGAGGAGTCGTGCCAGTGTCGTTGGCGCGCTCGGTCGCGCATCGCGGGCTCGATCCCGGGCCCGTGGTCGACGATGCGCACCTCGGGTCCATCCGGTCCGGGGCCGGCTTCCAGCTCGACGGTGGAGCCGGCCGGAACGGCGGCCAGCGCGTTGGCCACCAGGTTGTCGAGGATCTGCTCGAGGTGGTCGGGATCGGCCACCGCCATCACCGGATCGCCGCTGCGGTGGACCACCTCCACGGCGGCCTCGGTGGCACCCGGCTCCCAGGTCGCCGCGGCGCGGGCGAGCGATTCGTGGAGATCGATCGCCTCCACCGACGGGGGCCGTTCGTCGAGCTGGGCGAGGGCGAGCAGGACGTCGATGGTGCGGTCCATCCGGGCCAGTTCGTCGACGAGCAGGTCGAGGCGATCGTCGTCGACGGGTGTGTCTCCGGCCCGGAGGTTGTCGATGCGCAGTCGCAGCACGGTGAGCGGGGTGCGGAACTGGTGGGCGGCATCCGCCGCGAACTGGGACGTGGTCCGGAGTGCACCGGCGAGTCGATCGGCGCTCCGGTTGAACTGGGCCGCCAGCTCGCGGATCTCCGGTGGACCGGTGTCGGTGGCGGCGCGGGCGTCGAGGTCACCCGATCCGAACTCCCGCGACTGGAGCTGGAGCTCCCGCACGGGTCGGGCGACCCAGCGGCCGAGGAGGAGCCCGATGCAGCCGGCGGCCACCAGGGTGACGGCGGCGATGGCGGCGAGCCGCCGCCAGTAGGTGGCGATGTCCTCGTCGACCTCGTGGCGCGAGTGGCTGATGCGGACCGCCCCGAGGACGTCGTTCCCCGAGCGGATGGGGGCGGCCACGTACACGAGGGTCTCGCCCAGCGTCGCGGAGTACCGGCTCCCGGTGGCCGTCCGGCCGGACAGCGCTTCGGCGATCTCGGGCCGGCTGGCGAACGAGCGGCCCACAGGGTCGGTGGCGCCCGCCGGCGGATCGGTGTCGGCGAGCGAGATGCCCTGGGCGTCGACGACGAGCACCCGACCGTCGGTGGCGGCCCGGTACAGCTCGGCCACCCGGGTGGCCTCGGCCGATGCCGCAGGATTGCCCCGTTCGAGCAGGTCCTCCACCGCATCACCGAGGCCGAGCGCGTCGCGCTCGGCCTCGACGAAGAGCCGGTCCTCGCGCCGCTGGGCGTTGTTCACCCCGAGCGGGATCTCGAGCGAGGCCAGCACCACCAACGTCAGGGCGACCATCGCCGCTGCGAACCGGACGGTCACGGCTCGGCCACGTAGCGGAACCCGACCCCGCGGATCGCCTCGATGTAGCGGGGGTCCCCGAGCTTGCGACGCAGGGCGGCGACGTGCACGTCGATGGTCTTGGTCGGCCCGAACCAGTGGGGATCCCACACGTCCTCCATGATGCGGGTTCGGTCGAGCACGGCACCGGCATCGGCCGCCAGGTAGCAGAGCAGGTCGTATTCCTTGGGGGTGAGGTCGATCGCCCGATCGGCGAGGGTCACCTCCCGCGTCCGTTGGTCGATGCGCAACGGGCCCGCTTCGATGGTCTCGTCGAACGAGCCCGAGGCGGCCCCCTGCGCCCGGCGGAGGACGGCACGGATGCGGGCCAGCAGCTCGCGGAACCCGAACGGCTTCACGAGGTAGTCGTCGGCGCCCATCTCGAGGCCCACGACCCGGTCGGTCTCGTCGCCGCGCGCCGTGAGGACGATGATCACCGACCGGTCCCCACGGGAGCGCAGCTCACGGCACACGTCGACCCCGTCCATGTCGGGGAGGCCCAGGTCGAGCAGGACGATGTCGTGGGTGTCGGCCGACAGCGCGTCGCGTCCCGTGGCCACGCGATGCACCACGAACCGCTCGCGCTCCAGCGCCTCGCCGAGCGAGTCGGCGATGGCGTCGTCATCCTCCACGACCAGCACGTCCATGTACCGATCATGCTGGATCTTCCGGATCCTGGGCGCGATGGAGCGGCATCTTGCCCGTTTCTTGTACGGCCGCTCGACGGCCCCTTCACCGGCCTTTCGTACTGTGAACCGCATGATCACCAGATCCCGGAAGTCAGCCCTCGCCCTCGCCGGTGCCGTCGCCGGCACCATCACCGCCGCCTCCTTGGCCGGAGCGGTGAACCTCGGTCTGCTCTCGTCCGACTCGACGCCGGCGCCCGGCACCCAGATCCAACTCTTCGAGCCCATCGATGCCGCTGCGCCCACGACCACGTCGACCACCGAAGCCCCCGTCGAGGTCGTGGTCCAGGACGTCTACGATCTGCCGTCGGGGGCCGGTCAATCTCCCGCTCCCGCAGCCGCCCCGACGGCAGCCCCCACGCTGACCCAGGCTCCCGCTCCCACCGCGGGAGATGGCGGCTCCTACTCGGACGACAGCTACGAGACGGAGAGCCACGAGTCCGACAGCTACGAGTCGGAGAGCCACGAAGGCACCGGGTCCGTGGACGGCTCGGGTGTCCATGAGGCCGATGACTGATCCGTCCGTCTGGCCGGACCCGCCCCCGCCGCCGTCACCACCGGGCCGCACACCCCGCTCCGGCACGCGTCGGCGTCCCCATGTGGCCGGCCCCAGCCGAGTGCTGGCGGCCGGTGTCGCCACGGCGGGCACCATCGCCATGGCCGCGGCCATGGCCCAGTCGGCCCCCGGCACTGTCACCGCCGGCCCGGCCGACACGAACCCGACGACGGCTCGGCATCGGCGACGCTCACCTCGACCCCCTCGCCGGCTCCGACGAGGATCCTCATCGTCCGTCGGCACCACCCAGCCCCCTCCACCGGGTCCGTGGCCGCCACGCCCGCCACCCCCGCGGCCACGAGAGCCGCGCCGGCGCCGGCCCCTGCGCCTGCGCCCGCCCCGGCCCCTCGCCCGGCGCCGACCACCGCATCCCGGGGCAGCTGACCCGGTGCTCGTCACCTTCGTCGACGACCACCGGTTCCGGGCGATGGGCACCGACTGCCACCTCCAGGTGGTCGAGGGTGACCCCACGGCCTGCGATCTCGGTGAGGCGATCGTCCGGGCCGACGAAGCCCGATGGTCGCGGTTCCTCCCCGATTCCGAACTCTCGATCATCAACGCGAGTGCCGGATCGGCCGTGGTGGTCTCGGCCGAGACGGTGGCGCTCGTGCGCCTGGCCGTGGAGGCGCAGCGCGCCAGCCACGGCTGGTTCGACCCGCTCCTCGGCGAGCAGGTCCGGGCCGCCGGGTACGACCGCAGCTTCGACGCATCTCGTCCGGCCCGCCCGTGATGCCAGTTCCCGCCGCCCCGACGTCGTCCACTCCGCCCACCCTGGCCGGCGATCAGGGCGTGGCGATCCCCCCGGGCTCCCGCCTGGATCTCGGGGGGATCGCCAAGGGGCACACCGCGGATCGGGTGCTGGCCACCCTGATGGCCCGGGGCGCAGCCGGTGCGTGCGTCAACATCGGGGGCGACCTCGCCTGCGACGGTGAGTCGCCCGACGGCTCCGGGTGGTGGTGCTCGATCGACCACCGCCCCGGGTGGGCCGTCGGCCTGACGAGTGGCGGCGTGGCGACCTCCACCACCACTCGCCGCCGGTGGCGCACCACCGATGGCACCGAGGCCCACCATCTGATCGATCCCACCACAGGCTGCCCGTCGTCGACGACGGTTCGCAGCGCCACGGTGGTCGCGGCCGACGCCGCGACCGCCGAGGTGCTGGCCAAGGTGGTGCTCCTCGCCCCCTGGGACGAGGCCGAGGTGATCCTCGGGGCTCACTCCGCGGCGGCGGTCGCATCGTTCGCCGATGGTGACCACCGCACGATCGGTCCGGTCGACGACCTCCTGTTCCCCATCGGAGATCACTGATGCACCTCGTCCTCCACCCCCAGTTCTGGTGGTACCTCACCCGGGCGGCCGGAATCACCGCCTGGATCGCCGGTTCGGGCTCCCTCCTCGCCGGGCTCGCCCTCGCCACCCGCACCCTCGGGTCCCGCCCCAAGGGTCCGTGGCTGCTCGACCTCCACCGGGGCCTCGCCGGCGTCACGATGGCGTTCCTGTCCCTGCACATCGCGGCCTTGGTGGCCGACTCCTACACCCACTTCGGGGTGGCCGACGTGTTGGTCCCGTTCGCCTCGGCCTGGAAGCCGGCCGCGGTGGCCGGCGGCGTGATCGCCATGTGGCTCCTCGCCGCAGTCGAACTCACCAGCCTGGCGAAGAAGCGCCTGCCCACGAAGTGGTGGCGCGGCATCCACCTCTCCAGCTACGCGGCGGCGATCGCATCCACGATCCACGCGTTCACTGCTGGCACCGATGCCGGCAACCCCGGGTTCATCGCCGTGGCGCTGGTCACCGTGGTGGGCGCCGGCTTCATGACCACCTACCGGTTGGCCGCGCCCCGCAAAGCGGCCCGGGTGCCGGTGCGGCGCACGGTCACGTCCTGAGCTCCCGGCGGCCCGTGTTGCGAATCAGACGGGGAAACCGCAACACTTGACGCACTTGACCGAACGGTCAACTTCGTCCCGTCCGCTGATCAGCACCGCTCAGCCCACGACCAAGGGAGCACCCCCATGACCACCGCCGTGATCGTCGACGCCGTCCGCACCGCCGGCGGGAAGCGCTTCGGCCAGCTCTCCGGCTGGCACGCCGCCGACCTCGCCGGGGAGGTCCTCAAGGCCCTCGCCGAGCGCAACAACCTCGATCCTGCCCTGGTCGACGACGTCGTCATGGGCTGCGTCATGCAGGTCGGCAACCAGGGCCTCAACGTGGGGCGCAACGCCGTCCTCGCCGCTGGTTGGCCGGAGAGCGTTCCCGCCACCACCGTCGACCGCCAGTGCGGTTCCAGCCAGCAGGCCGCCCACTTCGCGGCCCAGGGCGTCATCGCCGGTGCCTACGACATCGCGGTCGCCGCCGGCGTGGAGGTCATGACCACCACGCCGATGGGTGCGTCGATGACTCCGGGCTCGATCCCGTTCGGCCCCAACGCCCTCGCCCGCTACGCCGACGTCGAGTACATCGAGGGCTGGAAGGGCCTCATCCCCCAGGGCGTCTCGGCCGAGATCATCGCCGAGAAGTGGAACCTGTCCCGCGAGGACCTCGACGCCATCGGCCTCGAGTCCCAGATCCGTGGCGCCCGCGCCCGCGACGAGGGCCGCTTCGACAACGAGATCATCCCGGTCAAGGTCAAGAAGCTCGACAAGGAGACCGGCGAGCTCATCGACACCGGTGACCAGATGGCCACCACCGACGAGGGCATCCGTGAGTCCACCGCCGAGTCGCTGGCCAACCTGAAGCCGGCCTTCCTCCCCGACGGCAAGGTCACCGCCGGCAACTCGTCGCAGATCTGCGACGGCGCGGCCGCCGTGCTGATCATGAGCGAGGAGAAGGCCAAGGAGCTCGGCCTCAAGCCCCGCGCCAAGTTCCACACCTTCGCCCTCGCCGGCGTCGACCCGGTCACCATGCTCACCGGCCCGATCCCGGCCACCACCAAGGTGCTCGAGCGCTCCGGCCTCACCATGGACGACATCGACCTGTTCGAGGTCAACGAGGCGTTCGCCTCGGTGGTGGGTGCCTGGCAGAAGGAGCACGACGCCGACATGTCCAAGGTCAACGTCAACGGCGGCGCCATCGCCCTCGGCCACCCGCTGGGCGGCTCCGGCGCCAAGCTGATGACCACCCTGCTCAACGAGCTCGAGCGCACCGGCGGCCGGTACGGCCTCCAGACGATGTGCGAGGGCGGCGGGCTGGCCAACGCCACCATCATCGAGCGCCTCGACTGACCGGCCGGGTTGGCTTCCAGCAGCCGGCCAACGCCACCTCCCTCGAGCGTCCCGACCAGCCCGGGAACGACCACCATGCCGATCCTTCCCGACCAGCTCCGCCTCGTGGCCGAGCGCCATCCGCACGAGGTGGCCTACCGGGTCATCGGCACCGGTGAGATGACCTTCGATCGCTGGTGGCGCCAGGCGAACCGCATCGCCCGCACCCTCACGGCCCGGGGCGTGGGCCCGGGCGACCGCGTCGCGCTGCTCTTCGAGGCCGCCGACACGCTCCGTCGCCTCCAGGCCTCGGTCGGGGCCCAGCTGGCCGGGGGCATCTCGGTGCCGCTCAGCACCGCCCTGTCGGCGGCCGAGCTCGCCGCCATCGGCTCGCACGCCGAGCCGGCGGCGGTGCTCGCCAGCCCCTCGCTGGCCGAGCGGGCCCGCCAGCTCGGCGCGGTGGACGTCACCGTGATCCCCGCCGGCGACGGCCCCGACGGGTGGGGCGACGTCCTCGTCGACGACGACCGCCCGGTCGACGTGCCGGTCACCGAGGACGATCCCGCCGACATCATCTACACGTCGGGTACCACCGGCCGCCCCAAGGGCGTGCTGGTCCGCCACGCCAACGGGGCGCAGCTCCCGATCGCCGCGCCGACCTGGACCGGGAAGGTGTGGTTCCACGCCAGTCCGATGTCGACCTCGGCGGGAGCCGCATTCAGCTACGTGCCGATGCAGCTCGGGATGACCGGCTGCTACCTGCCCCGTTTCGACCCGGAGGTCTTCTGCGATCTCGCCGAGGCGGGCGCCATCCACACCGCCTTCCTCGTTCCCGCCATGGTCGAGCGGCTCCTGGGCCGGGAGGATCTGTCCGACCGCGATCTGTCGTCGCTGGAGATCGTGTCGGTCGGGAGCGCCCCGGTCGCGCCGTCGACCCTGCTGGCCCTGGCCGAGCGGGTGACCAACGGCATGGTCTTCAACGGCTACGCCCTGACCGAATCGGGCGCGGGCCAGTTCGTCCTCCCCGCCACCGAGATCGCCGAGCGGCCGGGTTCGGTCGGTCGGCCGATGCCACCGGCCGAGGTCCGCATCGTCGGCGACGACGGCGGAGAGGTCGCCATCGGCGAGGTCGGTGAGGTGACCCTGCGGACCGACACTCGACCCCGCGAGTACTTCCGGGACCCCGAGGCCACGGAGCGCACCTGGCGCGACGGCTGGCTCCACACCGGCGATCTCGGTTTCGTCGACGCCGACGGCTACCTCTACCTGGCCGGGCGGTCCAAGGAGCTGATCATTCGCGGCGGGTCGAACGTGTTCCCCGCCGACGTCGAGGCCGTGCTCTACGAGCACCCCGACGTGTCCGAGGCCGCCGTGGTCGGGGTCCCCGACGCCGAGCTCGGCGAGGAGATCGCCGCGGCCGTGGTCCTGCGCCCCGGCGCCACCACCGACCCTGACCAGCTCCGCGCCTGGTGCCGGGAACGGTTGTCGTCCTACAAGGTCCCTCGCATCTTCGACCTCCGCGACGAGCTCCCCCGGAACCAGACCGGCAAGGTGCTCAAGCGCCAGCTGAGCGAGGAGCTCGCTCCCACCGGCGACGCGGTCTCCGAACCGACGACGGACCAGGGCGGGCGCTGAGCGCCGGCAGCGTCGTCAGGGTGGGCCGCCCCAGCGGTTGGTGAGGCGGTAGCGGTCGGCGCGGATGGTGCTCACCCGGTGCTCGAACGGCTCGGCACCGGCCCAGAGCCGCCGGACGATCTCGAAGGTCAGGCCGTCGGTGTCGAGGCCGAGGAGCCGGCGAGCGACGCTGTCGGGGCGAGCCGGTTTGATCTCCTCCTCACCGCCCGTGGGTCGCCGGCCGGTCTCCTCGGCGATCATGTCGTAGAGCGATCCCGACCTGAGGTCGAGGCCGAGGAGCGGCTCGGCCACCACGAGCGGGAACCAACTGCGGTCGATGGCCAGCGGCTCGTCGTCGGCGAGGCGGAGGCGCTCGACGTGGACGACCTCGGCGTTCTCGTCGACGCCGAGCCGGACGGCGACCTCGGCTGGCGCCGCCGCTCGCTCGGCCACCAGGACCCGGCTGCGCTCGCTGTGACCGGATGCCGAGATGGCCTTGGCCATGCTGTAGGCGCCGGGCAACGACTGCTCGACGGGGGTCGACACCACCTCGGTGCCCTTGCCCCGGGTTCGGACCACGAGGCCGTCGTCGGCCAGGGCACCCACCGCCTGGCGGACCGTGGGTCGGCTGACCCCGTAGTGCGCGATGAGCTCGGCCTCGGTGGGGAACCCGTCGTCGAACTCGCCCGTGCCCAATCGGCGCCGGAGCGCGACCTCGAGCTGGGCCCACAGCGGCAGCGCGCTCGGCGCGATCCAGGAGCTCGCTCACCCGCCCCCCAGCAGGACGGCGGTGGTGAGGGTGGCCACGACGGCGAGCGCCACGCCGACGAATCGCCAGTCGCGCTCGCGGATCCACACCACCGCGAGCACGACCACCCGCAGGGCGGGGGTGAGCCCGAGGGCGAGGATCCCGGCGCCCATGAGGGCGTCGCCGAGGCTCGGCGCGTGCTGCAGGCCGAGCAGCTTCACCGTCTGGTCGTGGTGGTCTCCCGAAGCCAGCTTCACGACGAGGCCGGCCGTCATGAGGACGATGGCGACGGCCAACCCGCCCCGGAGCAGGTGGTGCACGACGGTGCGGGACCCGGTGGGCGCGGCGTCGGCGCCGGTGTCGGTGGTGGGCTCGGTCATCGGATCCCGATCCCCAGCGCGTTGAGGCCCATCTGCGCTGCGACGAGGACGAGCACGACGGCGAGCACGCCCCGCAGCGTGGCCGGGCTCACCCGGGCGGCGATCTTCGTGCCACCGCTGGCGCCGGCCACGATCCCCAGGGCGATCGGGACGGCGATGAGGGGATGGACGTAGCCCCGGGCGAAGTAGACGACGAGGCTGGCGATGGCGGTGACACCGATCATGAAGTTCGACGTCGCCGCCGCGACCCGGATCGGCACCCGCATGCCCAGGGTCATGGCCGGCACCTTCAGGAACCCGCCCCCCACGCCGAGCAGCCCGGACAACAGCCCGGCCACGCCGGCGATGGCGGATCCCAGACCCACCCGCTCGGCCTCGTAGCGGACGAGGGTGTCGGTGTGGTCGTCGAAGTAGGCCCCGCCGAGCCCGCCGTGGTTCTCCCAGCCGGTGGTGATCTCCTCGTCGCCGTGGTGGCCGTCGGTGTCGCCGTGCGGGTCACCCTGGCGCACCACCAGGACCGCGGTGAGCATCATCACCCCGGCGAAGGTGGCGGAGATGACCGATGGCGATATGGCGACCGCCACCAGCCCGCCGGTGATGCCTCCGATGGTGGTGGCCACCTCGAGCGACATGCCGAGGCGCATGTTGGCCAGCCCCTCGCCCACGTAGGCGGCGCCGGCCGCGGTGGAGGTGGCGACGACGGCGACCAGCGACGCCGCCACCGCGACCCGGATGTCGTAGCCGAAGCCGAGCACGAGGGCCGGGACGACCACGATCCCCCCGCCGATCCCGATCACCGCGCCGAGCCCCCCGGCGAAGACGCCGAGGCCAGCGAGCAGGACGAGCGCGGTCCACGAGATCACGATTGGTCATATTGTCATGACAACATGACCAAGGGCAACCCCGGGGGTTGGGTAGCCTCGGACCCATGCCCCAGCCCCGCTGGATCGTGGTCGGTGCCGTCATCGTGGTGCTCGGCGCGGTGTTCAGCGACGCCAGCTGGCTCGCCATGCTGGGGGCGGTGGTGGCCGGTGGACTGATCTTCAAGTTCGGCCTCGCCATGCTGGGCGGGATGTCGCAGACGCTGCCCGATCCGCCCCCGCCGGGCGAGTTGCGCAAGGTGAAGATCCAGTACCGCTGCTCGATCTGCGGTGCCGAGCTACGGATGACCGTGGCCAACGACGAGATGCCCGAACCACCCCGTCACTGCCTCGAGGACATGGACCTGGTGGCGCCGGTGGAGTGACCCGGCCGTCCCGGGCCGGCTGTTCAGTGGAACTGGTGGCGGTGACGATGCCGCCCAGCACGAAGCCCAGGCCGAGCAGCAGGTACTTGTTGTCGGTGGCGCCGGGCAGCAGACCCAGGTAGTTCAGGAAGATGGTCAGCGCGCCCAGGCCGAGCAGCGTGAACATGAGCACCGGCACCCACATCGGGCTGACCTTGAACTCCTGCGGGATGGGGGCCGTGTAGCGCGACGAGGCGTCGGGCTCGCTGGTGGCGTGTCCCTTCGAGATCGCGTGCCGTGCACCGGAGCCGGCGCCACCTTTCGGGGTGGTGCGCCCGCCCTTCTTCTTGCGGTCTGATCGTGCCACGGATTCGAGCGTACCGGCTGTACCGTCGGCCCCGTGACCGGGCCAGACGCCACCCCTGACGCGGAGGAGCCGGTTCTGGCGGCTGTCGACATCGGGACCAACTCGGTGCACATGGTCGTGGCCCGGGTGGGCGCCGGCGGGCGGTTCGAGGTCCTGGCCAAGGAGAAGGAGATGGTCCGTCTCGGCCGCTCCGGCGGGGACATGAAGGAGCTGTCGGCCGACGCCATCGAGCGGGGGGTGGCGGCGTTGCGGCGGTGTCGGGCCGTGGCCGATGCCCATGGCGCCGAGCTGGCCGCGGTGGCCACGTCCGCGGTCCGCGAAGCGGAGAACCGCCGGGTGTTCCTCGATCGGGCCTTCGACGAGGCCGGGGTCTCGGTGGAGGTGATCTCCGGCGTCGAGGAGGCCCGGCTCATCCACCTCGGCGTGCTCCAGTCCCTCCCCCTCTACGACCAGCGGGTGCTGCTGTGCGACATCGGTGGCGGCTCCACCGAGGTCCTGCTGGGCGCCGAGGGCGAGGTGCTCACCAGCCGCAGCTTCCGGCTCGGGGCCATCCGCCTCACCGAGCGGTTCCTCACGAACGGTGGTCCGGTCAAGGCCAAGCACCTCGACCGCTGCCGCCAGCACGTCGAGGCCATGCTCGCCCCGTTCGCCCTCGAGGTCGCCAACGTCGGCTTCGACGTCGTCGTGGGGGCGTCGGGCACCATCGAGACCGTGGTGGCCATGGCAGTCGCGGCCCGGGGCGAGGCCGATGGTGTCCGGACCCTGAACGGCGCTCGGATCACCGCCGACGAGGTGAGGGCCGCGGTCGAGGCCTTGGCCGAGGCCCCCGATGCCGACAGCCGGGCCTCGCTCCCGGGAGTCGAGGCCAAGCGGGCCGACATCATCCTGGCCGGCGCCGTGATCCTCGAGCAGTTCGTCGACGTGTTCGACGTCGACGAGCTGGTGTTCTCCGACTACGCCCTGCGGGAAGGGGTGCTGCTCGACCAGGCCCGTCGGCGGGCCGGCGCCACGCTCCATCACCTGCGCGACCTGCGCCGCCGATCGGTCGAGCACCTGATGGAGCTCACCGACGAGCATCCCGAGCACTCCCGTGAGATCGCCCGGCTGGCGTTGCGGCTCTTCGACGCGCTCGAGCCGCTGCTCCAACTGGGCGACGACGCCCGCGAGCTGCTCGAGGCCGGCGCGCTGCTGTGCAACGTGGGCGTCTACATCTCCCACTCCGGGCACCACAAGCACAGCTACTACGTGATCCGGAACGCCGAGCACCTGGCCGGGTTCACCGATCGGGAGATCGAGCTCATCGCCCAGATCGCCCGCTACCACCGCAAGTCGGCGCCCAAGTCGAAGCACGAGGAGTGGGCGGCCCTGCGCCGGTCAGACCGCGACCTCGTCCGGCGACTGGCCGCCGTGCTCCGGGTGGCGATCGGCCTCGACCGGTCCCACGGCGGTCGGGTCGCCGACGTGGCGGTGGGCTGGGACGACGAGTCGGTGCAGATCCGGTTGGTGCCGAGCGGACCCGCGTCGGTCGAGCTCGAGGCCCACTCGGCCGAGCTGCGTCGCGGCCTGCTCGAGGACGTGCTCGGACGGGAGGTCGAGGTCGCGGTGGCCCACCCGTCGGCCATCACCGCCTGAGAACCCAGGAGAACATGTCGTCGTCGCGTCAGCGCAGGGGTGACGCAGCAACGACAGATTCGGTGGTGGGGGGGTCAGAGGGCCCGGTGCAGCAGCGCCTCGGCCTCGACGGCTTCGGCGAGGGCGGCGTCGGCCGCCATGAACAGCCCGTCGGTGTCGGCGGCGTGGTCGGGATAGGCGGCGAGGCCGCACGCCATCACCACCGGTACGGATGCCCCGCCGGGGAACTCGAAGGGCCCGCTCGCCGAACGCAACGCGGGCTCGAGGACCTGCTCGGCCCGATCGATGCCCAGCGCCGGGAAGACCACCGCGACCTCGTCGCCGTCGGTCACCCCGATGACGGTGGAGGGCGGCAGTGACTCGCGGGCTCGGCGCACGAGTTGGGACAGGAGGTGATCGCGCCCGTTCTGACCCACCTCGGCGATCACCGAGTCCATCGACAGGAGCCGCACGAGGGCGAACGAGAAGGTGCCGTCGTCACCGGAGACCGCGACCTCGTCGGCGAGCCGGGCCTCGAGGTAGGCCTGGGTCATCGCGGCCAGGTCGTGGTCGCGCCCCTGCTCGGCGAGGCGTTCGGCCGTGGCCAGCTGCTCGCGGACCAGGTCGGCGAGCACGTTGGTGTTGAACGGCTTGGAGACCCAGGCGTCGAGCCCTTTCGGCGTGCTCGGCAGGACGGCCTCGGACTGGGCCGAGACCATGATCACCGGGACGAACGCCCACCGGTCCTCGGCCCGGAGCCGGCGGTAGGCGTCGAGGCTGGTGAACCCGCGGAGCCTGACGTCGAGCAGGATCAGGTCGGGGCGGTGCTCCTCGACCGCGGCGATGATGGCGTCGTCGTCGTCGGGGTCGACGTGCACGAAGTCGTAGCCGGCGGCGCGGAAGTACGCCCGCAGGAACGACGCGATGTCGGCTTCGTCCTCGATGCACAACACCCGTTGCGTCGCGGCGAGCCGCCGGGCGACCGGTCCCAGCTGGTTGTCGTCGGCCATCGTCGGATGCTGCCCCTTCCAATCGGCCTCTGGGCCGGCGTTGCCTGGCCCCTAGCATCGCGCTCGTGCCGCTCCGAGTGCTCGTCGTGGACAACTACGACTCGTTCACCTACAACCTGGTCCAGTACCTGGGCGAGCTCGGAGCCGAGCCCATCGTCCGCCGCAACGACGAGATCGACCTGGCCGGGGTGGAGGCACTGGCCCCCGATGCCATCCTCATCTCGCCCGGTCCGGGAACTCCCGACGACGCCGGCATCTCCATGGCCGTGATCCGCGAGTGGGCCGGCCGGCGTCCCGTCCTGGGCGTCTGCCTCGGACATCAAGCCATCGGCCAGGTCTTCGGCGGCACCGTGGTGCGCGCCGGCCAGGTCATGCACGGCAAGACCTCGCTCGTGCACCACGACGGCACCGGCGTGTTCGAGGGGATGCCGTCGCCGATCGAGGCCACCCGGTACCACTCGCTGGTCGTCGATCCCGCGTCGCTCCCCGACTGCCTGGTGGTGACGGCCTGGACCGAACCCGACGAGGTCATCATGGGTCTTCGCCACCGAGACCTCGACGTCGAGGGGGTCCAGTTCCACCCCGAGTCGATCCTCACCAGCACCGGGCACCAGCTGTTGCAGCGCTTCCTCGATCGGGTGGCGGTGTCCAGCTGACCGGCGTCGTCAGCCGGAGGTGGTCGTGGTCGTGTTCAGGATCGATCGGCCCACGGTGATGGTCACGGTCGAGCCCTTGTCGGCGCTGGTGCCGCCCGCCGGATCCTGACTCAGGACGCGGCCGTCGTCGGGGTCGCCCGGCGGGATGAGCTGCTCCTGGACCTCGACCTTGAACCCGGCGGTGCTGAGCTCCGATCGAGCGGTCTCTTCGGTCTTCTCGGTCACCGACGGCACGATGACCTGCTCGGGGCCGGCCGAGACGATGAGCGTGACCGTCGAGCCCTTGTCGAGCACGGAGCCGCCCGCGGGGTCGGTACGGATGACCATCCCCGTCGGGGACCGAGCTGCTGTTCTCCGGCTGCTGGACGACGTTGAACTCCTGCTGGCGCAGGATGGCCTCGGCCTCGGCCGCGGTGCGTCCGGCCAGGTCGGGCGGCACGGTGCGCTGATCGGGTCCCTGGGAGATGCGCAGGGTGATGGGCGCGTTCCGGGGCGCTTGCTCGCCGGCCGCGGGATCCTGCTCGGCCACGTGTCCGGGCTCGATGGTGTCGTCGAAGGTCGGTTCGCTGGTGATGTCGGTGAAGCCGGCGTCGCTGAGCGCCGAGCGGGCGTCCTCCTCGGAGAAGCCGACGACATCAGGGATGTCGATGGCGGGGGCGCCGTTGGACACGGTCAGCTTCACCGTGCCGCCCTGCTCCAGGTCGGCGTTGCCCTCGGGGTCCTGGCTGACGATCTCACCGTCGTCGAAGTCGGGGTTGTCCTCGAAGCTGGTGGCCACGGTGAACCCGAGGGCCTCGAGTTGGGGCTTGGCGTCGTCGAGTTGCTTGCCCACGACGTTGGGCACCGTCACCATCGTGGTGGAGTTGCCGCCGTTGTTGGAATCGAGCACGCCGAGGGCCTGGGCGAGCAGGAACAGGACGCCGCCCATCACCAGCAGGAGCAGGAGCAGGATGGCGATGAACGCCCCGTTGCGCCTGGGGGGCTCGTCGTAGTCGTAGTCGTAGTCGTCGTACTCCGCCTCGTACCGGGTCTGGGCCGCGGTCACTGGGATCGCCGCGGTCGCCGCCACGGCGGGGGCGGGGACCGGAGCCGGCACGGGGGCCGACATCGCGATCTGGTTGCCCTCGCGGTAGCGGCGAAGGTCGGCGCGCAGGTCCTCGGCCGACGGGTAACGGGCGGCCGGGGACTTGGCCAGGCACTTGAGGATGATGGCTTCGAGGGTGGGCTCGATGTCGGCGTTGAGCTGCCGAGGCGGCTCGGGTTGTTCCTGCACGTGCTGGTAGGCCACCGCCAAGGCGTCGTCGCCCCGGAACGGCGGCCGGCCGCAGACGCTCTCGTAGAGCACGATGCCCAGGCTGTACACGTCCGATCGGGGATCGACCGGCCGACCTTGGGCCTGTTCGGGCGAGAAGTAGGTGGCGGTGCCCATGACCAACCCGGTCTGGGTCAGGTTGTCGTCGGCCGCCGCCGACATGGCGCGTGCGATGCCGAAGTCGGTGACCTTGACCTGGCCGTCGGAGGCCAACAGGACGTTGCCGGGCTTGACGTCGCGGTGGACCACGCCGTTGCGGTGGGCGAACCCGAGAGCGGCGGCGATGTCGATGCCGATGTCGGCGGCCCGGGCCGGCAGCAGCGTGCCCTCCTGGCGGAGCACGTCGGCGAGGCTGCGGCCGTTCACGTACTCCATGACGATGTAGTAGGTGCCGCTCTCCTCGCCCCAGTCGTACACGCCGACGATGTTGGGGTGGTTCAGGTTGGCGGCCGCCTGGGCCTCGCGGCGGAAGCGCTCGACGAAGGCCGGATCGCTGGCGTACTGGGCGAAGAGCACCTTGACCGCCACCGGTCGATCGAGCAGCTGGTCACGGGCCAGGTACACGTCGGCCATGCCGCCCCGAGCGAGCCGACGATGGAGTTCGTACCGACCGCCGTAGATGACTGTTCCCTGGTCAGACATGGCGGTCGGCACTCTACGGCACCCATGCCGCCGGTCAGGTCCCGGCCGCCCGCCGACCAGGTCTTCGGCTGGGGGGACCGGCCGGCGCCGGTCAGCTGGCCGGGACCGCGGGGACGGCGGGGTCCTGCTGCGGGAACAGGACCTCCGCCGTCAGCGGCCGCACGAGCTCGGCGAGATCGCCGGCCACGTCGACGAGGAGGTCGTCGACGGCCACCACGCCCACGAACCGGCCGCCGTCGGTCACCGCCAGACGGCGGATGGCGTGGTCGTGGAAGCGCTTGAACGTGTCCCGGAGATCGGCCTCGGCGTCGATGGTGACCACCGGGGTGCTCATCACCCCGTCGATCCGGGCGTTGGGGTCGAGGCGGTGGGCCAGACCGCGGCACACCAGGTCGCGGTCGGTCACGATGCCGACGAGCTCGTCGCCGTCGAGCACGGTCACCGTGCCCACGCCGGCCGACCGCATCAGCTCGGCCACCGAGGCCAGCGTGGCGTCCACGCCGACCGACACTCCGTTGCGGCGCACTGCATCCATCACCCGCATGGTTCCTCCTTCACCACCGCTGGCACGCGGTGGGTCGCGGTCGTCGTGGTCGTGGCGTCGAGGCTCATGGCTGGCTCACGGTGATCGGGACCTCGACCAGGTTGGTCTGGGAGCCGTCCTTGGCCGAGGGCTCCCAGACGATGACCGAGCCGACGCCCGGCTTGGGGACGTCGAAGCTCACCGTCTCGTCGAAGGTGCCCCGGGTACCGGTTCCGCTCGTCGCCATCGCGGGCTGGTCGTAGACCTCGAGTCCGTCGCCGTCGGTGACCACGATCCGGAAGACGGCCTCGAAGGTGTTGGCGGTCCCGGTGATGTGCAACGGGCTGGTGACCGCCTCGAACGGGAGCGGCGACTCGACGAGGATGGCCGGCGTGAGGTCCTCCCAGTCGGCCCGGGTCTGCGGTGCGTCGAGGATCAGGCCCTCGCCGCCGAGGACGGTGATGGGCTGCCCCTCGATCGAGAACTGCACGGAGTCGATGGTGGGGAACTGGGTCAGGGTGTAGACGACCTGGGCCACGCGCCCGGTCATCGACAACGACCCGCCGCCGCTGGCGAACTCCTGGCTCAGGTCGACCGTCGCCACGCCGCCGTCGACGGTGACGCCGAGCAGCGTGGTGCCGGCCGGAATGGTGGACGAGAAGCCGAGCTGGGTCTCGGTCTCGTCGGGGCCGGCCAGCAACCCGGCCATGGCCTCGGCGGCGACGTCGGAGCCGGCGGCGTCACGGGCGACGGGCCCGACCTTCTCGTCGCGGAGGAAGTAGGCGCGGACCACCGACGGGGCCGCCGGCTCCGTGGTGGTCGTCGCCTCGGTGGTGGTGGTCGATGTGGTGGTCGCTTCGGTGGTGGTCGAGGTGGTGGTCGTGGACGTGGCGGTGGTGTCGTCATCGCCGCAGGCGGCGAGGAGGGCTGTCGACACGGCCAGAAGCACCATCACGGAGCGGATGGTCCGAGATGTCGTGCTCATGGCTTCATGGTGAACCCGGCGGGGCTGGCCTCACAGGGTCGAAAGTCACCGACGTTCTGCCTCGGTCACGGACACGGTCCGCAGCCACAAGGCGGCGGTGGTGACCGCCGGGCCGAGCCGCTCGTCGGGCTCGGTGGTGTCGATGGGGAGGGCCTGGGGCCAGTCGTCGGCGCGGTCGGCGAGGAGGTCGACGATGTCGGGGTCGGCCTCGGATTCCGTCTCGCCTGGCCGGCGGGCCGCGATGCGTGATCGGCACACAGCCCGGGGGGTCTCGCAGCGCAGCTCGATGAGCCGGGCGCCGTGGTCGGCGGCGACGCGCCGTGCCGATGACCGGTGGGTGGCCGCCGTCCAGGAGGCGTCGATGACCACCGAGTAGCCGCGGGCGAGGAGCTGGCCCGCCTCGTCGAGCAGGCGGTCGTACACCCGGTCGACGGTCTCGGGCCGGTAGGCGTCGTCGCCGATGTCCTGGCGGCGCAGGCCGAGGTCGCGCCGGGTCTCGTCGGAGCCGAGGATCATCCAGCCCTGCTCGCGCGACAACCGCTCGGCGAGGGTGGACTTGCCCGAACCGGGGATGCCCCCGACCAGCACGAGGCGTGGTTCGGCCCGGCGCAGGTGGTCGAGCGCCTGGTCGAGGTGGTGGTGCACGTCGTCGCCTGCCGCCGGGTCGTGCTGCTGCGTGGCGGATGGCGGCCACCTTGGCCCGCACGAGGGCTCGCTGGGCGACGTGGAGGTGGGCGAGTGATCCGGGGTGATGTTCGTCGCTGAACTCGCAGTAGGCCCGCAGGAACGCGATGGCCAGCTCGGCGTGGCCGAGGCGCTGGAGGTCCATGACGAGGAACGCCACGTCGGCGAGCACGTCGACGGTTCGCAACCGGGCGTCGAAGGCCAGACAGTCGAGGATGCGGGGTCCGTCGGCGAGGCAGAAGATGTCCTCGGCCAGCAGGTCACCGTGGCCGTCGCGGACGAGGCCGCGGGCGATGCGGTCCTCGAACAGCGGGCCCCGGCCGGCGAGGTAGGCGTGGGCCAGCTCCTCGATCCGGGTGACCCGGTCCTCGATGTCGAGCCCGCCCGCCGCCGCCCGGAGCCCGGCGATGTCGTCGTCCCACCGACGGACGAGAGCGTCGGCCGATGCCAGTTCGTGGGCGGTGGTGTCGTCGGCCACGTCGGCCCGCTCGTGGAACGCGGCGATGGCGCGGGCGACCTCGCGGACGAGCCCGGCCGCGTCGTCGGTGTCGAGCAGGTGGGACAGGCGCCGGTCGTCGGGCATGCGCCGCATGACGATGACCGGCTCGAGCTCCTCGCCGGCGAACGAGAGCGCCCCGGTGCCGAGGTAGACGTCCGGTGCGAGCCGGGCGTTGCACCGCACCTCCTCGGCGCACGCTCGCCGCCGGTCGTCGAGCGACGAGTGGTCGAGGAAGTCGGTCCGGATCGGCTTGAGGATCTTTATGGCGTGGTCACCCGAGAGGAACACCCAGGAGATGTGGGTCTCGACCAGCGACGCGGGGCGATCCGGTGCCACCTCTCGATGGTGGCGCACCGGGCGTGGTCGGGACAGGGCCGTTGGTCAGTACTGGATCCGTGCTCGGGTCGGCGCTACCCCTGGGCGGCGAGGATCGTCTGCATGACCGCCTTGGCGATGGGGGCGGCGACCCGTCCGCCCGTCTGCTCCGAGATCCCGGGTTGGCCCTCGACGATGACGGCGACGGCCACGGTGGGGGCGCCGCCCGGTGGCCCGGCGAACCCGATGATCCAGGCGTGCGAGCTCGGCGGGTCGGTGCCGAGCTGGGCCGTGCCGGTCTTGCCGCCGACCTCGTAGCCGGGGATGGCGAGGCGGGTGGCGGTGCCGGAGGCCACCACGCCGAGCATGGCCTGGCGCATGGTCTCGGCGGTACCGGCCGACATCGCCCGGCGCCACACGCTGGGGTCGGGTTCCTCGACGACGGTGCCCTCGTCGTCGCGGACATTGGCGAGGACACGGGGCGTCATGATCTCCCCGCCGTTGGCCACGGCGGCGGCGACGAGCGCCATCTGCAGGGGCGTGGCCGAGACGTCGTTCTGCCCGATGCCCGACTGGGCGAGGGCGGGAAGGTTCTGCTTGAAATCGGTGGGGAAGTTGCTGACCGCCGGGTGGGGCAGATCGATCGGGGGTGCCGAGTTGAAGCCGAACGACTCGGCCGTTTCGATCATGGCCTTGGGACCGATGTCGACCGCCATCTGGGCGAAGGCGGTGTTGCAGGACACCCGCAGGACCTCGAACAGCGCGCCACCGCAGGACTCGCCGGCGAAGTTCTTGAGCGGGCGGGTCGTCTGGGGTGGCGTGTAGCTGTCGGTGACGGGGTAGACCGGCTGTTCGGGTGTGACCGTGCCCGACTCGAGGCCGGCGCTGCCGGTCACGACCTTGAACGTGGAGCCGGGGAAGTACCGCTCGCGGTAGGCCTTGGGCAGGAGGGGGTTGGCGGGGTCGGCCTTCAGGGCCTGGAAGGCGTCGTCGGCCGCGGCGAAGTCCTGGCTGGCCAGCGCGTTGGGATCGAAGGAGGGGAACGTCCACAGGGCGAGGATGTCGCCGCTGCGGGGGTCGAGGGCCACGACCGAGCCGCGCTGGTTGCCGAGCGCGTCCTTGGCCACCTGCTGGGCGTCGGACCGCAGGGTGAGCGTGACGTCGCCGACCCGGTCTCGTTCCACGAACAGGTCGTTGATGCCCCGGAAGCTGAGGTCGAGCGTCCGGCCGACCAACTCGGCGTTGTAGGAGTCCTCGATGCCGGTGGCGCCGAGGTTGAGGGAGTAGTAGCCCACCGTGTGGGCGAAGAGGTCCCCGGTGGGATAGGCGCGGGATCGGGTGAAGCGCGATCCCTCCGGGGCGGCGACCGAGCGGGCCACGACGATGCCGTCGGCGGTGAAGATGCTGCCGCGTGGACCGTCGTAGTCGCGCAGGATCTCGCGGGTGTTGTTCGGGTTGTCCTTCAACTCCCGGGCGTTGAAGATCGTGATCCGGTTGAGCTGGACGAACAGCACCAGGTAGCAGACCAGCAGGCCGGCGCCGAGCTTGGCGATCTGGCGGTTCATCGGGCTGATCTCATCGGGCTGGGCTCATCGGGCTGGGCTCATCGGGCTGCGTGCTCGACGGCCGGCGTGGTGGGCGCCTTCACCGAGTTGTCGGAGATGCGCAGCAGCAGGGCCAGCAGCACGTAGTTGAGGACGAGGCTCGAGCCGCCGTAGCTGACGAAGGGCAGGGTCACGCCGGTGAGCGGGAGCACCCGCGTGATGCCACCGACGATGATGAAGGCCTGCACGCCGAGCAGGGTGGTGAGGCCGACGGCCAGGAGCGTGTCGAAGGCGGAGTCGGCCCGGAGCGCGATGCGCAGCCCGGCGCCCACCATGAGGACGTAGGCGCACAGGATCGCGGTGGCGCCGAGCAGGCCCAGCTCCTCGCCGATGGCAGCGAAGATGAAGTCGGTCTCGACCTCGGGGATGCGGGTCGGGGTGCCGAGGCCGATGCCGGTCCCGGCCAGACCGCCGTCGGCGAACGCGAACGCGGCCTCGACCACCTGGAAGCCGTTGCCCTTGGCCTGCGGCCACGGGTTGAGCCAGACGTGGACGCGGTCGGCCACGTGGGAGAACTGGGTGTAGGCGAAGAACGATCCGAGCGCGAACAGCGACACACCCACGCTGAGGTAGGTGGTGCGGGCGGTGGCGACCCACAGCATCACGACGAACAGGAAGAAGAACAGCAGCGACGATCCCAGGTCCTTCTCGGCCGTCATGACGACGAGCGACACACCCCACGCCAGGCCGATGGGGCCGAGGTACTTGGGGTCGGGGAGGTGCAACGGGCCCAGCCGCCACGTGGACAGGGCCAGCAACTCGCGCCGTTCGACCAGGTAGCCGGCGAAGAAGAGGGCCAGGACGATCTTGGCCGCCTCGCCCGGCTGGAAGTTCACCGGCCCGAACGACACCCAGATCCGTGAGCCGTTGATGGTGCGGCCCACGACCGGGAACAGGGGCAGCACCAGCAGCAGGAGGCCGACGGCGGCGAAGGTGTAGCGATACCGCTCGAGGTCGCGGGTGCGCCGGACGAAGGCGAGCGTGGCGATGAACGCGGCGATCCCGACCGCGGTCCACACCGATTGGAGCGCCGCCAGCCGGCCTCCGGCGTCCTGGGCCTCGTCGAGGCGGACGATGAAGACGTAGCCGATCCCGTTGAGCAGGGCGGCGAGCGGGAGCAGGATCCCGTCAGCGTTGGGAGCGAGGCGTCGCACCGCGATGTGGGCGGTGACGAGCAGGGCGAGGATCACGCCGAGGAACGGGCCGATGTCGGCGGGGATCGCGGCGTCTCGCCCCAGGCCGGCGAGGGCGTAGGCGCCGGCCGTGATCAACACGACGACGACGATCAGCCCCAGCTCGGTCCGGCGACGGAGGATGTGCATGCGTCAGGGCGTGGTCGACGTGGTGACGCCCGCGCCCGGCGGGGTCGTCGACGTGGTGGTAGTCGTCGTGGTGGTGGTGGTGACGGGCGGGGTCAGCTCGGCGATGCGGTCCTCGAGGTTGGTGACGTAGAGCTCGGCGGACTCCAGCGTCGGCCGGCTGACCCCGCGGGTGAGGTCGTCGCGCAGCGCGGCCGGCACGTCGGTGCCGTCGATCCCGGTGGTCTCCACGAACGATGGGTCGAACCACAGCACGCCGCCCGGGCGGCCCCGGTAGATGGCGACCTCGCCGTGGTCGTCGATGATCACGTGGTAGGTGTTCCGGGCGTAGTCGTTGACCAGGTAGGCACCGGCGCCGAGCAGGGCCACCACGACGAGCACGAAGGCCACCGACCGCAGCGTGACCGCCCGCTGGGGCTTGCCGACCGGGGCGCCGTCGTCACGAAGGCCGTCGAGGCGGTCGTCGAGGTGGTCGAGATGGTCGAGCCGGGCGTTCTGCTCGTGGGCCCGATCGTCGGGGAGAGCGAGGAAGCTCGCGGTGTCGTGCTCCGACTCGGAGAAGTCCTCGTCGTCGGGGACCAGCGCGGAGGCCCGGGCCGATGCACCGCCGTCGTCGACCACGTCGACGATCACGATGGTGATGTTGTCTCGCCCACCGTGCTCGTTGGCTCGGCGGACCAGCTCGCGGGCCGCCTCGTCGGGGTCGTCGACGGTGCGCAGGACGACGGCGATGTCTCGCTCGGTGACCTCGTTGGTGAGCCCGTCGGAGCACAGCAGGTACCGATCGCCCCGGTGCGGCAGGATCTCGAAGTCGTCGACCGGGACGGTGGGATCGGTGCCGAGCGCCCGGGTCACGATGTTGCGCTGCGGGTGGACGGCCGCCTCCTGCTCGGAGATGCGGCCCTCGCGGACCAGTTCGGCCACCAGGCTGTGGTCGTCGGTGATCTGCTCGAGCACGCCGTCACTGAGCAGGTAGGCGCGGGAGTCGCCCACGTTGACGATGGCCAGGAGTTGCTCGTCGTCCTCCTCGACCACAGCCAGGGCGACGAAGGTGGTGCCCATGCCCGACAGCGCTGGGTCGCTCGTGCCGCGGGCGTGGACGGTCTCGTTGGCGTCCTGGACCGCGGCGATCAGGTCGGCGGTCGTGGGCCGGATGGTCCGGCTCGACACGCTGTCGACGGCGAGGGAGGACGCCACCTCGCCGCCCTGGTGGCCTCCCATGCCGTCGGCGACGACGAACACATCGGGGCCGAGGAGCATCGAGTCCTGGTTGACGCTCCGCAGCTGACCGACGTCGGTGGCGCCGCCCCACCGGAGCTGCACCGTGCGGTCGGTCACGACACCTCCATGACGGTGGAGCCGATCTGCACCTGGTCGCCGCGGCTCACCACCATCGGTGCCGACACCTTGCGACGGTTGAGATAGGTGCCGTTGGTCGAGCCGAGGTCCTCGACGAAGAGCTGGCCGTCGCGCGTGAAGATCCGGGCGTGGACCTGCGACGCGTAGTTGTCGTCGAGGGTGATCTGGCAGCCGGCCGCTCGTCCGACCGTGAGCTCGTCACCGAGCGGGAACACCTGGCCGGCCAGGGCCGAGGGCTCGAGGACGGTGAGTTTCGGGGGCCGGCGTTCGCGGGAGCGGGTGCGCCGAGCGGTCCGCCGGCTGCCGGCCGGCGGGGCGGTGGTGGCCTTGGCCAGGTTGACCTCGGCCCAGACCGCTCGCAGGACGCGGAAGAAGAACAGGTACAGGAGCACCAGCAGGCAGATCTTGAGGACGTTGAGGAGGGGCTCCGGCACCGGCGGCGACTCTACTGATGCCCTCCGGTGCCCGGTCGCGCATCGGCGCGATTCGGGCGATTCGCGGCGGTGCTAGCTGGCCTCGAACCGGAACGACGTGGCGCCGAAGGTCAGCTCGTCGCCGTCCTGCAGGACACGCTCGCTGACCTTGACCCCGTTGATCTTGGTGCCGTTGGTCGACCCGAGGTCGGCCACCACGAAGCCCCCGCCCTGGGGCCGGATCTCGGCGTGGTTGCGGCTGACGTTGGGGTCCTCGAGCGTGATCACGCTGTCGGGCATGCGGCCGATGGTGACGACGGTCTCTCCGAGCACGAAGCGATCGCCGTTGGGGAGGACGAGCGATCCGGCACCGGCGCCCCCGCCGCCCTCCCGGAGGCGGGCGGTGATCGAGAACGAGCCCACCCGCATCGACGGGTCGACCTCGAGGCGGACGTCGATCGGGCCCATGAACTCGTAGCCCTCGTCGCGAGCGTGCTCCCGGGCGAGGTCGGCCAGGTTGCGGGACATGGAGTCGGTGACCTCGGCGAACTCGTCGGCGTCCTGCTGGGAGAGGTTCACGGTGAAGTCGTTGGCCACCACGGTGTTGCCCCGTACGCCGATCGAGCGGGAGTCGTCCATCTCCCGGGTCAGGCGTCGGCCGACCTCGACGGGCCGCAGCCCGGAGCGGAAGGCGCGGGCGAAGGCACCCTCGACCATCTTCTCCAGCTTCTTCTCGAAGTTCCGCAGTCCCATCGCAGCGGCAGGTTAGCCAGGCGACGGCGGGCGAGCCCCGGTCGGCGCTGGTCAGGCCGCCAGGCCGTGGGCGCTGCTGGAGGACGTGCCGTAGGTGGTGATGGCCTGGTCCATGAGCCCGAGTCCCTGCAGTCCGGGGAGGGCATCGACCCGTCGATCGATGCGGGCTGCGATCACCGCGCCGTCGTCGTCGGCGAACAGGGTGCGGACGAGGTGGCGGGTCTCGTCCACCGGCATCACGCCGGCTCCCACCGGGTTCCACAGACGTTTGACCATCCACCGGGTGGTGCGCTGGGCGCCGGGGCTGGCGTCGAGGTGGTCGACGGCTCGGGTCCGGTAGAAGTCGATGTGCCGGCCTTCCTGGCGCATGATCCGGTGGAGCAGGTCGCTGAGCACCGGATGGTCGGCGACCGAGGCCAGCCGGGCGTAGCCGCCCTGGGTGGTCCACTCGTTGATGGCGCCGAAGGTCATGTGGACGGCGAGGAAGTGCTTGGTGGCGGCCGAGAACGCCATCCACACCACCGGGCTGGCGGTCGTCCTCCAGCCGAGTCGGCGGCGCATGGCCGCCACCCGGGACGCCCCGGCCGGTTCGTCGTGGGCGGCGAGCACCCGGCCCAGGGCCTCGCCGTGCCAGAACTCCTCGAAGTTCCACAGGGTGAGGAACGAGGTGATCTCGGGGTCGTTGTGCGCCTTGGTGTTGAGCAGGTTCCGCAGGTAGCAGGAGGTGTGCTGCTCCACGTCGTGCATGTAGCGCAGGCAGCGGAGATGTTCCGGGGCGAGGGGCTGGTCGCGGAAGGCGTCGAAGTCGATGCCGTCGACGTCCAGCCGCCCGGTGATGTCCTTGTAGGTCTCGAGATCGAACGCCATGCTCCTACTTCGGAGCAGGACTCCTTGACGGATGTCCGTTTCGGTCGGTTCGACCCTCTCGCCGGCGCTCCTCGCTGTGGTGGCGCCGACGTCATGGGCTACCGTGTCGACCTTCGCAACTCGGGCGAGTGGCGGAATTGGCAGACGCGCAGGCTTCAGGTGCCTGTGTCCTTCGGGACGTGGGGGTTCAAGTCCCCCCTCGCCCACCACAGCTGGGGTAACCCACCCCACATGCGGGTGAGAATCGCAGCGCAGTTCGGATCGGATCGAGCGCAGCGTCGGGGATGCGCATGAACCGCCCCCGCACCCCACCCGCCCCGGTCCTTCCCGACCTCACCGGCCCACCGATCGAACCGTCCCCGTGGCGCTGGGGCGGCGCCGAACCCGACCCCGCCGGCCGACTCCAGCTCCCACCCGCAGCCCGGCGTGCCCTGGTCGGCGACGCCGATGCTGCGGCCGAGGTGGACGGTGTCGTCCGCGGCGACACCCTCGTGCTCCGTCCCGGTGTGGTGGACGGCCGGTCGATGACCGTGGACGCTCGCGGCCGGATCTACCTCCCGCAGTGGCTGCGCCGCCACCCGGGCTTCCTCGTCGGCACCCACCACCTCGACGCCGGCGAGGTCGCCGTGGTGGTCGTGCCCGCACGTTCTGTTCGATGCGATCGGTGACCGGCTCCTGGAGCGGGTCCGATGAACCGCCAGCTCCGCGCCCGCATCGTGCTCGACGAAGCCCGAGCCCTGGGCATCGACCTCGACGACCTCATCGCCGCCGCCACCGGCGAACACCGCCCGATCACCGTCGCCGCATGGATCGACCAGATCGCCCCCACCTTCGGCGCATCGACCGCCCGTACCTACCGCCCCTACTGGCGACTCCTCGTCACCATGTTCGGCGACCGGGCCCTGGCCGAGCTCACGACCATGGACCTCGCCGCGGTCGTCGACGCCGCCGGCGAACGGGCCAAGACCCACCGGCCCGACTCGACCGGCCGGTCGTCCCGGGAGTCCTGCGTCGCCGCCCTGCGCGCCGCCTGGAACCGAGCCGTCGACGCCGGCCACGTCACGTCGAACCCGGCCGCCGCGCTCCGCAAACCACGACGCGTCGACCAGCCGCCGCCGTGCGCTCGACGACCGGGAGCTCACCGATCTCGCCGACGCCATCCGGGCCACCCGCCGCGACCCCGACCTCGACCTGCTGCTCGTCCGGTTCCACCTCGAGACCGGCGCCCGCGTCCAAGGCGCCCTCAACCTCCGCCGCCGCGACATCGACCCCGCCCGCTCCACGGTCTGGCTTCGCGAGAAGCACGACTCGGTCCGTGAACAGCCAGCCTCCCCGTCGCTGGTCGCGCTGCTCCTCGCTCATGGATCCGAGCGCGGTGCAGGTCGGCGCTGACGCTGCCGTGTTCCGGACCAGGAGCGGATCGCCGATCACCGACCGTCGCTATGACCGACTCTTCGCCCGAGTGCGTCGGCACCTCGGCTGGGACCACCGCATCCCGCTCACCGCGCACGTCCTTCGCCACACCGCCATCACCCGGGTCGGCCGCATCGCCGGCTACCCCGTCGCCCAGGCCTTCGCCGGCCACGCCCCACCCACGGTGACGGGCCGCTATCTGCACGCCACTCTTGCTGATGTCGCCACCGCCGTCGCTGCGCTCACCGGAGAACCGCACCCGCTCGCGCACTCGGAGGCCCGAGGCCGCCAGCGCTGCACCGACCCCCACCGTTGACGTGATTCGGGGACACGCCGCACCGATCTTCGGGGACGGTCATCTCAACCGCACCATCCCACCGACCCGGCGGTCGGGGACGAGTTCGGGTCCGGTCGAGACAGCGCGTTTGGTGACACTCGTCGGGCGCGAACGAGGTGATCTCGGATGCCCTGTGGATGGCGTACCGCGACCATCGGATCCGAGGTGAGCTGATCTCCAGACTCCCACCCACATCCGGACACGATCGGGTCGCCCACCGCGTCGGCGCGCCGCCTCGCCCCCTGCATCGGCGGAGCACCTCGGTGTGCACGCGGCATGATCCACGCTCTGCCGAACGCTCGCTGTGGGACGGTGCCACGAGCCGTGCATCACACCGCGTCGCCCGGCTCGATTCGGCCGCAGGCGATACAACCGTCCCGTGGGCGGTCGATCGCTCGTGGTGTGACTCGACACCCGGGAGGTGCGTCACCGTGCGCCAAGTGGCCGGAGATATCGATGTCTAGATACTGCGCTGGGGGTCGATCCCCGCGGACCCACTCCACGAGTTCTGCCATCGCAGCGTTGACAGCGATGCCGTTGAGGTGCACCACCGCTGGACTTGGCTCGTCGGTGTCGTAGCCGTGAGCCCTGTCCAGGGCCTGTTGCTCGTCGGACTTGGCCCACCTGCTCACCTCCTCTGCATCGAGTTCTCCGAGGCAGTGGAGGCATGGATTTCCAGGGCTGATGACGGTCACGCGGCCGCCGATCACAGGCGGTACGACCTTGGGCTCAATACCGGTGGCGACGTCGATATATGGCGTGCAGGTGTCAACGGCCAGCTGGTTCAGTTGGTCTCGCGGACCATCGTGATCGACACATCCGATGATGAGGTCAACGTCGAGGAGCTCAGGGTCGAGAGCCCCGGGGCGGAGCCCGGCTCTCGCCAACGGGTTGAGCTCAGGGCCGATCGCCTTGAGGCGTCGTTCCGTGACCTCGTTCTTTCGGTCGCCGATGTCTGCCCGGCACGCAGTGACGAGTCGGTTGAGGTTCGTCAGCTCGACGAGGTCGTCGTCGAGGATCAACACGTCGCGTACGCCGAGGTATCCGAGTGTGAGCCCTGCCTGAGCTCCAGTTCCCCCGGCCCCGACGAGGGCGACCCGGAGGCCGGTCAAGGTTGCCAAGGCTGCTGGGTCCAAGAGCAGCGCTTGTCTCGAGAGTCGATCGGCGCCGTCGACGGGTGCCCGGTCGAGGAGGCGAAGGCGGTTACCGAGCAGTACGACGGACCGAAACCGGTTCCGCTCGATGCCAGACCGCGTGCGCCTCCAGAACTCCACGCGCACGTGGCCCTCAGCGAAGACGCCGGCGCCGTAGACGTGATTGGGCAGCAGGTGGGTGACGTAGTCGGACATCGTCTCCAATCCGGCCTCGTCAGTCAGAGAGAAACCGGGTGGCCCGAGTCGATGATTGTGAAACTCGATCAGCCCGTACCCGCCGCGAACGGCCGCGTTGTGGACGCGGTCCAGTGCAGGGTCCCTGAGGCTCCACCCGGACGCGTCGTGGACAACCTCATCGTCCTCGATGAGTTCGACGCCAACAACCTCGAGGATCGGTCCGGTCGGTGAATCGGCGAGCTGCCGTGTGTGGGCGAACGCGAATCTCTCGCCCTGTGCCGTCTGGAGATGATGCTCGATGGAGCTCCAGTGGTCGGCACTCGTGAACTTGAGGCTTGACATCAGCCGACCTCCTCGAATCGACCGAGAGCACCGATCAGATACGTCGCGAGGTTGCTGCCCTGAGCCGGGTCGGCCGTTGGGTGCCAGCCTTCGGCGATGTGCCACGAGAGCTGGAGCCATCGTCGGCCGGCATGGACATGCTCTCCCTGGCTGTTGCCGGGTACACCCCCACCCTCAAGGCGCAGGTCTGGGCGCGCACAGACATTGTCGGGAGATCCCGCTGGATAGTTCGACGGGAAGGAAAAGAGAACATCGGTCTTGGCGTGCGACCACCCTGCCGGCAACGGGTAGTCCGGCAAGGTGACCGTGAGCGAGTCGGTGTCGACGACCGCCTCCGGGAAGGCCCCCGCGAGAATCGGTCTCTCAAGGTCGAGCCGCTCACGAAGGCGGTCATCGGGTCTGGCCACGTCAGCCTCGCTTGAAGCGCGGCCGACGCTTGAAGCGTGCCCCGGGTACGAGGCGGACGACGTCCGTCGCTGCGACCGTCGTCGTGGTTCCGTCGGGGAGGAGCTGAACCAGTCCGTCCTTCGCTGGGATGCCGGCCACGGCCATGATCTCCGCGCCCGTGATCTTGGGGCTGTCGTGGTGGTACGTGGTGCCATCCACGTCGTAGACGAAGTCAGCGCCACGAGGTTGCTCTCCGTCGCGACCGCGCTCGTTGTCCTCGGAGATGTCAGGCTCTTGCCGTTCTGAGGTGTGGGTCGGCATGTGGTTGTTCTCCTATGGATTGGGGGCTACTTGGTTGGCCCTTCACCCAGTTGTCGAACGATCGCCGAGATTCACAACCCCCACGAGCGGCTGCTCATCCAGCGGACGTGCCGAGGTCGGCATGGACGACGGCCACGAGATCAGGCGCCGTGCGGGCCAGTCGCCTTGCGATGCCTTCCTCGTATGTCGTGGCGACGACCTGTTGGACCGTGCCGCTGTCCACTGCCTTGACCAGAGTCTGAGCCACGCCCGCGCGGCGGCGTGGATCGAGGTGCTCGAGCGGCTCGTCGAACCACAGCATCGGGATGCTTGTTGCCGCCCGCGCGACGAGGAGTCGGACGATCACGTTCGCGATCGCTAGTTCGCCGCCGCTCATGTCCCGTGCGCCGAGATCGACGTCGCGTCGCTGCAGTCGAACCTCGCCTTCAGGTGTGAGCACGAGCCCCTCAGTGCCGAACACTTGCTTCCACCTGTGCTCCACCTCGCGCTTCAGCGGCTCAATTCGGGCACCGAGATAGCGATTGGCCACGTCCTCGAGCATGTCGGCGGTGGTGCCAAGGAGCAGCTCTTCGCCGCGGCAGTGTGCAACTGGTTCCTCTCAGTTGCACGCGCCCTCGACTCGTTGAGTGCGGTCTCGGCAGCTGTTGCATTCGCACGTGCTTCACCAACGCGTTCGGCAAGCGCTCGATCCTGCTCTCGCAGTTCCTCCAGAGTGGTGAGTGCGGAGGGGCCGGGATCGTCGAGCTCGGGAGGCGACGGAGCCTGAAGCCGGTCGAGTCGACGCGTGAACTCTTCGATCACTCCAAGTCGATCACGTACTAGAGCGGAATTCTGGGACGCCTCCGTGGTGTGCTGCTCGGCCGACGAAGCGACCTCTCCGTGAGTGTGGAGAGCATGGTTGCGCTCCGACTCGCTGAGAGGTCGCAGACATGTCGGGCAGGTGTCGGTCGCTGATCGCAGAAGATCTGCAGCGCCTGCGGCTTGAGCTGCAGCGACCTCAGCCTCGGTCGCGGCTTGTCGCGTCGCCTCAAGCTCGCGCTCGACCTGCCCCCGCGCCAGCGCTAGGCCTTCCGATGGATCAGCCGAGGTGATGCTGATCTGGTCACGGATGTCCGACATAAGTGCGTCGACGGCGCCGTTGTAGTTCGTCACCTCGTTGCGGTATCGCTCCCAGGCTGCCGCCACCGTGACGGCTCGCCCGGCAGATTCGAGTCGATCAGAGAGCGCCGTCCGCTCGGACTGAGCCGCATCGAGGGCCTCTCGAGCTGTTGCGAGCTTCCGCTCAGCGTCTGCACTCGCCTCTGCTGTGTCTTCCTCGGCCTCTCGTAGAGCGGAGATCGTTGTTGCCAAGGACTTCTGCTTTGCTCGCAGTGTGTCCACGGCCTCGAGTAGGGGTGTGACACCGAGCAAGTCTGCGAGGTGAGCTCGGACGGGTAGCGGCGCGCTGCCGCTGCCCGGAGATGAGTCACCGAAGACAAGACGATCGATCAGCGCTCGATCCGCCGTCCACGACGAGGTCATCAATGACTCAAACGCGGACTCGTCGAGGCTCTGCCCCTCCAGTTCAGCGTCGAACGTCGTCCTTCCTCCAGGTGTCAGTGTGCGGGTGACGCGAATGTCAGCGCCGTTGAGCACGAGGTCTACTGACACGCTCGCTCGCTTCGCGCCGCCGCGGACGAGCTGGCCGGCATTGCGGCCCGTCGGGAAGCCGAAGAGTGCGCAGCGCGCCGCTTCGTAGAGCGATGTCTTGCCAACGCCGTTTGGAGCAACGAAGAAGACCACCGGATAGTCGAGATCGACCTCCACGTCGGTGAATGCGCGCCACTCCCGCATTCGGAGTCGCCGGATCACTGTGAATCCGCCCCGCTGAGGATTCTGATCGCTTCTGCAACGTCGTCGCCCGTCGACCGGCGCGATCGGACGTCGGTGACCCAGCCGATGAAGAGGGACGGATCAATGCTGGAGACAAAGTCCCTGGCTGCGATCTTGTGGGCGAGCTTTGGACGAGACCGCGACAGCTTTGACTGCGCTTCAGAGACGGCCCCGACGACGTCGCCACCGAGGTCGTCGAGGTCCTCGATGCTCCGAAGGTCGTCTACGGCATCCCAGCGAGGTATCGATCGCTCGAGGTACCGGCCGAGCGCAACTCCCAACGGCTCCCACTCAAGTGTCGCCGGTGGCTGCCAGCCATCGCTTGGAACCAAGCGATTGGTGGCTTCGCCTGGACACACGATTGTGGCCTCCACCGCATCAGGGGATGTGATCGCAATAGCCGAAAACTCAGGGTTCTCATTCAAGACCGCTGCGGCGTCAGCTGCGGCCGGCTTCGGCGATGCGTCGTAGACGACCACGAGGACGAGCTCGGCCAACGAGCGGCAGAGCGCGACAGGGTGGCAGTTGTGGGGGAGGCCGGTGGCGGGCGGTGGGTCCTCGACGTCGACTGCGCCAGCGAAGCGGAACTGGAGTTCCGCCACCGAGGCGGTTACAGGGTCAACGACCTCGATGTCGCGGACGTGTCTTGAAGCAAGGGCAGCTTGGGAAGAAGGGCTGTGGTCGTCATCCGACGGTGGGTCCTCTTCAGGCAGCGATCCGGACAGGACCCCGACGAGGTCCATCATCTTGAGGACCTCGGCTCGCTCTTGTTCGTTGAGGTCAGAGAGGTCCGGCTCGGGTCCCTGCCCGTGCAGGAATCGAAGCTGTGACTCGATGAACTCGCCGAGCTTGTCTTCATTCATCTCAGGCATCTGAATCTCCCTCTTGCTCCGCTTCCTCACGAGCCTCCACGCAACGTTGCAGCGCTCTCAGTGCTCGTACCTTGGTCTTGCGAGCAGCCTCATAGGAGACCCGGTGCTCGCTTGCCCAGTTCGACAAGGACTGGGAACCCCGCACGACTCGGTCAACGACGTCTCGTTGGTTGGCCGTCAACTCCTCGAGACACGCCTCGGCCTGCTCGTAGAGGAGCTCCAGATGGGCAGCTTCTGCCGCCTCGGCGTGTGTCACGTCCGTGGGTTCCAGCTTCCACCCGAGTCCTTGGACCTTCTCACGCCGCCGTATCACCTTCCTCGCCTCGTCAATCCCGCGGCGCTTCGCGACCGTCTTCGCGAACCCGGTCGGATTGTCTCGACGCACGTCGGACTCGTCCTCAAGCACCTGTCGGAACGCCTTGCGGGTGGCCGCTTCGACATCGTGCTCGTCGGGTCGATGCCCGAGCTTCTGCCACATCGCAGAACGAGCGGCCCTGCGCATCTGGTCGCAGAGCTGCCCGAAGAGCTCATCGGCGAGAGGATGGGCGCGCCAAGCGGCTACCAGACGTTCCTCTTCCTCGTCATCCGAGATAGCCATGCACCCCTGTGTCGCCCGAGCTCCGAGAAATACAACCCCCGGCCGAGAGATTCTTGCTCATGGACAGACAGGCAAGGAGCGTCCGTGCGAACCGGCGTGGGGTCGGCGCCGACCGCCTCAGGACCACCGCTGTGGAGCTACGACGCTCATGACACGGGGACTCCCCTCCACGAGTTCGAAGCCGGCCGAGACGATCGGGAAGACGCGTCGGATGAGCCTGGGGAGAGCGGGAACGTGACGACGACACGCCGGCGGGTAAGACCACCTCGGAGATGTACGACATCTCCAACCATGATCTCTAGGTAGGGGGCGGCAGCGAGACGCTGCCCCCGCCACCAAGTACCGGCGTGCCGCGCTCGGCCGAGGTGCCCCAGAACGTTGTCACCGGCCCGAGCGTTATCCGGCGTGCAGACTTGCGTCCCGATCGCGTCAGTCGGTGCGGGGGCATTCTGGGGAACGAATCTCGCGTTCTGCATCGAGGCCCGTCCCCCAGAATCGCCAGCCGGTCCTTCCGGGGGACGGATCTTGCGCTGAGGAACGAGTCCCGTCCCCCAGAACGGATCTCGCACACCGTTGCGACGTGCCGGTAGCCGACGCTCGCGAGCCTCAGCTGGACGGACCTCGTGGGGACATCGATCAACTGTTGGTCAGCGGTTCACGTGGACTGCTCGTGCCCGGACCGGGGGCTACCGAGGAGTGCGAAAGCTGCGCCGAGGACGATGATGGCACCGCCACCGACGACAACGGCCGAGCGGGTTCGGTCTTCGGCTGCCTGCCGGCAGACGTCGTCGTCCTTGGAGATCGCGGCCCACGCGTACCCACAGTCGCGTCCGTCGGTCTCGTAGGGGAGCAGGGTGAAGCCGACTGCCGCGACGATGGCCGCTAGACTCAACATCAGGTCACGCGCTGCGCGGTGGATGAGCGCACGTAGGCCCGCCGGAGAACCCCCGGTCCCAGGCGCGGGTGGCGCCGCCACAGCCGCCACCCGATCAGCCCGGCACCTGCACTGAGCAGCAGGCGCCAGACGACGTCGGGCGCCGAGCCGATCGTGGGCCAGACACCGCCGAGCGTCGTCGAGACTGCCACGAGCCATAGCCACACGGCGAGTGCCCGAGACCCAAACGACGACTTGTACCGCTGCGGGTCCACACCCGTCCGCTCGAACGCGTAGCGCTCTGGTTCACCGAATGCGATCACGGGATCGTCTCCGGTCTCTTCGAGATGGCTGCGCACCTCCCCGAGGAGCTCGGTGATCCGGTCCTGGTCGGTCTCGATGCTGCGGAGCGTGTGCTCGAGCCGAGAAAGGAACTCGTCATTGGTCATGGCGTGCGCTCTCCGGGAGGATGGTTGCCACTGTCTCGGTGAACCGTTGCCAGTCCCCGGCGAGCTGGTGCAGCATCTCTGTCCCGGCATCGGTGAGCACGTAGTACTTGCGATTCGGCCCAGACTCGCCAGGACGCCACTCGGTCAGGACCAGCCCAGCCTCCTCGAGCCGACCGAGGACGGGATAGATCGTCCCGCCCTTGATCTGCCCGAGCCCTGCCTGCTCCAGGAGCTGGATGATCTCGTAGCCGTAACGCGGCTCGTCGCGAATGGTGGCGAGTACGCACGCCTCCAATACGCCTCGGAGCCATTGGCTTCGTCGATCCGGCCCGGCTCCCATCGCAACTCCACAAGTTCGCACTAGTCAGTTTGACGATCTAGATGGTACTACCATCTAGATTGTCGTGAGGCGCAGCGAGTCCTCGGCGTCGACGAAGGCCGACTATTCATCGTGAGGCTTCCTCCCGGGTTCATTCTCGACGAGGTCGTGGTGTTCGATGGCGATCGGCAGATCCAACGCTCGAGCGCCCCGGACGTCCATCCGGCGGATCGACCGACAGACTGGTGACGTGGCGGAAAACGCGGAAAGGGACATGACACGCGACTTTCTCGCATCTCACCGGGAGGCAGGCACCGAGTTCGCGGGCCCGTCGATCTCGGGACTACAGGACGGGTGCTACCCCATAGTCGGGTGGTTGTGGCGTCAGCTTCGTACGCTCGTCCGCTGGGCTTGGACACACCTCCATCGCTGACCGCGACGACAACGCGGTGCCAATCAGTGCAACCGACGTGCCGATCGCGCGGACGTCGACCGCCACCTAACGCGCACGCATATCTGCGTGGGACGTGCCACGAAGGTGCCGCACTGGGCGAGGGGGTCGAGGTGTCCCAATACGTCGTCCTCAACCACGGTCCCGTCGCCGGAAGGCGCTGGTTGACCTTCGCACGCGCCCGGTCCAAGATGGGCGGAGCAAGATCCCACCCGTTCATAGAGGTGGGGGAATCTGCCCCGTGAGCAGTCGGTGAGTCCCCCCTCGCCCACTCAGTCGTCGCAGGTCAGGGCGTTGTCGGAGGCTCGAGAACCTCCGATCTCTACCGGATCTCTACCGAACACTCGGTGTGAGGGAGGTCGAACGTGGCAGCGAGCAAGGTCACCGACCTCCGCAAGCGACGCATCGAGCGCCTCGCCGACGAGCTGGAGCCGTACCTCCGGCGCGGTCACGCCATCGTCGACGTCGAGCGAGTTCCTTCCGCCGACGAGTGGCGCGCCGCGGCGCGCCTCGCTGCCCGACGCAACGGTTGGCAGGTGCGCACAGGCATGAGCCGGGGCAAGGGCCGCGCGTTCGCGGCCCGGGTGGACTCGGAGTTCGAGGCGAGCTGGAACGGCTCGCACTGACCGCCGGCTCGTCGCGCCTACCCGTCGCGCCGTTGGCGGATCTCGCGACGAACCGTCGTCATCGCGTGTGAACGCTTGGCCGGATCCGCCAACCAGGCTCGGAGCTTCCGGCCGTCGCTGTCGAGGAACTCGTGGAACTGCGGCTCGGTTTCTGTACCCAGCGCACCCAGCCAGTCCTCGTGTAGCTCGGCCTCGGCGAGGATCGGCGCGCAGTGTTCAGCCAGCTCTGCCGTGCGAATCGCGACACGGGTCAGGTGGTGGGCGAGGCGCTGCTGGAGAAGTTGGATCCCAAGGTTGCTCATGACGGCGACTCGGTCGCCGGATACCAGCAGCGAGGTGTCGACGCTCCGCAACACCCGCAGGAGTCCGGCCGGGTTGTCGACCTCCGGTACGGGCGCTCCGGGAACTGGCATCCAGTCGTAGCTCCCGTCCCAATTCGGGACTGCGTGACTGTCGATCGGCGCCACCATCTGCGTGTCGTGCAGCTCGGCGCCTCGGCGCATCGAACAAGCGTGGGTCACGACGAGCAACGGACCGACGTCCGTGACGACCACGTCGCCCTGCATCAGCAAGCGATGCGCGGGCACCTCGTCCCCGACCGCCTGCCAGAGGTCATCGGGATCGTCGGGAGACTCGAGGAGGGCCATTCGGGCTCGCGGGTACTCAGCTCTGGCGGGCGATGCTCCGCTCGCCGTCGGCGGCGGTCACGATCTTCCAGTCGGAACGGGTGTCGTCTCGCCAGTTGGGCTTCCAGCGATCCAGCAGCTCGGCGACCCCGAGGTGCCCTTGAGCGTGCTCGAGCAGATCGTTGGATCGGCCGTCGAGGTACAGGTCGGCCGCGGTGACCGTGTGGTTGTCCGACAGCCGCATCAGCATCCACGACGCCGGGTCGGCGACGGGGGCGATCTCATCCAGGAGGTCCACGAACGCTGCGAGGCGTGCGAGATCGCGGCGCCGTTCGGGTGACGGCGTCTCACCACCGCGCCACTTGCGGATCGCGGAGACGGATACGCGACTGAGTCGAGCGATGTCGGACCAGCTGAAGCCTCGGTCGGTCGAGAGCTCTTCGAGGAGGGCTGGCGCGTCACTTCGCGCCTTGGCGGCCGTTCGCTCATCGAGATCCCACTCGCGGACCTCGCGGCGGCCGGCCGCGACGTCCTCGTTCAGGATGCGCACAGGACCGGTGAGCTCGTCGTAGCTCTGCTGCAACCGGCGAATAGTGTCGAGGGTCGACGCCGTGGACGGCTCCGTCGTCGGATCCCGCTCGAGCTGCGTGGACGTGTCTGACGTCTGGAGGGTCATGTGCGTCGGAACTCCTCGCGGCAGGCGGTCGGTGATTGCACGGTGGAACAGCGTGCCGACCGGCTCGTGGATCACGTCGAGGATCCCGGCGATGCGGTCGTGCTTGAAGTCTTCCATCGCAGGTCCTGCGCTGGTCCGGAAGCTGTCGGTGTCGACGACGAAGAAGGGGCCTGACGACGCGGTCGCCCGGCGCCGAAGCGGGCCGTCGCCGACGACACCATCGCCGATCATCGCGGCGTAGCGAAGGACGACTCCGGTCGAGTCCTCACCGACGAGGCGGAGGACCGTTTGGAGTGCGCTGGTGTTGAACCCGTCGGCCACGCCGAGCACGCCGACGACTTCGTCGCTGATCCAACCTCGCCAGCCGCTCGTGTCGGTGATCTCCTCGGGAACGCGGATCTCGTCGATGTACCGCAGGCCGATGCGCTCGATCCCGACGAGGCTCGTCGTTGTCGCCACTGCGTCAGCGACGGTGAGCACCAGCGAGCGGAAGTCGTCGAACTCGCTGTAGTCGGTCGTCTCCACGGTGATGGCGTTGCGAGCTACCACCGCCGATGCGGTCCGCTCCCGGTTGAGGAAGCGGAATCGACGCTCGCTCTCGACGCCCCCGTCCTTGCCGCCGATCACCGTCAGCGTCTGGACCTGCTCGGTGTCGGGGATCGGGAGCACCCCGCGGAGCGCGTCAGTCAGCAGCTCGAACGTGTCGTCGCGAACCAGCTTGGGAGCTGTCGGCACCCGGATCTCGCAGGCGACGAACTCCAGGGGCGCGTTCGGGAAGACCTCACGGCGAGGATAGTCAGCCACACCGTCGAGCGTACCTGAACACGCACCAGAACGTGTACCGGAATCGTTACCCCCGCTGTCGGCGCACGCTCGCATGGGCGAGCATGAAGATCCCTGAAGGGCTCCGTCACTCCCCGCCGCCGTGGCCGCCGCCGGACCTGCGCTTCGAGCGAAGAGCATGAACCAGGAGCAGCAACCAGAGATGCAGGTTCTGGACCTCCGGCAACCGCTTGTCCACCTGTTCGGCGAGCTCCACGGCGAATCGACCCGTCACAACCGCAGACCGGACCGCGCCGACAGCAGCGGCCTGGAGGTCGATCTCGATGCGCCAGGAAGCGACGATCACGACGAGCATCGTCGCCAACAGCAAGGCAGCGACAGGATCGGCCGTCGGAACACCGACATCGTCGGCGATGGACGCGGCGACCCGCCTCGCCTCGCGCTGAACTTCATCGTCAAAGGACCCGAGCCAATCGTCGGCTCGGCTCGCCAGGTCTCCCTGCAGCTTCTCGAGACCAGGGATGGTCGCGAACGAGTTCGCGGCATCGAGCAGTGGCTTCATCGCCGAGGACATGTCGATGCTCGCGAAAGCCGCTAGAGCGGATGCACCGATGGCGTCGGCAAGCGAGGACTGCCGGTCAAGCAGTGGCTGCATCACCGGCGAGAGGTCGATCGATGCGAACGAGGAGCTGAGGGCCATGGCCACACTCGACTGCTGGTCGAGCAGTGTCTGCATGAACGAGGACGTGTCGATCGTTGCGATGGATGCCAGGGCATAGGTGCTCAGGCTCTTGGCGAGGGCGGACTGCTGCTCGAGCAGTGGCTTCATCAGCGAGGACGTGTCGATCTTGGCGAACGTCGCCAAGGCGGATGCGTTGACAGCCTCGACGGCGGCGGATTGCTGGTCGAGTATCGGCTGCACCGCGGACGAGAGGTCAAACGCTGGCATCGCCGCGAGCGCCGAGCGGGCGACGGACTCGGCGAGGGCGGACTGCTGGTCGAGGAGCGGCTTCATCAGCGAGGACGTGTCGATCTTGGCGAACGTCGCCAAGGCGGATGCGTTGACAGCCTCGACGGCGGCGGATTGCTGGTCGAGTATCGGCTGCACCGCGGACGAGAGGTCAAACGCTGGCATCGCCGCGAGCGCCGAGCGGGCGACGGACTCGGCGAGGGCGGACTGCTGGTCGAGGAGCGGCTTCATCGCCTGTCGCAACGCTCCGGTCAGCGGCGCGAGGGCTTCCTCGGTGAGTTCGCCGGAATCGACGAGGTGTTGGAAGGCGGCGGAGATCGGCGATTCGCGGACGGTCTCGTGGGCGCGGGCTCCTCGGCGCGCCTCGTATGCCCGCTGACGGTGAGATGCGGAACAGAAGCGCGGCCTTGGTCCTCGCCTCGACTTCGGCTCGAAGGTCTCCCCGCACCATTCGCAGGTACGTCCCGGATTCTCCACGTGGCGAATACTAGCGGCCGATTCAGGGTGGCGCCGGGATGCCTCACGTCCTCCCAGGATGGAACCTGGTGACTCCCGCTGACTACGACAGCCCGGCCAGGCGGTACAGGACGAGCGATCCGGCGACGGCGACGTTCAGGCTCGAGCCGGTGCCGATCATCGGGATCTCGACGAGGTCGTCGATGAGCGACCAAACCTCCTCCGGAACACCGTGGTGCTCGTGGCCGAGGAGGACGACCGTCGACCCCCGTGCAGGCGTGAGCAGCGGGAGCGGGATCGCGTCGTCGCCGAGCTCGACCGCAAGGATGCGACTGCCGCGGTCCCGGTGGTGCTCGACCCACGAGCGCTTCGTCTTGGTCCAGTGAACGTGCGGCCGCCGATTGAGCGTGTCGCCCCGCGTGAGTGCCTCCTGGTAGTGAGGAGTGTTCGGGACCGCCATGCAGGCGCCAACTGCATCGCAGGTTCGGAGCAGCGTGCCGAGGTTGGCCTCGTACGAAACCCACAACGGGGCGACGATCAGATGATCCGGGCAGAGGGGCGGTTGAGTGCGCCGCGACCGTCGGATGTCCCGTGGCCGAGACTTGGCGCCGGCGCTCAACGAGCCGCCGGGCTGCTCCCCGTGAAGTCGACAGTGTGGACGATGATCTTGCGCATCATGGGGTGCCTTGTCGGCGGCACCGAGCCTTCGTCGAGCCCGGTCGTTCCGCCGGGCGGGAATGCGACGCTACTCCGGTGCCCCACCAGCACGAGCCCGGCGGTGCCGTGCTTCCTTCAACGCCGTCCGGTAGTCGGGTGGAGGGTCGTCGTAGAGGCCCATCTCCTCGGCCTCGCGGGTCAGCTCGTCGAGCAGGGCCCGGCGCTCACGGCGCTCCCGCGCGTCCGCTTCGGAATCGCTCTCGGCCGTAACGTCGTCGTCGGCGGCAGCCGTGCGGGAAACGGTACGGAGGTCGTCACGTCAACCGAAGCGAGAATCGAGGCGCGCGGCTGCTCAAGCCTCGGTGGTGTCGCTCGCGGCCGTGTCGTCGTCGTCCGGCGCTCCCAGGATCAGATTGGCGATCCGGTTCGCCGCCTCGTCGTGCAGCATCGGCGAGACGTGGCTGTAGATGTCGAGGGTGATGCCGATCGTCGAGTGGCCGAGGCGCTCCTGGACGACCTTGGGGTGGATGCCCTGCTCGAGCGCGAGCGTCGCCCAGGTGTGGCGGAGGCCCTTGAGCGTCAGCCGCGGCAGGTCGAGCTTCGCCTGACGGCGGAGGAACGTGGCGCTCACCGTCTCGGGCCGCAGCGCCGAGCCGTCGGGGCGGTGGAAGACGAGGCCCTCGTCGGAGTGGTCGGCGGCCGACGAGCATGCGCTCCTCGAGCATCCGCCGGCGGTGCTCGCGGAGCACGGCGACGGTTGACGGGTCGAGCGCGATCGGGCGCCGGCCACGGGCCGTCTTCGGTTCGCTGACCGAGATCTTCCCGTTGATCGACAGGACCGTCTGCACGACGCGGAGCCGGCCGGCGTCGAGGTCGACGTCCTGCCAGCGGAGCGCCGAGCGCCTCGCCTCGGCGCATGCCGGTGGTGGCGAGCAGGACCCACAGCGCGTGGTTCCGATCGGCCGACGACGCGGTGAAGCCGAGGAACGTCCGCAGCTGCGCCGGTGTCCAGGTCTGCATCTGGTCGGCCTCGACCGGCGACCCGGGGCGGGTCGGCGTGGTCGGCGGGGTTCTTGGCCAGCCGCTCCCACTTCACCGCCGCGCCGAACGCCTTGTGGAGCACGACGTGGACGGCCTTCACGGTGCTCGGGTCGAGGGCCTTCGATTCGTCGACGATCGGTCGGGTCGGCCCGGTAGGCGGCCTGTCGCCGGAGCAGGGACGCGAGCGTGTCCTTGGTGATGTGGCTCGCCTCGTCGAACTCGACCTGGAGGCTGGTCGGCGGTGGCCTGGAGCGACAGCCCCTCGGCGCGCAGCTCCTGGGCTCGAGCGACGACGTCGGGGGAGTAGCCCTTCCCGGTGCGGGACGACTTCCGCCGGCCGCCCTCGAGCAGTTGGGCGTAGAGCTCGTTGAGCGTCCCGCCGTCGACCCGGTTGAGCCGCATCCCGCCGATGTACGGGACGACGTGGTTGCGGACCTTCGACCGGTACCCGTTCCAGGTCGTGGCCTTCAGCGTCGGCCGGATCGACACCAGCCACTCCTCGAGGAACTCGGCGACCGTCTCCTGCGTCGGCTCGACGTAGACGCCCGCGGTCGACCTTCGACAGCAGGTCGATGCGGGCCCGCTCGGCCTCCCGCTTGGTCCGGTACCCGGAGTGCCACTTGGTGCGGCGCTTGCCCGTCCCCGGATCGGGGTCGAGCTCGATCTTCACGTAGTAGACGTCGCCCCGGCGGATCACCGATCCACGCATCAGTCCCCCTCGTCCGACGCCATGCCGGCGTTCGGGTCGTCGCCTTCCTCGAACGAGTGCGAGAGGAAGTAGCCCTTGGGGCCGAGCTCTCGGATCTTCGTGCCGATCTCGACGAGGAACTCGGCGACCTCGTCGAGGCGGTCGGACCGGTCGACGGCCAGCGCCGAGAGGCGACGCCGGCGCCAGGTCCGGAAGTGCTGGTGCCAATTGTGCGGGTGCTCGCCGCTCGACGTACAGCGCGGCCTGGAGATCGGTGACCTCCTCGGGGCTGGTCGAGCTTCAGCTCGCGGAGGCGGTCGTCGAGGTCGTCGAGCTGCCAGTCCTGTCCCGAGCAGCGACACGTACACGTCGCTGGTCGAGCCGGTGGGTGTCGGCCAGCTCGCCGTCGATGCCCGGGCGGCGGCAGGAAGAAGTAGGCGATCGGCACGCCGAACACGTGCGACAGCAGGTACAGCTCGTGGGCGTCGAACCGTCGGCGCCGCTCGCCGTCGAAGCCGCGTTCCATCGCCGAGATCGAGGCCTGGGGGAGCAGGTTGCCGGTCAGCTGGGCGAGGCGTTCGGCGACCTGGATCTGGGTCATCCCTCGCCGCTCGCGGATCGCCTTCACGTTGAACGAGACGATGGCGTTGACGTCGAGGCGCACCGTCGTCGGCCTCGGCGGGGCTGTCGGTCTTCGCTCGTCGAGGGCTGCGAGGCACCGCAGCTCCAATCTTCCCAGATGTTCTTGACAACACTAGCACTTGCGCGAGTAACTGTACACTGCTGTTGGTCCATAGCAAGGAGCAGTGTCCGTGTTCGATGACCTCCCACCGCTCCTGACGGTCGAGCAGGCCGCCAAGGTCCTCCAGATCGGCCGGTCCAAGGCCTACGAGCTCACCGTCGAGTACGAGTGCACCGGCGGCGCGCTCGGGTCTGCCGTTCGTGTGGATCGGCAACCAGAAGCGCATTCCTCGTGACGCTCTCGCCGCGTTCATCGAGCGGCAGCTCCACCGCCCACCCGCAGCCTGACCATGACCGCCCACGCGGGGTCGACGCCGGTCCTTGTCGGGCCAGCCGCGGCCCCGCTTCGTCGCGCCCTGCCCGCGTCGGCCTGGGTGGCGCTCGAGTGCCTCGTCGCTCGCTCCCAACTTGGCCCGGATGGCCGGGTGGTCGAGGTCGGCGTTCGCGACCTCGCCGTCGAGATGGGCACATCGAAGAACACCGCCCAGCGCGCGCTCGTCGCTCTCACCCGCGCCGGGCTGCTCGCACCGCAGCACGCCCGCGGCAGGCGACGGCACCTTCCGCCCGACCCGCTACCGCCTCCACGCTCCCTGCCGACGTCCTCGACCCTGTCCCGCCCCGTCCCACCCGCCGACCGAGCCCGACCCCGTCGACGGATGCACCCGCCGAGCCCACCCAGCTCTCCCTGCTCGGCACCTGACCACACCCCGGTCAGCCCTCCCACCGAGGAACCCATGAACCACTGCCACCGCCGAACCCATCAACAAGACAGACAGGTGCCCGCGGGGCGGGCGGGATGTCACGCGGGAGGTGTCCCGTGCTGCGAGTGAGGACCATCTACGCCTCGACGCGCGTCGGCGGCGGCCCTCTACTACGCCGGCGAGGATCGCGGCTATGCCGGCTACGTCGACCCGAAGCAGACCCAGGAACCGCCTGGTCGGTGGACGGGCGCGCAAGCCGACGACTTCGGCCTCGAAGGCCCGGTCGCGGCCGCTGACCTCGAAGCGCTCCTGTCGGGCCGTGACCCGAAGACCGGGACCGTGCTCGGTGCGCCGTTCGTCGACCGGCTCACGAAGCACGGCACGGTCATCCGGGCGGTCGCCGGCTACGACGCCACCTTCTCGGCACCGAAATCGGTCTCGGTCTGGTGGGGACTCACCGGCGACCGCGGCGTGCTCGACGCCCACAACATCGGCGGTCGGCGCCGTCCTCGCCCATCTCGAGCGCTACGGCTGCACCACCCGCGTGCGAGTGAACGGCACCCGGTCCTTCCCGGATGCGAACGGGCTCACCATGGCGGTCTTCCAGCAGTCCACCTCCCGCGAGGACGACCCGCAGCTGCACACCCACGCCGTCGTCTCCAGCAAGGTCCAGGCGCCCAACGGCCGGTGGTACGCGCTCGACGCCCACTACCTCAAGCACAACCAGCACGCCGCTCGGCAACCTCTACCAGTCGGTGCTCCGGGCCGAGCTCACCCACCGCTACGGCGTCGCCTGGGGCCCGATCGTCAACGGCCAGGCCGAGATCGCCGAGCATCCCCGACGAGCTGCTCGAAACGTTCTCCAAGCGAACCCTCCAGGTCGAGGACCTCAGAGGTCGTCTTGCTCGACGCCTTCCGCGAGCGAGAGGGACGCGACCCGACCCGCCGTGAGGCCGCCGCCATCGAACGGGAGGCGGCCGCCGGACTCCCGGCCGGCCAAGAGCGAGCTCCCCCTCGACCAGGCCCGGGCCCGGTGGCTGGCCGAGGCCGCCGAACTCGGCTGGACCCCCGAGCGCCTCGCCGAGCCACATCACCCGGCCGAGCACACTCGCGACCAGTCCTCCCCGACCGTCGACGACATCCTCGACACGATCACCGCCGAGCGCTCCACCTGGCGGCGCGCCGACGTCATCGGTGCCATCGCCGCGGCCACACCTGCCGCAGTCCCGCTTCGACGGCGCCACCTGGGCCCGGGCCCTCGAACACGCCACCGATCAGGTGCTCGACACCCACGTCGACCTCGACCCCGCCACCACCGGTGCCACCCGAGCATCCGACGGCCGCTCGATCTGGATCGATCCCGACCTGCCGCACCTGTCCCACCAGCGGGTCCTGGCCCAGGAGGAACGCATCCTCACCTGGGCCATCGCCGCGCAGGACCCCGAACCGGCCCCCTCGGCCACCGTCGACATCGCTGGTCTCGACCCGCTCCAGGCCGACACCGCCCGAGCCGTCGCCGGCTACGACCCGCTCGTCCTCGTCGTCGGGCCCGGCCGGCACCGGCAAGACCACGACGCTCGGCGCCGCCGGCACCGACCTCGCCCGACCAGCACCGGCCGGTGTTCGGCGTCGCCCCGACGGCCAAGGCCGCCCGCGTCCTCGAAGCCGAGACCGGGCATCCCGGCCGACACCATCGCCAAGCTCCTCTACGAATGGGACCGACCCGACGGGCCCGGCCCCGGCTACCGCCTGCCCTCGGCCGGCGCGACCCTCGTCGTCGACGAGAGCCAGCATGGTCGGCACCAACGCCCTCGACCGACTCGTCGGCCTCGCCCAGTCCCAGCAGTGGCGACTGGTCCTCGTCGGCGACCCCCGCCAGCTCCAAGCTGTCGGCCGCGGCGGCATGTTCGACGAGCTCTGCCGCACCGGCCGCCCCCACCACCTCCAACACGTCCACCGCTTCGCCCACCGGTGGGAAGCCGACGCCACCCTCGCACTACGCAGCCGGACACCCCAGCGCCCTCGACGCCTACTTCGACCATCACCGCGTGACCGCCGGCGACCCCGACGACCTCACTCGACCGGATCGCCGAGGCCTGGGTCGACGACCACGAGCGCGAGCACACGATCGCCGTCACCGCCGAGACCAACGCACACGTCGACGCGCTCAACACCGCCATCCAGGCCCGCCGGCGCGACCCTCGGCCACCTCGACCCCGACTGCGCCGTCGCCATCGGCGGCGGCGAGACCGCCGGCCCCGGCGACCTCGTCGTCACCCGGCGCAACGACCGCACCCTGCGCACCGACCACGGCGAACCCGTCCGCAACCGCGAACGTTGGCGCGTCGACACCGTCCACGCCGACGGCACCCTCACCGTGTCCCGACGATCGGGGACACGGCACCGGTCGACGCTCCCCGCCGACTACGTGCGCCAGCACGTCCGCCTCGGCTACGCCGCCACCGCCCATGGCCACCAAGGCGACACCGTCGACCGCAGCTACACGCTCGTCACGCCGGCAACCAGCCACCGCGCCCTCTACGTCGGCGCCACCCGAGGCCGCCAGAGCAACCGCCTCGCTCGTCGTCACCGAGGAGCCCGATCTCGACGTCGCCCGCGACACCCTCGAACGCGTCCTGACCAACGACCGCGCCGACATCCCCGCGGTTGCACGCCGACGGGACCTCGCCGAACGCGGGCGCGCCGCCCCACAGCCAGCCCTCGACCCGCTCGAAGAAGCGGAGCGAGCCGTCATCCGAGCCGTCGCCGCCGCACGACCGTTCGAGACCGAAGTCGCCGAACGCCGTTGCGTCCTGTCCGAGGCGAACTCTGAGCTTCGAGCGCTCGAAGCCCAGCACCGCGATGCGGGCCCGCTCGGCAAGCGCCGGCTCCGCGTCCCGCTCGTCGCCGCAGCCGACGCCGTTGCAGAGGCCCGCGACGCCTACGACCTCGGCGTCGAAGCTGCTGCCCCGACACAGCGCGCCCTGGCGGACGCCGTCCGGCAGCGCGACCGCCTTCAAGCCGCCCGCGCCACCCAGCGAGTCATCGAGCGCCTCGACGCGCTGCAGCACGAGCCGCCGTCACGCTCGGGTCCAGAACTCGGGCTTGGGCTATGACACTCAACGCGACCGAGAGGATGCGTAGGCGACCCCGCGGTCCCCCTTGTTGTCACACGACAACCGTATTGTCATCACGTGGAGCCGACTGGACAGGAGCTGATGGGCGTCTCGGAGATCGCTGAGTATCTGGGCGTGTCGAGGCAGCGCGTCGACGCTCTCGCCCGTACCAAGGCGGACTTCCCCGCTCCGGCGGCTTCGCTGCAGGCAGGCCGGGTGTGGCGACGTCAGGAAGTCGAAGCGTGGGCCAAGTCAAGCGGACGCCTCCGATGACCTCAACGTCCGAGACCTTCGCTCGTCTGAGGAGCGCGACGCTCGATAGGACGCCGGTGTCGCTCGGTCCTCGACGGACTGCCTCACCGCATGAGTTCTATCGGTACCCCGCCAAGTTCGCCCCGGTGTTCGCCGCCGCTGCTATCGAAGCATTCTCCGAGCCAGGCGACCTGATCCTCGACCCGTTCGTGGGAGGTGGGACGACCGCGGTCGAGGGCTTCCGGCTCGCACGGCGCGTCATCGCCTCTGACCTCAACCCCCTCGCCGCGTTCGTAACCCGCGTCAAGACGACCAGGCTGTCGGCGGAACAGCAGGCCCAAGTTCGCGAATGGCTCGCTGCGGCGGCAGACGTCCGCCTCACCGATCCGGAGCCCAACATGGATGTGTGGGACTCGGGTGGCTACTTCAAGGACCTTCGAGCACCTGAGACATGGAGACTCCGGAAACTCATCGCGCTACACCTCGTGAACCTGCCGGTGGATCCGGACGCCGAGAGCTTCGCTCGCTGCATCGTCCTCCGCGCCTCCCAGTGGGCGCTCGACATGCGGAGCACCCTTCCCAGCACGGATGAACTTCGCGCGGCGATCCAGTCGGTTGGGGACGACATGCTCTCGACGGTTGCTGCCTGCTCCGACGCGCTCGGCAGGATGCCATCCCCGACGGTCCTCTGCCAGGGCGTTCCTGGTCTGGCGGACGTTCTGGAACTGACTCACGCCCCTCGGCTGGTCCTGACCTCGCCGCCGTACCCCGGCGTATATGTGAACTATCACCGCTGGAAGATGCTCGGTCGGCGTGAGATCCGCGCGCCGTACTGGATCACGAACAACCTCGACGGACACGGGCTAGCGCACTACACGATGAGCGCTCGTGCAGATCGCTCGCTGGACACCTACTTCGAGACCGTGTCCTCGGCCTTCTCGGACGTGGCGAGGCTCCTGGACTCCAGCACTCTCGTGGTGCAGATGGTGGGGTTCAACAATCGGGAACTGCAGCTTCCGCGTTATCTACAAGCAATGGCGGACGCCGGGCTCGTCGAGGTGACCGATCCGGCGCTGGCCACTGACGAGGACGGGCGACTCTGGCGCAGCGTTCCCTGGCGTCGCTGGTGGACTACGGCGACGGCTCGGCGCGATGTTGCACCGCACACCGCCGAGGAAGTCGTCTTGGTCCATCGATTGGGTTGAGTTGAGGGCAGCCCTACCCCTCGGGTGCGGCAGAGAGGGTCCCAACGAACTCGACCAAGGGGAGAAGGACGGGCGCTAGCGCCTGGGTCGTCGAGGCCACCAAGGCCTCGACGTCAGCCTCTTGCTCATCATCAGGCTCCTCCGTCTTCCGCTTGGCCGAGTTCTCCTGGATCAAGGCGAGGCCGACCAGCACGAGCGCACAACGGAATCGCTCACGGGTCAGGTCGGCGTCCGCTGGCGCTGCCTTCTGCGCACGGAGCAGGGAGTCGTTCTCGGCGTTGTAGTAGAAGTCGAAAGTCTCCGGTCCGTCGCCGATGGATGGAATGCGACGCACGACTAGGGCCGTTCGCTCGGTGAAGTCCATGTCTTCCCATGCGGCGTCACCGCGGCCGACGGGGGTGACCTCGGGAAGGTTGAGCCCGCCTTCACCCTCATCCTTGCCATCTCCGTCGTTCCTGCGCTTTCGCTTCGTCGACGGGTTCGACGGGCGCTCTGTCCGCGGACGGACCTCGACGGTCAAGCGATTCTGGAACGACTCGGTCGCCAGTGGATCAACGACCTCGAAGTCGTAGGTGAGCACGTCGGCGACCGCAGCTGTCGCCGGCAGCGGCCCGGTCCACCGGGCGAGCCCGTCGCTGAGGTTGAGGCTCGCGCCGTCGACCTCAACTGAGACATCGCCGAAGGAAACGCGGACACGCATGTACCCACGCTCGCTCGTCCGCGTGAAGTAGTCGTCCTGGGCATCAGTCTGGAACGTCACCCGTAGGTCACGGCCCAACTCGGCGGTGCGCTTGTACTCCTCACCCGCCTTGTGCTTATCAAAGTGGAAGTATGTGGGGAACTGCTTGCCGACGAACTTCTCGCCCTTCGACTTCGTCCCGGTCCCGGGCTTCGGGAAGGGTGAAGGCAGCCGGGCGCCGCCGAGCAGGACCTTGGCGAGATCTGGTGACGCTTCAAGTACGCGGCCAATCAGGTCGGCCAGAGCACGGTTGTCCTCTGTCTTCTCCCGGATCGCCTCCTCTCGCCGTCGGATCGACAAGTCGCTGAGAGCCTTGTTGTTCTTGAGGGTCTTCTCGACCAACCTCTCCAGTTCAAGCCACCGCGGCGTGACGCGGTTGCGATCACGCGAGTTCATGAACAGGTCCTCGCGGGTGATCTCGTCGACGCCCGTGCAATCGACCGTCACCAGGAGGTCATCCTTGAGGTAGTCCAAGCCGACCGCGCTTCGAGTGAAGAACTCCTTTCGAACCTGCGTGTGGGTCTGGCCGTTCACGGTGTAGAGGACGCCGGACCCCTGCGCGTAGTCAGCCAGGAATCCATCCCGCTTCTTCTGTCCGGGGGTTCGTTTGAAGGCGTAGACGTTGAGGATGATGTCGGCGCCGCTGAGATTGAGAACGGCACCAATCGGCGGGAACTCGAGTCGATCCTCGCTCTTCTCCTGCGACAGCCGGGTTGCCGTACCGCGTGCTGGAGTGAAGTAGCTGCGGGCGTCGTCGCCTGCGAAGCCCTTTCCCTTTCGACACTCGAAGACTCCTACGGGCAGCGCCAGCTCCGGTAGGAACGTCTCGATCTTCTGGCGGAGGCCTCGCCGCGTGAAGACGATGTTGCTCTTCGGGCTGAAGTCGTACTCGTACAGCTTGATGAGCGACCCATGCTCGACTTCGCGTACATAGGCCTCGCGCTCTTCCTTCGATGCCTCAGGCAGTAGCGGCATGGTGTCGCGCGCGAACGAGAGGATCTGCCCCTGCCGGGGCGCGTTCTCCGCTCCCACAGGAGCGAGGTAGGTGAACACGGAGGACCTTGCTCCTGTTGGCTCGCGCCGGGTCACGGTGAAGCCCCACTCGCCGCTACGCCCCCCGAGGGCGGCGAACGTGGGATTGCGCCTGGTGACGAGTAGTTGCAGCTTCCTGGTCCCGCAGAAGTAGAGGGCTCCCGTCCCGCCCATGTTGAACTTGCCCTGGACGAATGGGATGTCCATCTTGTTCCGCTTGTTCAGCGACATGAACGTGTTCGGCACTTCATCCGGGGACTGACCCTCGCCGACGTCGGCGATGCTGAGACTGGGTTGGGCGCCCCTTGTCTCCGTTGCTGCGAGGGTGATCTGCCGAGCCACCCTGCGGATCTCCGGATCGAGCCAGTTGGCCACGCGTCCGGTGTGGTCGGCGCGTGGGTTGGGGGCCTCCTCGACGAACCTCGCCACGGCCTCGCGGATGCTCCTCGGTGCCTCCGGCCCCTTGGGATCGATGCCGGCCTCGTAGCAGAGGTTCATCAGGAATGAGTCGATCGCGTTGATGAACTTCTCCGCGAGGGCCGCGATCGGATCACCCTGCTGATTCCCGATCGTGGACCAGTTTGAGTCGGTGTCGCCGATGTATCGCCAGACGTCCGGGTCGTCCCAGTAGCCGCTGTCCGTCAGGAGCGTGATGACGTCCTCCTCGGAATCAGCCTCCATCAAGGCCCGACACAGGGCCTCGCTACTCATGCCGGCGCTCCCGTTCACTCGTCACTACCCGCCACCTGCTTCCGACCCTGGTCGGAGATGGCCCATGTTCCTCGGGGAACGTCCTTCTCCATCCACCCGCGCTCGATCATCTTCAGGCGAACGAACTGGATGCGATTTTCCCACCGGATCCCCCCGGACTTGAGAGGCTCGCGGTCGATATCGGTGAGGCGATCGGCGAGCTTCTTGCCTACGGCCTCGACCACGTCACGTGACGCCGCAGAGCCGCCGAGATCCACGAGGGCTTCGAGAAGAGGGATCTCGTACTCCTCCTCGGCAAGGATCGAGCCTGCGGGGACACGGGACCGTCCGACGGCCTTCTTCTTTCCGCTTCCCGACTTCTTAGAGGACGACCGTGTGTCCGGCGTCCTCGCCGCCTGCGGACGTGGAGCTCTCGATGCCGGCGGGCTCGGTGTCGCGGCACCAGAAAGGTCGAGTTGGGAGGTGCCGTTGGGGGTGCTCCTGTCCAACTCGAGGAGTCTGCGGAGGACCGAGTTCGGGGTGTCGACGAAGGGCTCGGCGACTTCCTTGAGCCGCTCGTACACCTCGTCGTCAATCTCGATGGTCTGGTTCACTCGCGCCTCCTGGTTGCAACTTCCTATCTGAAGTTACAACCGATGTTCGGAGATTGCAACCAGCAGACCTGAGTAGTTGCAATCTTGACCGGGTCTGCGCTCCGAGGGGCGTTCGCATCACGACTTTGGCAGCACGCGCTGGATCAGCGCCCGAATGCGGGTGAAGCGTTCGTCAGCAGCGGTGTTGGACAGTCGCTGCTCGCCCGTGAGAGCCGACATCCCGGCGCCGCCGCGCCCGTCGAAGAGGGTACGGATGATTCTCGCTGCTTCTGCGACGTCACCATTCACAAACTCGCTCGCTTCGACGCCGGCCGCATTGGCGACCTCGAGGCAACGCCACAGGTCGACAACGTCGGTCGGCTGGTCGCGCACCTGCGACGCGAAGGCCTTCAGCGTGAGCGCGGCGACCTCGTCCGGGAACGCTACGTCGATGTCGAGCTGCTCGCCGTTGAGCCGGCGCAGCGCCATCTGCAGCACGACCGGCTCCCGTTGCAGCGCGAGCGCCAAGCCCGGAACCTCGGTGGTCACGAGATCGTCCGACACACGATGGTTGCTCCGAGCCCTCGTCCGATACGACGGCACGAGGACGTCGACGACGGCGCTGCGCGGCCCCTCGCCGCCTCGCACCGTCACCGGAACGTCGTCGACCGGCCGTGCGAACCGATTCCCCTCGACCTGCTGGTAGCCGCGTGCGATCAGTCGTCCGATCACGCCCTCCTCGCGCACGACCACCGGCGGCACGCCCAGATCGGTGTCGCCGGTCTCGCGGTAGAGCTCTGCGCCGAGCTGCCAGCGCGCCACGAGCGCGGTGACCATGTGGCCGCCGATGATCCGGTACGTCGACGCGCCGAGGACGTCGGCGAGGTCGGCGAGCGCGACATAGCCGAGGTCGTCCGCGACCGATGTCGCCTTGAGAACGACGAAAGTCAGGGGCGGTTGAGCAGCCATTCCCTCAACCTGCCAGCGGCTTCCAGACGGTCGGCTCCTCCGAGGTCCTGCAGATCCCAGACCTGCTGTGTCGGATCGGCGAGCGGGACCTCGACCCCGTCGACGTCGGCGAGGAGCAGGTTCGCCGGGAACACCGACGCATCGTCGGGAGTGCGGATGATCACGTTCGCGTCGTGGTGGCCCTCCGCGTCGACCAGACCCAGTTGGTCAGGGTCGATGAGCTGGCGGGCGTAGAGGATCACCACGCTGGGACGACGCCACGCGAGCAGCAGGTCTGGCCCTACGTCCGCTGACACTGCGAGCGACCGCTCGTCGGCTTGCTGCGCGGCGCGCACGGCGACCTCGTTCGGCGCGTCGAGGCTGTACAGGTAGCGCTCCGACCCTCCAGGGCCGCGGTACTCGGACAGGAAGCGGTCGAGCAGTGCCTCGCGATCGGGCGACCATCGTCCTTCGGGGCTACGGGTGACGAGATCGAGCTCGAGCAACCTGCGCAGGACCTGCGATGCGCGCGGCTGCGACACGCCAACCTGATTCGCGAGTGCGGTGGCACCCGGCTCTTCGTTCGTTCCGCGCGGGAGCCCGATGAGCGTGCGGATGATGGCGAGGCTCCCAGAACCCTGCGGAAGGCGGCTCGCCTTCATACGCGGGCGCGCGGTCGTCGAACGCTGGCGAAGCATGAGGTTGTCAGCCCGAAGGTCGAAGTTGCCGGCGGCGTCGGCCCAGGACCAGCCAGCTTGCGTCAGCGCGGTGCCGAGTGGTTCAGACACGAAGGGCACGACGAGCATCGGTGTCCCGAGTCCGGCGAGCGACTTCTGGATCGGCTGAAGCTTGGCCAGCTCATTCGGGTACGGCGCTCGGCGCCTCTCCTCCACCGCGAACGTGGTGCGCACCTTGCCGAGTGCCAGGTCCAACATGGTGTGGACCTGCCGGTCGTGGACCCGTCGCTCGCTCTTGACCCGGCGCACGCTCGCGCCCGCAGCTTCGAGAGCGGAGACCACGGCCATAAGCACAAGCCGTAGCATAAGCACTGTGCTTATGGATGGCAACACACGAATGACTTGCCCCTCGGCGATCCTACGAAGTGGTGCCTGGATCGCCCGCGAAGTGGTGGCTGGACCGGCGGCGGCTGGCGGGCGCGAGCTACATCTCGTCGTCGAACGCGGCGAGCCGGCCGTTGCGGAGGTTGTCCTCGAACTCGCCCGGATCGAACGCCTCGGGATCGAGCGGTCGGTCGAGCCACTCGCGCCGCTCGGAGTGCTCGGGGTGTGATGGGTTGGCGAGGATCTCGAGCAGCTCGCGGTAGCCCCAGGTCCCGCCACAGTCCTCTGGTGGGCAGGCGCGCCGGCCATCGACGCACGCCGGAACGGTAGGGACGCTGCTGGAGGGAAGCACCTTCTCGACCGTGACCTTGTGATCCCAGCCGTCCCCGAAGTCGTAGGTGTATCGGAACGACGCACCCTCGCCGGCGATCGCATCGAGGCGGGTGCGCCGCTCGTCGCGCGACGGCTCGCCCCAGTCCTCGTCGGGATCCGGGACGCCGTAGCGCGTGCGCCCGACCTCGAACTCGTGCAGGTGGTAGTTCCACCAGCCGAAGGCGGCCTGGATGACCTCGTGCACGTGGTCGAGCGTGCTGCCGCCATCGACGAGCACGCGACGCCAGATCGGCGGCTTGGTGTCGAGCAGCGTGACCTTCAGCTGGAACACGACGCCGGTCGCAGGAGCTCGGGGCGATGGAGTAGGAGCGCTTCGTTCGCCTGGAAAGGTGATCACCTTGGCCAACGGCTCGGCGCCGCCCATGATTGCGGCGAGCGCGCGATCGGGCGAGCCTTCAGCGAGCTTTCCGATGATGAGGCTCGACATGCGGAGCGAGAGCGCCTCGAGATCGTGCTGGCCCTCCTTGAAGAGCCACTCGCCGTGGAAGGCGAACTCGTTCATGACGCCAACGACGCGTCGGTCGTTCGTCGGAGCGATCCGCACCTCGCCCATGGCCTTGCGCTCCGCGGCGAGGAACGCCTCGTCGACGCCGTGCCGCCGGAGGGCCGCTTCGATCGCGGCCGGCGCGCGCTCCAGCAGGGTCGCTGCCGGTGCGAGCTCCATGAACACCGGGAGCAGCGTGCGGCTGTTGACGAGCAGCGCCACCTGGGGGCGCCAGAACAGCGCGTTGGCGAACCAGTCGCCGAGCGCGTTGGTCGACTCCTCGCCGGTGGCGGTAGGCGCGCCCTTCACCCGCTCGCGGAGCTTCTTCGTCCCACGCACAACGAGCACCCGTCGAGTGTCGCAGACCGAGCTATCGACGGCATGCGAGGCGCAAGGGACGCGATTGGGCGCACAACTCGGACTGCATCGGGTAACACGAGGCCGTGCTCCGGGATGACCTCCAGACCGCCCGCCGTGCGGCGAAGCGCCACGCGGCCGCTGCGGACAGAGCGGGGTTCACGGCGCACGAGCAGGCGCTCACCGAGATCGTGCTCACACGCGCTGCTCCCGCCGCCAGCGTTTACACCTACAGCCAGCGAGACGAGGGACGAGTGGGCGCCGACTGGCTGTGGTGGTGGCAAGGCATTCGCGAGTGGTTCGGTGTGCTCGTCCAGGCAAAGAAGAACAAGCCGCGGGCCGTGCGCAGCCCCTGGTACGACTTCGGATACCAGACGGGGAGCGGCGCTCGGCAGGTTGACCTGCTGCTCGCCAGTGCGCACCGTCTCGGGGTGCCAGCTGCCTACGTCCTCCACAACCACCCTGCGATCGGCCGCTCGGTGCCGGTGTCGACCGCCTGTTGCTCGCATCCGAGAGAGAGCTGGCGGACTCGTCTGCAGGTCGCGGTCCTCCCGGCGCTGATGGCGCCTGGTCTTATCGGTAGCGAGGACGTCGCCGCGCAACACGCCCGGCCGCTCGAGTGTCTGGTGTGCCACGGACCCGTCCCCGCACTCCTTCGGCCGGTGGTCACCAGCATCACGAGCGAGCGGCTGAAGCGGTTTGTCACTGGCGAAGACGGTGACCTTCCGCGGGTCGTCGCGGCGTGGCCTGCTGACGCAACTCGCCGATCGTCGCCTCGGTCAGTTCCGAGCGGCGGTACCCGATGTCGTCGGTCCGGCGTCGGAGATCTCTGATCGTGTGTTCGTCGGCCTGCCGGAGGATGTAGGCCACTTCTCCGAGCCGTACTTCGAGCACGTGCTCAGGGGTCTCCGCACGCAGGCGCCCGAGTACGTGTCTGCGCTCCAAGACGGTGTCCGGTTCGACGAGGTTGGAGCCGACCTCGAAGGCATCGAGGGCGTCGTCGTCTGGCGGGAAGACCCGGATGCTCTGGTCGACACGACCGTCACGCTGTCGGAGTAGGAAGAAGGGATGGCCGGATCGACGCTCGAGGACCTCGTCGTCGGCGCGGTCGTCACCGGCATCAACCCGGCCGGACCCGTCTCCGTGGTCACCGCGCAGTGGCACGGAACGCAAGCCGTCACGCTCGTCGGGGCAGCTCTTCGCAGCGCTGGGGTGCCATGTTGACCCGGCTCGCCTGCCTCCGCCACTGGACGCGGCAGCCGGTCGGTGGCGCGGCCCGCGGCCTTGGTGATTCGTTGCGGACGCTCTGGAAGATGGAGCGACAGGACGATCTTGCGCTGAGTGCCGAGCGGCGGGAGGACCGAAGCCTGTACTCCCCTCACGGGATTCCACGCCTGCGCGAATCAGTCGTGACGTACCTCGACACGTTGGGGACCAAGGCTCGGTCGAGCGGTCTTTCCAACGCCGACCTCCGCAGCGATATCGACGACAACGACGAGTACCAGCAGCGGCTCCACTCCCGGTTCTGGACTGGATCCACGCAACGCATGGTCACGTTCTCGGACAACGTATGCGTAGCGGCGCCGGTCGAGGTCGGGGACCTTGAGGAGATCCTGCGACGACAAGTGGACGGCGCCGCGTCATTTCAGCTCGCAAGGGTGCTGTCCGGACGCGCCATTCGAGGTGGCATCACGATTGGCGCTGTCTATTGCGATTCGAGCTATGTCGATGGGCCGGCTCTGATCCGAGCTGTCGAACTGGAGGAGAAGGTCGCCCAGGTACCTCGGGTCCTGATCAGCGATGCGGCAGCGGTGGAGATCCGTCAGCATTGGAGCGGGCACGCAGAACCCTGGCCGTACAGGCTGGCGGTCGTCGATGCTGACGCCAGCATGTTTGTCAACTACTTGCACGCGTCCGGACCGTTCGTTGGCGGCCCGACCGGATCCAACGGCAGTCCCCTGGCAGGGCGCGTCGACCTTCATCGCTCGGTGGTCGTCCACCAGCTCGCGCTCCCGGTTCGGCAGAAGGTGAGGACGAAGTGGAAGTGGGTGGCGAGGTACCACAACTGGTTCGTCGGCGAGTTCCTGCCTGACCGGCCGGATCTACGGGTCCCAAGGTTCCGGGAGCTGTCGTGCGCACTGCTGTAGCTCTTGTTGGAGTCCCGACGGCTGGATGGCCGAGGCTGAGGCCAATGCGAAGGCGAGGAAGGTAGACGTGTACCAAACAGCGATCACGCTTGCGAAGGCGGTGGAGAAGGTCGAGGCGAACGAGCTCGTCCTGCCCGCGATTCAGAGAGAACTGGTCTGGGAGCCCGAGCAGATCGAGAACGTCTGGGACAGCCTCATGCGGGGCTACCCGATCGGGTCGTTCCTCTTCTGGAAGATCCCGCAGGAGATGCGGAAGGAGGTGCGCCTCTATCACTTCATGACGGACTTCGACGTCCGGACGCGCCACAACGTCGAGTTCGACCCCTCGCCTGACACTCCGATCGTTGCTGTTCTCGACGGACAACAGCGGTTGTCAGCGATGAACATCGGACTTCGAGGGTCGTATCGGTGGAAGCTCCCGCGTCTGCGTTGGGACAACGACAAGGCGTTCCCCAAGCGCGTTCTCTGCCTCCGCCTCGATGAGACCGAGGATGAACCCGACGCCGAGGCCCCTGAGTACGTCTTCCGCTTCCTCACCGACGAGGAACGATCTGCTCGAACCGAGCGAGGCGAGCTTTGGTTCGCCGTGCCAGACGCACGAGAGATGCCGCCCGCGAAGGGACTGCACTTCAAGTGGCTTCAACAGCAGGGCTTCGGTGACAACGAGGTGGCACTCGACCGGCTGCAGAACCTCGTGACGACGATCCACGTCGACCCTTGCGTCAGCCACTTCGAGGAGGACTCGAAGAGCCTCGATCGCATCCTCAACATCTTCATCCGAGTCAACAGCGGCGGAACGCAGCTCTCCTTCAGCGATCTCCTTCTCAGCATGGCGATCGCGGCAGTGGACGAAGCTCGACGCAAGGCAGCAGATCAACTCCCTGCAGGATGCGGTGAACTCCACCGGCCAGGGGTTCTCGTTCGGGCGAGACCGTCTCCTCAAGGCATCGCTGGTGCTCGGCGACTTCGAGAACATCAAGTTCCGCGCCGACAACTTCGGGGCCTCAAAGATGTCCGTGATCGAAGACGGCTGGAGCGATCTGAGCGCGGCTGTCCTGCTCGCCACGAAGCTCGTCAGCTACCTCGGTTTCGACGCGAAGTCCTTCCGTGCGGAGAACGCTCTCATCCCGATCGCCTACTTCCTTAAGCATCGTGGATGCGGAGAGAAGATCCTGACGTCGGACGCGCATGCTGCCGACCGGACGCTGATCCACCGGTGGCTCGCCAGCTCGTTCCTACGGACGGGCTACTGGACAGGGGCCGTTGATGGCGTGCTGCTCGCTGCGCGCGAGGCGGTGAAGACCTCAACGGGGGGCTTTCCGCTCGGCGCGATCACGGAGGCCGTGCGAAAGCGAACCGGCAAGCAGCTGGCCTTCGAGGATGAGGACATCGAGACGCTCCTCGACGAAGTCGCGTACGGGAGTTGGCAGGCGAACCTCTGTCTTCAGCTCATCTTTGGACCGCAGCCGGCGGGCGGGAACCCGTCGGTTGACCACCTCCACCCTCGGTCGCTCTTCAACACGCGAGTCGCCGAGAAGCGAGGGTGGTCTGCAGAACAGATCGCAGCTCGCATGGAGCGCCGAGACCTGCTCCCGAACCTGCAAGCCATGAACCTGTTGCCCAACCAGGAGAAGCTGGCGAAACCCCTACAGGACTGGCTCAACGAGACCTTTGGTGAGCAGGACCGCCTCGCTCGAGTTCAGGAGTATCTGCTCGAAGGTCTGCCGCTCGACATCGACGACTTTGACGCGTTCTTCGATGGCCGTCGCGAGCGGATGAAGGAGCGGCTCAACAAGGCCCTGTGCGGATGACCCACGAGCTGGAGCGCGACGTCAACCGCGTCGGCCAAGGGGTGGGCGATCTCGACCGGATCTCTACCGGACGGGTAGAGATCCGGTAGATCTGGGCAGCATCGTTCAGCACGCCTAACTCGCGAATGCCCTACTCAGAGGCACTTTTCCGCGATCTATCAACACCGTCCGAAAGGGCGCCGTTCACAGTTCAAGTCCCCCCTCGCCCACGGTAAACATGCAGGTCAGAGGCGATTTTCCACCCCCTCCGAGACCCCACTTCTACCGAACTTCTACCGTTGTGGGTGCAACGAAGTTGAAACCCTGACTCGGACCAGCGGGCATCTGCGGTCCAAGTCGCTCAGGGTTCATGCCCAGAAGGAAGCGGGCGGACCAGCGTCGGGTCGACGTTGGGAAGCGGGATCTGGTCGTCGACGACCGCACTCCAACCCGCGTCACCGAGTCCGACCACGTTCAAGGTTCCTTCCAGGGCCGCGGAGGGAGACTCAATTGAACAGCCGCCGTTGTCGCGGATCGCCTGAGCGAGCGCCCTGCACTCCGCGTATCGCACGGCGTTCTTCGCATCCGACGACCTCAGACGAGCGTAGGCGATTCCTACGGCTTCTGCCCGCTCTTCCGTGGTGACGTCCGAGCCGTCGTTCACGCCACGAAACGTGATCTGAAAGAGCTCGTGCTTGAGTCTTCCCTGGAAGCGCAGGAACTCAGGATGGCGCCGCAGGTACTCCGCGACCGCGCCATGAGCCGTGCGACTCAGATAAAGCGTCGGAACGCCATCGAGGTCGAAGCGACCTGTCGTGGTTGGCCAGGCTTCCTCGGGTGAGTACGGGACACGCGGCGGGAGAAGTCGGTACACCACGACGTCCCCGACGGGGTGCCAGGTTTCGGCCGAGCTGAAGTCGAAGGAAGTCGCCATCTCGATTCTCGCGGCCTGCCCGCGATGCAGTGCTAGGCGTAGCTCGGGTCGAAGTAGGAGTCGACGACCCTCTCGATCTTCTCGACCTGTCGCTTGCGCACGGTCTCCAAAGGGGTGCTGTTCTTCAACGCGGGGACTGGGGTCCGGAACCAGTCGCCCACAGCGTCGTCATCGAGGAGACGTCGGAGCTTCGTAGTCACCGCGAGCATCCGACCGATCTGATCCCGTCTGCTCGCCTGCAGCTTCTGTTCACCGTGCAGGACTTTCCGAACGCTCTCAGGCTTCATCCCGATCACCGTCGAGACCTCAGAGAACGTCAGTCCGTATAGGTGTGCGGCCAAGAGCCGGACCGCAACCGACCAGTTCCGTTCGTCGTCGTCCTCGCTCCCGTGCAGGAGGCGGTCGATGGTCTTCTGTAGCTCCTCGGCACTGATCAGGAGATCAGGATCAGGCTTGAGATTCGTCAGTTGTGATCCACCGGCCGCGTATGGAGTCTCATCTGTCACATCTGTCGACTCAGGAGCTTCCGGCCATGCCGCCAATGCGTTAGTCACCTGTCAGTTCTCCCCGTGGTAGTGGATCGAGATGCGAGTACAGCACTCCGTCGAGGCACCAATGAAAGAATCCAGTCATCGAGTCGGAGTATCCGCGCAGTAGGGCCTTCATAGCGTCGTTGGACGAGATTTCCAGTGCGCCTGTGGTCCAGTAGTCAAGGTCCAGCCGGTACTTCTGGTGTTCGTCCGGATCGACTCCATGACGTATCGAGAGCACGCCGTCGTCGGAGTCCCGGAGATGGAGCTCCGAGTAATCGCGTTCGACTTCGCCTGGCATTGCCTCGGCAGTTGCCAGGCCGAGGAGCTCGCTCCGTAGCAGGTTGTTCCAATCGGATGGTGAGGCCACGTCCGGGTGTTCGAACCGGTTCACCTTCCGGAGGCCAACTCGCTTAGAGCGGCCGGGGTTCACCGTTCGGTCGAGAGCTTCCAGGGCTTCCATGAGCCGCTCGCTGAACTCGTCGAAGTGTGCATAGTCCGGAGTCTCGACCGCAACGAAGTCGACCGCCAGTGACACCTTGTAGTCGTCTGCATCGCTGAAAAGGCGCCAAGTGGGTGCCTTCATCGACATCTGAGCTGTCGTCGGCGAAAGGGCGACATTCGCTTCTCTCTCGACATCGAGCTCCGGATAGCGGTGCCGAAGAGCCTCCTGGAATCCGGAGACGCCTGCATTGTCGAGCAGCGACAGGATCGGAGAGAAGCGGATCTGACAAAGAACAACGTCCAGTGGAGCGCGTCCGAACACGACATCGTCGTGCTCTGGGAAGATCAGTGCCATCCGAGTTCTCCTGGAGTTCTGCCGGGCCCAGTCTGCCGTGAGCGCCAATCGCAACGGCGGATGAGTTGGACGCCCGACCGGTCTGCGCGGTGGCCTGGGGAGCCAGTTCGCGTCAGCGCACCTTGCGCACAGCGGCGTCGTGAGCCTGGACGTCGAACGCCTCGGGGTCGAAGCCGTCTGGCGCCCACTGGACCATGTGGTCGTGCTCGGGGTGCGACGGATCGGCGAGCGTCTCGAGAAACTCGGCGTAGCCGTACGTGCCGCCGCAATCCTCCGGCGGGCAGGCTCGGGCCCCGCCGAGCAGCTGGGGGTAGCGAGCGTCGGGGTCTGGTTCGTTCCTCGCCTTGACTTTCACGGTGTGGCGCCAACTGTCGCCGAAGTCGTATTCCCAGACGAGGGTGGCGCCGTCACGCGGCAGGACCTGCCTCACCGTGACCTTCCGCTCGTCCATGGCGTAGTCGGCGTCGGGGTCAGGGTCGGAGAAGATCACGCCGTCGCCGATCTCGAAGTGGTGGAGGTGGTAGCCGTCCCAGCCCATCGCCGCCTCGAGGATGCGGGAGAGTTTGGGCAGCTTGGTGGCCTCGTCGACGACGACCCGCCGCCAGATCGGCGGCTCGACCTCGTCGAGTTGGACGTGGAGGACGTAGACGACCGGTCCGAAGTACATGGGTCTGATTCTGTCGCCTGCGAAAGCCGGGCCCTGGACCTCATCGCCGAAGCCGCCAACCGGCGATCCAGCGGCGACGGAGGGCTATCCGCTCCAGTACCCGTAGCGTCGTCTCCACAGCTCGATCCAATGGCGCGCAGCTGCCCTCCACCCTTCGTCTCTGCCGGCTTGGGCCGAGCGCCTGAAGTGCCAAGAGCGGTTCTGGCGGCGCTGATCTCGTTCGGCGTCACGGGTGTGGACCGCCAGACCTCCGCTCGCCCCCAGTGTCCACTTCTTGTGCTCGGTCACCAGCTCTTGGGTTGCTCTCACCAGTTCGGGCAGGCCCTTGATGCCACGGTTCTGCCCTTCGTAGACGCTGAAGTCCAGGATGTACTTCTCCGGCGCGAGCGACCGGTCGTTCATGCCTCGGTATTGGACGGTCACCTCGTAGGACATCGGCAGTTCGTACGGGCCCTTTTCGCCGAAGACGACGAAGGTTCGTTCCCAGTTCGCTCGGAACCGCTGTCCGGGCGGCATTGTGGGGATTGGCTCGTTGAGCATTCGGATCGTCGGAAGCTTCGGGAAGTCCTTGGACTGGACCGGAGGATCGAACGTGATCCGTACGTCGTGCGCCGCTGTCCGGCCGATGTTCTCGACCGCGAAGACGAACAGCACTTCCTGCTCGACGGCGATCTGCGGGACAACGTACGGCCGACTCTGGTCGCGGCGCAGCCCCTGGGCATGCCGCAACTGCGCAACGATGACTATGCCGGTGACGAATAGAACGGCCACTGACGCCCACGCAGCGGCAGCAGCGTATTGGTCGGCGTCGTACCCGAATGGGTCCATGCCACGACGGTAGGGATCGGCTGTGACCCCGACTCGCCCAGGTGTGCGATATTCTGCACGCGATACGAAATATCGCACGGTGTGTCAGGGAGTGGTTCATGGATGTCTCGATGCCGATGGCGGCTGTTGTGCCGAGTCTCGACGGCCCCGTCCTTGGTGCTCTCGCGTCGACGGCGTCGCCACTCGGGCTCGCCGCTGTTCACCTGCGCGCCGGTCGAGGGTCGAAGTCGGGTGTTCGGTCGGTGCTGCTGCGAATGGTCGACCAGGGCCTCGTGCTCGAGGTTCCGGGTGGGTATGTGCTCAACCGGGATCACATCGCAGCGCCGGCGGTAGAGATGCTCGCCAGCCTCCATGGCGAGCTGACCAGCCGCATCCGCGGTGCGGTGGAGGAGTGGCCCACGCGCCCAGAGCTGGTCGGCACGTTTGGTTCGGCTGCCCGACGCGACGGTGATGCCAGCAGCGACATCGACGTCCTCGTCGTGTCCGACGATCCCGATCTCGATGACGGCGTCGACAAGCTGGCCGAGCAGATCCACCGATGGACGGGGAACGGGGCCCAGGTCATCGGCAGGACGTCCAAGGAGATCGCGCGACTTCGGCGCGCCAACGAGCCGATCCTCTCCGAGTGGGCCCGGGATCTTGTCGTGATCGCCGGCGAACGTTCCGCCCTCGGGAAGCTGCCCCATGTCGGCTGAAGATGCGGTCGTTGGGCGCGGTGAGGATCGCTCACGTCGGAGGTGACCTGGCTGCGGTTTTGTGCATCCAGTCGTGGCGGAACCTGGCATCGACACACGGGGAGCAATCGCGGGAGGGCGTCATACCGAACCTCCGGGTATTCCATCGGGGGAAGAGGAAACAGCCGCTCCGGGAGCTATGCCGGGCTGGGGATCGGTGGACCCGGTGGGAACGACACGCCGTCGCGGAGATCGAGTACGCCGCTCGCCGACTCGACCTCACCGTCGACATCGGCACCGAGGCCTTCGACTCGGGTGACGTGGACGCGACCCTCGCTGTCGGTCCAGCGCAGGTCGGTGCCGTGCCGCCAGTGCCAGTGGCCGTGGAGCACCAGGCGGGGCCGCGTCGCCTCGACCGCAGCCCGGACGACCTCGCGGGGTCGGTCTGCGTTCGCTTGGTCGGCGCCCTTCATGGGGAACGTGCTGATCCGCTCCAGCGGCACGCCGAGCGGGGCCTCATGGCTGACGAGGATGTCGAGCGGTTCGTCGCCGAGGCGCTCGACGTCGACGTCGGTCGGCATCTCGTGGTCCGGCCACCAGCTTCTGCCCGGGACACGCCGTCGCCAGTCGACCGAGAACGCCCCGCCGAGCGCGCCGAAGCGCAGCCCGTTCCAGGTCCAGCGGTGGCCTCGTGGTGCCCAGACCACGTGCTCGGACAGGATGCGAAACCCGTGCTCGTCTTGCTCGGCCGCTGACTTCGCTCGAGCGAGCCCGCCCGTGAGCGAGGAATCTCCCGGGCCGTAGAACGACACGTCGTCGCTGGTGAAGCCCTCGTGGTTGCCATCGATGAACGCCAGCTTGTCGATGCCGGCGTAGTGGAGCGTCTCGTCCACGCTGCGGAAGAAGCGCCGGCTACCGGGCCACAGCGCACCCAAGTCGCCGAGCTGCAGGACCGTCCTGCATCCCGCCTCAGCCGCCGTCGCTGCAGCGCGACGAAGGAAGTCCACGTTCCCATGGATGTCGCCGAGCACGAAGACCCGGTCCACGTCGCTCTGAACTCCGCTAGCCATGCTCGCAGTCTCACAGCGCGCGGTGACAGCCTCCCGGTGAGTTCTCGACTGTGCGCGACCATGGCGCCCGAGTCGGCCCAGTGGCCGAACACCCGTGGGTGGGGCCTACTGGATCGTGAGCAGGAGCCGGTAGATCTCCTCGCGCATGGACCTGGCTACGAGCGACGCCGCCTCGACTTCCGGCTCGTCGAGCACGGCTGGGAGCCGGCGCACGATCTCTGCGTCCAGTTGCTTGAGCCAGTGCGTCGGCACACCGCCTGCTTCGTCTCGCTCCTCGAACGCCCTGGCGATCGGCTCGAGCGTCCTTGCGATGATGCAGTAGCGCGCGTCGCCCTGGATCTCGCACCGGTCCCAACAGGACTGGATCAGGTCGGGGAGCAGAGCGGGCGGAAGCTGAGCGATCCCTGCGTCAGCTAGCCGCCGGAGCGTCTTCTCGTCCATGTCCCACGGGTTCGATCCCAAGGTCCTGGTAGGTGAGGAGCGGCAGGTAGGGCACCCCAACGTTGGCGAAGAACTTGTTCGCCACCTCGCCCCTGTCGACGAGTGTCACGGCGGCGACGATCTGGGCTCCCGTGTCCTGGATGGACTCCCAAGCCTTCTTGATCGAGCCGCCCGTGCTGACGACATCGTCGACGAGAAGAACTCGCACACTGCTGTTGAGTTCTGCACCCTCAACGAGGCGGTTCGTGCCTCGGCCCTTCGGTTCCTTGCGGACGACGAACCACTTCTTGTGGGCGACGATGGCGGTGCCGTGCGCGAACTGGTCAGCGCCGAGCGTCAGGCCACCCACGGCGTCGAAGTCGATCCCGCGCTCGGCGAGCATCTCCAGCATCGCCTCACACGCAGTCTCCAGATCTGCACCTTCGGCGAGCGCCCGCTTGCCGTCGATGAAGTCATGGCTCCACTCGCCCGAGCGGAGCTGGATCGGTTCGTCGAGGCGGAGATACCCCTCACGCCGCACGATATCGAGGAGCTTGTCACGGAGTTCTGTCAAGGCCTGGCCCCCTGACTTGGGGTAGCCCGGCGTACCAACGCCGGCCGTGGTGAAGGGGGAAGAACCGAATCCTTGCATGTGCGGCTCGACGGCGTCAGATCCTCCGGAGGCGGTACGGTCTGCATCTCGCTGAGTTGCCGTATCTCTAAGTTTCCGCATTACGGCAATTCTCGCAGCTTGGAGCGTTGTCGGAGTGGATGGTTTCGGAGAGTTCGAGCGGCGATCCTTCGCGTTGCTGAACGGTCACCACCGACTGCGATTCGTAACCGTCATAGCGGCGCTGGACCCTGAGTTCGGGACCGCTCAGGCCGTCGAGGCAACCGACCTCAAGCCGTCGGCGGTCTCGAAGGAGCTGAAGCACTTCGCCGGCGCCGGCGTGCTTCGAAAGACGGCGCATGGGCGCTGGCGTCGTCTCCACGAGTCCTTCTGGCAGGGGTGCCGGGAGTTGGCTGCCGAGTGGGATCGGGAGTTCGGCCCTCCGCAGAAGCCGACCGTTCTTCGCCCCGTGTCGGACGATGGCGAGGGCTGACCCGATAGTCGGTCGGTTCAGTCCAGGATCAGGCCTGCAATCTGCTCGGCGGCCTCGGCGTGGAGTGGTGACAGTCACCCGGACGGGTTCGAGCAGCCGCCCGGCCCGGGACGTGGCCGTCGACCTGCACGACGCCGTCGTCGATCACGGGTGGGCGCTGCAGATGGTCCTGTGCCGGGACGGCGACTACTCGTTCCGGGCGGTCAAGCCGATCGACCCGAACGGCGCCGCCCTGAACGTCGTCGTGATCCGCTCGTCCGGTGAGACGGCGGTGCACCTCCAAGCGACCGCGTCGCCCAACACCCAGAACCAGGCAATTGTCCCTGGCAGCTTCATCGGAACGGACTGTCTGGGCTGAGCACCCCCCCGGGGGAAGGGGGTCTTCCCGCAAATCGACCCTGACTGATCCCACGATCCGAGAGATGTCTGGAGCGATAGGTGGCGTGCAAGGTGCGCCCAGATCCGGCAGTCGGCGCGCCTTCGATGTAACAGGTTGATACAGTCCAGGTGTGTCCCAGAGCGATGTCACCCTCACCTACGACGAGGCGATGGCCATCTGCCTGCTTCTCGCAGAGGCCGCAGATGCGGTCGTCGAGGACGAACAGCTCCGAGACACCTGGGCCGAGGAGGCTCGGCTCATGATCGAACTCGTCCTCAACCGGACCGACGACTGAAGGCACCCGTCATGGCGACAACCACCACAACCGACTCGAAGCAGCTGAACCTGCTGAAGCTCGTTCGCTACGCAGCCGACAATGCTGAGGTGGCGTCCAGCAAGCGCGATGCGGCGATCCGGGAAGCTCATCGCGCCGGCTCATCGTTGCGCGAGATCGCGGACGTAAGCGGCATCTCACACATGACCGTGAAGCGCATCGTCGAGCGAACCGCCGAATAGCAAGACCGATCAACCGTTCTCCTGTGGCGCGGGCGCTGGCGATCCGGCAATCGCGCGAGTGCTGCGTCGGCCGAGCGCTCGTCGTGAAGGAACATTCTTCGGTGTGCCTCGTCGGGCGGTGCGTCTTGCTGTGGGCGGACCGGAGGTGTCTCCGACCGGGCACGTTCGTGACGCGCCCGACGCGGATGTGTCGGAGCGGTGTGCGATGGTCAGAATCCCCGCGACCTTCCTCAACCTTCGCCGGCAGCGAATGCTGAGAACCCGTGAGTAGGGCGACGCGCCGGGAACGCCTGAATCGTTCGAGCGTCTGCTTCTCTCCTTGACAGGTACCTCTATGGCATGTTACTTGATATCAAGTTACCGGATATCAAGTAAGCTGGTACCAAGCAAAGGAGCCTGTCATGATCCTGTCCGTGAAGCACACCGTCGCCGACTTCGATGCGTGGAAGCTCGTCTTCGACGAGCACGCAGCAACCCGCAAGGAGCACGGCGCCACCGGGCACCGGCTCGCGCAGAGCCTGGACGATCCCAACGCACTCACCGTGTTGGTCATGTTCCCCGATCGTGCCGGCGCTGACGGATTCCTCGCCGATGCGTCGCTCCGCGAGGCGATGTCCGGGGGCGGCGTCACGAGCGAGCCGATCATCGAACTCCTCGAGGTCACCGAAGAGGTGCCGTACTGAGCCCCCAGCCATCGACCCGATCGACCAAGAGCGGCTCCCGCCGGGAGCCGCTCCGGCGCGCGCCGGTCGATCTCCGAGCCGAGGAGTTCCAGACAGAGTTCCCCGGCGGCAACCCCCACGCCAACCAGGCCACCCGCAACGTGGTCCGACTCGCCGACGTGATCACCGATGCTGTCAACGCTCGGCTCCGCGAGCACGATCTCCACTTGGCCGCCGCCCAGGCATTGTCTGTGCTCGAAGGAGCACAAGAGCCCCTTACCCCCAACGAGATCAACGCCCATCTGCATCTCACCAGTGGCAGCGTGACCAGCCTCCTGGACCGGCTCGAGAAGCGAGCACTGGTGGCCCGCCACCCCCACCCGACCGATCGCCGCAAGGTTCTCGTATCCATCACCGACGCAGGACGGGCATTGGTCGACATACACCTCCCCGAGACCGTCGCCATTCAGACGGCCCTGTTCCACGTCCTCACCGATGAACAGCTGACCGAGCTGAATCATCTCATCGAGGCAGTCCTCGTCGCCGTCAACGACATCGATCCCCACGCCGTGGCAGACGCTGCGCCACCACGGGGGCCACACTGACGTGAAAGCGAGCGACCTCACCAACTCCGAGAGATTGATCGCCAGGGACCGAAAGGACGCCGCCGCGTCCGCTCTGAACGCCTTCAGCGTGACCGTCGAGGCGCAGCAACCCGCGGTGAACACGAGGCTCACACGTCTGCTCACCGGCGCCTGCAACCGAGAGGATCCCCTACCGCCGGGCTGAGGATAGGGGCAAGTGGCCGTGTCGGCGACCCCGGCAGCTGCGACCGGCGCCGCTAGTTGACGTTCTTCGACGTTCGACTGCTCCGGTGACGCCGCCTCGGGGTGCAACCGAGGTGCCGTGTGGTGACAGGCCCGTCACCAGAGAACGCGCTGTGGCCACCTCGTCTGGGTCACCGACCGCCTGGTACTGATCGAGCACGAGTCGAAGGTAGGCGACGGCTCGGTCGGTGTCGGTGGAGGCGACGTGAATGTCGGGCGGCGAGCTCGAGCCGTGCAGGATCTCGGCGTGGCACAACGGAAGACGCTGACGCTCGCCCAGATCGAGATCCTTCGATGGGTTCAGGACGGTTGCCCAGGAGAGGAGCGTGATGAGAACGGTCGGCGTGTGTCCGTGGCCGCTTTGCGGAACCGACGCCTCGTGACGACCAAAGGCTCCGGGTCAACCTGGACCGCAGCCATCACGGCCGATGGAAAGGCGTATCTGGAACAGGTCGACAGTGACGAGCCTCCGACGCCCCGAGCATCCGCGTCGGTGACCGAGCAGCTGATCGCCGATATCGTCGCCGCCGGCGGAAAGCTCGAGATCCAGACCCGCAGCTACGGCAATCCTCACGAGCCCGACTACGAGCAACGGGCCCAGGCTGCGGTTCGTCACGGCCGTGTCCCGGCAGGGAAACGTCTCTTCGTCCGCAACATTCGGCACGGACTCCTCGAACTCTCACTGCTGGATCTTCCCGCAGACATCGCATCTCTCGAGGCCGTCACGGTCCCCGCCAGGGTGGGCCGCTACCACGCCGCTGCGCGGGTCGTCCGCGACTCGCCCGGTCAACTGGGGCTGTCTCGAGACGTTTCGTCTCGTGCAGCGCGCATCGTGCACGCGCTCGCAACCGCAGCCGCGTCCCACGGATTCACGATCTCCGCCCCGGACGTGAGCACACCCCGCTACCTGCGTGCTCGATCGAGCCTCCCGGGAGCTTTCGTGTTTCGCAAGGGGACCTGTGACCTGCCTGTCCGGATCACCGAGTCGAGCAAGGAGCCCGGCCGCCTCACGCTCGCCTTGGAGCGATGGGGCTCGACGGGGCGGCCATCAAGCTGGGGCGATCGCCGCTCGTGGGAGCTCGAGGACAAGCTCACCGAGGTGCTCCGGGAGTTCCTCGTACGAGTCGCCGAGCATGAGGACCGGGAGGCGGAGAAGACGAGGGACGCCGAGCGTCGTCGGACCGAATGGGAGGAGGCGATGGTCGTCGCTCGCGAGCGCCATGCCGAGGCCTACCGGTCGAAGGTGTTGCTCGACGAGGTTCATCGCTGGGAGACCGCTGGCAAGGTACGTGGGTACCTCGAGGCGATCGGCCGACGGTTCCCCGAAGACCCTGACGCCGCCGAGTGGATCGTGTGGGCATCGAACTACGCCGAGAACCTCGACCCCCTGTCGTCGCGTGTGGCGCTTCCACCTGCCCCAAAGGACCCAAGCCCGGATGACCTTCGGCCGTTTCTCGGCCGATTGAGTCCGTATGGGCCAGACCGTCACTGAGTTGTGGTCATGGCCACTCATCATCGAAGTTGACGAGTCGCTGGTTGCGGAGGTTCTCGTCGAGCGCGTCGGAGCCGAGACGCTCGATGTCGGTATCGGAGACATTCTCGTGGTCGGGCCACCAGCTGTCGCCCGGCGTACGACGTCGCCAGTCGACCGAGAACGCACCGCCGACCGCACCGAATCGGACGCCGTTCCAGACCCACCGGCACCCTCGCGGGATCCACTGAACTCGATCGGACAGCGACAAGAAGCCTTCCGGGCTCTCCCCGGCCTGGCGTCGAGGCACGCATTCATTGTCTCGATCGGGTCCGACAGTCACCGACTGAGATTCCAAGCGAGCGTCAGAGCCCGAGAGCGCTCTCCAACGCGTCGCGCGCTTGGACACCGGCGCACAGGAGGAAGAGGTCGAGCGGCAAGGTGCCGACCCCTTCGGCCATCGACTCAGGGTGGGCGACGGTGGCTTGCGGGGCGACGATGTAGCAGCGGCCCTCGAATCGCGGGTGGCGCTCCAGGAAGGCCTTCATTCCAGACCGGGAGTGCTGTGGTGATGTGCCGACCTCGAACGCGAGGGGCTCGTCGGGGTGGTCGTAGATGACGTCGACCTCGTTCGTGCGCTCTCGCCAGTGGTGCAGCCGAACACCGGAGTGCAGGGCGAGGGATCGCAGCGTGGCGGCCACGAGGTTCTCGAGCAGAAGGCCGAGCTCCGCCGGGTCATCGAGGGGCGCGAGACCTCGCTGCAACGCGGCATTCCGGACCGCGCCATCGACGAAGTAGAGCTTGCGGCCCCGCCGTTGGATCGCCGCCTCCGTGCCCGAGTAATTCGGGAGGGCGAAGACGAGGAATGCCTGCTCGAGGTAGCTGAGGTAGCGGTCGAAAGTCGGCTGAGAGAGTCCGAGGTCACTGCAGATGTTGGTCGGCGACAGGATCCCGGTCACCTGCGCGGCGAGGACGTAGAGCAGTCGTTCGAGCATCATCGGGCTGTCGAGTCCGAACGACTGGGGGATGTCCTTGTAGATGGCTCGCTCGACTGCGTCGGCTCGGAGTACCTGCTGCGATTCGAGGAGCCGGCTGGCTTCGTCGTCGCCGGCTCGGGTGAGGAGTTCGGGGAAGCCGCCGACGAGCATGAAGGCCCGTCGGGCGACTTCGTGGCGCGGTGCGGCTCGCTGACCGGCGGGGAGGGACCGGATCGTGGCCGCCAGGGTTGTGCCGGCATCGAGTTCGACGTCCTCGTCGATCAGGTCGAGGAACTCGTCAAACAAGTAGGGCGTGAGGTGCTGTTCGGACCAGCGACCGACGCCGCTCTCCAGTCGGCGTTCCCTGAGGGCAGCGGTGGAGCTCGACGTCGCAGCCACTCGAACCGGCCAGGCGTCGTCGAAGAACGTCTTGAGCCATAGGTCCCAGGAGTCGGTGTAGACCAGCTCATCGAGCATCACGTACGCGGGCTGGTCCGACGTGGCGTCGGTCTGCGAGAGCACATGACGGACGAGCGCCCCGAGATCCTCTTGGAGCAGGAGCGGGTGGTCGAGGCGAAGCCACCAGATCCGGCTGGGTGGAACGCCGTCCGCGATGAGGTGTCGGACGGTTTGGTACAGCGCCGTCGTCTTGCCGACGCGGCGTGGCCCCAGGACGATCTGGAACCGGTGCGGATCGTCATCCCGAAGCCGCTTCCACAACAATTGGGCGAGCGGGCGCTCTACTTCTCGAGCGAGGCTGGCAGGCACCTGGCCGGTCCGGTGCCACGGGTTCTGCTCCTCGAAGACGCGCTGCAGGTCTTCCGGCTTCGGCCGCCACGTAGCCATCCGCAGCCCGGGCACGTCTCGCTCCGGGCTGGTCGAAAGCAGCCGCACCTCTCGCACACTGGACAGAAGCGACCCTTGCAGGTGTCGCACCAGCCGGTGTCTCTCACCTCGTTGCAGCTGGTGCAAAAGTCCTCTCGCGACTTCCAGGCAGGTTCTAGGCTCCGGAGCACATCGCCGACACCCTCACTCGCGTCCAGCAGCATCTTGACTTGGTGAGCGCGGGCCGAGGATCAGGTCGGAGATCTGCTCGGCGGCCTCGGCGTGGAACTACCGGGGAACGCCCGGTCCCGCTTTGGCGCGGACGTCTCGGACGTCGAGTGGCTCGGCGCACTCGCTGCAGACGACCACGGCGCGCATGTCGTGATCGCAGGCGGTGTGATGCAGGACCAGCGGGGTGCCTTCGGGCCCCGTGAGCCAACGTTCGCCCCAGGCCGCCATCGCGGCCAGGATCGGGTAGGCGTCCCTGCCCTGGTCGGTGAGCCGGTACTCGAAGCGAGGCGGACTCTGCTGGTACTCGACGCGGGACATCAACCCTTCGTCGACGAGACGAGTCAGTCGCTGGGTGAGGATGTTGCGTCCGATCCCGAGCTCGGCCTGGAACTCGTCGAAGCGGCGAGTGCCGAGGCAGGCCTGCCGGATCAGCAGCAGGTTCCAGTGGTCGCCGAGGACGTTCACGCTGCGGGCGATGGTGCACGGCCACTCGGAGGTGTCGACGCGCTTCACACCGCCATCCTACACAAGCAAGTTGCATGATGGAACTCTACGTTCTACTGTCGGTTGCATGATGAAACCGCAGGGGGACGGGACCACCGACGATCGGCACACGCACGGGCAGGTGCACACCGACGTCGTCGACGACCGGATCCTGGTGATGACCGTCGACCGGGTCGAGAAGAAGAACGCCTTCACCCCCAAGATCGCCAACGAGCTCGCGGCCGCCTACACGCGGCTCGACGACGACCCGGACCTGTTCGTCGGCGTCCTGACCTTCGCTGGCGACCACACCACCGCCGGGTTGGAGATGCCGCTGTTCTTCGGACCCGACGCCGAGCCCGGCCCGCCGGTCGGCGCGGTCGACCCGTACGGACTGCAGCGGCGGCTGACCAAGCCGCTGGTGACCGCGGTTCAGGGCATCACCTTCACCATCGGGATCGAGCTGGCGCTGGCGGGCGACATCATCGTCGCCGCCGACGACACGAGGTTCTGCCAGCTCGAGCCCAAGCGTGGCCTGGCGCCCCTCGGCGGCGCCACGGTGCGCTACGTCCAGCGCGCCGGGTGGGGCAACGCCATGTACCACTTGTTGCGGGCTGACGAGTTCGGAGCCGACGAGGCACTGCGCATCGGGCTCGTCCAGGAGGTCGTCGAGCCGGGGAGGCAACGCGACCGTGCCGTGGAGCTGGCTCGCGAGATGGTGCAGTGCGCGCCGTTGGGGCTCCAGCACACGATCGCCAACGCACGCGTCGCGCTCGACGAGGACGAGCTCGCGGCGATCGCGGCCATCCCGGCGATGAGCAAGGCGGTCATGGCGACCGCCGACTTCCAAGAGGGGATCGCGTCGTTCCTCGAACGACGCCCGGCACGGTTCACGGGGCAATGACATGACCGACACAGCGACCACCGACACGACCACCGACGGGCCCAGCGACGGCGCGGCCACCGCCGTGTGGCATCCCACCGCGTGCATCCTCTGCGAGTGCAACTGCGGCGTCGAGATCCGCCTCGGCGCCGACGGCCGCACCTTCGAACGCACCCGAGGTGACAAGGCGCATCCGGCGTCGAAGGGGTACACGTGCGAGAAGGCCCTGCGTCTCGACTACTACCAGAACGGCCGCGGCGAGCGGCTCCTGAGCCCGCTGCGCCGGCGCCCCGACGGGACCTACGAGGAGATCGACTGGGACACCGCGATCCGCGAGGTCGCCGACCGTCTCGCCGCGGTCCGTGATGCGCACGGCGGGGAGTCGATCGTCTACTACGGGGGCGGCGGGCAGGGGAACCACCTCGGCGGCGCCTACGGGTCGGCCATCCTCCGGGCGCTCGGGGTCCGGTACCGGGCCAACGCCATCTCCCAGGAGAAGACCGGCGAGGTGCTGGTCATGGGCAAGATGTTCGGCACCCCGCTCCGGGGCGACTTCGAGCATTGTGAGGTCGCGTTCTTCGTGGGCAAGAACCCGTGGATCTCCCACGGCATCCCCCACGCCCGGACCACCCTCAAGGCCATCGCGGCGGACCCCGACCGGGCGATCGTCGTGATCGACCCGAGGGTCACCGAGACGGCGGCCATGGCCGACTTCCACCTCCAGGTCCGGCCCGGTCGCGACGCCTGGCTGGTCGCCGCGATGGCTGCGGTGGTCGTCGATGAGGGCCTCCTCGACCGGCAGTGGCTCGCCGACCACGCCGCTGGTCTCGAACCGGTACTCGCCGCCCTGACCGCGGTGCCGATCGCCCGCTACTGCGAGATCAGCGGCGTCGACGAGGCGTTGGTGCGTGCCGCGACGCGCCGGATCGCCGCCGCTGGGAGCGTCGCGGCGTTCGAGGACCTCGGCGTGCAGATGAACCGCCACTCGACGCTGGTCAGCTACCTGGAGAAGCTCGTGTGGCTCCTCACCGCGAACCTCGCCATACCCGGTGGGCAGTACGCGATGTCGAGCCTCGGCAACCTGTTGCGCATGAGCCGCGCCGAGCTCGACCCCGCCACCGCGCCGGTCTCGCCGGTCACCGGAGCACCCCTGATCGGCGGCCTCATCCCCTGCAACGTCATCGCCGAGGAGATCCTCACCGACCACCCGAACCGGTACCGGGCGATGATCATCGAGTCGGGCAACCCGCTGCACTCGGTGGCCGACAGCCAGCGGATGCGGGAAGCGATCCGCGCCCTCGACGTCAGCGTCTGCATCGACGTCTTCATGACCGAGACGGCGAGGCACTCGGACTACGTGCTGCCGGCCACGACCCAGTACGAGAAGTTCGAGGCCACCTTCTTCAACTTCGACTACCCCGAGAACGTCTTCCACCTCCGCCGGCCCGTGCTCGACCCGCCGGACGGACCGCTGCCCGAGCCCGAGATCCATGCCCGACTCGCCGAGGCCCTCGGGTTCCTCGACCCCGACGCGATCGGGCGCCTGCGCAACGCCGCCGGTCAGGGCCGCGGCGACTTCGCCGCCGCGTTCGCCGAGGAGTTGACCAGCGACCCGAAGCTGGCCGCCGTCGCCCCGGTCGTCCTGTACCGCACCCTCGGCGAGACCCTCCCGCACGGCGCGACGGCTGCGGCGGCGCTGTGGCCGCTGGCGATCCGCTGTTCGCAGAAGAACCCCGACGGCGTCCAGCGCGCCGGATTCGGCGCGGGCTCCGACGCCGGCGACCGCCTCTTCGACGCCATCGTCGACCGCCCGTCTGGCGTCGTGTTCACCGACGACACCTGGGAAGCCACCTGGGACCGCATCCAGACCGACGACGGCGTCGTCCACCTCGACATCCCCGAGCTCCTCGACGAGCTCGCCGCCCTCCGAGACGAGACCCCACCGGGTGACGACCCCGACTGGCCCCTCCTGCTCTCCGCCGGGGAGCGGCGCTCGTTCACCGCCAACACCATCCTGCGCGACCCCGCCTGGCGGAAGAAGGACGCCGACGGAGCGCTGCGCGTCTCACCCGCCGACGCCCAACGCTTCGGCATCGCCGACGGCGACTGCGCCGCGCTGACCACCAAGCGAGCGCGCGTCCTCGTCACCGTCGCCGTCGACGACACCGTGCAGCCTGGTCATGTCTCACTCCCCAACGGGCTCGGCCTCGACCACGTCGATGCCGGCACCCGGCACACGACCGGTGTCGCGCCCAACGAGCTCACCGCCAGCGAGGACCGCGACCCGTGGGCCGGCACCCCCTGGCACAAGAGCGTGCCGGCACGGCTCGAGCGGGTGCCGGCATGAACGTCGACATCGCCCAATTCGACGAGGTGCTCGCCACCACCCGCGCCGTCCGGCGTCGCCTCGACCTCGAGCGCCCGGTCGACAACCAGCTGCTCCTCGACTGCATCGACCTCGCCGAGCAGGCGCCCACCGGCGGCAACCTCGGCAGCCGCCGCTGGATCATCGTCCGCGAGCAGCGGGTCAAGGACCAGCTCGGCGAGCTCTACCGCGAGACCGCGCTGCCGTTCATGTCGACGGCCGCCGAACGGCTCCAGGGCACCGGCCACCCCAGCGAGAAGGTGATGGCATCGGCCGCCTTTCTCGCCGAGCACCTCGCCGAAGTCCCCGCCATCGTCATTCCCACGATCATCGGCACGCACGACGGCGGAGGGCGGCCCGGTCTGTTCGACTCGGTCATCCAAGCGGCGTGGAGCTTCTGCCTCGCCCTGCGCGCCCGCGGGCTCGGCACCACCTGGGTCACCGCCGCGCTTCAGGACACCACGCGGGTCAAGGAGATCCTCGGCATCCCCGAGCACATGACCGAGATCGTCCTGCTGCCCGTCGCCTACACCAAGGGCACCGACTTCAAGCGGGCGCCACGTCACCCCGCCCGGGCGATCACCTACTTCGACCGGTTCGGCACCACCACCGAGCGCGGCCCGAGCGACGAGCTCCGCTTCGACGACGGCCCCGGGGCGATCGCCGAGGTCGACATCGCCGCCTCTCCCGCCAAGGTGTGGGCCCTCATCTCCGACATCAACCTCCCGGCCCAGTTCTCCGAGGAGTTCGCCGGTGCGGAGTGGGCCAGCACCGACCGGGGGGTCGGCGCCATGTTCCAGGGCCGCAACCGCCACCCAGCCATCGGGGAGTGGACCATCCCGTGCTTCGTCGACACCTGCGACGAACCGCGCTCGTTCGGCTGGCGCACCTCCGACGCCGACAACCCCGGCGCCCGCTGGCGCTTCGACCTCGAAGCCCGCGAAGGCGGCACCCGCCTCCGGTTCCTCTACTCCATGGGGCCAGGACCCTCGGGGACCACGATGGCGATCACCAACCACCCCGGCAAGGAAACCCGCGTGCTGCGTCGCCGGATCGGTGAGGTCCACGCCAACATGCAACGGACGGTCGAAGGCGTGAAACAGCTCGCCGAAGCGACGACGTGACCCTGGGCGTCGGCATCGGCGCCCTGGTCGGGCGGCTGCTCGAACCCGTCCGAGTGACCGTCACCGGATCGGCCGCGTCGCCGTCACGCCGGAACGGATATATCGGACACCCACAGCGCAGGCGTGCGGGCGTGGCTACGTTTTGCCGGTGCGTGACTGGCCGCTGACCGGGCGGGTCGAGGAGCTCGGAGAAGCCCTGCAGTCGCTCACCCGTGGTGACGTGGCTGGTGTCGTGATCGCTGGCGCCGCCGGGGTCGGCAAGACCCGGTTGGCGCGGGAGGCGGTGGACGCTCTCCGCGGCGCGGGGTTCGACGTCGAGTGGATCGCCGCGACCCACGCCGCGGGCGTCGTCCCGCTGTCGGTCTTCGCCCACCTCGTTCCCTTGTCGTCCGATCACCACACCGAGCCGATCGACGTCTTCCGCTCGATGGTCCCGGCGCTTCGTGGTCGGGCCGACGGTCGCGAGGTCGTGCTCGTCGTCGACGACAGCCACCTGCTCGACGACGCCGAGCGCGGCACTCCTCCTGCAGATGGCCACGGCGCGGACGGTTCGCCTGCTCCTGACGCTTCGGTCCGGAACGCGTGTCCCCGATGCGCTCGTCGCGTTGTGGAAGGACCGGTTCCTGGACCGGATCGAGCTCCAGCCCCTGGGATCTGGTGACACCGCCGACCTCCTGACGGGTGTGCTGGGTGGTCCCGTGGATCCCCGTACCGCGGAGCGGGCGTGGCGCGTGACCGGCGGCAACGCGCTCTACGTCCGGGAGCTGGTGGACGACCTGTTGCGCACGGGCTCGCTCCAGGAGGACAGCGGGGTCTGGGCCTGGGAGGGCGACCTGGTGCCGGGTGCGCGCCTCATCGAGCTGGTCAACGCCCGGTTGCGTCGGCTCGACGAGGACGAACGGCGGGCCGTGGACCTCCTCGGCGTCGCCGGGCGGCTCGAGGCGTCGGTGCTCGTCGACCTGTGCGGCACCATGGCCGTCGCCTTCCTCGAGGACGAATCCTTCGTCACCGTCGAGCAGGACGGTCGGCGCACGTGGCTGCAGCTGGTGCATCCGGTGTACGGCGACGTGTTGCGGACCACGATGGCGCGGACGCGGTGGGTCGACCTGTGCGGCCGGCTGTTCGGCGCGGTGCGAGCCACCGGTGCCCGCCGGGCGGGTGATGTGCTGCGGCTCGTCGTCTGGGCGCGCACCGCCGGTCTCGAGGTCGAAGAGGACCTGCTCGTGACCGCCGCCATTCACGCCAACGCCTTGACCGATCGAGCCCTCGCCGTGGATCTGGGGCGGGAGGCGCTCGAACGAGGGGCGAGCCCGGCCGCGTCGCTGGCGGTCGGCGAGGCACTGGTGACGCTCGGCCGGTTCGACGAAGCCATCGAGATCCTGACCGTCGCCGGCGGCGACGACGACGGCACCCGGGCCCGCATCGCGTACTGGCACTCGATGGCGATCCAGAACGGCGCCGACGATCCCGATGCCGCCTGCGCGGTGCTCGCGGCCGCGGAGGAGACCCTGTCGGATCGGCGCTGGGCCGACTTCCTGCGGGCCGATCGGGCGGTGATACTCGCCCAGTCGGGCCACGATCTGGCCGCCGCCGCCCTCACCGAGGAGCTGGTGGACGATGCCGACACCGACGAGATCGTCAAGCTGCGGGCCCTCACCACGGTCGGTCGCCGCTGGGCCGTGACCGGTCAGGCCGCTCGCGCCGAAGCCGCGGCGCGAGACCTCGTCGGCCCCGCGTTGCGGCACCATGCCGAGGTGCCCCGGGCGATCGCGTGGGTCTTCCACACCCGCGCCGTATCGCTGGTCATGCTCGGCGACCTCGACGCGGTCGGACGGCTCGTCGACCGGTTGACGAGCACTCCGAACCCGGAGGCCGCGGCGCATGTCGCGCTCTACCGCGGACGGTTGAACCTGCTGCGTGGTCGTGCGGCGCAGGCTGTCGTCGACCTCCTCCAGGCCGCCGCCGGGATACCGGCGCCGTCGGCGGAGCGGGTCTGGGCGTTGGCCTTGCTCGCCGAGGCCTACGCGTCACTGGGTGACCCGGTCACCTCGGACCGGTTCCGGCGTGAGGCCGAGGCCGGGACCACGAACAGGACGTCGTTCTTCCGGTCGGACGTGGCGCGGGCGTCGGCGTGGACGTGGGCCGCGAGCGGCGAGGTGAGCCAGGCCCGAGCGTCGTTGCTGGCCACGGCCGAGCGGTGCCGCGACGCCGCCGAGCCCGGCATCGAGATCCACGTGCTCCACGACGCGCTGCGCTTCGGGGCGCGCCAGGAGGTCGCCGGCCGGTTGCGGGAGCTGGTGGAGATCGTCGATGGCGCCTGGCCTCGGCCCTTCGCAGATCACGCCCGGGCGCTCGTCGCCGACGACGGTCCGGCGTTGGACGACGTGGCCGCGACGTTCGGGGAGATCGGGGCGCTGCGCCATGCCGCCGAAGCCCGGGCCGAGGCCGCGGTGGCGCACCAGCGGCCGGGCTCGTGGCCCGCGCCTCGGCGTCGAGGGCGGCCGCCGAGCGGCTGCTCGCGGAGTGCGAAGCCTCCGTCATCCCCGTGCTGCCGTTCTCCGACGTGACTCTGCCTGCCTTGAGCCGCCGCGAGGAGGAGATCGCCCGCCTCGCGGCCAGCGGACTGTCGAACCGCGAGATCGCCGAGCGGCTCTTCGTGTCGGTGCGGACCGTCGAGGGACATCTCCACCGTCTGTACGCCAAACTCGGGATCAATCACCGGAGCGAGCTGGCCCCGTTCGTGCGGTCGCTCGCCCAGAACGCGTAGTCGACTACGCGTTCGCGGCGCGTCGTCGACTCCTACCCTCCGCGTCGTGGACACGCTCGACGGTCTCCCCGAGGCCTACGCCACCGCACTGCGGCTGCGTGAGGCCGGGTGCAGCGACGAGATGATCGCTGACCGGCTCGACATCGAGCCGGAGGCGGTCGCGGCCCTGCTGCGCATCGCGCGGGCGAAGTTGGCCCGGCAGGCCCGCGCCGACCGAAACGCGTAGCGCCTACGCGTTACTTCCGGGCCGGCCGTTCGTACGGTCGCAAACGCCCTGACGGCAGGGCGAACCCCAAGGAGGCAACAGCAATGAGACGACGACTCATGGCGTCGGTGGTGGCGATCCTCACGGTGACAGCACTGCTCACGACCGCATCGCCGGCATCAGCCGCGACCCACTCCATCCCGCTCCACATGGTCGGCACGAGCACCCAGACGGTGCCGGTCGGTGTGGCGGCGGTCATCCCCCTCGATCCGGTCAGCCAGGCCGCGTTGAACTTCGTGTGCGCGTTCGACCCGGACTGCCCGAACGGGCTCTGGGGGGTCGGCGTCGACGTCCAGGACGTCAACCTCGACGTGACGTTCGAGCAGGACGTCGCCTTCGACGCCACCTACACCGACGGTCTCCTCTCCGAGGGCAAGACGCTCGACGTCGTCGATGCGGTGTCGCCACAATCCGGATCGGTCCAGGTGACGGCGCACGTCAGCGGCAACGCCGGCGCGTACGTCGACGGCGATCCGTTCTCGGTGGACCCGTTCAACGCCACGATCCCGATCGCCGACGTCCCGTGCACGGTCCCGGCACCCGGCGGCCCGACGTCGGTCTGCGACCTTCCGCCGGCCGACCTCACGATCGTCTCGCTCCCCATGTTCCCCGGCATCGGCGTCGACCTGGCCCTCCGGCTGGACGCATCTGTCAACGTCGACTCGACCGGCCTCGCCACGGTGCGCGAGTACAAGGTGGTCAGCGCGAGCGACACCGATCCGCTGACCTTCAGCGGTTCGTCCCTGAACGATCCCTACGACGTCCCCTGCGGACCCGCCGGTCAGGATCTGATGCTCAACCTGAGTGACTCGGCCCTCGACGTCGACCCATCCCTCCCGGCCGACCTCCAGTTGGTGATCAAGTGGACCGTCTTCGGCGAAACCGTTGACGACACGGTGCTCACCAGCGCACCGCTCGGGTCGGTCGACTTCCCGGTCGCCCCGCTCAGCGATGCCGGTGTCGACAGCGCCGACCTCGGCACCATCGCCCAGGACAGCGAGCCGCCGGTCGTCACCGGCGTGGCGTCGCACTACTCGGGTGACGAGGGGAGCGAGCTCGCCATGTCGGCCACTGTTGATGACGCCTGTGGCGCCGACGACGTCGTCTGGAAGTTCTCCGACGGCGGCACCGAGTACGGGCCCACGATCCAGAAGGTCTTCGCCGACAGCGGCAACTACACCGGCAACGTCACCGCCACCGACTTCCGGGGCAACAAGACGGTGAAGAACTTCACCGTCACGGTGACCAACGTCGCGCCGGTTGCCGACGCCGGCCCCGACGGGTCCGGAGCATGGGGTCGCGCCATCGCCTTCAACGGCGCCGGGACCGACCCGGGCTCGGCTGATCAGTCGACCCTCGTCTACCAGTGGGACTTCGGTGACGGTTCTCCGAGCGCCACCGGTGGTCCCAGCGTCCTCCACGCCTACGCCACGCCCAACGCGGTGCCCTACACCGCCACGTTGACCGTGTGCGACAAGGACGGTGCCTGCGACACCGACACCCGGTCGGTGACCGTTCGCAAGCGCACCACGACGGCCAGCTACCTCGGAGCCACGAGCGCGACCTACGACACGCCTTCGTCGCTCCAAGGGTCGCTGGTCGACGAGTACGGCCAGGCGGTCAACGGCCGGACGCTGGCTTTCAGCGTCGACGGAAACCCGAAGGGCTCGGCCAACACGAACTCGTCGGGAACCGCGTCGGTGGCCTACACGCCGACGGAGACGGCCGGGACCTACGCGACGGCGGCCGAGTTCGCGGGTGACGCCTTGTACGAGCCGGCCTCCTCGGTCGGGTCGGTGGTGGTCGACCAGAAGGGAACGACCCTCGCCTACACCGGTGCTCTCAGCGGTGGTCCGAACAAGACCGTCACCCTGTCAGCCGTCTTGAAGGACGCCACCGGGAAGCCGGTGGTGGGCCGCATGGTCGACTTCGCCCTCGGGGCGCAGGCGGTGTCGGCGACCACCGACGCCAACGGCGTCGCCAAGACGACCCTGAAGCTCAGCCAGAAGAACGGCACCTACCCGCTGACGGCGACCTACACGCCGACCGGCGGGGACACCGGGCGGTACACCGGATCGACCGCCAGCAAGTCGTTCAAGCTCCAGGCCAAGTAGCACCCATCCACCGGTCGAACAGCCGGCGGAACCGACCGGGCCCCGGAGCGTCGCTCCGGGGCCCGATCGCGTGCGTCTCGACGGGTTGGGCGTTCAGACGGTGCGGCCGGTGTAGGCGGCGAGCCGGGTGAGGGCATCGGATCCGGCTGGCGCCTCGGTGGCGTCGGCGAAGGTCTGGCCGTCTCGCAGCGGGTCGAGCGTCCCGCGGGCGAACTCGTCCACCGCGGCCACGAGCTCGTCCGACGGGCCGTACGGCTTGCCGGTGGCCCGGGAGATGTCCCAGCCGTGGACGAGGCCGTCCAGCGCGACGAAGCGGGCGAACGTGTCGCCGGGGACGACGCCGAAGGGGGCGGCGATCTTCTGGTCGAGCGCGCCGGGCGCGGTGATCGCCTCGGCGAGCTCGGTCATGGCGCGCTCCCACTCGGGCATGATGTCGGCCGTGTCGAATGCATGAGGTTCGTCGCCCCGGTAGCCGGCGGCGAACGCGGCCGCGCCACCCACCATGTGCTCGAGCACGCCGCGAACGGTGAACTCGGTGCACGGCGTCTGCTTGTCGAGGTCGTCGGGAGTGATCGTGCTGACGAGCGCGCCGAGGGCGGGCATGAGCTGATCGAGTTGGGCCAGGGGTTCCATTCGTCCTCCAAGGATCGGTGCTGTGCGGGTGGCGCCGAGCAGAGCGGCTTCCCGGTCACGACCGGCAGAGATCAGGTCGGTGACGTCGGGAGCTTCGTGCTGCGCCATGTCGGCATCATGCGGCATCGGACGGCGGTCCATCATCCGCCACGCGCCCCATCCTCCTCTCCGGGTGCTCCAGCCCGCGTGGGTCAGATGCCCCAACGACACGGTTGGCCACGGGACCGCGTAGCGTCGTACGCCTGAGACCCGCGATCCGCAGGCCCACAGCCAGCACGATGAGCACCGACGAACTCTCCTCGATCCGTGACGCCGTCGATCGGTACGACTGGCAGGTGGCCTTCGACACCGCCCGAGCGGCGTCCGTCGACGACCCCGAGGGCGAGGCGGAACGACTCGATCTGCTGGCCGACGCCGCGTGGTGGCTCGGCCGACTCGACGAGTGCATCACCGCTCGCCAGGAGGCCTACCGGCGATTCGAGGAGCTCGGCGACGCGCGTCGCTCCGGCCAGTGCGCGGTGTGGCTCTACGAGCACTACTCGTTCCGCGTCCGACCCGTCATCGCGGCCACGTGGCTGCGGCGGGCCCGAGCCGCACTGGAGCTCCACCCCGAGAGCGAGGAGTACGGCGCGCTGCGGCTGAGAGAGGCCGAGCTGGCCCACGGGAGCGGTGAGCTGGAGGTTGCAGCCGACATCGCCCGATCAGTCGTCGAGCTCGGCCGGCGCCTCGGGTCCGCCGACCTGCAGGCCGAAGCGCTGCAGACCTTGGGACGGCTCCTCATCGACCTCGGCGAACCGGCCGCCGGGCTGGCGAGCCTCGACGACGCGATGCTCTTCGCGATCGAGGGGCGGCTGCGCCCGTATTCGACCGGGAAGGTGTACTGCAGCCTGATCAGCGCCTGCGAGGAGCTGGGCGATCTGGCCCGGGCCGCGGAGTGGACCGATGTGACCGCGGAGTGGTCCGAGCAGCATCCCCGCGCCATCTTCCCGGGCATCTGCCGGGTGCACCACGCAGTCGTGCTGAAGCGCCGCGGGTCCCTCGTCGAGGCCGCGGCCGAAGCGGCCCGAGCCGGTGAGGAGCTGTTGGGAAGCCACCTCCCGAACGCGGCCGCGGCGTACGCGGAGATGGGTGACATCCGCCGGCGCCTCGGAGATCTCGAATCCGCCGAGGAGGCCTTCGTCCGGGCCGAGGAGATGACGGGACGGGTGTGCGGCGGCTACGCGCTCCTGCGGCTGGCGCAAGGACGCGTCACCGAGGCCCGGACTGCCATCGACCGGTGCGTGGCGAGCTGTGGGTCCGCGCCACTCGAGCGCGCCAAGCTCCTGCCGGTGTTCGTCCATGTTGCGATCGCCGACGACGATCTCGACGCCGCCGCCCAAGCCGCCGCGGATCTCGAGCGGGTGGCTCACCAGTACGGCTCGGCGTTCCTGGCCGCGACCGCCCATGCCACCCGTGGCCGGTTGCAGCTGGCCATGGGGGACGACGAGGCGCTGCCGACGCTGCGCGAGGCGTGCCGGGAGTGGCAACAGCTCGAGGTCCCCTACGAGGTGGCGACGATGCGCACCCTCATCGGCGAGGTGCTGCGCCGGGCCGGTGACGACGTCGGCGCGCTCGACGCGTTCACGACGGCGTCCCGGTTGTTCGACGAGATCGGTGCCCAGCTCGAGTCCCGGATCGCGAGCGGCGACGCTCCCGCTCGGTCGTTGCCGGCCGGGCTGACGGAACGAGAAGCCGAGGTCCTGCGGCTCACGGCGTCGGGGATGACCAACATCGAGATCGCCGGCGCCTTGTTCCTGTCGGCCAAGACCGTGTCCCGGCACCTCTCGAACATCTTCGCCAAGATCGGCGTGTCGTCGCGCGCCGGCGCCACCGCCTTCGCGTTCGAGCACGGCATCGTCGATCGCTGAACGGTTCCCGCCCGCCCCCACACCGGTGATCGTCGAGGTGACTTCGGACCCTGGCCGGTCGGCGATCGGGAGGGGACGATCGCGACATGAGCAGGGCGCCGATCCTGGCTGTCGCCGGCGGTGCGGTCGTTCTCGCAGTTGGGCTCGGGCTCGCTCCGCACGTGATCGCCGGTGGACTCACCGCGACGGGAGTTCTGTCGGTGGTGCTGCTGGTTGCCGGCCTCGGAGTCGTCGTCAAGGGGGGCCGGCTCCTGACGCGGGGCCGGGGTCGTCTCGCGCAGAGCGGGATCGCGGTCGGGATGGTCGTCGCGGTCGCGCTGGTCGTGTGGCTGGTCGCTCCGCCGGTCGCCGCCACCCACGTCCGCGACACCGACGTGTCGGCGACACCGGCGGACATCGGGCTGCGGTACGAATCGGTCACGTTGACCACGGCCGATGGCGTGGAGCTCGCGGCCTGGTTGCTCCCGGGAACCAACGGTGCCGGGCTGGTGGTGATGCACGGGGCGGGTTCGACGCGATCCGACGTGCTCGATCAGGCCGCGGTCCTGGTCGACCACGGCTACACCGCTCTGTTGATCGATGCCCGGGGCCACGGGGACAGCCGCGGGACGGCGATGGACTTCGGCTGGTACGGCGACCTCGACATCGGAGCCGGCACCGAGTTCCTCGCCCAGCGCGGCGACATCGATCCGAGTCGCATCGGCGTCGTGGGGTTCTCGATGGGGGGCGAGGAGGCGATCGGCGCCGCGGCGACGAACCCGCGCATCCGGGTGGTGGTCGCCGAGGGCGCGACGGGACGAACTGCGTCCGACAAGACGTGGTACTCCGACACCTACGGCTGGCGCGGCTGGGTCCAGGAGAAGATCGACACGGTGCAGTTCGGGATCACCGACCTGTTGACCGATGCTTCACCGCCCCCCTCGCTCCGATCGGCGGTGGCCGCAGCCACCGACACGGCATTTCTCCTCGTCACCGCCGGGAAGGTGCAAGACGAGGCCCACGCGGCGGCCCACCTGGCCTCGGCCGCGGCCGAGCGGGTCACCGTGTGGAACGTCGATGGCGCCGGCCACACCCGCGGCTGGGACACCCGACCCCAGGAATGGGAGCGTCGGGTGACCGGCTTCCTCGACGCCAACCTGGCCTGATCGAAAGCGCGGCGCAACCGGCGTCGAACGGCCCGTTGTCGCCGGCGATCACCGCGCCGCTCACGTCCGGTCAGGTGTCTCGGCCAGCCCGTCGCGCGGGATGAAGGTTGCGACTCGGTCAAACCGGAAAGTCTGGTACCATTCCCCCACAGGTTCCGGAAGGTAGCTCTTGAGCGGGAGAGTGCCGGGACCGTAAGACGGTTGTTCTTCGGCGCTCGATTCGCTCGGGCGAGGAGGTTCAGGGATGGCCCGAACCGGCTGCGTCTGGCCCGCTCCCGATGGGCGATGAGCGCGTGGGCGCCACTGGGTCTCCGCTTGGGGAAGAGGACGCCGCGCTGGCGGCGATCGTGCGGTCGTCGACGATGGCCGTGATCTCGAAGACGGTGGATGGGACGATCACGGCGTGGAACGAGGGGGCCACCCTCATGTACGGCTACACCAGCACCGACATGCTGGGCCACAACGTCGAGGAGATGATCCCTGACGAGGTACTGGTCGAGGAACGCGAGCGTCACGCCCGGGTTGCCGGTGGAGGCTCCGAGATCGGCTACCGATGTCTACGACGCCGGGTCGATGGGCGGCCGATCCTGGTCGTGATGTCGCTGTCGCCGGTTCGGGACGAGTCCGGATCGGTCGTGGGGGTCGCGTCCATCTCGCGTCCGCTGTCGGCGCAGGAGGGTTCCGACGCGCGGTTCGCGTCATTGATCGAGGCGGCCCCCGATGCCATGGTGTGCATCGACCAGGCTGGGTTGATCACGCTGGTCAACGAGCGCGTCCAGGACATGTTCGGTTACGCGCGCGACGAGTTGGTGGGCCAGCCAGTGGAGCTGCTGCTGCCGGCCGAACTGGCCGAAACGCATCGACGCAATCTGCGTAGCTACTTCGAGGCCCCCCGCCGCGGCCCGATGGGTCTGGGCCTCGCCCTCGAGGGGGCCCGTCGCGACGGTACGACGTTCCCCGTCGAAGTGGCACTTGCGGTGGACGAGGTGTCGGATGTCCCGTTGGTGATCGCTGCGGTTCGCGACGTGACCGCCCAACGGGCGGTCGAGGCCACCGCTCGCGAGAACGAGACCCGGTTGCAGCAGTTGGCCGAACACCTCGACACCGCGTTCCTCGTGCACCAGATCCAGCCTCCGGCGTTCCTCTACGTGAGCCCCGGCTATCGAGCCCTGACGGGCGCCGATCCCGAAGATCTGCTCGAAAGCGGTGGCGGAACGCTGGATTTTGTCCATGCGGAAGATCGTGACCGTGTGGACGCCGCGTTCGAGGACGCGTTCCGGGGCGAAGCCGTGCACTTGGAGTTCCGTATCGTGCACCTCGACGGGACCGTCCGTTGGGTACGGGCGTACGCGAACCCGGTGCCGAACCCGCATGGTCCGCCCGAGCGGGTGGTGTCAGCCGCGACGGACATCACCGGGCTCGTCCTTGCCGAGGCTCAGGCGCGCGAGGCGGAGGCGAGAGCCGTCGAGGCCAACGACGCCAAGAACGAGTTCTTGTCGCGGATGAGTCACGAACTGCGCACACCGTTGAACGCGATCCTGGGGTTCGGTCAGATCCTCGAACGTCTCCTCGCGGCGCCCCAGCAGGCCGAATACGCCCATCACGTGGTGAGCGCGGGTCGGCACCTGCTGGCCCTCATCGACGATGTGCTCGACATCGCTCGCATCGAGTCGGGCGACCTCTCGGTGAGTTCGGAGCCGATCGAGATCGAGTCCGTCGTGGCGGACGTCGTATCGCTCATGGCACCGCAGGCCGATGCCGCTGGGATCACGGTCAACGTCGTCGGTGGGCCGCCCGAGGTGCATGCGAAGGCCGATCGTCAGCGGTTGCGCCAGGCGCTGCTCAACCTGGTGTCGAACGGCATCAAGTACAACCATCGCGGCGGGTCCGTCACGCTCCACTGGATGGCCTCGCGAGGCAAGGCGTCGATCACCGTGACCGACGACGGACCCGGGATCGACCCCGACCTGCACGACCGTGTCTTCGTCGCGTTCGATCGCCTGGGAGCCGAGGCGTCGGAGGTCGAAGGGACCGGTGTCGGCCTCACTGTCACCCGAGCGCTGGTGGAGCTCATGGACGGTGAACTCGCGTTCCGGTCCGACGTCGGGAAGGGCACCACGTTCACGCTGACCTTCACCGCCGGTGACGCACCTTCGTTGACGCCGTCCTCTCCGGTCCCGGACGTGTCCCGCGTGCCGTCGCCGGCTCGTGGCAGTGCGACGCTGCTCTACATCGAGGACAACGAGCCGAACGTGCGGGTGATGGAGGCCGTCATCCACCTACGACCCAGATGGCGCCTCATCCACGCCGCCCTCGGTCAGCTCGGTCTCGACCTCGCCTCGGCCCACGCGCCAGACCTCGTACTCCTCGACGTTCACCTCCCGGACATGGCCGGCATCGACGTACTCCGGGCGCTCAAAGCCGACCCATCGACCGCCGAGATCCCCATCGTGGTACTCAGCGCCGACGCCAATCCGCGTCAGATCGACCGCCTCCGGTCGGCCGGCGCCCAGCAGTACCTCACCAAGCCCCTGGACCTCGAAAAGACCCTCGGTGTCCTCGATGAGATCGCGGATGGTCTCGCCGAGGCGGCCGACCCATCGACATGATGCACGCGCTCGACCGATTCGTCACCAGCACGGTGCTGGTCGTGGACGACGAGCCGCTCAACCTGGCCCTCGCCCGGGCACTCCTCGAAGAGGCTGGTGCGGTGCGAGTCATCACCGAGGCCGACCCGCGCCGCGTCGAGGCGCTGCTCCCCGAAATCGATCCCGACCTGGTGCTGCTGGACCTGCACATGCCGCACCTCGACGGCTACGCCGTGCTCCAGCAGATCGTGCGATTTGCCGCTGGCGCCTACCTTCCCGTGCTCGTGCTGACCGCCGACGCAACGACGGACGCGCGCGACCGCGCCCTCACCGCAGGAGCGCACGACTTCCTCACCAAACCCCTCGACGGAATCGAGGTCGTGCTCAGGGCGGCGAACCTGCTGCAGACCCGCGAGATGTTCCGTACGCTCCGATTGACACGAACCGGCCCGGTCCCCGCCGGAACCGAGGCGGAGCGGACCGAGGCGAGCCAGCGCATCGCCGACGTGATCGAACGCGGGCGCTGGGTGCCCGTCTACCAGCCGATCGTGGACATCGAGAGCGGCGGCATCGTCGGCCACGAAGCGCTCGCCAGGTTCGACGAGCCGCATCCGAGCGGACCGGCGGGCTGGTTCGCCGACGCCTTCGCGGTCGGCCGTGGCGTCGACCTCGAATGGGCCGCGATCATCCGGGCGCTCCCGTTCCTCGACTCCGCAGACGACGACGCGTTCCTCGCCCTCAACGCGTCGCCGGCGACGGTCCTGCATCTCGACGAGGAGACCCTCTGCCCGCCGGCTCTCTGCCCACGCGTGGTCGTCGAACTCACCGAACACGAGCTGGTCGAAGACTACGGGGCCATTCGGCGAGCGTTCGCTCCGATGCGAGCCCACGGAGCTCGCCTCGCCGCCGACGACATCGGCTCTCGCTACGCCGGGCTGCGTCACCTCCTCGCGCTCGGTCCCGACATCATCAAGCTGGACATCGCGCTCGTGGCCGGGATCCACAAGAACCCTTCCGCCCGTGCGCTCGTCCGCGCCATGATCGCGTTCGCCGGCGATGTCGGCGCCACGGTCATCGCTGAGGGCGTCGAGCAACCCGACGAGCTCGCCGCGCTGCGAGATCTCGGGGTCACGTGGGTGCAGGGTTACCTCGTGGGCCGACCGGCCCCGCCCCTGGGCATCGCGTCGGAGTCGACGGACTCGATGGGGCCGTCCCGACGTAGCGCGCGGTGACCGTGTTGGTCGCGTCCAAGGGCGGACACTCCGACCATCCGCAGTGGTACGAGAATCTGGGTCGCCAACCCGGCGGTCGAGGTCATGGCCGGCGCTCGTTCATGGCCTGCGGGCGCTCGATGCGGTGGGCCCCACCGCCAGCACGAGGCCGCGGGTGCCGTCGACGCGGATCTGCTGACCGTCACGCAGCAACGTCGTGCCCTGACCCGTACCCAGCACGGCTGGCAGCCCGTGTTCG
>CAVSXR010000017.1:0-206020 GCA_963731885.1 uncultured Acidimicrobiaceae bacterium | reverse complement strand
GGCGCTGGCGTCGTTCTCCCGATTGGACGAGCACATCGCCGCCCGGGTCGCGCTCGTCGACCGGTTCGAGGCCGCGGTGGCCGGCGTGCCCGGACTCAGGGTCATCCGCCCCGCCGACGGCGACACGTCGACATTCAAGGATCTCACCGTGGTGGTCGATGCTCGATTCCTATGGTCTGTCCGCCCCGGAGCTGCAGCGAGCGCTCGACGCCGAGGGCATCGACAGCCGCCGCTACTTCCATCCGCCCATCCACCGCCAGCGCGCGTACCAGGGCCGCTGGGCCGATCCCCGGCCGCTCCCGGTGACCGAGCAACTGGCGTCCTCGGTGCTGAGCCCGCCCCTGTGGTCGCACCTCGAGCCCGCGGTCATGGACCCGGTGGCCGCCACCTTCGTCGAGCTACACCGAGCGCCCGCGAGGTTCGCGGCGGCTCCGACAGGCGTCTGAGGCTCGGTACCATGCCCCCCTTGGACGTGACCGCCTGATGGATCTCAACGAGTACCTCCGTCTGCTCCGGCGCCGCTGGCGGCTGCTGGCCGCGTGTGTGCTCGTCGCCGGCGTCGCGGCATGGGTGACCACACCGGCGAATCCCAAGACGGACACCGTCACCTACACCGCGACCCACCAGCTCCTTCGCGACAGCAGCGCATCCTCGCCCGCCGCGTTGGCCACCGTCTCCCTCTTCGTGAAGACGGGAGAGGTTCCCAAGCGGGCCGCCGAACGGCTCGGCTACAAGGGAAACCCGGTTGTGCTGGCCGCTGGCATCACGCTGGAGGCTGACGAGCGGGTGGGAACGCTGGACATCACGGCCAAGGGTTCGTCTCCGTCGCAGGCGGCGGAGAAGGCAAATGTCTTCGCCGAGGAGACGCTCGGGTTCCTGGGAGAACAGGCTGCTACCGCCCAGCAGGATCAGATCCAACGAGCGAACGAACAGCTCGACAAGCTCCAGGCCGACATCGACGATCTCGAGACCCAAATCGACGCCGCGACTGCTGCTGGCGAATCCATCGACACGTTGAAGGCGCGTCGGGACTCGCTCCTTCGCCAGTACGGGGCCGCCTTCGACCAGCAACAGAATGTGCTCGACCAGCCGCCGCCCAGCGCCGGATACATCACCCTTCAGGCTGCCTTGCCAGAGTTGGCCAAGCAGGAGGCCGGCGGTTTCTCCGCGCCCACGAGCCGGCCAGCTCGAACTGCTCTCGCCGTGGTCATCGGCCTACTTCTCGGACTCGGTGTCACGGTGCTCACCGAACGACTGGACACCCGGATCCACGATGTGCGAGCCGCGTCGGCTGCGTTCGGACTTCCAGTTGTCGCCGAGGTGCCCAAGGTGGCGACGAGGAAGAACGATCGTCAGGTCCTCTCCGCGCTCGATCCGATGTCGGCGCTGGCGGAGTCCTACCGCTCGTTGCGATCCGCTCTCGTCCTCAGCCCGATCACCGTGCTCGGCCCTGTCGGGCGCGACGGGAGCGCACCCGCGAAGACCCGTCGGTGATACTGGTGACGTCTCCGGCGCCGGGCGACGGCAAGACGACGACGGTGGCGAACCTGGCGGCCACCATGGCCGAAGCCGGTCGACGGGTGCTGGTACTGGGTTGCGACTTCCGGCGTCCGGAGATCCACACATACTTCGGTGTGAGCACCTCGCCAGGCATCGCCGATGTGCTCACCGGCTTCGGCGATCAGCGACTGGAGGACGTCGTCCGAGCGACCGGGATCCCAGGGATCTCGATCGCTCCGAGTGGGAGCAAGCTGCGCAGCTTCGGTGACGTGGCGGCGGCAGGTCGTGATCTCGTGGAACAGGCGCGGTCATTGGCGGACATCGTCATCATCGACACCGCGCCGTTGCTGGCCACGAACGATGCCAGCGAATTGATCCCGGCCTGCGATGCCGTGGTGGTCGTCGCACGCATGGGCAAGACGACGAGCGACGGGGCACGGCGCACGCGCTTCCTGCTCGAGCGCCTCGGTGCGCCTGTCGCCGGTGTGGTCGTGGTCGGCGTGGCGGAGGCGGACAACCGTTACGCCTCGTACTACACCTCGACTTCGTCGGGCGAGCAGGATCGGAAGGGGGGACGGCACGTTCGGCGCGAGAAGGGTGCGGCGAAGTCTGGCCCCGACGTCGATTCGCAGGAAGATGCTGCCGCCACTCGCGGCCCGATGCCTCCAGAGCCGGAGCCACCATCCCGAGCCGATGCGGAGGTCACCGTTGGTGGCGGTGAGGACGACGCGCCGAACGCGTGAGGGGATGATGAGTTGACGGCGACGACGCGACACGGGTCGCGCGCGCTGCCGCGGCGTCCGCGGCTGGAGTCCGCGGAGATCATTTCGATCGCCCTCGTCCTGGGGGTGGGCGCCATCGTCGGGACGATGTCGTGGTTGATGGAGCACGGGTCGTACGACACTTGGGCCGCGATTCCGGTCGCGATCGGACTGGTTGGGCTCAGCGTGCCAATGCTCCGCCGCGCGGTCGCGATCGAGGCTGACCCCCGCATCGCTCGCTTGCTGTGGTGGGCCTTCGGTCTCAAGGTCCTCGGGGCTTTGCCTCGGTACGCAGTCGCCTTCGGGACATACGACGGCCAAGCAGACGCCACGGCCTACAGCCGCATCGGCGGTGATCTGGCGCGCCAATTCCGAGATGGCGTGTTCACCGTCCACCTGGGCAAGCCGATCCAGGGCACGGGGTTCATCGAGGTCCTCACGGGCGCCGTGTACACGGTGACCGGCGCGACGGCGATCGGTGGCTTCCTGGTCTTCGCGTGGATGGGCTTCTGGGGTCTGTACCTCTGTCACCGGGCCTTCGTGCGAGCGTGCCCCGAGGGTGATCATCATCGGTACGCGCTTCTGATCTTCTTCCTCCCATCGTTGCTCTTCTGGCCGTCGAGCATCGGCAAGGAAGCGTGGATGTGTCTCGGGCTTGGCGTGGTTGCCTACGCCGGCTCCCGAATGCTCACTGGTGCTCACGGCGGTCTTCCGCTCCTGGCGATCGGTTGTCTCGGCCTGGGGATGGTGCGCCCCCACGTCGCCGCACTCGTCGGCTTTGCGGTCTTCCTCGCCTTCGTGATCCGGCGCACCCCGGAAGGCTCATCGGTGTTCGCGCCCGTGGGGAAGTTCGCCGTGATCCTCGTGCTGGGCGCCGGCATGGTGTTCGCCGTGGGTCAGCTCCAGAACTTCTTCGGTGTGGATGACTTCAACGAGGCTGCGATCCAGTCGACGCTGGACGAGGTGGCGCAACAGACCGGTCAGGGTGGGTCGGAATTCGGCACCGCGTCGAGCACGAACCTGAACCCGAGCCGATTCCCTTCAGCTTTCATCGGCGTCATGTTCCGGCCGTTCCCCTGGCAGGCGAACAACGCCCAAGCGTTGATCGCTGCCGCCGAGTCGGGTTTCCTGCTCGTCCTCTTCGTGACAAGCTGGCGTCGCGTGGTCGGAGCCGTGCTGTCCGTGGTGCGGACGCCGTACGTGGTGCTGTGTTGCACCTACACCGTGTTGTTCGTCTACGGCTTCTCCGCGTTCAGCAACGCCGGGATCCTCGTGCGTCAGCGTGTCCAGGTGCTCCCCTTTGTGCTCGTCCTGGTCTGTCTGCCGGAGTTCCGACCCGGTGGAGGCCTCGCGGATCGTATGGACAGTTCGGACTCTCACCACGCTCCGTGGCGAAGTGGTGCGGGTTTGGCGTCTCGAGGTGGGATGATGGTGCGGTCGAGGTGATCTGACTCGACAACGCATGCGGCCGAGAGCAAGAATGCTTGTAATCCCCTGCGGGAAGGGGTCATGAAGGTCTGAGAGGGCGAGCGATGGCAGACGAAACTTCTGTGACTCCGGATGAGTCCCGGATGTCGCGCCGCACTGCCCTCAAGGCGGCGATTGGTGTCGGCGTGGGCGCGGTGGCGTGGACCGGACCAACCATCACCTCCATGGCCGGAACACCCGCGTATGCCGAAGCGTGCACGAACTTCACGTTCAAGTTCGTTCTGACAGACATGGCGACGAACAGCTCGAATGGTTGCGACACCGTTTCCTTCCAGAACTCGCCACAGGTCGACAGCGCGATCGAAAACTACTTCGGTCTCTCCGGGAACGAGACGGCGCCCTACTACACGGATTTCCCGAATGGTCAGCTCGTAGGATGCGCGGACAGCGAGACCTGCGACGACTACAGCTTCTCCTTCCCGGACAGCGACACGTGCACCGTGACGATCCGGATGTACTTCACCAGCGAGGTTGGAAACAACCCGCCTGCCGACGCGTCCGGCTTCGTCGGCGAGTCCACCAATACCGGGACCGATGGCATGGACATCTGCTTCCCCGAGTACACAGGTGGTCTGGACCGTCTTGACGACAAGAGCCTCCGCTGGGGCATCTGGATCGAGTGCTTCAAGTCCTCGCAGACCCAGTGTCTGCCCACGGATTGAAGTCGCATCGACCGGCGGACGCTGTCACCTCAGCATCGAGTAGAGGGCCGATCGATCGTGGACGTTGACCTGAACGAGTTGCGCTCGCTCGAGAATCGCGGCCACTGCGGTCAAGACGCTCTCGCGAGCGCCCACTAGCGCCGTCGCACAAAGCATGGCGGCGACACTCGCCGGTGAGGGAGGTCCGGCGGTCGGTGGGCTCGCGAGCAAGATCCGTCGAACCGGCACCGGAGCGTTGATCTCGGCCATCGGAACATGCCCGTCGGTAAGGCCTCTGGCCGTCGGTTGTTCGCTCGGCCCTGACCGCGGTGCGACCGATCCAGTTGTGCTCTCGATGTCGACGGCCAAGCGGTCGAGGACTGCAGCTTCCGACTGCAGCAGGACACGCTCATCCAGCGATGGGACGAAGAGCACCGGATAGGTGCAGAGAGTTGCTTCGCCCGCGGTATCACCGTGCGCACCCGAAGTCTGACCTGGCCGTCGAGCGGAGGCAGGAGAGCGGAGAGATGGCTGAGCAGCATGGTGATCACCTGATCTCGCCGATCCGTCGCGCCCAGGACGAAGCCGCAACGATCGACGAGTACGTACTTCCGCATCCGCGTGGTCTTGTGCCGCACGAGGAATCCGATCGGCGCCGGCTGAGAGGTGATGTGGTCGCCGAGCACAGACCGCAGTCGTCGAGCGATCCTGCTTGTGCAGGCGATCCGTACGCGAGAATCGTCCAGTTCGAGGTCGATCGAGGTCATCTTCCCGAGACGACTGGTCTCCTCCGTTCACCTGCTCGGTGGATTGACGAACAGCTCTCGTCGCTGTTCTGGTACCGAGTGTGCGTCGGACGTCATGAGCGCGCCCGCTCTGTCAATGAGAGTGACGATGCGCTGCACTTGCTCGTGCGCGCGCTCCAACGGGATGCCGACGACGGCCTGCACGTCTTCTGCCAGATCTCCGATCGTTGCGATGCCGTCGACGATGTCCAGCATCACACGAGCGACGGGATCGAGTGCGACAGGGTCCTGGCGAATGGGTGACCAGATCAGTGCCTCGTGACCGAAGTCTGAACGCAGCAGGTCGCGCCGAAGCTTTGGCACGAACGTCGAGTCGACGGTCATTGCGACACTCCGTCGTGGAGGAGTCCTAGAGATCGCAACTGATCAACGAACGGTTTCACGACGGGGCCATCGAAATCGATATCGGTGGCCGCGTCCCAGCCGCCGAGCTTCAGCCAAATCCGGCTGGCCATTGCATCCAGTGCGAGAACATGCCCTTCGGGCTGTCGATGGATGACGGCTCGATCGTCCAGGAGCAGCGAGACGACCTGGGGACTCATGCGGATGCCGTCGTGCAACTCCTCGACAGGCAGCGGGACGGGGGACGGTTGTTCCGACAGCCTCTCGATCACGTCGGCGGTGCTTTCGGGGCTTCCGACGTCCAGCTCTTGGCACAGGCACCGTGCTGCGAGCCGAGCGAGTTCGACAACGGCTCCTGCGCCGAACCGACCCGCGTCCATCGTCTCAGCCATCAGGCCCACGACCGCGTCGGCCGGATGTATGGGTCGCGAGGTCGCTTCCGGGCTCGAGGCGGCACCAGTCCGTGACCGCTTGAGCAGCACGATGAGATGAGGGGACGCATGATCGCGCGTCGGTCCGCCGAGGGCGGTGGGCGAGAAGTGGAGGATGGAGTCCGCATCCGTTGTGCCACGCGGGAGAAGGTGGGGCCCCAACTCGGGAACGAAGGGGCGTCCGCCAGGCTTGATGGAGAGCGGCTTCGCGAAGCCTCGCACATCGGTGTCCCTCGGGCCGATGGACACGGCCTCGTCACTGATGCATTCCCAACCCCGAAGGATGAGCCGTGCCAACGTCGTCGTCTTACCAGTCTCCCGCGGCGCGGCGAGGATGGCCGCTTGTTCGTGTCGTACTGCACCAGCGGCGTGCACGTGAAGCCGCTCAGGCTCCGCGTCGAGCGCGGCTCGACTGACTGCCGTGACCAGAACCGCGATCGCAGTGGCGAGGGGCATTGGGGGCACCGCTCCGAGCGTGGGGCCCCGCAGCTCAAACAGCTCCGACTCTGCAGACGATCGGAACGGTGCGAGAGCGAAGAGGGAGATCTCCGACCCGGATGCCCCGGCTCGGGGCAAGGCGCTGAACAGCTCGTCAACGTGTGAGATGACGCCATCACTCTCCGACTCGACGCAGAACTCGAGCTTCCCAGCGCGGTAAGCCTCGCTCAGCACGAATCAACCGAATCGCGATCCATCCTGCGATCGTATCCGGTGTCGAAATGGAGGTCGTACCGCCGAAGGTGATGATGAGCACCGTCCGTTAACGTCCTCGCATCGAGCACGATTCGGGATCTCGTATTCGGCGCCGCTCCGTGCCCCAGCGTCAGGTCGGCGCGCTGACTGTTGTTGCGTGTGCTGATGACAGAGCTCTGGTCCTGTCTCCAACGGCAGCGTCGGTCTGGCGGGCGTTGAAGGACTGGATCTCGATCGCCGAGCTCATCGAGGTGTTGGGCGCGTTGTACCCGGAGATCGCTCCCGACGAGCGGTCGGATGCACTCAACACAATTCTGGCGACGCTCGTCGATGGAGATCTCGTTGAACGATCATCTCCGTAGGGCTGCGCTGCTACGCACGGTGCTGGGACGAGACGGGCCGATTGAGGTCGACGTCTTCGAGTGGGGGCACTGGGCCGAGCTGACGAGGCGCGAACGGGTCGTTCCCCAGCTCTACGAACTCGCGTCGCGCTCCTTACCGCCGGACTGTCCGGAAATCCAAAGAGCAGAGCAGATGCAGTTGGACGTCGCGGCGACGATGGTTCGGTTGGAGACGGGCCTGGTCGATGTCGCGGACCTTTTCGAATCTCACCAGCTACGGTTCGCCGTATTAAAGGGCTGCGCGACGGCTCACCTCGACTACGTCGATCCGGCCCAACGCCAGATCGGGGACGTCGATCTCCTCATCTCACCCCAAGATCTCGCGTTGGCGGTGAATCTCCTCAACTCGGCGGGATGGCACCAAGTCTACCCCCTTCCGCGCCACCACGAGCTGTTCACGCATGCTCTCACGTTCCGAGGTCCGATCCTGGCGGAGATCGATCTGCACCAGAGAATCGCACATCGTGCGCTCGGCGTGCTCGTCCCGCCGGATGACCTTCTGGAGCGTGGCGTGGCCTTCGACGTTGCTGGCCGAGAGCTATGGGCTTTGTCGGCTCCAGATCGCTTGATCCATGCCGCGCTGCATCTGGTGGCCTCGCGAGGTGAATATCGTCGGCTGTCGAGCGCCGCCGACGTGCTGCTGCTGACCAACAGCCTTGCGAATGACGCCGGATCGGTGCTCGATCGCGCCGACGAATGGAGGATTCGAACGATCGTCGAGGCCGGAATCCGATTTGCGTACGAGAGCGCGAAACTCGAAATTCCCGGCGTGTGGGTTCGGGCTATGGATCGTACAATTCGACGTCGAGCTCGCTTGATCGAATACGCGTACCTTGGTCCTCGCCGACGGCCCGTGCTGGAGGAACTCGCGCACCTCTGGTACCTCGGGAGCTGGAAGGACCGGCTCCTCTACACCTACGGCCACTTCCGGATGGATTCCGGCCCTGGTTCAGCCAGTGTCCGGTCCCGGATTCGTTATCTATGGTCTCGCCTACATCAGAGAACACGCTGAGTGACTTCATGAGCGCACCGCTAGAAACGGGGTCTGACCGGCTCGTAAACTTATCGTCCGATGGTCAGAGACGGGCGCTGGTTCTGGTGGCTGGTGGGTGCCTGCGCGCTCGTCGTCGCCGTCTCCTTCGCCGGCTTCGGACCGTTCGCTGACAGCGATACTCCTCGAGAGACTGAGCTGCTCGTTGACCACGGCCCGCGCCCGACGTCGACGACGACCTCGACCTCCTCGACGACCACGGAACGTCCGACGTCGACGACGCTGCCGGCCACGACGACCTCGGTGACCACCACGTCGGTGCCCGATGCCGGCCCCAGCCCGGAGGACGTGGCGGCCTACCTCGAGGCCCTCTGCCGCCACGTCGACCACCACGACCGCACCCCCGCCTCCGACGACGACCACCACCACGGCCCCGACGACGACGGCGGTCCCGACGACGACGACAACAACAACAACCACCACCCCCTCGTCGACCACGACGACGAGGCCGAGGGCGACGACCACGACCACGACCCGGCCAACCACGACGACGGCGCCCTGACGGACGCGGGGCCGGACGAACTCCGGGTCAGCTGATGGCGCCGAGCACGTGGTCGATGCAGGCCGTCAGCGCCCGGATGTCCTCGGGGTCGATGGCGGGGAACATGGCGATGCGGAGCTGGTTGCGGCCCAGCTTGCGGTAGGGGTCGGTGTCGACGATGCCGTTGGCCCGCAGCACGGCGGCGATGACGGAGGCGTCGATCGAGTCGGCGAAGTCGATGGTGGCCACGACGTGCGAGCGGGACTCGGGATCGGTCACGAACGGCGACGCCAGCTCGTGGGCGTCGGCCCAGCCGTAGAGGATCTCGGCCGAGGCGTCGCAGCGGCCGGCGGCGAACTCGAGGCCGCCGTTGTGGCACAGCCACTGGACCTGGTTGTCGGCCATGATCAGCGTGGCCAGCGCCGGCGTGTTGAGCGTCTGGTCCTTGCGGGAGTTGTCCAGCGCAGCGGCGAGGTCGACGAAGGGCGGGACCCAGCGGTCGCCGGCCGCGGCCCGGGCCCCGATGCGCTCGACGGCGGCGGGGGAGACCGCAGCCAGCCACAGCCCACCGTCGGAGGCCAGCGCCTTCTGGGGGGAGAAGTAGTACACGTCGCACTGGCTGAGATCGACCCGCAGCCCGCCGGCGGCGGAGGTGGCGTCGACCACCACCAGACCCCCACCCTCCGACGGCACGGCCCGTCGGGGCGCTGCACCGGCATCATCACGCCGGTCGAGGTCTCGTTGTGGGTGAGGGCGTAGGTGTCGATGCCGTCGACCGCGGTCACGGTGGGGTGGGTGCCGACCTCGGACTCGACCAGCACGGGGTCGTCGAGGAACGGGGCCGCGGCCACGCCCTTGGCGAACTTGGACGAGAACTCGCCGAAGGTGGCGTGCAGCGAGCGCTGCTCGATGAAGCCGGCGACCAGGCCGTCCCAGAAGGCGTGGGTGCCGCCGTTGCCGAGCATGATCTCGTAGCCGTCGGGGAGCTGGAGCAGCTCGGCCAGGCCGTTGCGGAGCGAGCCGACCACGAACTTGACCGGCCCCTGGCGGTGCGAGGTGCCCATCACCTCGGGCGAGGCGTCCATCACGGCCTGGATCTGCTCGGGCCGCACCTTCGACGGACCGGAGCCGAACCGGCCGTCGGCGGGCTTGATGTCGGCTGGGATCGTGATCTCGGGGGTGTTCGTCACCATCGACGTGCAACTATCGCGGAGTACCCCCATCAGGAGCGAAACTGTTGTCTTCCACCTCTCGCATCTCGGCTCTCGTCGGCGCCATCGCCCCCTCGGCCACGCTGGCGGTGACCGCCAAGGCCAAGGCGCTCAAGGCCGCCGGCGAGTCGGTCATCGGCTTCGGTGCCGGCGAACCCGACTTCCCGACCCCGGCCCACATCGTCGACGCCGCCATCGAGGCCTGCAAGGACCCGGCCAACCACAAGTACACGCCGGCCGGCGGCCTCCCCGAGCTCAAGGCGGCCGTCGCCGAGAAGACGGCCCGTGACTCCGGCCTCGACGTCGACCCGGCCAACATCTTGATCACCAACGGTGGCAAGCACGCCGTCTACAACACGTTCCTCACCCTCATCGACCCCGGCGACGAGGTCCTGCTCCCCGCGCCCTACTGGACCACCTACCCCGAGCCGATCAAGCTCGCCGGCGGCATCCCGGTCGAGATCCCCACCGACGAGACCACCGGCTTCCGGGTCACCGTCGACATGCTCGAAGCGGCCCGCACGCCCAAGACCAAGGCCATGGTCTTCGTGTCGCCGTCGAACCCCACCGGCGCGGTGTACCCCCGCGAGGACGTGATCGCCATCGGCCAGTGGGCGGTCGAGCACGGCATCTGGGTCATCACCGACGAGATCTACGAGCACCTCACCTACGGCGACCACGAGTTCACCTCGATGCCGGTGGTGGTGCCCGAGCTGGCCGACACCTGCGTCGTCCTCAACGGCGTGGCCAAGACCTACGCCATGACCGGCTGGCGGGTCGGCTGGATGATCGGCCCCGGCGACGTCATCAAGGCAGCCAGCAACCTGCAGAGCCACCAGACCTCGAACGTGGCCAACGTGAGCCAGCGCGCCGCGCTCGCCGCCGTGTCGGGCCCGCTCGACGACGTGGCCATGATGCGCGAGGCGTTCGACCGCCGCCGCCAGACGATGTGGAAGATGCTCGACGCCATCCCCGGCGTCACCTGCCTCGAACCCGAGGGCGCCTTCTACGCCTACCCCAAGTTCACCGAGGTGCTCGGCAAGCCGATCCGGGGCCGCACCGCCTCCAGCACGCTCGAGCTGGCCGAGATCATCCTCGAGGAGGCCAAGGTCGCCATCGTCCCCGGTGAAGCGTTCGGGACGCCGGGGTTCGCCCGCCTGTCCTTCGCCCTCGGCGACGACGACCTGGCCGAAGGCGTCCAGCGCATCGCCGACCTCCTCGCCGAGTAGATCATCACGGGTCGCGGAAGATGGTGTGACCACCGATCCGGCGCCAGCGCACGGCCGGCACCTGCTCGTCCCCGTCGGTGACCGTCGTCCACTCCCATGTGGCCCGGCCGTCCGGGCCCGAGAAGCTCCACGTCATCTCCCACACACCCGGCGCGCCGTGGACCGACTTGACCCGCAGTGACTTCGGCCAGCGCACCGCGCCCTCGGCGGTCATCGCGTCGCACGCGTCGTTGAACGCACGGACGGCCGTGCGGAACATCGCCTTCTCGTCCGGGCTGAGTCGTCCGAAGTCGGCCGCCGCGCTCGCGGTCAGCTCGTATCTCACTCGCCGAGCGCGTCGAGGAGCTCGTCGACATCGGCGAACGTCCTGACCCTCCGCTCCTCGAGGTCGGCGTCGGCCTCGTGCTCCATCCGCTGCCAGCGCTCGGTCCAGAACCACCGCTGATCGGCCGGCACCGCGGCCAGGGGGTGGAGCTCGATCACCCCGTCGTCGCGTTCGACCACCCGGAGCTGCGCGCCGGGCTCGTCGAGGTGGTGGCGCTTGCGGAGCTCGCTCGGCAGGGCGAACGTGCCGCGGGACTGCATGGCGACGTGGAACTCGTGGATGGTCATCGAGGAGCGCCTTCCGTATCTGCTGTAATGCAGTAAAGCAGCAATACGGCAACCCGGCAACCCTGTGCGCGGGCCGGATCGTCGCAGAGGAAGCACCACTACGGTGCGAGGCATGCCTGACCGACCAACGACGCCCTACGGCGAGTGGCCGTCACCCATCACGCCGGAGCTGGTCGTCGCCGCATCGGTGTCGCTGGGCGAGGTGCTGCTCGACGGCCCCGACGTCTACTGGAGCGAGCTGCGGCCGGCCGAGGGTGGGCGGACCCAGGTCGTGCGGCGCACCCCGGACGGCACCACCGTCGACCTCCTGCCCGAGGGGTTCAACGCCCGGACCCGGGTCCACGAGTACGGCGGGGGAGCGTGGCTGGTCGACGGCGGTTGGCTCTCCTTCGCCAACTGGACCGATCAGCGGCTGTATCGCATGCCGGTCGACGGCGGCGCCGGGCCGGAGCCGATCACGCCGGAGCCGCCGTCACCGGCCGCGTTCCGCTTCGCCGACCTGCGGCGCGTCGGATCGTTCCTCGTCGGCGTCCGGGAGCGGCACGACACCGGCGGTGAGGCGGCCAACGAGATCGTCGCCATCCCGGTCGACGGGAGCGGCGATCCTGCGGTGCTGGTCACCGGGCCGGACTTCGTGGCCAGCCCCCGCGTCTCCCCGGACGGCAGCCGCCTGGCCTGGATCCAGTGGGACCACCCGAACATGCCGTGGGACTCGACCGAGCTGTGCGTCGCGCCCATCGACGTCAGCGAGAATGCGATCGGGCTCGGCGACGTGGCCGTGGTGGCCGGCGGTCCCGGCGAGTCGGTCATCCAGCCCGTCTGGGCCGCCGACGGCACGCTCCACTTCCTCTCCGACCGCACCGACTGGTGGAACGCGTACGCCCTCGGACCGGACGACGACGCCCGAGATGCTGTCACCGCGCTCTCCCACCTCGAAGCCGAGATCGGGACGCCGCAGTGGGTGTTCGGCATGTCCCGCTACGGCTTCCTGGCCGACGGCCGCATGGTCTTCGCCTATGCCAGCGAGGGTCTCGACCACCTCGCCGTCCGAGCGCTCGACGGCACCATCACCACCTTCGGCCTGCCCTACACCGAGATCGCCTCGCTGGCGGTGCGGGACGACTCCGTCGTGTTCGTGGGCGGCGGCTTCGACCGCGAGTCCGAGGTGGTCGAGGTCACCATCGACGACACCTCGGGTGAGCCGGTCGTCGGCGCGGTCGATGTCCTGCGCCCGGCTCGCGACCTCGACCTCGACGCCGGTTGGTTCTCGATCGCCCGCCCGGTGTCGTTCCCGTCCGGCCCCGGCGGCGAGCGGACCGCGCACGGCCTCTACTACCCGCCGGCCAACCCCGACGTCGATCCGCCCGACCGACGGCGCCCCGCCGCTGCTGGTGCTGATCCACGGCGGCCCCACCGGCATGGCCCGGGCCCGGCTCGACCTGGCCAAGCAGTACTGGACCTCCCGCGGCTTCGCCCTCGTCGACGTCAACTACGGCGGCTCCACCGGCTTCGGTCGTCCCTACCGTGAGCTGCTGCGGGGGCAGTGGGGGATCGTCGACGTCGAGGACTGCGTCGCCGCCGTCACCTGGCTCGCCGACCAGGGCCTGGCCGACCCCGACCGCCTCTGCATCCGGGGGGGCTCGGCCGGCGGCTTCACCGTGCTCGCCGCCCTGGAGAACGCCGGCGTGTTCGCGGCCGGCGCCTGCTCGTACGGGGTGGCCGACCTCACCGCCCTGGCCGAGGAGACCCACAAGTTCGAGTCCCGCTACCTCGACAGCATCGTCGGCCCCTACCCCGAGGCCAAGGCGATCTACGACGAGCGGTCGCCGATCAACCACGTCGACCGGCTCGACTCGCCGCTCATCGTGTTCCAGGGCCTCGAGGACGAGATCGTGCCCCCGAACCAGTCGGAGATGATCGTGGCCGCCCTGCGGGACAAGGGGGTGCCGGTGGCCTACCTCGCCTTCGAGGGCGAGCAGCACGGCTTCCGGCGCTCGGAGACGGTCATCACCGTGCTCGGCTCCGAGCTGGCCTTCTACGGCCGTGTGCTCGGTTTCACCCCGGCGGGCGACGTCCCCGACGTCGAGATCGACAACCTCTGACGACCGAGAAACCCGTTCTGGCACCACGCCCCGTGGCGGTCGAGCGGACATCGTGGTGCCAGAAGCGTGGGGGCTCGGGTTCTGGCACCACATCGTGCGGTGGCGGAGCGGTGAACGTGGTGCCAGAAGCGGGGGGCTGCGGTTCTGGCAGCACGTCGTGCGGTGGCGGAGCGGTGAACGTGGTGCCAGAACGGGTGGCGCGGCGGTGGCGCTGTTCCGCTGATCTACCGACGGGCGGCGAGCTCGTCGTACAGCGCTTGCTGGCGGGCGACGGCGTGGCGGATGTCGAAGTCGTGGCTGCGGTGCCGGCGTGGCCGGCGAACTCGGCGCGGAGGGCCGGATCGGCCAGCTCGGCGATGGCGCCGGCCAGGGCCATCGGATCGCCGGCGGGCACGAGGCGGCCCTCGACCCCGTCGCGCACCACCGACGGCATGCCCCCCACGTCGGTGACCACGGCGGGTAGTCCCATGGCCAGCGCTTCGAGCAGGGCGATGGGGAGACCCTCGTAGCGTGACGACAGGCAGAACACGTCGCCGGCCGCCAGCACCCGGATCGGGTCCTCCTGGTAGCCGAGGAAGCGGAACCGGTCGTCGAGGTCGAGCCCGTCCTTGAGGGTGTGCAGCTCTTCCTGCAACGGACCCTGGCCCACGGTGAGGAACGTCACCGGTACGCCGTCGTCGACCAGCCGGTTCGCGGCCGCCAGCATGGTGGGGTAGTCCTTGTTGGCCCGGAGGTTGGCCACGCTGACCACGACCAGGTCGTCGTCGGTCAGACCGTGCGCCTCCCGGGCGTCGGCTCGTTCCGATCGGCGGGCCACGATGGCGTCGACGTCGACCCCGTGGATGAGCACCTCGGCCGACGGCCCGGCGGCGGCGCGACATCGAGTCCCGCACCTGCTCCGACACCGCGAAGACGTGGTCGTCGAGGCCCATGGTGGCCCGGTTGAGCGCCCGGGTGAGGCGCTGGTGCGAGCCCCAGACGTTGTGCTCGGTGGTCACCAGCGCGGGCCGCACCGCGGTCGGCAGCGTGCGCAGCGCCATCCGGGCCTCGGCGGCGACGAGGGGGGAGTGGTCGTGGACCACGTCGATCCGCAGATCCCGGACCAGCGCCCGCAGGCGTCGCAGCCACCGCAGGTCGTACGGCCTCGGTGCGCCCAGGCAGTGGACGGTCACGCCGGCGTCCTCGAGCTGGGCGACGAGGTGGTCCTTCCACGGCAACAGGTAGGCGGCGTGGAACTCGAACCGCTCGTGGTCGGCGAGCCGAGCGAACGACAGCAACAGGCGTTCGGCGCCGCCCGGGCCGAGGCCCTTGGTGAGCCAGAGCACCCGGATGCGCTCCCTGCCAGCCTCGGTCACGTCGGCCATGATGGTTGATGCATGGGTGACGAGGAGCTGATGGTCCGGCGCACCACGGCCGACGACGTGGACGGCATCGTGGATCTGGCCAGCCGATCGCTGGGGTGGGCCGGCGACGATCGCGACCGCGCCTTCTTCCGGTGGAAGCACCTCGACAACCCCTTCGGCCCCTCGCCCGGGTGGGCGGCGTTCGACGGCGACCGGCTGGTGGCGTTCCGCACGCTGCTGCGCTGGGAGCTGGCCGCACGACGGGTCGACGCTCCACCTCGTGCGGGCGGTGGACACCGCCACCGACCCCGACTACCAGGGCCGGGGCCTGTTCCGGCGGCTCACGATGGAGGCGGTGGACGAGCTCACCGCCGATGGCGTCGATGCGGTCTTCAACACTCCGAACGAGCAGAGCCGCCCCGGGTACCTGAAGATGGGCTGGTCGGTGCTGGGCCGGCCCACGCTGATGGTGCAGCCGACCTCACCGGTGGCGCAGGTCCGCATGGCCCGGGCCCGGGTCGCGGCCGAGAAGTGGTCCGAGCCGGCGACCATCGGCTCACCCGTCGGCGATGTGCTCGACGACCTGACCCCGCCGCCCGTCGAGGGCTGGTCGACCGACCGCAGTCGGGCCTATCTCGCCTGGCGCTACGGCTTCGAGCCGCTCCACTACCGCGCCGTCGAGGTGCGCGGCGGCCATTGCGTGTTCCGGGTGCGCCGGCGCGGACCGCTCCGCGAGGTCGCCCTGGTCGACTGGCTGTCGCCGCTGCCGGATCCGCTCGCCGTCCGCCGGCTCACCCGAGCCGCCGGCGACTACGTCGTCGCCCTCGGGCTCACGATCCGCCATGGGTTCGTGCCCATCCCTCGCCAGGGTCCGATCGTGACCTGGCGTCCCCTCGCCCGGCCGGCGGTGCCGGGGCTGGACGAGCTGCACTTCGCGCTGGGGGACATCGAGCTGTTCTGACCCCGAACGGCTGGCGGCCAGCCACTTCCTTCGGAAAATCTGGACGCGCCTCCGTACCAGGCCGGCGGGTGCCGATCGTCCGGCACGTGCCCGACGTCACGTCGTAGGATTCGGGAACACGGGGAGACCACCACCGGTGGTCAGGGACAAACGGGGGTATGGGCATGACCGCGGTGTCGATCGACGGCGGGCAGCATCCGCTGCGTGCGGAGGTGCGGCTCCTGCTGCAGGTGGCGATGGCGGTGTTCGTGTGGACGGTCGGCATCGGCATCCTCAACGGCACCGACGTGGTCGACTTCGACCGCAAGGTCGTGCTGTCCCACGTCCACGCCGGCACGCTGGGTTGGATCACCACCTGCGTGATCGCGGCGTCGATCTGGCTGTTCGGGGCCGAGGCCAGCGAGGGTGAGATACGGACGGCGCGCTGGCTCGCTCGGGCCACGGTGGTCGTGCTCCCGATCTTCGCCCTGACGTTCGCCTTCACCTACAACGACCCCCGCCCGATCATCGGGACGTTCGCCCTGGCCGTCATCGTCACCGCCTTCTCCTGGGTCGTCGCCCGAGCCCGCCACGTCGAGCTGAGCACCGTGCACCTCGGCTTCCTCGCCGCGGTGGCCACGTCGGTCGCCGGCGGCATCATCGGGGTCCTCCTCGCCACCGAGATCGCCACCGGACGCAACGTCCTCCCCGACGGCGGCGACGATGCCCACCCGGGGACGATGGTGGTCGGGTTCCTGATCCCGGTCGGCATGGCCCTCGCCGAGTGGGGGCTCCGGGGCAACGACCTCGGCCGAGCGGGTCGCCTGGGCACCTGGCAGGTCGCCCTGCCGTTCGCCGGAGGCATCGTGTTGATGATCGGGCTGCTCTGGGGCATCGACCCCCTCCCCCCGCTGGCCACGATCATCGAGTTGGCCGGCGTGGTCATCTTCTTCAAGCGGCTGTGGGGCCCGCTCCGCGCCGTCCAGTGGGGCAGCCGGGGTCCCGGTCGGTTCGCCGCCGCCTCGGCGGTCGCCATCATCGTCAACATCCTCTTCCTGAACTACCTCGCCGGCGCCAACGGTGGTGACTTCGACAAGGTCGGCGACCACCAGCTCTTGGCCCTCGACCACACCATGTTCGTGGGGGTGCTGACCAATGCCATCTTCGCCATGCTCCTGGTCGCCACCGCGGGCCGGACCCGCTGGCCCAAGCTCGACAACGCCGTCTTCGTCGGCCTCAACCTCGGTCTGTTCGGCTTCGTGGTGGGACTTCTGGCCAACCACACCACGTGGCTCATCCGCATCTCCACACCCGTGCTCGGAGCCGCCATCCTGGCCGGCCTCCTCGACCGGACGCTGGCCCTGCAGGCCCGGGTCGCCGAGGAGCCGGGCCCGGTGGGCGTCGCCCCCGCTGCCACCTGATCGCTGGCGGTACGGAGGCGCGTCCAGTTTCGGGGGAGGGGAGCGGGCTACGGCCGCGGGTAGACCGCGAGGGTCCGGTCGATGACTCGCTGCTGATCGAAGTCCCGCCTCGCCTTGTCGAGCGCCTCCGCTGACATCGCTGGCCCGCAGGTCGGCGTCGTCGACGAGCTGCGTCGATGTGGGCCCGGAGCACGGCGGGGGAGCGGACGGTGCCCAGCAGACCGGTGACGCCGTGGTCGACCACCTGCCGGGACCCGCGGATGTCGCAGGCCACGATGGGCAGGCCGGTGGCGGCCGCCTCCATCGCCGAGCGGGGGAAGCCCTCCCGGTGGCTGGCCAGGACATACACGTCGAAGGCCTGGTACAGCCGCTCGGGGTCGTCGCGGTGGCCGAGGAACCGAACGCCGGCCGACCTCCGCGGCGGCGATGTCGTCGGCGGTGAGCGGGTCGCCCTTGTCGGGATCGGTCGGTCCGGCGATCACGAACAACACGTCGTCGCGCTCGGCGAGGATGGCTTTCGCCGCCTCGAACAGCTCGGCGTATCCCTTCTCCCAGACCAGCCGGCCGACCGCGCCCACCACGATCTGGTCGTCACCGATGTCGAGCTCGGCCCTGACCTCGGTGCGGACCTCGGGCCGAGGTCGGAAGCGATCGAGGTCGACACCGTTGCCGAGGAGGTGCAGCTTCGCCGCCGGCACACGGAGGCGGCGCAGGGTGACGATGTCCTCCTCGTTCTGGACCAGCTCGACGTGGGAGAAGGCGGCGGCGATCCGCTCCAGGACGTAGACGGGCACGCGGCGGGCGAGGCGGTCGGTGGGCTGGGCGTACAGGCCGTGCTGGGTGTTGACCACCAGCGGCACCCGGGCCAGGCGGGCCGCGATCCGGCCGTACACGCCGGGCTTCGGGTTGTGGGTGTGGACGACGTCGGGGCGGAGGCGGCGGAACAGCCGGTACAGCTCGCCGAGGGCGAGCACGTCCTTGTGCGGCGCGCTGGCCCGGGTGGCGTGGCGCAGCGGATGGTGGACGATGCCGTCGGCCTCCAGGTCGGCCACGAACGGCCCCGGGGCCGAGGCGGTGTGCACCTCGAAGCCGGCGTCCCGGAACGCCCGCAGCTGGGGCCCGAGCAGCAGCTCGAGGCTGATGTCGGTGGTGGTGACGTGGAGGAGCCGGGGCATGTGGCGTGCAGCGTACGGATCGAACGGCGTGGAACTGACTACCGTCGGCGGGTGTCCAACGATGCCCTGAAGCAGGCCTCGCAGCAGGTGGCCAAGCTGGTCGACCGGCTGCGACCCCCGCCGGCGGGCATCACCATCCTCATCTACCACCGGGTCGGGGCGCACACGCCGACCAGCGTCGACCTGCCCACCGACCAGTTCGACGACCAGGTCGCGTACCTGGCCGAGTCGTGCCACGTCGTCACCCTCGACCAGGCGGCCGACCTGCTCACCGCCGGGGAGCCGCCCGGCGACGACCGGCCGGTCGTTGCCCTCACCTTCGACGACGGGACCGCCGACTTCGTCGACGAGGCACTGCCGGTGCTGGCCCGCCACGGCGTCGCCGTCACCTACTACCTGGCCACCGACTTCATCGAGCGCCAGCGCCCCTTCCCGAACGGTGGGGTGCCGATGACCTGGGCGGCGGCGGCCGAGGCGGTCTCGTCCGGGCTGGTCACCATCGGCTCGCACACCGACACCCACGCCCTGCTCGACCGCATCACCACCGAGGCGACCGCGGTGGAGCTCGACCGGTCGATCTCGCGCATCCGCGATCGGCTCGGTGTCGATCCCCAGCACTTCGCCTACCCGAAGGCGGTGCTCGGCTCCGAGCCGGCGCAGGCCGAGGTCCGGAGCCGCTTCCGCACCGCCACCATCGCTCGCACCCGCCCCAACCCGTACGGCGATGCCGACCTCCACCGGCTCACTCGCTCCCCGGTCCAGCGCGGCGACGGCATGGACGTCTTCGCCCGCAAGGTGGCCGGCGGCATGGGCTTCGAGAACGACGTGCGCGACGTCGTGAACCGCTGGCGTTACCGGCGGGCGACCCGGTGACCGGCGATCCGGTGAGGGGAACGGCATGAAGCGGCTGATCGACGTGGTCGGGGCGGCCGTCGGTCTCGTCGTGCTGTCGCCCGTCATCGCGGTGGTGGCCGTGCTGGTCCGGGTGAAGCTCGGCTCGCCGGTGCTGTTCCGCCAGGAGCGGGCGGGCCTCCACGGCCGTCCCTTCCTGCTCACCAAGTTCCGCTCGATGACCGACGCTCGCGGCCCCGACGGCGCGCTGCTGCCCGACGCGGTGCGCTTGACCCGCTTCGGCGCCTTCCTCCGGTCGACCAGCCTCGACGAGCTACCGGAACTGGTCCACGTGCTGCGAGGCGAGATGAGCCTGGTCGGGCCCCGCCCGCTGCCCACCGCCTACCTCGAGCGGTACTCGGCCCGGCAGTCCCGGCGCCACGAGGTCCTGCCCGGCCTCACCGGCTGGGCCCAGGTCAACGGCCGCAACACCTCCGGCTGGCCGGAACGGTTCGAGGCCGACGTCTGGTACGTCGAGCACCGTTCGTTGCTCCTCGACCTGCGGATCCTGTGGCGGACCTTGCGGGTGGTGATGAGCCGGGGCGGCGTCAGCGAGGACGGCGAGGCGACGATGACGGAGTTCCTCGGGGACTGACCGGAAACCGACCAGATGACCGGAGGCAGGGAAGTGCCGGTTGCGTGACGAAGGTGACGGTCTCGTTCCAGGTGGGCGTTTGTGCCACCAATTGGGTCTCGCCGAGCGTCAAAGTGGGTAGCGCAGCCACAAGGGCAGCGAGTCCGGAGGAATCCTCCATGGTCATCACCGACAGCACCGCAGCACTGGACATCGCTCACCACCGCGTCTCGCTCGTCCCGCAGGGCGAGATCGATGCCGGCAACGTCGAGTCGCTCTCGGCCTGCATCCACGATGCGCTGCTGTCGGGTGCCCACGAGATCGATCTGGACCTGGCCGACGTCTCGTTCATGGACACGGCCGCCGTGGAGGTGCTCGAGGGCGCCCGCGAGTCGCTCGACGCCGTCGGCGGCCACCTGTGCATCCGCAACGCCCGGTCATCCGTCCAGCGCCTCCTGTCGCTCACCGCCTTCGCGACGGAGGGACCCAGCGCACAGTGAGCGGGGACTGGTTGACGGACTAGTCCGGTTCGGGCATTTGTTCACGCCCGTACGAGGCATTGCGCCCACCCCCAGCATGGGGGATCCTGACAACGAGTCTCCGGCCGGCGGGCGGAGACCAGCTGTTGGACGAGCGACCGAGGCGGACCTCACCTCCGATGACGACCGTGGACGTGGATCGTGTGGTCGCCGACCGATACCGCCTCACCTCCCGTCTCCATCGCGGCCAGGGGGTGGAGACGTACCTGGCCCAGGACCTGCGGCCGCGTTCGGAACCGCCGGATTCCGAAGGCTCCCCTGACCGGCCGCAGCCCGTCGTCCTCAAGCTGGCGAAGGCCGCAGCGCTGACCGAGCCATCCCGTCGCCGGCTCGAGCGCGAGAGCCTCGTCCTCGGCCGGATGGACCATCCCAACCTGGTCGGCCTGCTCGACCAAGGGATCGACGGCGACGTCGCCTACCTCGTGACGCCGTGGGTGCCGGGCCGCAGCCTGGCGGCGCGCCTGCGTGATGGCCCGTTGTCGGTGGACGACGCCTTGCGGGTCGCTCGCGATGTTGCGGCGGCCCTGGCCCACGCCCACGACCACGGGTTGCTGCACCGGGACGTGAAGCCGGGAAACGTCATACTCACCGGACACCGGATCGAGCGCGCTGTGCTCGTCGACTTCGGTTTGGCGCGCCGTGACCTCCTCGATGTCGATGTGCGAGACGTCCCCGTGGACAGCGTGCGCTACCTCGCCCCCGAACAGGCCGGACTGCTCCCCGGGACCGTCGACGAGCGCTCGGATCTCTACGCGGTCGGGCTCACGATCATCGAGTGCCTGCTCGGTGAGCCCATGTTCTCCGGAGAGCGGATCGGCGAGATCCTCAAACAGCAGATGACCGCCGCCACCCCGCGTCTCGATGCGCCGGTGCCGAGGACGCTCGCCCACGTCGTCGACCGCCTGGTGCGTCGCGACCCCGCCGAGCGCTACCAACTCGCCGACGCGTTGCTCCACGACCTCGACCAGCTGATCGAGGGGCGAGCGTCCGGCGTGGAGGATCCCTCGTTCGTGCTCGGCTCCCGGGACCGTCGTGAGACGTTGGCTGAGCCGTCCTTCGTCGGGCGTGAGGACGAACTCGCCGTGCTCGAGGCCCAGCTGGTGCAGGCCGGGGTCGGTCAGGGCGGCATCGTCCTGGTCGGTGCCGAGTCCGGTGGGGGGAAGAGCCGCCTGCTCGAGGAGCTCACCCGCCGGGCGGGCAGCCACATCCGTCAGCTGCATGGCCAGGGCCTGGACCAGGCGGCGCAACGACCGTTCCAGGTGCTGTCGGGCGTGGCCCGAGACGTGGTCCGCGCCGCCGCCGAGGACGAGTCGTTCGGTGCCCACCTGCGCCACCGGCTCGGTTCCCACGCGCCGACGGTGGCTGTGGCCTTCCCTGAGCTGGCCGGCGTGCTCGGCGTCGAGGGCATCACCGCGCTCGGCCCGGACGAGTTCGGCGAGGTGCGGACCGTGCGGGCCCTGTCGGTCCTGCTCGATGCCCTGGGCACGGCGGCCCACCCCGCGCTGGTGGTGCTGGACGACTGCCAATGGGCCGACGAGTTGAGCGGTCGGCTCCTCGCCCACTGGAACCGGTCTCGGACATCGCCCAGCCACGTGCTGATCGTCGTCGCCTACCGCAGCGAGGAGCTGGGCGTGGAGTCGCTGATCCGCCAGCTCGACGCCGGCATTCGACTCTCGCTGTCACCGCTCTCGGACGACGACGTGGCCGCCCTGGCGGCGTCGATGGCCGGCGCGGTGCCGGAGGCCGCGCTCGAGGTCACCGCCCGGTTGTCGGAGGGGAGTCCGTTCATGGCCGCCGCCGTGCTGCGCGGACTGGTCGAGTCGGGTGCGCTCGTGTTCGGGTCGGAGGGCTGGCAGGTGGAACCGGCCGCGCTGGCCGCGGTCCAGTCCTCGAGCCGCGCCGCCACCGTCCTCGCCCACCGCATCACCCTGCTCGGCGACGAGACGAGGGGGCTGCTCGGCGTCGGCGCCGTGCTGGGCAAGGAGTTCGAGATCGCGGTCGCCGCCGCGCTCGCCGGCGTGGACCCGTTGGACGTGGCCCGGGCGGTGCGCGAGGCGAGCCGTCGCCATCTGGTGTGGCCGGTGGACGGCAGCCGCTGCGGCTTCGTTCACGACAAGATCCGGGAGACGCTCCTCGAGCTGATCGAGGCGGAGGAACGGCGCACGCTCCACGAACGAACCGCCGTGCTGCTCGAGGATCGGTCACCCACCCGCTTCTTCGACCTCGCCTTCCACTTCGACGCGGCTGGGCAGCCCGAGCGCGCCCTCCCGTACGCGCTGGCTGCCGCCGACGAAGCTCGCGCCCAGCAGTCGCTCGAGGTGGCCGAGCAGCAGTACCGGATCGCGGAGCGGGGCGCGGCGTCAGACGGGGACGCCCGGGGCCGGATCGCCGAGGAACTGGGTCGCGTGCTGATGTTGCGAGGCCGCTACGCCGAGTCCGCCGAACAGCTCGAGCGAGCCCGGGCCCTGGCGACGGAGCCGATCGCGCTGGCCCGCATCGACGGTGTGCTCGGAGAGTTGGCCTTCAAGCGGGGCGACATGGCCGCGTCCTCCGAGGCGCTGGAACGGGCCGTACGGACCCTGGGACAGCGCATGCCGAGCCGTGTCTGGCTGCCCTTCACCCTGTGGGAGGTCGTGGTCCAAGCGCTGCACACGATCCTGCACCGGTTCGTGGTCGGTCGTCGTTCGATCGAGAACCCGTCGGCCGAGGCCGATCTCCTCGCGGCCCGGCTCTACAGCCGCCTCGCCCACACGTACTGGTTCCAGCGGGGCTCGATCGCAACCCTGTTCGTCCACCTCCGGGGCATGAACCTGGCGGAGCGCTATCCGCCCACCGCGCAACGGGCCCAGGCGTACTCGGAGCACGCTCCGGTGATGAGCCTCCTGCCCTGGTACCGGCGTGGGATCGAGTACGCCGAGCGCAGCTTCGCCATCCGCCGTGACCTCGGCGACGTGTGGGGCCAGGGGCAGTCGCTCCACTTCCACGGCGTCGTGCTCTACGCCGCCTCGCAGTGGGAGGAGTGCCTGGAACGGTGCCGCGAGGCCGTGCGGCTGCTCGACCGCACCGGCGATCGCTGGGAGGTGAACACCGCCCGCTGGCACATCGCGTACTCGTCGTACCGACTCGGCGACCTGGCCACCGCCGCGACCGTGGGTGAGCAGGTGTGGCAGGACGGTCGGGATCTCGGCGATCCCCAGGCGCGGGGCATCGGCCTGGCCGTGTGGTCCAAGGCCACGGGTGGTCGGATCCCGGCCGAGGCGATCGAGCCCGAGCTGTCCCAGCTCTCCGACGACGTCCACACCGCGGCGGAGGTGCTCACGGCCGAGGCCATCCGCTTGCTGGCCGAGGACCGGGCCAGCGAGGCGGTCGCCTGCCTGACCCGAGCCGACCGCCTCGTGCGCGATGCCGGACTCCGCCAGGAGTACGTGGCGCCGGTGCCGTCGTGGCTGCTGACCAGCCTGCGGGCCGAGCGGGAATCGCTCGGCGACCACGTCGGGCTGCCCGAGCGCCGCCGCCGGCTGCGGCGAGCCCGGCGGATCGGTCGTCGGGCCCGCCGGCTGGCCCTCTCGTACCGCAACAACCTGCCCCATGCGCTGCGGGAGGCCGCGCTGGTGGAGGCCGCCCTCGGCCGGCGGCGCCGGGCGCGCCGCTGGCTCGACCGCAGCGTCGCCGTGGCCGAGGAGCAGGGCGCATCCGAGGAGGCGGCGGCCAGTCTCCTGGCCCGAGGAGAGTTGGGCCGGACGCTCGGATGGGCGTCGGCCGACGACGACCTCGCTCGGGGAACGGCGATGCGAGACGAAGGTCGCGCCACGCGCCGGATGGATCCTCCCCCGATCACGCTGTCGCTGGCCGACCGGTTCGATTCCCTGCTGACCGCCGGCCGCCAGATCGCGTCCAGCCTGGAGACCGACGGCGTGTTCCGGGCCCTGGCCGATGCGGCCGGGACGCTCCTGCGACCCCAGGACTGCCTGGTGCTGGCCACACCGGAGCTGGTCCGGAACCCCGATGGTGAGGATCTCGTCGTCGTGGCCGGGACCGGAACCGAGCCCAGCCGCGGCGCGGCCAACGAGGTGTTGCGCAGCGCTGATGCGGTCGTCGTCCACGCCCTGGCCGACTCCGACGCCAGCGATTCCATGGTGCAGTCCGGGGTTCGCTCGGTCATGTGCGCGCCCATCCGCATGCGAGGCGGGCCGGTCGCCTGCCTGTACGCCAGCCATCGGGACGTCGGCGGCGTCTTCGGCGACGACGAGATCCGCATCGCCGGCTTCCTCACCAGCCTCGCCGGGGCGGCACTGGAGAACGCCGAGGGCTTCGCCGACATCGAGGCCTTGACCCGTTCGCTGGAGCAGCACGTGGCTGATCGGACCGCGGCCCTGACCGACGCCAACCAGGAGCTCGATCGTCGCCTCAGCGAGCTGGGTGAGGCCTACGCACGCGAGCAGGAGATCATCGACCGCTTGCGCCAGCTCGATCAGTTCAAGACCGAGCTGATGGCGATCACGGCCCACGACCTGCGGACCCCGCTCGCCATCATCGTCGGCTTCGCCTCGACTCTTCACGACAACGCCGACCGCCTCGAGCCCGAGCAGCAGCAGTCGCTCCTCCAGCGCATCGTCGTGAACACGCGACGGTTGTCGGAGTTCGTCGAGAACCTCCTGCAGTTCACCCGGATCGAGTCCGGCGAGCTGCAGATCGAATTCGAGCCGTTCGACCTCGTCGCGTTGGTTCGCCGCACCGTTTCGGAGTTCGAGGCCAGTGAGCCGCAGCGGCGTTTCGAGGTCGAGGTGGCCGACGGGGTGCCGCGGGCGAGGGGCGACGAGTCCCGCCAGTGGCAGATCCTCATGAACCTGCTGTCGAACGCGGTCAAGTACGCGCCGGAGGAGTCACCGGTCACCGTCGGGGTCCGCACCGTTCACCGGGGTGACGGGACGATGATCGAGGTCGCGGTGCGCGACCGCGGGGACGGCATCCCGGCGGCGGAGCTACCGAAGCTGTTCGGCAAGTTCTCCCGGGTCGACCCCGCCGGCGCGGCCAGCGCGGCGAAGAAGGCGATGGGCACCGGTCTCGGTCTGTACATCTGTCGATCGCTGGTCGAGGCCCACGGAGGAGAGATCTCCGTCCAGAGCACGGTGGGTGCCGGCACGACGTTCACCTACACCGTTCCGGCGGTGCCATCGACGAGGTGATCGACCGATACGCTGCACCGGCCATGGAAACGATCGCGCCGGATCCGAGCGCCCCGGATCTCCCGGCCTCGATCGCCACCCTGATCGTTGACGATGAACCCGACATCCGCATGTTGATGCGGCTGACCCTCGACGAGGCGAACGAGGGGCTGTTCGTGTGCGGCGAGGCGGCCGACGGCCAGGAGGCCCTCACCCTCGCCACCGCAGTGCGGCCCGATGTCGTGGTGGTCGATCAACGCATGCCGGGCATGAGTGGACTCGAGACCGCCGTCGCCCTGCGAGCCAACCGGCCCGACCAACGGATCGTGCTGTGCTCGGCGTTCCTCGACGGCCAGCTGCGCAGCGAGGGCGAGCAGGTCGGGATCCAGGGCTTCGTCAACAAGCGCGACATCGCCCAGCTGCCCGATGTGATCCGCGAGCTCGTCGCCAGCTGAAGCTTTTCCCGCCGACCGGGGGCACCCGCGAGACTCGGGGTGATGGCACGCATCCTCGTCACCGAAGAGATCGCCGACAACGGCCTGCAGAAGCTCCGCGACGCCGGCCACGACGTCGACATCCAGCTCGGGCTCTCGGCCGACGAGCTGCTGGCCACGGTGCCGGGGGCCCAGGCGCTCATCATCCGCTCGGCCACGACCGTGACCCGGGAGGTGCTCGCCGCCGGCACCGATCTGGTGGTGGTGGGCCGGGCCGGCATCGGCCTCGACAACGTCGACACCGAAGCGGCCACCGAGCGCGGCGTCATGGTCGTCAACGCGCCGCAATCGAACACGCTGTCGACCGCCGAGCACACCATGGCGATGCTGCTCGCCCAGGCCCGCAACATCCCGGCGGCCAACAGTGCCCTCAAGCAGGGGCGCTGGGAACGCAGCAAGTGGACCGGCGTCGAGCTCGCCGACAAGACGCTGGGCATCATCGGCTTCGGTCGGATCGGCACCCTCGTCGCCCAGCGGGCCAACGCCTTCGGGATGAAGCTGCTGGCCTACGACCCGTTCGTGACCGAGGACCGGGCCCGCCGGGCCGGGGTCGAGCTGGTCGACCTCGACACCCTGGCGGCCCAGTCCGACTTCGTGACCCTCCACCTGGTGAAGACGCCCGAGACCATCGGTCTGCTCGGCAAGGAGTTCTTCGCCAAGGCCAAGCCCGGCATCCGCATCGTGAACGTCGCCCGGGGCGGGGTCATCGACGAGGTCGCGCTGGCCGACGCCATTCGCGCCGGCCAGGTGGGCGGGGCGGCGATCGACGTGTTCGAGACCGAGCCCACCACCGAATCGCCGCTGTTCGAACTGGCCGAGGTGGTCGTCACGCCCCACCTGGGAGCGTCCACCCACGAGGCCCAGGACAAGGCAGGCCAGACCATCGCCGAGATGGTCGGTCTCGCGCTGGCCGGCGACTTCGTGCCGTACGCCGTGAACGTGTCCGCCGCCGAGGCGTCGGAGACGATCAAGCCGTTCCTCCCGCTGGCCGAGCGGATGGGCGCGCTGTTCGTGTCGATGAACGAGGGCCTCCCCGACGTGATCGACATCACCTACGCCGGTGAGATCGCCGACTACGACACCCGCATCCTCACCCTGTCGGTGCTCAAGGGCGCGTTCGGGCGGGTGAGCGAGGAGCCGGTGAGCTTCGTCAACGCCCCGATGCTGGCCAAGGAGCGTGGCGTCGAGGTCCGGGACACGTCGTCGTCGACCTCGCACGACTACGTCAACCTGATCACCATCAGCGGTGGCCACCACGCCATCGGCGGCTCGATCGTCGGGGCCCGGGGCGAGCCGGCCATCGTCAAGATCGACGATCACACGGTCGACGTGCCGCCGGCCGATCACATGCTGGTGGTTCGCAACGACGACCGGCCCGGCATGATCGCGGTGGTGGCCCAGACCCTGGCCGACGCCGGGATCAACATCGACGACATGCACCTCGGTCGCTCGACCACCAGCGGCGACGCGTCGCTGATGGTCCTGGCCACGTCACCGGCGGTGCCGCGGGAGGTGGCCGACTCGCTGCGGGCCACGGCGGGCATCGAGTCTGTCCACGTGTTGACCTGAACGGCTCCGCCGCACAGCTCAACCTGACGATGTTCGGCAGGGCCTCACATCGTCTCGCCGTGATCGGCTAGCCCATCTGTCGACTCACGAGTCGAGGAGGAAGTCGATCATCGCCGGGTAGCTCCGCCGGTCCTCCACGAAGAAGGCATGTCCGCCCTCGAACCAGTCGAGCCGGGCGTCCGGGAGCCGTGACGCCATGGCCTCCTGGTTCTGTGGCGGGGCGATGCCGTCGTAGCGCCCGGCGGCGATGAGCACCGGCATCGTCATCCGGGGAAGGCGGTCCCAGCAGTCGTGGTCCCGGCGGGCCAGCAGTTGGGCGATCTCGCCCGGCGTCTGTTCGGCCGACTCACGTCTCGCGTCCATGGCTTCGATGACCGACAGCACGGCCGCGTGGCGGGCGGGATCGGCATTTCGAGTGTCGAGGGCGTCGACCCAACGGGCGCGACGGGCCTCCGGGTCGAGCCCGACCAACTCGTGCAACGGGTACGAGGCGCCACCGTCGCCGCCCGGTGACGTGCACGCCAGCACCACCCGGTCGAAGCGCTCCGGTGCGGTGGTGGCCGCTTCCTGCAGGACCATGCCGCCGAAGCTCACGCCGATGGCGTGACAACGGTCCCAGCCGAGGTGGTCGAGCAGCCCGAGGAGGTCGCCACCGAAGTCGGCCATGGTCGGGGCGTTCGGAGCCTGGGTGGAGCGCCCCAGGCCGCGGTGGTCGTAGGCCAACAGGCGGAAGTGCTCCGACAGCGAGGTGTCGAGGGCGTTGGGCGATTGCCGCAGGTCGGATCCGGAGCCGCTCACGTAGACGACGCGGGGTGCATCCTCCGGTCCGGCCAGGGCGTGACAGAGCCGGACCTCGCCGACCGAGGCGAAGGCCACCGGCTGGGCCATCAGCGCTTGGCGGCTCGCAGCCCGTCGGCCTCGGCTGCCTCGGCGTCGACGTAGCAGCGGTCGGGCGTGGTCCGGTCGTAGTTGAGCTGCCCGGGCGAGTGGAAGATCTTCGAGCTCATCTTGGCCTTGATCGGATGACCGGGCGGGCAGGAGCCATCGGCCCCGGGCTCGACCCACGCGGCGGCGTCGGCCGGTGCGGGTTCGTCGGCCACGGGCACGCCGCCGGGCTCGGGGGTGACCGCGGGCGCCGGTGATTCGACGGGCGTGTCGTTGCGCAGCGGTGGCCAGGGAGCGGACGGCGCGGTGGCAGGTGCCGGAAGGGGGTCGCCGGTGCGGGTGAGCGCCCGGATCAGCGCGCCGACCCCGGCGGCGATCCCGGCGAGGACGACGAGTCGGAGGAGGCGCCTGAACACCCTGCCGACCCTAGCTGGCCCCGCCCGTGGGAGGATTCCGGCTGTGAGCCGGGCCGGATCGAGGACGCGGGCGCGACTGCTGGCCGGCCGGGTCCTGCTCTCCGTGGTGGGCGTGGTGGGCGTCGCGGTGACGGGGTGCTCGGCCAGCACCGACGTGTCGTTCGGACCCGTCTCGACCACCACCGGGGTCACCACGACGAGCACCACCGCCCCCGAACCGGACGGTCCCGAGCCGGTGGCCGGCGCGGCCGGAGTCGGTGATCCCTACTTCCCGGACCTCGGCAACGGCGGCTACGACGTCACCCACTACGACCTGGACATCGACTGGTCGGCCGACGCCGGCACCATCGACGCCGTCGCCGAGATCGATCTCACCACCACTGAGGCCCTGTCGTCGTTCAACCTCGACCTCGTCGGCTTGCAGGTCAGCGGGATCACCGTCGACGGCACCGATGCCGCGTTCGACCGTGCCGGCCGGGAGCTCACCGTCACCCCGGCCCACCCGCTGGACGCCGACGAGGACGCGGTGGTGGTCGTCCACTACTCCGGATCACCGAAACCCGTCGTGGTCGGCACCGACCTGTTCGAGCTGGGTTGGACCACCGACGGTCGCGACGCGTTCGTCGCGTCGGAGCCGGCCGGTGCCGCCACCTGGTTCCCGGCCAACGACCACCCCACCGACAAGGCCACGTTCCGGTTCGAGATCACCGTGCCCTCCGACCTGTCGGTGATCGCCAATGGAGTCGAGCGATCCGAGCAGACGGTCGGTGGCCGCTCGACCTGGGTCTACGAGATGACCGATCCCATGGCCACCTACCTGGCATCGGTGGTCATCGGGAACCTCACCTTCGACCAGTCGGTGGGTCCCACCGGTCTGGCCATCCGCAACGCGTACGCCTCCGACCTGGCCGACGCGGTCCGGGGAGACTTCGCCCGGACCGGCGAGATGGTGGCGACGTTCGAGCAGTGGTTCGGGCCGTACCCGTTCGACGTCTACGGGCAGGTGGTCGTGGACGAGAACCTCGGCTTCGCGCTGGAGAACCAGACCCTCTCGCTGTTCGGGTCGGACATGGTCACCAACCGGGGTGACGCCGACGTGGTGGTGGCCCACGAGCTCGCCCACCAGTGGTTCGGTGACGCAGTCAGCGTCGCCACGTGGCAGGACGTCTGGCTCAGCGAGGGGTTCGCCACCTACGCGGAGTGGATCTGGCGCCAGGAGTCCGGCGGCCCGACCATCGCGGCGTCGGCCGAGGCGGCCTACGCCGGCGCCGACTTCGGGGTCCCGCCCGGGAATCCGGGCTCGGACGAGCTCTTCCAACCCACGGTGTACGTGCGCGGCGGTCTCGCCCTGTACGCGCTGTCGCAGGAGATCGGCGACACCGCGTTCCGCCAGGTCCTGCGGGCCTGGGTCGCCCGCCATGGCGGAGGCACGGCCTCCACGGCCGACCTGGAGGCCCTGGCCGAGGAGATCTCCGGTCAGGACCTCTCCGACCTCTTCGCCACCTGGGTCTACGGCGCCGCGCTCCCGCCGTTTCCCTGATCGACGGGAGCGGAGGTGAGGTAGATGCGCCGGTTTCCCTCGGCGGGCGCCTTGTCCGGCGTCGCGGTGATGACGACCGGCCCGTCGGCGGTCACGGTGAGGAGCGGGGTGGCCGACCCGAGCTGTTCGGGGTCGTAGTTCTCGGCTGTCACCGCCACCAGGACGCCGCCGCGTGCCATCTGGGCCTCGATGGTCGCCTGGGTGCAGTCGCGACCGAAGGGGCGCCGGGCGATCACCGCCGTGCGGGTCGACTCCGCGGTCTCGTCGTCAGCGTCGAATCGCGGCAGGAAGTACACGTTGGCCCGGCCGACGGTCTCGGCGGCACGGTTGATGCCCAGGGTGTTGAGCTCCTGGAACCGCGACGCGGCGATGACCACGGCGATCCCCACGCTCTCGAGCGCGAGCACGAGGTCCTCGGAGTCGAGCTTGCCGGTGTAGGTGAGCACGCCCCGGGACGAGGCTCGGGTGGCCTCGAGGGGATCGGTGGTGACGATGAGCGACGGGACCTCGTGGTCGGCCAGCCACCCGGCCAGCTCCACTGCCCAGTCCGGGCCCCCGATGAAGGCCACGCCCCGTGGTGCCGGTCGAGCGACCCGGAACCGCCGGGCCCCGACCTGGGAGGCCACCGCGGAGTACAAGACGGTGACCACGATGACGATGAACGTCACCGGGACGAGCGCCGGCACCGGGCGACCGGCCTCGGCGAGCTCGAGCGCGAAGATGGCCGACACGGCGGCGGCGACGATGCCCCGGGGCGCCATGCAGGTCAGGTAGGCGCGCTCGACGAAGGTGAGGCCGGATCCCACGGTGCTGAGGTAGACGGCGAGGGGCCGGGCCACGACGATCAGCACCACGGACAGGGCGAGGGCCTCGGGGAGGTGGTCACCGAGCTGGTCGAGGTCGATGCGCGCCCCGAGGATGATGAACAGCCCGGCCAGGATCAGCGACCCGAGGTTCTCCTCGAACTCGCGGATGTGGGCGATGGGAGCCCAGTGCTGGTTGGCGAGCGCGACCCCCATCACCGTGGTGGCGAACAGGCCGGCCTCGGGCTGGACCAGATCGGCGCCGGCGAACGCGGCCACCACCATGGCGAGCGTGAACGGGTTGTGGAGGTTGTCGGCGACGAGATGGCGGCTGAACAGCAGCACGAGCACGCCGGCTCCGACCAGGCCGGCGGCGGTCCCGGCGCCGGCCGTCGTGAGGACGCGTTGAGCACTCCAGCCGGTGCCCTCGTTTCCGATCACGGCATCGAGCACCACGATGGCCAGGGTGGCTCCGACCGGATCGATGAAGATGCCCTCCCATCGCAGGATCCCGTTGACCGGCTCGCGGACCCGGGCGAAGCGGACGAGGGGAAGGACCACCGTGGGTCCGGACACCACGAGGATGGCGCCCAGCAGCACGGCCTCGTTGCGGCTCAGGCCCACGAGCACGAACGCCGCCACGCCTCCGACGATCCAGGTGACCAGCGCCCCGATGGTGATCAGGCGCAGGATCGGCCCGCGGCCGTGCCGTTCCAACTCGCTGAACCGGAGCCCCAACCCGCCCTCGAACAGCAGGATCCCCACCGCCAGGGACACCGCCGGGAACAGCAGGTCGCCGAGCAGCTCGTCGGGCTTGACGATCTCGAAGACCGGTCCGGCGAGCACCCCTCCGACGAGCAGCAGCACGATGGCGGGGAGGCGCACGCGGCTGGCCACCCACTGGAGGCCGACCCCGAGCACGACGACCGCAGCCAGCCCGATGCTGAGATCACTGCTCGTGGCGGCCAGCACGGCGCCAGTGGTCACGATCATCTGGCCGCACAGGGTAGGGGTTTCGACCCGGGGGTCAGGCGACCTCTTCGTCGCCGAGCACCGCGGCCAGGCAGTCCTCGATGGTGGTGTGGCGGAACGTGAACCCGTCGGCCTCGAGAGCTGCGGGCAGGACCCGCTGGGACTGGTAGAGCAGCGTCTCGGCCAGCTCTCCACCGATGAGCAGCTTCGGCCCGAACCGGGGGATGGGGAAGATGGTGGGTCGGTGCAGCTGGTGGCCCAGCGCCTTGGTGTAGTCGTGGTTGCGGACCGGGTTGGGTCCGGTGAGGTTCACCGGCCCCGAGAGCTGCGACGTGAGCAGGTGCAGGATGGCGCGGATCTCGTCGTCGATGGAGATCCAGCTCCACCACTGGGTACCCGGACCGAGGCGGCCACCGATGCCGACCTTGAAGGGGAGGAGCGTCTTGGCCAGGGCGCCGCCGTCGGGCGACTGCACGATGCCGGTGCGGAGGAAGGCGGTGCGGATGCCGGCGTCGACGGCTGGCTGCGCGGCCGCTTCCCAGGCGACACACACCTCGCTGAGGAAGTCGTCCCCGGGCCCGCTCTGCTCGGTGAGGACCTCGTCGCCCCGATCGCCGTAGTACCCGATCGCCGAGCCGGACATCAGCACCCGGGGCCCGTTGTCGAGACTCGCCAGCGTGGTGGCGAGCAGGGCGGTGGAGGTGGTGCGGGACTCGAGCACGATTCGCTTGCGCTCGTCGGTCCATCGCTGGTCGCCGATCCCCGCCCCCGCGAGGTTGACGACCGCGTCGACCCCCTCGAAGCCGGACGCGTCGATGGCACCCTCGGCCGGATGCCAGCCGATCTGACCCGGCCCGGGCGTCGATCGCACGACGGGGACCGCGGTGTGTCCCGCGCCGTGCAGGGCGCCTGCGAGGGCGCTGCCGATGAGCCCGCTCGAGCCGGTGATGGCGACCTTCATCCGGTTTTGGCCTCCTGGATCGTACGTGGGTGCGTACGGTACCGGCGTCAGAGGTGGATCAAACTCCGGGAGGTCATGGAGAGATGCTGGCTGATCTGAAGAAGTTCTTGTTGCGCGGCAATGTCGTCGATCTGGCGGTGGCGGTCGTGATCGGCGTCGCGTTCAAGGCGGTGGTGGACGCGTTCGTCGCCTACATCATCAACCCGATCATCGCCGCCATCTTCGGCAAGCCCGACATCACCGGCGTGCTCAACATCACGCTGCGGGGGAGTGGGCCCGATGCCACCGTCTTGAGCATCGGCGGGTTCCTCCAGGAGGTGCTCAACTTCTGCATCATCGGCACCGCGCTCTTCCTCGTGGTGCAGGCCTTCAACAAGTTGCAGTCGATGCGGTCCACGACCTCGCCCGAGGAGGCACCGGTCCCCTCCGACGAAGTGGTCCTGCTCACCGAGATCCGCGACGCCCTCCGGGCCCGCGGCTGATCCGCCGTGGCGCGACACGACGATCTCGAGGAGAAGCCGGAGCCGGCCGGACTCACCCTGAGCCCGAGGCTGGTGGTGGGAGCGGTCCTCGCGTTGGCGCTGGCCCTGTTCGTGGGCCAGAACACCCGGCAGACCAAGGTCGAGTGGCTGATGTTCGAGACCAGCCAGCCGCTGTGGCTGATCCTGCTGGTGACGGCCGCAGTGACCTTGGTCGTGGTCGAGCTGATCGGTGGTGCCCGGCGTCACCGCAAGCGCAAATCCTGACCGGAATCTCGTCCGGCGGAGCGTTCGGGCGGCGCCGGTAGAGTCCGCCGCATGGCCGACATCGAGATGCCACAGCTCGGAGAGACCGTCACCGAGGGAACGATCACCAAATGGTTCAAGCAGGTTGGGGACTCCGTCGAGGAGGACGAGCCGCTGTTCGAGGTGTCGACCGACAAGGTGGATTCCGAGGTGCCGTCGCCGGTGAGCGGGACGCTGACCGAGATCCTGGTCGAGGAGGGCGACACCGTCGACGTCGGCACCAAGCTGGCCGTCGTCGGCGACGCCGGCGCCGCGCCCGCGGCGCCCCCGAGTCGCCCCCGGCCGAGGAAGCCGACCGATCGAACGACGCCGATCAGCCGGCCACCCAGCAGGAGGATCAGCCCGAAGGCGACGCTGCCGCGCCGGCGGCCGCGGCAGCGGGGGGCGACATCGATCGCCAGGACCAGCACTTCGACGTGGTGGTCATCGGCGGTGGGCCGGGCGGCTACGCCACCGCGCTGTACGGCGCGTCGGCCGGCCTGAACATCGCCCTCATCGAGAAGAACAAGATCGGCGGAACCTGCCTCAACGTGGGGTGCATCCCGGCCAAGGAGCTGCTCGAGACCGCTCACGTGTACCGCACCCTCATGGGTGCGGCCGAGTTCGGCTTCACGGTCGGCGACGTCGGTATCGACTGGTCGACCACGCTCGAGCGCAAGCAGAAGGTCGTCGACACGCTGGTCGGTGGTCTCGGTCAGCTGCTCAAGGGCCGCAAGGTCACCGTGTTCGACGGCCACGGTCGCCTCCACGCCGGTCACAAGGTGTCCATCGAGGGTGGTGAGTCCGGCTCGGTCACCATCTCCGGCGACTCGGTCGTCATCGCGCCGGGTTCCCTGCCCCGCACGATCCCAGGCTTCGATGTCGACGGGGAGATCGTGCTCACCTCCGACGAGTTCCTCTCCATGCCCGAGCTCCCGGAGAGAGCAGCGGTCATCGGCGGCGGCGCCATCGGGTGCGAGTTCGCCTCCACCATGGCCGACATGGGCACCGAGGTGACCATCCTCGAAGCGCTGCCCAAGATCCTCCCCGGCTGCGACGACGACGTCACCCGCGCCGTGCAGCAGTCGTTCAAGAAGCGCAAGATCGACGTGTTGGCCGGCGTCCAGGTGTCGGGTCACGAGCCCGGAAAGAAGGGCGGCACCACCATCAACTACGGCGAGGGCGAGACCCTCGAGGTCGACGTGGTCGTGGTGTCGGTGGGGCGTCGCCCGAACACCGACGATCTCGGACTCGACGGCACCGGGGTGAAGCTGTCCGACCGTGGATTCGTCGTGGTCGACGACTGGTGTCGCACCGGCGAGGCGGGCGTGTGGTCGGTCGGCGACTGCATCGCCACCCCGGCACTGGCCCACGTTGCCTTCGCCGAGGGGATCCTCGTCGTCAAGGACATCCTGGGCGAGGATCCGATCCCGGTCGACTACGCCAACGTGCCGTGGGCGATCTACTGCCACCCCGAGGTGGCCTTCGCCGGGCTGTCCGAGTCCGCGGCGAAGGAAGCCGGCTACGACGTGGTGACCTCGAAGCACCGCTGGACCGGGAACGGCCGGGCCATGATCGTCGGTGACACCGAGGGTCTGGTGAAGATCATCGCCGAGAAGGACGCAAACGGGAAGGCCGGCCGCATCCTCGGCGTGCACCTGTGCGGCCCGTGGGCCACCGAGCAACTCGGACAGGGCTACCTGGCCGTGAACTGGGAGGCCACCGTCGACGAGGTCGCCCACTTCATCCAGCCCCATCCCACGCTGTCCGAGCTCTTCGGCGAGTCGGTCCTCGCCATGACCGGCCGCTCCCTCCACGGCTGACCGCAGCCCATCCCGGAACCTTGTCCCTGGAGGTTCACATGTGGACCCGGGATCACCACGTTCCGGGCGGCCCTGTCGACCCTCACCGAGGTCGTCCCCGATTCCGACTTCGAACGCCTGGCGGTTCGGGATCTGGAGCGAGCCGGCATCACCCGGCCCGTCCTGCACCATCTGGTCCGGATTCCGGGACGGCGCCCGATCGAGCTCGACCTCGCGTGGCCGGATCACCTGCTCGATGTCGAGCTCGATGGCCGGGACCACTTCACCCGCTGTCGAACTGCTCGACGTGATCGCGAACGTGATCGCACGCTCCAAGGGCTGGGGTACCGAGTGCTGCGCTACGTGTGGGCGGACTACGTGGCCGATCCCGCGGTGATGGTGGCGGAGATCGCTGGCCTTTTGGCCACCTCTTGAACTTTGTCCCTGGAGGTTCACATGCGGTCCTGTAGGGACGAGGTTCGCCCGATCGTGCCCGCGCTGTGTGCGGCGGAGCGCCGGTAGAGTCCGCCGCATGGCCGATGTCGAGATGCCACAGCTCGGTGAGACCGTCACCGAGGGGACGATCACCCGATGGTTCAAGCAGGTGGGCGACTCCGTGGAGGAGGACGAGCCGCTGTTCGAGGTGTCGACCGACAAGGTGGATTCCGAGGTGCCGTCGCCGGTGAGCGGGACCGTGACCGAGATCCTGGTCGAGGAGGGCGACACCGTCGACGTCGGCACCAAGCTGGCCGTGGTCGGAGACGCCGGCGCCGCGCCGGCGCCCCGGTCGGACGGCCAGGAAGCCGCCGAGCAGGAGCCGGCGAAGGCCGAGGAGCCCGAGCCAGAACCGAAGGCGCAGCCGGTCGCCGAGGCGCCGGAACAGAAGGCGGAACCCGAGCCCAAGCCCCAGCCGCAGCCGGCCGCAACCGGCTCGTCGAACGGGAGCGACGGCGCCCGGCTGCTCTCGCCGGTCGTCCGCAAGCTGGTGCACGAGAACGGCCTCGACGTCGGTGCCATCGCGGGCACCGGGCCCGGCGGTCGCATCACCCGTGACGACGTGCTCGACGCCATCGATGCCGGCACCGCCAAGGCCGGAGCCCAGCCGGCGCAATCGAAGGCCCAGCCGGCGCAGTCGAAGGCCCAGCCGGCACCCGCGCCCAAAACGGCGGCCCAGCCGGCCCCGACGCCCCGGGCCGGCGAGCGCGACACCGCCATTCCGCACTCGCGCATCCGCCAGGCCACCGCGGCCCACATGCGCCAGTCGGTCGACACCTCGGCCCACGTGTACGCCTCGATCGAGGTCGACTTCGAGTCGGTCGAGCAGGTCCGCACCGCGCACAAGGCGGCGTTCAAGGAGGCTGAGGGGTTCAGCCTCACCTACCTGCCGTTCATCGCCCGGGCCGTGGTCGACGCCATCCACGAGTACCCCCAGGTCAACGCCAGCTTCGGTGAGACCGAGCTCATCGTCCACAACTACGTGAACCTCGGCATCGCGGTCGACCTCGACTTCAAGGGCCTCCTGGTCCCGGTGATCGTCGGTGCCGACGACATGCGGCTGCGCGCCGTCGCTCGCACCATCAGCGACCTGGCGGCGCGGACCCGCTCGAAGAAGCTCAGTCCCGACGAGCTCCAGGGCGGGACCTTCACCATCACCAACCCCGGCCCGTTCGGCACCACGATGACGATGCCGATCATCAACCAGCCACAGGTGGCGATCCTGTCCACCGACGGGGTCAAGCGTCGTCCGGTCGTGATCCCCACCGCCGATGGTGGCGAGGCCATCGCCATCCACTCGGTGGGCAACATCACCCTCACCTGGGACCATCGATCCTTCGACGGCGCCTACGCCGCCGCGTTCTTGAAGAGGATCAAGGACCTGATCGAGTCGATGGACTGGGAGCAGGAGCTGGGCTGAGGGTTACGGGCAGCGCGCTCCAGCCGTCCGGTGGCGCGACGTCGCCGGCGATGATCAGCGACCCGCCAGAACCGGCGAAGTTCACCTGATGGCCGTCAGCGCGGAGTCGGCCGACCGGTTCGACGGCGGCGGCCGGAACCGGGCCGAGGCCCAGTCGGACGTCCAACGAGGCATCGAGCGCGTGGGCGAAGGCGCCGACGTCCCCCCGCTCCAGTGCGACGGTGGCCCGGTCGGCCAGGCCGGCCAGTTCCGCCATGGCGTGGCGCACCGTCTCGTCGCCGGCGACGAAACGGGCCCGCAGGCCCTCGTGGTAGTCGCTGGAGGGAGCGGCGGCCCGCTCGTTCCAGACCATCGTCAGCTGGATCGGCTGGGCCAGCTCGACCGAGTCGACAACCGGCGGTTCGACGCGGCTGTCGGTGCGCACGATCGCCTCCCAGGTCTGGACGGTCCGGTCGGCGATGCCGCCGGCCAGGCCGAGCACGTCCACCTCGGCCGCGAGGGCCGCCCGGGCCAGCGTCGAGCGGTCGATCGATGTGTCCCACCACGCCAGCAGTGCCCGCATCGTGGCGATCACGATGGCCGACGACCCGCCGAGACCCACCGATCGCGGGATCGTCGTCGACCACGAGATCCGGGCCGGCCGTCGCTCGATGTCGCGGGGCAGGAGGTCGTCGAGGACGGAGACGGCAGCGGTGACGAGGCCATGACCGTCGGGGTGGCCGTGGACCGAGAAGCGGTCGGCGACGTCGAGCTCGACCTCGGCGGTGAGCTCCGGCACCGGCGCGGAGAGGACGGCGCCGCCGTAGCCGTCGGACGGGTTCCCCGCCAGGTGTACGCGAGCGGGGACCCGGACCGACGTGCGCACGGTGAGGGATCCTGGCACAGGATCTCCGCGGGCCGATCGGACCGCCCCGTCGTGGAGCCCCACCGGGCCTCGGTAGCCTCGCCCCTGTGACGTTGCGCATCCGTTGGCTCGGCCGAGTGCCCTACGGCGAGGCCCACGAGCTGCAGAAGGCGCTCTTCGGACGCAGCCCCGACGACCACCTGCTGCTGCTCGAGCACCCCCACGTCTACACCCTCGGGGTGCGGGCCGATCTGGAGCACGTCCTGGTGCCGCCGGCGTCGGTCGGCGCCGAGCTGGTGCGGGCCGACCGGGGCGGCGACGTCACCTACCACGGGCCCGGCCAGCTGGTCGGCTACCCGATCCTCTCCGTTCCCGGGAAGCGGGGCGGGGGCATGGCCGACACCGTCGCCTACGTCCGCAGCGTCGAGGACCTGGTCATCGACACCCTCACCGAGCTGGGCCTGCCCGACGTCGGCCGCCTCCACGACTACCCCGGGGTGTGGGTCGCGCCGGAGTCCGGCGACCCGCGCAAGATCTGCGCCATCGGCGTGCGGTTGTCGCGTGGCCGGTCGATGCACGGCTTCGCGCTCAACGTCGACCCCGACATGGAGTTCTTCGACCACATCGTCCCGTGCGGCATCGCCGACAAGGCGGTGACCTCGCTCGCCCACGAGGGCATCGGCGCCTCCATGCACGAGGTGGTCGATGTGGTGGCCCGGCTGGCCGCGGCGCGCTGGGGAGCCGGTGGTCACGAGCGGGCCGACGTGGTGTGGCGCGACACGCCCGCCGATCTGACGCCGTTCAGCCGGGGCGAGGGGCCGGGGGAGCCGGTCCGACTCCGCGGCCGCCTCGCCGAGGCGGGCGTCACCGATGGTCTCGCCATCGCCGAGCGCAAGCCCGACTACGTCAAGGCGCGGTTCGAGATCACCGACGACTACGTGCGGCTGAAGCGGACCATGCGCGACCTCGACCTCGTCACCGTGTGCGAGGAGGCCGGGTGTCCCAACATCTTCGAGTGCTGGTCCGACGGCACCGCCACCTTCATGGTCGCGGGTGAGCGCTGCACCCGGAAGTGCGGCTTCTGCCTCGTCGACACCCGCAAGCCCGAACCGCTCGATCCCGACGAGCCGGCCCGCGTGGCCGAGGCGGTCGAGCAGATGGGGCTGAGCTTCGCGGTCGTCACCATGGTGGCGCGCGACGATCTCGCCGACGGTGCAGCCGGCCACGTGGCCGCCACCGTGCGGGCGATCCGGGCCCGCACCCCGCACGTCGGCATCGAGACGCTGATCTCCGACTGCAAGGGCGACGCGGACGCGCTCGACACCGTCTTCGAGTCCCGGCCCGACGTGTTGAACCACAACATCGAGTCCGTGGCCCGGCTCCAGCGGGCGGTCCGGCCCAGCGCCGGCTACGCCCGCAGCCTCGCCGTCCTGGCCCGGGCCAAGGCCGCGGGGCTCACCACCAAGTCGTCGATCATCGTGGGCATGGGCGAGACCGACGACGAGGTCGTCCAGACGCTGGCCGACCTGCGGGCCGTCGGCGTCGACATCGTCACCATCGGCCAGTACCTGCGTCCCACCACCCACCATCTACCGGTCGCCCGCTGGGTCGAACCGGCGACGTTCGAGGCATGGGCGCGCGCCGGTGAGGCGATGGGGATCGGGCACGTGGAAGCGTCCCCGCTGACGCGATCGAGCTATCACGCCGGCCAGGCGGCCGGATTCGGGGCCAGCTCCGGTACGGAGGCGCGTCCAGTTTCCGTGGAGATCGCCCGCTGACGGTCAGGCCGGGTCGATGGTGATGCCGGCGAGCACCTGGTTGATGGCGTCGACACGCGATTGCCGCGAGGCATGGCTGCCCAGCACGACGTAGAGCACGAAGGCCCGACCCCGGGTGCTGAAGAACATCTGGGTGCCCGACTGGCCACTGAGCGGTCGCTGCATGGCGTTGGGGGAGAAGTCGCCGGCCCCGATCGTCGGGATCCCGACGTGGTCGTGCAGGCGCGAGCCCACCGCGGCGGACGACTCCTCGAGCAGGCAGATCAGGACGTCGCCGTCGATCATCTGCTCGACCGCACCGCTGCCGAAGTCGCCGCGCACCGGAGGCAGGGGGAAGTTGGCGATGTGGACGCGGGGCGTGGTGACCGGCTCCATGCCGGGCTCGGTGGTGCCGGCGCCGTGGTCGACCTCGGCTTCCCACCCCGGGGGGAGGTTCAGCTGGATCCCGGGCGCGGTGACGTTCATGACAGCTCCTGGACGAAGGCGGCCCCGGCGATGACGGCCGAGACGAGCAGGACGGATGCGGATGCCAGCCGGACCGTCGCCGCCGACCGGTCGAGGCGACGGTGGAACGACACGAGCGACTGCGGGCTGGTGATGGTGCGGGCCGGCAGCAGGGTCAGCCCGCGAGTGAGGCCGAACACGACGCCGATGCCGACGGCGGCCGCGGGGCTCGCCACCAGCACGGCGGCGAACACCATCACGTAGACGGCCGCCGACGTGATGAACGTGAGCACACCGGCACCGAGCTGGAAGCCGAAGCCGGCGCCGTAGACCCAGCCCCGGTACTCGTTGAGCCAGTTCTCGTCGACCTGCCGGGGAATCGAGGGCAGCGCCCTCCCGGTGCGCTCGCAGGCGGCCGCGGCCAGGGCGACGGATCCGAGCACCATCACCGCGACCGGGTGGGGCACGACCGCCCCGACCCCCAGGCCGATGACGGCCGCGGCGGCGCCCGTGGTGGCGCCACCGAGGGTGGCGCCGACGACGAACGCGGTGGCGGTGAGGCCGAATCGGTTTCCCTTGCCCCGCTCACCGAGCGGGTGGATGCTCGAGAGCATCGACTCCCCTCACGGTGACCAGGTGGAGCGGACGGCGCCGATCACCGCGGACACCAGCCCGATCACGAGCACGGGTGGGTTCACGACGGGCCGGGGCTCCCGGCGTCGGGCCCGGCGTCGGAATCGTCGAGGGGCTCGTCGGCGGGTTCGGCGGCGGGCGGGTGGTGGAGCCGGGGATCGCCCGGCACGATGCCGGCGTTGCGCAGGTCGCGGTCGACGCGCTCGGTGCGGGCCTTGCCGAGGAGCAGGTCACGCCGTCGCACCTGACCTCCCTCGTAGCCGGCATCGGCCAGGGCCCGCTGGAGGAGCTGGTGGACCCGGTCCCAGCTGTTGGCGGCGCCTTCGCCGACGACCACGCCCCGGCGGCCGTCGACCAGGGCGAAGTAGGGCGCCACCGGCACCGAGTACTGGTCCCACGCCTCGGTGGACGAGATGGTGAGCAGGTGCGGAGCCGACAGGGCGGCGACGTCGGCCGGGCTCTCCAGCTCCGGACCCTTGGTGACCACCACGAGACGGGTGTCGGGTGGCAGTTGCACGCCTTCCGCGAACGCCGACCAGAATCCGGCGCAGGTGGCACATCCGGTGGTGAGGAAGGCGAGCAGGGTGGCGCCGTCGGTGGACGTGACCGCCACGGTGCGGGTCGCGCCGGTGGGGGTGACGCCGACCAGGTCGTGGGCCCGCCGGCCGCTGGCACCGGCCGGCTCGGGGACCCCGTCGACGGTGCGGATGGTCGGAGGGGACGACGACTCGACGGTCGGCGTCAGCGTCTCGGTCCGTCCGGGGCCGTGACCGGTGCGATGCTCTGCGCCGTCGGGGTCGAGCGAGATGCCGGCGTCGTGGAGGGCCCGGAGGATGTCGGCATGGCTGCGGAGCAGGCCGATCACGAACAGGGCGAGGACGGCGACCACGACGGTGAGGAGCCAGACGAGCGCAGTCATGGAGTCGTGGTGGACGTCGTGGTCGATGTCGAGGAGGTGGTCGTGGAGGTGGTCGAGGTCGTGGTGGTGGAGGGTGGGAACCGGACGATGGCCCGGTTGAAGTACTCGTCGCTCCCTGACAGGAAGCTGGCCAGGCCCAGGTCGTCGCCGTCGGCGAGGATGGTGGTCCAGGTCTCGAGACCGCTGGCATCCGGCCGGCGCTGGAGGAAGTGGTCGTAGAGGCCGGTGACCCGGTGCCGCCGCGACTCGACCGATGCGTGGAACTGGGCGGTGACCGTGCTCCGGGGCACCCCGCCGTCGATCTGGGCGATCCAGTTCTGCTTCCCGGACTCGTCGGCCGGCCGGCCGAGGATCTCCTCGTAGAGCCGCTCGATGAAGCGCTCGACGCTCCCCGAGGCCCGGAAGAACTCGTCGGACGCGTACAGCCGGGCGGCCACCTCCGAGGGCAGCATCCCGCCCCGGATGGCGTTGGTCCAGGTCTGGGCGCCGCCGGCATCGACGTGGCGGCCGAAGACCGACAGGTAGAGGGCGTCGAGGAACGAGGCGATGTACTCGTCGCTGCGGGCGAAGTCGGCCGAGATCGCCTGCCGGCTCTGGCCCCGCACCAGCATGTCGGCATGATGGTGCTGGTCGTCCTCGGTGGCCGGTCGACCGAGGTAGTCCATGAAGATCGCCCGGACCCAGGCCAGCTCCTCGTCGGTGGGCTCGCGGGGGAGGGGCTCGAGGCATGGGCGGTGGTGGTATCGGGTGTTGTTGTCGGTGCGGGGCACCGTGGTGCATCCGGGATCGATCTCCCACGGCTTCGTGCAGGTCACGACCCGGCACATGATCGGGCCCACGCAGGCCACGTCGTTGTTGCAGTTGCCGTAGCGGAAGACCGTGCAGCCGTCCTTGCGGTTGCCGCAACTGCGGCACTGGCACGTGGTGTCGGTTCCCCGGCACACCCCGGACGAGCCGCAGCCGCAGGCCGGCGACTGCTTGTTGCAGTCCATGTAGTACCGGGCGGCGCCGTCACAGAAGTCGGAGTTGTCGACCTTCCACCATCCGGCGAGCAGGGTGTCGGGCGGGCAGCTGTTGTCGCCGTAGATGGCACAGCAGAACTCGGTGTAGCCGTCGCAGCACAGATCGGTGCAGGTGCAGCTGCGGTTCACGCACGAGCACACCGCGGCATAGGCGGTGCCCGGACGCATCACGTAGGTCGGTCCGGCGACGGTGAGCGCGCTGCCGACCAGGGCCGATCGGGTCAGGAACCCGCGGCGGCTGGACCGTCGATCGAGGAAGGCCGAGGCTCGCTCGGTCAGCGAGACCACGAACGACGGGTTGCTGGTGGTGGAGGGGGGATGGGTGGCGACCGTCATGTACTCCTGCCTGCATGCGTTGGTGCGAATGCCCGCGGGAGGTCGCCCGATCGTATCCGTTGGAGTTCGGCGGAGAGAGCAGGGCCGACCAGTACGAGGCTGGCACCGACGGCGAGGAGCGTCACGTAGGGGATCGCCACACCGAGTCCGTCGTGGAAGACGTCGACGATGTCGGGAACGCCGAGCGCGGCGGTGGCGAACGCGGTGGCTGCGGCGACCACGTCGAGCACCAGGTGGGCGGTGCCGGGCGGCGTCGACGCCGACCCGAAGCAGCCGCAGCCGGCCGTGCCGTCCTGCGCTCGGAGCCGGAGGACGAACAGGGCGAAGGCGACGTAGACGGCACCGAGGGACATTGCCGCCCACCAGGCGGGAACGGCCAGGGCCAACAGGCCGATCGACCCCTCGACGGTGCCGAGGGCGATTCCCGTGGCCGGGTGGCCCCGGAAGGGGATGGGGAGGGCGGCGTCGCGCATGGCATCGGCGGCCGGCTGCGGGACGATCAGCTTCCCGATGCCGCTGACGACGAGGACGAGAGCGAGGAGGTGGAGGGGTCCGGCGAGCGCGATCATGGGCGGAGGTGCAGGGCGGGCACGCGGGGAGAACCTACCGTCCGGAGGCGTCTGCCCCCACGCCGCCTCGGGGCTCAGCGAGCGACGAGATCGTCGATCCGGCGCTCGAGTTCGGCTTCGCCGAGCACGCCGAACGACGTGCGCTCCATGGAGCCGTCGTCGTTGACGAAGATGAAGGCCGACCGGGTGATGGTGCCGAATCCCTGCCAGATCGAGCCGTCGGGATCGAACAGGTGGGGGAAGCCGTCGAGCCCGTGGCGGGCGATGAAGGCCCGGACCGCATCCTGGTCGTCGAGACCGGCCATGCCGACGAAGGTGACCTCGTCACCCCGTCGTTGTTGCACCGCTGCGACCGCAGGGGCTTCCCGGTTGCACGAGGTTCACCACGGAGCCCAGAACCACAGGACGAGGTCGCGTCCGGCATAGGTCGAGGCGTCGACCGATTCGCCGGTGCGGACATCGGCGGCCACGAAGTCGAGCGCGTCCTGCGCCGGGGCGCCGGTCGACCCGTCGCCCGAACAGGCCGCCAATGCGCCGCTCAGCAAGGCCGCCGCGAGCAGGCTCACGGCGACGCGTCGGGCTCCCACGCCGGCGATCGTACGGGTGCCGGGATGGAGGTTCCGGTCGGGGCTGGTTAGTTTCCGGAATCGTGAGCACCCGCCGACTCATCATTGCCGCCCTGCTGTGTGGCCTGGCGATCCTGGTCGCCTTCACGTCCAGTTGCTGCTCGTGCTCTGAGAGCACGTGGTCGACGAGTTGATCAGGCGATGCGGGCGTGGGCCCGGCGCCCGTAGTGGACGTACGCCGGCCGGGGGGTCTCGCACTCCTCGTCGGTGGCGATCATGACCACCAGGGAGGCGACACCGGTGTCGGGGTCGGTGGTGACGAAGCGGTGGTCGTCCACCGGTTCGAGCGTCAGCGTGCGCTCGCGCATCCCGGCGAGGGTGAACAGCTCGTCGGGGATGATCGTCATCCGCAGCGTCCCGTCGTCGCCACCGGCGATCGCCAGGCGCTGGTGCATCCGCTCGTAGATGCCCGACGAGGCGCTGGGATCGGGCCGGTCGGCGGGGGCGAGGATCGGCGGCAGCGACGGGGGCTGGAGCGACAGCAGGTCGCTGCCGATCCGGTCGAACAGGGCATGGGCGACATGATCGCCGCGGGCCGAGTTGGTGAGCACCGCCACCGCGGCGTCGGCGTCGGGGATGACCCGGAGGAACGCCCGCTGCCCCACGGTGTCGCCGTCGTGGGCCAGGACCTCGCTGTCGTCCCAGTGCGTCAGCTCCCAGCCCAGTCCTCGCTCATCGCTCGTCCCCGGCACCTCGGCCTGGCCCTCCTGCATCTCGGCCAACGCCCGGGCGGGTACCACCTGCTTGCCGTCGAGAGACCGGCCGCCGTGCAAGTGGATCGACGCGAACGAGAGCAGGTCGGCGGCGTCGGCGATCACACCGCCGATGGCGACGTTGAAGCGGGCCAGCGACCACGGATTGACCCGGACCCCGCCGTCCACGTGACGATGGCCGGCGGCGACGCGGTGGATGATGGCCTGCTCGGCCAGGGTCACCGTGTGGTCGAGGGCCAGGGGACGGAGCAGGCGCCGCTGGAGCGCCCGGGTGAAGTGGTCGCCGGTGGCCTCCTCGACGAGGCGACCCAGCACCCCGAACCCGGCGTTGCAGTAGCTGAAGAGGTCGTCGGGCGGGTGGATCTGGCCGACCTCCTCGAGGGTGGAGACGTAGCGCCACAGCGCATCCGGGTTGCGCCCACAGTCGATGAAGTGGTCGCCCTGGATGCCGCTGGTGTGGCTCAGCAGATGGCGGGGCGTGATGGTGAGGGTGGCGGAGTCGTCGGCCACCCGGAACTCCTGCAGGGCGCCGCGGACCGGTTCGTCCAGGGCGACCAGGCCGGCGTGCACCAGCTGCATCACCAAGGTGGCGGTGTAGATCTTCGAGATGGACCCGATCTGGAACAGCGTGTCGGGCGTGGCCTCCACGCCGGTGCCCGCGTTGGCCAGACCGGACGCCAGGACGAGTTGCTCGTCGCCTCGCCGGACCCCGACCACCGCACCGGGCACGCCGTGGGCTCCGACCGCGTCGTCGAGCGTCGACTGCAACGTCGGGCGGTAGGCGTCGAGTGCGGGCATGACGGCAGCAGGGTAGTGGCTGGTCCGGTCGGCGGCGTCCCTCCCCTTCACCGGGATGACCGGCCCGCCGCGACCGGGCTCTAGCCTGCGATCCATGTTCCTGGACCGGGTCGAGCGGGTCAGAGCCCGCATGCGATCAGTCGGCGTCGAGGTCGCGCTCCTCTCGGTCGGACCCGAGCTGCCGTACCTCACCGGCTACGAGGCCATGCCCCTCGAACGGCTCACGATGCTGGTCTTGCCGGTGGATGGGGACGCCGTGCTCGTCGTGCCTCGCCTCGAAGCGCCGCGAGTCGTCGAGCGTCCGGAGGTGTTCCGGCTCCACGCCTGGGACGAGACGACCGATCCCGTTGCCGTCGTCGCCTCGCTGGTGGGTCCCGTGCGGTCGGTGGCCATCGGCGACCGGATGTGGGCGCGGTTCCTCGTCGAGCTCCTGCCCCACCTCGGCTCGGCCCGCGTGTCACGGGCCAACGAGGTGGTGGGTCCGGTGCGGGCCGTGAAGGACGCGGCCGAGATCGCCGCCCTCCAGGCCGCCGGCGCCGCCGCCGACCGGGTCGCCCGCCAGCTCCAGGGCGGCGACATCCCCCTCCTCGGTCGCACCGAGGCCGAGGTGTCCGCCGACATCGGACGCCGGCTCGTCGACGAGGGCCACCACCGGGTCAACTTCGCCATCGTCGCGGCCGGCGCCAACGCGGCGTCACCCCACCACGAACCGGGTGACACCGTCATCGCCGAGGGCGACGCCGTGGTGTGCGACTTCGGCGGCACCATGCACGGACCCGGCGGCGTCGGATACTGCTCGGACATGACCAGGGTCGTGGCCAGTGGCTCCGCTCCCGCCGACCTGCTCGAGGCCTATGCCGCGCTGCACGCCGCCCAGCAGGCTGCCGTGGCCGCGGCCGTCGTCGGCACGACCTGTGAGGGCGTCGACCGCATCGCCCGGCAGCACCTCACCGACGCCGGGTGGGGCGAGTGGTTCATCCACCGCACCGGTCACGGCATCGGGATCGAGGAGCACGAGGACCCCTACATCGTCGAAGGCAACACCGAGTCATTGCAGGCCGGACACGCCTTCTCCGTCGAGCCCGGCGTCTACCTGCCCGGCCGGTGGGGGATCCGGCTCGAGGACATCGTCGTCGCCACCGGCGACGGACCGCTGGCGTGCAACGAGGCCGATCACGGCCTCGTCGTCGTCGACGCGTGAGGGACCCCGGCTGATGGAGCTCGACGCCGCCACCTTCTGCCTCCAATGGGCCACTGGCGGCCTGCTGTTCCTCTGGGTCACCACCCGGGGCCGCCAGGTCGGCATCGGCTACGGCTGGCTCATGCGAGCCACCTACGGCGCCATCGCCGCCATCGGCGTGTTCGTCGGCTTCCGCTACGACGACGCCCTGGTGCGGGAACTGGCCGGTATCGGCGTCGTCGCCGGCGCCACGGCGGCGCTGGTCGTGAGCGTGATCCGGCGCCGGGCCGGCGTCGCCGGCGAGCGGGAGCGGATCGCGGTGCGCTCGGCACGGGTCACCGCCATGACCGGCATCGATCGAGCCATCGACGGACCGGTCGACGGCGTGCCCGAGTTCCCACCGGCCCTCGATCTGATCGCACCTGCCATCGGGTTCGTCGGACTGATCGCCGCCGCCGACGTGTCCGGCGGTCCGTTCGCCCTCTCGCTGCTGCGCATCCTCGCCGGCGCCGCCTTCCTCGGCGCGGTCACCGACGCCATGCTGCTGGGCCACTGGTACCTGGTGCAGCCCGGCCTCGCCCGCGGGCCCCTGCTCGAGCTGGTCCGTTGGACCGGCCTGCTGTGGCCGATCGAGGTCGTCGCCATGCTCCTGCCCACCGGGATGTTCTCCGTGTTCAGCGGCTCGATCGACGACGGCTACGGCGGGATCCTCGGCTGGTTCTGGGTGGCCTGCGCCCTCACCACCATCGGCCTCGTCTTCGTGACCCGGGCCGCGCTCAAGGAGCGCTACTACTCCGCGGTCATGGCCGCCACCGGCCTGCTGTACCTGGCCATCCTCACCGCCTTCGGCACCGACCTCGTCGCCCGGGCTGTTCTTTCTTGAGCCAGCTCAGTCGTGCCTCCTTCGCCGCGTTGCGTCGGTGCTTCCTCCGGCTTCGCTGGCGCTCAGCCGAACGCGTGCTGCGATCTGAGACGGACCTGACGGGTAGCGAAATTCGCCGATTCGCGATTCACTGAAGCCATGCCTCGTGCCATGTGGAGCGGATCGATCAGCTTCGGGCTGGTGAACATCCCGGTCAAGCTGTACACCGCGGTCAGTCGCAAGAGCGTGCGGTTCAACCAGATCGACGCCAAGAGCGGCGCCCGCATCCGGTACAAGAAGGTGTCGGCCGAATCGGGCGACGAGGTCGACAACGACGACATCGTCAAGGGCTACGAGCTCCCGTCGGGCGACTACGTCACCGTCAGCGACGACGAGCTCGCCCAACTCGACCCCAAGGCGAGTCGCACCATCGACATCGAGGAGTTCGTCGACCTCGCCGACATCGACCCCGTCTACTACGACGCCGCCTACTACCTCGCGCCCGACAAGGCCACCACCAAGCCGTACGCCTTGCTGTGCCGCGCCATGGAGGAATCGGGCAAGGTCGGCATCGCCCGCGTCGTCATGCGCACCAAGCAGTACCTCTGCGCGGTCCGCCCCCGCGACGGCGTGCTGTTGATGTCGACCATGGTCTACGCCGACGAGGTCAACGCCGCCGACCAGATCCCCGAGCTGGCCGAGGTCGCCGAGGTCGAGGTCTCCGACAAGGAGCTCACCATGGCCAACCAGCTGATCGCCTCGCTCAGCGAGCAGTTCGATCCGACCAAGTACGAGGACACCTATCGCGAGCGGGTGCTCGGGGTCATCGAGCGCAAGGCTGCCGGCGAAGAGGACGTCATCGCCACGCCGGAGCCGCAGGAGGACAAGGTCGTCGACCTCATGGCTGCGCTCGAGGCATCGGTCGCCGCGGCCAAGGAAGCCCGCGGGCGACATCCCACGTCGAAGACGGCCTGATCGGGTCCCCCGCACCAGATGGTCGACACCGTCGTCGAGCTCGAGGGTGAACGGCTGCGGGTCCGGAACCTCGACAAGGTCCTCTATCCCGAGGTCGGCTTCACCAAGGCCGAGGTGATCGACTACTACGTCCGCGTCGCGCCGGCGATGCTGCCCCACATCGCGGGCCGTGGCGTCACCCTGCGCCGGTACCCGGACGGTGTCGACGGATCGTCGTTCTTCGAGAAGCGCTGCCCCGGTCACCGCCCCGCCTTCGTGGGGACCGTGCTCGGGCCCGGAGATCGCGCCGGCGGTATCGACTACTGCCGCCTCGACTCGGTGCCGTCGCTGGCCTGGGCCGCCAACATGGCCGCCCTCGAGATCCACGCGCCCATGGCCGCCGGGGACGACATCGAGTCCCCGGTGCTGTGCGTGTTCGACCTCGACCCGGGGGCGCCGGCCGGCATCGTCGAGTGTGCGCGGATCGGCCTGGCCATCCGCGCCGTGCTCGCCGGCATCGGCCTGGACTGCGTGGCCAAGACCTCGGGTTCGAAGGGGTTGCAGCTCTACGTGCCGCTGAACCGTCCGCACACCCACGACCACACCGGTGCCTTCGCCCACGCGGTGGCCCAGGTCCTCGAGAAGCACCACCCCGACGAGGTCACGTCGGTCATGGCGAAGCAGGTTCGTCCCGGGAAGGTGTTCATCGACTGGAGCCAGAACAGCCGGCACAAGACCACGGTGGCCGCCTACTCGTTGCGGGCCCGACCCCGTCCGACGGTCTCGACTCCGATCACCTGGGACGAGGTCAGCGACGCCGCCGACGGCGGATCCGATCCCCTCCGGTTCGTGGCCGCCGACGTGCTGGAGCGGGTGCAGCGCCTGGGGGACCTCTTCGCCGACGCCGCCACGCTGGAACAGGAGCTGCCCCCCGCCTGACATCGGCGGCACGGGAACGGCAGCTCAGAGCGTGGTGAGCCGGTGACGTTGTGCTCTGAGGGGTTGGGTCTGGTGAGGCGTACGATGGGGTGGCGGTCCTTCGACGCGTGACGCGTCACGGGCTGCAGAGAGCCGTGTGGCTGCCATGAATCGAACTCCTCTGCGTCGCAGGGATGCTGATCGATCGGGGCGACGCGGCCTGATCCCGGCGCTGGCCGTGACGGCGTTGTTGTTGCTCACCGGCGCCGCATCCCTCATCGGCCCCGAGTTGACGTCGGCCAACCGTCATGGTGAGCAGGCGAGCCGAGACGATGCCGCCTTGGTGCAGATCACCGAGCTGCGTACCGCGGTGGCTGATTGGCAGGTTTATTTCGAACCGCTCATCGCCCAACCGGGTCTGGTGGACTCGGTGGTGCTGACCAATGGTGCGCTCCTCGCCCAACAGGTGCTCGACGATGCCGCGGTCACAGTGGACGACTTGGCGGCGGTGGGCCTCACCGGCCCCTCTGGTGAGGTGGCGACTGCCGTCGGGGCCTTCGAGGACGCCGTGACCGCGCTCGCCCCGGTGGCCACCGCTGATGCCGGGCCCGAGACCCTCCCGCTCCTTGCCACGGAACAGGCCGCGTACCGGCAGCTACGGGACGTGACCGACGCGGCCGGAACCCGGTTGCGCGCCATCCGCGACGCCGAACGCGGGCAGGCCGACCGGCGCCTCGACAACGCCCATACCGGGAGTCTGGTCGTCGTGTTCCTCACCGCGCTCATGGTCATCGTCACCGCGGTGGTGTTCGGGACCCGGGCCCGGCGCCAGGCACGCGCCGACCACCGGGCCGCGAAACGGCGGCGGTTCGAGACAACACTGCAGGCCGGATTGGAGATGGCCAGGACCGAAACAGCCGTCTACGGCATCGTCAACCGGGCCCTGCACGACTCGGTCCCCGATCTACAGGTCGAGATGCTGGTCGCCGATTCCAGCCGTGCCCACTTCCACCGCAGCCTCCACACCAGCACCGGCGACGACGACGAACGCAGCGGTTGCGGGGTGGAATCACCCACCGAATGCCCCGCCGCCCTACGCAGCGACACGATCGTGTTCGCGACCAGCACCGCGATCGACGCCTGCCCCTACCTCCAAGACCGCCCATCGGGGCCGTGCTCGGCCGCCTGCGTCCCGGTCAGCATCACCGGCCGAGCCATCGGCGTGTTGCACGCCACCGGACCCGACCACACCCCACCCGACGAGACCGCCATCGACCACCTCGACACCACCGCCCGCCGAGCCGCGGACCGCATCACCCTGCTGCGGGCCTTCGCCAAATCCGAAACCCAGGCCAGCACCGACCCGCTCACCGGACTGTTGAACCGCCGCAGCCTCGAGAACCAGGTACGCGACCTCCAACGCGACGGCCTCGCCTACGCCGTCGCCTACGGCGACCTCGACCACTTCAAAGCCCTCAACGACACCCACGGCCACGAAGCCGGCGACCAAGCCCTGCGCCTGTTCTCCCGAGTGGTACGCGACTCGATACGACCCAACGACATCGCCGGCCGCTACGGCGGCGAAGAATTCGTCATCGTCCTGCCCGACTGCGACACCGACACCGCGACCATCGTGCTCGAACGAGTCCGAGAATCCCTCGCCCTCGCCCTCACCACCGGACGCGTCCCCACCTTCACCGTCAGCTTCGGCCTCGCCGCCTCGACCGACGCCGACACCTTCGACCAGATCGTGATCGAAGCCGACCACGCCCTCCTCACCGCCAAAACCGCCGGCCGCAACCGCGTCATCGTCGCCCCCCACCCCACCGAACCCATCCCGCCACCGGTCCTCACCCCATGACCACCTTCTCGCCTCGATGCACCAAGAAGCCGGCCGATCCGACCGGGGTCGGGGGTAGGTCGACCATGGGCGGCGCGAGAGTGGCGGGCGACAGGGGGTCTTGGTGATGACTGCGCTGATCGTGGAAGGCGTTCCTGGCCTCCGGCGTGTTCTCGGGGGCCTCCTGCGAGACCGAGGCATGGAGGTGTCGACTGCGGGTTCGGTGGCCGCGGCTCGCGGGCAGATCGGTCATCGGCCGTTCGATGCGGTGATCGTCGACCTGGTGCTGCCCGACGGATCGGGCCTCGACGTCCTCGACACGCTCCGAGGTTCCGGGTCGAGAGCCCATGTCATCGTCATGAGTGACTCCACCGCGGATGCTGACCGGATCGCAGCGCTCAGCTGTGGTGCCGACGAGTACGTGGTGAAGCCGTTCTTTTGCGGCAGCTCGCGGCGCGTGTCCTCGCGGTCAGGAGGCTGGGCGACCCAGCCGACGACACCCGCCTGCGCATCGGCCCCGTGGTGGTCGACCTCCAGGCCCGGGAGGCACGCATCGTCGATGATCGGCGACTCGATCTCACGACCAAGGAGTTCGACCTCCTTGCGTACCTGGCGGCGCGACCGGGCCACACGTTCAGCAAGGCCGAGCTCCTCCGGGCGGTGTGGCGTACGGACCCCCGCGCCGGCCCGACCACGGTCGCTGATCACGTCCGCCGCCTTCGGGGCAAGATCGAAGATGACCCTGCCCATCCGCGCATGCTGCGAACCGTTCGCAACAGCGGGTACCGGTTGGACCAGCCCGACCGCGACGATCCTGCCGGCGTCTCGCCACCGGGTTCGGCCGTGAGTTCGCTGGTCCACGTCCAGGGCCGAATCGTCGAGGCCGACCAGGCCACCGCCACCCTCCTCGGCTTCGACACGGCCGCTGAGCTCGTCGGCCGCCAGATCTTCGAGTTCGCGTCGTCGGGTGACCTGGAACCCGCCCGGCGTCGCATGGCGACACCCGGGCCGGGGCCTGGGCCCGGGCCTCGTACGCAGCTGATCGACCTGGAACACGTCGATGGCACGCAGGTTTCGGTCGAGGTCGCGTCGGAGCCGTTCATGTGGATGGGCGACAGCGCGGAGCGGCTCCGGTTCACCCGCATGCCTGATGTGTCGGCTCGGCTGCGGCGTCTGGTCACCGGTGTGCTCAGCGAGGTGGCCGACGCGGTGATCATCACCGACCTCCACTTCCACCTCCGCAGTTGGAATCGGGCCGCCGAGCGGCTCTACGGCTGGCGGGAGGATGAGGTGGTGGGACGCCACATGCTCGACGTCGTGCACTACGGCGGCGATGACGGCAAGCTCATTGCGACGTGGGACGACCTCGAAGCCAACGGCCGATGGCGAGGCCAGAGCCAACACATCACGCGAGACGGATCGATGATCGAGGTCCTCACCTCCACGACATTGGTCCGAGACGACGACGGCGGTCCGATGCTCATCGTGTCGGTCAATCGTCCCGTTCCCCCCGAGGAGACCATTCTCCATCGTCAGGAGGTCGTCGACGACGCCGAGATCCTGCTCGCATTGGACAACGACCAGTTCGAAGTGCACTACCAACCCGTGGTCAATCTGGCCGACGGCGCCGTGGTCACCATGGAAGCGCTGGTCCGCTGGAACCACCCGACGCGCGGCCTGCTGGCACCCGACACCTTCATTGCGGCCGCGGAACGCAGCGGAGCCATCGTCGAGCTGGGCAGCATCGTCCTCCAGAAGGCCTGCGCACAGACCATCGAATGGCAACGAGCCGGCCATGACGTCGACGTTGCGGTGAACGTGTCCGGCCGCCAGCTCTCCGACCCCGGGCTGGTCGAGCGGATCACCGCCGCACTGGCATCAACGGGCCTCGAAGCCGAGCACCTGTGGCTCGAAGTGACCGAAACCTCCCTCGTCGAGGAGGTCGACCGGGCCGGCGAAGTGCTCTACCGCCTCGCCGACCTCGGCGTGGGGATCTCGATCGACGACTTCGGCACCGGCTGGGCCAGCCTCACCTACCTGCGGAGCTTCCCCGTCCACGCCCTCAAGATCGACCGCAGTTTCGTCGCCGGCGTCGGCCACAACGTCAACGACACCGCCATCGCCCGATCGATCCTGGCCCTCGGCGCCGACCTCGACCTCGCCGTGATCGCCGAGGGAATCGAGACCGTCGCCCAGCAGCAGCTGTTGCGAGAGATGGGTTGCACCATCGGTCAGGGATACCTCTACGGCCACCCCGCCCCCGCCAACGCAGTGTCGTTCACCGAGCCACGACCGCAACGCCCGACGTCCATGACGTCTTCGTCGCGCCCGAATGGCGCACGCGCCCGACCTGACGCGCGTTCCCGACACGTTCCGACCCGGCCGAAGCTCGACCCCGTCCGCCACCTCACATCCGCGCAGATCGTGGCCACGGGGCGCAGCTGACGACCAGCCCTTCGCTCGCCTGTCGTCGCCGGGTCAGAGACGAGCGGCGTGCAGCCAGTCGTCGAGGTCGGTGGCCGGTGCCGGCCGGCCGATCCGGTGGCCCTGTCCGAGTTGGCAGCCGAGCGTGCGCGAGATCTCGAGCTGTTGCTCCGTCTCGATGCCCTCCGCCGCGACCACGACATCGAGTACCTCGGCGACACCGAGAACGGCACCGGCGATGGCCCGGCTCTGCGGTGAACCGCCCAGCCCGGTGAGCAGCGATTGGTCGAGCTTGAGGATGTCGATGGGCAGCGACCGCAGGGTGGCGAGCGACGACCAGCCTGAGCCGAAGTCGTCGAGCGCGATCCGCACGCCCAGATCGCGGCAGCGGTGCAGCGCGGCCGTCGACGACACCGGGTCGCCGAGGAAGGCGTCCTCGCTGACCTCGACGATGAGGCGGGTCGGGTCGAACCCGCTGCGGCGCAGGGCCTTCTCCACCACGTCGGCCACGTCGCCGTCGAGCACCTGGCTCGGTGAGAGGTTCACCGACACCGCGGTGGACGTCGGCCACGACCCCGCCTCCCGCAGGGCGGCGTCCAGGATCAGCCGACCGAGCTCGGGCAACAAGCCGGTTTCTTGGGCAACGGTCACCACCTCCGGGGGCGCCACCGGTCCGATTCCCGGGCTGTCGACCCGCAGGAGCGCCTCGGCGAACACCAGCCCACCCCCGGTTCGCAGATCGATCACCGGTTGGTAGTGGAGGGTCAGCGACCGATCGGCCAGTGACCGGCGTAGGGAGGTCTCCAGGAGAAGCCGGCGATCGGCCGACTTCGTGAGGCGACCGTCGTAGACGGCGTACCGGGCCCCGCCCTCCGCCTTCGCCCGGTACATGGCGACGTCGGCGCGGCGGATGAGCTCGTCGGCACCGTGGTCGGGGTCGATGCGCACGACGCCGAGGCTGGCGACGGCGACCACGGCCCCCGACGACAGCGTGAACGGCTCCCGCAGCGCGTCGAGGATGCCGTCGGCGAGGGCGATGATGGCATCGAAGCCGTCGAGCTCCTCGGCGAGGAGGACGAACTCGTCGCCGCCCAGCCGCGCCAGCGTGTCGCCGGCGCGGACGCGTGACCGGAGGCGATCGGCCAGGGCCCGCAGCAGCTCGTCGCCGGCCCCCCGGCCCAGGCTCTCGTTGACCACGCCGAAGCGGTCGATGTCCACCAGCAGGAGCGCGCTCTGGCGCCTCGACCGGCGGAGCCGCTCACAGGCGTGGCCGATGTGCTCGACCAGCAACGCCCGGTTCGGCAAGCCGGTGAGCTCGTCGTGGAGTGCGCCCTCGCCGAGGTGATCCTCGTAGGCCTTGGCCGCGGTGACGTCCCGGGCGAAGAGGGCATAGCCCACGACCTCGTCGCGGTCGTCGACATCGGGGACCACCGTGAGCGAGACGGGGACCTCGCGGCCGCCGGCATCGACGAGTACGTGATCCCCCGACCAGCTGGTGCCGTCGGCCACGTGTCGCGCCAGTTGGTCGGCGCGGTCCGCACCTCCCAGCAACGCGTCGCCGACGCCGGCGGGGGCGCCGTCACGGGAGCGGAGCAGGAACCGCGCTGCGGCCGGGTTCCACCACCGAGGCGCACCTGTCAGGGCGGCCAGGATCACGATGTCGTCGCTCTGCTCGAGCGCATCACCCAGCCGTTGGTTGCGCAGGATCGACTGGAACTGCCGCGCCGCCACCAGACCGGCCACCATGCCGGTGACGGCGATGACGCCGAGCAGGACGACCACGCCGCGCCGCGAGAAGGGCTCGCCGGTGACGGCCAGCGTGGTCGCCAGCGTGGCGGCCGTGGCGGCCGCTGCGATCGCGGTGCCAGGTTGGGCCCGGCGCACGGCGACGAACACCACCGGTACCAGGCATGCGTACAGCGCGTCGACGGTGGGGAGCAGCTGCACGGCGGCGACGGGGACGGCGAGGGCTGAGGCGATCTCGACCAGGCCGAGCCAGGAGACGATGCGAGGTCTGGGCACCAACCGGGAGTCGCGCCGGCCCAGCGACACACCGACGAGCACCGCCGGCGCCACCGACAGCATCCCCAGGACGTCGCCCTCGAACCAGCGCTTCGCGGCCCGGGAGTAGCCGTCGACGAGGATGCCGGCGTCGTCGGCGATCGAGGCTCGCACGAACGCGGCGGCGGCGCCCGCGGCCACGACGACGCAGACCAGTAGGGCGATGTCGGTGAGATCGGTCAGCCGGCGATCGATCCGGGCCCAGCGGATGGCGAGCCCGGCCACGACGAAGGTTCCGCCGACGAGGAGGGCGTCGAGCACGGTGCGCCACGTGCCGAGGTCGCCGGCGACATGGAACACGGCCACCGACACGATGAGTTCGGCGACCACGACCGGCACGGCGAAGCGCTGCCCGCCGAGAGCGACGGCCGCCACTGCCAGGCCGGGGGCGGGATACCACAGCATCCACGTGTCGGAGCTGGCCAGCTCGTGACCCCAGATGGCCAGGGCGACGTAGCCCACCATGACGGCCCCGATCTGCACGGCCGACATGCGGCACAGGTTCAGGAGCCACCGCCTCACGGTCTCAGAGCGTACGCATCGCGGTGAGGCCGGGCGCGCGACGGGGGGACGCCCACCTTGCTTCGCTCACCGGGCGACGTGTCGTTGCGGTCGCTCCGCTCCCTGTCGTCGCCCGGACGCTGGCGCTCTCGCTTCGCTCACCGGGCGACGAAGTACTTGGCGCGGGGGTGGTGGCAGATGATGGCGGAGGTCGACTGCTCGGGCTGGAACTGGTAGCCGGTGTCCTCGCCCACCTCGATGTCGATGCGTCCGGCGCCCGAGCAGGTCGGCCACCGTCTCGTTGTCCTCGAGGTCGGGGCAGGCCGGATAGCCCCAGGAGTAGCGACCACCCTGGTACTGCTGGCGGAACAGACCGTTGAGGTCGGGGCCGTCGTGGCCGGCGATGCCGAGTTCGTCACGGATGCGGCGGTGCCACAGCTCGGCGAGCGCCTCGGCCATCTCGACCCCGAGTCCGTGGAGCAGCAGGTAGTCCTGGTACTTGTCGGCGGCGAACAGCTCGGCGGTGCGTTCGCTGACGGCGCGGCCCATGGTGACGATGTGGAAGGCGGCGACGTCGACGACGCCGCTGGAGACCGGCCGGAAGAAGTCGGCGATGCACAGGAACGGTTCCTTGCGCTGGCGGGGGAAGTGGAACCGGCACCGTTCCTCGGTGGCGGTCTCGTCGGTCCAGATGACCAGGTCGTCGCCGTCGCCGTTGGCGGGGAAGTACCCGTAGACCACGGCCGGGTTCAGCAGGCCCTGGGCCTTGGCCTCGGCGAGCTGGACCCGGAGTTGCGGACGGATGCGATCCTTGAACTCGGCGTCGGTCTCCTTGGCGCCGTCGCCGATCTCCTCGGGCCGGAACTGCCACTGGTTGCGGAACAGCGCGGTCTCGTTCACGTAGCCGGCGATGTCGTCGAGCGAGATGCCCTTGACCACCCGGCTGCCCCAGAACGGCGGGCTCGGGATCGGGTTGTCGGTGGCCACGTCGGGGGAGCGGGCCGGCAGGACGACGTCGGGCGTGTCGGCGGGCTCGTCGAGGCCGGCGCGCGCCCGGACGGTGGACGTCGACGGCACGGTGCCCCACTCGGGGTCGTCGTCCTCCTCGCCGGCGCGGATGGCCCGCAGGCGGTCCATGGTGTGGAGGCCCTCGAAGGCGTCGCGCCCGTAGAACAGCTTCCCCTCGTAGACCTCGCGGAGATCACGCTCGACGTAGCTGCGGGTGAGCGCGGCCCCGCCGAGGAGGACCGGGATGTCGGCGAGCTGGCGCTGGTTCAGCTCCTCGAGGTTGTCGCGCATGATGAGCGTGGACTTCACCAGCAGGCCGGACATCCCGATGGCGTGGGCACCGACCTCCTCGGCCTTGTGCACCATGTCGCTGACCGGAACCTTGATGCCGAGGTTGTACACCTCGTAGCCGTTGTTGGTGAGGATGATGTCGACCAGGTTCTTGCCGATGTCGTGGACGTCGCCCTTCACCGTGGCCAGCACGATGCGGCCCTTCGACGTGTCGGTGTCGGACTTCTCCATGAACTGCTCGAGGTGGGCCACGGCGGCCTTCATCGTCTCGGCCGACTGCAGCACGAACGGCAGCTGCATCTCGCCCGATCCGAACAGGTCGCCGACCACCTTCATCCCGGCCAGCAGGTGGTCGTTGATGATCGCCAGCGGGTCGAGCCCATCGGCTCGGGCCTCGTCGAGATCGTCGACCATGCCATCGCGCTCACCGTCGATGATCCGCTGCTTCAACCGCTCGGTCACCGGCCAGTCGGAGTGGTCCTGCTTCGTGTCGGCGACGGAGTTCACGTCGGCGAACAGCTCGATGATCCGCGAGAGGGGGTCGTAGTCGTCGCGCCGGCGGTCGTAGATCAGGTCGAGGCACGCCTCCCGCTGCTCGTCGGGGATGCGGTTGAGCGGCAGGATGCGCCCGGCGTGGACGATGGCCGAATCGAGGCCGGCCTCGGCGCACTCGTGGAGGTAGACGGAGTTGATGACGTGGCGGGCCGACGGCTTGAGCCCGAAGGAGATGTTCGACAGCCCGAGCGTGGTGTGGACGCCGGGCAGGTGCTCCTTGATGAGCCGGATGCCCTCGATGGTGGCCATGCCGTCGCCCCGGGACTCCTCCAGTCCGGTGCCCAGCGTGAGCGCCAGCGGGTCGAAGATGAGATCGCTCGGTTCGAGGCCGTAGCGCTCGACGGCGATGTCGTGGATCTGGCGCGCCGCCCGCAGCTTCCACTCGGGCGTGCGGGCCTGGCCCTCCTCGTCGATGCAGGTGCACACCACGGCGGCCCCGTATTCCTTGGCCAACGACAAGAAGCGGTCGAAGCGGGTTCCCGGTGCGTCGCCGTCCTCGAGGTTGACCGAGTTCAGGATCGCTCGCCCGCCCAGGTGCTGGAGCGCGGTCTCGACCACGTCGGCCTCGGTGGAGTCGATCATCAGTGGCGCGGTGGACTGCGTAGAGAAGCGTGATGCCACCTCCGCCATGTCGAGCGTGCCGTCGCGTCCCACGTAGTCGACGCACACGTCGATCACGTGGGCGCCGCCGGCGATCTGGTCCTTGAGCATCTTGACCGTGGTGTCCCAGTCGCCCTCGATCATCGCCTCTCGGAACGCCTTCGATCCGTTGGCGTTGGTGCGCTCACCGATGAGCAGCACGGAGGCGTCCTGCTCGATGGGGGTGAAGCTGTAGATCGACGTCGCTCCCGGCTGATGGTCGGGGGTGCGGGCCTTGGGCGTGAGGTCCTTGCAGTGCTCGGCCAGGAGCCGGATGTGCTCGGCGTTGGTGCCGCAGCACCCACCGACGACCCGCACGCCGTAGTCGGTGATGAACCGGGTCTGGGCGTCGAGCAGCTCCTGGGGCGTGAGGTCGTAGTGCATCTTCCCGTCGACGACCGATGGCAGGCCGGCGTTCGGGAGGGCGGAGATCGGGACCCGGGAGTGCTGGGACAGGTAGCGGAGGTGCTCGCTCATCTCGCCCGGCCCGGTGGCGCAGTTGAGGCCGAAGATGTCGACCCCGAGGGGATCGACCGCGGCGAGCGCGGCACCGATCTCGGTGCCGGGCAGCATCGTGCCGGTGAGCTCGATGGTCACCTGGGCCTGGATCGGGATGCGGCGGCCGGCGGCGGCCATGGCCCGCTTGCACCCGTTGACCGCCGCCTTGAGGCCGAGGAGGTCGATCTGGGTCTCGATCAGGAACAGGTCGACGCCACCGTCGAGCAGCCCGCGGGCCTGGATCTCGTAGTGGTCGCGCAGCTCGGCATAGGTGATGTGACCGAGGGTCGGCATCTTGGTGCCCGGCCCGATGGAACCAGCCACGAAGCGGGGGCTGCCGGCCACGTCGCCACCGGAGGAGAAGTCGGCCGCCACCTCCTTGGCGATGCGAGCCGCAGCCAGGTTGATCTCGTGGGCCCGATCGGCGATGCCGTACTCGGCGAGCGGGACGCCGAAGGCGCCGAAGGTGGCCGTTTCGGTGACGTCGCAGCCGGCCGCGAAGTACGCCTCGTGCAACCCGCGGATGACGTCGGGTCGGGTGATGGCCAGGATCTCGTTGCACCCCTCGAGGTCCTCGCCATTGTTCGCGTCGGTGGCGAAGTCGTCGGCGGTCAGCCCGGGGAGGGTCTGTACGTAGGTGCCGAAGGCGCCGTCGTAGACGACGACGCGCTCGTGCACCAGGTCGAGGAAGGGCGAATCCATGAGGGTCCGAGCCTACCGAGCTGCCCTGATTCGACCCTTGCCGGTTGTTGTAGCGTCGCTCGGCGATGGGACACGCTCGATGAGCAAGCTCTACACCGGCCGCGGAGACGACGGGACCACCGGGCTCTACTTCGGCGGTCGGGTGCCGAAGGACGATGCCCGACCCGAGGCCTACGGCACCGTCGACGAGGCCCAAGCCGCCATCGGCCTGGCCCGCGCCGCCGCCGAACGGGGGAGCGAGCTCGACGAGATGCTGATCGGCATCGAACGCGACCTCTACGTGCTGATGGCCGAGCTCGCCACCGCGCCCGAGAACCACCACAAGCTCACCGCCGGTCAGACCGCGGTCACCGACGAGATGGTCGCCCACCTCGAGGCGCTCACCGACGACATCGGAGCCCGCTTCGCGTTTCCCACCGAGTTCGTGGTGCCGGGCCAGTCCGAGCTGGCCGCCCGGCTCGATGTCGCCCGGGCCACCAGCCGTCGGGCCGAGCGCCGGGCCGTCCCGGTTGCCGACCCCGACTCCCACGTCGTGCCGTACCTGAACCGCTTGTCGTCCGTCCTGTGGACCATCGCCCGCTGGGTCGATGCCGACGACACGCTGCTCTCTCGTGTTGACCAGGAGGACCGATGACCGTAGCCGTCACGCTCACCAAGGAAGCCCCCGACGGGGCCGTCCTCGTCACCGGAGTGACCAGCGACGCGCTCGAGGACCACCCCCTGCAGGTGTACCTCGCGGCCGACGGATTCACCGCCGAGGCCGGCACCAGCCGTCAGGTCCCGACTCCCGACGGTGGGGTGTCGATCATCGTCGGTCTCGGCCCCGATGCCGACCGCACTCCTGACACGTTCCGCACGGTCGGTGGGGCCATCGCTCGGGCTGCGTCGAAGCACGCCGCCGTGGTCGTCGACGCCGGCGTGCTCGAGTCGGCCGGTGAGTCGAGCCCGGTGGCCGTGGCCCAAGCGCTGGCCGAGGGCATCGGGCTGGGGAACTACCGCTACACCGCGCTCAAGAGCGAACCCGAACCGCCGGCGCTGGCCGAGGTCCATGTCGTCGGCAAGGGCGGCAAGCGGGTGCAGGGTGCGTTCGACCTCGGCTCGGCGATCGCCGAGGCGGTCGGGGTCACCCGAGACCTGGTCAACGAGCCCGGAGGCACGCTGACCGCGCCCTCGTACGCGTCGGAGATCGAATCGTTGGGCGAGACCTATGGCTTCGAGGTCACCGTGCTCGACGAGAAGGCCATCGAAGCGGCGGGCATGGGCGGACTCCTCGGCGTGAACCGCGGGTCGGACATCCCGGCCCGGTTCGTGGAGCTGCGGTGGGCGCCCTCCGGGCGGGCGCGCGGATCCGTGGCCCTGGTGGGCAAGGGCGTGACGTTCGACTCCGGCGGACTGAGCATCAAGCCCAGCGAGGGCATGCTCACCATGAAGGGCGACATGGGCGGGAGTGCGGCCGTGGTGGGCGCCTTCTGCGCTCTGGGCGCGGTGTCGCCCAACGTCGAGGTGCGCGGCTACGTACCCCTGACCGACAACATGACCGGAGGCGATGCCACCCGCCTCGGCGACGTGTTGCGCATCAGCAACGGCAAGACGGTGGAGGTCCTCAACACCGATGCCGAGGGTCGGCTCATCCTCGCCGACGCCCTGTCACGGGCCAGCGCCGACCAGCCCGATGCCATCGTCGACCTCGCCACCCTCACCGGGGCGTGCATGATCGCGCTCGGCAACACCCACGCCGGCGTGATGGGCACCAACCAGGACTGGATCGACCAGGTGCTGGCCGCCGGCGCCGCATCGGGCGAGAAGTCGTGGCCGCTTCCCATGCCCGAGGAGTGGCGCAAGAGCCTCGACTCCGACGTGGCCGACGTGAAGAACGTCGGCAACCGCTACGGCGGGGCGTCGGTCGCCGCCCTGTTCCTGCGGGAGTTCGTGGGTGAGGGGATCCCCTGGGCGCACCTCGACATCGCCGGTCCCGCCTTCGTCGACACCGAGACCTCGACCGAGGCCAAGGGCGGCACCGGCTACGGCGTGCGCACGCTGCTCGCCCTGCTCAAGGGCTATCGCAAGCCGCGCTGATCGCCCGCCGGGACGCCGGCCCCCGAGTTCGGTTCTGGCCCCACCCCGGCCCCCAAGGTCGGTTCTGGCCCCACAAGACGGGTTCCCCCCAAGCCGGTTCTGGCACCACGTCGTACGGGACCTGACCGCAGATCGTGGTGCCAGAACGCCCGGCGTCCGGGTTCTGGCACCACGTCGTGCGGTCAGCTGGCGGGCGAGGTGGTGCCGGAACGGTGGGGAGGTGGGTGGTGGGCGCGGGTTCGAGGTTGGTGTCGGACCCGGTCGGTAGCGTGGGGGGTGGACGATGGTCGCCCGCGGCGCCGGCGTTCCACTCGCACCTCCGGGTGCCGACCTGTGACCAGGAGGCACCTCGTGTACCCCGCGGACCTCACCGATCTCCTCGGCCGGCAGTACCGGCTCGTCGCCCACCAGCAACTGCGTTCGATCGTGCCCGACCCGCTCGAACGCCACGAGCTGCGCCACCGTCTCGACCTCCGCCCGGTGACGAGTCGAGTGCTGGGACAGCCGGTCCACGAGCCCGGCCCGGGTCACCGCCTGATGACCGAGGTGCTCGACGCGGGTACGGGAGCCGTCATCTGGGCGAAGACGGCCACTGCGTGGTGGGGCATGAGCCGGTTCCGGCTCACACCGATCCACGTCGGCCGGCGCCGGAGCAGCAGCCGCCCGCCGGCCGGCGCTCAGGTTCACAACCTGCGGGAGCTTCCGCGCCGCGACGTCACCGAGCACCTCGGTGTCCCCATCGCTCGGCCCGAAGTGGCCATCCGGTGGCTGGCCGGCGCATGGACACATCGCTGGCCGGCACACCCGGAGATCGTCGACGAGAAGTTGGGCCGAACCCTGGATCACGCCTGGCGGGAGGGGCTGATCGATGGCCGGTACCTCCACGAGTTGGCTGCTCGCACCGGGGGAAAGGGCCGTTCCGGGATCGTGGCCCTGCGGCGAGTGCTCGAGACCCGGCCGCCCGACTACCTCCCGTCGGGCTCGGGAACCGAGGATCGGTTCGAGGAGGTCATCCGGTCCCAGGACCTGGGCCGGCTGCGCCGACAGGTGTCGGTGTACGACCACGCCCCCATCGGGGTCGTCGACTACGAGGCAACGGCGTGGCCCCTCGTCGTCGAGATCAACGGCGAGCAGTGGCACACCGCCGACGCCGACCGGCGGGACGATCGGCGTCGCTATGACCGGCTTCTCGGTCTGGGCTACTCGGTCCTGGTGTGGTGGCAGTACGACGTCTGGCACGAGGCGCAGCTGGTGCGGGAGGTGACGGGGCGGTTGCTCGACCGGCCCGATCCCTGCCCTCGGCTGCATCGCCCCACCCCGGCCCCGTGGAGGCTGTGACCCGGCACCCGGTTCTGGCACCACGACGCTCGATCGCCGACCGACGATCGTGGGGCCAGAACGGGTTGCGCCACGCTTCTGGCACCACATCGTGCGGTCGGGCCGCGGGCGACGTGGTGCCAGAACGGTGGGTGGTGGGTGGTGGGTGGTGGGTGGCGGGTCGGGGTCAGGAGGTGGCGGACTGCACGGCTCGCCGGGAGGCCTGCTCGTCGAAGTTCCACCGTCGCAGCTGGTCCTCGACCTCGGCCGGGGAGGCGCCGATGTCCAGCAGGCTGCGGGCCAGGCGCGACGCATGGGTGTCACTGGACGGGTGCGTGCTGCGTCGCAGCTGGTCCTCCTGCCACCGCTGGTGCGCACCGTGGAGGTGGCGGGGGAGTCGCCCGACCTGGGCTCGGGTCAACGGCGGGACACGGGTCCGGACCGCGAGGATGTCGTGGTCGTCGGGGCGGGCCAGGTTGAAGCGGACGCAACGGTCGATCGAACGCTGGAACGGGTTGCTGCGCCCGCCCCGGTTGCCGATGCCGATCGAGCGGGCGCAGTCGGCGGCGTCGAGGCTGAACCCGTCGGGCTGGCGGTCGAACTCCGCCGCCAACCGGCGCAGCAGCCAGGTGCTGGTGGGACCGAGCAGCGGGAGCCAGAACCGCTCGACGTAGTGCGACCGCGGGTCGAAGCCCAAGGCGTCGACCACCGGGTCGTGCCACGCGACCACGAGCAGCGGGGCCAGGTCCGTGGTGGCGGGGTCGGTGGTGGTTCGGGTGGGGGCCACGGGAGTCTCCTTCAGGACGACCGATCCGGGGAAGTCATGTATTTTCAGTATGTTCTGATGAGATCAGACGAGGCTGCGTGCTGTCAACCGTCCCCGGTGGAGCCGCGGGTGCGCGGAGGGACGCTGACCGCGCTCCGGGCTTAGCCTGGAGGCGTGGAGGGGACCCCGGACCAGCGTCACGACCTCGATCGCGTCGCCGAACTCGTCGCTGTCGCGCGGGAGATGATCGCCGCTGCGGAACGCGTCGTCGTGTTGACCGGCGCCGGGATCAGTACCGACAGCGGGATCCCCGACTTCCGGGGGCCCAACGGGCTGTGGACCAAGGATCCCGAGGCCGAGAAGCTGTCCACGCTCCAGCACTACCTCTCCGATCCGGACGTGCGCCGCCGGGCATGGCGCCGGCGGCTCGACACCCTGTCGCAGACCTACGAACCGAACCCCGGCCACCGCGCCCTGGTCGAGCTCGAGCGTCGGGGGAAGCTCGAGCTGCTCATCACCCAGAACATCGACGGTCTGCACCTCGACGCCGGCACCAGCCCGGACAAGCTGGTGGAGATCCACGGCACCACCCGCGACGTCGTCTGTCTGTCCTGCGACCAGCGGGCGCCGATCGAGCGGGCGCTCGATCGGATCCGCGCCGGCGAGGACGACCCCGCCTGCCGCACGTGCGGTGGAATCCTGAAGTCGGCCACCATCTCGTTCGGGCAGGGTCTGGTCGAGCACGACCTCCGTCGGGCCGACAACGCGGCGCGGGTCGCCGACCTGCTGGTGGCGGTCGGCTCCACGCTCGGCGTCTACCCGATCGCCAACGTGGTGCCGCTGGCCAAGGCCCACGGGGCCGAGGTGATCATCGTCAACGGCGGACCCACCGAGATGGACGATCTCGCCGATGTGCGGCTCGAGGGGTCGATCTCGGCGCTGCTGCCGGCCATCGTGCCGGCGGGCTGAGCGAGCCCTCATCCGCCCCGGCCGGGGGTCCAGCGAGGTACGGTTCGCGAAACGACCCACGACCATGAACGAGGAGCGGGCGCCATGGACCTCAGCAAGCTCAGTCTGTCGGACAAGATCATCGGCGGGACCGGCATCGTCTTGATCATCGATCTGCTGTTCCTGCCCTGGCACAGCGTCGATCTCCCGTTCATCGGGAGCTACACGCGCACCGCGGTCCAGTCGCCCGATTCGTTCTGGGGCATCCTCGCCCTGCTGTTGACCATCGCGGTCGTGGTGGTGGTGGCCCTGCGGGTGTTCAGCCCCGACACCAAGCTGCCCGAGCTCCCCGTCTCGTGGGACCAGGCCACCTTCTTCGCCACCGCCGCGGTCGGCGTCCTGTTGCTGCTCAAGCTGATCGTGAACACCGACTACCTCGGCTTCGGCGCCTGGCTCGGCATCCTGCTCGCCGCCGGCATGGTCTACGGCGGCTTCCTCAAGTTCCAGCAGGACAAGGGCGCCACCCCGGCCACCTGAGTCGCTGCGCCCGCAGACTTCGTCTGCCGGCTCCGCCCCGGTCACACCGGCGCGGGCACATCGCTCTCGACGAAGCTCTCCCGCACCTCCACCAGCTCGTCGATGTCGCGGAAGAACGCGTCGAGCAGGTCGGGGTCGAAGTGCGTGCCGCGCTCGCCGACCATGATCCCGACCGCCTCGTCGATCGAGAAGGCGCGCTTGTAGCGCCGGGTCGACGTGAGGGCGTCGAACACGTCGGCGATGGCCACGATCCGACCCTCGATCGGGATGGCCGGGCCGGCGAGTCCGGCGGGGTAGCCGCTGCCGTCCCACCACTCGTGGTGGGAGAGGGCGATCACCGCTGCCGTCTCGAGCAGCGTCGAGTCCGAGCCGTGGAGGATCTCCCAGCCGTAGGTGGTGTGCTGGTTCATGACCGCACGCTGGCCGGCGTCGAACAGGCCCGGATGGGTGAGGACGGCGTCGGGGATGCCGAGCTTGCCGATGTCGTGCATCGGGCTGGCGAGGCGGATCTCCTCGCAGCGGGCCTCGGGCACGCCGGCCCGGGCGGCGAGGATGGCGCTGTAGGAGCTCATCCGCTCGATGTGGTTGGCCGTCTCCGGGTCGCGGTACTCGGCGGCGATGGCGAGGCGTCGGATGGTCTCCCAGCGGCTGGTCCGGACCTCCTCGGTGCGGATCTGGACCAGCCGGGTGAGGTCCTCGCGGTGCCGGCGATTGTCGATCTCGAGCACGCGCCACCGGGCGGCGTTGGCGATGTTGACCTCGAGCTCGGTGTGCTCGAAGGGCTTGAGCAGGTAGCCCTGCACCCGTGAGCTGACCACCCGGGCCGCCACCTCCGGATCGTCGACGCCGGTGGCCACCACCGCGCCCACCGCGGGATCGGTGGCGCGAAACGACCGCACGAGGTCGAGACCGTCGCCGTCGGGAAGGTCGATGTCGGTCACCACCACGTCGATGTCGTGCCAGTGCGCGCCGTAGACGCTCCGGGCCTCGGCCGCGTCGCCGGCCACGTGCACCGTGTGCTGGCGAGCGAGCCGGCGGTGCATCGCCCGCAGGAGGGTGCGTTGGTCCTCGATCAGCAGGAGCGTGGTCACGTCCGGGCGCCGATTCGCTCGCCGCGCTCACCGCGGATCGCCGTCGAGGAGCGTCTCGCTGTTGAACGGCTTGGCGATGAACTGGGCCCCTTCGTCCAGGAGCTGCCGGCGGGTGATGATCTCGCTCGGGTATCCCGAGGCGAAGACCACCCGCGCCGTGGGAGTCATCTGCAGGATCCGGCTGGCGAGATCCCGGCCGTTGAGGCTGCCGGGGAGGACCACGTCGGTCAGGACGACGGTGGGGTCGAAGCCGTCCTCGACGACGGCGATGGCCTCGATCCCGTCGGCCGACGTCGACGACGTGGTGTCCGGCTCGCTCCAGCAGACGTCGCGTGGCGCGTCGCACGGTGGGCTCGTCCTCGACGAGCAGGATGACCTCGCCCGCCGGCGACTCGATGGTCTTCCGGCCGGCGGTCGCGGCGGCCTCGGGCGGAGCGGCATCGCTCGAGTCGCACGGGACGGAGACGGTGATGGTGGTGCCTCGACCGGGTGTCGAGTCGATGTGGACTTCGCCGCCCATGCGGGAGACGATGCCGTAGACGATCGCCAGCCCCAGCCCGGTGCCGCCGGAGTTGGCCTTGGTGGAGAAGAACGGTTCGAAGGCTCGGGCGATGACCTCCGGGGTCATGCCCGTGCCGGTGTCGCGCACCGACAGCTCCGCTTGGCCGTCGGATGCCGAGGTCGTGACCGTGATGTGATCGCCGTTGCCGTCCCCGGCATCGCGGGCGTTGACCACCAGGTTGAGCAGGATCTGCTCGATCTCGCCCGCATCTCCCAGGATCGAGATGGATCCCGGCTGCAGGTCGAGGTCGAGGGTGACGTCCTCGGTGATGCTGCGACGGAGGAGCGGTTCCACGTCTTCGATGGTCTGATTCAGATCGAGGCTCTCCCGGGCCTCGACGTCGCGACGCGAGAAGCTGAGCAGCCGGCGGGTCAAGGCGGCGCCCCGTCGGGCCGCGTTCTTGATCTCGTCGAGGTCCTCCTGGGTGCGGGGATCGGTGACGTCCTCCGCCACCAGCTCGACCGTGGAGGTGATGGCGGCGAGGAGGTTGTTGAAGTCGTGGGCGATGCCGCCGGCGAGCTGGCCCACGGCCTCCATGCGCTGGGCCTGCTGGAGGTCGGCTTCCATGCGGCTGCGGGCCTCGTTGGCCTCGCGGGCCGCGTCCAGGGCCTCCACGGCCCGGTTCCGTCGTTGCTGGGAGACGAACAGGAGCGCGGCGAGGACGAGCGAGATCAGGACCCCGATGGCGAGGACAGCCACCGGCGGGATGACCCCGTCGACCGATCCCTTCACCTCGATGAGCAGGTTCTGACCGCCGACGGAGGCGGTGGTCGTTGCCACCGGCCCCGACAACGGCAGACGGTCGGTCGAGGCCAGGACGGCCGTCGCCGGATCGGCGTGGTCGGAGGCGTACACCGCGAAGGTGTCGATGCCCTCGACCAGGTTGACGATGGCCGGGCCGGCGTTTCCGAGCTCGAACCGACGGACCTCCACGTAGGCGTGGTCGGCGTTGCTCGCGCCGGCGGCGAGGAGCAGGGATCGCTTCTGGCCTCCGGAGTTGAGCAGCACGAACCGGAACTGACCGGCCGCGGCGAGCTCGTCGAGCTGGCTTCGGATGCCCTGGTCCTCGATGGTGTTGAGGATCGAGGCCGCGGCGGCTTCACCCTCGGCCGTGGGTGCGGCAGGGATGGCGGTGAGCTCCGGACGCAACGAGACCAGGGCACGGTCGCCGCCGGAGTCGTCCTCCGTCCGGGCCTGGTAGGTCGCTGGGTCGCCGTCGGTCACCAGCGCCACGCTCACCGTGGAGGTCAGGTCGGTCTGGTAGCCGCTGGCCAGCGACTGGATCAGCAGTCCGAGCTGGGCTGCGCCCGCCTCACGGTTGGCCCGCACCGCGTCCTGGTCCGACGCCTGGATCCGCTGGAACGTGAGCAGGGTCATCGACAGGCCGAGGAGAAGCATCAGCGGTGGGATGAAGCGGTACTGGCCGGAAGAGCGTGTGCGCATGACCACACCGTGCGGTCCCACCATCACCGGCCGCCATGGCCTTCATCAACAGCGCATCAACTTGACGAGAAGACGGGCATTCGTACACTTCGTGACATTGGGGAGGGTTGGGAAGCTGTGATGGGCGATGCCCGAATGGGCCACCGAGTGCTGGTCGTCGAGGACGATCCCGCCGTGCTGCGCGTGCTCGGCGAGCTGTTCCGTCGTGACGGGCTGGAGACCGTCGGCGTGCGCACCGGCGCCGAGGCCTTGCCGACGATCGCCAGCTTCGAGCCCGACGTCGTGATCCTCGACCTCGGCCTACCCGACATGAACGGCTTCGATCTGCTGCGTTCCGTCCGCCACCACCACGGGATCCCCATCATCGTGCTCTCCGGCCGGGGCGACGAAGCCGACCGGGTCCTCGCCCTCGAGCTCGGCGCCGACGACTACGTGGTGAAGCCGTTCCTCAACGGCGAGCTGGTGGCCCGCGTCCGGGTGCGGCTCCGCCGGCCACCGGCGATGACCACCCACATGCCGGCACCTCTCGGTGACCACGGCCTGCGGGTCGACCCGGCGAGCCGGGAAGTCCTGCTCGAAGGCGATGTCGTCGCCCTCACCGCCAAGGAGTTCGACCTGCTCGAGTTCCTGGCCACCTCGCCCCGCCAGGTCTTCAGCCGCTCGCAGTTGCTCGATGCCGTCTGGCGGTCATCGTCCGAGTGGCAGACCGAGAACACCGTCACCGAGCACATCCATCGGCTTCGCCAGAAGGTCGGCAGCGATCGGATCGTCACCGTCCGAGGCGTCGGTTATCGGTTCGATCCGGTCGGCGTAGACGGATCGGCGGTGCGGTCTCGAGCGCAGTGAGGTCGCCGGAATAGCGTCCCGCTAGAATTGTTGACCTCCTGAGTAGGGATTACCGCCACAACCCCCGGAGCACATCGCACATGGCCAACTTCCGCGAACTCCTCGCCGCCACCAAGGCCCAGGTGGTCGAGGTCGACACCGCCGAGACCGACGAGCTGCGCACCAGCGGCGACAACGTCGTGATCCTCGACGTCCGCGAGCCTGACGAGAACGCCCAGGGCTCGATCCCGGGGGCCATCTTCATCCCGCGCGGCCAACTCGAGTCGAACGTCGAGAACAAGATCCCCGACAAGAGCGCCAAGGTCCTCATCCACTGCGCCTCCGGCGTCCGGTCGGTGTTCGCGGCCAAGACCCTCGCCGAGCTCGGCTACACCGACGTCGCCTCGGTGGCCGGCGGGTTCAACAAGTGGAAGGACGAGGGTCGCGAGTGGGGGGTCCCGAAGAACCTCACCGCCGATCAGCGGAACCGCTATCAGCGCCACCTCCTGCTGCCCGAGGTCGATCTGGAAGGGCAGATCAAGCTGCTCGAGGCCAAGGTGCTCCTGCTCGGCGCCGGCGGTCTCGGGTCACCGGCCGCCCTGTACCTGGCGGCCGCCGGTGTCGGCACGTTGGGCATCATCGACATGGATGTGGTCGACGAGTCGAACCTGCAGCGCCAGATCCTCCACAACATGGACCGCATCGGCGACCGCAAGGTCGATTCGGCGAAGAAGACCCTCACGCTGTTGAACCCCGACGTGAATGTGGTGACCCACGATCTGCGGCTCGACGCCAGCAACGTGCTCGACATCATCAAGGACTACGACATCATCGTCGACGGCACCGACAACTTCCCGACCCGGTTCATGGTCAACGACGCCTCGGTGAAGCTCGGCATCCCCGTGGTCCACGGGTCGATCTTCCGGTTCGAGGGCATGGTCACCGTGTTCGACCCGAAGAACGGGCCGACCTACCGCGACATGGTTCCCGAGCCGCCGCCCGCCGAACTGGCGCCGAGCTGCGCCGAAGCCGGCGTCCTCGGCGTGCTCCCCGGCATCATCGGGTCGTTGCAGGCCATCGAGACCATCAAGCTGATCCTCGGGCTGGGCGATTCGCTCCGGGGCCGACTGCTGGCCTACGACTCCCTCGAGGTGTCCTTCCGGGAGTACAAGATCCGCAAGGATCCCGCCAACGAGATCACCTGGGAGAACCGCGATCGCATCGTGGTCACCGAGCTCGACGGCCTCTGCATGCCCGCTCCCCTCGCTGGTTGAGGGCCGGGTCCGGGGCCGGAAGAGCAACAACGGACCCGTTCGCCCTGAATCGGCACACATCGTGACAGAGAAGATGTCCGCGAATCGGTAAAGAACCTGCTCGGAAGCGCCGATTCCTGCAGTGTGCCGGGAGACGAGCAGGAGAACGGGGCCGACAGCCCCACTGGAAGCGGTGCACGGGCAACCGATCGACCGCGGCGTCGCCGCCTGACCCGAGCGCTGGCCGCCGCGGTCACCGTGGTGACCGCGCTCGGCGTGGTCGGCGTCGCCGGACCTCCGGCGTCGGCCGGCGTCACGACGGTCGTCGCGCCCACCGCGGGGTGCACCGGCGATGCCAGCGCCTACGTCGTCGACTCGGAGAACAGCTTCGTCGCCAAGCTGAACGCCCTGCGCCAGTCCAAGGGGCTGTCGACCCTGGCGGTCAACTCGGCGATGATCAACCCGGCCCGAGGCTGGTCGCACACCATGTCGATCCAGATCCCGCCGGGTGGCTCGAGCGCCGACCCGGGGTGGCTGCACCACGCCCGGGACACGGGGGCTGGCGACGGTGTGGAGCCGAGCCAGGACTACGTCTACCTGGTGGGCCAGACGGTGCCGCACTGGACCCGGGCCGCCGAGAACGTCGGCGTGAGCACCCTCCGATCCGGCTGCACCGCCGCCGAGATCCGCGACAGCGTGCTCGCCGCCACGTCCGGTCTCCACGACGCCTTCGTCCGTTCCGCCGGTCACTACGCCAACATGGTGGGGGACTACAACCAGGTGGGCATCGGGGTCGAAGTCACCGGCACCAAGCTGTGGGTCACCGTCCGCTTCGCCAAGGGTGACCTCCCGAAGGCGCCGGTCCCGGCCTACTCGTCGGCGCAGCTCGACACCGCCGGCCGATACGTCGATGCCGCCTACCAGCTGTTCCTGTCCCGCCCGGCCACCTCCACCGAGAAGGCGCTCTGGTCCGCGACCATCGCCTCCGGCAACCGTGCTGCACTCACCCGGGCCCTCGCGGTGAGCAACGAGTGGGCCGGCTCCAGGGTCAACGAGCTGTATCAGATCGTGCTCGGCCGCGATGCCGACGCCGCCGGACGGGCCAACTGGGTTCGGGCCGTGGCGGGCGGGATGCGGCTCGAGGACGTGGCGGCCGGGTTCTACGGCTCGTCCGAGCGCTTCCTCGCCTCCGGGGGCACCAACACGGGTTACGTGAAGGGCCTCTACCAGGACATCCTCGGCCGACCGGCGGACGGTCCCGGCCTCACCAGCTGGGTCAGCCTGCTGAACCGGCGGGCGATGAGTCGCTCGCAGGTCGCGGCCGGCTTCTACGGTTCGATCGAGTCCCGGCTGGACCGGGTCCGTACGCTGTACGGCGACATCCTGGACCGTGCGCCCGACTCGGCCGGCCTGCAGTACTGGGCCGGTCAGCTGTCGTCGATGGGCGACGTCGTGCTGGCGGGGACGCTGGCCTCCTCCGACGAGTTCTGGATCCGGTCGACCCGCTAGCACCACCCGAGCCATCCCAGAACCACGACCGGGTGGGTGGCACGTCCTACTGTGAACGCGCCATGGGCGCCCCTATGACGATCTGTGTGTTCGGCACGTTCGACGAGCGGGTGCATCCCAGGGTTCGAGTCCTGCGTGAGGGCCTGGCCGCCCGGGGTTGTCACATCGACGTGTGCAACGTGCGCCTCGGCATCGACACCCAGGACCGGGTGCGCATCGCCCAGGCACCGTGGCGGGCCCCGGCGCTCGTGGCCCGCATCCTGCTGGCGTGGCTGCTGCTGCTGTGGCGGAGCCGACGGATCCACGAGCCCGATGTCGTCCTCGTCGGCTACCTGGGTCACTTCGACGTGCATCTGGCCCGGCGCCGCTTCCCCGGGTCCCGGATCGTGCTCGACCACCTCATCGGCCTGGCCGACACCGCGGCCGACCGCCGGATCGCGCCCGAACGGCTCGTGAGCCGGATCCTGGCCGCGCTGGATCGAGCGGCGGTGCGGGCCGCCGACCTCGTCGTGTGCGACACGAGCGAACAGGCCCGAACGCTCGACCTACCCCCGACGCGCACCGTCGTCGTCTCGGTGGGTGCCCACGAGGCGTGGTTCGCTGCGGGCGACGCCGCCGCGGCACGCGTGGACTCGGCCGGCCCGGCTCAGCCCCTGCGCGTCGTGTTCTTCGGGCTGTTCACCCCGTTGCAGGGGACGCCGGTCATCGGCGGCGCCGCCGCATTGTTGCGTCGCCGCAACGTGCCGGTCACGTTCACCTTCATCGGCCACGGCCAGGACGCCGAGACGACCTTCGCCCTCATCGGCGACGATCCCAACATCCGCCGGATCAACTGGATCGATGCCGATGCCCTACCCGTGGTGGTGGCCGATCACGACGTCTGTCTCGGCGTGTTCGGCACGACCCCGAAGGCGCAACGGGTCGTCCCCAACAAGGTGTACCAGGGCGCGGCGGCCGGCACCGTGGTGGTCACCGGCGACACCGCGTGCCAGCGAGAGGCGCTCGACGGGTTCGGGGTACTGGTGCCCCCCGGTGATCCCGACGCCCTGGCCGACGCGTTGGCCGAGTTGGCCTCGGACCTCCCCGGCACCCACCGCCGGCGCGAGCAGACCCGTCGCGAGGCGAGGAAGCGGTTCGCGCCCGCCGTGGTGGTCGAGCCGCTGTTCGCCCGACTCGTCGCCTCGTGAACCCCGCGGCCCTGTCGCCGAGCGCCTGGTTGCGCTGGGACGTCGTCCGCGACCACGTGGTGAGTCTGCGACCCCGTTCGATCCTGGAGCTCGGCATGGGCGGCGGCGCGGCCGGATCCCGGCTCGCCGCCATGGCCGACACCTACGTCGGCTACGAACCCGATGCCACCGCCCGAGCGCTGGCCCGCACCCGGCTCCCGGCGGGCGCCGATGTCGTCGACGACGTCGGCGCGATCGGTTCCCGCCGGTTCGACCTGGTGTGTGCCTTCGAGGTGCTCGAGCACATCGAGGACGACCGGGCCGCGGTCGACCAGTGGGTCGGGTGGATGGCCGATGGCGGTCACCTGCTGATCTCGGTGCCGGCGTTCGCGTCGCGGATGGGGCCCATGGACCACCGGGTCGGGCACCACCGGCGCTACGACCCGGATGCCATGCAGGCGTTGTTGGCCGCGGCCGGGCTGGTGGACATCGACCTGCGGCTGATCGGGTTCCCGCTCGGCTACGTGCTCGAGGCAGGCCGCAACGTCATCGCGCGCGTCCGGTCCGATCCCGGGACGTCGATGGCCGAGCGCACGGCCGAGAGCGGCCGGCTGCTGCAACCGCCGGACCTCCCGAAGCTGACCGAGGTGGCCACGGCACCGTTCCGGGCATTGCAGCGGCGCTTTCCGACGCGGGGCACGGGCATCGTGGCGCTCGCCCGCCGACCCCGTTGACTCCGGTGGCGCCGCCGACGCGGCGACGCATCCGCGCCGCCGGGTTCGTGCTCGGCGTGGCCGGACTCGCCTACGCGGTGGTCAAGACGGCCGGCGACTACGACGGGAACCTCCGCCCCAGTGGGGTCGCACTCGGCGTGGCCGCCGCGTTGGCATTGGTCTCCCTGCTCGCCACCGGCCGGTCATGGGCGACGCTGCTCGGGGTCCGGGGCGCGGACCGCCGAGAGGCGGTGGGCGCGCTCTACCTGTCGCAGCTCAGCAAGTACCTGCCGGCCGGTGGGCTCCTCCAGGCGGTGGGTCAGGTGTCGATGTCCGCCGGTCGCTCCGTGCCGGTGTCGCGGGCGGCGGTGGCCTACCCGGTGGCCGCGCTCGAGGTCGTGGTCAGCGGCGCGATCCTGGCCGCCGGGCTGGCCCTGCGATCCGACCTCCCCACCTGGGCCCGCGTCCTCGCCGCCATGGCACCCCTGGCGGTCGCGGCCTTGCATCCCCGGGTGCTCCGCACCGTGCTGGCTCTCGCCGGCCGGGTCAGCCGCCGCGTCCCCGACGCCACCCACCTGCCCACCAGCGCCACCATCGGGCGCTCGGCGATCTGGGCGATGCTCAACATGGCGGCGACGTCGATGGTGTTCACCGTCGTCGTCCGCAGCGTGGCCCCGGGAACCGCGGTGCTCGCCGTCTTCTCCGCCTTCGCGGCTGCGTGGGTCATCGGGTTCCTCCTGGTGCCCTTCCCGTCCGGCCTGGGGGTCCGCGAGGCCGTGCTCCTCGTGGCCGTTCCGAGCCTGTCACCCGCCGAGCTGCTGGCCGCCTCCCTCGCCCATCGGGTGGTCACCGTCCTGGCCGAGGTGGTCGTCACCGTGGCCAACACGGTCGTTCGCCGGCGGGCGGCCCGCCGCGCCGCCCGGGCGGAACCGTGACCGCGCTCCTGGGCGCCGGCGCCCTGCTCGGGTTGATCGTGGTCGTCGGCCTCCCCGGCGCATGGCTGATCACCGCGCGATGGGAGCGCCCCACCATCGCCGAGCTGGCCGCGGTGGCCGGCACCGTCGGACTCATCGTGCTGATGGCCGTGTCCATCGGCCTCGGACAACTCGACGTGTTCACCACCGCGACGCTTGTCGTCGTCGTCGCACTTCTGGTCGTCGCCGCGGCCGCGGTGTCGTGGCGCGCCGGGTTCGTGCGCGTGCCCGTCGTCGACCGCGCCGCGGTGGCGGTCTCGGCCCTCGGTGCGTGCTGCCTGGTGCCCAGCGCCCGCGCCTCGTCGTTCATCTTCCAGACCGGCGACATGGGCGCGTACGTGAACTCCGCCAACGTGCTGGCCGACCGCGGCTCGATCGGCGAGGGCTTCCCACACGGCTTCACCGTGCTGCTGGCCGACGCCCATCTCCTGATCGGCGAGGCCAACGTCCGCCTGGTCATGCCCGCGCTCGGTGCCCTCCTGGTGGTCACTGCGTCGGCCCTCGTGCGCCGGCTCACGGGATCGGCCCTCGCGTCGGTGTGCACGGCGGCCATCCTGCTGGTGCACCCCACAGCCCGCTGGTTCTCCCTGATCCCGGTGTCGGAGACCCTGTTCGCGGTCGTCCTGGCCGCCACCTTCCTCCTGCTGGCCGCCGCCCGGCGGCACCAGGACCGGTGGACCGCGGTGGCTGCCGGTGTGGCCGGTGCCTCGCTGCTGATCATCCGGGCGAACGCGGTGGCCATGGCGGTGGTGGTCGTCGTCGGTCTCGCCCTCTCCGCGGCCAGCGACGACCGGCGGACCCGCGCCGTCCAGGCCTGGTTCAACGTCACGATCACGTTCGGGTTGGTGGTGGCGTACGGCTACGACGTCCGCTACGTGCGGGCGTACTTCGTGGACTCACAGCTGCGGGTCGAGCTACCCAAGGCGGCGGTCGACCTCCTCGACCGTTTCGACCTGCTCCGGGTGTCTCCCGCGCTGGTGGTCACGGCCCTGGTCGCCACCGCCGCCGTCGGTGTGCTCTCGTCGGTGGCGCTCCCTGGTGGTGACGTGACGCGCACCGACCGTCGACGATGGCTCGCACCAGCCACCTACGGCACGGTGGTCGCGGTGGTCGTCGCGGCTCCCGTGGCGCTCGGATCGGCGTCGACGACCGACGCGCTCGTCCGCTGGCATGTCGTCTTCCTGGTGGTCGCCGTCCTGGGCCTGCTCGTGGTCGTGATCGGCGCGCCGCGTGACACCGATCTGGTCGTGGTCGCCATGCTCCTCACCGTGGGGGCGAGCGGGATCGTCCTGTACGCCGAGCGGCTCGACGAGCCGATGAGCCACGCCTACCACCTCTACTGGGACCGATACGTGTACGGCGACGCCTTCGTCGTGGCGGCCATGCTGGCCGGAGTCGGGGCCGCCGCCGTGATGACGTGGGTCAGCCGGCTACGGAGCCGCGACCGGCAGGTGGCCCTGGCCGTCGGCGGTCTCGCCGTGGTGGCCACCGCGATCGGATCGGTCCCGATGATCGCGGAGACCGATCTCGTCACCCAGCACGAGTTGTTCGGGGATGCGTACGGGGCCCTCGATGCGGTGGCCGACATCGTTCCCACCGACCGGAGCGCGCCGATCGTCTACACGGGAGCGCCGCAACCACCGGACGGGTGGTTCTTCCCCAACACCTTCCGCGCCTACGGGTTGCCGCTGCGCCACACGTTCGAACGGCCGATGCTCAACATCCCGGTCGATGCCTTCGCCGCTGACCCCACCGTCTCGGTGGCGCGCGCCCGGTTCCTCATCGCCCGCTTCGGCTCGGCCCACGGCTTCCTGCTCCGGGTGCGGGGTGCCGACCAGCGGCTCCCCGGCGTCGGGGCGGGCGCGACCCTGGTTCGCACCATCCACCAGCGGGTGTGGATCCTGCCCCGGCTGCTCGATCGCGGCGAGGAGCGGTACCGCGCCGTTGACGTGGTGCTGGAGCTGTACCGCGTCGACGTCGGCTCGCGGTGAGTGAGGCAGCAGGTTGATACCGCCTGGCGAGGGAAAACTGCGCTCGTGACTGGGAGACAGGCCGCACCCGAGCTGCTGGACGAGCCGCCGAAGATCTGGCATTTCTTGGCGTCCCCGTCTGGGTCTCATTGCTCGGGCCACCGGCGCATCGTCGGCGAGGATCCTCTCGTTCGGGGTCACTGGGTCCCTTTCGGCGAGGATCCTCGGGTTCGGTCACGGGTCGGCGGCCCGCACCGCCGGACGAACGGCACCCCGACGGGCCGTTCCTCCGCGGGTCGGTGGGGTCTTCGCTTCAACCGAACTGGGCGATAGACGCTGGTTTCTCTCTCCACGCAGCAAGTCACCGTCACGTGTATCACACGTGATACATTTGGCGGCATGGCTGACGTCTCCATCCGCGACCTACGCAATCACGGTGGCGAAGTCATCGAGCGCGCCCAACGGGGCGAACGACTGACCATCACCCGCGCCGGCAAGCCCGTTGCCGAGCTCTCTGCCATCCGCCGCCCACCGATCCCGCTCGACGAGCTGCGCAAGCGATGGTCACGACTCCCCGACGTCGACCCCGCCGCCCTGCGCAACGACATCGACGCCGTCATCGACTCTGCGGTCTGACGTGGCCGAGGGAATCCTGGACACGAGCACGCTCATCCTGCTCGCACGAATCGAGTCGACCGAAGCGCTTCCCACTGAACCCCTCATCACGGCGATCACCCTCGCCGAACTCTCCGTCGGACCACTCGTCGCTGCCACCGACGCCGAACGGGCCGCTCGACAGGCTCACGTCCAACAGGCAGAGGCCGACTTCGATCCGCTCCCATTCGACGCGCCGGCGGCACGTAGCTTCGGGCAGGTCGCCGTATCCCTCCGCCGGGCCGGGCGCAAGCCCGCGGCACGTGCCTACGACGCAATGATCGCCGCCGTCGCCATCGCGAACGGGCTCCCAGTCCACACCTGCAACCCGGCCGACTTCACAGGCATCGACGGACTCCAGGTCATCGAAGTCCCGCACCCCGACCACTGACTACGCGGGCGATCGTCTGGAGAAGCGCCGCGGTTGCCGGCTCGCCCGGGTTGGCCGCAATGGATGAGAGATGGGGTGCGAGGGAGCAAGCCCGGCGCGATCACTGGATCTGGATGCGCTCGTCCAGCAGCTGGCCAGGCTGTGTCCACCTGCCGCCGAACTCAGCTCCCGGGCACGGCCAGGGCCTGCTCCCAGCGGTCGAGGACCGGTTCCCACCGGTAGTGCTCGGTGACGTAGGCCTCGCCGACCGCTCCGAGGGTGTCGGCCAGGCCGGGTCGCCGGGCCAGGGCATCCACCGCGACGTCGTAGGTGTCGAGCCCGTCGAACGTGAGGCCACCCCGACTGCGGCGCACCTGGCCGGCCAGGACGGGAGAGTCGCGATGGACCAGCACCGGACGCCCCAGACCCCATGTCTCGATGAGGGTGAGGGCGAAGCTCTCGTACGGCGACGGGTGCACCAGCGCCAACGACCCCGAGATGGCCGCTTCCCGGGTCTCGGCCGAGACGAATCCGGTCACGATCAGGTCGGGCGAGGCGGGCAGAGGGTGCACCGGATCCCCGACGAAGACGAGCGGGATGTCGGCGCTGGTGGTGAGGCGACGCCAGGCGATGTGAACGTCGGCGAGCCAGTCGCTGCCCTTGTTGGGGTCGACCCGGCCCACCGAGACGAGGTAGGGGCGTTCGCCCAGCCCGTACTCCCGGCGGAAGGCGGCGACGGCCGCGTCGGTCGGTGCGTGCAGCCCGACGTCGGTGCCCAGCCCCACGGTGTGCGACGGCACCCGATCGGGGAACGCGGCGCTCACCAGCTCTGCCTCTTCCGTGGTGAGGAACAAGCGCCGGTCGGCCAGCTCGAAGGTCCGCCGGTTGACCCGCCAGCGCAGGGGCGGCTCGGCGTGGGCGCACGGCACGAGCGCGGTGGGCAGGAGCCCGGCGGCCGCGGCGATCCCGACCCGGGTGGTGCCGTAGAGGTAGGTGAAGAAGACCGCCACGTCGTGGTGGGGGGCGTGACGCTCGATCGTGGCCTGGAGGTCCGGGACATCGGGGCCCTGGAGCCAGGCCCACGAGTGCTGGAGGGAGTCGGTGGCCCGGTTCCCGAGACCGTCGAGCCGGCTGACGATCTCGGCGAACAACGCCGGGTCCCGGGGGTTGCGGACGGAGAGCCGCTCCACCACCACACCGTCGAGCTCGGTCTCGCCGGCCGGGTACTCGTCCTCCCAGGTGGTGTAGGTCCGGGCGCAGGTCGTCAGCACCCGGACCTGGTGGCCCCGGGCGGCCAGGCGGGTGGCCACGTCGCGGCAGGCTGCCTCGGCGCCGCCGGCGACATCGTGTCCGTAGCGCTGGACCACGAAGAGCAGGCGCATCACCGGTACGCGGACAGGAGCGGGAGGAGGCGGGCCGGGTCGGTGCGCTCCTCGAGCTCGGCGGCTCGGGCCAGGCCGCGCGTCCGGAGATCGGCGGCGAGGGCGTCGTTGGTGATGATCTCGCGTAAGGCCTCGGCCACCGTGGTGGGCGGCGCATCGGGGGGCAGCAGCAGCGCGGCGCCGCCGGCCGTCTCGGGGACGGCCCCGGCCGCGCACGCCACCACGGGAACACCGGCGGCCATTGCTTCGACCACCGGTACGCAGAAACCCTCGTGGACGCTCATCGTCACCAGGGCACGGGCCCGCCGCAGTCGGGTGGCGAGCTCGACGTCGGACACCGGGCCGAGCATCCTGGCCCGGTGGAGGGCGAGCAGCTCGATGGTGCGCGACATCACGTCGTCGTAGGCGGGAACCGGCGCCGCACCGATCAGGGTCAGGGTGGCGTCGATGCCGAGGTGGGTGACGAGCAGGTGGTGGGCGAACAGCAGCTCGTGGGGTCGCTTGTGGGGCGCCGTCTGGCCGATGGACACCAGGTCCGGCACGTCGCGGTCGTCGAGGGTCCGGGCCAACTTCGGGTCATCGGGGATGGCGGCGAGACGGCGGGTGGTGGCGATCGGCGGCTGGATGGCGTCGACCGTGCCTCCCAGCGCCTCGATCTCGGCCCCGTTGAACGCCGAGTCGGCGATGATCAGCGCGGCCGCCGGGACGAGCTGGGCCAACTCCGCTCGACCCTGCGCGGTGAGGCGGGCGTGGTCGTGGGAGAGCCCCTCGAAGAACTCGCTGGGCGTGATGTTGTGGTACACGAGACCGAACGGTCCGGCCCGGTGCTCGAGCCAGGCCACGGTCTGCTCGCAGCCGATGGTGACGTGGTACAGCACGAGGTCGTCGTCGTCGACCGCGTCCGGTGGCAGGGCGGCGAGGGCGACGACGTCGTCCTCGACCGAGTCGTCGAAGGCATGGGCGATCAGCCGGGAGCCGGCGCCGAGGACGTCGTGGAGGGCGAGGGCCTGGTTGGTGACCGCGTCCCCCGCCGGGCGTACGACAGGAGCTGGTGGACGGCCATCAGCGACGGGCGGTGATCGCGTAGTCCTGCGGGCCGTACAGCAGCCCGTTGAGCTGCTCGACGATCTGGCGGAGCCGAGCGGTGGCCTCGGTGCCGTCGTCGTCGACCTGGGGCAGCCGGGCGTCGTCGGGGACCGGTGAGCGCCACTCGACGGCCACGTCCGAGAACCCGGCCTCGCCGAAGAGGAACTGGAGGTAGTCGGGATGGATGGGTTGGGTGTGGGTCGGGTCGACGTACATGGCGTTGGCGAACACGCACAGGGAGCGGGGGTTCACCGTCTCGACGTAGACGAGGCCACCGGGGCGCAGCTTGGTGTGGCACAGCTCGACGAAGTCGAGGACGCCCTGGGGGCCGAGGTGTTCGACCACCTGCACGCAGACCACGCCGCCCAGCGAGGCGTCGGCCACACCCCCCATGATCTCGAGCCCGTCACCGGAGCGGGCGTCGAATCCGGCCTCGATGGCGTCGGCGACCGCGTCGGGGTCGATGTCGACACCCCAGGACGGCACCTCGAAGCGCTGGAGCACCTCCAGCAGCTCGCCGCGACCGCATCCCATGTCGAGGACCGGGTCCTGGCCCTGGAAGCGGCGGGCGACGTCGTCGTACCGGGAGCCGAGCGGACCGCGGAACTCCTCCTCGAAGCGGGCGCCGTCGTAGAACGGCGAGAAGCCCCGACGATCGACCCGCCGGCCGAGCTCCTCGAGCCGGGCGAGGACGTCGGTGCTGCCGGCCGACCGGGCCCGGCGTTCCATCGCCGTCACCCGCTCGCGCAGCTCGGCCACGTCGTGGTCCAGGGCGCTCGCCTGCGGCTCGACCCGGTCGATGAGGGCGTCGAAGAGCCGGTCGAGTCCGGCCCGGTAGGAGTTGAGCTGACCGATGATGTCGATCAGGGCGTACCCGACGGCCTTCTCGACCGCCTTCGACAGGGCGGACTTGATCCGGCTCTCACCCGTGTAGGGGCGCAGCTCGAACATCCCGGCGGCGTGGGCGTGCTGCTGGGCGGCCCGCAGCTCGGTGGTCTGCGTCGCGGCGGCCCGCAGGCGGCGGTTGAACTCCTGGCGCAGCTCGTCGTCGATGCCGGGCGGGTACACGCCCGCGGCGCGACGCTCCTCGGCGGTCTGGGCCAGCTCGGCCACGAGGGCGTCGAGGTCGTACGTCGGGGCGTCGGTCACGGCGAGCGATGCTATCCAGCGCCCTCCGGCGGCCCGGTGTTGCCACCCGGTCCGGTCCGGTGAGGGGTCCGTCTCGTAGGGTTCGACTCCATGGCGCCCTCCTCCCCGCCGGGTTCGATCGCGTTCGTCCCGCCCCGGTTCGGGGTCGACGTGGTCGGCGGATCGGAGGCCGTCATGCGGGAGGCGGCCGTCGGATTGGCGGCGCGGGGCTGGCAGGTCGAGGTCCTCACCACCTGCGCCCGTGACCACTACACCTGGGCCAACGAGCTGCCCGAAGGCGTCTCCGAGGTGAGTGGCGTCACCGTCCACCGGTTCCCGGTGGTGCAGGGCGAGGACCCCGCAGACCACGCCGCGCTCGAACACCGGCTCCAGGCGGGCGAGTCGCTGTCCGCCGCGGAGCAGATCCGGTGGGTCAACGGCCTGTTCCGGGTGCCCGACCTCTACCACCACCTCCTGGGGCACAACTCGGCGTTCGATGCGGTCGTCTTCTCCCCGTACCTGTTCTGGACCACCATCGCCGGGGTCGACGTGGCGCCCGAGCGGTCGATCGTGATGCCCTGCCTCCACGACGAGCCGTACGCCACCGTCGAGGTGGTGCGGGCCGCCATCGCCTCGGCCCGCGGCCAGTGGTACCTCTCCGAACCCGAGCGGGCCCTCGCCGGCCGGCGGGCGATGCTCGCCGATCACGCCGACGTGGTCGGCGCCGGCGTGGACATCCCCGAGGGATACCAGCCGGAGCGGGCCCGGGCCGCGCTCGGGACGGAACGGCGATTCGTCCTCTTCGCCGGCCGCCGGGAGGGCGGGAAGGGCTGGGACGACCTCGTCGCGGCCTGGGTCGCGGCCGTCGACCGGGGCGCCGACATCGATCTGGTCACCATGGGCGTGGGAACGGCGGTCGTGCCCGACCGGCTCCGCGACCGCTTCCACGACCTCGGTTTCGTCCCCGACGCGGCCGCCCCTGACTACTTCGCGGCGGCCGCCGCCTACGTGCAGCCCAGTCGCAACGAGAGCTTCTCCCGCACCGTCATGGAGTCGTGGCTCGCCGGCACGCCGGTGCTGGCCAACGGGGCCAGCGACGTGGTGGCCTGGCACTGCGAGCGGTCGGGGGCCGGGCTGGTGTGGACCGGCCGAGCCGAGCTGGCCGCCGCCATCGAGCTGGTCGCCGGGCTGGACGGGGCCCAACTCGACGCTCTCGCCGCCGGCGGCCGACCGTACGTGCTCGACCACTACCGCTGGACCACGGTGCTCGATGCCATGGAGTCCAGCCTGGAGGCCTTCCGGTGCGCTGGCTGATCATCGGCCCCTACCCACCCTCGATCGACCCGGCGGCGTCCGTCACCCGGTCGGTGGTGGTCGAGCACCTCGTCGCCGGAGACGAGGCCCGGGTGGTGTCCCCGGAGCCATCGGCCGCCCACGAGACGGCGTCGATCGGCGGTGCCGGATCGCTCTGTCGGGTGCTCCTCCGGGGTCGTGGGTACGACGGCGTGTGGGTGCACATCGGTCGCGGTGTCGGTCTGTCTGCACAACCCGGTCGTCTCCGGGCCCTGGCGGAGCGTGCCGCCCTGGCTGCGGTGCTGCGGGCGGCCGAGCCGGTGATCGTCCACGTCGGTGACGTTGATCTGTTCCCCGGCGGGCGAGCCGGCCAGTTCGTGCTCCGGTCGGGTGCCACCTTCGAGTGCGGCGACGAGGACGCCCGGCGCACGCTGGTCGAGCGCGGCGCGCCGGCGGATGCGGTCCGGGTCAGGCCCGGCGCGTGGCCGACCAGCGCGCACGGCATCGCGCCGGCGTCCGACGGAAGCGGAGAACCGACGCCTGCCGACGTGCCCGAACCTGCGCCGCTTCCGTCGGGCGCCGATCGCGCATCGCTCGAGCAGTGGATCCGCGACCGGGCCGCGGCGGCAGCGCACTGACTCGGGCCTTCGGGCCGCGTGGCCCGCCGCTCCGACGAACTCAGTCGAAGCCTCGTTCGGCAGCAAGGTGACATGGTCGGATGGCAGAAAGACGAGCGATAGGAGCTGCCCGCCCCGCCGTCCCCTCCTTGCGTCCCCGCTGGACACCCGGCACTCGGGACTGCCGGTCGTTCTGGGGGACGAATCTCGCGTCCTGCATCGAGGCCCGTCCCCCAGAATCGCTAGCCGGTCCTTCCGGGGGACGGATCTTGCGCTGAGGAACGAGTCCCGTCCCCCAGAACGGATCCCACACACCGTCGCGACGTGCCGTTCTGTGGTGGCGCAACCGAAACGCTCGGCGCACCGAAAGCGCGTCGTCCGGAGATCGGAGCGGCGGTTTTCTACCACCCGCTGTGTCAACTTGCTGCCGAACTCAGTCGAAGCTGAGCGTGGCCGACAGGTCGGCGATGCCCTGGACCCGCTTGGCCCCCAGGACCTCGAACGACGCCACCTCGTCGGCCTGGTCGTAGTGCTCGACCACCTCGTGGTCGTGGATGCCGATCGACACCTTGTAGTGCCCGTCGAGCAGCGGCAGCCGGTGCAGGTCGAAGTGCACGGTGCCGTCGTGGTCGAGCGCGGACGGGCCGCCCAGCAGGATCTCGGAGTTCACGCCGTAGACCAACCGCCCCGACGTGTCGAGCACGTGGAGGGCGAACACCACGTCGTCGAGCGGCTCTTGCACCTCGTAGGACACCGAGATGCACAGCTCGTCGTCGGGGGTGACCGGTGAGGTGTTGGCGGCACCGAGATCGACGTGGCGGATGCGGACCCGGTGGCTGTGGCCCGACGCCTGGTCGGGCACCACCTCGCCGTGGGCGTCGCGGGAGCCGTGGAGGTAACGCCGGAAGGATCGGATGGCCTCGGTCGGTTCGGCCACGTCGACCTGCCGGCCGTGGTCGAGCACGACGATGCGATCGGCGATCTGGCGCACCAGGTCGGTGGAGTGCGACACCACCACGATGGTGCGACCGTCGTGCTGGAAGTCGCGGATCCGGGCCAGGCATTTCTGCTGGAACAGCTCGTCGCCGACGGCGAGGACCTCGTCGACCAGGAGGATGTCGGGTTCGACGTTGACCGCCACCGCGAACCCGAGCCGGATGTACATGCCGGAGGAGTAGTGCTTCACCTGGTTGTCGATGAACTGCTCGAGCTCGGCGAAGCCGACGATCTCGTCGAAGCGGGCGTCGATGTCCTTGCGGGACATGCCGAGGATCATGCCGTTGAGGTAGACGTTCTCGCGACCGCTGAGATCGGGATGGAAGCCGGCGCCCAGCTCCAGCAGGCTGGCGACCCGGCCCCGGGTCCTGATCTCGCCGGCGGTGGGGCGCAGGATGCCGCCCACGCACTTGAGCAGGGTCGACTTCCCCGAGCCGTTGTGACCGAGCAGGGCCATCGTCTCGCCGGTGCCGACGGAGAAGTCGATGTTGCGCAGCGCGTAGAACTCCTCGACGCCCTTGCGCTTGCCGATCTTGAGCAGTCGCTCCTTGAGCGAGTCGTGCTTGTCGAGACTGATCTTGAACCGCTTCGAGACGTCGTGGACCTCGATGGCGGCCGTCATCGGCGAGCCCGCATCTACAGCTCCTCGGCGAACGAGGATTCGAGCTTGCCGAAGATCCGGACCGCGACCAGCAACAACGCGGACGACGCGGCGAGGACGACGAGCACGTTGCGCAGGTACCAGAGCACGCTGGCATCTGGGAGGACCTGGGTCGGCGGGTTCCCACCGACCACCACCCCGTAGATGGCGCGCTGGAACACGAGGATGGGTGACACCATCGGATTGAGCAACAGCAGCGAGGAGGAGGCCCCCCGGGCGTCGAGCTGGTTGGCCGCCAGGCCCCACGGGTAGACCACCGGGGTCAACCAGAACCAGGCCAACATCACCAGCTCGAGCAGGTGTTGGAGATCGCGGGCGTAGACGTTGAGGGCCGAGAACAGGATCGCCAGCGCGCTGGTGAACACCACCACGGTGACGATGGCGAAGGGGATCAGCGCGAGGTAGCCGATCCCGCCGAAGTCGTACCGGAAGATGACCAGGGCGGCGACCAACACGCCCGACTGGAGGAAGAAGTGGATCAGGTTGGCCCCCACGGTGGCCAGGGGGAGGATCTCGCGAGGGAAGTACACCTTGTTCACCAGGGACCCGTTGCCGACGATCACGGTGACCGCGGTGGATACCGAGATCGAGAACACGTTCCACAGCAGCAGCCCGGAGAGCAGGTAGACGGCGAAGTTCGGGATGCCGCTGTCGAGGATGACGGCGAACACGATGTAGAAGACGGCCAGGTACATGGCCGGGTTGAGCATCGACCACAGGAACCCGAGCGAGCTGTCCTGGTACTTGACCTTGAGCTCCTTGCGGACCAGGCCGGTGAGCAGCTCCCGGTACTGCCAGATGGCGCGCAGGTGCTCGAACACCGAGCGATCGGCGGCGATGACCTTGAGGGTCGGATCGGATTCCATGGGTCGCGAAACCCTAGTGGTGGTGTGTTCTCACGACGCCACTGCCGGCGCAGCGGAGTTGACGAGCTGGCCGGCCGGAGGACGGCGAGCGAGCAACTCCAGAAGCGGAGCCGGCGGACGAAGTCCGCCGGCGCAGCGGCTAGGTCGTGACCCGGTTGTAGTACTCCTGCGAGGCGGCCAGCTCGGCGGCGAGGACGATGTCGCCGATGGTGAGCAGCTCCTGCTTCCAGGTCTCGAGGCCCCCGGCGTCGGGATTGCGGCCCAGGATCGTCTGGTACAGGGCGGTCACCCGGTCCCGGCGGGATTCCACCGACGCGTAGAACTGGGCCGCGACCTGGCGGCGGCTCATGCGTCGCGAGTCGAGCTCGCGGGTCCAGGTGGCCTGACCCCCGGCGTCGGCCGGGCGACCGAGCAGGTCGACGTAGAGGTGATCGACGTAGCCCGCGTTGGTGGAGCCCGCGGTCTTGAAGTACTCCTCGCTGCCGTAGAACCCGGTGGCGATGTCCTCGATCCGCACCCCGCTACGCACCTGGTCGAGCCAGTACGCCCGTCCCTCCGGGTCGGGACCTCGGCCGAGGATCTTGTGGTACAGGTCGTCGATCTGCACGCCGGCCCACTCGTCGGAGACCGACAATGCGCTGGTCAGCGACTTGCGGCCGTCGCTCACCACGGTGTCGCACCAGGTGATGAGCTCGGCCGAGGTGGCGGGCCGCTGGAGGAAGAGCTGGTGGACGGCGTCGACGTAGGTGCCCGTGGCGGTCCCGGTGCAGTCGGAGGTCGAGACGGTGAACCAGTCGGACTTCAGGCCGAGCTTGGATCGGACGGTCTCGCCGCTGACCAGCTGGCTCGTGCCGTCGGCGTAGGTGAGCCGGACCTCGACCACGCGCCCGCCCTCTTCGCCGAGGCCGTTGCGCTGGGTGACGAACAGCTTGGTCAGCGTGCCGTGGGTGGTGCTGTTGAGCGGGGCGAGTGGAACCGCGGTGGCGGCCCAGTTGTGGAGCGGGCTGATGACGTCGCCGAGGTCCTCGACCGCGGGGAAGTTGCCGCCCGCCGTCCACCCGCCGGAGGTGGAGGAGAACTCGGTGCGGGCGATCGTGCCGGTGCTGAACCCCTTCGGATTGCCGGCGATGTAGGCGCGGACCACGTCGACGGTGGCGGTGATCGCCGCGTCGCTGCGGGGGTCGGTCATCGAGACCTTCGACCCGCCGCCGAGTTGCTCGGCGCTGCCCTTGTAGACCTGGCAGAGCGTGGAGTCGCAGGTGTCGGCGTAGAAGCCACCCGCCGGATCGGTCCAGCGGTTGTCGCCGGCCATGACATAGGAGCGGGCGGCGATGGCCTGGGCCTGCAGCGCCGCCGAGGACCACGATGCCGGCATCTCGTGGGGGACGACGCCGCGCAGGTACTCGCCGAGCGTCGTGATGTTGATGGTCCTGGTACCCGAGCCCACGATCCTCGACCGCAGCGAGCCGGGGTAGGAGAACTTGCCCTCGGGCCGGCAGACGAACAGGTCGTCGCTGCCCTGCCGGCCGATGGTGACGGTGGCGCCGGTGCTCTCGCCCAGCGGGGTCCAAGGGCCGCCGCAGTCGGGTGCGGTGTCGATCGTCCAGCCGCTGTGGTCGGCCTTGAGCACGGTGCGGACGGCCTTGGCGGTGGGCGGGATGGTGAAGGTGCCGCCCTCGGTGATCTCCAGGGTCGATCCGGCCGATGTACCGAACATCTGCACGGTGGTGTCGTTCATCGCCATGAGGCGGATCCGGAGGGACGACGGGTTGATGGTGATGCCGGAGGTGTCGGCGATCTTCCGGCTCTGGGTCCCGCCGTAGTAGTGGTCGAGGATTTGCTCGACGGTCCAGCCGGAGTTCTTGGCGTAGCCGTAGGCGCCGTACTGGCTCATGCCCCGGCCGTGGCCCCAGCCGTGACCGGCGAAGTCGGCGGTGCCGTCGCCGACGGCCGCCGAGGCGGGCGTGGCGGCGGCCACGATGGGCGTGAGGGTGGCGGCCAGGGTCAGGAGGGCCACTGCGGCGGTGGCGGCTCGGCGGAGCACGGATGGCGTGGGGGCGGTCATCGGGTTCCTTGTAGCACTCGGATGTAGAACTCTCGGGAGCCGGCCAGTTCGGCGGCGAGGACGAGGTCGTCGTGGGTGATCAGTTGCTCGGCCCAGGTGGCCAGGCCGCCGGGATCGGGGTCCCGGAGCAGCACCTGACGGTACAGCCGGGTGACCCGGTCCCTGCGTGATTCGATCGAGCCGTAGAAGCCGGCGGCGACCTGCTTCGGTGTCAACCGGCCCTCGCGCAGGGCGCTGGTCCAGGTCTCGAATCCACCGGGATCGGGGGTCCGGTGGAGCAGCTCCTGGTAGAGCAGCTCCACGTAGTGGTCGATCGATCCGGCTCGCTGGAAGTACTCGGCGCTGCCGTAGAACTCGATGCCGACCTGCTCGATGCGCATGCCGTTGCGGATGGCGTTGAGCCAGTTGGCCCGACCGCCCGCGTCGGGTTCGCGGTCGAGCACCCGGCGGTACAGGTCGTCGACGATGAGACCGGCGTACTGGTCGGACTGGGCCATCCCCAGCGCGGCGTCGACCCGGCCGTTGTGCTCGGCCCGGAAGAACCAGCGGTCGAAGTCGGCCCCGGTGGGGGTCGACTGCAGGAAGAACTGGTGCTCGGCGATCACCACGCGCCCCAGATCGGACTCGGGGAGGCCCGGCCGGCCGAGGCGTCCGGCATCGATGGCGTTGGGGACGCCGACGTGGCTGGCCAGGGGGAACACGGTGGGGGCACCCCCGAGCGGCCAGAGCCGACCGTCGGCGTCGAGCACCGACACGCCCGACTCGTCGCCGGCGAGGATCAGGGCGCGGGGAGCGGAGGAGCCACTGGCCGGGCCGAAGGTGGGCGCACTGCCGAACCCGCGTGCCGCACCGTCAGCGGTGAGGACCCAGCCGCTGGCGCCGTCCTGCCGGGTGACCAGGTCGACGGCCGGCGACCCAGCCGAGATGATCGACCGGGCCGGCGCTCCGCCCACCGACAGGAGCGTGCCCGATGCCAGCAGCACGTAACCGCGGCCGCTGTCGTCGAGCTCGGCCGCGACCGCCTGCCCGCCGGTGGATCCCGACTGGGTCGAGGACGTCCCGCCGAAGCCGGTGAGGCGACCGTCGGCCGTGAGGATCCAGCCGCTGGTGCCGTCGCGGCGAACGATCAGGTCGACCGGCGTACCGACCACCACCGGGGTGCGCGTCGGGGCTCCGGCGAAGGGCGTGAGCCGGCCGTCGGAGGTGAGCACGTAGCCGTCACCGTTCCCTCCGTCGATGGCCACCGGCGTGCCGGTGACGGTGACGTTGGTCTGGGCGGCTGCTCCGGCGACGCGGATGCCGCCACGGGCGTCGATCGACGCCAGGGCGATGCCGGTGGGGGAGGGCTTCCACCGGTCGAACACGTACGGCGGGTTCCCGACGCGGTCGGGCGTGCCGAGGTCCCGTCGCATGGCCGGCAGCGTGTTGTACACGTTGGTGCCGGGACACGAGGTCAGGCCGAGGTCGCGGTGGCCGATGATGGTGGGGACCCGCACCAGCGCGCCGTGGGCGAACTTCATCGGCGGGTCGGACGCCCGGTTCTGCAGTTCCGTCCAGCCCAGCGGGTCGACGCCGTGGAGCCAGAGCTTCCAGCCGATGAGCTGCTCGGTGGCGTGGATCATGGCGCTGTAGGCGGGGGCGGAGCCGAACTCGCCGATCAGGGCCACGCCCACGGTCGAGGTGTTGAAGCCCTTGGCGTGGCCGCCGATCACCGGCCGGTCGACACCGCCGAGGCGGCCCTCCCAGATGGTGCCGAAGCGGTCGACCAGGAAGTTGTAGGCGATGTCGCACCAGCCGCGGGTCTGGGTGTGGAAGCGCCAGAAGCCCCGGAGGATCTCGGGGACGTCGGCGGCCGCGTAGTCGGTGGTGGATGCGGTGTGGTGGACGACGGCGGCGCGCAGGTCGTTCGAGTACTCGGGCCCGCTCTTGCACTGGTACCCCATCGAGGAGGTCGCCCAGTCCGATCGCGGTCGGATCGCGGGTCGGACCGTCGTGGGCGAGGTCGTGGCCGACGCGGGGGCCGGCGCCGGTGCCGCGGTGGCGTAGCTGGTGGTGAGGGCGTCCCGGGCCGCGGCGTCAGGGGTGACGTCGAGCTCCTGGACGGTGAGCTGGGACACCGAGCCCTCGATGACCGCCACCTCGGTGCGATCGGCGCCGTGGCCGATCCACACCGGGCCGATGCCGGTGGCGGGGGTGCCGTCGCCCTCTTCGCCCGGCAGACCGTCCGGGGCTTCGTCAGGACTGGCGCTGACCTCGGTCCAGTCGCTCCAGATCCCCTGGTTGTGGCTGCGCACGGCCAGGGTCGTCCCGGCCGCGACGTCCGGGAAGATCAACAGCTCGGGCTGCTCGGGATGGACGATGACGGTGCTGCCCGTGGCGGTGGCCGTCTCGGTCCCGCCGTCGGCGGTGGGGCCCGCCTCGGTTCGTGCCAGCGACAGGGCCAGTGGTCGGTGCTGGTCGATGGTCACCGTGCGCTCGGTGACGGTGAAGCCGTCGTCGCCGGTCGCCCCGCCCGGCGCGGCCGGGCCGGCCAGCACCGGCGACACCCCCAGGACCACGGTCGACACCACGGTGACGATTCCCACCAGCCGGCGAGCATTGCTGCCCACGAACATCGCTGACACTCCCATTCGCGTTCGACCTGCCGCCCGCCGGCGTCGGAGTGTAGGGCTCACACGTCGCTGGGTGGTCGCGCGGGGACGACTCGTTCGTAGTGGGATGGTTCGACGCCGACCTGCAGCTCGATGCGTCGGATGCGTTCGAGGGCGCGCTGCGAGACGATGCGGTGGGCCGCGACGAGATCGGCGATGACGCCGAGGGCGAAGAGCTGGACGGACGCGAGGAACAGCACGCCGCCGAGCACCAGGGATTGCAGGTGCCCGGTGCGATCGCCGTTGACCAACCAGTCCCACAGGAAGGGGCTGAGGCTGATCAATGCTCCGACGAAGAGGGTCCCGGCCAGCGCGGAGAACACCAGCAGCGGCTCCCAGCTGGTGTAGATGCGGAAGATGGCCACCATGTTGCGCCGGATGTAGCCCCAGGTGGACCCGAACAGCCGGGATTCCCGCGTCTTGGCGTTGGTCCGCACCTTGGTGTGGCCCACCGCGGTCAGCGACTTGCCCGCCTGGATGAGCGATTCGAGCGTGTAGGTGAACCGGGACACGACCACCAGGCCGAGTGCTGCCTCGCGGTTGTAGGCCCGGAAGCCCGACGTGGCGTCGGGGACCTCGGTCTCGGACGCCTGGCGGACGACCCAGGAGCCGATCTTCTGCAGCCGCTTCTTCGATCGGGAGAAGTGCTCGATGGACATGACGTCCCGGTCACCGATGACCATGTCGGCGGTGCCGTCGAGGATGGGCTGGACGAGGGCGGGGAGGTCGGCGGCCGAGTACTGGTTGTCGGCGTCGGTGTTGACGATGACGTCGGCCCCGATCTTCAAGGCGGCGTCCAGGCCGGCCTGGAACGCCGACGCCAGGCCCTTGTTGTTGGTGAGCTTGACGATGTGGTGGGCCCCGTGCGCTCGGGCCACCTCGAGCGTGCGGTCGGTGGAACCGTCGTCGATGACGAGGATCTCGACCTCGTCGAACCCCTCGACCGTGCGTGGGAGGTCGGCCAGGGTCGCGGGGAGCTGGTCCTCCTCGTTGAGGCACGGGATCTGGATGACGAGCTTCACCCCCGGCACCGTAACCCAGGCTCCGGCGGCGGCCCCGGGAGCTGCTCAGCGGGCGAAGGCGTCCTCGACCGCGCCCACGAGCTCGTCGACCGCGTCGGCCTGGCGGGGGCAGCGGTCGTCGGCGCCCGCGGCCTCGGCCAGCGCCCTCGACCGGTCGGGGTCGTCGCGCAGCTCCTGCACCGCCGCGGCGATCGCCCGGCCGGTCGGCTCGACCACGAGGCCGGCGCCGGTGTCGGCCACCAGCTCGACCAGGCCGCCCCCGTCCCGGCACACGATGACCGGCCGACCCCGGGCGAACGCCTCCAGGACGGTCAGGCCGTAGTCCTCCCGGAACGCCGGCGCCACGATCACGCCGGCCCGGTCGTAGGCCGCGTCCCGAGCGGCGTCGGCGACCTCGCCGTGGATGGTCAGGTTGGCGGCGCCCGAGCCGGGCCGCCGGACGCTCGCGAGCAGCTGCGGCCCGGTGTTGCGCCACGTCTGGAGCGGATCGTCGTCGCGGGCGGCCGCGGGGTCCTCGGTGCAGTGGGCATCGACCGCTCGGACCCACGGGAGGCGTTCACCGCCGCCGATCAGTTCGTAGTGGCCGGTGGGGTCGAGGTGGGCGGCCTGCACGATCAGCTCGGTGCGCTTGGTCCAGGTGTGGCGGCTGACGCAGATGGCGGGGCCGGTCGGGTCGTAGGGCCCGGGGGGACGGGAGGGAGGAACGGGCGCGGCCCGGAACGCTCGAACGCCGTCGCGGATGCCCCAGTACCGGGCGAGACGGCCGGCCACCTCGTCGGACCCGGCGAGCCAGATGCGGACGTTGCCGACCCTCGAGCGGTCCAGGCGGTGGATCTCGTCGACCGCGGCCGCGTGGACCTCGGGGTGCACGACTCCCGACTCGACGACGGTCTCGGACAGGTCGTAGAAGGCGCGGGCCTGATGGTAGAAGACCGCCACCACGCGGGGGTGATCGACGAGGTAGGTCGGCGGCTGGGATGCGACGACCACGTCGTAGGCGCCCAGATCGAGCCGGTCCATGCGCTCGACGAGGGTGAGGTACTGGAAGAACTCGTGGTGCTGATCCCGAACGCCGGCCGGGACCCGGATCCCGAAGACCACGTCGGACCGCTCGGTGGCGTCGAATCCCACGGCCTCGGCGTGGATGCCTCGGTCGGCCAGCGATGCCCGCAGGTCGGCGAAGAGGCGTTCGAAGCCGCCGTTCGAGCCGTAGTCGGGTTTGAGCAGCGCGACGCGCACGGGTTCAGTCGTTCCTGCCGGCAGCTCGGGCCGCGGCCAGTTGCCCCTCGAGCTCCTCGATCCGTTGTTCGAGCTCGAAGCACCGGTGGTCCAACTGGTGCACGAGCTGGACCGCCTCCGGTCCGCCGCCGCGCCATCGGAGCAGCAGACCGCCGATCCGGTTCACGACGAGCCGGTTGAGCCGGCCGAGCCCCCGGCGAGCGATGTCGCGGGGGACGCGGTCGAGCAGCGTCCACCGGGCCGTCCGCTTGGTCGGGGGGTGCAGCTCGTCGGCGAACGGGCGATGGGCCGCCCGGGCTCCCGTCTCGCCGATGATGCGGATGGCGAGCTGGCGGCGCCCGGCTCGTTCGCCCGCGAACGACCGGGGAGTGACGGGGAACGGGTCGGGCACGGCCGCAGCGTACCGAGCTGTCCGGAGGAGCTGATCGAACGGGCCTGACCGAAGCGCTCTAGGTTGCCCATCCATGCAGGACGGCGGAGGGCGGGTCATCGGCACCACGGTGGGGGAGTCGGTCCCGCAGTGGCCGGCGCCCACCTCGGTCGCCCCCGGCCACACCCCGAACATCCTGGTGGTGCTCTTCGACGACGTCGGGTTCTCCGATTTCGGCTGCTACGGATCGGAGATCGCCACGCCCGCCATCGACGCGATCGCGGCGGACGGCCTGCGCTACTCCGGGTTCCACACCACGGCCATGTGCTCGACGACCCGGGCCGCGCTGCTGACCGGTCGGAACCACCACAACGTGGGAGTCGGTTGCCTGGCCAACTTCGACAGCGGGTTTCCCGGCTACCGCGGCAAGATCGCCCGCTCGGCCGGCACCCTCGCCGAGATGCTGGCGCCCTACGGGTACCGGTCGTACCTGACCGGCAAGTGGCACGTCACCCCGCTCACCGAGACCGGACCCACCGGGCCCTACGACGGCTGGCCCCTGCAACGCGGCTTCGACCGCTTCTACGGGTTCCTCGACGCCGAGACCGACCAGTACGCGCCCGAGCTCGTGTACGACAACCACCACGTCGACCCGCCGGGCACGTTCGAGGACGGCTATCACCTCTCGATCGACATCGCCGACAAGGCGATCGAGTTCCTCAAGGACCACCGGGCCGGCGTCCCCGACGCACCGTGGCTCACCTGGATCGCCTTCGGCGCCTGCCACGCCCCGCACCAGGCGCCGAAGGAGATCATCGATCACTACGAGTCCGTCTTCGCCGGCGGGTGGGACGACACCCGTGATTCGCGCCTCGCCCGCCAGATCGAGCTCGGCATCGTGCCGGCGGGCACCGTGTTGCCGCCCCGGAACGATCGGGTCCTGGCCTGGGACGAGCACTCGAGCGACGAGCAGCGGGTCTTCGTCCGGCTGCAGGCCGCGTATGCCGCCATGCTCGATCACGCCGATCGTCAGATCGCCCGGGTCATGGCCTTCCTCGACGATTCCGGGATGGCCGACGACACCCTGGTCATGGTCCTCTCCGACAACGGCGCCAGCCAGGAGGGGGGCCCGGCCGGATTCGTGAACGCCATGGGGCCGTTCAACGCCCAGCCCGAATCCCTGGCCGACAAGCTGGCCCGGCTCGACGACATCGGCGGACCCGGCACCCATGCCAACTTCCCGTGGGGCTGGTCGATGGCGGCGAACACCCCGCTGAAGCGCTACAAGCAGAACACCCACGGTGGTGGGATCCGCGATCCACTGGTGATCTCGTGGCCGTCGCACATCACGGCCCGAGGGGAGATCCGGTCCCAGTTCTGTCACGCCAACGACGTGGTCCCCACCCTCCTCGACGTGCTCGGGGTCGAGGCCCCCGAGGAGATCGGCGGCGTCGTGCAGCAGCCGCTCGACGGCGCGTCGTTCCGGTCGACGTTCGCCGACGCCGAGGCCCCACCACCCAAGTCGACGCAGTACTTCGAGATGTTCGGCCACCGCGGCATCTGGAACGAGGGATGGAAGGCGGTTGCGTACCACCCGCCGTACACGCCGTTCGACGACGACGTGTGGGAGCTGTACCACCTCGACGAGGACTTCTCGGAGGTGGACGATCTGGCGAGCCGCGATCCGGGGAGGTTGGAGGAGCTCCAGGCGTTGTGGTGGCGGGAGGCGGCTGACAACCAGGTGCTGCCGCTCGACGATCGCTTCGCGGAGCGCTTCGCCGAGAACGCCGATCGGCACCGTGGCGGTCGGACGCACTACGAGTTCTGGGCCGGGATGGGACACGTACCCACCGACGCGGCCCCCGATCTCCGCAGCCGGTCGTACACCATCACGGCCGAGGTCCTCCACGGCGGTGACGGGGTGTTGCTGGCCCACGGCGACGCCACGTCCGGGTACTCGCTGTACGTGCAGGACGGCCACCTGGTCCATGACCTGTCGGTGGGCGGCAACCACCAGGTGGTTCGATCCGACCGGCCCATTCCGCGCGGCGCGTCGCGCCTGGAGTTCCGCATGCGACGCGAGGGGACGCGGGGCCGGGGCACCCTGGTGATCGACGGTGCGGAGTGCGGCAGCTTCGAGACCGATCGCATCTTCGTGGTGACCATCTCGTGGAGTGGTCTCGATGTGGGACGAGACCGGGTTTCACCGGTGTCGGACTACGACCCTCCGTTCGCGTTCACCGGTCGCATCCGTCGGGTCGTCGTCGACCTCGACGACGACCAGGACCTCGACCACGAGGCGGTCGGACGCGCCGAGGCCGCTCGCGAATGATCGCGAGCGGCCTCGGCCGGGGGACCGACCGACCTCGGGGGGGAAGAGGTCGGTCGGGGGCTGGGATCAGTACCAGTGACGTCGGCCGCCGATGGCGCGGCCGGTGCCGCCGAGGACGGCGAGGATGGCCCCGACGATGACGAGGATGACGCCGATGGTGGTGAGGATGGGGATGCCGACGAGGACGCCGAGCAGGACGAGGATGATGCCGAGGATGATCATGGGCGACTCTCTGCCCGGGCGGGTGCACTTCCAGACCCACCCGCCGGGCAGAATCTCGCTCTGATGCCCACGAATACGGACGAATCGCTCATCGACGACGTTCCCGGAACCGGTGAGCGGGTAGCTGTCCTGCCCGACCGCCGGCGCGAGATCCGGATCGCCAAGCTCCGGGCGACCGGCCTGCTGGTGGTGGTGGCTGCCGCGTTCGTGGTCGTCGTGCTGACCACCGACGACCGGGGTGGCGGGGGCTACCTGCGGGCCGGGCTCGAGGCCGCCATGGTCGGTGGGCTGGCCGACTGGTTCGCGGTGGTCGCCATCTTCCGCCGCCCGCTCGGACTGCCGATCCCGCACACCGCGGTGATCGTCGCCCGCAAGGATGCCTTCGGCGAGACGCTGGGGCAGTTCGTGCAGGAGCACTTCCTCAACGCCGCGACGGTCGGGGAACGGATCCGTCAGGTCGGCGTGGCCGATCGGGCGTCGGCATGGGTGGTGGTTCCCGACCACGCCGACAAGGCCGCCGGGTACGGCGCCCAGCTCGTGGTCCGCCTGGCCGATGTGGTGAAGGACGACGACCTCGTCCACCTGGCCGAGACCGAGGTCCGGAACCGTCTCTCCCGGGTCGACGTCGCCCCGCTGGCCGGCCGCCTGCTCGAGCTCGTCACCGAGGAGGGCCGCCACCGGGAGCTGGTCGATGCCGTGCTGGTCGGGGTCGACGGCTTCCTGGCGGAGAACGAGATGTTGCTGCGGGCCCGGTTCGGGGAGGAGTCCCCCTGGTGGATCCCGGAGGTCATCGACGACCGCATCTTCGCCCGGTTGCTGAGCGGGGTGCGCGCCATCATCCGGGGTGACACCGTGGGTGGATCCGACGAGCTGCGTCAGCGCATCGACACGGTCGTGGCCCGGGTCGTCGACCGGCTCGAGCACGACGACGTCTGGCGGGCGCGGGCCGAGCAGCTCAAGGACGAGCTCCTCGATCACCCGTCGCTACGCGCGTTCCTCGATTCGTTGTGGACCGATCTCAAGGAGACGCTGCGGACGCAGGCCGAGGCCGACGAGTCGACGCTGCGGCGGCGTCTGGCGGAGATGACCGTGTCGACCGCCCAACGATTCCGGGCGGACCCCGCGCTCATGTCCCGGGTGGACGAGGTGGTCGAGGCCATCGTCCGCGCCGTGCTCGACACGTTCGGCGGCGAGATCACCGGCATCATCAGCACCACGATCGAGCAGTGGGACGCCGAGGAGACCGCCGATCGGCTCGAGCTGCTGCTCGGCCGCGACCTGCAGTTCATCCGGATCAACGGGACGGTGGTCGGCGGTCTCGCCGGCCTCGCCATCCACGGCATCGGCGACTTCCTCGGCTAGCTCGAACGAGCCCCCACACCGCTCGTTCTGGGTGCGCGATGCGTCGCTCAGCTCACACGTTCGGCTACCAGAACGGTGTGAGGTCGTTCTGGATGCGCGATGCGTCACTCAGCTCACGCGTTCGGCTACCAGAATGGTCCGATCTCAGTCGAGGAGGTGGTCGGCGGCGACGGTGGGGAGGACCCGGCCGGCGACGACGTCGGCCTCCGCGGCGTGGACCGCGGCGCTCGCGCCGGCGACGAAGCGCTCGACCAGCCCCTCACGCAGCTCGCTCCACAGCCAACGACGGAGCTGCTCGGACCGCTGCTGCTCCAGCTCGCCCGTGGCAGTGAGCGTCTCGTGGTGCTCGAGGGCGGCACCCCAGACCTCCTCGAGGCCGGTGCCCTCGAGAGCGGACGTCAGCAGGACGCGCGGTGTCCACGACGGATGCACGGGCCGGAGCAGGTGCAATGCATGGGTCAGATCGGCCGCGGCACGCCGCGCAGCGGGTTCGAGGTCACCGTCGGCCTTGGTGACCACCACCAGCTCGGCCAGCTCCATCACGCCCCGCTTGATGCCCTGGAGGTCGTCGCCGGCCCCGGGGGCGGCGAGCAGACAGAACAGGTCGACCATGTCGGCCACCGCCGTCTCGGACTGCCCGACGCCGACCGTCTCGACCAGGATCGCGTCGTAGCCGGCCGCCTCGCAGAGCAGCATCGCCTCGCGGGTGCGCCGGGCCACGCCGCCGAGCGTGCGGCCGGCCGGGGAGGGGCGGATGAAGGCCTCAGGACGTCGGGCCAGGTCCTCCATGCGCGTCTTGTCGCCGAGGATCGACCCGCCGGAGCGCCCCGACGACGGGTCGACCGCCAGGACGGCGAGCCGGGTTCCGGTGTCGAGCACGTGGCACCCGAAGGCGTCGATGAACGTCGACTTCCCGGACCCGGGCGCCCCCGAGATGCCGAGCCGAAGGGCACTCCCGGTGTGGGGCAAGATCGCCTGGAGCAGCTCCACCGCCTGGTCCCGGTGGTCGGGGCGGGTCGACTCCACCAGGGTGATGGCCCGCCCCAGCAGGCGCCGGTCGCCGGCGAGCACTCCGTCGACGAGGTCCGCGGTCCGCATCGGGCCGAGTCTAGGAAGGCCCCTCGGGCTCGCCGTCATCGTCCTGGGCCGCGGCGACGTCGACCCAGCGCAGCCGACACGGCGACGAGGACCGCCACGAGGACGACGAGCACCAGCAGCACGACACGACGATACGGGGTGGTGGCGCGGGCGCCGACCGGGTGTGACGGCGGGCGCAGCGGCTAGGAGTTGTCGAGGCGGCCGGCCGAAGGACGGTGGGCGAGCAGCTCCAGAAGCGGAGTCGGCGGACGAAGTCCGCGGGCGCAGCGGCTAGGAGTTGTCGAGCAGGTCGAGGACGCGGGTGGCGGCGTCGAGGATGTTGGTGCCGGGCCCGAAGACCGCGGCCACTCCGGCGTCGTGGAGGAAGTCGTAGTCCTGGGGTGGGATCACGCCGCCGCAGATGACCACCACGTCGCCGGCGCCCGCGCCCCGCAGGTCGTCGATGAGCTGGGGAACCAGGGTCTTGTGCCCGGCGGCCTGGGACGAGATGCCGACCACGTGCACGTCCTGCTCGACGGCGTCGCGGGCCACCTCCTCCGGGGTCTGGAACAGGGGTCCGATGTCGACGTCGAAGCCGAAGTCGGCGAACGCGGTGGCGATGACCTTGGCGCCGCGGTCGTGGCCGTCCTGGCCCATCTTGGCCACCAGCATCCGGGGCCGGCGCCCGTGGGCCTCGGCGAAGGCGTCGACGCGGGCGAGGAGGTCGGCGTAGCGCTGGTCGTCCTGGTAGGCGGCGCCGTACACGCCGTGGATGCTACGGACCTCGGCCTTGTGCCGGCCGAAGACGGCCTCCATGGCGTCGCTCATCTCACCGACCGTGGCCCGGGCCCGGGCGGCGTCGACGCACAGCGCGAGCAGGTTTGCGTCTCCCGCCGCCCCGTTCTTCAAGGCCACCAACGCTGCGTCGCAGGCCGCCTGGTCGCGGTCGGCCCGCACCTGCTCCAAGCGGGCGATCTGGCTCTCCCGGACCTTGGTGTTGTCGATGTCGAGCACGTCGACCATCTCGGCGTCGTCGGGCACGTACTTGTTGACGCCGACGATCACGTCCTCGCCCCGGTCGACCCGAGCCTGGCGCTTGGCGGCCGACTCCTCGATGCGCAGCTTGGGCATGCCGGCCACGATGGCCTTGGTCATGCCGCCCATCGACTCGACCTCCTCGATGAGCGCCCAGGCCGCGTCGGCCAGGCCGGCGGTGAGCGACTCCACGTAGTACGAGCCGGCGAGGGGGTCGATGACCCGGGTGACGTCGGTCTCCTCGCCCAGGATCAGCTGGGTGTTTCGTGCGATCCGGGCCGAGAAGTCGGTGGGCAGGCCGAGGGCCTCGTCGAAGGCGTTGGTGTGCAGCGACTGCGTACCGCCCAGCACCGCCGACATGGCCTCGTAGGCGGTCCGGACGATGTTGTTGTACGGGTCCTGCTCGGTGAGCGACACGCCCGACGTCTGGCAGTGGGTGCGCAGCATCATCGACTTGTCGTTCTCGGCGCCGAGCTGGCGCATCACCTTGGCCCACAACAGGCGAGCGGCCCGCAGCTTGGCCACCTCACCGAAGAAGTTCTGCCCGATGCAGAAGAAGAAGCTCAGCCGCGGTGCGAAGGCGTCGATGTCGAGGCCGGCGGCCTGGGCGGCCCGGACGTATTCCATGCCGTCGGCGATGGTGAAGGCCAGCTCCTGCTCGAGCGTGGCCCCCGCCTCCTGCATGTGGTAGCCGGAGATCGAGATCGAGTTGAACTTCGGCATGTGCTCGGCCGTGTAGGCGATGATGTCGGCCACGATCCGCATCGACGGCGCCGGCGGGTAGATGTAGGTGTTCCGGACCATGAACTCCTTGAGGATGTCGTTCTGGATGGTCCCGGCGAGCTGGTCGGGCGACACCCCCTGTTCCTCGGCGGCGACGATGTAGTTCGCCATCGTCGGGAGCACGGCGCCGTTCATGGTCATCGAGACCGACATCTGGTCGAGCGGGATGCCGTCGAAGAGGATCTTGGCGTCCTCGACCGAGTCGATGGCCACACCGGCCTTGCCGACGTCGCCGACGACACGGGGGTGGTCGGAGTCGTAGCCGCGGTGGGTGGCGAGATCGAACGCGACCGACAGCCCTCGCTGGCCGGCGGCCAGGTTGCGCCGGTAGAAGGCGTTGGACTCCTCGGCGGTGGAGAACCCGGCGTACTGGCGCAGCGTCCACGCCCGATTCGTGTACATGGTGGCGTAGGGGCCGCGGACGAAGGGCGCCTGGCCCGGCAGGCCACCGAGGTGGGAGAGGCCGTCGGCGTCGTCGGCGGTGTAGAGCGGCTTGACGTCGATGCCTTCGGGCGTGTGCCAGGTGCGGGAGCTGGGCGGATCGCCCTTCAGCTCCTTGGTCGCCGCCTCCTCCCACGTCTGGAGGTCGGGGGCATCGAAGTCAGCTGCGTGATCGACCATGCCGGCACGTTACGGCCCGATCCGGCGCGCCGACCAACGCCGGGGCATGCCGTCGCGTGTCGTGCGTGCGGCTCGTGCTCACGAGTTTGCGCCGGTCAGCTCACCCGACAACAGGCGGCGGAGCTGGGTTCGGATCTCGTCGGTGAACAGGAGGGTGGCGCGTGGAGTGAGGTGGTTCCCGTCGAAGTAGCGCCAGGAGCCGTCGACGAACGCCGGGCAGGAATCGGAGCACAACACGCTGGCGGGGTCGAACACGCTGACCTGGGGGAACTCGTCGGCCACGCGTCGCTCCGCGGCGTCGATGGCGCCCGAACGGGCCTCGTGGGCGTCGAGGCTCAGCGCGGGCACGTCGTCGATCGGTGACGTCCGTTCCGATCAGGTGGACGACCGCGTTCGGCTGCTCGGGGAAGGTCTGGACCAGCAACGTCGGTGTGTCGAGCCGTTCGAACAGGTCACGAAGCCCCCCGGTCCACAGGCTGATCGCCTCGTCTGGCGTTGCGGCGATGGGTCGGCGGCCGGAGGTGTCGTTCTCCCGGCCGAGCACGTAGAGCGGTGAGCGGTTGGAGATCACGATCACGTCGGGTTCGAGGTCTCTCACGGTGTCGAGCGTGGACGCCAGCCACGGCGCGCATCCGCCGGTGTCGGTGGGCCGGGGTGGCACCAGCGAGGCGGGGCAGCCGGCCTTGGTGAAGGCGACGGTCCGCAGGCCGAGCTGGTCCCCGACCTCGGTGACCACGTCGCCGAGCGCCGACGCGTGGGAGTCGCCGATGAGGGCGATCGTGCCCCGCGGATCCGGGGGTCCGAAGGTGCATCGTGCCGCGGGCCAGGGCAGTTCGTCACAGCCGCTCACCCACACGTCTGTCAGTTCGGCGAGCTCGGGGGAGCGACGAGCGAGCTCCCGGTCAGCCGATCGCTCGACGACCACGGAGGTCGCCATGGGGACGAGGATGACGGAGCACGCGAGGGCGACCGCCGCCAGCCCGACGAGGCGCCGCTCGGCCCGGATGGGACGCTCGACCAGGGCGTACGACACCGCCGCCGGGGCCAGGGCCACCACGCTCGCGGCCAGCCGGGCCCAGCCGGCCTCGGGCCAGCGGATGGCGGCGAAGGTCAGGAGCGGCCAGTGCCACAGGTACCAGCCGTACGAGCGGTCGCCCAGCCACACGAGCCATCCCGACCGCAGTCCGAGGCCCGCGGCGCCAGCGGTCCCGCCGGCGATCACCAGCGCGGCCCCGGCCACCGGCGCCAGGGCGGCGGGCCCCGGGAAGGTGGCGGCCCCGGACAGGACCAGTGCCGAGCCGACCGTCAGGACGGCACCAGCACCGGCGACGACGGACGCGGCGGCGGGTCGCAGACGGGCGAGTCGCGACGTGTGCATGGCCAGGAGCGCGCCCACGCAGAACTCCCAGGCCCGCAACTGGGGCAGGTAGAACGCCGCCCGCAGGTCGCCTCGGTCGACGACGATCGCGGCCCAACCGAAGGAGGCGAGCGCCACCACGACGATGGCGGCGTGCATCCACCGCTCCGAACGACCGCGTCGCCGACCGAGCGCCCACGCCGCCAGCATCACCGGCGGGAGGAAGGCGTAGAACTGCTCCTCGATCGACAACGACCACGTGTGCAGCAGGGGGTTGCGGTCGACGGCCTGGGCGAAGTACCCGCCACCGACGCGCTCCAGGTGGAGGTTGGCGAAGAAGAGAGATGCCGCACGGGCCGTGGCCGTGACCGCCTGCCGGCCGCCGGCCGGGTCGAGTTCGGTGACCGAGATCAGCACCACGACGAGGATCACCAGCCCGAGTGCCGGCAACAGGCGTCGGATGCGACGGGCGTAGAAGGCCGGGAGGTCGATGGTGTCCGACCGTCGCAGTTCACGGAGCAGGCTGGTCGTGATCACGAACCCGGAGATGACGAAGAACACGTCGACGCCGACGAAACCGCCGCGGACGAAGGTGCCGGCATGGAAGGCGACGACGAGGAGCACGGCCACGCCGCGCAGGCCCTGGATGTCCCGGCGGTGGCGCGTCGTGGGCGTCTCACCGGGCCGATGCACGCTGCCGGATGGTACCGGTGGTCCCCCGCCCGGTCGGTTGCGGCGATACTCGTGGCGTGACGCCTCTGTTCGACTTCGACGACGTCGTGGTCCGGTTCGGTGATTCGGTCGTGCTCGACCACGTCACCGCGTCGGTCGACGACGGAGGCTCGATCACCTGCCTGCTGGGCCCGTCGGGGGCGGGGAAGTCGACCCTGCTGCGGTTGTGCAACCGCCTCGACGTCCCGGTGGCCGGGACGATCCGGTTCCGCGGTACCGACCTGTCGACCATCGACCCCCTCGTGCTGCGCCGCGACGTGGGCATGGTGTTCCAGCGGCCCACCCTGTTCCCCGGCACGGTGCGCGACAACCTGCACGTGGCCGAACCCGCGGGCACCGACGAGGAGTTCGTCGCCGCGCTCGAGCGGGCGCGGCTCGACGGTGGGTTCCTCGACCGGGTGGGCGACTCGCTCTCCGGCGGAGAGGCGCAGCGGGTCTGCCTGGCCCGCACGCTGGTGACCGAACCGGAGGTGCTGTTGATGGACGAGCCGACCTCGGCCCTGGATCCCACCGCGACCCGGGGCCTCGAACAGCTCGGCCGGGCGCTCGCCGGCGACGGCATGCCCATCCTGTGGGTGACCCACGATCTCGCCCAGGCCGACCGCATCGCCGACGAACGCATCGTCCTGGTCGGAGGCCGCCTGGCCGACGAGCACCAGATCGGGCACTACCTGTCGTCGGAGGAGGCGTGGCACCACCATCACGCCGACCGCGGTGAGACCCACGAGGGCCACCCCCGAGAGGAGGAGTCATGAGCCAGGGCGACGTCGGCTGGTGGGGCCTGGCGGCCTCCCTGCTCCTGATCGCGGTCACCATCGGCATCTCGTTGTGGCGCCGGCTCGACCTCGAGCGGGACGTGATCGTGGCCACGGTGCGAGCGCTCGCGCAGCTGCTGGGCGTCGGCTACCTGCTGACCCTGGTGATCGACCCCGACCAGCCGATCGTGCTGGCCTGGGCTTGGCTGGTCTTCATGGTGGGCTTCGCGGCCTGGACCGTGTCCCGCCGGGCGCCCGAGGTCCCCGGCGTGCTCGGCTTGGCCCTGCTGTCACTCGCCATCTCCACCGCCGCCACCGTGGCGGTGATCTTCGGCCTGGGCATCTTCCCGGCCGAGGCGCGGGCGATCGTCCCCGTGGGCGGGATGATGGTGGGCAACGCCATGACGTCCACGGTGGTGGCGGGCCGGCGGATCGTGGCCGAGTTCTCGGAGAAGCGAGCCGACGTGGAGGCCCGCCTCGCGCTGGGCCAGCCCTGGCAGGAGGCGTCGCGGCCGTCGCTGCGCTCGGCCCTGCGGACCGGGATGACGAGCCAGATCGAGACCACCAAGGCGGTCGGCCTGGTGTTCCTGCCCGGCGCCATGACGGGACTCATCCTGGCGGGCGTCGACCCGGTCGACGCCGTGCGGGTGCAGGCCGCCATCATGTTCCTGATCCTCGGCGCGGTGTCCATCAACGTCGTCGTGATCGGCACCGGCGTCACGTCCCGGCTCTTCACCGACGACCATCGCCTGATCCACATCGCCCGAACCGCCACCTGACCGTTCTGGTACCAGGTTCTTCGGTCGCCGGCCAGAGAACGTAGGACCAGAACGGGCGTGGGTACGCTCGGGTCATGGCTCTGAGGTTCGTGATCATCGGTGGTGGCCCGGGCGGACACGCCGCCGCGTCGCACGCCGCCAAGCTCGGCGCCGACGTCACCGTCATCGAGCGCGACATCCTCGGTGGCGCCGCCCACCTGTGGGATTGCATCCCGTCGAAGGCGATGATCGCCACCGGGTCCGCGCTGGGTGCCATCAACGCCAGCGAGCAGATGGGCCTGACCGATGTCACGGCCCATCTCGACTTCGACGCGCTGCGGGCTCGCATCCAGTCGATCGAGACCCGGCTGGAGAGCTCGGTGTCCACCCTGTTGCAGAGCCAGGAGGTCCGGGTGATCCGGGGCACGGGCCGGCTCACCGGGTCGCACGAGGTCGTCGCCGACACTCCCGAGGGTGAGATCCGCATCCCCGCCGATGCCGTTTTGCTGTCCACCGGCTCACGGCCGCGGATCCCCGACTGGGCCGAGCCGGACGGCGACCGTGTCCTCACCACCCGCGACGCCTACCCGCCGAAGGAGCTACCCGACCACCTGGTGGTGATCGGCTCCGGGGTGACCGGTGTGGAGTTCGTGCACATGTTCTCGGCGTTCGGGTGTGCCGTGACCCTCATCGTGTCGCGCCAGCAGGTCCTGCCCCAGAAGGATCCCGAGGTGGCCTCCGCGCTCGAGGTCGAGTTCCTCGACCGCGGCGTGAAGCTGTTCAAGGGAGCCCGGGCCGAGGTCATCGAGCGGACCGACGACGGCGGCGTGCGCGTCCTCTGCGACGACGGCCGCATCGCCACGGGAAGCCACGCCCTGCTGGCCATCGGCTCGTTGCCGAACAGCGAGGGTCTGGGCTGCGAACGGGCCGGTGTCGAGGTCAACGAGTGGGGCTACATCGACATCAACCACCACTGCCAGACCAACGTGCCGCACATCTACGCGGCCGGCGACGTGTCGGGCAAGCTGCCGCTGTCGTCGGTGGCCTCGATGCAGGGGCGCAAGATCGCCGAGCACGTCATGGGCCTGCACACGCGCGAGCACCGGCATCTCGACTACGACAAGGCGGCCTCGGCCATCTTCACCGATCCCGAGATCGCCGACGTGGGGCTGGCCGAGGCCGACGCCTTCGCCGAGGGTCGCAAGATCCGGGTCACCAAGGTGCCCTTCTCCACCACGGCCAAGGCGCTGATCAACGCTGCGCCCCGCGGCTTCGTGAAGATCCTCTCGGACCCCGCCACCGGGGTGGTCCTCGGTGGGTCCATCGTGGGTCGCCACGCGGCCGAGCTCATCTCGGTGATCGCCCTGGCCGTCACCGCCGGACTGAAGGTCGACGACATCGTCGACAGCCTGCTCGTCCACCCCAGCCTGGCCGAGGCCCTCGCCGAAGCCGCGGACTAGTCGGACGGCTCGGAGGGCCTATGGCGGAGCGCCGGGTCGCCGTCGGGAGCGCCAGCGAGCAGGCGACAGCGTTTCGAGGCTCGAAGAGCCCCCTGGGGCTCGAGGCCGAGATAGCTACGAAATCGTGATGATGATGTCGCCGGAGCCGACCGACGCCCCTTCGGCGACGTTGACGGCCGAGATGGTGCCGTCCTTGTCGGCGACGATGTTGTTCTCCATCTTCATCGCCTCCAACACGCAGATGACCTGACCTTCGGTCACGGTGTCGCCCTCGGCGACGTTCAGCTTGGTGATGGTCCCCTGCATCGGCACCGCGATCTGACCGGAACCGGCCGCGGGAGCCGCCCCCTTGGAGGCGCTCCGCTTCCGGGCCTTGGGCAGCGACCGGCCGCCACCGCCGGCAGTCACGGTGCCCACCTGGTCGGCGGGGATGAACATCTTCACCGAGAACCGCTTGCCGTTGACCTCGACGTCGACGTTGCGCTCGACCTTCTCGGAGCCGTCGTCGTCGGCCCCGGTGGCCGAGGAACCCACGCCGGTCAGGTCGAGGCGGTCCTCGACCCACTTGGTCGAGTGCTCGCCCTTGGCGAAATCCTCGTGCGACAGGATGGCGATGTCGGCCGGGATGGTGGTGGCCGGGCCCTCGAGGATCATCTCGTCGAGCGCCCGCAGCATGCGGGCGATGGCCTTGGGCCGATCGCTGGCCCACACGCACAGCTTGCCGATGAGGTTGTCGTAGTACTGGCTGACCTCGTCGCCGGATTCGAAACCACCGTCCCAGCGGATGCCGATGCCCTGGGGCGGTGTCAGCTTGGCGATCGGTCCGGGTGACGGCACGAACCGGCCCTCCGCCGGGTCCTCGGCGTTGATGCGGACCTCGATGGCGTGGCCTCGCAGCGAGATGTCGTCCTGCGAGAAGCTGAGCGGCTCGCCCGACGCCACCCGCAGCTGCTCGGCCACCAGATCGAGGCCCGACACCAGTTCGGTGACGGGGTGTTCGACCTGGAGCCGGGTGTTCATCTCGAGGAAGAAGAAGTCGCCGTCCTGGTAGAGGAACTCGACGGTGCCGGCGTTGACGTAGTCGCACGCCTTGGCGACCTTGACCGCGGCCTCGCCCATGGCCTGGCGGATCTCGGGTGGGAAGTTCGGGGCCGGGGACTCCTCGACCAGCTTCTGGTGGCGACGCTGGGCCGAGCAGTCGCGCTCGCCGATCCACACGCAGTTGCCGTGGGTGTCGGCGACGATCTGCATCTCGACGTGGCGGGGCCAGGTCAGATAGCGCTCGACGTAGCACTCGCTGCGTCCGAAGCCCTTGAGGGCCTCGGACTGGGCGGATTTGAGGGCTTCGTGGGCCTCGTCGGCGGTGCGAACGACGCGCATGCCGCGGCCGCCGCCGCCGTAGGCGGCCTTGATGGCCACCGGCCACCCGTGCTCCTCGCCGAAGGCCACCACCTCGTCGCCGCTCTGCAGGAACTCGGTGGTGCCGGGGACGCCCTGGACACCGGCCTCCTGGGCGGCGATGCGGCTCGACACCTTGTCGCCCATCACCTCGATCGCCTCGGCCGGGGGTCCGATGAACACCACGCCGTTGTCGCGGATCGTGCGGGCGAAGTCGGCGTTCTCGGAGAAGAACCCGTAGCCGGGATGCACGGCCTCGGCGCCGGAGCGCTCGATGACGTCGAGGATGGCTTCCGTGTTGAGGTACGACTCGGCTGCCGTCGTACCACCGAGGGCATAGGCCTCGTCGGCGAGCCGGACGTGCAGTGCATCACGGTCGAGGTCGGAGTAGACGGCCACGGAGGTCACGCCGAGCTCCTTGCACGCTCGGATGACCCGAACGGCGATCTCGCCGCGATTTGCGATCAGTACCTTGGAAAACACCCCGTATGGTTACCGCGGTGGAGGGTCACGACGCCATTACGGGCTCATCCGAGCCGCAGACGAGGCGTCGTTTCACCGATGTTCGGCGGGTCGCGGTCACCGGATCGACCAACGCCGACGTGATGGAGCTGGCCCGCCAGGGCGAGGCGGAGGGCGTGGTCCTCGTCGCCGATGCCCAGACCGCGGGGCGGGGTCGAGCGGGACGGTCCTGGACCGCGCCACCGGGTTCGTCGCTGCTGTGCACGATCCTGCTCCGACCCCCGGCCGCCGCCGCCCCGCTGGTCACCTTCGCCCTGTCGGTGGCCGCGGCCGAGATGGTCGAGGAGCTGGCCGGCTTCTCGCCCGGGCTCAAGTGGCCCAACGACCTGGTGGTCGACGACGACCGCGGTACGAGGAAGTTGGCCGGCATCCTGGCCGAGGCCGAGTGGCCGCCCAGCGCCCACCACTCCGGGGGCTACCGGGCTCCGGCCCCGCACGAGCGGGCCACCGTCGCCGCTGGCATCGGCTGCAACGTCGACTGGCCCGACGAGCTCCCCGACGAGCTCGCCGACGTGGCGGTGGCGATGAACCACGTCTGCGGACGATCGATCAGCCGTGATGATGCGCTCGAGATCCTGCTCGACCGGCTCGACGTGCACTACGGGAAGCTGGTCATCGGGGCCGGTGCGGCCGTGCTCGACGACTGGCGGGCCCGATCGGCCACGCTCGGCCGCCGGGTGCGAGTCGACCTGGGACCGGACGACGTCACCGGTACCGCGATCGACGTGACCGACGAGGGCCACCTCGTCGTCGACGCCGACGGGGGCCGGCGCCGCACGTTGGCGGTGGGCGACGTCGTCCATCTCCGGTCTGCCCCCTGAGATCGGGGCTCAAAGCAACTCGACGCCGGCGTCGTCGCGCCAGATCCCGAGTTGCACCCCGGCGGCCGACGCCCAGGTCGCCACCGCGTCGACGATCTGCGACTCGCTCCGGCGGTCGGCGCCCTCGAGCAGCTCGTCGGCCGATCCCAGCCACTCCGGGACCACGTGATCGAGGCGGTCGAAGCGGCCCGACCCCGAGGTCCGGCCGTCGGTCCACCGGACCACCAGGTGGTCGGGATGGCGGGTGACGTCGACGGTGACCCGGTTCACGAGTCGATGCCCGGACTCACCGGATGTCCGGGTTCACGGGTCGAGATCCCGGGCGACGAGCGAGGCGAACGCCGCCGCGGCACGCTCGGTGTGTGGCCCGGGGGCGTCCCGGTCACGATCGTCGATCTGGTGGAGGCCCTGGACATCGCGGGTCGACGACGTGAGGAACACCTCGTCGGCGGTGGCGAGTTGCTCCATCGACACCGGTTCCTCGACGATCCGGTCGCCACCGAGGGCTTCGGCATGCTCGACGAGCAGCTCGCGTGTGACCCCGGCCAGGCATCCGGACGACAGCGGTGGCGTGCGCACGATCCCGTCGTGCACGACGAACACGTTCGAGCCGGTGCCCTCGCACAGGTCGCCCGCGGTGTTGGCGAAGATGGCCTCCGAGGCGCCGACCTCCCGGGCGCGGCCCAGGGCGACGACGTTCTCGGCGTAGGAGGTCGTCTTGAGCCCGGCCACCGCCGAGTGCTCGTTGCGGCGCCACGGGACGGTGATCGCCGCTCCCGTCCTCGGCCAGGGCTCGAGCCGGTCGCCGGCCACGTACACCGTGAGCGCCCCGGGGTCACGGCTGGAGCCGAGCGGTCCGGGGCCACCCGTGACGGTGAGACGCACCTTGGCCGGTCCACCGACCGCGGCGGCGACCTCGCCCATCGCGTCCCGGAGCTCGTCGTCGGTGCGGTCCAGTTCGAGGCCGAGACCGGCGAGGCTGCGGCGGAGTCGGGCGAGATGACGCCCCATGGCGAAGGGAACACCCCCTTCGGTGCGCAGCGTCTCGAACACCCCGTCGCCCACCGTGAGGCCGTGGTCGAAGACCGGAACGGACGCATCGGACGGGTCGACGAGCGAGCCGTTGAGCCACACCGGGAACACGCCGGCACGCTAGCGGCGGTCCCTGCGGTGCCCCATTCCCGGTGTCCTGTCGTCCCGGATGCACCGTTTCCCCGTTCCGGGCGGTATCGTGCGTGCACCGCACCCGGGTCGAGCTTGCTCCCCGGACGAAGCGGGAGGGCCAGCCGGCCCGACGCCTCTCGATCTTCGTTGCCCCGCACCAGAGCTCGAGCGCCGCCGCCAGCAATGAAGCCGAATCGAGAACACACCGCAATGTCACAGACCTTCACCGACCTGGGCGTGCCCGCGCGCCTGGCCGATGTACTGGCCGCCAACGGGATGACCGAAGCGTTTCCCGTCCAGGCCGCCACCATCCCCGATGCCCTCGCGGGCAAGGACGTGTGCGGCCGAGCGCCCACCGGATCGGGCAAGACCATCGCCTTCGGGATCCCCGTCGTCGTCCGGACCGCCAAGGCGGCTCCGAAGCGGCCCACCGCGCTGATCCTGTCGCCGACCCGCGAGCTGGCCGACCAGATCCGCACCGAGATCCTGCCCATCGCCCGGGCGAACCAGCGCGACGTCGCGGCCGTCTACGGCGGGGTCGGCTACGGCCCCCAGCTCAACGCGTTGCGCAAGGGCGTCGACATCCTCGTCGCCTGCCCCGGCCGGCTCGTGGACCTCATCCAGAGCCGTGAGGTGTCGTTGGCCGACGTCGGCATCGTCGTCGTCGACGAAGCGGACCGCATGGCCGACATGGGCTTCCTGCCCACGGTCAAGAAGCTGCTCGACCAGACCAAGTCCGACCGCCAGACGCTGCTCTTCTCCGCCACGCTCGACGGCGACATCGCCGAGCTGACCAAGCGGTACCAGCGCAACCCGGTCCGCCACGAGATCGGCGACGCCGAGCCCGACGTGCACGCCATGACCCACCACTTCTGGACGATCGACCACGAGAAGCGCGTCGACCACACCCGCGACGTCATCACGGCCGCCGGACCCACCATCGTGTTCACCCGGACCCGACACGGCGCCGACCGCCTCGCCAAGCAGCTCGACCGCGCCGGCGTGAAGACCGCCGCCATCCACGGTGGCCGGAGCCAGAGCCAGCGGACCCGCGCCCTCGACGCGTTCAGCCGGGGCCACGTCTGGGCGATGATCGCCACCGACGTCGCCGCCCGGGGCATCCACGTCGACGGCGTGGCCTGCGTGGTCCACTTCGATCCGCCCGAGGACGACAAGACCTACCTCCACCGTTCGGGCCGTACCGCCCGCGCCGGCGCCGAGGGCACGGTGGTGAGCTTCGTGCGCCCTGCCAACCGCGACGACGTTCGCAAGCTCCAGCGCGATCTCGGTCTGCCCCAGCAGGTGACGGTGCCCGCGCCGGCCCAGTTGGGCGACGGCAGCGCGCACGTGCACACCTCACCCCCGGGCGAGTCCAGCGGGGGAGCAGGCGGCAAGTCGTCCAAGCCCCGGGGCAACGGATCCCGGTCGCAGTCCGGCCGTGGCGGTTCCGGTGCATCGCGCAACGGTCGCCCCCGGAACGGGCCGGCCCGCAACAAGCAGCGGTCCCGCAACGCGTCCGGTTCGGGTGGTCGAGGCGGGCGCTGATCAGCCCTCGGCCACGGCCAGGAGCGTCCGGGCCTTGAGGACGGTCTCGTCCCACTCGCCGGTCGGGTCGCTGTCGTGGGTGATGCCCCCGCCGGTGCCGAACCGCAGCGTCGGGACGGGTCCGTCGGCGTCGATCCAGAACGTCCGGATGGCCACGTTCAGCTCGCCGATGCCCCGGTCGGCATCGACCCATCCCACGGCGCCGCAGTAGACGTCGCGGGGGGTCGGTTCCAGCCGGTCGATCATGGCCATGGCGGCCAGCTTCGGCGCGCCCGTGATCGAACCGGGCGGGAAGGTGGCGGCGAGCAGCTCGGGCCAGCCCACGCCCGGTCGGAGCTCACCGGCCACGGTGGAGACGAGGTGGGCCAGCCCGGGATGGTGCTCCACGGCGAGCAGGGCGGGCACGCAGATCGAGCCGACCTCGCACACCCGGCCGAGGTCGTTGCGCACCAGGTCCACGATCATCACGTTCTCGGCCCGGTCCTTGGGCAGGAAGCCATCGGGCGTGGCCGCGGTGCCCTTGATGGGCGACGACCACACCAGGGGTCCCTCGCGGCGCAGGAAGCGCTCGGGTGAAGCCGACGCCACGTGGAGACCGACCGACGGGACGCGGACCACGGCGGCGTAGGGCGCCGGGTTGCCGACGGCCAGGGCGGCGCCCAGCGCGGCGACATCGGCATCGGGGGACGCGGCGGCCGACAGCACGCGGGTGAGGTTGACCTGGTACACGTCGCCGGCCTCGATGGCGGCCCGGATGGACCGGACCCCGCACTCGAACTCCGTGCGATCCAGCGACGACGTCCACCCGTCGACCCGGGGGCCGCTCCAACGGGGACCGGGCCACGGCCGTGCCGGCCGAATCGACGCGAATCGGGCAAAGGTGGCGGCGCCGTCGTAGGGCACCACCGCGGCCCAGAAGCCGGTGCCGTCGAGGCAGGCCGGATCGTCGGTGACGTCGATCAGGTCGGTGCAGAGCCGTTCGCCCACCACGGCGAGCGCGCTCTGGTCGGCGAGGGGCGGCACGGCCACGACGGTAGGCCGCGGGGTGATGCGGTGCGCCGGGGGTTGAGGGTTAGCATCGCCGAATGCCCGGCTCGACCACTCGCCGGGCGCGGCGAACGGTCTTCCAACGCCTGGTCATCGCGGGCAACATCCTCGCGATCGTCGGGTTCCTGATCGCGGCTGCCGTGCTCGGCTACGGATACGAGAAGTTCGGCCAGATCCCTCGCGTGGAGATCGCCGACTACCTCAGCACCCCGTCCGAGACGGCCAACGGCGTGATCGCCCAGAACTACCTGCTCGTCGGCGTCGACTCGGCGGCCGGGCTCGATCCCAACGATCCGGTGCGGGCCAGCCGGGCCGCCATCGGGGGGCTCCGCAGCGACACGGTGATGATCCTGCGGGTCGACCCCGCCTCGACACGGGCCGCGCTGCTGTCGATCCCACGCGATCTCTACGTCCCGATCGCCGGCACCAGGGGCAGCGCCAAGATCAACAGCGCGGTGCAGGTGGGGGGACCCGAGGGCCTGATCGCCACCATCAAGAACTACTTCGGCATCCCGATCAACCACTACGTCCAGGTCGACTTCTTCGGCTTCGGCAAGCTGGTCGACGCGCTCAACGGTGTCCCGGTGTACTTCCCGCACCCGGTGCGCGACCTGAAGAGCGGTCTGAACATCCCCGAAGCGGGGTGCATCACGCTCGACTCGCACAACGCGCTCGGGTTCGTGCGGTCGCGGGCGTACCAGGAGTACATCGACGGGCGCTGGCGCACCGACGGCACGGGTGATCTCGGTCGCATCAAGCGCCAGCAGGCCTTCATCGTCGAGGCCCTGAACCGGGCGTTCGCCCGCGGGTTGCGCAACCCGGTGACCCTCGATGCCCTGATCAACAGCGCCCTCGATGCCGTGACCCTCGACGACACCCTCAACGGCAACGACATCATCGATCTGGCGTCGGAGTTCCGCAAGTTCCGGCCCGACGCCCTCGACATCTACGACCTCCCGGTCACGCCCGACGTGGTCGGTGGCGCCGACATCCTGCGCCTCCAGACCCGAGCGGCCGAGCCAGTGCTCGACGTGTTCCGCAACCGCGACCCCAACGCGGTGGTGGAGTCCGCGGTCCGGGTGCAGGTCCTCAACGGCACCGGGAACCCGGGCGAGGCATCGTCCACGTCACGGGCGCTGCGGGCGGCGGGCTTCGCCATCGCCGGTACCGGCGACGCCGACCAGCTCGGCACGACCCGCACCGAGGTCCGGTATCCGCCGGGTACCGATGTCGAGGCCGACCTGGTCGCCCGCTGGCTGGTCAACGGTGCCCGCCTGGTCGAGGATCCCGCCATCGACGACGTCACGCTGGTGACGGGGGAGGACTTCGCCGGACTGCGCGAGACGCCCCAGCCGTCCACCTCCACGGCCGCGTCGTCCACGACGCTCCCGCACCCCACGACCACCACCACCGTGGCGGGACGTTCGACCACCACGGTGCTCGGCACCATCCCAACCGAGGTCCCGCCCGACGCGTCGTGCGGGTGATCGCTCCGGTGCGGGATGGCTCCGGTGAGCACTGCTAGAAACGCCGGCATGAAGGGCCGCCATCGGGGAGGAATCGGGTGAAGGGCATCGTGCTCGCCGGCGGCCGCGCCACCCGGCTCGGTCCCGCCAGCCGGGCCACGTCGAAGCAGTTGATGCACGTCTACGACAAGCCGCTCGTCTACTACCCGATCACCACCTTGATCCACGCCCGGATCAACGAGATCCTCGTCATCTCGACGTCCGAGCAGCTACCGCAGTTCCGAGCCCTGCTCGGCGACGGGGCGCAGTGGGGCTGCACGTTCCGCTACGCCGAGCAGACCGAGCCGCGCGGGCTCGCCGACGCGTTCGTGGTTGGTGCCGACTTCATCGGCGACGACGACGTGGCCCTCATCCTCGGCGACAACATCTTCTACGGCGCCGGGTTGGGCGAGCAGCTCCAGCGCTTCACCCATCCCGACGGCGCGGTCGTGTTCGGACTGTGGGTGCCCGACCCCGAGCGCTACGGCGTGCTCGAACTCGACGACGACGGCACCACGGTGCTGGCCATCCACGAGAAGCCGTCGCAGCCGCCGTCGCACTTCATGGTGCCCGGCCTCTACTTCTACGACAACAGCGTCGTCGAGGTGGCGCGGCACATCGAACCCAGCGCGCGGGGCGAGATCGAGATCACCGACGTCAACAACCACTTCCTCGAGCGTGGCCGCCTCCAGGTCTCGAAGCTGCCGTTCGCCACCGACTGGTTCGACGTCGGCACCTTCGACGCCATGCTCGACGCCCAGTCATGGGTGGCCGGGCAGCAGCGGCGCAAGGGCCTGCTCATCGGTGCGCCCGAGGCCGCCGCCTGCCGCGAGGGCTTCATCACCGCGGCGCAGCTGCGCGATCTGGCCGACGCCGAGGCCCACGGTGGTGACCTCACCAAGAGCGGCTACGCCGAGCACCTCTTCCGGTTCCTCGAGTTCGAGGCAGCCGCCGAGGCGGGGGAGGGGTGATGGTCGGGATCGAGCCCTTCGCGGTCGAGCGCACCGCCATCGAGGGTCTGGCCATCCTCACCATGAAGCAGGTCACCGACGACCGCGGCACCGTGCGCGAGTTCTACCGTGAGTCGGCGTTCGTCGACGCCGGGCTGCCGTCCCTCGGACCCTGGGTGCAGGTCAACGTGACCGAGACCCGCCGGGGCGCCATCCGCGGCATGCACGGCGAGGCCATGCACAAGCTGGTTGCCGTGGCCGCCGGCGAGGCCTTCGGGGCGTACGTGGACACCCGGCCCGACTCACCGACTGCCGGCTCGGTGGTGACCGCCATGCTCACGCCCGGCGTCCAGGTGCTGGTGCCGCCCGGCGTGTGCAACGGCTTCCAGGCCACGTCGGAGACCATGCAGTACCTCTACTGCTTCGACACCGAGTGGCAGCCCGGGATGCCCGGTGTGGCGATCTCGCCGCTGGATCCGGATCTGGCCATCGCCTGGCCGGTCGCCATCGACGCGGACGACGCCGCGTTCGTGTCGGCCAAGGACCGGAGCGCGCCGACGCTCGCCGAGGTCCTCTCCTCCGAGGCGAGGCACGGGTGAGGATCCTCGTCACCGGCGCGGCGGGTTTCATCGGCTCGAACTACGTGCGCCACGTGCTCGCCCACACCGACGACGAGGTCGTGGCCTACGACGCCTTGACCTATGCCGGGAACCTGTCGACCCTGCGAGACGTCGACGACGATCCCCGGTTCCGGTTCGTCCACGCCAACATCTGCGATCCCGCGCCACTGGCCGACGCGATGACCGGGTGCGACGCGGTCGTGCACTTCGCGGCCGAGAGCCACGTCGACCGTTCGATCGTCGGCTCCGACGACTTCATCCACACCAACTGCTTCGGCACCAACGTGGTGATGGACACCGCACGGCGCCTGGAGGTCGACCGGGTGGTGCACATCGGCACCGACGAGGTCTACGGCTCCGTCGAGGTGGGGTCGTCGCTCGAGGCCGACCCGCTCGATCCCCGCTCGCCGTACTCGGCGTCGAAGGCGGGGTCCGATCTCATCGCCCTCAGCTACCACCACACCCACGGCGTCCCCGTCTGCGTGACGCGGTGCACCAACAACTTCGGCCCGTACCAGTACCCCGAGAAGGCCATCCCGCTCTTCACCACCAACCTCATCGACGGGATCCCGATCCCGCTCTACGGCGACGGCCTGAACGAGCGCGACTGGATCTACGTGGACGACCACTGCGCCGGCGTGCACCTGGTGCTCACCGACGGCGCCGCGGGCGAGATCTACAACATCGGTGCCGGCAACGAGACGCCGAACCGTGTCCTGGTCGACACCTTGCTGGCCGCGTTCGGCGTCGGGGAGGACCTGGTCGCCTACGTCGAGGACCGTCTCGGCCACGATCGTCGCTACTCGGTCGACATCGCCAAGATCACCGCGCTGGGTTGGCGGAAGCAGCGCTCGCTGGACGAGGCCCTGGCCGAGACCATCGACTGGTACCGGGCCAACGAGTGGTGGTGGCGGCCGCTCAAGTCGTAGCCGAGCGCGGGCCGCCCGGTACCGTCTCGGGCCGTGCGTGTCCTCATCACCGGTGCCGGCGGCCAGCTCGGCACCGATCTGACGTTGCACTGCCGGGCCGCCGGCGACGACGTGGTGACCCTGACCCACGACCAGCTCGACGTCGGAGACCGTGACGCCGTCCTGCCGGCGGTGCTGACCGCCCGCCCGGACGTGGTGTTCAACACCGCGGCGTGGACCGCGGTCGACGCCTGCGAGGACGACGCCGGACGCGCGTTCCGAGACAACGCGCTGGCCGTTCGATGGATGGCCGAGGCGGCCCGGCGCGGCGATGCCCACCTGCTGCAGATCTCGACCGACTACGTGTTCGACGGCACCAAGACGGGCGCCTACCACGAGTGGGACCGGCCCAACCCGCTGTGCGTGTACGGCGCGTCGAAGCTGGCAGGGGAGCAGGAGGCGCTGGCGAGCGGTGCCTCGTGCTCGGTGGTGCGCACCGCGTGGGTGATGGGCACCCACGGTCGGAACATGCTCAAGACCGTGCTCGAACTGCGGGACCGCCCCGAGCTGGCCTTCGTCGACGACCAGATCGGGTGCCCGTCGTTCACGTCCGATCTCGCGGTCGGTCTGCGCCGGCTCGCCGCCGCCCGACTCCCCGGCGTGTTCCACCTGACCAACCGAGGCGCGGTCAGCTGGTACGGGTTCGCTCGCGAGGTCCTCGAGGCCGCCGGCGCCGATCCGGACATCGTCCGAGCGATCAGCACCGACGAGCTCGATCCGCCCCGGCCGGCTCGCCGACCGGCCAATTCGGTCCTCGACGACATCGCGTGGAGGGGTTCGCGACTCCCCCCGATGCCCCACTACCGTGACAGCCTCCGCGTCGCGGTCGACGCGCTGGTGGGCAGCGGAGCTGCAGAGGAGTCATCGTGAGCAGGATCGCAGTGATCGGTACGGGGTACGTCGGTCTCACCACCGGCGCCTGCTTCTCGAAGCTCGGCCACGACGTGGTCTGCGCCGACATCGACGAGGCCAAGGTGGCCGCCCTGAAGCGGGGTGAGGTCCCGATCCTCGAGGCGGGGCTCGATGCCCTCGTCCACGAGGGGATCGAAGCCGGCCGGCTCAGCTTCGTGGTCGGCGCCGCCACGGCTGCGGCCGACTGCGAGTTCGCCTACCTGTGCGTGCCGACCCCCCAGGGGCCCGACGGCTCGGCCGACCTCAGCTACATCCAGGAGGCCGCCACCCAGATCGCGCCGGTGCTGCCAGCCGAGTCGGTGGTCGTCAACAAGTCGACCGTGCCCGTCGGTTCGACCCGGGTGGTCGAACGGGCCCTCGGTCGCGACGATGTGTCGGTCGTGTCCAACCCCGAGTTCCTGCGGGAGGGCTCGGCCGTGCACGACTTCATGAACCCCGACCGGATCGTCATCGGTGCCGACGACCAGTCGGCGGCGATCAAGGTGGCGTCGCTGTACCTGGGGGTCACTGCCCCCCTCGTGGTGACCGACCCGGCCTCGGCCGAGACGATCAAGTACGCGGCCAACTCCTTCCTCGCCACCAAGATCAGCTTCATCAACGCGGTGGCCGCCATCTGCGAGGCCGTGGGGGCCGACATCAACGACGTCGTGCTCGGCATCGGCTACGACAAGCGGATCGGCCACGAGTTCCTCCGGCCCGGACCGGGTTTCGGTGGTTCCTGCTTCCCGAAGGACACCCGGGCGATGGTCAAGATCGCCGAGGAGGCCGGATACGACTTCGACCTGCTCAAGGGCGTGATCGAGGTGAACGACGAGCAGTTCGACCGCACCGCCCAGAAGGCGGTCGAGCTGGCCGGCGGTTCGATCGACGGGAAGCAGGTGGCCGCCTGGGGCCTGACGTTCAAGGCCCGCACCGACGACCTGCGCGAATCGCCGTCGCTCGAGGTCCTGCGCCGCCTGACCGCCGCCGGCGCCAAGGTCCGCGCCTACGACCCCGCTGTCTCGCACCAGCTCGACGACATCGAGGTGGTGGGCGATCCCTACGACGCCTGCGACGGTGCCGACGTGCTCCTCGTGCTCACCGAGTGGGACGAGTTCAAGTGGCTCGACCTCGACCAGGTCAAGGAGCGCATGGCGTCTCCCGCCGTGGTCGACGCCCGCAACCTTCTCGACCGGTCGGCCCTGCGGCGTCGGGGCTTCGCCTTCCGCGGCGTCGGCTGCAACTGATCATGGAGCGCGTGTGGTCGTCACCGGCGGCGCCGGCTTCTTGGGCTCGCACCTCTGCGAGCGCCTGCTCGACCGGGGCGACGAGGTCATCGCCATCGACAACCTCGTCACCGGCAACGTGCACAACGTCGAGCACCTCTTCGGCGCTCCGGGGTTCACCTACGTCGAGCTCGACGTCTCGACCTACATCTGGGTCCCCGGGCCGGTCGACGTGGTCATGCACTTCGCCTCGCCGGCGTCGCCCAAGGACTACCTCGAGATGCCGATCCAGACGCTGAAGGTCGGCAGCCTCGGAACCCACAACTGCCTCGGTCTGGCCCGGGCCAAGTCGGCCCGCTTCTTCCTGGCGTCGACCAGCGAGGTCTACGGCGATCCCCAGGTCCACCCCCAGACCGAGGACTACTGGGGGCACGTGAACCCGGTGGGACCCCGGGGCGTCTACGACGAGGCCAAACGCTTCGCCGAGGCGATGACGATGGCCTACCACTCCCACCACGGCCTCGATGTGAGGATCGTACGGATCTTCAACACGTACGGGCCCCGGATGAGACCCGAGGACGGCCGGGTCATCTCCAACTTCCTGGTCCAGGCGCTGCAGGGCAAGCCGATCACCATCTACGGCGACGGCTCCCAGAGCCGTTCGTTCTGCTACGTCGACGACGAGGTGAGTGGCTTCCTCCGCCTCCTCGACGGCGACATCACCGGCCCGTGCAACATCGGCAACCCCAACGAGTTCACCATCGCCGAGCTGGCGGAGCTGGTCATCGAGGTGACCGGGTCGTCATCCGAGATCGTCCACGAGCCACTCCCGGTCGACGATCCGACCCAGCGCCAGCCCGACATCTCGCTGGCCCGGTCGGCGCTCGGGTGGGAGCCGGCGGTGCAGCTGCGCGAAGGGCTGGAGCGCACCGCGGCGTACTTCGCCTCCATTCTCTGAACGGGGTCAGTCGGCGGCGAAGTCGACGCTGTAGATCTGCCAGCCGTCGATCGCGCCGAAGCGCATCGAGAAGAAGGCCGCCCCACCCTCGTAGGAGTAGGTGCACTCGGTGTGGGCGTCGGGCCCTTCGGTCTGCGAGCAACCCTCGAAGGTCCAGTTCGCGTTGCGGCCGTCGAGGACGAAGAGCGTGTCGACGGCGTCGCTGGTCGCGATCTGGTTGGCGCAGTGGCGGTCGGCGACCGTCCAGGCCTCGTAGAACACCTCGGCCACCGGGTCGGGCTTGGTCGGCCCGGTGTCGCCCGTGCAGCGCTGGGGGGCGATGGTGACCGCGGGGGCGGACGTGGTCGTCGTGGTGGTGGTCGGGGCAGTGGTCGTCGACGAGGTGGTCGTGGTCGACGATGTCGTCGACGACGTCGTCGAGGTGGAGGTCGTGGTCGACTCCGTCGTGGTGGTGCTGGACGGGGTCGTGGACTCGGTGGTCGATGACTCCGTGGTCGACGACGTGGTGGTGGAGTCGTTCCCGCCCCCCACGGCGCGGACGACGATGAGCAGCAGGACGAGGACGACGATGACCCCCAGGAGGGCGGCGATGACCACGATGTGCCGATCGGGTCCGTCACCGCCGGGAGGCCCGCCGTCGGCCGCGGGCATCATCCTGGTGGTGTCGCTCATGGTTGGGCCTCGTCGAGGAGCTCGTCCCACTTCGGGAGGGTGGCCGTATCGCAGTATGCGTTCACGAACGCCTGGCGCGCCCGATCGGAGACCTTGGCCCGGAGCGCGGGGTCCTGCTGCCACGCCCGGATGGCGGCGACCAGTCCGTCGACGTCACCGTGGCGGATCGAGACCCCGCAACCGTAGGTGTCGATGGCCTCCGAGATGTTCGATCCATGGGGCCCGATGTAGGTGATCGGGAGACCCATGCCGAGGCTGCCGTGGAGCTTGGAGGGGCTCATCACGCCGAGGGCGCGGTCCTCGAGGCAGATCAGCGAGGTGTCAGCCCCGGCCAGCACCGACGGCGTGACGTGCTTGTCCACGTAGGGGTGCATGAACACGTCGGCCAGGCCGCGGGTCTCGGCTTCGAGCTCGCTCCACCGGGGTCCGCCCCCGATGAACAGGAACGTGACGTCGTCGTCGGCGAGGCGTTCGGCCGCGGCGATCACGGTGTCGAATCGATGGCCGAGTCCGATGTTGCCCAGGTACAGGACGACGAACCGGCCGGCGAGATCGAGCCGCTCGTAGCCCTCCCACACGTCGGGAGCCACACCGGTGTAGAGATCGGCCCGCTCCCAGTTGGGGATGATGTGGACCCGCTCGGCCGGCGCCCCGGCCGCGATGAGCAGGTCGGCCATGGCGCCGTCGAGGACCACGACGGAGTCGAGCTTGGGGAGAGCCCAGGCGTTGATCCGCCGGAGCAGGCGGGAGAGCCAGTTCGTCTCGCTCACGGCCCGCAGCCGCTCGGCCACCTCCGGGTACACGTCCATGCTCCACAGGATGACCCGGGTCTCGCGGCGGCGAAGCTTGTGCGCCATGGCCACCAGGTACACGAACGGCGGCGTGGTCATGGCGATGATCACGTCCTGGCGGGGCATGCGCAGCAGGGTCCAGACGGCGGCGACGACGTAGGTGCTGTAGGTCCACGCCCGGGCGACGAGGGAGCTGCGACCCAACCCGGGGGCCCACACCCGCCGGATCCGCACCTCGGCGGCCAGCGGGCGATTGTCCTGGGCGTCGGCGTATCCGCCCGAGCCGCACACGACCGTGCAGTCGTCGCCCCGCGCCGCCCGGTGCTCGATCAGCGAGGTGGCGAGCTGCGCGGTCGGCGAGATGTCCGGGGCGTAGAACTGGTTCAGGAGGCAGAGCCGTTTCTTGCTCACTCGGCCTTCGGCCCCAGGGGGCCGGGCGGTCCTCGTTTCGCTGTCGGCTGCTCGCTGGCGCTCCCGGCGCCGACCCTCCGTCACGGCTATCCGCGTCGGTTGGCGACCGCGGCGATCATCTCGTCGACGATCGCGTCGAGGGAGCGGTCGATCTCCCAGCCGGGGTGGTGGCGGCGGAACTTCGCCATGTCCGTGTAGTAGCAGATGTGGTCGCCCACCCGGTTGGTCTCGTCGTAGGTGAGCACGGGGCGCTTGCCCGTCCGGTCGGCGATCATGTCGACGCACTCGACGAGGCTGGCGGCATTGGCCTTGCCGCCGCCGAGGTTGTACACCTCGCCGGGACGAGGGTTCTGGGCGAAGGCCCAGAAGGCGCTGATCACGTCGTGGCTGTGGATCTGGTCCCTGACCTGCTTCCCCTTGTAGCCGTAGATCGTGTACGGGCCCTCACGCAGCGCGGTGGTGACCAGGTACGACAGGAAGCCGTGGAGCTCCACGCCCGAGTGGTGAGGGCCGGTCAGGCACCCGCCACGGAACACTCCGGTCTTCATCCCGAAGTAGCGGCCGTACTCCTGGCACAGCAGATCGGCGCTGAGCTTGGACACCCCGAACAGCGAGTGGAGACAGCCCTCGACCGACATCGATTCGTCGATCCCCTGCTCGTAGGCCGGATCGGCGTAGTCCCAGCGGGTGTCCAGCTCGACCAGTTCCACCCGATTGGGGTTGTCGCCGTAGACCTTGTTGGTCGACACGAACACGAACACCGCGTCGGGGGTGTGGCGCCGGCACGCCTCGAGCAGGTGGAGGGTCCCGTTGGCGTTGGTGGTGAAGTCGTCCACCGGCCGGCTGGCGGCGAGGTCGTGACTGGGCTGGGCTGCGGTGTGGATGACCAGGTCGTAGCCCCGCCGGGCGAACACCGAGTCGATCGCCTCGGCGTCGCGGATGTCGATGTCGTGGTGGGTGTAGTCCCGGCTGGTGGCCTCGAGCCGCTGGCGGTTCCACGTGGTGTCGCCCTGCGGCCCGAAGAAGTCCGCCCGGCCGTTGTTGTCGATGCCGTCGACCCGGAAGCCGAGCTCGTCGAAGAAGGTGACCGCCTCGGAGCCGATGAGTCCGGCGCTGCCGGTGACCAGGACCTTCATCAGCGGAGGGCGGTCCGGCACCGGGCCGGTGCCGCGGGGAACAGGCGGTGCACGACGTTCGAGCATACCTGTGGTCCCCAGCCGGACCGAGACGCCGGGAGCGCCGTGCGAGACTCGCCGGATGCGCGTCGCCGTCCCCATGGAGCAGTGCTGGCACGAGGTGCCCGGCGGAACGGCGCGCGTCACCATCGACCTCGTGGCCGAGCTCGATCGCCGTTCGCTCGTCGAGGTGGTGGGCGTCGCCGGACGGCATCGGCACCCCCCGGCGCCGCCGTGGCGACCGCCCATCGCGGTGCGCCAGCTCCCGTTGCCCCGGCTCGCCCTGTACGAGGCATGGCACCGGTTGCGGCGACCACGGGTGGAGCGCGCCACCGGTCCGGTCGATGTCGTGCACTGCATGGGGGGCGCGATCGCGGCCCGTCGCGCTCCGCTCGTCGTCACCGTGCACGATCTCGCCTTCGTCCACCATCCGGAGATGTTCACCCGCCATGGCCGGCGGTTCTTCGAACGAGCGCTCGCCCTGACGCGCGCCGAGGCCGCGGCCGTCATCGTCCCGTCCCAGGCCACCCTCGAGGACTGCGTCCGGGCCGGCATCGAGCGGGCTCGGCTCCACCACGTCCCCTGGGGGATCGACGTCGAGCCGGTCGACGCCGCGGCGATCGATGCGGCCCGCTCGCAGTTCGGGCTCCAGGGTGAGTACGTGGTGGTGGTGGGGACGCTCGAACCCCGCAAGAACCTCCGCCGCCTGCTCGAGGCGTGGTCCCGTCTCCACCGGTCGGAGCTGACCCTGGTGGTGGTGGGCCCGGCCGGCTGGGGCGACGCCTTCGGCGCGTCCGACGTGCCCGACAACGTCACCCTGACCGGCTTCGTCGACGATCGAACCCGCGACGCGTTGTACGCCGGCGCGCTCGGCATCCGTGTACCCGAGCGTGTTCGAGGGCTTCGGCCTGCCCGTGCTCGAGTCGATGGCGCTCGGGTGTCCGGTGGTGACGTCGTCGGGGACCGCCACCGAGGAGCTGATCACGGGCGGCGCCGGCATCCCCGTCGATCCCCACGACCCCGACGCCATCGCCGCCGGCCTCGCCGAGCTGATCGACGATCCGCAGCGGCGATCCCGGATCCGCGCCGCCGGACTGGCGCGGGCTGCGGAGTTCACCTGGGCCCGCACCGCCGGGCAGACCGTGGGGGTCTACGAGGCGGTGGTGGGGTGAAGGTCGGCGTCAACCTCTGCTGGCTGGTGCCGGGCGTGGTCGGTGGTTCGGAGGAGGCGACGACCCGGGCGCTGCACGCCATGGGCGAGTTCGCCCACGACGATGTCGAGATCGTGCTGTTCGGCCTCGACGTGCTCCGCGATGCGCATCCGGAGCTGACGGAACGGTTCGAGACCCACACCGTCCCGGTGCCCGGACGGCTCAAACCCGTCCGGGTCCTGGCCGAACACACGTGGCTGCCCGCGATGGCGTACCGGACGCGCATCGACGTCCTCCACGACGCGGGCGGGACGTCGCCGGGTCCGGTGCGGGTACCTCGTGTGCTCACGATCCACGACATCCAACCGCTCGAGCTCCCGGGCAACTTCAACCCGGTGAAGGTCGCCTACCTCCGCCACGCCGTGCCGCGAGCCATCCGCGCCGCCCGCCGGGTGCTGGTGCCGTCCGAGTTCGTGCGCGAGCGGCTCGTTGCCCGGCTCGGCGCCGACCCGGCGAAGATCGACGTGGTGCCCTGGTCGTCCCCGCCGGCCACCGCGCCGGACCCGATCGACGCCGTACGGGCCGGGTACGGCATCACCGGACCCATCGTGTTGCTGTCCGGGATCACCTATCCCCACAAGGACCACGTGGTCGCCATCCGGGCCATGAAGCATCTCGCCGCCCGCCACCCCGACGCCACGCTGGTCCTCACCGGCGGGGAGGGGCCCGCGGAGCGCGCCGTCCTCGACGAGATCGACGCGCAGGATCTGGGGGATCACGTCGTCCGGACCGGGCGGGTCCCGGCCGCCACGATGGCGAGCCTGTTCGAGCACGCCGCGGTGGTGGTGGTGCCGTCCCGCTACGAGGGCTTCGGCATCCCCGCGCTCGAGGCCATGGCGGCCGGGACGGCCGTGGTCGTCGCCGACGCCGGCGCGTTGCCCGAGATCGTCGGCGATGCCGGCGTCGTCTTCCCGGTCGGCGACGACGCCCAGCTGGCGGTGGAGCTGCACCGGATCCTCGACGACGATGACCACCGCCGGGCGCTCGGCGCCGCCGGTCCGGCCCGCGCCGAGCGGTTCTCGCCCCGGCGGACGGCCGAGGGGATGCTCGTCGCCTACCGATCCGCGGTGGCTGACCTGTAGCCTCGTTCCGCTATGGGTAAGGCCTCCTCCAACAAGAAAGTCGCCCGCGCTGCGAAGGCAGGCGGCAGCCGGGCGCGAGCTGCCGGCGAGCGGAACCTGCTGTTCCCCGTCACGCTCGCCGCGGTCGTGATCCTCGGCACGCTGCTGGTGTTCTACACGCGCGACAACCGGCAGGCGACCGCGCAGGAAGCACCGACGGTCACCGACCACTGGCACTCGGCGTACGGCATCTATGTCTGCGGAGAGTTCCAGCCCAACCTGCCCGAGTTCGAGGCTCCCCAGAACGGGGGTACCCACACCCACGGCGACGGTCTGCTCCACATCCACCCGTTCTCACCGTCCCGGGCCGGCGCCAACGCCACCCTCGAGCACTGGTTCGAGGATGCGGCCAGCCAGCTCGGCAACGATGGCGGGATCCAGAACGACTCGCTCGCCGTGCCGGGCGGCAAGACCTACGTCGAGGGCAAGGACACCTGCGACGGGATCGACGGCGACCCCATCGTGCAGGTCGCGGTCTGGGACGTGGTCCAGGACGCCCTCGACGGCAAGGCCCCCGACCGCATCGTGACCAAGGGCTTCGACAAGATCCGCCTGGCCCAGAACGGGCAGGCGTTCACCGTCGCGTTCATGCCCGACGGCGCCGACATCCCGCCCCCGCCCAGCGCCAGCAAGGTGGCCGCGGCCACCGGTGTCCCCGACTCCAGCGCACCCGCCGACACCAGCTCGACGGTTCCCGACTCGACGGACTCGTCGACCACCTCGACGAGCGCTCCGGCGTCGTCGGATTCGTCGACGACCACGACCGAGGCAGTCGCCGGCAAGTGAAGGCCGTGATCCTCGTGGGAGGGTTCGGCACCAGGCTGCAGCCGCTGACCTTCACCACGCCGAAGAACCTGTTGCCGGTCGTGCACGTGCCGATGGTCGAGCGCGTGGTGGGCCACCTGGGTCAGCACGGCGTCACCGAGGCCGTCCTGTCGCTGGGCTACAAGCCGGACACCTTCCTCGCCGCCTACCCGGACGGCACCTGTGCCGGAGTGCAGCTGACCTACGCGGTCGAGGACGAGCCGCTCGACACCGCGGGCGCCATTCGCTTCGCAGCCGGTGAAGCCGGGATCGACGAGCGTTTCGTGGTGGTCAACGGCGACGTCCTCACCGACCTCGACGTCACCCGCCTCGTCCGGTTCCACGACGCGTCCAGCGCCGAGGGGACCATCGCGCTCCACACGGTCGACGATCCGTCCCGCTACGGCGTCGTCGTCACCGATGTCGCCGGCCAGGTCGAGGCCTTCGTCGAGAAGCCCGATCGTGACGAGGCCCCCAGCACGTCGATCAACGCCGGGACCTACGTGCTCGAACCCAGTGTGCTGGGCCGCATCCCGGTCGGACGCCGGGTGTCGGTCGAACGGGAGACCTTCCCGGCCATGGTCGAGGCCGGATCCCTGTACGCCCTCGACGGCAACGCCTACTGGGTCGACGCCGGCACCCCCGAGACGTACCTGCAGGCCAACCTCGATCTGCTCCCACCCGACGAGTCGTCGGTGCATCCCGACGCGGTCGTGGCCGACAGCGCCCACATCGAACGGTCGGTGATCGGCGCGGGGGCCACGGTGGGCGACGAGGCCACCCTCACCGAGGCGGTGGTGCTGAGCGGGGCCACGGTCGAATCCGGTGCTCGCATCCACCGCTCGATCGTGGGCGCGGGAGCCGTGATCCGCACCGGCGCCGAGCTCATCGACCTCACCGTGATCGGCGACCACGTCGACATCGAGCCCAACGCTCGCCTCACCGGCGAGCGGATCCCCGAGGACGTCGGATGACGCGCCCGAGGTCGTCGCGACGGTGAACATCGTGGTCACCGGCGGCGCCGGGTTCATCGGCTCGATGCTGGTGGATCGCCTGCTGGCGGTGGGCCATCACGTCGAGGTCGTCGACGATCTCTCCACCGGGTCCCTCGCCAACCTCGCCGCGGCCCGCCACGATTCGGGCGGGCGGCTCAAGATCCACCAGTGCGACATCCGCGACGACGCCTTCGTCGAGCTGGTCGTCCGCCACCGCCCGGAACTGGTGTTCCACCTCGCCACCTGCACCGCTCGCGGTGACGGGGCGCCGGCCGCGCACTGCGCCGAGATCGACGTGGTGGGCACCGTGCAACTGCTCGAGGGCGTGCGGGCCGCCGGCGTCCGCAAGGTGGTCACCACCGGGAGCCTGCGTGCCGCGTTCTCGGCCTCGTTGCGGGCCGCCACCCGTCAGATGGCGGTCGAGCTGGTGCTGCGCGAGCGTGAGGTGCGCGGCACCGAGTGCACGGTGATCGACCTGCCCACCGTCTTCGGTCCCCGCCAGCGGCGCGGCCACGAGAGCTCGGTGGTGGCCACCTTCGCCGAGCGTCTCGTGCACGAGCAGCCCTGCGTCGTGCACGGCTCGGGTGAGCAGACCCGCGACCTGCTCTACGTCGACGACGCAGTCGACGCGTTGGTGAAGGCCATCGATCGCGGCGATGGTCTGCGCATCGCGGTCGGCACGGGGACCCAGACGTCGATCCGCAGCCTGTACCGGGCGATGGCCGCCGTGGCCGGGGTGACGGACGAACCGGTGCCCGGTGCAGCCCGACCCGACGAGCCCGGCGCGGTACCCGCCGATCCGTCGCGGGCCAAGATGTACCTCGGCTGGGAGCCGTTCACCCCGTTGGCCGAGGGGCTCACCGACACCCTCGTCAGCGTGACCCCGTGAACCGACTCGCCCGCAACCGGGGCACGAGGCCGTACCGCACGATGCACACGATGGCCCACACGCCGTCGCGCCAGCCGATCTTCTTGCCCTCGTCGTAGGTGCGGCCGTCGTAGGAGATGCCCACCTCGTAGATCCGGACGCCGGCCTGGGCGAGCTTGGCGGTGATCTCCGGTTCGAACCCGAAGCGATCCTCTTCGATCTCGATCGACTGGATCACGTCGCGGCGGAAGACCTTGTAACAGGTCTCCATGTCGGTGAGGTTCAGGTTGGTCACCATGTTCGACGCCACGGTGAGGGCCTTGTTGCCCACCGAATGCCAGAAGTACAGCACCCGATGGGATTCGCCGCCCGCGAACCGGGAGCCGTACACGGCGTCGGCCCGGTCGTCGAGCAGGGGGCCGAGCAGCTTCCCGTACTCGTTGGCGTCGTATTCGAGGTCGGCGTCCTGCACGATCACGTACTCGAGGGTGGCGGCGGCGAAGCCGGTGCGCAGGGCCGCGCCCTTGCCCTGGTTGATGCCGTGGTGCAGGACCCGCAGGCGGGGCTCGTCGAGCGGCGCGAGCAGCGACGCGGTGGCATCGGTGGAGCAGTCGTCGACGACGATCAGCTCACCCACCCACGGGGAGGCGAGCACCGCTTCGACGGCGGCCAGCACCGTGGCCTCCTCGTTGTAGGCCGGCATGACGACGGAGAGGCAGCGGGTGGGTGCGGTCAACGGAACAGGTCCTCGCTCGGGTGGCGGACGAGATCGTGTTGGGCGCCGCCCTCGCCCAGCCAGGAGGGGTCGACCCCGCGACACACTGCCACGGGGATGCCGGCGGCCTTGCCGCACACCAGATCGGCGGCCCCGGCCAGCTCGTCGACGATGCAGACCTCGGTGACCTGGAGCTCGCGGCCGAGCGAGTCGGTGGTGCCGCGCAGGTCGGCGATGGGCTTGATGCCGGCCGAGCCGATCGCCACGTCGGTGAGCCCCCGGCGCCACGGGCGACCGAACGTGTCCGACACGATGACGGCGACATCGACGCCGTGGCGGTGGCGGATGGCGTCGCGGATGCGGCGGGCGGAGCGATCCGAGTCCACCGGCAGCAGGGCGGCGTAGCCCTCGGCGATGTTGGACAGGTCGACGCCGGCGTTGGCGCACACCCAGCCGTGCTCGGTCTCGGCGATGATGAGGTCGCCGCGTCGTCGGATGATCCGGACCGACTCGCGCTCGACGATCGCCTTGTGCTGCCGCGGATCGTCGAAGTCGATCGCCTCGATGCGGCCCTCGGCCTTGGACACCACCTTCTGGGTCACGACGAGGACGTCGCCGTCGACCAGCGCGGTGTCGGGGTCGTCGGCGCACGCCTCGAACACGATGGTCGCCAGGTCGGCGCCCTCGTGGATCTCGCCGATCCCACGTACCGGCATGATGCGCAGCTCGCCGATCATCGCCCCACCCCGCTTCTGGGCCCACGTTCGTCGTTCGAGCACCGACGATCGTGGTGCCAGAACGGGTTGGGGGCGCTCATGCCAGCACCCGTTCGGCGAGGCGGGCAGCCCGGTCGGCCGTCGCCATGATCGTGTCGGTGACGACGCAGGCGATGCCCTCGGCTTCCACCGCGGCGGCCAGGTCGGCATCGGCCTGGTCGATGACCAGCGTGGCGGCCAGCGGGGCGTACAGGCGGGCGATCCCGATCACCGAGGCCTCGTGTCCCAGGTCGCGGAGCATGCGGTCCGCCGGGCCCTTGAGGGCGGCGCCGCCCACGATGGGGGAGACCGCCACCGTGTCGGCCCGCCGGGCCGTGACGGCGTCGCGCATCCCGGCCACGGCGAGCAGAGGCCCGATCGACACGATGGGGTTGGAGGGTGCGATCACCACGCGGTCGGCACCGGTGACGGCGTCGATCACGCCGGGGGCCGCGGCCGCCCGTTCGGCGCCGTCGAAGCGAACGGCACGCACGCCGACGTCGTGGTGGTGCCCGACGAAGTAGTCCTGGAAGCCGATCTCGGACCCGTGCTCGCTGCCGTCGTCGATGGTGACCATCGTCCGCAGCACGTCGTCGGTCGCGGGCACGACTCGGCACTCGAGATCCCAGGACCGGGCCTGGTGGGCGGTCACCTCCGAGAGCGTGGCGCCCTCCGCGAGCCGCTGGGATCGCATGATGTGGGTGGCGAGATCGCGATCACCCAGGTTGAACCAGGTCGGGTTGCCGTACCGGGCGAGCAGCTCCATGGCCTGCCACGTCTCGCCGGCCAGACCCCACCCCCGCTCGTCGTCGATGGCGCCGGCGAGGGTGTACACGACGGTGTCGATGTCGGGGCTGACGTGGAGGCCGTGCAGGACGGTGTCGTCGCCCACGTTGACCACCGCGGTCACCGACGCCGGCTCGACCACCTGCACCAACCCGCGGAGGAACCGGGCCGCGCCGACGCCGCCGCACAGGACGGCTACAGACATGGCGGTCGCCGGTTCGAGTCGAGCGCCAGCGAGACGTCAGGAGAGACGGGCAACGAGTCTCCGTTGTACGGGCTGCCGAGGAGCTTGCGACGGAGCAGCAGGAGTCATCGCGCGATGTCGCGCAGTTCGCCCTTGAGCAGGGCGAGGTCGGCATCGACCATCATCTGGACGAGCTCGGCGAACGACGTACGCGGCTCCCAGCCCAGGGTCTGCTTCGCCTTGGTGGCGTCGCCGATGAGGAGGTCGACCTCGGCCGGCCGGTAGAACTTCTCGTCGATCACGACGTGGTCCTCCCAGTTCTTGCCGACGTGGTCGAACGCGAGCTGCACGAGCTCGCGCACCTCGTGGGTCTCGCCGGTGGACACGACGTAGTCGTCGGGCTCGTCCTGTTGGAGCATGCGCCACATGGCCTCGACGTAGTCACCCGCGAAACCCCAGTCGCGACGGGCATCGAGGTTGCCGAGGCGCAGCTCGTCCTGCATGCCGAGGGCGATCTTGGCCACGTTGTAGGACACCTTGCGGGGCAGGAACTCGTGGCCCCGGCGGGGAGAGTTGTGCACCGTCACGAAGCCGACGCCGGCGGCGAAGCGCTCGGTCTCGGTCGCGAGGTCGTACATCCATCCGGAGAACTGCTCGCGCTCGACCTTTCGCACCTCATCGATGGGCTTGCGCAGGTGGGCTCCCTTCCGGCCGTGCGAGCCACCGCTCGAGAGGTTCAGCAGCCAGGAATGCCCTCCGCCGAGCGCGCCGGGCTGCCGGTACGTGGTGACGCGCCGACCGAGCGCGGTCCGAGCCAGCCACACGAGACCCGCCGCCAGCACGTCCGACGTCGTCCGGAAGCTCTTGAACGGATCGGTGCCGTGCCCCGCTTTCAGGCCGTCACCGAGGTTGTACCCGGCGAGGAACTCCCGCTGCAGCTCGGTTGACGCGTTGAGGATGCGCTTGGGCACCCGCTTGGCGCGTGACTCGTCGTAGAGCTCGGCGCGAATCATCCGGCAGTAGGCCGGATTCCCAGTGAGATCGACGGCGGGGACCGATCGATCGCTGAACGCGGAAGGCGCGCCGCCCCACTTGCGAGCGGCCCCACCGGTCACCCGTTCCCAGGCCGCCGCCACTTGGGCGAGGACGGCGTCATCGGCATTGGTCACTCGGGCCTTGGCGCCGGTGTTCGAATCCGGGCTCGCGACCCAACCGTCGGCGGCCAGGATTCCCAGCAGCCAGGCCTCGTCAGCGGTCAGCACGGTGTTGAACGACGAGAGCGGGTCCTGCGCGAGCACAAGGCGTGCTCCGGCCGTCACGCGTTGGGCCTCGAGCTCCCCGTCGGCGGTGAAGACGACGTGATCCGGTGTCGACTGCACAACGCCACCGCGGCCGTGGATGACGACCGACTCGCCGTTCCACCAGTGAGCCGTCCGGGCCGTGCAGCGAACGAACCGCTCGCCGTCCCAGACCTCGAACTCTCCTCCCGGCAGCGTGACCCGTGCGCCGGGGCCGGTCTCGTCAGGAGTCGGCACCAGCGCACCGATCGTGGTGACGTCGATCAGGCCGTTCTGCCGGACGACGACCGGCGTGTGACCGGGAACGGACTCGTGGTTGAACAGGATCCCGGACGAGGCGTGCAGGCCGTAGCTCTCGCGGTAGTTGATCGTGATCCAGTGGCCGTAGACCTTCGCCACCCCGTAGGGCGAGCGTGGGTACAGGGGCGTGGCCTCGGTCTGGGGGACCTCCTGGACCTTGCCGAACATCTCCGACGACGAGGCCTGGTAGAAGCGGATGGACGGGTCGACGACGCGGATGGCGTCGAGGACCCTGGTCACGCCCAGGCCGGTGATCTCGCCGGTGAGCACGGGCTGGTCGAAGCTGGTGGGGACGAACGACTGGGCGGCGAGGTTGTAGACCTCGGCCGGTCGGTGGGTCTCGAGCAGCTTGATCATCGAGTACTGGTCGAGCAGGTCGCCGAAGACGATCTCGATGTCGTCCTGGAGGTGGGCGATGCGCTCGAAGGTGACGGTGCTGGACCGGCGGGCGACGCCGATGACGTCGTAGCCCTTCTCGAGCAGCAGCTCGGCCAGGTACGAGCCGTCCTGGCCGGTGATCCCGGTGATCAGTGCCTTCCGGCCGGTGGTCGAAGTGGTCATGAGGAGCTCCTCGTTCCTTGGGTGGAGGCGTCGGCCCGGACCCGGACCCGGCACTCGTCGAGCAGGTCGTGCAACGTCTCGTCGATGGTGTGCTGCGGTGACCAGCCGGTGACGGCCCGCAGCTTGGAGCTGTCGCCCCGTAGCACCGGGATGTCGACCGGCTCCGCTGGCGTGGAGGTCGTAGCTCTCGCGGTAGTTGATGGTGATCCAGTGGCCGTAGACCTTGGCGACGCCGTAGGGCGATCGGGGGTAGAGCGGCGTGGCCTCGGTCTGGGGGACCTCCTGGACCTTGCCGAACATCTCCGACGACGAGGCCTGGTAGAAGCGGATGCCGGGGTCGACGACGCGGATGGCGTCGAGCACACGGGTGACGCCGAGGCCGGTGATCTCGCCGGTGAGGACGGGCTGGTCGAAGCTGGTCGGGACGAAGGACTGGGCGGCGAGGTTGTAGACCTCCGCCGGCCGGTGCGTCTCGAGCAGCTTGATCATCGAGTACTGGTCGAGGAGATCGCCGAAGACGATCTCGATGTCGTCCTGGAGGTGGGCGATGCGCTCGAAGGTCACCGTGCTGGAGCGGCGAGCGACGCCGATGACGTCGTAGCCCTTGTCGAGCAGCAGCTCGGCCAGGTACGAGCCGTCCTGGCCGGTGATCCCGGTGATCAGTGCCTTCCGGCCTGCGGTCGGAGTGGTCATGAGGAGCTCCTCGTTCCTTGGGTGGAGGCGTCGGCCCGGACCCGGACCCGGCATTCGTCGAGCAGGTCGTGCAGCGTCTCGTCGATGGTGTGCTGCGGCGCCCAGCCGGTGGCGGCCCGCAGCTTGGAGCTGTCGCCCCGCAGCACCGGGATGTCGACGGGTCGATGGCGATCGGGGTCGGCCACCAGCTCCATGGGGGTGTCGGTCATCCCCAGCAGCCGGTCGGCCAGGTCCTGGATGGCGATGGCCTCTCCCGAGCAGACGCAGTACAGGTCGCCGGCGTTGCCCTCGGCTCATCAGCAGGCGGTAGGCGAGCGCGACGTCGCGCACGTCGGTGAAGTCCCGTCGGGGTGCCAGGTTGCCGGTGGGGATCTCCCGATCGCCGGACAGCTCGTTGCGGGCGATCGCGGTCGCCAAGGCCGGGGCCACGAAGTCGGCGCGTTGACCGGGTCCGATGTGGTTGAAGGCCCGGACCCGGATGGTCTCGAGTCCGTGGCCGAGCCACGCCTGGCGGGCCAGCTGCTCGGCGGCCAGCTTCGACGCCGCGTACGGACTGGTCGGCCGGACCGGTGATTCCTCGTCGAGCGGCAGTTCGTCCTCGGTGACCGTGCCGTACACGTCGGCGCTGGAGACGACCAGGACGCGACGAACGCCGTGGGCCCGGGCCGCCTCGAGCAGGTACAGCGTCGCGGTGGCGTTGGCCTCCCAGGTCCCGACCGGGTCCCGCCAGGAGTGGGCCACGTCGGCGGCGCCGGCGAGGTGGTAGACGACCTCGGGTTGGTGGGCCTTGAACATGCGGGCCGCGGTGTCGGGGTCGGTGAGGTCGCCGTCGTCCTTGTCGATGCCGATCACGTCGTCGCCGCTGGCCCGCAGGTGCTGGCACAAGTGGGTGCCGGCGAAGCCGAGCGATCCGGTGACGAGGGCGCGCATCCCGACGAATGTATCGCCGGGGGTCATGGTCGCTTCGCATCGCGAACGGCCTGGCGGTACAGGTCGACGATGCCCTCGACGCAGGCGTCCCAGGAGTACCGGGCACTCCTCGCCCGACCCCGGACCACCATCTCGACCCGCCGGTCCTCGTCGGACCAGACGGCCCGGATCGCCTCCGCGAGGGCGTCGACGTCGCCCACCGGCACCAGTGTACGCGGCGTCTCCGGCGACCTCGGCGACGGCGGCCACCGTGGTGGAGACCACCGGGACGCCGGCGGACATGGCCTCGAGGATCGGCAGGCCGAACCCCTCGTACACGGACGGGTACGCCACCAGCCGAGCCGCGCCGTAGAGGTCTCGCAGCTCGTCGTCGCTGACCCGGCCGAGGCGGTTGACCAGAGCCGGTCGGGCCATCTGCGCCACCGCCCGGTCGAGCTCCTCCGAGCCCCAACCGTCGGGACCGGCGTGGACGAGGGGGATCGCCACGCCGTTCGCGGCCAGCCGATCGATGGCGCCGACGAGTGCCGGCAGGTCCTTGCGGGGCTCGACCGTGCCCACGGCGAGGACGTAGGCGTCGGTGCCGGCCAGCGACCGGCCCCGGGCCGGGTCGCCTCCCACCATCGGGGTGACCCCGAGCGGCACGCTCACCACCCGACTCGGATCGAGTCCGAGCACGTCGATGGCCTCGAGCCGCACGGCATCGCTGTCGGTGTGCACCCACGCGCCGTCCGCCGCCGCTCGGCGGATGAGCTCGGGATAGGCGAGGGTGGCCGGCTGGCACAGCTCGGGGAACCGCACCGGTGTCAGGTCGTGGACCGTCACGACCCGCGCCGCTCGTGATGGTGGCACCACGAAGTTCGGGCCGTGGATGACGTCGTGGCGGCCGATGGCCCGATCGATACGGGGCCACCCGACGCGCCGCCACGCCGAGCGCAGCAGCGTGGCGGGCAGGGGAGGCGTGACCACCCGGACGCCGTCGGGAACGACGTCGGCGAGACCCGAGCGTCCCCGGATGCTCACCGGGAAGGCCGTGACCTCCACGTCGTCGCGGGCGCCGAGTCCGGCCAGGAGGGCGGCGGCGAAGTTGCCGACCCCGGTGCGGGTGTCGAGGAGGGAGGTGGCGTCGACCGCGACGCGCAGCGGGGGCGGAACCATGCCGGCAATCAGGTTCTCAGACGCGGCCGGGACGGCGCGGCGGGCACGACAGCAGAGCAGCGGCAGGCACCCGGGGGAGAGGTTCCTGCCGCTGCGGCTGGGGCGGCCACTCGGGGCCAGCCCAGAACGTCGATCAGTTGGCGAGTGGGGTCAGGAGCCGGAGCTGGTCCCGGGCGTCCTTGGCGGCGGCCCGGGCCTGGTGCATCACGGTGCGGGCCTGCTCGGGGAGCCGCTGCTCGACATCGTCGAGCACGGCGTCGATCCGGGCCTCGACGGCTTCGAGCCGTTCCTCGACGGTCCGGGCCCGGTCGAGGGCCACCGTGCGAGCGTCGCCGACGTTGGCCTCGAGCTGCTTGCGCAGCTCCTGGCGCTGGACCTGGGCCTTCTGGAAGGCGATGACGCCCAGACCGATGGTGACGTAGACGCCGTCCTTGACGGTCTTCTGGATGTCGTCGAACGTGATCTCGGCCACGATGGGGAACCTTTCGATGGGGGTAGGGCTGCAACGGACGCTTCACGTCCTGCGTGCTTGAAAGACTAAGCACAATTGCGTGGAGTTGCAAGCAGTTGTGAAAATTGTCTCGTTCGGTCCGATGGGCGGTGTGTCCGGGTCGGCGCCGCCCCGGCCAGTACCCTGCCGCAATCGTGGAGACGCCCGCCCCGAGCCGTCCCGCGGCGCCAGCGGTCGTCGCCGTCGTGGTGACCAGGAACCCTGGACCGTGGTTCGACGAAGTGCTCGCGGCTCTCGATGCGCAGGATTACTCGAACCTCGCCGTCTTGATCATCGACGCGGCGAGCGACATCGACCCGACGCCTCGGGTCGCGTCCGTGCTGCCCGACGCCTACGTGCGGCGGCTCGACGACAATCCGGGCTTCGGGGCCGCCGCCAACCACGTGCGCGAGGTGGTCGACGGGGCGGCGTTCTACTGCTTCCTGCACGACGACGCTGCTCCCACCGAGCGGGCCATCACCGTCATGGTGAGCGAGGCGCTGCGGTCGAACGCCGGGATCGTCGGGCCCAAGCTCGTGCAGTTCGACGACGAGCGCCGCATCCTCCAGGTCGGCGAGTCCACCGACAAGACGGGCGAGCGGGTCACGATGGTCGAGTCGGGCGAACTCGACCAGGAACAGCACGACTCGGTGCGCGACGTCTTCGTGGTTCCCGGTGCGTGCACGCTGATCCGCAGCGACCTGTTCGCCGCCATCGATGGCTTCGACCCGGGCATCGACGTCCTGAACGACGATCTCAACCTGTGCTGGCGCGCCCACGTCGCGGGCGCCCGGGTGGTCATCGCCCCGGACGCCGTGGTCCGCCACCTCGAGTCGCTCGGGGAACGGTTGCCGGTGACCGAACGCCGCGAGCGGCTGATGCGCCATCGCCTGCGGACCATGCTGTCCTGCTACAGCCGATGGCACCTGATCCGGGTCCTGCCCCAGGCCGCGTTCATGTCGGTGCTCGAGGTGGTGTACTCCCTGGTCGTCGGGCGACGGGGTCAGGCGGCCGACGTCGTGCGGGCCTGGCGCTGGAACATCGCTCGCCGGGGCGAGATCGGCGAGTGGCGGGCCAAGGTCGCCGCGTTCCGTGCGGTCCCCGATGCCGAGATCCGACGGTTCCAGCTGCGGGGATCGTCGCGACTGGCGCGGTACCTGCGGGGCCAGACGAGCCGCGGGGGGTCGAGGAGCGACCACGCCCAGGCGTCGCTCCGCCGCTTCACCGAGGGGTTCGGCGATGGGTCGCTGCGGTGGCCGGTCCTGGCCTGGGTGATCACCGTGGTCATCGTCGCCTTCGGCAGCCGCTACCTCATCCTGCGGCCGGTCGCCGCGGTGGGGGGTTTCACCTCGTTCGACATCGGCCCGGTGGCGCTGTTCCATCACTACCTGTCGGGCTGGCGCGACGTCGGACTCGGTACCGAGTCACCGGCCCCGACCGGCCTGGCCCTGCTCAGCGGGCTGGGGTTCATCTTCCTCGGTGCCATGGGCACGCTGCGCCGAGTCCTCCTGCTCGGATCGCTCGTCCTCGGGCTGGTCGGCTCCTACCGGCTGCTCCGACCCACCCGCTCGCCGCGGGCCCAGGCGGTCGCGCTCGTCGTGTACGGCGCCATCCCCCTCGGCTACGACGCCATCGCCGACGCCCGCTGGGGTGCCCTGGTCGTGTACGGCGTCACGCCGTGGATCCTCGGTCATCTCGCGCGCACGGCCGGGTGGGCGCCCTTCGCCGACGCGACCCGCCCGGGCCGACCGCGCGATCGGGTGCTGTCCCTCGGCCTCATCCTCGCCCTCGTCGCCGCGGTCGACCCCGCGGTGCTGCCGGTCACGCTCGTGGTCGCGGCCGCCCTGCTGGTGGGCTCACTGCTCGTCGGGGTCCGTGCCGGGACCGGCCGTCTGGCCGTGGTGTCGATCGGCGCGGTGGCGGCCGCCGTCGTGTTGCACCTGCCCTGGACGCTCGACTTCTTCCTGCCCGGCGCCACCTGGGAGATGGTCGTGGGGCACGCCGGGGTGCGCGCGCCCGCCTCGCTCGCCGAGCTGTTCCGCTTCGACGTCGGTCCGGTGGGGGCATCCATCATCTCGGTGGGCCTGCCGCTCGCCGCGCTGCTCCCGTTGGCCATCGGGCGAGAGTGGCGCTTCGAGTGGGCCGTGCGGGCCTGGTGCGTCGCCATCGCCCTGGTCGGGCTGGCCTGGGCCGGTGGCGAGGGGTGGCTCCCGCTGTCGCTCCCGCCCGCCGAGTTGCTGCTGGCACCGGCCGCCATGGCGCTCGGTCTGGCCGCCGCCATGGGGGTGGTGGCGTTCGAGATCGATCTGCCGGCCTATGGCTTCGGCTGGCGACAGGCGGCGGCGGCCCTGGCGGGTGTCGCGCTGGTCATCGGCGCGGTGCCCACACTCCTCGACGCCGGCAATGGTCGGTGGTACCTGCCCTCGGGCGGGCTCGAGACCACGTTCGGCTTCCTCGACCGCGAGGATCCGGGATACCGGGTGCTCTGGATCGGCGACGCCGACGTGTTGCCCCTGCAGGGCTACCGACTCGACGACGAGCTCGTGTACGCCACCAGCGACGACGGTCTGCCCTCGATCACCGACCGCTGGCCCGGCTCCGCTGAGGGGTCGACCCGGCTCATCGAGGACGCGCTGGCGCTGGCCGATGCCGGGGAGACCAGCCGGCTCGGTCGCCTCCTGGCTCCGATGTCGGTCCGGTACATCGTCCTGCCCCGGGCCGCGGCCCCCAAGCCACTCGGCGGGTTGCAGCGACCGATCCCGCAACGGATCCTCGACACCCTCGCCGATCAGCTCGATCTGGCCGAGGTGCCGGTGAACCCCGCCTACGTCGTGTACCGCAACGAGGCCGCCCTTCCCGCCCGCACGTCGCTGGGGCCCGGGGCCGGCTCGGGCTCGACGTTCTCGGTGAGTTCGTCCGACCTCACCGGCGCCACGCCCGTGCTCCAGGACCAGACCGGCCCCACCACGTTCGAGGGACCGATCGACGCCGGCGCCACCATCTTGCACTCCACCGCGGCGGCCGCCGGGTGGGAGCTGCTCATCGAGGGTCGCTCGGCCCCGAGGACGAAGTTGTTCGGCTGGGCCGACGGCTACCAGGCGGAGACCGGTGGCCACGCCGTGCTGCGGTACGACACCTCCCTCGCCCGCTACGGCGTCGTCGGCATCCAGGCGTTGTTCTGGGCCATCGCCGTGGTCGGGGTGTTCCGCAGCCGGCGCCGGTCCGGTGAGACGGCCCCGGCCGCCGAGGAGGTCGAGGCGTGAGCCGCCGCGTGCCGATCCTGGTCATCCTGCTCGGGCTCGTGCTCGGCGGCTTCGTCGTGGACCGCACCACGAACGGCGACACCGAGCTGCAGACCGCGCCACCCACCGTCGACTCCTCGGTGTTCCCCGTCGCCGCGGCACCGGAGGCGCTGTCGTCCACCTGGTTCTGCGCCGGGGGCACCGCCGACGAAGAAGCCTTCGCCGACCACGTCGTGGTCATCGCCAACCCCACGGCCGACGACGTCGTCGCGACCCTGACCGCCTTTGCCGGCGTGATCGTCCCTGCAGCCGCCCGGGCCGACACCGGTGAAGCCACGACCACGACGGCGGAAACGACGACGACCGTGGCACCGCCCGTGCCCGAGCCGGTGGAGCTCACCGTCCCGATACCCGCCCGCTCCCGCAAGCAGGTGGCGCTCCACGACCTCGTCGACGCGCCGGTGGCGTCGGCGCTGGTCGAGGCCTCGCCCGGGGGAGTCGTCGTCGAGCACCAGGTCACGAGCATCAACGGGTTCGACGCCAAGCCCTGCGCGACCTCGGCCGCCTCCAGGTGGAACTTCGCGTTCGGTGAGACGACCGTCGACGCCCGGGAGCTGCTCGTCCTGTTCAACCCCTTTCCCGACGACGCCATCGTCGACGGTCGCTTCTCCACCGAGGACGGGATCCGCGAGCCCGAGCGCTTCGACGGCCTCGTCGTCCCCGCACGGGGCACGATCGCGGTCGACATCGGCGACGACGTCACCCGGCGCAAGGAGGTGGCGGCCACCATCACCGCCCGCAACGGACGCATCGTGGTCGACCGCATCCTCCGCTTCGGCAACGACGCCGAGCGCGGCCTCACACTGCAGACCGGGGTCCCCGAACCCCAGGACGCTTGGGTCTATCCCGACGGCTATGTGTCCGACGGAACCCGTGAGGAGTACGCGGTCTACAACCCCGGCGACTCGCTGGCCGAGGTCTCGATCGACTTCGTGCTCGACGACCCCGAGACCAACGGTGTGCCCGAATCGATCGATCTGAGCCTCCCGCCGGGTACGCACCAGCTCATCGACATCGGCGCCGACGGGCGGGTCCCCAAGGGCGTCGGGCACACCGGCATCGTGCGCAGCGCCAACGGCGTCCCCATCGTGGCCGAGCGGGCCCTCTACGCCGAGCACGACAGCCGGCGGGGTGTCACGGTCACCACGGGGTCACCGGCCGAATCCCCGCGGTGGACGTTCGCGGCCGGTGCGGTCACCGAGAACGACGACGAGTACCTCGTACTGGTCAACCTCGACGCGCAGATCCTCGCCGATGTCGACGTGACCGCCATCGTCGGTGGTCAGGAGGTCCCGGTCTCCGAGCTCCAGGGCATCGAGCTCGGCGCGGGGGAGCGGCGGGCGATCCGCATCGGCGAGCACATCAACAACCGGCCCGATCTGACGCTCGTCGTGTCGTCGTCCGAGCCGGTCGTGGCCGAGCGAGGCTTGTACCGGGTCGGCGCCGACCAGCGGGGCATGTCCAACGCGGTCGGGGTGCCCTCCGCCGAGGGCATGCGCCCGCCGGCCGATCCGTTCGCCGCCCCGGCCGCGGAGGACGTCCCCGCCACCACCGCGCCGGGGGACGGCTCCGAGAGCCCGACCGCGCCCGGCGACGTGCAGCTGCCGGCCCCGGATCAGACCATCATCATCGAGAATCCCGACGCCGAGACGGAGGATCCGTCCGCATCGTCCACCACGGCTGCGCCCTAGCCTGACGGCGTGGAACGCGTCATCATCCTCGTCGTCATCGCTGCCGTGGCCGTGGTCGTGGCCTTGGTGGTGCAACGGCGGCAACCCAGCGCCATGCCGGCCGAGACCGGTGACCACGTACCGGTGCAGCTGCACCGAGCCGACTTCGAGCGACCCGAGGCCCCGTGGCTCGTGGCCGTGTTCAGCTCGGCCACCTGCTCGACCTGTGCCGGCATGTGGGAGAAGGTGCGCCAGCTCGAGTCCGACACCGTCGCGGTGCACGAGGTGGAGGTCACCGCCCGCAAGGACCTCCACGACCGGTACCGCATCGAGGGTGTCCCGACCACCGTCATCGCCGATCTCAACGGTGTCGTCCGGAAGTCGTTCCTCGGTCCGGCGACGGCCACCGACCTGTGGGCGGCGGTCGCCGAGTTGCGCGAGCCCGGCTCGGTGCCGCCGTCGTGCAGTAGCTAGTCGGCCGGTGTCGACGCCGGGGTCCCGGTGTCCAGGTCCTGCGCGCCCTGGGCACCGAGTTCGATGAGCCGGTTCACCTCGCTGCCGTCGATGGTCTCGCGCTCGAGCAGGGCCCGGGCGACGAGGTCGAGACCGTTGCGGTGCTCGTGGAGCAGGTCGCGGCAGCGCTGTTCCTGGTCGCGGAGGATGCGCTCGACCTCCTCGTCGATGACCCGGGCCGTGTCGTCGGAGTACTCACGGTTGCTCATCAGACTCTCGCCGAGGAACACCTGGTCGTGGCCGCTCCAGGCCTGCGGTCCGATCTTGGGCGACATGCCCCACTCGCGCACCATCTTGGTGGCCAGCTCGGTGGAGCCGACGAGGTCGTTGTTGGCGCCGGTCGAGTAGACGCCGTAGATGGTCTCCTCGGCGATCCGGCCGCCCATGCGGACGACCAAGGTGTCCTCGATGTAGTCCTGGCGGTGGATGTGGCGCTCCTCCATCGGGAGCTGCTGGGTCACGCCGAGCGCCATTCCCGTGGGCAGGATCGTCACCTTGTGGACCGGATCGGCATTGGGGAGCACCGCCGCGCACACCGCGTGGCCCGCCTCGTGATAGGCGATGACCTCCTTCTCGGGGTCGGACAGCGCCATCGACTCGCGGCGCTGGCCCATCAGCACCCGATCGCGAGCCTGCTCGAAGTGGCGCATGTGGATCTGCTCGTCGCCGGCCCGGACGGCGTACAGGGCGGCCTCGTTCACCAGGTTGGCGAGGTCGGCGCCGCTCATGCCCGGGGTGCCCCGGGCCACGGTCACCAGGTCGACGTCGGCGGCGAGGTTCTTGTTCTTGCCGTGCACGCCGAGAATGGCCAGCCGCTCCTCGAGCTCGGGAAGGGGGACCACGACCTGACGGTCGAAGCGGCCGGGGCGCAGCAGGGCGGGATCGAGGATGTCGGGCCGGTTGGTGGCGGCCATCATCACGATGCCCTCCGTCGCCTCGAAGCCGTCCATCTCCGAGAGCATCTGGTTGAGCGTCTGCTCGCGCTCGTCGTGACCGCCCCCGAGTCCGGCGCCGCGCTTGCGGCCGATGGAGTCGATCTCGTCGACGAAGATGATCGCCTTGCCCAGCTTCTTGGCCGTCTGGAACAGGTCACGCACGCGGCTGGCGCCGACGCCGACGAACATCTCCATGAAGTCCGAGCCGGTCACCGACAGGAACGGCACGCCGGCCTCGCCGGCCACCGCCCGGGCGATCAGGGTCTTGCCGGTGCCGGGCGGGCCCACGAGCAGGACGCCCTTGGGGATCCGGGCACCGATCTCGGCGAACTTCTCGGGATGACGCAGGAAGTCGACCACCTCGGTGATCTCCTGCTTGACGCCCTCGTAGCCGGCCACGTCCTCGAAAGTGGTGCCGGGCCGCTCGGTGTCGTAGGTCTTGGCCTTCGACCGCCCGATGTTCATCACCCCGCTCATCTGCCCCTGGGCTCGGCGCTGCATCCAGAGGAAGAACAGGACGAACAGCCCGATCATGATGATGTAGGGCAGGATGGCCGAGATGAAGCTCGGCTGGGGCGTCTCGTAGCTGACCTTGACGTTCTTGTCGCGCAGCAGCTGGATGTCGGAATCGGGGATGCCGCCGTTGAGCGGGCCGGTGGTGTGGAAGTCGGAGCCATCGTCGAACGTGCCGGAGATGTCGCCGTTGTTGTTGTCGATGGTGACCTCGCCGACCTTGCCGTCGACGACGTCCTGGCGGAACTCGCTGTAGGTGATGTCCTTGCTGCTGGTTCCCGGGAACAGCCCGGCGACGCCGAATCCGAGCACGAGGATGCCGACCAGCACCCAGATCGACCAGCGAGGCAGGCCGCCGAGCAGACCGCTGGGGCCGGATCGCCCGCCGCTGGGCTGGCGGCCCGGTGGGGGCGGCGGCGGGGGAGGAGACTGCGGCTGCATGCCTCCACGATACGGCCCCCGGCCCCGGGTAGCCTCGCCGGGGTGAGCGCGAGCTGCAGCCGTCCCGGGTGCCAGCGGGCACCGTCCGCCACCCTGACCTACGACTACGAGGGTCGTGTCGCCACCGTCGACCGCCTCGCCCCGCCGCATCCGATGCAGTACGACCTGTGCGATCTGCACACCGAACGGCTCTCGGTTCCCAACGGCTGGGACCTGGTCGACCAGCGGGTGATCGCCCCCGTGCTCGAGCTCGGCGACCGCCGGGCGTCCTGACCCGCCGGGTAGATTCGGCCCGGTGACGGCCGTTCCCCCAGACGCCGCGCCCGCGCCGGACCGATCCCCCGAACGAGGCACCCGCCCCCCGTTGGGGCCTCGGCGACGTGGTCGTGGCGTTCCTGTTCGCCCAGGTCGCCTCGCTGGTCGGCTTCGCGGTGTTCGCAGCCGTCAAGGGCGTCTCCGCCGCCGATCTGACCTCCGACACGCTCACCATCGGCGAGGTGGCGTTGCTGCAGATCCCGCTGTGGTTGGGCCTGCTCGGCGTCCCGCTGGTGTCCACCTGGTGGAGGGGCAACGGACCGGTCATCGATCTCGGGTGGTGGATGAAGTGGCGAGACGTGCCCCTCGGGATCGCCATCGGCGTGGTCTGCCAGTTCGTGCTGGTGCCGCTGGTGACGCTGCCGGTCTTCTGGCTCACCAACGCCGACGGCTCGGCTCTCGAGGCGCCGGCCCGCGAGCTCACCGACAAGGCGTCCTCGGGTGTGGGGTGGCTGATCCTCGTGTTCGTCGTCGTGGTGGCGGCGCCGCTGGCCGAGGAGGTGTTCTTCCGCGGCCTGCTGCAGCGCACCCTGGCCCGGTCGTGGCCGATCTGGCCCGCGATGATCGTGACGTCCATCTTCTTCGCCGCCAGCCACTTCGAGCTCCTGCAGTTCCCGGCGCTGGCCGCGTTCGGGCTGGTCCTGTCCTACTGCGCCCACCGCACCGGCCGACTCGGGCTCGACACCTGGGCCCACGTGGGTTTCAACGCCACCACGGTGCTGATCCTGTTCGTGCAACGCTGAAGCTCCGCCTGACCACCGTCGACCCCGTCCGGGATGCGAGGATGACGCCTCCATGAGTGTGCTCGACCAGCCGGGATCCGTCGGCGGCGGACCTGAGGTGCTCGATCTCCCCGAGGTCGAGACCGGCGACGTCCCGCCGGAGGAACCGCTCCCGCCGCGCCGGGACGACGGGTCGCTGCGGGCCGCCATCGACGTCACCGTCGTGGCGGCCTGCGCCGCCTTCGTCTTCTGGCAGCTCCATCCCCAACTGCTGCTGGCCGACACCACACCGGCGGGCGGCGACATGGGCGCCCACGTGTGGGCGTTCGGGTACCTCCGCGACGTGCTGTTGCCGTCCGGTCGGCTGGTGGGCTGGACGCCGGACTGGTATGCCGGATTCCCGGTCTTCCAGTACTACATGGTCGTCCCGTTCCTCGTCATGGTGGTGGTCAACGCCGGGCTGTCCGGCGTGGCCTCGATCCTCGCCGCGCTCGCGTCGCTGGGCATCACGGCCCGAGCGGGCGGCGCGCGGCGCGTGCGCCCCCTGGCCGCCGGTCTCGGCGTCGTCGCCGTCGTGGCCCTCGTCGGCGGGGTGTGGAGCGGCTACGCCACCGGGTTCCGGTTCGTCCTCGGCGTGGTGGCCGTCACTGCGCGCGATCGCCGTGGGTCGGCGGGGCGCCCGCTGGTCCGGCGCGTCGCCGCACCGCTGGTGGTTGGTCGCCGCCGCCGTCGTCGTCGCCCTCGGCGGCATCTCCCTTCCGTTCGGACCATCGTTCAAGATCGTGACCGTGGCCGGTGTCGTCGGCCTCCCGGTCTCCGCCTACGTGTTCGGCAAGCTCAGCCGGTTCCCGTATCCCACCCCGGCGCTGCTGGCGGTGGCGTCGGTGTGGTTCCTCTTCGACAAGGACTTCACCATCTACGGCGGGAACATCGCGTCCACGATGGCGGGCGAGTTCGCCTTCTCGATCAGCCTCACCCTGGCGGTCGCCTACCTCGGCGTCCTCGCCCACGGCCTGCGCACCGGGCAGCACCGGGCCGGTGCCGCCGTGCTGCTCGCCCTGGTCGGGCTGTGCCACCTCATCCCGGCCTTCTTCGCCATCGGCGCCACGGCGGTGATGCTGGCCGTCCACCTCGCCGGGGAGCTCGGCCGCTCCCGGGACCGGCGATTCGGCATCGATCGGGTGTGGTGGTTGGCGTCGGTCGGCGTCGTCGGTGCGCTCCTGGCGGCGTGGTGGGTCCTGCCCTTCTACGCCCGCACCACCTACCTCAACGACATGGGCTGGGAGAAGATCGCCGTCCACCACGAGGGCACCGCGCTGTGGCACTGGTTCACGTCCGACGTGTGGTCGCTGCTGGTGCCGTGTGACCTGCGCATCCCGGCCGCGTTGGCGCTCGTCGGTGCGGTGCTGTCGATCCTGTTCCGCAACCGGATCGGCTCGGCGCTCGTCATCATCGGCTTCGGTCTCGCCGCCGCGTTCGTGTTCGCCCCGCAGAGCCGGCTCTGGAACGCTCGGCTGCTGCCCTTCTGGTACCTCGTGGTGTACCTGATGGCCGCGGTCGGTGTCGGCGAGGTCGCCCGGGCGCTGGGCCAGGTGTTCGCCGCCCGTCCCGAGCGACCGGTGCGGGCCGTGGGTTGGGTGGCGGCTCCGGTCTGTCTGCTGGCGCTGGGCGTCTTCCTCGGCGGCCAGCTCCACAACCTCCCCGGCGGACGCCAGAACGCCGATGGGTCGTACCGGCTGCTCTCGTCGATCGGCATTCCCGGCGTGTTCTCCCTCGACCTCCCCGACGCGTTGGGTGTCGACGTCGCCGGCCGCAACTTCGTCACCGACTGGTCGCGCTGGAACTACAGCGGCTACGAGCGCAAGGACGCCTACCCCGAGTACCGGGCCATCGTCTCCACCATGGAGCAGGTCGGCGAGCAACACGGCTGTGGCATGTCGCTGTGGGAGTACAGCTCGAAGCTGAACGACTACGGCACCCCGATGGCGCTCATGCTGCTGCCCCACTGGACCGACGGTTGCATCGGCTCGATGGAGGGTCTCTACTTCGAGGCCTCGTCCACCACGCCGTTCCACTTCCTCATGCAGTCGGAGCTGTCGCAGTCGCCGTCGCGGGCGCAGCGCGACCTGCCGTACCGAGACCTCGACCTCGACGCCGGTGTGCAGCACCTGCAACTGATGGGCGTGAAGTACTACCTGGCTCGCAGCCCTGAGGCCATCGCCGCCGCCGACACCCATCCCGCCCTGTCCCGGATCGCCGCCTCGGGCCCGTGGGTGGTCTACGAGGTGGCCGACGCCCCGCGGGTCGCACCGCTGGCGTACCAACCGGCGGTCACCACGGCGAGCGAACACCAGGACGAGTGGCTCTGTGCCACCAAGGGCGACGACGGCCGCTGCTCGGGCGTCGCGCTCGACTGGTTCCAGGACCCGTCGCAGTGGGACGTGGAGCTGGCGGCCAACGGCCCGGATGACTGGCAGCGGGTCGATCCGGGCGAGACGCCCGAGCGCCGCCCGGTGGCCCCGGCCACCGTTGACGACGTCACCTTCGGTCGGGAGAGCATCTCCTTCACCGTCGACCATCCGGGTACGCCGGTGCTGGTCAAGGAGTCGTACTTCCCCAACTGGCGGGTGAGCGGCGCCGACGGGCCGTACCGAGTGGCGCCGAACCTCATGGTCGTGGTGCCCACCGACACCCATGTCACCCTCACGTACGGACGGACGGGCGTCGACTACCTCGCCATCCTGCTCACCCTGATCGGGATCGGACTGGTCGTGGCGCTGGTCCGCGCCGGAGACGTCGCCGTCCCGCGCCTGCGCGACCCCGAGGTGCCGTTCGAACCGAACCGCGACTGAGTCGACGGTGGGGGAGCGTCTGCGCAGATTCGCGACCGTCGCGATGGTGCCCACCGCCATCGACGTCGGCCTCCTCGTCGTGCTGCGCCAGAGCCTCGGTTGGCCGCTGCTCCTCGCCGACCTCGCGGCCATCGGGGTCGCGTCGGTGGTCTCCTACGCGCTGCACCGCATCGCGACGTACCGCGCCAACCCGTACTTCCGGTGGGTCCGCTACCCGTGGGTGTTCGCCGTCATCGCCGCGGTCGCCGCGGTGGCCGACGCCCTCGTCCTGCGGTTGGCGTTCACCGCCGCGGGCTACACCACGGTCGGCGGTCTGCTCATCGCCAAGGCCATCTCGCTGGGTGTCGCCGTCGCCGTGCGGGCGGTCGGGTACCGCTTCCTGCTCTCTGACGTGGTGGCCGAGACCCAGCATCGCCGGGATCAGCGGATCTCGGGCGGCGAGCTGCGGTTCAGCGTCGTGATCCCCGCCTATCACGAGCCCGACCGGATCGGCCGCACGGTGGCGGCCGTCCGCGAGGAGCTGGCCGACGTGGCGACCCAGGGCGGGATGGAGATCGTCGTGGTCGACGACGGTTCGCTGGACGGGACCTCCGATGCCGCGCTCGCCGCCGGCGCCGACCAGGTGGTGACCTTGCCGGCCAACCGGGGGAAGGGCGCGGCCGTGCGGGCCGGGATGCTGGCCACCAGGGGACGGGCGGTGGCCTTCACCGACGCCGACCTGGCCTACGACCCATCGCACCTCCGCACGCTGCTCGACGAGATCGAGGCGGGCTGGGATGTGGTCATCGGCAACCGTCGCCACCCGGCGTCGCGGGTGGACGCGAGCCTCCGGCCTGCGGACGCTCGGCAGCCGGATCGTCAACCTGCTGTCCTCTGGCGTGCTGTTGGCGGCCCCCCTCGACACCCAGTGCGGCCTCAAGGGCTTCCGTGGTGACGTCGCCCGCACCCTGTTCGCCCGGACGCGCATCGACGGCTTCGCGTTCGACATCGAGGTCCTCCACCTCGTCGAGCGCTCGGAATGGTCCCTGCACGAGATCCCGGTGCAGCTCGTGGAGCCGGGCGGCGGCTCCACGGTCCGGGTGCTCGTCGACGTGTCCCGGCTGGTCCGAGATCTGTTCCGGGTCCGCTACTGGTCGACCACCGGCGCGTACGACGATCCCGAGCGGGATCAGGCGATCAGAGGATCTGGCTGAGGAACAGCTTCGTCCGGGCCTCCTGCGGGTCGGTGAAGAAGTGCTCGGCGGTTCCCACCTCGACGACCTCACCGTCGGCCATGAACAGCACCCGGTCGGCCACGTTGCGGGCGAATCCCATTTCGTGGGTCACGCAGATCATGGTCATGCCCTCCTCGGCGAGGGTCTGCATGGTGTCGAGGACCTCGCCGATCATCTCCGGGTCGAGGGCCGACGTGGGTTCGTCGAACAACATGACCTTGGGCTTCATGGCCAGGGCGCGGGCGATGGCCACGCGCTGTTGCTGGCCACCGGAGAGCTGGCCGGGGTACTTGTCGGCCTGCTCGGGGATCTTCACCTGTTCGAGCAGGTCTCGGGCCTGCGCCTCGGCTTCCCGGCGGGGCAGCTTGCGTACCTGGCGGGGTGCGATGGTGATGTTGTCGAGCACCGTGAGGTGCGGGAACAGGTTGAACGACTGGAACACCATCCCGGTCTCCCGGCGGATGGCCTGGATGTTGCGGATGTCGTCGGACAACTCGGTGCCGTCGACCACGATGCGGCCCCGGTCGTGCTGCTCCAACCGGTTGATGCAGCGGATCATCGTCGACTTGCCCGATCCGGACGGGCCGATGACGACGACCACCTCCTGCTTGCCCACCTTGAGGTTGATGCCCTTGAGCGCCTGGAAGTCACCGAAGTACTTGTCGACCCCCTCGAGCTCGATCATCACCCCGCCGGTGCCGGCCACCTGGGTGGCGTCCGCGAAGACCTCAGACATGACGGAACCTCATCTCTGGCCGACTCCCAACCGATCCTCGAGCCGTCGGCTCTCGCGCGAGAGGGTGTAGGCGCCGACCCAGAACAGAGCAGCGGCGAACGAGATCGCTTCGGCGTAGTTGGACAGGTCGAACTGGGCTTGCTTGGTGACGGCATCGGCGACGCTGAGCACGTCGAGGAATCCGATGACGAAGACGAGCGTCGTGTCCTTGAACAGGCTGATGAACTGGCCGACGAGCGCGGGGATGACGTTGCGCAGGGCCTGCGGGAGGACGATCCAACCCGTCACGCGGACCGGGGACATCCCCAGCGCCTGCGCGGCCTCGGCCTGACCCCGGGGCACCGATTGGAGTCCGCCTCGCACGATCTCGGCCACGTAGGCGGCGGTGAAGATCGTGAAGGCGATGATGACCCGTACCACCTTTCCGGGGAGGACCGACTGGGGGAAGAAGAAGCCGAGACCCACGCTGCTCATGAGCACGAGCACCACGAGCGGTACGCCCCGGAAGAACTCGATGATCACCACCGAGAGGGCCCGTATGGCCGGGAGGGTGGAGCGCCGCCCGAGGGCGAGCAGCAGCCCGAGCGGGAAGCACAGGATCATGCTCACCGCGGCCAGGAAGAGGGTGAGCATCAGCCCACCCCAGGCGTCCCACCCGATCGGGCCCGTGAGCAGCGGCAGCAGGACGAGTGGGAGGACGACGGGGAGCGCGAAGGCCGCGGCATGGGCGCGTCGCGGCAGCAGTCCACCCACGATGCGGCCGACGACGGCAGTGACCACGGCAGCCATCGCAACCAGGCTCGGCGTGATGGTCCGCGACAGGGCGAGGGCCACGAGGACGAGCACGATGGCGGGACCCAGTCGGGCGATCACCGCCCACGTCCGTGCCGCGACGGAGCGAACCACGGGAGGACGACCCGCCTTGGCGTCCGCCGCGGCGGACCGGGCCGCCAGCGCGCCGGCGATCATCCCGGCCGTCGCCACCAGCGCCAGTACCGATACGACCACCCGCCACAGCTCGTCGGCCGGATAGCGGCCGTAGAGGTAGAGATCGAGGTTGACCCGCACGATCTCCCACCGCCCGGAGACGAACACGAAGCGGATGGTCCGGAACGCCGCGAACACCAGCGCGATGCCGGTCACCACGGTGATGACCGAGTCGCGCCAGTTGCGGAACAGGTTGTGGCGGATCCACACCCGCGCTGACACGGTCCGTTCCGGTGGCGGCGAGCCGGGCGCGGAGATCCCGGTCATCGTTCCACCAACGCCAGTCGACGGTTGGCCACGTTGACGAGCAGCGAGATGGTCAGCGACAACAGGAGGTAGATGCCGAGCAGCAGGGTGAACGAGGGCACCGCCGGTGCCCGGTTCCCGATGCTCACCTGGGTGATCTTGGTGAGCTCGAAGTAGCTGATCGCGACCGCGAGGGACGAGTTCTTGGTCAGGTTGAGGTACTGGTTCCCGAGGGCGGGGACGGCGATCCGCATGGCCTGGGGGAGAACGATGAGGCGCATCCGCTGGTACCCCGACAACGCCAGCGCGGTGGCGGCCTCGTTCTGCCCTCGGGGCACCGCCTGGATCGAGCCCCGGACGATCTCGGCGATGTGGCTGGCGGTGTAGATGACGAGGGCGAAGAGCAGGGCGGCGAATTCGGGGAGCATGGTGATGCCACCGACGATGCGGCGGCCCTCAAGCGCCGGCGTGGTGAATCCCAACGGCATCCCCAGCACGGCGAGCCCGGCGATGACCACCGCCGCGAAGGTTGCGGTGCCGAACAGCCCACCCCGGGAGAGGGCGCCGGTGCGGTCCTGGACTCGTGATCGCCACCGGACGACCGCGGCCATCGCCACCGCCGCAGCGATGATGACGGCCAGGATCGACCAACCCTTGCCGTCGGTGGTGAACCAGACCGTGCCGACGCCGCGGATCGACGGTAGGAAGATCCCGGCGTAGGTCCGGGCGTGCTCGAGCCGCGGCAGGTGGAGGAACACCGCGGAGTACGAGAACACGACGATGATGAGCAGCGGGATGTTGCGCAGCGTCTCGACGTAGGCGCGGGCGAGGCGGGAAAGCAGCCAGTTGGTGGACAGCCGCGCGATCCCGATGAGCGTGCCCAGGATGGTGGCCAACACGATGCCAGCCGCCGCGACGCGCACCGTGTTCCCGAGTCCGACCACGACGGCATCCCGCACGCTCTGGCTCTGGCGGAACGCGTTGCCCGGCACGGTCAGATCGGCGGGCTGGTCGAGGTAGTGGAAGCTGAGCGGGATGTTGGTCTCCTTGGCGTTGGTCTGCAGGTTCCCCCACAGCCAGAGACCGAACGCGACAACGACGGCCACGACCGCCACTTGGAAGACGATCCGGAGGATCCGGACGTCTCGCCACAGCGGCGGGCGTTGGTTGGCCGTCGTCGTCGTGCTCACGTCAACGCATCACTGCGTCGGCGCGGTGGGTCAGCGGTACGGCGGTGCGTAGAGCAGGCCGCCGTCGGACCACAGTCGGTTCGGGCCCCGTTCGAGACCGAGCGGGGCCAGGTTCTTCTCGAAGATCTCGGCGTAGTTGCCCACCTGGGTGATCACCTGCTTGGCGAAGTCGGCCGGGAGGCCCAGACCCGGGTCGAAGGTGCCGCCCTCCTCGTCGACGCCGAGGAACTTGCGGATGTTCGGGTCGTCGCTGTCGGCGAAGTCGCCGATGTTGGACGAGGTGATACCGAACTCCTCGGCCTGGATGGTGGCGAAGATCGCCCAGTCGACGGCCTGAGCCAGTTCGGTGTCCCCGTCGCGCACGGCCGGAGCCAGCGGTTCCTTCGAGAAGACGTCGGGCAGGATGCGCAGCGCGTCCGGACCGTCGGGGAACTCGGAGCGGAAGCCGGTGAGCTGGCTGGTGTCCGATGACCACCCGTCGCAGCGGCCCTGGATGAACGCGTCCTGGAGCTGGGCGGTGTCGCTGAACGAGAGCACTTCGACGAGGTCGATGCCGAGCTTCTCGAACTCGGAGGCCACGTTGCCCTCCGTCGTGGTGCCGGCGGCGACGCAGATGGAGGTGCCGTCCATGTCGGCGACCTTCTGGAACTCCGAGTCGGCGTTCACCATCATTCCCTGACCGTCGTAGTAGTTCGGCTGGAGGAAGGTGGCGCCTTCTGCCCCGTCTCGTCCGGCCGTCCAGGTCGTGTTCCGGACCAGTACGTCGATCTCTCCCGACTGCAGCGCGGTGAAGCGGGCTTCGGTCTCCAGGTCGACGAAGTCGACCGCGTTGGCGTCACCGAGGATCGCCGCTGCGATGACGCGACAGAAGTCGGCGTCGAATCCGACGTGGTCGGACCCTTCGAGGACCGCGAACCCCGGCAGGGCATCGCGGGTACCGCACTTGAGCGTGCCGGCCGATTTGACCGATGCCAGCCCACTGCCTTCCTGCACGAGTGTGATCTCGGTGTCATCGGGTTGGGTCGTGTCGGACGCGCCGCCACTGTCGTCGTCGCCGCTGCACGCGGGTGCCAACAAGGTGAGCGCGACGAGAACGCCGACCCATCCCGCCATTCGTCGGTTGTTCATCAGATCCCCCTGATACGTGGCCGCCCACCACCGGGCGGCCCGGTCGGGAACCTAACAAAGGGTTGGAAGTGGTGTTCCGAATCGGACGAACCGGCCCGTCAGTGGTGCCGGACCGCCTCGCCGGTCTGCACCGCCCACAGGGCGGCATAGGGGCCCTCGCTCGCGATGAGCTGATCGTGGGTGCCCTGCTCGACGATGCGACCGCGGTCGAGCACGTGGATCATGTCCGCGTTGCGGACGGTCGACAGGCGGTGGGCGATGATCAGCGTGGTCCGGTCGGCCGAGATCCGGTCCAGACCGCGCTGGATGGCGGCCTCGGTCTCGTTGTCGACGGCCGATGTCGCCTCGTCGAGGAGCAGGATCACCGGATCCTTGAGCACGGCCCGGGCGAGGGAGATGCGCTGGCGTTGGCCACCGGACAACTTCTGGCCCCGCTCGCCGACGATGGTGTCGTAGCCATCGGGAAGCGACATCACGAACTCGTGGACCTCGGCCACGGTGGCGGCGGCGACGACGTCCTCGAGCGCGGCGTCGGGGCGGGCGTAGGCGATGTTCTCCCGGACGGTGCCGTGGAAGAGGTAGACGTCCTGGCTCACCAGGCCGGTCAGACGCCGCAGGTCGCCGAGGTGCAGGTTGCGCACGTCGTGCCCGTCGATGGCCACCTCGCCGCGGTCGGGGTCGTAGAACCGCAGCAGGAGCCGGACCATCGTCGACTTGCCGGAACCGGTGGGTCCGACGATGGCGGTGGTGGCGCCGGCCGGGAGCTCGATGGTCACCCCGTCGAGGGCGTTGCCGGCGTCGTCGTAGGCGAAGCTCACGTCCCGGAAGGAGACCGCGCCCTCGCCCTTGCGCAGCTCGAGGTGGACCGGGCCGTCGGTGATCGTGGCCTCGGTGTCGATCACGTCGAGGATGCGGTTGGTCGAGGCCATCGCCCGTTGGTACTGGTCGAAGGTCTCGCCCAATCGGGTGAGCGGCCAGAGGAGGCGCTGGCTGAGGAACAGCAGGACGCTGTACTGGCCCACGGTGAGCGAGGCGCCCCGGACGGCCTCGAAGCCACCCCAGATCATCGTCCCGGTGAAGCCGACCAGGATCGCCATGCGGATCAGGGGGGTGAAGGCCGAGCTGAGGGTGATCGCCTTCCGGTTGGTGTCGCGATAGCGGTCGGACTCACCGGCGATCCGGGCGATCTCCCGGTCCTCGGCGGTGAAGCTCTTGACCGTGGACATGCCGAGCAGGTTGTTGGCCAGCTGCCCGTTGAGGAACCCGGCCTGGTTGCGGACGGCCTCGTAGCGGGGTTCGAGCTTGCGCTGGAACCAGAACGACCCGTAGAGGATCAGGGGCATCGGCGCGATCGCCAGCACCGCCACCGTCGGATCGAGCAGGAAGAAGATGGTGCCCACGGCCACCACCGTGGTGAGCACCTGGATGATCTCGTTGGCACCGATGTCGAGGAAGCGCTCGAGTTGGTTCACGTCGTCGTTGAGCACGGCCATGAGGTCGCCGGTCGACCGCCGCTGGAACCAGGCGTGTTCCAGTTCCTGGACGTGGGCGTAGGCGTCGAGCCGGAGGTCGTGCTCGAGGTCCTGGGCCAGGTTCCGCCACGACACCCGGTGGAGGAACTCGAAGAGCGACTCGAACGCCCACACCGCGAAGGTGATCAGGGCGATGCCGACGATCTGGGATCGCTGCGTCGTGAAGCCGAGCCGCTCGAGGAAGCTGTCGCCCTGGTTGGCCACGACGTCGACGGCCAGGCCGATGAGCAGGGGTGGGGCCAGGTCGAAGAGCTTGTTGAGCACCGAGTGGAGCGTCGCCCAGCCCACCCGCCGGCGGTAGGGATCGGCGTAGCGCCACAACCGGCGCAACGGGCTGGTGCGCCGGGCCGTGACCGGGGTGGCAGTCGAGGTGGCGGGCACTGGTGGTTCAGGTGACATGGCGGTGGCCTGGTCTGCTCGGGTCGTCGGTGGGGCGAGTCTGGTCGTTCAGCATCGAGGCCTGCGCCCTCATTCCCCGGAGCCGTCCCGGTCGCCACCTTGCGGTTCCCGGTGTCCGGCGAGCACCCTTCGGGGCGTGGCCGACATCGATGCCGTGTTCAAGGCGTACGACATCCGGGGCACGACCCCCGACGAGCTCGACCCCGACCTGGTGCGCCGGATCGGGACGGCGTTCGCGGTGTTCGTCCGCTCGCAGCCGTATCCGCACGATCGGGTGCTGGTGGCCCGTGACATGCGCGAGAGCGGGATCGAGCTGGTCGAGGCGTTCAGCGACGGCGTCACCAGCCAGGGCCTCGACGTCACCACCCTGGGCCTGGCGTCGACCGACATGCTCTACTTCGCCTCCGGGCGCTTCGACGCCCCGGGCGCCATGTTCACGGCCAGTCACAACCCGGCCAAGTACAACGGCATCAAGATGACGCTCGCCGGTGCTCGACCGATCGGGACCGACACCGGCCTCGAGGACATCAAGGAGATCGCCCGGGGCGGCGGCCCCGACCCCGTCGAACGGCCCGGGCGGGTCAGCTCCGACGAGCTGCTCGACGCCTTCGCCGACCACGTGCGATCGTTCATCGACACCGGCGCGCTGCGTCCGATGAAGGTGGTGGCCGACACCGCCAACGGCATGGGCGGCCTCGTCGTCCCTGCCGTGTTCGAACCGCTGCCGATCGACCTCGAGGTGATGTACGGCGAGCTCGACGGCAGCTTCCCCAACCACCCGGCCGATCCGCTCAACACCGACAACCTCCGCGACCTGCAGGCCAGGGTGCTCGAGACCGGCGCCGATCTCGGCCTCGCCTTCGACGGCGACGCCGACCGGGTGTTCCTGGTCGACGATCGCGGCGAACCGGTCTCCGGCTCGGTCACCACCGCGATCGTGGCCACGGGCGTGCTGGCCAAGGAGCCCGGCGCCACCATCCTCCACAACCTCATCTGCTCGAAGACCGTGCCCGAGGTGGTGCGCGAGCAGGGCGGGACCCCGGTGCGGACCAGGGTCGGGCACAGCTACATCAAGGCGGTGATGGCCGAGACCGGCGCCGCCTTCGGGGGCGAGCACTCGGCGCACTACTACTTCCGGGAGAACTGGCGGGCCGATTCGGGCTGCATCGCCGCCCTCATGGTGATCGAACAGCTCAGCCTCACCGGCCAGAAGCTCTCCGAGCTGCGCGCCCCCTTCGAGCGCTACGCCGCGTCCGGGGAGATCAACACCGAGGTCGACGACCCGGCCGCAGTCATCGAACGAGTCGCGGCCGCGTACGACGGCCTCGACCAGGATCGCCTCGACGGTCTCACGGTGGATGCCGGCGATTGGTGGTTCAATCTGCGTCCGTCCAACACCGAGCCGCTGCTGCGACTCAACCTCGAGGCCGCCACACGCGACCAGTGCGATGCGAAGGTCGCCGAGGTCCGCTCCCACTTCACCTGACCCGACTCCCGACCCACGGAGACCACGATGGCGCTCGACCAACTCCTGCTCGACATCCTCGCTTGCCCGGAGGACAAGGGCCCCCTCTACTACTTCGAGGACGAGGACATCCTCCTCAACCCCCGACTGAAGCGGACCTACGAGATCCGCGACGACATCCCGATCATGCTGATCGACGAGGCCACCACCATCGACGACGCCGAGGTCGACCGACTGCTGGCCAAGGCGGAGGCCGAGGGGATCACCCCCACCTTCGAGGCGGACTGAGCTCGCGCCCGTGGCGAAGCTGCTGCCCGACGGGCCCATCGACACCATGGGCCTGCGTGCCGCCTACCTCGGCATGCCGGAGCAGCTGGCGGCCACGGCCGCCATCGGCCCGGTCGACGGTCTGCCCGCCCCCACCGAGATCGACCACGTGGTGGTGGTGGCTCCTGGCGCCGCCCGGACCGCCGGCGACATCGTCCGGCTGCTCGCCGCGCCGGTCGCCACGGTGCCCGTCCTCACCCACCCCGGTCCCGACCTCCCGGTGTTCGTGGCGGCCCGGACACTGGTGGTCGTCGCCGGCGAGGCGCTCGACGCCCCCGCGGTGCGGACGGCCCGCACGGCGGCGGAGCAGCGCGGCGCGCACACCGTCGTCGTGGTCCCGGAGGAGCCGGTCCCGGTGGGCCGGGCCGCGGTCGCCGGACTCACGGCCCGCCTGCTGGCCGTTCTCGGGCAGCTTCGCCAGTACCCGGACACCGAATCCGCCGTCTCGGCCGCGGTGGCCCAGCTGACCCGGCGCCGCGACGAGCTGTCCGGCGCCGCCAGTCCGATGGCCCGGCTGGCCCGGCGGATCGGCCGCACGCTCCCGCTCGTGTACGGCGCCGAGCCGCTCACCGGTGTGGTGGCTCGACAGTGGAAGCAGCAGGTCAACCTGGACGCCAAGGCGGCCTCGTTCGCCGGCTCGTTGCCCGGCATCGGCTGGGACGAGGTGTCGGGCTGGGGGCAACACGGCGACATGACCCGCCAGGTGTTCAGCCTGGTGACCCTGCGGTGCGACCACGAACCCCCGGGCGCCGGGGCGGCGATGGACGCCGTGGTCGAGCTCCTCGACGAGGTCGTCCACGACCACCACGAGGTGCGGGCCGAGGGGAACGGACCCCTGGCGCAGGTCCTCGATCTCGTGCTCCAGGGGTGCCTGCTGGGCTGGCACCTGGCCCAGGAGCTGGAGATCGACCCCGGACCGACCGCCGCGGTCTCGTAGATCGCGACGGTATGGTCGGATCCATGACGTTGCTGGATCCCCGCCACCGCATCTCGATCGAGTTCTGCGTCCCGTGAAACTACGTCCCCCGTGCCGTCGGTCTGACGGACGAGCTGTTGACGGGATGGGCGCCCATCATCGAGGGCATCGACCTCGTGCCCTCCAGCAAGGGTCGCTTCGAGGTCACCCTCGACGGTGAGCTGATCTTCTCCAAGGCCGCGCTCGGTCGCCACGCCGAGCCCGGCGAAGTGGTCGCCCTGGCCCGAGCGAAGATGGGGCCCGAGATCGAACGCGACTGACCCCGCCACGAACCAGCGCAGAGCACGTTCTGGTAGCCGAACGCGTGAGCTGGGTGGCGAGATGGGCTACCAGAACCGGTGGGGCGTAGGGTGGTGGGCCGGTCGGCTGTGATGATCGGCGCTGGTTGCGCCCAGCCACCTTCCCGTATCCGTCGTTTCGACGCGCACACGAAAGGTGCCAGCAACCGATGAGTAGCCACGACTTCAAGGTCGCCGACCTCACCCTCGCCCCCTGGGGGCGCAAGGAGATCGAGCTCGCCGAGGTGGAGATGCCCGGCCTGATCGCCCTCCGGGCCGAGTACGCCGACGAGCAGCCCCTGGCCGGCGCCCGCATCATGGGCAGCCTCCACATGACGATCCAGACCGCGGTGCTGATCGAGACCCTCACCGCCCTCGGTGCCGAGGTGCGTTGGGTCAGCTGCAACATCTTCTCCACCCAGGACCACGCCGCCGCCGCGGTCGCCGTCGGGCCCGACGGCACCCCCGAGAACCCCCGGGGCATCCCGGTCTACGCCTGGAAGGGCGAGACGCTGGAGGAGTACTGGTGGTGCACCGAGCAGGCGTTGCGCTGGCCCGGCCACGGCGGCCCCAACATGATCCTCGACGACGGCGGCGACGCCACGCTGCTCGTCCACAAGGGGCTCGAGTTCGAGAAGGCGGAAGCCGTTCCCGAACCGACCGACGACGACTCCGACGAGTACAAGGTGATCCTCGAGCTGCTCCGCAAGCTCCAGGCCGAGGATCCCAAGCTGTGGCACACCATCGCGCCCGACATCAAGGGGGTCACCGAGGAGACCACCACCGGCGTGCACCGCCTCTACCAGATGTTCGAGGCCGGCCAGCTGCTGTTCCCCGCCATCAACGTCAACGACTCGGTGACCAAGTCCAAGTTCGACAACCTCTACGGCTGCCGGCACTCACTGATCGACGGCATCAACCGGGCCACCGACGTGATGATGGGCGGCAAGGTCGCGGTGGTCTGCGGTTACGGCGACGTCGGCAAGGGTTGCGCCGAATCGCTGCGGGGCCAGGGGGCCCGGGTGATCATCACCGAGGCCGACCCCATCTGTGCCCTCCAGGCGGCGATGGACGGCTACGAGGTCACCACGCTGGAGGATGTGGTCGACAAGGCCGACATCTTCGTGACCGCCACCGGCAACAAGGACATCATCCTCGCCGGCCACATGGCGAAGATGAAGCACAACGCCATCGTCGGCAACATCGGCCACTTCGACAACGAGATCGACATCGCCGGCCTCAACCGCATGAGCGATGTCCGCAAGGTCGAGATCAAGCCGCAGGTCCACGAGTTCGTGTTCCCCGACGGGCACTCGATCATCATGCTGGCCGAGGGACGGCTGCTGAACCTGGGCTGCGCCACCGGCCATCCCAGCTTCGTGATGAGCTGCTCGTTCTCCAACCAGGTGGTGGCCCAGATCGAGCTGTTCAACAAGACGGCCAACTATCCGCTCGGCGTCCACGTGCTTCCCAAGGTGCTCGACGAGAAGGTCGCCCGCGCCCACCTCGATGCGCTGGGCGTGAAGCTCACCCAGCTGACCAAGGAGCAGGCCGACTACCTCGGCATCCCGCAGCAGGGCCCCTACAAGCCGGACCACTATCGGTACTGAGCGTTCCCCGGCCACGCCGGCCGACATCGTGCGGACCTCCGGCTGGCGCCTCCGGCCCTTCGATCCACCGCGCCCGGAATCGGGGGGGCGTTACGGTGCCGTCATGACCGCACCGCATCGCCCCCGTCCGTCCTCGCCCCGCCTCGAGCCGCTCGACCCGTCGGTCCTCGACGACGAGACCAAGAAGTACGTGCCGGGCGACGCCCTCAACATCTTCCGGACGCTCGCCCGGCACCCCAAGCTGCTGAAGCGGTGGCTGATCTTCGGCAGCCACGTCCTGGCCAAGAACACCCTGCCGCCGCGGGTGCGCGAGCTGGCCATCCTGCGGACCGGTTGGCGCTGTGGGGCCGAGTACGAGTTCGGCCAGCACACCGTGATCGGCCGCGACGCCGGATTCGACCGACGCCGAGATCGTGGCGCTGACCAAGGAGCTCGACGACCACGACTGGTCCGAGGTCGATCGCACGCTGCTCGCCGCCGTCGACGAGCTCCACGACGATCAATGCATCACCGACTCGACGTGGGCGGCGCTGACCACCTCCTGGAACGAGCAGCAGCTGCTCGATCTCGTGTTCACCGTGGGGCAGTACACGCTGGTGTCGATGGCGCTGAACTCGTGCGGCGTCCAGCTCGACGAGGGCGTATCCGGATTCCCGCGATGAGTACCGGTCGGGTCGCCGGTCGGACCGCGCTGGTGGTCGGCGGAGGCCAGACGCCGGGCGCCACCATCGGCAACGGTCGAGCCATCGCCGTGTTGCTCGCCCGTGGAGGGCGCGTCGGTCGTCGTCGCCGACCGCGACCTGTCCCGGGCCGAGGAGACGGTGGCGCAGATCACCGCCGAGGGCGGGACCGCGGTCGCAGCCGAAGGCTGACGTGACGGTGAGTGACGACTGCGCGGCCATGGTGGCGGCCACCACCGCGACCTTCGGCTCGCTCGACATCTTGATCAACAACGTCGGCATCGGCGGGAACGATGGGGGGCCGGTCAGCCTCGACGAGGCGGTGTGGGACCGTATCCAGGCCGTCAACCTGAAGGGGATGTACCTGACCTGCAAGCACGCCCTTCCGGTCATGCGCGAGCAGGGGAGCGGAGCCATCGTCAACATCTCGTCGTTGGCCGCCATCGCGTCCACCAACATGCTCGCCTACAAGACGTCGAAGGCAGGGGTGAACGCGCTGACCCAGGCCGTGGCCAACGGCAACGCCAAGCACGGCATCCGGGCCAACGCGATCATGCCCGGCCTGATGGACACCCCGATGGCGGTCGACGCCTTGGCCGAGTCTCTCGGCGTCGACCGCGAGGTCGTCGCCGAACGCCGGGCCGCGCAGGTACCGCTCGGGCAGCGTCAGGGCTCGGCCTGGGACGTGGCCCATGCCGCGCTGTTCCTCGCCTCCGACGAGGCCGGCTTCATCACCGGGGTCGTCCTCCCCGTCGACGGGGGCCAGGCCGCCCGCGTCGGTTAGGGCATCCGGCGTCGAGCACGTCGCGGATGGCGTCCAGGGCGGTGCCGATGTCGTCCGACGAGACGTCGAGGTGGGTGCAGAGGCGGTTCCGGTCGCCCAGCGTGCTGATCTCCACCCCGCGCTCGGCGAGGGCGGCCGCGAACGAGGCCGCGTCGAACCCGACGGGCCGGGGGTCGACGAAGACGAGGTTGGTGTCCGGCGGTGTCACGTCGAGCCCCATCTCGGCCAGCGCGTCCGCCAACCGGCGGGCGTTGGCGTGGTCGTCGGCGAGGCGGTCCACGTGGTGATCGAGGGCGTGGAGGCAGCCGGCGGCAACGATGCCGGCCTGGCGCATCGCCCCGCCGAAGCGGTGCTTGAGCAGCCAGGCCTGCTCCATGACGTCGGCCGGGCCGGCCAGCACCGCGCCGGTGGGTGCCCCGAGACCTTTGGTGAAGTCGACCCAGATGGTGTCGACCGGCGCAGCCCAGTCGGCCGCCGAGACCCCCGACGCCACCACGGCGTTCATCAGGCGGGCCCCGTCGGTGTGGACGGCGACCCCCGCGTCGTGGGCCGCGTCCGCCACCGCCGTGTAGAGCTCGAGGGGCCAGACGGTCCCGCCGGCGAAGTTGTGGGTCTGCTCGAGGCAGAGGAGCCGTGTCGGCGGTACGTACTGGTTGCCCGGCGTGAGCACGGCGGTCAACTGTTCCGGCGTGAACGTGCCGCGGTCGCCGCGGATGGTCTCGATGACGCAGCCGTTGACCGCGGCGGCCCCCGAGGTCTCCGAGCGCAGGACGTGCCCAGAGTGCTCGAGGACGATCGAGTCACCCGGCCGGGTGTGGGCCCCGACCGCGACCAGGTTGCACATGGTGCCGGTGGGCAGGAAGATCGCCCGGTCCTTGCCGAGCAGGTCGGCCATGCGCTCCTGCAGCGCGTTCACCGTCGGGTCGGCCTTGCGTTGCTCGTCGCCCACCTCGGCCGCGGCCATCGCGGCGCGCATCGATTCGGTGGGGCGGGTCTGGGTGTCGGAGAACAGGTTGATCGTCACGGGTGCAGGTTGGCACGAAGCCCCGACGCCACGAACCGCGCCGCTCAGCCGCCCGCCAGGCGCACCGGGAACGAGGTCGCCTGCAGGATGTGCCCGTCCTCGGCCGATTCGGTGCGGTAGACGACGATGCCGGGCGTCTCTTCGGTGGGGGCTTCGAAGTCGATGCTGCCCTGGAACGGTCCGGCCGGCGGTGTACCGCTCCCCATCACGAAGCCCTCGCCGATGGATCGGAGGTCTCCCTGGGCCATCACGGTCACGTTCACCGTGCCCTCGAACGCCAGCGCGCTGCCCTCGGTGTCGAACGGCGTGGCGATCGTGTCACCTGCGGTCGGCGAGTCGACGGTCATGTCGGGCGCGATGCTGCCCAGCACGTACCAGTGGTCGTCACCCATCTGGCGGACGAAGACCGTGGTCTCCGGGTGACCGGGACGGTCGGTGATCGGGATCTCCCCCGAGCGGCTGTCGCCGGCCTGGTAGTCGCCCATCTCCAGCTCCGAGAAGCCGAGGACATCGGTGGCATAGGAGCGGGCCGCGGTCTCCGCCGAGTCGAACCGCTGGCTGGTGGTGGGCGCGGGGAAGGCGACGCCATAGGGGTCGACCGCGAGTGCGAACGTGGTCGAGGTCGGCTCGGTCGTCGACGTGGTGGTCGAGGTGTCGGTCGTCGACGTGGTGGTGGTCGATCCGGCGGCGAGTCCGGTGTCGCCGTCGTCGCTGTCTCGCAGCACGATGACGCCGACGACGACGAGCAGGATCACGGCCGCCGCCGACAGGGTGCTGAGGATCCACTTCTGGTTGGTGGTGAGCGACCGGTTGGACATGAGCTTCTCCTCGATTCGGTCGAGCCCGTCCGCGGCGGGCTCGATGTGGGCGGCGCGATCGTGCAGGGCGGCGCGGAGTCGTTCCTCGATGGGGCGGTCGGGCTCGGGGTTCACGATCCCTCCAGTCGGGCTTCGAGGGCGGCGAGGCCCCGGCGGGCATGGGTCTTGACGCTCCCACGGGAGATACCGAGGGCGTCGGCGATCTCGGCCTCGGTGAGCTCGCCGTAGTACCGCAGGACCAGCACCTGTCGCTGCCGGTCGGGGAGCCGGTCGAGGGCGGCCAGCATGCGGGCGTGGTCGTCGGACGCGAGCACGTCGCGGTCGGCGGGTGGCGCGTGGGGTGGGGGCTCCACGCTGCGGAGGTGCCGGCGCCGGACCTCGCGCTTGCGTAGCTGCGAACGGGCTCGGTTGAGCACCGCGCTCCGCAGGTAGGCCGGTGCCGCTTCAGGGTTGCGGAGCGCCGACGTCCCCTGGCGAGCGACCGCGACGAACGCGTCCTGGACCAGCTCCTCGGCGGTGCCCACATCGTCGACCAGCAGGGCGGCGAGACGGACGAGGCGCCGGTAGTCGGACCGGTACAGCTCGACCAACCACGGGTCCATCCCGTCGTGCGCCGGAGTCGATCGTGGCGGAGCCATGACAGCCATCATCACCCGTACAGACGCCTCGGTCGGCGGATCGGTTGACCGGCGGCCCGTGCATTGCTGTCAGAGGGCATCCGTACCGTCGCGGGTCGTGGAGCTGTTCCGGACCGGGTGCGTGCTGTGCCGCCAGGGGCGCGAACCGCTCTGTGGATCCTGCGGGAGCGACCTCCGACCCCCGCCGTCGACCCGGGTCCGAGGTGTCGGTCCGGTCCCGGCCCTGTTCTCCTACGAGGGCGCCGGGGCACGCATCGTCCAGGCGCTCAAGTTCCGCGACGGCCGCCGACTGGTCGGTCCACTGGCCGATGGCCTGTGCGCGCTGGTGCCGTCGGGTCCGCCGCCGGTCGTGAGCTGGATCCCGACCACCGCGGCCCGGCGCCGACGCCGCGGCTTCGACCAGTCGGAGTTGCTCGCCCGAGCGTTGGCCCGCCGCCTCGGTCTGCCGTGCCGAGCGCTGCTGCGGCGGTTGGGCGGCCCGTCCCAGACGGGCCGGAACCGGGCCGAGCGGGCGAACAACGTCCGGTTCCACCTCGTGGGGCAACCGTCGGGTCGCCTCGTCGTGGTCGACGACGTGTGCACCACCGGCGCCACGATCCGTGCTGCCGCCGCGGCCCTGGATGCCCGGAGCGGCGCGGTGACCTCGTTCGTGGTGGTGGCCCGGACGCCGTGATTCGGGATGGCGGAGCTGGGCTGGTCGGACCATGTGTGCTGACCCGGTCGGGATGGCCCGTTCGGCCCAGTCCAACCCCACCCGGGTTGGCCATGGCCTCGAGTACCACTCGTCCTGGTCATGGTCGGTACGCTGTGCGGCCGAGGGACTTGCGAAGGGTGAGCTGTGGATCACGACGACGACGCCGGCCACGACAGCGCTGATCAGGACGATCGAGTACGGGTGATGATCTGTGACGATCATGCCCTGTTCCGGCGCGGCCTGGTGATGGTGCTCGAGTCCGAGCCCGACATCGAGGTGGTCGCCGAGGCCGAGGACGGCAACGACGCGGTGCGGAAGGTTTCCGAGTTCGTGCCGGACGTGGTCCTCATGGACGTGCGGATGCCGGGCATCGACGGCATCGAGGCCACCCGCCGCATCGCCGAGGCGGTGCCGAGCACGAAGATCGTCATGCTCACCGTGAGCGACGAGGAGTCCGATCTCTACGAGGCGATCAAGGCGGGGGCCAGCGGCTACCTGCTCAAGGAGATCTCCATCGAGGAGGTGTCCACCGCGGTGCGGGCCGTCGTCGCCGGGCAGAGCCTGATCAGTCCGTCGATGGCGTCGAAGCTGCTCACCGAGTTCACCAACCTGTCGAAGCGGGCCGATGAGCGCACCACGGTCCCGACCCCCCGGCTCACCGACCGCGAGTTGGAGGTGCTCCGCCTCGTGGCCCAGGGCAAGTCCAACCGGGAGATCGCCGAGGACCTGTTCATCTCGGAGAACACGGTGAAGAACCACGTGCGCAACATCCTCGAGAAGCTCCACCTCCACACCCGGATGGAAGCCGTGATGTACGCGGTGCGCGAGAAGCTGCTCGACGTCCCCGGCACCTGAACCGCGGGTCAGTGGGTGACCGACACCAACAGGTCGGTGTAGCGGACCTCGCCGTGCTTGGTCAGGTGGACGCCGTCGTCGGTGAGTAGTCCGTCCTCCTTGCCGGTGAGGTCGTACCAATCGGCCAGCACCGCGTTGGCGTGGCTGCTGGCGTAGCTGACGAGCCGCTCGTTGACCTGACCCATCCAGTCCCGCGGGACCCGGACCGTGACCAGGACCAGGAGCCGGTCGGGGCCGACCGCGGCGCCGATCCGATCGAGGGCGTCGGCGGGAGCGGCGCCGTTGTTGCCCATGTGGATCACCACGGTGGGGGTGAGCCGGCCGGCGGCGGCGAGGTTCTCGACCGTGGTCACGCCATCGGAGAACGACCGGCCCTCGACCGCGTCGATCTGGACACGCGGCCCGTAGACCTGGCGGAGGACGGGGACGGCACCGAGGGTGACCGATTCGCCCACGATCGTCACGTCGGGGTCGGTCGCCGGCTCGGTCGTGGACGGCGCGGGCGCCGGGGTCGGGGGCGGGGTCGGGGGTGGGGCCGGCGCCGCGGTGGTGGTCGGTGCCGCTGTGGTCCCCGGCGCCGCGGTGGTCGTCGGCGGGATGGTCGTGGTGGTGGTGGTCGTCGTCGTGGTGGTCGTCGTCGTGGTCGTGGTGGTGGTCGTGGGGTCCAGGGGGATGGTCACCGCGCCGGCGCCGGCGGTGACCGTCTCGACCGGAGCGGGCACGACGACGATGGCGCCGGCGATGCCGAGCACGAGGACGGTGACGGCTCCGACGAGGACGGCCGATCGTCGCTCGCTGCGGATGCCACCGATGATCCGGGTGATCTGTGCCCGGGCGCGACCGTCGCGGAACGGCTGCTCCACCCACCGGTAGGAGACCTCGGCCAGCGCGGCCATCAGCGCGAGCTGTCCGGCGATGGCCACGGACCCGTGCCATGGCCAATCCACACCGGGACGGGTGAACACGATCACCGGCCAGTGCCAGAGGTAGAGGGAGTAGGAGCGCCGGCCGATCGCGGCGGGCAGCCGGGATCCGATGTGCCGCCCGAGGGACGATCCGGGGTGGGTGCTGGCGATGATCAGGGCGGCCGTGCACAGGTCGACCACCACGAAGCCCCACGGGTAGGTCCACGGGTCGTACTGGTACCGGTGGCCGAACTGCCAGCCGAGGACGACGAGCGCGACCGCCCCGACCACGGCGAGGGCTCGTCGGGGTGCGGCCCCGATGTCGGCCCGGAACCGCTGGGGCCGCCAGGCGAAGGCGAGGGCGCAGCCGAAGAGGATGCCGAACGCCCGGGTGTCGGTGCCGTAGTAGACCCGCTCGGGAGCGGCGATGTCGGCCAACGACGCCATCGCCAGGACCGACGCCCCGGCGCCGAGCAGGGTGAGCACCGCGGTGGCGCGTCGACCGACCCAGCGCAACGACAGGGGCAGCAGCAGCGGCCACAGGAGGTAGAACTGCTCCTCGATCGCCAGCGACCACAGGTGGCGCAGGGGCGACGGACGGCCGAAGGCGGCGAAGTAGGGCTGGTGGGCGACGATCGAGTGCCAGTTCTGGACGTAGAACAGGCTGGCGATGCCATCACCGCGGAAGCGGTGGAGCTCATCGCGCCCGAGCACCACGGCGGCGTAGGCCAGCACGGCGACGACCAGCACCACGACGGCGGGGAGCAGCCGACGGGCCCGACGACCCCAGAACGCGAGGCGGTCCATGAAGCCGCGCCGGCGGTGCTCGTCGAGGGCGAGCAGCGTGATGAGGTAGCCCGACACCACGAAGAAGACTTCGACCCCGAGGTAGCCTCCCGTGGCCCAGGACTGGTCGAGGTGGTAGGCGATGACCGCGATGATCGAGATGGCGCGCAGACCATCGAGTCCGGGGAGGTACCCGATGCCGCTGCGGGTCTCCACGATGGGGCGGTAACGAGCCGGCGCGGTCATGCCGTGCACGCGCACAGGAGGCGATCGACGATGAGGTCGGCGAGGGCGGCCTGTCCGGCGTCGTTCGGGTGGACGTGGTCGGTGAGCCAGTCCTCGCCCGCGCTGGCCGTGAACCAGTCGACGACGCCGGCCCGGGGATCGTCGGCGGCGAGCTCGTCGAGCAGGCGGTTGTTCTCGTCCTGGCGGCCGTAGCCCTCGATTCGGGTGTTCACCCACCAGACGTGATCGATGCCCGCCGCCGATCGCATCGCGGCATCCAGCTCGGATCGTGTGATCGACGAGTTGTCGGCGAGGACGAACACGGCGGAGTCGGGAACGATCCCCTCGGCCGCGAGCGCTTCCACCGCGTCGGTCACCGTCGTCACGCCATCGTCCACCTCGACACCGGTGTCGACCTGGCCGCACGGTCCGACGATGGGTTGGTCGAGGCGGCGGCAATCGACGCCGTCGACGTGCAGTTCGGGCCGGAGGCGACGGGCGAGATCGTCGGCCACCAGGGCGGCGACCGAATCGCCCACCAGCAGCACGTGCCCGGAGGGGTCACCGCGGCGCCGGATGGTCGAGGCCGACGCCGCGGGGACCGGCCGGGTCGACGTGGCGGGCGTCCTCGTGGTCGGAGTCTGTGCCTGGCGGGGACGGTCGTGGTCGGGACCGTCGTGGCCGGGACGATCGAGGTCGGGGCTGCTGACGTCGTCGATGCGAGCGGGCTGGCCTCGGTCACGTCGCCGTCGGCGCACGCCGGAACCAGCCCGGCGCAGACCGCCAGGATCACCGCATTCCGGACCGCACCGGGACGCACCGACGAACGCGTCGAAGCCACCGGCCAAGGCTACCGATGACGGTTCGGCCCGACCGGGCAGGTCGCGCCGACGACGACGGCGCCGGCGGGAGCCGCCGATACACTCCCACCCCGCATGGGTCTATTCGATCGCGTACTCAAAACCGGTGAAGGCAAGCGCCTGCGGGCGCTGCAGGGACTGGTGCCCGACATCAATGCCCTGGAGCCGGAATACGAGGCCATGAGCGACGCTGAGCTCAAGGCGCAGACGCCGGCGCTCCGTCAGCGTCTCGAGCAGGGCGAGGACCTCGACGACATCCTGCTCGATGCCTTCGCCGTCACCCGCGAGGCCTCGAAGCGGGTGCTGGGTCAGCGCCACTTCGACGTCCAGATGATGGGTGGCGCCGCCCTCCACTTCGGCTGGGTCGCCGAGATGAAGACCGGTGAGGGCAAGACCCTGACCTCGACCCTGCCGCTCTACCTGAACGGGCTCTCGGGCAAGGGCTCGCACATCATCACGGTCAACGAGTACCTGGCCACGTTCCAGTCGGAGTGGATGGGCCGGCTGTTCAAGTGGCTCGGGCTCAGCGTGGGGCTCGTCATCCCCGGCGAGCGTGAACCGGACTACAAGCGAGTCCAGTACGCCGCCGACGTCACCTACGGCATCAACAACGAGTTCGGCTTCGACTACCTCCGCGACAACATGGCCATGAGTCGTGAGCGTCAGGTCCAGCGTGGCTTCAACTTCGCCATCGTCGACGAGGTCGACTCCATCCTCATCGACGAGGCCCGCACCCCGCTGATCATCTCCGGACGGTCGGCCGACGCCGCGCAGCTGTACTACAAGTTCGCCTCCATCGCCCGCGGCCTGCGGCGTGACGAGCACTACGAGGTCGACGAGGAGAAGCGCACCGTCGTCCCCACCGAGGAGGGCATCGAACGGGTCGAGGCCGCGCTCGAGGTCGAGAACCTCTACGACGGCGTCGCCCAGGACCTGGTGCACCAGTTCTCGGTGGCGCTCCGCGCCAAGGAGCTGTTCCTCCGCGACAAGGACTACATCGTCGTCGACGGCGAGGTGAAGATCGTCGACGAGTTCACCGGTCGAGTGCTCGAGGGCCGGCGCTGGTCCGAAGGCCTCCACCAGGCGGTCGAGGCCAAGGAGGGCGTGAAGATCAAGGAGGAGAACCAGACCCTCGCCACCGTCACCCTCCAGAACTACTTCCGCATGTACGACAAGCTCGCCGGCATGACCGGTACCGCCACCACCGAGGCGGCCGAGCTGGCCAGCACCTACGACCTGCAGGTCGTGCCGATCCCCACCAACATGCCGCTGATCCGCAAGGACGAGGGCGACCTGATCTACAAGACCCTCGACGGCAAGTTCGAGTCGGTCGCCGAGGACGTCGCAGCGCGCTACGAGGCGGGCCAGCCCGTCCTCGTCGGTACCGCTTCGGTGGCCACCTCCGAGCGGGCGTCGCGGGTGCTCGACAAGATCGGCATCCCGCACCAGGTCCTCAACGCCAAGCCCGAGCGGCAGTTCCGGGAGGCCGACATCGTGGCCCAGGCCGGTCGGCTCCACACGGTCACGGTGGCCACCAACATGGCCGGTCGAGGTGTCGACATCCTCCTCGGCGGCAACCCCGAGCTGCTGGCCAAGCAGGAGATTGCGCAACGAGGGCATCGACATCGACGACCCCACGGTGGCCGAGATGCCCGACGTGGACGAGAAGTACCGCAAGGTGCTGGCCAAGTTCGAGAGCGAGTGCGGGGCCGAGGGCGACAAGGTCCGCGAGCTCGGCGGCCTCTACGTGCTCGGTACCGAGCGCCACGACTCCCGCCGCATCGACAACCAGCTCCGCGGCCGCGCCGGCCGGCAGGGCGACCCCGGCGAGAGTCGCTTCTACCTGTCCCTCGAGGACGACCTGATGCGCCTGTTCGCCACCGGCGCCGTCCAGTGGGTGATGGGCCGGGCCCTTCCCGACGATCAGCCGCTCGAAGCCAAGATGGTCACCAAGGCCATCGAGCGAGCCCAGCAGACGGTCGAGCAGCGCAACGCCGAGATCCGCAAGAACGTCCTCAAGTACGACGAGGTCTTCAACGAGCAGCGGATGGTCATCTACGAGTTCCGCGACCAGATCCTCGACCAGACCGACCTGCGGGCCAAGATCGTCGAGAAGTACCTGCCCGAGGCGGTCGAGTCCCTCGTCGCCACCTACTGCGTGGCCGACTTCGTCGAGGAGTGGGACCTCGAGGGCCTCGTCGCCGCGGCCGGCGAGTACTGGCCGAGCCAGATCACCGAGGAGCAGCTGCGGGCCCTCGACACCTCCGACGAGGTGTACGAAGTCCTGGTCGACGAGGCGCTCACCCGCTACGAGGCTCGCGAGGCCGAGCTCGGCGAGGACGTGATGCGCCAGGTCGAGCGTCAGGTCATGCTCCGCATCATCGACACCGCGTGGCGCGAGCACCTCGCCGAGATGGACTACCTCCGCGAGGGCATCAACCTGCGGGCCATGGGCCAGCGCGATCCGCTCGTCGAGTGGCAGCGTGAGGGCTTCGAGATGTTCGAGGCGATGATCGCCCGCATCGAGCGCGACCTGGTCCGGTACGTGATGCACGTGCAGGTCCGCCAGCCCGACGAGCAGCAGGCTCCGGCCGCGCCGGCCGTGGGCACGACGCTTCAAGCTCTCCGATGGCGAGGAGCAGCCTGCGGTGTCGAACATGCAGACGTCCGGGCCGTCGGATCCCTCCTCGCAGAGCTCGGGCCTCAACGCGCTGGCCACCAAGGCCACCGCCGACGCCGGCGTGCCCGAGCGGGTGGAGGAGTCGGCGCCGGCGACGCATGCGCCGGTCGTCAAGTCCGAGTGGGACAAGACGCCGCGCAACGCGCCCTGCCCCTGCGGTAGCGGCAAGAAGTTCAAGCTCTGCCACGGCGGCTGATTCTGGCGGTCTGGACTCCGTCCAAACCGCCAGCGCGTGAGGTTGCTCACCTGCTCCTCGGTCGCAGGCTCGGCAACCTCCAGGCTGGACTCGACGGTTCGGCCCCATAGGCTTGCCGGTCCCATGCGTGACTTCAGCGACGCCATCAACGATCTTCGCCGCCGGTTGGACGAAGCGCGCACCTATCTCCGCATCGAGGAGCTGCGGGCTCGTCTGCCCCAGCTCGAGACCGAGGCCGGTCGCCCCGACCTGTGGGACGACCAGGAGCGGGCCAAGCAGGTGAACGCCGAGCTGTCTGCGGTCACCGACGACCTCGGGGCCTACGACGGCCTGGTCGGCCGCATCGAGGACGCCGAGACCCTGGTCGAGATGGGCCGGGAGGAAGGCGACGACAGCCTCGAACCCGAGATCGACGGCGTGTTGGTCGAGATCGGAGCCGATCTCGACCGCATCGAGCTGCGTTCGTTGTTCGCCGGTGAGTACGACGAACACGACGCCATCTGCGAGTTGCATTCGGGCGAGGGAGGGGCCGACGCCTCGGACTGGGCCAACATGCTCCTGCGCATGTATCTCCGCTGGGCCGAGCGGCACGGCTTCGACACCGAGATCGAAGCGGTGACCGAGGGGACCGAGGCCGGGATCTCCTCGGCGACGTTCCTCGTCCGCGGCCGGTACGCCTACGGCTGGCTGCGTTCGGAGCACGGCGTGCACCGCCTGGTCCGCATCAGCCCGTTCAACGCCCAGGGCAAGCGTCAGACGGCCTTCGCCGCCCTCGAGGTCGTGCCGTTGCTCGACGACGCCGAGACCGACGTGGAGATCGACGAGAAGGAGCTGCGGGTCGACGTGTACCGCTCGTCGGGTGCGGGTGGGCAGCACGTCAACGTGACCGACTCGGCGGTGCGCATCACCCACCTGCCCACCGGCATCGTCGTGTCGTGCCAGAACGAGCGGTCACAGCACCAGAACAAGGATCGCTGCATGACCATGCTGCGGGCCAAGCTGGCCGACCTCGAGCGTCAGAAGCGCCAGGACGAGCTGGACTCGATCCGGGGCGAGCAGCGCAGCGTGGGCTTCGGCAGCCAGATCCGTTCGTACGTGCTGCAGCCGTACCAGATGGTCAAGGACCTTCGGTCCGAGTTCGAGGTCGGCCAGGTCGACAGCGTGCTCGACGGCGACCTCGATCCCTTCATGGAGGCCTACCTCGGCTGGCAGCGCACCCAGGAGCTCGGCGACAGCTGAGCGGGCCGGGTGTCAGGCGGCGGTCTTCTGGAAGTTGAGGACCGCGATCACGACGATCCACACGGCCAGGACTGCGGCCGCGAGGAGGCTGAAGAGGCTGAGGAAGCTGGCGTCGTTGGCGATACCGACCGTCGCCGCCAGTGACAGGACGGAAACGACGTAGCTGAGATACCCGACCCACTTCGGCAGGAAGCCGGTCCGCAGGATCAGGCCGCCCACGGCCGCGGTCATGATCACGTCGCCGATGGACGAGAAGCCGAAGCTGATGTTGGACCGCCACAATCTGCCGAACCACCAGACGAGCCCGATCACGCCCAGCGCGACCAGGAATGCTCCGATCTGCAGTCCGCTGTCGTTGTCGGCGTAGTACTTGACGATGTCGGCGGCCGGGTCGGACCGCGGCGGCGGTGATCCGGCGAGGATCCCACCGATGACCGTCAAGACCACGAACCACACCCCACCAAGAGCGCCGTACCGCACCCATGTCCGGTTGTCCATGTTCGCCCCCACTCGAGCGTCATGAACGTCGACCACCGTGATGTTCCGTTCTCTGACGGCCGCCGCCACGGCCGTGCCGCACGGATCCCCCGACCTCGGCGGAGTGATGGGCGTGAGCTGCGCCGGTGTGACCTGCTGGACGATGGGCCGAAGATCCGGCCGTCGTTGCGGCTCGAGCTCTTGGGTCATCGCGTTGCGCTGGCGCAACAGTTGCGCTGGCGCAACACCACAGCCCCCGGAGTGCGGAGCGACTGACTCGCCCGAGGTCTCGGGCTGTCACGTTGCGCTCGTGCAACATGCCAGCCCCGAACTGCCGGCCGCGCCGACGGGCCGTTCTGTGACCGTCGCCGCCAGGGCCGGGCCGCACGGACCACCCGCCCTCGGCTGAGAACGAGCGGGGTTCGACCACTCGCCATGTCACCGTGCTGTCGACCTCGGCGACGACCGAGCGCCGCCGCTGGTGGGTTGATCAGCCGAAGTCCACCTCGGCTGCCTTGGCCAGCGCAGTGGCGCGGTCGGCGGCGAGGGCGAAGCCGGCGGCGACGCTGCGGTCGTAGGCCTCGGCGTAGGCGGCGACGTAGGCGTCCTTCGAGCCGTACCGGGCCGTGAGCTCGCCCGGCGCGAATGGAGCCGTTGCGCCGAACAGGCGGCACAGCCGGTTGTCGCCGACGGGCTCTCCGGACAACGCGGCGACGGGTACCTCCACCGCCGGCAATCGGATCCCGCCGACCGCGTTGCCGTCGGCGTCTCGCACGATCTCGCCCGACGGATCGAGCTCGATCGGGTCGCCCGAGGGCGGGGGAGTTCCATCGACGACCCAGCGCAGGAGGTGGTGGACGGCAGCCTTCAGGGCCAGGTGCTGGGGACCGTCGTTGACCGGACCGTCGCACCCGAGCGCCCGACCGGCCGCGACCGGGTCGCCGCCGAGGAGGAAGGCGTCGGCGTGGGCGGTGCCGGCCACCTCCCACCCCCGGAACCGGTCGGTGTCGGGTTGACGCGCCGCGGCGTAGCCGAGCAGCGTCAGGTCGGTCTCGGTCGAGAAGACCAGCACGGGCACGTCGAGATCGTCACGGATCCGGACCTGCCCGGTGGTCGCGGCGGACACGTCACCGGATGGGTCGAAGGCTGCGCTGCCGCCGCCCCGACTGTGGATCAGGAACCCGTCGAAGACCGGATCCAATGGTTGGAGGCCATCGACGTACGCGGTGAGCCGAAACGCCGACTGCGACTCGCCCGCCGCGATGACATGGTCCCGGGGCAGGCCCTCGAGCGGGTCGACGCCGCTGGCCGGTCCGACCCGCGCCATCGCCCCGATCTGGCGGAACAGGTCGTAGCTGTAGTCGTCACCGGGGTGCGACAGGCTGGCGTACCGCACTGGGTCCGCGGTGACGAGCGGCGCGCCGAAGCCGCCGGCCAGCCCTCCGCCGTCGTCGGCGTCGACCCCGCCCTTCTGGGCCGAGACGCCGATGTAGGTGTGGCCGGAGCGCATCAGCTCGGCCGATGAGTAGCCCCAGTCCGGCGTGGTGTCGAAGCCGGCCGAGACGTTGTTCCACTCGACCACCACGACTCCGCTGGCGGTGGCGGGATCGATGGGGCGCCGGACGAGGATCCGCGTGGTGAACGGGGCCGTGTCCCGCTCGGCCAGGGTCCAGTGCCCGTCGTCGGTCAGCGGTCCCTGGGCATCGAAGCTCCGGGCCGTCCCGCTGACGAAGTACTCCTCCTCGACGTATCCGGTCGCAGCCAGGTCGCCGGCGGACGTCTGGGGCGTCCCGTCGATCGGACCCGTGATGGTCAACTCGGGCGCGGTCACCGTCGGCGGTGGCGACGTGGTCGTGCTCGTCGCAGTGTCGGGGACGGCGGTACTGGTCGTCGTGGCATCCCGGTCCGACGCGTCGTCGCCACCGGCGCACGCCAGGACCAGCAGGGACATGCAGACGAGCGGAGCGGCGAACCGGGCGGTGACATCCACTGGGGCAGGGTGGCACATCGGGTCGCGGCTTCGCTTCGTCGGCCGGACCGGCCCCGGTGTAGCGTTCGTAACCTGTTCGCAATACGCGGTCCGGTCCTCGTCCCTGGGCCCGGTCGTCGTCGAGGGGTGTCACCCGCCCGGGCGAGGCCGTTGGTACCGTTCTCCAGTCGTCCAGCCCCACTTCCGCACCGCTCAGGCTGTCCCACCGCTCCATGATCAAGCTCGAGAACGTCACCAAGACGTACAAAGGCGACGTCCCCGCCCTCCGGAACGCCGACGTCGACATCACCAAGGGTGAGTTCGTGTTCCTGGTCGGCGCCTCGGGCTCGGGGAAGTCGACGTTCCTCCGCCTGGTCAACCGTGAGGAGAGCCCGGAGCAGGGGCGCATCTTCGTGGCCGGCAAGGACATCCTCGGACTCAGCTCCTGGAAGGTCCCCTACCTGCGTCGCAACATCGGCTCGGTCTTCCAGGACTTCAAGCTGCTGTCGAACAAGACCGTCTACGAGAACGTGGCCTTCGCCCTCGAGGTCATCGGTCGCCCCAAGCACGTCATCAAGTCGCAGGTGCCGGCCATCCTCGAGCTGGTCGGGCTGTCCAAGAAGCTCGAGAGCTTCCCTCACGAGCTCTCCGGTGGTGAGCAGCAGCGGGTGTCGGTGGCTCGGGCGTTCGTGAACCGGCCGCTGATCCTGCTGGCCGACGAGCCCACCGGCAACCTCGATCCCGCCACATCGGTCGGCATCATGCGGCTGCTCGACCGGATCAACCGGACCGGGACCACCGTGGTGATGGCCACCCACGATCGCTCCATCGTCGACACGATGCGCCGCCGCGTCATCGAGCTCGACCGGGGCACGATCGTTCGCGACCAGCACCGCGGCGTCTACGAGTAGGCACCATGGCGCTCAAGGTCGACTACATGGTGCGCGAGACCGGCACCAACCTGTTCCGGAACTTCTCGCTCACCATCGCCTCCATCCTCACCGTGGCCGTCTCCCTGTCACTGGTCGGCGGCGCGTTCCTGCTGCGCTCGGCGGTGGACAACGCCACCCAGCAGTGGGAGGGCGGCATCGAGTTCATCGTGTTCATGCAACCGGACGCGACCCAGGCCCAGACCGACGCCGTCCAACGCCAGCTCGACCAGTCGACCCAGATCGACAGCTACACGTACTTCGACCAGGACCGGACCTTCAAGGAGTTCAAGGACCTGTTCAAGAACACGCCGCAGATCGTCGACTCCGTCACCCCCGACATCCTCCCGCCCAGCTTCCGGGTGGTGCCGGTCGACAAGTCGGCCGAGACGATCGAGGGTCTGCGCACCGTGTTCGAATCGCAGCCCGGGGTGCGTGAGGTCGTCGCCGCCTTCGACTCGATCCGCACCATCCGCAACCTGTCCAACCTCATCGGTGTGGGCCTGTTCGTGGTGGCCACCTTCCTGCTGGTGGCGGCGGCCCTGCTCATCCTCAACTCCATCCGGATGGCGATGTTCGCTCGCCGCCGGGAGATCGAGGTGATGAAGCTCGTCGGGGCCAGCAACTGGTTCATCCGCGTCCCCTTCATGCTCGAAGGGGTGGTCCAGGGCCTCATCGGATCCGGCTTCGCCATCGGCGTGGTGTTCGCCGTGCAGCGCGTGTTCGACAACATCGCGTCCGATCAGCGCTTCTCGCTGTTCGCCGGGCTGCTGGTCGACAATCACCAGGTCACCGTGACTGCGGTCCTGGTCGTGGTGGCCGGCGTGTTGATCGGCGCCCTCGGCTCGGCGTTCGCCGTCTCCCGCTTCCTCGACGTCTGATTCCCTATGGAGGATCGGCTGTCAAGCGGTCCTTCGTTGGGGGTCGTGTTGACGGTGCCGGTGGTGCTGGTCGACGATGCTGTGTTGGGGAAGGTCGCCCCGTGCATGCCGCCCGGCTCGGGTGGTTTGGGGGGCCTTCCCCTTCTTCTTGCTGCGGCGGCGGGCTCGGACCTCGGCGGGGACGGTCCAGTGCTCGGCGATGATGGTTTTGGCCTCGGCGGGGTCGACGGGGCGGCCGTCGGTGTCGCAGATGACGTAGGGCATGCCGCGGTTCATGACAGCCCAGGCCCGTTCGGCGAGGTTGGCGGCCACGACGCAGAGGGCGCCGAGGTGGTCCTTGCCGCGCTCGGCCATCTGCACGTAGTAGATGCGGGCGAGCTGGGGGTCTTGTTTGCGGGCGTGATCGGCGGCGCGGATGAGCGTGGTGCGCAGCAGCGACGATCCGGCCTTGGACATGGGCTGGCCTTTGCGGTCGGTGTCACCGGTCTCGGATGCCTTCGGGACCAGGCCGGTGTAGGACCGGAACTGCTTGCCCTTGGCGAACCGGCCGGGGTCGCCCATGACGGCGGCGAGTGCGGGGCCGCCGACTTCGGCGAGGCCGGGCAGCGAACGAGCGAGTCCGGTCGGGTCGGCCCAGCGGTAGGCGGTCTCGCGTTCGTCGGCGTGGGTGGCCAGCTCGGCCTGGGTGGAGCGCAGCAGACGGACCTCGGTGGCGACCTCGGCGGCCAGATCGGAGAACGCGACAGCGGGGTGGTTGCCGTAGAGCTCGATCGAGGCGTGGGCGGCGTCCAACCACTGCTCGGCCCGCTCGGCGCCCTGGTGGTTGTTCGACGCCTTCACGATCAGCGCGGTGAGCCGTTTCACACCCGCTTTGACGAGGGCGTTCGGGTCGGCCCAGCGTTCGAGCACCGCCAGGTCGGCGGCGCCGAGATCTCCGGTGAGCGGGGTCATGGGCAACAGCTGACGGACCAGGTCTTTGATCCGGACCTTGTGCTCCGCCGCGGCGCGGGTGAGCCGGTCACAGGCCCGGACCCGGCGGTCCAGCGCAGCGTGTTCGACTCCGGGCAGCTGCAGCGCCTGGAGCCCGCGGGGGTCGACCAAGGGCAGGCGGGCGAGGGTGTCGGCGTCGATGCCGTTGGTCTTGGTGTGCCGGGAGAAGAACTTGCGCAGATCCGACGCCTTGGCCGAGCTCACCCGGAACACGAGATGGCCACGGCGACCGAAGAACACCGCGATCGGCAGCCACGCCGGCCCGGTCGGTTCCACGATCACCTCCAGGCGCACGTCGTCGTCGCAGCCGGCCAAGGCGGCCTGCTCGACGTCGGTGAGGCTCTGGAGGGTCGGGTGGGCCTTGCGCTTGGCCAAGGTGGTGCCGGTCTCGTCGAGGACGCGCACGGTGTGGGCTGATGCGATCCCCAAGTCGATGCCGACGATGCGTCGGGTGGTCATGGTTGCTCCTGTCGTCGTTGCCGATGCACCGGCTCGTCCGCGAAGCGACGCACGTCTCGAGGCCACGGTCCCAAGGAAGACACGCGCCAACCGCGGCTCCCACTCATGTGCTGCAAACGACTCCGACCTCGACGGGTCGAGCCACTTCCCTCATCCGGGGCATCCGTGGCCGGCCGGGTGTGGCAATCAGTCGTACGGGGCAAGATCACAGCGGTGACCTCCCCCAGAGCCGTTCTCGACGCCACCCCCCGGACCAACCGGGATGACCATGCAACCCTGGGACCTCAGCCCCGTGGTGGATCCACGGTGCCGATGTCCCTTACATGAGTCGCTACGCCTGCAGACTTCGTCTGCCGGCTTCGCTTCTGGAGTTGCTGTCGAACCCGAAGGGTTCGCCCCGCCGTCCTCCGCCGCCGACACGCAGTGTGACCGACGTCACGGCAAAACCGGGTGCGAGCACCGAGATGGTTCGATTGACTAATCATTCATGTCAGGAAACGATGTCGCGGTTCGGGTGATCGCCCGGATGGCCCGGGTGTTCGAGACCCGCCTCGGGGCCGAGTCGATGAGCCTGCCCCAGTTCCGGCTCCTCGCCTTCCTCTCCGAGGGCGAGTGGGCCGCCTCGGCGCTGGCCGACTGGCTGGCCGTGTCCCGCCCGTCGATCACCGCGTTGGTGGACGGCCTCGTCGAACGGGGCTGGGTCGAGCGCCGGGAGAGCCCGGACGATCGCCGCCGGGTGCTGCACCAGATCACCGCCTCGGGTCAGGCCGCCCTGGCCACCGCCAGCGGCTGTCTCGACGACACCCTCGACGCCCTCCTCGACCACCTCGACGCCGACGAGCGGGCGCGGGCGCTCGACGGACTCGATCAGCTCGGTGTGGCCATGCGGCGCCACCGCGAGGCGGTCACCTCGTGAGCCTCACCGAGGATCGGGCCGTACCGGCGACCGCGGCACCGCCAGCGGTGGCCGTCGACGTCGACGCGCCCCCGACCCTGTACGAGCCGATGCCCCCCGCCGCGCACTACGAGGCGCCGTCGGGCCGGATCGACCCCGACCAGTCGCTGGGCTGGCTCCGTCGCCTGCGGCCGGTGGTGTGGGGTCACAAGCGGTCGTTCCTCACCGCGATGGCGATGGCGGTGGTGGCGCTGCTGGCCAACGTCGCCATCCCGGCCGTGGTCGGCTCGGGCATCGACGAGATCCGCGCCGGCGGCGACCGCACGTCGGTCTGGGTGATCACCCTGTTGGTGCTGGCGCTGCTCCGCGCCGTGTTCACCTACGGCTACCGCAGCCGCCTCTACAAGTTCGCCTACGCCATCGAGTACGACCTGCGCTCGCTGATGTTCCGTCACTTCGCGTCGATGTCGCACGGCTTCTACGACAAGGTGCAGACCGGCCAGCTGGTCAGCCGGGCCAACAGCGACATCCGCTCGGTGCAGATGCTGCTCGCCTTCGCCCCGTTCATGTCGATGATGATGATGACGTTCGCCCTCGCGTTCGGCTTCATGCTCACCAAGGACGTGCTGCTCACCCTGGTGGCGATCTCCACCCTGCCCTTCGTCTTCCTGGTGGGCGTCAAGCTCCGCAACGTCATGTTCCCCCTGTCGTGGGTGGTGCAGGGACGGCTCGCCGAGGTGGCCACGACGGTCGAGGAGAACGTCACCGGTGTGCGGGTCGTCAAGGCCTTCGCCGGCGAGCGCCGGCAGATCGACGTACTGGCCGGGCAGGCGCGCCGGCTGCGGTGGGCATCGGTGAAGGTCAACGACAGCCGGGCCAAGTACGCGCCGATCATGGAGAACCTGCCCCGGCTCGGCATGGCCCTGACCCTGCTCTACGGCGGCTACCTGGCCATCGACGGCCGGGTGACGGTCGGCACGATCATCACGTTCTCGGCCTACGTCCTGCTGCTCCAGGCACCGTTCCGGATGCTCGGCTTCTTCATGATCATGAGCCAGCGGGCGGCGGCCTCGGCGGGGCGCATCTTCGAGATCCTCGACACCCCGGCCGACATCGTCGACCGACCCGGCGCCGTCGACCTCGAGGATCCCGCCGGCGACGTGCGGTTCGACGACGTGCGGTTCCGCTACGGCGACGACACCGATACCGACCGCGCCGATGTGCTCGACCACTTCGACCTGCACATCGAGGCCGGTGAGACGGTCGCCGTCGTCGGGGGAACCGGTTCGGGCAAGAGCACCATCGCCCGGCTGCTCCTGCGCTTCTACGACGTGAACGACGGGGCGGTCCGCATCGACGGCCACGACGTGCGCGACCTCACCATGGCATCGATCCGCCACCACGTCGGGATGGTCACCGACGAGCCGTTCCTGTTCTCGTCCAGCATCCGCGACAACATCGCCTACGCCCGCCCCGACGCCACCGACGAGGAGATCGTCGCCGCGGCCCAGGCGGCCAACGCGCACGAGTTCATCGTCGCCCTGTCCGAGGGGTACGACACGGTGGTGGGCGAGCGGGGGTTCACGCTGTCCGGCGGCCAGCGCCAGCGCCTCGCCATCGCCCGGACGCTGCTGGCCGATCCCGCGGTGTTGATCCTCGACGACGCCACCAGCGCGGTCGACGTGCGGGTCGAGGCCGAGATCCACGAGGCGATCGAGCGATTGGCCGAGGATCGGACCACCATCGTGGTGGCCCACCGGCTGTCCACCATCGCCCTGGCCGATCGGGTCGCGCTGATCGAGGGCGGCCGGGTCCTGGCGTTCGACACCCACGAGCGGCTGCTCGCCGACGAGCCGCACTACCGCGAGGTGCTGGCCAGCGTCGAAGCGGCCGAGGATGCGGCCAGCGACGTCGTGCCCGACCCGGAGGTGAGTGACTGATGGGTGGCTTCGGTCCCCCCGCCGGCTCGCCGTTCGCCCAGCCCGGAGCCACCGGCCTGCCCTTCGCCGGCGTGCCCGCCGAGCTGCAGGCTCGGGTGGACGACCTGCTCGCCTCCGAGCCCGAGCACGAGATGCCCGAGGTCGACTTCTCCCAAGCCGAGTGGGACCGGCGGCGGTTCACCCTGTGGCGCTTCATCGGCGAGAAGTGGGTCGCGGTGGCGTTCGCGTTCGTGCTGGTCGTCTTCGAGACGCTGATGGTCACGGTCGGTCCGTTCCTGACCGGCAAGGCCATCGACAAGGGCATCATCGCCGGCGACCGGGGCGAACTGCTGGCCATCGCCGGCATCTACGTCGGTTCGGTCGTCATCGGCACGGTCCTGTCGGCCGCCCGGGTGGCCTGGACCGGCCGGGTGGGCGAGGCGCTCATGGAGACGCTGCGCATCCGGATCTTCTCCCACTTCCAGCGCCTGTCGCTCAGCTTCTTCACCGCCGAGAAGGGCGGGGTGCTGATGACCCGCATGACGAGCGACATCGAGTCGCTCACCGCCCTGTTCCAGGACGGCCTGGTCAACATGTTCGTCCAGTTCCTCACCCTCGCCATCGTGGCCGTGGTGCTGTTCGCGGTCAGCCCCACGCTGGCCCTCGTGCTGTTCCTCGGTGTGGTGCCGGTGATGCTGGTGCTCACGCTGTGGTTCCGGAAGGCCTCCGACATCGCCTTCCTCGCCGTGCGGGACCGCATCGCCGACGTGATGTCGGATCTGCAGGAGAACCTCGGCGGCATCCGGGTGGTCACCGCCACCAACCGGGCCAAGCGCAACGTGGTCAGCCACGACAACATCCTCGGTTCCTACCGCGACGCCAACGACACCACCGCGGTGATCGGCGCCGTCTACGGGCCGTGCGCCGAGCTGCTCGGGTACCTGGCCCAGGCGCTGCTGCTCGGCCTCGGCGGATGGCTGGTCAGCCGGGGCAGCCTGACCGTGGGCGAGCTGGCGTCGTTCTTCCTCTACCTCACGATGTTCTTCGCCCCGATCCAGCAGCTGGTGCAGCTCTACAACACCTACCAACAGGGCCGGGCCGCGGTCCGCAAGCTCGACGGCCTGTTCGCCACCGAACCCGACGTGCGCGAGCGCGCCGGCGTAGCCCGATCTGCCGACGATGGAGGGCGCCATCGAGCTCGACCACGTGACCTTCGGCTACGACCCCGCGGTCCCGGTGCTGAAGGACGTCACGCTGCGGATCTCCTCCGGCGAGACCGTCGCCTTCGTGGGCGAGACCGGGGCCGGGAAATCCACCGTGGCCAAGCTGGTGAACCGGTACTACGACCCCACCGAGGGCACCGTGCGCATCGACGGGCACGACCTGCGCGACGTCACCCTGGCGTCGATCCGCAGCCAGATCGGCGTCGTGCCCCAGGAGCCGTTCCTGTTCGCCGGGTCGATCCGCGACAACCTCACCTTCGCCGCTCCCGACGCCGACGACGACGAGCTGTGGGCGGCGGTCGACGCCGTCGGTCTGCGCGATCTCGTCGAGCGTCAGCCGGCCGGACTCGACCAGATCATCCACGAGCGAGGCTCGTCCCTCAGCTCCGGCGAGCGCCAGCTGCTCGCCCTGGCCCGGGCGTTCCTGTCCCAACCCCGTGTCCTCGTGCTCGACGAGGCCACGTCCAACCTCGACCTGGCCAGCGAGACGCGGATCGAGTTCGCCCTCGACGCCGTGCTCGAAGGACGCACCGCCATCATCATCGCCCACCGCCTGGCCACCGCCATGCGGGCCGACCGCATCGCCGTGGTGCACGACGGCGAGATCGTCGAGCTCGGCAGCCACGACGAGCTCGTTGCGATGGGCGGTCGGTACGCCGCGCTGCACGAGACGTGGATGTCCCAGTCCGGTGGAGCGTCGGCCGCCGATGCTGCGGCTGCCCGCGCATGATCCCGTTCCGGTGAGCCCCTGGCAGCTGGCCGCCATCCTCGCCTGCACGGCGATGGGCGCGTTCATCCAGGGCTCGGTCGGCTTCGGCCACAACCTCATCGCCGCCCCGGTGCTGGCACTCGTCGACGAGCGGTTCGTGCCCGGGCCCGCCATCGCCGGCGCCACCGTGCTCACGCTCCTGATGGCGATACGTGATCGCCGCGGCCTGCACCTCGGCGAGATCCGGATCGCGCTCGTCGGGCGGATCCCGGCCACCATCCTCGCCGCTCTCACCGTCGCCCTGCTGCCGAAGCGGCCACTCGCCATCCTGTTCGCCGCCTTGGTCCTGACCGCGGTGGCCATCACCGCATCCGGCGTGCACGTCCGCCCCACCCGCCGGACCCTGCTCGTCGCCGGTTCACTGTCGGGCTACATGGCCACCTCGACCTCCATCGGCGGCCCACCGATGGCGATGGTCTACGCCAACGAGGAGGGTCGCCGGATGCGGGGCACGCTGGCGGGCTACTTCCTCGTCGGCTCGCTGTTCAGCATCGCCGCGCTGACGGCCACGGGCAGCTTCGGCACCACCGAGCTCGGCCTCAGCCTGCTCGTCGTGCCCGGCGTGGTGATCGGATTCCTGGCGTCGTCGGCCGGCGCTCGGCGCCTCGATGCCGGGCACACCCGACCGGCCGTGCTGGTCGTCGCTGCCCTGGCGGCCGTCTCCGTGCTGGCCAAGACCATCCTCTGAGCAGATCCGCCGGTGAGACGACTGGGTGAGCGGGAGAGGGAGGGCTTTCCAGCCGCCCCACCGACGATCTACTGATGGAGACGGTGACACCCGAGGAGCTGGGAGTTGGGAGGGTGCACCTCGGGACGCCACCGTCTCTGACAGGTGTGATCGCCCTCGCCCGCGGGGAACTTGAGCACAAATCAAGAGAAATTGCAGCGGGAGCAGCCGAGTCGGAATCCGGCGAAGCGGACCACGCCCGAGCGGGGCGATTCGGGGCACGTCCGCCGCGTGTCACCATGCGGGCATGACCGACATCGACCTCGAGATCGACCGCCGAATCGCCACCATCACGCTCGACCGCCCCGACCGGCTGAACGCGTTCACCGTGGCGATGCAGGAGGAGTTGTGCGACGCCTTCGACCGCACCGATGCCGATGACGACGTGCGCGTCGTCATCGTCACCGGTCGGGGTCGGGGCTTCTGTGCCGGTGCGGATCTCGGGGGCGGGGGAGCGACGTTCGACATGTCGTCGCAGCCCGCCGATGGGTCGGGAGCAGTGAGCCAGGGTGATTCCGAGCTGCGCCACCGGGACGAGGGCGGCCTGGTGAGCCTGCGGATCTTCCGGAGCACCAAGCCGGTGATCGCGGCCATCAACGGTCCCGCCGTCGGAGTGGGCGCGACGATGACCCTGCCGATGGACATCCGCCTGGCCTCGACCAGCGCCCGGTTCGGATTCGTGTTCGCCCGGCGAGGCATCGTGCCGGAGGCGTGCTCGTCGTGGTTCCTGCCCCGGCTGGTCGGGATCACCCAGGCGGCCGAGTGGTGCTACACCGGCCGGGTCTTCGACGCCGCCGAGGCCCACGCCGGGGGCCTGGTCCGGTCCGTGCACGAGCCCGACGACCTGCTGCCGGCCGCTCACGAGATCGCACGCGACATCGCCGACAACACGTCCGCGGTCTCCGTGGCCCTCACCCGGGCGATGCTGTGGCGCATGCTGGGGGAGAGCCACCCGATGGCGGCGCACGAGGTCGACTCTCCCGGCATCGCCTACCTGGGCCAGAGCGCCGACGCCCGCGAGGGAGTGATGTCCTTCCTCGAGAAGCGGCCCGCCGAGTTCACCGACACCGTCAGCCAGGACATGCCCCCGCACTACCCCTGGTGGACCGAGCCGGAGTTCCGCGGCGGTCGCTGACCGTCAGGTGCCGAGGGGAAGGGCGTCGAGGCCGCGCAACACGATGCGGTGGTTGCGGACCAGCTCGCCGGCGATGTCGAGGTCGGGGTAGCGGTCGACCAGCGTGCCGATCGCCACCTGAGCCTCCATCCGGGCCAGCGCCGCGCCCAGGCAGTGGTGCACGCCGGAACCGAAGCTGAGGTGGTGGTTGGCGCTCTCGCGACCAATGTCGAAGTCGTCGGCATCGTCGCCCCAGCGCTCTGGATCGCGGTTGGCCGCCGCGGTCATCGCCATGACGAACTCGCCCGGTGGGATGACCTGGTCGCGGACCTCGTGGGGAGCCAGGGTGATCCGGCGGGTCATCTGCACCGGTGGGTCGAAGCGGAGGCACTCCTCGATCGCGTTGGTGATCAGCGAGCGGTCCTCCCGGAGCCGCTGCAGCTGGTCAGGATGTTCGAGCAGCGCCAACATGCCGTTGCCGATGAGGTTGACGGTGGTCTCGTGGCCGGCGATGAACAACAGCACCAGCTGGTCGAGCAACTCCTCGTCGGTGAGGGCGTCGCCGTCCTCGTGCTGGGCGATCATGCCACTGAGGAGATCGTCGCCCGGGTTCTGGCGCTTCCATTCGATGACGCCGGTGAGGTGGTCACGGAGCGACCGGGAGGCGTGGAGGGCGCGGACGTACTGCTCCTCGTCGAAGGTGGGATCGAGGGTGCCGGCCAGGGTGTGCGACCAGTCCCGTAGCTGGTCGGTGTCCTCGCCGTCGGGCAAGCCGAGCATCAACGAGATCACCTGGAACGGGAGGGGGAAGGCCAGGGTGGAGATGAGCTCGAAACGATCACCGGGCCCGATGTCGGCCAGGGCCTCGTCGACCAGGCGTTGCACCTCGGGCCGCAGTCGGTCGATGGCGCGAGGCGTGAACACCCGCGCCACGAGCTTGCGCAGCCGGGTGTGATCCGGGGGATCGAGGTTGAGGATCGACCGGTTCTCGAACTGGTCGACGCCGTGTTCCTCGGCCAGCCTCTCGAAGGCATCGGAACGGAACGTGGGATTGGTCACGTTGCGGTCCTCGACGCTCGTGCCCGGTTCTCGGAGCAGACGGAAACAGTCCTCGTAGCTGAACAACTGCCAACCCCCGAGTGGGCTGGGCAGGACCGGGCCGGCCTCGCGCAGCCGGGCGAACTGGTCGTAGGGCCACTCGGTGTAGCCGGGTTCGAACGGGTTGAAGAGCATCGGATCGGCGGTGTCGGTCACTGGAGGCCCCCTGCTGCACGGCGTCGTCGAGAGCCGACGGTACTGCTCCCCGCAGCTCATTGGGGCGGCCGGAGGTGGTGTGCGAGCCTGGCGGCTCCATGTCCGCCACCGCCCACGTCGACGACGCCCGGCACCAGATCGACCTGGTCCTGTTGGGTGTGGCCATCCTGGCCGTGTCGACCTCGGCACCGCTGATCCGGTACGCGGCGGCGCCCGCGCTAGCGGTGGCGATGTGGCGGAACCTGCTCGCGGTACCGGTGCTGTTGTCGTTCGCCCGCCGGGGCCCGCTTCCCGACCGGCGGGAGCGCGGGCTCATCGCGCTCTCCGGGGTGCTGCTGGCCGCCCACTTCGCCCTGTGGATTCCCTCGATCTCCTACACCACGGTGGCGTCGTCCGTGGCCCTGGTCGCCACGCAGCCGGCATGGGCTGCCCTCTTCGCCCGCTGGCGGGGTGAACCGGTGGATCGGCAGGTCTGGATCGGGATCGCGGTGGCGTTCGCCGGCGTGCTGCTCCTCTCCGGAGTCGACCTCCGCCTGTCGACGCGCGCCGCCTTCGGCGACCTGCTCGCGGTGACCGGGGGCGTGTTCGCCGCCGCCTACGTGACCGTGGGGTCACAGGTGCGCCGCACCGTCGACACCGCGGTGTACGCCACCGGTTGCTACAGCGTGGCGGCCATCGCCTTGCTGGTGACCTGCCTGGTCAGCGGGCGTGCGTTGGTCGGATACGGCGCCGGAACCTGGCTGGCGATCGGTGCCCTGGTGCTCGGCCCCCAGCTGCTGGGTCACACGCTGGTGAACCGGGTCCTGCGATCGATCTCGGCCACCGCGGTGTCGGTTGCCATCCTGTTCGAGGTCGTCGGTGCGTCGATCATCGCCGCGATCTGGTTCGATGAGACCCCGCCGACGGCGGCGGCGCCGGCCGCGGCGCTGATCATGGTGGGTGTCGTCCTCGTCATCCGCTCCGGTCGTCGCCAGACGATCGCTCGACGAACCGTGGAAGGAGCTCCCCTTGGCTGAACCCCGGCCCTCCGGCTCGATGACGTTCACCCCCCTGCTCGAACCGCCCGTGGGAACACCCGCAGCGGGCGCGCCGTTGGTGTTCTCCGTGAAGGGGAGCGCGGTCCACGTCAGCGACGGAGCGGCCGACCCGGAGCAGGCCGACGTGTACCTCGGCCGGCTCGGAGACATCGACTGCTGGGCCGTCGACCTCGACGGCGACGAGGAGCCCGACGTGATGGTGACGCCGCTGCTCGCCCTCCACGCGACGGTGTCCGAGCAGGAGTGGGTCATCGCCGGCCGGGCCGTGCAGCTGCTCGAGTGGCGCCGGACGCACCGGTTCTGTGGCCGGTGTGGCGTGGCCACCGAGGAGGTTCCCGGCGAGCGGGCCATGCGCTGCCCCGACTGTGGAATGCTCGCCTTCCCCCGGTTGGCGCCGGCCGTGATCACGCTGGTGACGCGCGACGACGGGCGGGCTCTGCTCGGGCGCAACGCCAGCTTCCCGGTGCCGATGTTCTCCTGCCTGGCCGGATTCGTCGAGCCCGGTGAGACCCTCGAGCAGGCGGTGGCGCGCGAGGTGCGTGAAGAGGTCGGTGTGGAGGTGGGTCGGGTCAGCTATCGGTCGTCGCAGCCGTGGCCGTTCCCGCACTCGCTCATGATCGGATTCCGGGCCGAGTGGGCCGGTGGCGACATCGAGGTCGACGGGGTCGAGATCGCCGAGGCGGCGTGGTTCGACACCGACGACCTGCCGCCCATCCCTCCTCGCCTGTCCATCGCTCGCCGGCTCATCGACGAGTGGATCGCCGAGCACTGATGGCTCGCTGCTCATGACCGCGTCCGTGACGGAGCCCCAGGACGGCCGGCTGGTCACGCCGCTCTTCGCCCTCATCACCGCGTCCGGGCTCTTCTACTTCCTGGCCGTGGGGTCGCTGCTCCCCACGCTGCCCCGCTACGTCGAGAACGAGCTCGGCGGTGGCGGGTTCGAGGTCGGCCTGGTCGTCGGCGCCTTCGCGGTGTCGGCCGCGCTCATCCGCCCCAACGCCGGCCGCATCGGAGACCTGGTGGGGCGCCGCACGATGGCGGTGATGGGATCGGCCATCGCGGCCGCCTCGATCGCCCCGCTCGGCCTGGTCCACGCCGTCTGGTTCCTGGTGGTGGTCCGCCTGATCACCGGCGTGGGAGAGGCCGCGTTCTTCATCGGCGCAGCGACCGCCGCCCAGGACCTCTCGCCCGACCACCGCCGGGGGGAGGCGGCCTCGTTCTTCTCCATCGCCATCTACGGCGGTCTCGCCTTCGGCCCGGCGGCCGGGGAATGGATCTACCGCAGTCACGGTGCAGGCACGGAGTGGGCCTTTGCCACCGCATCGTGCACCCTGTCGTTGGTGCTGGCGCTGTTCATCCCCCGTGACCTCGGCCGGGCCACCAACCCGCCGCCACGCCGCGGGATCCTCCACCCCGCGGCCATCATGCCCGGGTCGGTGCTGCTGCTCGGCCTCATCGGCTTCGCCGGCTTCGCATCGTTCGTGCCGTTGTACGTGGACTCGATCGGCGTGGCCGACGCCGGCCCGTTCTTCCTGGCCTACGGGCTGATCGTGCTCGCCGTACGCATCGTCGGGGCCAAGGTGCCCGATCGCTTCGGCGCGGTCCGGACCTCGACGTTCGCGCTGCTGGCCATCGCTTCAGGCATCGGGACAGTGGCAGTCGTCCAGTCGGTGACCGGGTTGTGGATCGGCACCGTCCTGCTCTCGCTCGGCATGTCGCTGCTGTTCCCCGCCCTGTTCATCCTCGCGGTGAACAACGCGCCGTCCGACGAACGCAGCCATGCCGTGGGCACGTTCTCCCTCTTCTTCGACCTGTCCCAGGGCCTGGGCGCACCGGTGCTCGGGATCCTGGTCAGCGTCTTCGGCACCGAGCGGGCGGCGTTCTTCGGCGGCGCGGCGATGGCCTGCATCGGTCTGGTCGTCGCCAACACCCGGCTCCGCAGCTCGATCGGAATGCGGCAGCCCTGAGGACGTGCCCTCAGGGCGCGGTGACCGCGAAGGCCACGGCCGCGGCGGTGGCCACGTTCAGGGAGTCGACACCCTCTGCCATGGGGATCCGCGCTCGGATGTCGGCGGTGGCGAGCGTGGCCCCGGTGAGACCGGGACCTTCGGCACCCAGCACCCAGGCGATCGGACGGTCGCGGGGCAGGTCCCGCACGTCGACGCGTCCCGCCGGCGTGAGGGCCACCACGCGATAACCGGCCCGGGCGACGGCGTCGAGGCCGGTCGGCAGCGGGTCGAGGCGGGTCCACGGCACGTGGAGGACGTGTCCCAGCGACACCCGCACCGACCGGCGGTAGAGCGGATCGGCCGTCGTGGGGTCGAGGAGGACGCCGCCGAGGCCGAAGGCGGCCGCGTTGCGGAACAACGCCCCCAGGTTCTCGTGGTCGTTGAGCCCCTCCACCACCGCGACCGGCCGGCTGCCATCCATCACCTCGGCGGGATCGGGAAGTGGGAGGCGACCGGCGGAGGCCACCACGCCGCGGTGGATGGCGAAACCGGTGACCGACTCGAGCAGCTCCGCCGAGCCGACGAACACCTCGACCGCCATCCCGTCCAGCAGGGGCAGGACGCGGGGAAGCTTGCCCTCGGCAACCAGCACCGATCGCAACGGATACGCCGACGCCGCCGCAGCTTCGAGCGCGAGCAATCCCTCCACGACGAAGCACCCGTGCTCGGTCTCGATCCGGGCTCGCGCGGCAGCATCCTTGAGTCCGGCCACCTCGGCGAGCCGAGGGTCACCGACGTCGTCCACCGTCACGAGCCGAGTCGCGGTCACGCCGGCAAACCTACGGAACCCAACCAGCTTCTGGCGCCACGTCGTGCGGTCGCTGACCGACGATCGTGGTACCAGAACGGGGAGCCGGGCGCGGTGCTGGAGGGGCGCGCCCTCAGCCGGCGGCGCGGGTGAGCGCCCGACCGGTGAGCACCCGGGCGAGGTGTTGGCGGTAGTCGGGCTGCGCGGTCGAGGTCGGAGGGGGGCGACGTGCCGTCAGCGGCGTGTCCGGCGGCCTCGCCGATGGCATCGAGGCCGGCGCCGGCGAGCGCCTCCTCGGTGGCTCCAGCCCGCACCGGGACAGCCCCCATGTTGGTGAGCCCGACCCGGGCCTCGGCGATCGAGCCGTTGTCGCGCTTGACCATCGCCGCCACCCCGACCACGGCCCACGCCTGAGCCACCCGGTTGAACTTCTCGTAGGCGTGGCCCCAGGACGAGTCGTACTTCGGCACCTCGATGCGGACCAGGACCTCACCGGGCTCGAGGGCCGTCTCGAGGTAACCGGCGAAGAACTCGCTCGCCGGGATGTTCCGGGAACCGCCCGGGCCCTGGGCCACGAACGTGGCCTGCAGGGCGCTCATCACGGCCGGCAGGTCGCCGGCCGAATCGCCGTGGGCGTTGGCCCCGCCGACGGTGCCGCGGTGGCGGACCTGGGCGTCGCCGACCATGGCGGTGGCTTCGGCCAGCAGCCCCGCGTGCTCGCGCACCAGCGGATCGTGCATCACCGTGAAGTGGGTGGTGCCGGCGCCGATGGCGAGGTGGTCGCCGGCGTCGGTCACCCCCTTCAGCTCGGCGATCCCGCCGATGTCGACGACGGCGGTGGGCACTGCGAATCGCAGCTTCATCAGGGGCAGGAGGCTGTGGCCGCCCGCCAGCACCTTGGCCTCGTCCCCGTACTCGGCCAGGGCCTGGACCGCTTCGTCGACGGTGGTCGGCGCGACGTATTCGAACCGGGCGGGGATCATGATGCGCTCCCTTGGTTGATCGCCCGCCAGATCCGTTCGGGCGTGCACGGCATCTCGACGTCGTTCACGCCGAAGTGCCGGATGGCGTCGATGATGGCGTTCACCACGGCCGGCGTCGACGCGATGGTGCCGGCCTCGCCGACGCCCTTGACGCCGAGGTCGTTGGCCGCAGGCGACTCGGTGCGGTCGGTGACGAACTCGGGCAGATCCGGCGCGGCGGGGACGAGGTAGTCCACCAGGGTGCCGGTGACGAGGTTGCCGTCCTCGTCGTACACCGCACCCTCGTACAGCGCTTGGGCGATGCCCTGGGCCAGCCCGCCGTGGACCTGGCCCTCGACGATCTGTGGGTCGATGACCTTACCGACGTCGTCGACGCACACGTACGTGCGGATCGTGGGTCGGCCGGTCTCGGTGTCGACCTCCACCGCGGAGAGGTGGGTGCCGTGCGGGAACGAGAAGTTCTCCGGGTCGAAGACCGTGTGGCCGGCGAGGTCGGGCTCCATGTCCTCGGGGTAGTCGTGGGCCACGAAGGCCGCCATCGCCAGCTCCTGGAACGTCTTCGACGCGCTCGGTGAGCCCTTGACGCTGAACGTGCCGGCGGAGAACTCGACGTCCTCCTCGGCGGCCTCCATCAGGTGGGCGGCGAGCTTGGTGGCCTTGGCGATCACCTTCTGGGTTGCCTTGTGGAGGGCGATGCCACCGACGGCCAGCGAGCGCGACCCGTAGGTGTCGAGGCCCATTGGGGACACCGACGTGTCGCCGTGGAGCACCTCGACGTCCTCGAACGGAATCCCCAGCGCCGACGCCGTGATCTGTGACCACGTGGTCTCGTGCCCCTGCCCGTGGGGTGACGTGCCCGTGACCACCTGGACCTTTCCGGTGGCCAGCACCCGCACGGTGGCGGCCTCCCAGCCACCGGATCCGAAGCTGAGGTTGCCCAGCACGCGTGACGGCGCCAGGCCGCACATCTCGGTGAACGTCGAGATGCCGATGCCGAGCTGGATCTTGTCGCCGCGCTCCCGCGATCGGCCTGCTCGGCCCGGAGGCCGGCGTAGTCGAACAGCTCCATGGCGCGGTCGGTGGCCGCCTCGTAGTTGCCGGAGTCGTAGGTGAGCCCGGCCACGGTCTCGAAGGGGAACTCGTCGTGGGCGATCCAGTTCTTGCGCCGCAGCTCCATCGGCTCCATGCCGAGCTCGACGGCGAGTTCGTCCATGATCCGCTCGATGGCGAAGGTGGCCTCCGGCCTCCCCGCGCCACGGTAGGCGTCGGTGGGGGTCTTGTTGGTGAACACCCCGGTGCAGTTGAAGCGGTACGCGTCCATCTTGTAGATCGCCGGGTACATGAACGCCCCGAGGATCGGGATGCCGGGCGTGACCAGCATCAGGTAGGCACCCATGTCGGCGATGAGGTCGACCTTGAGACCGAGCAGCTTGCCCTCGTTGGTGGCGGCGATCTCGATGTCCTGGATCTGGCCGCGGCCGTGGTGCATGGTCAGGAACGACTCGCTGCGGGTCTCGGTCCACTTCACGGGCCGACCGAGCCGGCGGGCCACCAGCACCGAGACCAGCTCCTCGCCGTAGACCTGGAGCTTGGAGCCGAACCCTCCACCCACGTCGGGTGCAACGACCCGGATCTTCTGCTCGGGGATGCCGGTGGTGGCGGCGATCATGAGGCGCAGGATGTGTGGCACCTGCGTCGAGGAGTAGAGCACGAACTCGCCCGATGCGGCCGACGGCAGGCAGGCCGTGGCCCGGGGTTCGAGCGGCGTCGGCAGCAGGCGCTGCTGGAGGAAACGGCGCTTGACCACCACGTCGGCGCCGGCGAAGGTCTCGTCGACGTCGGCACCGGTGGGCATCGAGAAGAAGTAGCTCTTGTTGGTGCCGAGGTCGTCGTGCAACAGCACCTCGTCGGTGAGGGCGTCTTCGAGATCGACCACCGCGGGCAGCGGGTCGTAGTCGACCACGACCTTCTCGGCGGCGTCGACCGCCACGGAGCGGTCCGTGCCACCACGACGGCGACGGGATCGCCGGCGTGGCGGACCTTGTCGACCGCCATCGGCGGGTGGGCGGGAAGCTTCATGTCCTCGGTGACGGGCCACGCGCACGGCAGGCTGGGGATTCGTCGACCAGCTCGGCGCCGGTGAACACCGCGATCACCCCGGGGGTGCCCACCGCGCCGGACACGTCGATGGACTTGATACGGGCGTGGGCGAGCGGGCTGCGGACGAAGACCATCGTGAGCATGCCCGCGGCGGTGATGTTGTCGGTCCAGTTGGTCTGGCCGGTGACGAGGTGGGCATCCTCCTTGCGCAGCGGGGCGGTACCGATCGTGCCGGCCGTGGGTTCCTCGGTGACGGTCATGACGCGCTCCCGTTCATCTTCGTGGCGGCGATTCGCACGGCCTTGACGATGTTCTGATAGCCGGTGCAGCGGCACAGGTTGCCCTCGAGCCCGTGACGGATCTCGTCGTCGGTGGGGTCGGGGTTCTCGTTGAGCAGATCGAGCGACGCCATGATCATCCCCGGTGTGCAGTAGCCGCACTGGAGCCCGTGGGCCTCGTGGAACGCCTCCTGGAGTGGGTGGAAGGTGGCATCGGCACCCGCAGTGGCGGCCAGGCCCTGCACGGTCAGGACCTCGTGCCCGTTGGCCTGGACCGCGAGGACGGTGCACGACTTGACGCTCTGGCCGTCGAGATGCACCGTGCACGCCCCGCAGTTCGACGTGTCGCACCCGACGTTCGTGCCGGTCAGTCCGAGGTGCTCGCGGAGGTACTGCACGAGCAGCACCCTCGGCTCGACCTCGTCGGTGTAGGCCGTCCCGTCGACGGTCACGGTGACAGATGCCATGGATCCCCCCGGGCTCTCGGTGTGTGTGTCCCAACCCAACCACAGATCGCGGTCGTCCGCTCGTCGTCACTTCGACGACCGGAGTGGGTACACATGGAGGTGATGCCGTACACCGCTGCCCACAAGTTGATCGACGCCCACCTGGTCGAGGGGGAGATGGAGCCGGGGACCGAGATCGGTCTGCGGATCGATCAGACCCTCACCCAGGACGCCACCGGCACGATGGTGATGCTCGAGCTCGAGGCCATGGGTCTCGACCGCGTCCGGACCGAGCTGTCGGCCCAGTACGTCGACCACAACCTCCTCCAGGCCGACAGCCGCAACGCCGACGATCACCAGTTCCTCCGCAGCGCGGCCCGCAAGTTCGGCCTGTGGTACTCCAAGCCGGGCAACGGTGTCAGTCACCCGGTCCACATGCAGCGCTTCGGGGTGCCGGGCAAGACCCTGCTCGGATCCGACAGCCACACCTGCGCCGGCGGGTCGCTCGGCATGCTCGCCATCGGCACCGGCGGCCTCGATGTGGCGCTCGCCATGGCCGGCCAACCGTTCTACGTGACCATGCCGGAGATCTGGGGCGTTCGCTTGACCGGTGCCCTGCCCGACTGGGTCAGCGCCAAGGACGTCATCCTCGAGATGCTCCGGCGTCACGGCGTGGAGGGCGGCATCAACCGGATCATCGAGTACCACGGCCCCGGGGTGGAGACGCTGTCGGCCATGGACCGCCACGTGATCGCCAACATGGGTGCCGAGCTGGGGGCCACCACCACCGTGTTCCCGGCCGACGAGGAGGTGCGGCGGTTCCTCACCTCCGAGGGCCGGGGCGACGACTTCGTCCCGATCTCGGCCGACGAAGGCGCCATCTACGACGTCACCGACGAGATCGACCTGTCGAGCCTGGTGCCACTCATCGCCCAGCCGGTGAGTCCGGGGAACGTGGTCCCGGTCGAGGAGGTCGCCGGGGCCGAGATCGCCCAGGTGGTGATCGGCTCATCTGCCAATCCCGGCATCCGCGACTTCGCCATCGCCGCGTTGATGGTCAAGGGCCGCCAGACCGACGATCGGGTCAGCTTCGACATCAACCCCACCAGCCGGCAGACCCTCGAGGCCCTGACGCGAGAGGGCTACCTGTTCGATCTCATCGCGGCCGGCGCCCGCGTGCACCAGTCCGGCTGCATGGGCTGCATCGGGATGGGCCAGGCACCGGCGACCGACACCATCAGCCTGCGGACCATGCCCCGAAACTTCCCGGGCCGGTCCGGGACCAAGGAGGACCGGGTCTACCTGTGCAGCCCCGAGACGGCCGCCGCGTCTGCGCTCGCGGGCGTCATCACCGATCCACGCACGCTCGACATGGCGTATCCCACGTACACGCCGCCGGCCGAGACCTACGTGAACACCGACATGCTGGTGGCGCCCGACCCCGACGCCCGGGTGGTGCTGCTCAAGGGCCCGAACATCGCCAGCTTCCCGGAACTCGACCCCCTTCCCGACGGCCTCGAGTGCCCCGTCCTGCTCCAGATGGGCGACGACATCTCCACCGACGAGATCAGCCCGGCCGGGGCGCGGGTGCTGCCGTTCCGCTCGAACCTGCCCAAGCTGGCGGAGTTCAGCTTCGACCCCGTGGACCCCACCTATCCCACCCGGGCCGCCGAGGTGGGTGGTCCGCACGCGGTCGTCGCCGGTGACAACTACGGCCAGGGCTCCTCACGGGAGCACGCCGCGCTCGCGCCCCGCTCGCTGGGCCTGCGGGTCGTGCTGGCCGCCGGCTTCGCCCGGATCCACTGGCAGAACCTGGCCAACTACGGCGTCCTGCCGCTCGAGTTCGAGGACCCGTCCGACCGTGAGCGGCTCACGGTCGGGACCGTGCTGCGGCTACCCGACGTCCGGGCCGAGCTGCGGGCCGGCACGCCGATCACCGTCGAGACCGATGGCGGCGTCGTGGTGGTGCGGCACCGCCTGTCGGACCGGCAGGTGGCCGCGGTGCTCGAGGGCGGCGTGATCAATGCGGTCAAGGCCCGTCTCGACGGGTGATCAGTTCGGCACCACGCTGACCTTGATCGCCCCGCTCGTCTTGTCGTCGGCGGTGGCGAAGGCGTCGGCCACGTCGCTCAGATCGAATTGGTGGGTGGCCATGGTCCCCAACTCGTCGGCATAGCGGCCCGTGAGTGCGGCCGCGGCGTCGTACTCCGGACCACGCGGGGTCGAGCCGTAGCAGAACGAACCCTGCAGACGGAGCTCCTTGAGGATGAGCTTGGTGAGATCGACCGGTCGGGGCGCGGTGAACACACCCAGCAGCACGATGGTCCCGCCCTTGCGGCACGCCTTGACCGCGTCGTCGAGCGTGCTCGCCGCGCCTCCCACCGACTCGATCACCACGTCGGCGCCTCGATCCTTGGCCCAGGCGATTCCCTCGTGCTCGCCCAGCACGGTCACGCCCATCGACCGGGCCGCGTCGGCCTGGTGCGGGTGCCGGGCGGTGATGGCGACCTCGGTGACCCGGTCCCGCGCGAGCATCGCCGCGCTCAGGCCGATGCTCCCGGCGCCGAGCACGAGTACCCGGCTGTCGGGCCGGGGATCGGCCAGCGAGACGCCTCGCAGCGCCACGGCCAGCGGCTCGGTCAGCGAGGCGACCACCGGATCGTCGGTGGACACCGGGGCGAGGTTCTCCCGCGGCGCGTCGACCTGCTCGGCCAGGCCACCGTCGGCCCCCAGGCCCAGCCCGCGGCCGGCCGCCCGGTCGCACAGCTGGGTCTGGCCGGTGCGGCAGAACGGGCACTCGCCACAGCTCACGTTCGGCGAGACGGCGTACAGGACGTCGGCGAGACCGGCGGGACCGTCGATGATGGTGCCGGCCAGCTCGTGGCCCGGAGCGGTGCCGAGCGGACGGGGTGCGGAGCCGTGCCAGGTGTGCAGGTCGGAGCCGCAGATCCCGCAGGCGGCAACCTGGAGTCGCACCCAACCGGGCGCGAGCGGCCCCGGGTCGACCTCGGTCAGCGAGAGGCCATCGGTTGTCCACACGGCACGGCGCATGCCGCGACCGTATCGGTGTCCTGGAAGACTGCGGGCATGACCAACCCCCTGCAGTCGGTTCCGGCCACGTTCGAGATCCAGGGCCGCACGGTGTCGTTCCCGGTGGAGGTCCGCCGGGCCCGGATGGCGAACGCCGTGTACACCGTGCCGGCCGAAGTGGTCGAGCCGCTGGTGGACCCCGCCTTCGAGGTCGCGGCTGACGTGCACGGCGCCGCAACGGTGGTCGTGGGCTTCGTCGACTACATCGACAACGACCTCGGCGACTACGACGAGGTGATGCTGGCCACCATGGCCAGGACCCGAGGCCCCCAGCCCGAGCGGGAGGGCACGTTCATCTGGCGCCTGCCGGTCAACCAGGCGTTCACCTGCGAAGCCGGGGTGCGGATGCTCGGGCTGCCCAAGACCGTCGAGGACATCGAGGTCACCAGGACCGACGCGGCGACCACGTGCACCCTGCGCAGCGACGGTCAGTTGGTGCTCCGCCAGACGTTTCCCACTCTCGCCGATGTCGAGGGCGTGCCGATGCCGACGCCCACCGTGTGCCTCAGCCGCATCGACGGCACGCCAGCCGTCTCGGTGTCCGAACCCACCGGGTCACTGCGGATGGCCTTCGGTGCCGCTGGTTACGCGCTCGAGCTCGGCGATCATCCCTGGGCGGACGAGCTCCGAGCGCTGGGCCTGACCGACGCGGTCCCCACGGTGGTGACGGTGTGCGACGACTGGGCGTCGACCTTCCAACGCCCCGAACTGCTGGCCGGCACCTGATGTTCCGGCGGGGGGCGGATTCGACGAGCGCGCTACCGTGCTCGTGATGGGGGAGGGCGACCCAGAGGCCGATCGGGCGCGGACGCTCGTGGAAACGGCGATCAGTCCGTTTTGCACCATGACGCCTGCGGGGGAGATCACCTGGGCGAGTGCCAGCATCGTCGAACTGCTCGGCTGGACGGCAGAGGAGATGGTCGGTCGCAACATGGCCGACGTGCTCCACCCGGAGTCGCTGGCTCGTGCCGCCGAGATGCTGGAACGGTTCCTGGACGGTGGCCCCGGGATGGGGTCCGGCTGGGTCGGGTCGGGGATTCTGCTCGACCTGTGGCACGCCGACGGGAGCGTCGTTCCCTGCAACGTGGCGGTCGCCACGCCGCGCCGCACCGGATTCACCGAGTTCGCCCTCCAGCTCCGCCGCCTGGGTGGGGTGGTGCACCTCGAAGCCGCGCTGGTCAACATGGCCGAGGACCTTCCCCTCGACCAGGTCCTGGAGCGGATCGCCGCCGGTCTCGCCGCCGACATCGCCCGAGCCCGGGCCGAGATCCATCTCGGATGGAACGGGGCCCGGTTCGACACCTCGGCGAGCAGCGACGAGGACAGCGCGGTCGCCGCCGACGATCCCGACGAACCGGGGGTCCGGCCGTGGCAGGTTGCGGTGGAGGGCGGTCAGAGCGTGGGATTCGACGCCATCGACGAGTTCCCCGCCTCGGTGCGTCGCTGGGCCGCCCGGTTGGGACTCACCAGCTGCTGGGCCCAGCCGGTGCGCTCGGTGCACGACGAGTCACCGGTCGGCGTGATGCTCATCTGGCGCACCGGACCCGGCGACTGGATGTTCTTCCCGAGCTACGAGATCGACCGGATCGGGGACCTGATCTCGCTGACCCACCAGTGGCACCGCGGCCGGCAGTCGCTCCGGTTCGCCGCCAGCCACGATCCGCTGACCGGGTTGGCCAACCGGCGGACGTTGCTCGACCGGCTCCGGGGGCCGTCGTCCGACGATCCCTCGGGCACCGTGCTGTTCTGCGACGTCGACGACTTCAAGCCGGTGAACGACGAGCACGGCCACTCCATGGGGGACGCCGTGCTCCAGGTGGTGGGCGAGCGACTGCGCCAGGCGGTCCGCCCGAGTGACCTGGTGGCCCGCTACGGCGGCGACGAGTTCGTCGTCTACTGCCCGGGGACCACCGATCCGGCGACGGTCGACGAACTGTCCGAGCGGCTGGTGAAGGCCCTGCGTCGCCCCATCGGGCTCGGTGATCTCACCGTCGAGGTCGGGCTGAGCGTGGGCCGGGCCATCGTCGCGCCGGGCAACGACGTGGACGAGGTGCTGGCCACCGCGGCCCGCCACATGAGCGAGGTGAAGCGCCACCGGAAGACGGCGCCCTGAGAGAGCGCCGGCGCAGGCGCAGCGGCTCAGACCGTGGTGGTGACGTCGGCGGCGACGTCCGGCTCGGTGACCGCGACACCACGGAGCGCCAGATCGATGGCCAGATCGGTGAAGATCTCGGACATCTCGCCGCGATACCGCAGCTGGATCTCGTTGGAGTCGCGGTAGCGACCGAAGACGCTGTTGGCCTCGAGGATCTCGAGACCGGCCGAACGGGACGAACGGACCCGGTCGGAAGCGACGATGAACAGATCGGCATGGTCGGGGAGGGCGGCGGACATCTCCTCGAACGCCGCGAGGACCACACCTTCTTCGATGGTGCCGGAGAGCTCACCGCGCTCGTCGGCAACGAGTCCGAGCGTCTTGGCGGTGGTCAGCACGTGCATCTGGTCCTCCTCGAAGTTGTGCCCAGTCACGATGCCGCCATTCCGTGCGAACGACAACCCGAGACCCGTGACCAGAGTGTGTCTTTTGCCTCGCTCCAGGGCGCGGATGGCAGGTATGGTCCGGCCCCGGACCCCCGGAGGTGTCACAGATGACCCCACGTCGTCGGATCCCGTTGATCGCAGTGCTCCTCGCCGTGGCGTGCGGGCTGGTGGCGTGCGGTGGTGACGACGACAGCAGTGGTGGCTCCTCGCCGGATGCGGCCGACACGTCGGTCACCGATCCGGCCGTGACCACGGCTCCGGACGATGGTTCGTCCTCCCTGCCGGACCCATGCGGACTGTTGACCGTCGACGAGCTGCGGCAAGCGACCGGCGTCGACTTCCCCGAGGGCGTGCGCAACGAGGCGTTGTCGAACGAGTCGCAGGTCATCTGCGACTGGGTGAGCGAGGGTCCGTTGTCGACCGCGCAGGTGCTGGTCAACGACAACGGGGCATCGTTCGACGAGCAACGGGCATCGGTCGAGGACGCGTTCGGCGAACCGGCGGTCGACGTCGATCTCGCCGATGCGGCCTACCGGACAACGGAGGGGAGCCTGGTCGCCATGAAGGTCGGTGCCCTGTTCGTGCAGGTCAGCTACATCCCGAACGGACCCGGCAACGTGGCCGACGCCACCGTCGCCCTCGCCGGCGACGTGCTTGCCCACCTCGGTTGAGCCGCCCCGTACCATCACGTCCATGCCTGGCCCCCCCGATGTTCGGTTCGCCATCCGCGACGACGTGCCGGCGGTGAGCAGCGCGCTGGCCCGGGCGTTCTCTGACGACCCGCTGATGGAGCACCTGGTGCCGGAACGTCGGCGGGAGGCCAGGATGGAGCGCTTCTTCGGCTTCGAGATCGGATCGATCCGACCCCGGGGGCGGATCTACACCACGGCCGATCGCGCCGGTGCCGCCCTGTGGGCCGAACCAGGGCACTGGCAGCTGCGGATCACCGAGGTCCTGGCCAGTGCACCGACGATGCTCCGGGTGTTCTCGGGGCGCTTCCCACGCGGGTTGCAGGTGCTGTCGAAGATCGAGGCCCGCCATCCCACCGACGAACCGCACTGGTACCTGGGCGTGCTGGGCACCGATCCGGCGCAGCAGGGACGGGGCATCGGTTCCGCGCTGCTCGCCCCGGTGCTGGGGGAGTGCGACCGCGACGGCATCGGCGCCTACCTCGAGTCGTCCAAGGAATCGAACATCGCCTTCTACGCCCGCCACGGTTTCGAGGTCACCGAGGAGATCCCCCTCCCCGGGGGCCCGTCCGTCTGGGGCATGTGGCGGGCACCGCGTCCGGCCTGATCGGCCCTCCACAACCCCGTTCTGGCACCTGAAGTCGTGGTCGCTGACCGGGCATCGTGGTGCCAGAACGAATCTGTTTCGGGGGAGGAGGGTCAGTCGTCGCCGACGCGGTCGAACTCGGGCGGGCGCTTCTGGAGGAACGACTGCACGCCCTCCGCGAAGTCGGGCCGGCCGAAGCTCTCGACCATGAGCTGGCGGGCCTCGTGCTCGGCCACGCCCAGGCCGGCGTGCATGCCCTGGTACACCTGCCGCTTCATCACCGCCATGGAGGCAGGGGAGCAGCGCTCGGCGAGTTCGGTGATGTAGGCCCGCGCCGTCGGGAGCAGGTCGTCGAGGGGGACTGCCCGATTGACCAGCCCCATCCGTTCGGCCTCGGTCCCGTCGATCCTCCGCGACGACAGCAGCAGGTCGAGCGCCGCGGCCGTGCCGACGAGGCGGGGGAGCAGCCAGCCGATGCCCCATTCGGCGATCAGCCCGCGCTGGGAGAAGGCGACGGTGAGCACCGCGTCCGGGGCCATGTACCGCAGGTCGCAGGCGAGGGCGATGGGGACCGCCATCCCGGCGATCGGTCCGTTGATGGCCGCGATGATCGGCTTGGGCACCGACATGAGGTACGTGTACTCGCCCCGGAAGTCGTCGCCCCAGCTCGGGTCCCCGGCGTCGCCGAGTACATCGTGCGTCGTCGGATCGCCCCCGCCGCCCTCGCCACTGCTGATGTCCCGCAGCATGTTCATGTCGGCGCCGGCACAGAACCCCCGCCCCGCGCCCGTCAACACGATGCCGACCACGTTGCGGTCCCGCTCGGCCCGGCCCACCGCATCGCGGACCTCGGCCGCCATGCGGTTGGTCCACGCGTTGAGCGCCTCGGGCCGGTTCAGGGTGATGGTGGCGACCGGGTCGTCGACCTCGTAGATGATCTCGTCGTACATGCCACCGTTGCTAGCGCATCGCGCCGCGCTCCGCGTCGCGCCGTCCCCCGCCTCAGGCGGGAGGGGTCGGCACCGTGAAGCCGACCTCCGCCCCGCCGCCGGGTGCGTCGCCGGCCTGGACGGTGCCGCCGTGGCGGCGCACGATCTGCTCCACGATGGCCAGCCCGAGCCCTGAGCCGGGTGCGGACCGGGCGGTGGCGCCCCGGTAGAAGCGGTCGAAGACGCGGTCTCGCTCGTCGGCGGGGATGCCGGGACCGTGATCGCGCACCACGACGCGGCCGGACTCGACGACCACGTCGATCGACTCGGTCGGTGGTGAGAACTTGTGGGCGTTGCCCAGGAGGTTGGTCACGGCCCGGTCGAGCAGCACCCGCTGGCCGCGGGTGGGGGAGGGGGTGCTGCGGAGGTGCACCTCCCGGCCGGAGCGGCGGCGGAACCGTTGCACCGCGGTGCCGACGATCTCGGCGAGGTCGACATCCTCGACCGGTTCGGCGTCGAAGGAGTCGGTGGCCAGTCCGATGAGCTCGTTGACCAACTCGGAGAGCTCGACGACCTCGGCTTCCACGCTGGAGACGATCTCGTCCCGACGGGCGGGGTCGAGGTCCGGGGCCCGTCGCAGGAGGTCGACGTCGGTGCGCAGGGCGGTGAGCGGGGTACGCAGCTCGTGGCCGGCGTCCTGGACGAGCCGATGCTGCTGCTCCTTGCTGGTGGCGAGGGCACCGAGCATGGCATCGAAGCTGCGGGACAGCTGGCCGACTTCGTCGTCCTGTTGGGTGGCGACGCGGGTCCCGAGGTCGCCGGTCTCGGCCACGTGTCCGGCGGTGGCCGCCAGCTCCCGGAGCGGTGCGGTGGTCCGCCGGGCCACGAGCCACCCGGCGGCCGCGGCCCCGAACGCGACCAGCACGCCGACCAGCGCCAGCCGGCTGCGGAGGCGGGCCAACACGTCGTCGACCTCGGTCAGCGATCGGGCGACCTGGACCGCACCCCCGCCCTCCTTGCGCAACCCCATCGTCCGCATGCGGTACCTCACGCCGTCGACGACGACCTCGCGGGTCACCGGGGCGCCACCCTGCCGGGCAATGCGTGCCTCGGTGGCGTCCACCGGCAGGCGGGAGCCGGTGGACGTGGTCGCATCGCCCCGCTGGTCGAGGATCTGCACGATGGCGTCGGCTTCCACCGCGATCTGGGGCTGCGGGGAGTTCGAGGCTCCCCGCGGGGTCTGGCGCGTCCCCTGGACGATCTCGTCGGCGCGCCGCTCGAGGAACCGATCGACCTCCCGGTCGAGCTCGTGGCGCGTGGAGACGTAGCTCATCGCGCTCGCCGCGAGGACGCCGGCGACGGCGACGAACGCGAAGGCCAGGGCGAGCCGGGCGCGGACCGACATCAGTCGGTCGGCCGCCGGAGCACGTACCCGACGCCGCGGACGGTGTGGATCATGCGTTCGGCGTCGCCGGGCTCGGTCTTGCGTCGCAGGTAACCGATGTGGACATCGAGGGACTTCGAGTCGGCCCCGAAGTCGTAGCCCCAGACCCGTTCGTAGATCGTCGAGCGGGTGAGCACGACGTCGGCGTTGCGCATGAGCAGCTCGAGCAGGTCGAACTCGGTCTTGGTGAGCTCGACGGCCTCGTCTCCCCGCCGGACGATGCGCCGTGACGGGTCGACCACGAGGTCACCGACGGTGAGCACCTCGTTGTCCGGGGGTTCCAGCCGCCGCAGCATGGCGCGCACCCGGGCGAGGAGCTCCTCCGGCGCGTAGGGCTTGGGGAGGTAGTCGTCCGCCCCGGCGTCGAGGCCCTCGACGCGATCGGCGATCGCTTCCCGGGCCGTGAGCACCAGGACCGGTGTCCGATCACCGCGGGAGCGGAGCAGCCGGCAGACGGTCAGCCCGTCGACATACGGCATGCCGATGTCGACGAGGAGGGCATCGGGTCCGTGCTCGTCGAAGGCCTCCAGCGCGGCGGCGCCGTCGCCCACGGCGACGACCTCGTACCCCTCGAACTCGAGGAGTCGAACCAGGGATTCACGCACCGCCCGATCGTCCTCGGCGAGGAGCAGCTTCGAGGGCTTCACCGGCACGCCTCACAGTCTGACGTCAGGCGGGCGACCGGGCACGGAATGCCCGGTCGCCCGGTGGTGGAACGGGGTCTGGTGACCGTACGTGGTGCTGGTCAGGACTGGGTGGTGTCGGCGCCGGCCGGTGCACCGTCGGGCCCGTCAGCCGCGGGACGCTCGGGGCGGCCGTTCTGCACGGTGTCGGTGATGCGAGCGGTGGCGTCGGCGAGGCGCTGATCGGCCTGGTCCTGGGTGAGGTTGCCTTCGTCCACCTCCGAGGCGAGATGGGTCTGGACGTCGGCCACGAGCGCGTCGATGACGTCCTGCGGGTCGACGCCGTGGTCCTCGGCGACCTGGGCGATGGTGGCCCCGCCCTGGAGGGCAGCCCGCAGATCGCTGGCGTCGATGCCGATGGCGTCGGCGGCGACCTCGAGGTTCGCGCCACGGTGGTGGCCGCGTCCGTGCTCGCACCCGTCCGGCGTGGCGTCGGACGGCATGGGCGTCGACTGGTCGACGCCCGGATCGGGCGACTGCTGCTCGGTGGTGGGCGTGTCCTCTTGCGCGGACGCCAGGCTGGTGCTCAGCCCGACGCCGCCCAGGACGGTGGCGCCAGCGACACTGGCGATGGCGATGCCCCGGGTGATCCTGTTCATGACGATGCTCCTTGTCGTGGTTCGACCGCTCGGATCGGCGGTGAGATGCACGATGGAGCAACCGGGTAAGCGCAGCCGTCGCCCGGGGCCAAGAACAGGTAAGGACTCGCTGTGAATCGGCTGGGAGGACCGTCAGGACGCCGCGGTCACACCGTGGTCGAGTTCGTGAGCTCTCCACCCTTGCCCGACTTGGTGATGGTGAGCTCGGTCTTGTCACCCTTGCGGGCGACCTCCCGCGTGAGGGTGTACTCGCTCCCCGGGATGTCGTCCCACGACTTCCCGCCGTCCATGCTCACTTGGTACACCTGATCCATCTCGAAGACGAGGGTGCCGGGCCCGTCGAATTCGAGCACATTGGGCGTGAACGGGCCGAGCGCCGCGTGGGTGTCGTCGCCCTGCCCGGTGTTGCCGGGGGTGGTGGCGGCGTTGCCCACGCCGTAGTGCTTCCCGCTCTTGGCGTAGTCCTTGTCGACGAACGGCTGGACTTCCTTGGCCGGGGCCTTCCACGACACGTACTCGCGTACCAGCGCGTGCGAGAGGTCGTCGAGGTCACCCGAATCGCTCTCCCACGTCAGGACGTGGACGATGGCGCCGGCGGAGCCCTTGGTCAGCGACTTGGTCTTGAAGTTCACCAGCTTGGGCGACAGCTCGGGGAAGGCCTGGAGGAGGTACGAGCGGGTGCGGCCGTACTTCTTCCACTTGTCGGCCTTGACCTTCTTCATCTCCTTCTCGACCGCGGACGCCTTCGGGGACCCCGAGGCGAGCAGTTCGACCAGGTCGTGGAGGTCGCTCTTCTTGACCCGCTCGTACTTCTTGTTGTCCGTGAGGAGGACCTTCTCGAAAGCCTTGAAGTCGAATGCCACTGCTGAACCCGCTTCTCGATCGCCGATGGAGGGTCGGACCCTAGGTGCGACGAGGCGGTCGTGATGGCCGGTGACCGCTTTCTCCGATTCGTCCGCGCGGGCGCTGGCGGGGTCGACGAGGTGGCTCGTCGGCAGAGGTTCGTCCGGGCGGCGCATCGGTCGCCGCCGGAGGGGTGGCCGCCACCTCGTCGGCGGTCCCGAGCACGGCGTCGGGTTGGTCATCGGACTCGCTGGCGCCGATGCCGTCGGGACGGGAGACGAAGAGCTCCCACCCGTTGTGGCCGAGTTGCTGTCCCGTGACCGCGAGGACGAGCACGAGACACAGTGCGGTCACGACGGTCATGCCCCGACGGGCTCGGGCACGGCGTCGGTCGAGTTGGCGGCCCGAGGCGGGCGTCGCGGTGGCGGGAGTCGCGGAGGTGGGGGTCGTGTCAGTCAATGATCGGGTGTCCGGAGAGGGCGGCCGGCCCGACGAGGGCGAGCTCGCGCACGAACGGAACGACGCCGGCGAGGTAGATGCCGGCGAGCAGCACCGATGCCGTGACCCGGGTCGCCCGCCGGGTTCCGGCGTGGCGAGTGGCCACCCACCAGTGGCGCACGGACGGGAGCCGCAGGACGACCAGGGGGACGGTCATGGCCACGGCGTCGAGGAAGAACGTCCGCCGTCCGAACAGCAGCAGCAGGTGGAGCAGGATCAGGCCCCAGACCAGGTAGGTGACCCGGTGGAGCCGTTTCCAGTGCGGGCCGAGCCAACGCTGGGCCCGCCGGTTCGCGGTGACCACCAGCGGTACCGACAGCAGCACCGCGGCGGTGCCGGCTGCCAGCAGCGCCCGCCCCGCGACCCGGCTGAGCAGCCCTCCGGGAAACGTGTCCCCGGTCGTGATGGCCGCGAGGACGAGGTCGGCCAGGGCCATGGCGAACATCCCGATGCCGTAGTCGCGACGCAGCACGCTGTGCCACCGCCATCCGGTCACCGTGCGGATGGGTGTCACCGCGAGCATCAGGAAGAAGGCGAGCAGGCTGGAGGTGCCGAACACATCGGCGGTG